>NZ_CP041687.1:1486807-2973614 GCF_007362475.1 Chryseobacterium sp. SNU WT5
TACAGAAAGAGGTGGAACAGTAGAACTTTTTAATGAGGGAAAGTTCATTAATAAGATGGATGCTTCAAGTAAATTTTACACTATAAAAAATATTAATTAAGATTATGATAAATCAAATATTCGTGCTGATGCAAAACCTATTCTTGATGAAATTTTGCAGTTTTTAACCAAACTAATGCCCTATGTACCCGTGGAGCTAGGTTCGCATACAGATGTGAGGGGGACTGACATTTATAACAAATTGTTATCTCAAAGAAGAGCTCAATCAGTTGTTGATTATTTGGTCAGTAAGGGAGTTGATATAGGAAGAATACACGCTAAAGGATACGGTAAAACAATGCCATTATATCTTGGTGAAAACATTTCTGAAACGATGCATGAGATGAACAGAAGGACAACTATAAAATTTCTTATTAGTGATAAAGATGCTTTGCCAATAGAATATTCTCTAATAGCACCTACTATTGAAAAACCACTGCCAGTTTCGATTGCTGTAAATGGTGTTAGTAGAAAAGGTTGCTATCATCAACCTCATATTCACAAAAATGAAATAATTATTTTAGATGGTTTCAAATCTAAATCTCGCGCAGTGTTAAATGATGGTGATAATCCTAATATTACCTATAAAATATATTCATTAGCACCAAAATTGAATGATTTTCTGCATTCTTTTTTCCTTGGAAGCAAATTCGCTCATCAGGTTTTTATAAATTCTTGTGCATATTATTCTAAAATAGACCATGCCACTGTTTTGCTAACTACTTATCCAGATGCGGTTCTAACTTATAATATACGGATGAGTTATAAAGAACCTTATTTCTGGAATAATGTTCCTGTAGATATCGTGGATAATTTTGTTTGGTTAGATGAGACGGTGGCGGCTTTAAAAAAATGTTTAGATGTAATAAATATCTTTACAAACAAAGAACAAAAAGAACTTTCTGATAAAATAATCGAGTTTATAAATGAAGAGACTCATAAAATGGGTTTGGGTCTTCATTTTCTATATAATTTCAATGATATTGAAAAAAGATTAGCTCCTGCAGCGAGATTTGATTATACCAAAGAATACCGCACATTAACTACGATTGCACTGGTAATAATGTATCTTATTGAAATATTAATTATCCTGTTAATTATATGGTTTACACGTGGTAAAGGTGCTTTTGGAAGAATAAAAAAATTTAAATCTTTTTTCAAAGTCATAGATAAGTTAGATGATTGGGGCTTCGAGGTAGTCTATCCAAAATTGGCAGAGAATAGAACGATGTATTTTGAATCTTGGATAGGGAAAATATCCAGAGTTGTAGAAATCAATTCTATTGCTGATCCTTTAATAGGTATTTCATATGAGAAAGAAGTACTCCTCTCAGAAATGGATTTAGCCGAAGATTTGAAGGATATTTTAGATAAAAATACTTTGGAGGGCACAAAACTTAAATTTGAGTTTAAAGGTAAAATTTTAATGCAGATTAATGTAAAAGTTAATATGGGTTCAAAAAAAATATTTGTTCGGGATTTTCTGTATGGTCTTAATAGTGCTTCTGGAAATTTTACAGCAGGTGTAGGTATTTCCGCAGGAGTTTCGATGAAAGGTTTCAAAATTGTAAAAGAGAAGGATATTTATTGGTTACCAATTCCGCCTACCAATGTAAAATTAGAAGCTAAACTGGATGTTGATTTAGGAGGATATATGACCTTCTCTCGTAAATTCGGTATAGATTATAATGTAAAAGGAATTCCTACGGGTGTTTACCACCAAGATATTATTTTCTTTTCAGGTTTAAAGGGAACTTATTTTCAGAAAGTAGTTGGTTTTGTGGATGGAAAAAAGAAAGTTGATACTAATCCAAACGATAAACCAAAAGCTTTTACATTAATTAAAGGAGATACTTACACAATGGATAAAGTTTATCTTTTCAAAATTTAAATTTATGAAAAAAATAATTGTAATATTAAACATTGTATGCATCTTGCTATCATGCTCAAAAAACAATGAAATTAAACAAACCCTGTCAAATATGAATAATCCAGTCTTAACATCAGATAATTTTGTTGAAATAATATCTAGACAAATTAAACATTATCCGAAAGAACCGCTTTATCAGGTATACGTAAAAAACTCATTATGTTTATATGAGGTTTTGGTAAATGATCTTCCCGTTGGAAAATTATTTGAATATTCTCAGCAAGCTACCCCATATGACTTAAATCCGGCAATACTAAAAAGTGGTAGACAAAAAATTACATTGCGTTTATATCCAGCACCTGAAGAATACAGCAGATCTGGTAATGTTCTTTCACCAAACGTTTTATGCTCACTTGAAATTGTAAGCGTTGATAATAAAGATGCAGAATTTACAACTACGACTGTCGCAAAATTTAATTTACCAACAAAAGTTAGAATGGCAGGGCAAAATAATAATGTTGAAATTCCGGAATTTGAAGGAGAAGGAAAAAATTATTATGAAATTACATTTGAGTTTGATGCTACAATTCCATATGAGAACCAAGGCTGGAGCAATGGGCAAGATTTATCAAAACTTGATCAAAAAAAATTAGAAGAAGCTACTTTAAAATTTTATCAAAGTCAATGGGATTTATACAATAGCAGAGATTTAAATGGATTACTGAAATTTATGTATCGTAAGGAAATTGAAGTTAGAAGCGCTTTATACAATAATAAGCAAGACCTCATTAAGGTTTTAAACGCTTACAAAGAACCTATAATATCTAAATATTACAAAGAACAACCTATCATCAATTTTAAACGTGTTTTTTATGGAAACCATCGAATAGTCACATTACAACACGCAAGTGACGATATCAATCTTAAAAACGAGTCAGCATTATGGGGCATTGAAGAGAGCCCTTCAGACGGGAAAACTTATTTCTTTAATTATAGATATCTTTATCTTCCCAAAGGCAAGAATTTAGAAGACGGTTTAGAAGTTATTAGATAAAATATGATAAAGAATATATTGAAAGTACTACTCCTCTTTACATTATTGTTATTTGGATGGGTTACCTGGAAGATTTACTCCACAGTTGGTTGGACCAATTTTAAATCAACAATGAAGCATTTCGCTCAAGAAAAAATATTACCACGCGATAAATCAAATGATACAACAATACAAAACGACACCATCATCTCAGCTGGTAACACAATTGTTGATAAATTTCAAGATCAAAATTTATCAGATAATAGTAACGAAAAGTTGTATTATTACTTTAAGGAGCCTTTTACAAATGAAAGTAAGGCACTCGAAAAAGAGAAATATTCAAATAAGTCATTAAAAAAAGCAGAAAGGAAACCTACCAACGAAGATGCTCAGCAGGCGTTTATAATATATTCGAAGGGCAATATTACAGATTTTGTAGAAAGAGGTTTACAAGTAAGATTAGGTAAATGTTACGAAAACGAGGTTAGCATTGATGAAAAAAATTATAGAGTAACCTGTAATGTTGTTATAGTAGGACCTAATGTAGATGAACTGGTAAAAACAATTTCAGTCTTTAATAATAATACATATGATTTCTATTATGAGGAAGATGATTTATGGAAATGGAATGTCACAGAGGAAACAATGAATATTCCCTTTGATTATTCACTTTATGAGGAAAATATTAAATTTTTAGATGAAGTGGGAATAGTAATAAAGTAAAACTTCACTCCCAAATAGTAGCGGCAACAGATTAAAACGATGAATTTGGTATCATTAATTTTGATCTGAAAGTGGTTATAACTTTCCAGTATTCAAGTACTATACCTTATACCTACAGCAATAAATACTTCATTATTTCTAAAAAAACCGTTGAAGGGAAACCCATATTTGGAATCATGGATGATGAATTTAGAATAGTCGTTCCGCTGACCTATGATTTTATTGATGAGAGTGACAATGCTGAAAATAAACTGGAAGTTACAAAAGGAAAATCAACCAGTTTTGTTCTATTCGAAGATTTGATTAAAAATAAATTATGCATGTCCGTAACTTCGCATAATTTTGTATATTTGTTTGATAATTAAATCATTAAGATGAATATTTTTAGTTTTGGAGCGGAGTTTAGCAGTGAAGAGGATTGTATATCTCATTTCAAAGCAGGACGTGACAAAATTGGTGTTTCCTGCAAGTGCGGAAAAACTGATTTTTTTTGGATTAAAAGCAGATTAAGTTACGAGTGTAAATCTTGTAGAAAGCGAACTGCATTACGAAGTGGAACCATCATGGAGAATTCCAATTTGTCCTTTCTAGTTTGGTATAAAGCGATGTTTTTGATGAGTGCAACAAAAAAGGGATTTTCTGCTAAAGAAATGCAAAGGCAATTAGGTTTGAAGCGCTATGAGCCAGTTTGGACCATGATGCACAAATTGAGAAAAGCGATGGGAAAACGAGATGAAAGATACACTTTAGAGGGCATGATTGAAATGGATGAAGGGTATTTTACAGTTGAATCTAGAGAACTGGAACAAGAGAAAGGGATTCGTGGAAGAGGTGCAGTTGGAAAGCAAAATGTTGCAGTGATGGCGGAATCTACGCCATTAGAAAATATAGAAACAGGAGAGACATCGAAATCTTGTAGATATTTTAAAGCAATAGTATTAGAAGATCATACAGCAGAGGGAATTAATGAGACTATTAAAGAATCTTTGGCAGAATCCAGCATAGTTTTTACAGATCAAAGCACGTCATATGTTGATATATCACAACTTGTAGAAATTCATATTTCAGAAAAATCTTCGAAAGAAACTACAAAAGATACTTTGCGTTGGGTTCACATATTTATCAGTAATGCGAAAAGGAATTTATTAGGAAATTACCACAAAATAAAACGCAAAAACCTTCAACTTTATCTAAATGAGTTTGTTTATAAGTTAAATCGGAGATATTTTGAAGATAAACTGTTCGATAGACTTGTGCTAGCAAGCATTACAGGAGTATGATGAAAAACGGATATACATTAATAATTTTATTAATGCTATGTGTAGCAACTTGTTTATCTTGTCAATCTCAAGAAAAAATAAATCTTGAAAAAATTAATTTTAAAACCAGTTACAAGGACATTTTAAAGGATACTAAAATTCAAACGGATCCACGAGAAATTGTTACAACTTTGCCAATTGCAACAACAAAGGAAGTAAACAATTTCAGGTTCGGTAACGTAACGTTCATGAACACTAACGAAAACGATATTAAAAGTTCTACTGTCGGAATTCTAATTAACAATACAACAGAACGTTCCTCAAAAGGTATTAAAATTGAAGTTGAAGACACCGACACAAGTAATAAATTATTTAATTATTTGAAGTCTCAATATAACACACCGAAAATACTTTCTGGTATTCCTCAAAAAAATAGCGATAGTCAGATTTTGGGAAACTCAGCCTTTTCCTGGAATTTAAAGGACAAGACAATTGTATTAGCACAATATTATGAGTACACAGATAAAAAACCAACTGTTTCTTCAGTTCTATATTTCATAGATAATAAAGTAATGATGCCGGATAATCAGGAGTCGGTTACATCACATGTTGTTAAAACATTTACACCATAATTAAATAAGTACTTTAAAATTAGTATTATGAAAAAGCAACCCTATTATATGATCGATTTTAGTGCTTCTGCATGTTTGTTCGAGATAAGAATAAATGATTATCCAGTAATTCATATGAATGTGGAGGGTCAGGTTGCAAGCATGATTCCAATTAATTATGCTATCCTAGAAAGCGGTGTACAATCTTTGTCAGTGTCGATTTTACCAAACGTTGGAGATTTAGAATTACATAAAAAATCCGAAGTTAACTTTAACATTAAACTTTTTGATACTGCAAACGATTTTATTTTTGAAGAACAATTTGGAGAATATCATTCTAAAGCTGTTGAAGACAAAAAGATTCCTATAATTAAATACTCAAATTCCTTTGAGGCAAATGTTCCGTATTCTTTAGAAGCGTGGCAAAAAGGAATTAATCTTAAAGACATTGATGATTGTAGAAAAAAATTAGAATCTACTTATGAAAAAATAGCAAACATTATTAAAAATAACGAATTTGATCTTAATAAAAAATTGATCTCCAAGAGAGAAGAAAATATGGCGATATCTATGTATTTATCTAAAGATGAGTCTGCAAATAGAGTTGATGACCTTATAAAAGATTTTGAATCAGGATTTGAAATTCAACCTATCCCAGAAGATGCAGTGATGGTATATTGTGCTGATAACAAAGTCGCAATGCTAAAAAAACCAAATGGAGAACCCGCATTATTTTTAGAAAATAAAGAAACTGAAGAAGAGTTGATGCTGGATTTAGCATTTTATATTCCAGTAGGCAAAACAGAGTTTGAAATAATTTAATTTACAAAACTTATTGCAAGGTTTATAAAAATCGTTAGAATTTGGTGCTATTGCTGGAAAAAAGAAATGAATACGAAAATATGCTAATATTTGTTTGTAGTTGCTACCAGAAATGATAACAAGCTTCCTGAGAATAAAGCATGGTCTTAAGTAAATTATGATGGAGGAACAAGGGGGGATTTTTTTAAACAGATTTTTTTATATTAATAAGGGTGAAAAAGAATTTAAAGTCTATTAAGTTGCTATTACTATCAAAGTATTTGATATTTCTCTCCCTCGGAATCATCTTACAAAGTTGTTCACAAAAGACACGAATTAACCAAAACGAAAATATAACCGCTGCCAATATAGTGTAGGAAATTACAAAACAGATAAAATACTATCCTGCAGAAAATATTTACGGATTTAACCATAATGGAAATAAATGTTTTTTCGAAATCTTTGTAAACGATCTTCCTGCTTTTAGAAATTTTACTTACGACGTCCCAGATGCCTTCGAGATTAATAATCTATTGAATGGAACAGGAACATAGAAAGTAAATTATAAATTATATCCATTAAATGATATAAAAGATGGTGCACAAAAATCTGAAATATTAGCGGACGATAGTGATTTAAAACTTCATTTATATAGCTATGACCTAAAAAATAAAAATGGAGACGATGTTGAGCATTTCAAATATGAAATATCAAAATTAGAAACCAAAATAACAAAGGATTATTCCACTTTTTAATTTGAAGGAAGTGGTAAAAGTTATTATGAAAATTCTTTTGAAATCAAAGTTGACGTTCCATATACACTAAATACACTAAAATTTCCCTTTGAAAATTCCACTGACTTACGCACATTAAATAAAGAAGAATTACAAAAAAAAGTTTTAAAAGAATACCAAAATATTCGGGAAATTTATTTGAAAAAAGATGCGGACGGTATTGCGAAACTAACTTACGATAGACTGAGAGATGATTTATTGGCCTATTATGCCACAGAGACAAAGTAAAAGCAGCCTGGAATCAACTTAATGAAATAATTATAAAAGATGATGTAAACATACTGCCAATAGAAAAATATAAGATGCAATTTTTTGCTAATGGAAGACTTGTAGCATTAATTACAGATGGTTCAGATCCTGAAATTCGTGGAGGTAACGCATTAGTATGCAAAATTAAAGATGGAGAATTTAAAAACAGCATTTTTGAGATCAAACATTTTTTATATTTACCTAAAGGCGAAAATGAGTTTAAAGTTTACTAAAATATATATATGAAGTTTTTAAACTAAAATTTAATTTCTTAAAAGATTCTACAATATTAAATCAAATCTTACCTTTAAAGGCTGTCGTTTCTTGACAGTCTTTTTTTAAAAATACAAGGTTGAGATGTAAGTTTACCTTATAGCAGTTCTTCCGGCAATTAGGGAGTATCTGGTAAAGGATGGACAAAGCAATATGTACTCTCCGTGGGTTTTAAACAGGCCTTACAAAGAAAGAGCAATTTGACGAGAGATGGTTTTTTCTGGAAAACAGGGAAAGAAAAACTGCAACATTTAAACACGCGTGCGCTTTTTGCAATTTGGAAAAAACCAATGAAGCTTTAAAAAAGACCGGAACCAAATAGTTATGCAGGTTCGAATTGCACCAGACAATAATTTTATTCAAATATTACTTAATAATGCGCCTTTAAAAAGAGAGTATTCGTATTTACCAGTGGACAGGGAATTACAAAGAATGATATAATTACCACTTTTGAAAATAAAAACATTCATGTCATTTTCCTTGTAGCGCTATTCAGTTGACAAAAATGGACTGAAAAAGTTAGCATTTCATGTGCAAATTTCTCAACCAGACCATAAGTATGAAATTATATCAATATTCGATAAAATAACCACTTTAGAAGGTGGTTATTTAAAGGTTTATACCGGTAGGAAATCGAGGACGCTATTAAGATCCCAATTAGAAAGGATATAGAAATATAAATTTGAAGTATTCAGATGCAGTTAGTTTAAAATCCTGTCAGATTAATCTGTAAAAATTGGAAAAACCTCCTGTTTTTAGGAGATTTTTCATTATTAATTTGCTATTAAGGTTTTGTACTTAAAAAATAGTCCGCTTCGCTTTTTCCCCAATTTGGATCTAGAGGCGTTTTCGATTGATATACTTTGAACTGATCTACAGATTTTTGCATCAACTCCAGACCTTTCGATTTACTGCCACCAAATTGTTCTGGAGTGTAATAAGTATCTTCTGCTCTTAATAAAGTAATTCTTGGATTTTCTGGATCTAGTTTTTCTGCTTTTGTTAGAGCATCTGCAGCCAACATTCCTTCACTCATGAACCTTGCTTGCGGATCCACCATCATTTTTAAACTATGAATCATTTTTTGCAAGATCAATATTTCTGCATTGTCTTTGCTGAGGTCAGTTGCTTTATCGACGCTTTTCTGGGCTTCTGCAGCGATAGCATCAAGTTCCGAAAGTTGCCCGGTTCTCATCAAAGTTCTGCCTTTTTCAATCGTGGAATACGCAGCATAATAATAAGGAAGCCATTGAGTTTTTTCTTTGTCAGCAATTCTTGTGAAATCATTTGCTAACGCAGAGAAATCTTCTGGTGTTTTCATTTGGTTAATTTTCGCGATCTTTTCCGTCATTACTTTTTCAAATGTGGTTTGAGCGAAGAGACTTGCACTGGCTAATAAAAGCATTGTCAAAAGGAAATTTTTCATGATTTTAAATATTTGATTTGTTGGTGTTTTGATAATTCAAAGATAGATCAATGTCCTGTTTTTTTCAATTTTTTCTGGGTGAGCGGTTGATTTTTCAATCCGAATGGTAAATTATAAATTGTTATTGATTGCGTCATTGGTCTTGTCAACGCCAAAACTGATGAAAGCTCCTACAAATACAAACATATTTGTTAGTGGTAAAACTGCGGAACGTCTTTGTCCATCGTTGGAGAAATTATAACCATAGATATTTTTATTTCCTAAAATATTCGAAACGCTTAGGACCAAAACGGTAAAGGTTTTAGAATTCTTATTGCCTAAATTTGGCAGATAATTCAAACTGAAATTAAGACTGCTGTAATCTTTCAAAGTTCCTTCATGTCGGATAACATTGCTCTTGTTTTGGGAAATAATATCATAATACGGACGCCCAGAAGCATAGGTATAGGACAAATTAAATCCAGTCTTCCAGGTAGTTACAAATTTTTTTGCAACTGCAGACAGGGTATGTTTTGCTGCAAATCCAGGGGTTAAACTAAAGGGATAGTTTAAGAAATCTCTTTTGGTGTCTAAGAATGAATAAGAAATCCAGTAATCGATATTATTAAAAGTTTTTTTGTCTCTCCAGAAAATCTCGATTCCTTTTGCATATCCTTTTCCTTCGTTATTTTCTGCAGTTTGCATGAATTGATTTCCAGAAGTTTTCGTTAGTTGACCGTACTTTTTGTAGAAAGATTCAAAACGTAAACTTCGCCCTTCCGATGATTTCTGCAACTGGAAAATGTAATGTTCTGCTTTCTGAAATGTGATGGGGTAGTTAGAATTTAAATATTTACTTTCTGGGTTTTGATAGAACGTTCCGTATGCAAAAGAAGCAGTTAATCCGGTTGATAATCGATATGCTACAGCCGCTCTGGGCGCGAAATTAGTTGCATTCAGATAAGTAGAATGTTCTGCTCTCGCACCAATTTTAAACGACAGATTATTATTGATACCGAGATCAGTTTCTACAAAACCAGATGAGATTAAATCTTGATAGTTTTTCCCGAAATTGGTGGTTTCGGCAGCGTTGTTAAATTCAAATCCTGTGAGGACTGCAGAAATTTTATTAATTTTTCTTTCTAATATCGTTTTGAAGTTCAGATAATTACTTTTATTAACCAAGTCAATTTCTGAGGTTTTTAAGCTGTTTTTAAAGCTAGAGTTATTCAGATCAGAGTCGTTGTACGAGTAAGACATTCCAGCATTTATCAAATATCTGCCGAATTTCTGCCGAAAAGACAAATTCTGGAAAAGCATATTCGATTTTAAAGCTGTATTTGTTTCATCCACTTCAGGCTCTAAACTGGAAGATCGAACTACCAATTCATTGACATCAAAATTACCATAGTATTTAAATATTCCTCCGGATTTTGTCTTTAATCGAAAATTAAGATCTCCTCCTAAACCTTTAGGACTTTTGATAAACTGTGTGTTGTATTTTAGAAGATCTTGAACCATTGCCAAATTGAAATAACTCAAGCTCGCACCGTAAGAATAGGTTTTATCTTTGCTCAGTTTTTGTAGTCCTCCGTTAATAAAAAGAGGAGAAATTCCAAAATCATAAGAACTCGTCTCAGGAAGATCAACACTTTCTAGAATTAGTGCTCCCGAAAGTGCCTGTCCGTAAATCGCAGAATATCCACCACTTGAGAAAATATTACCTTTAAAAAGTGAAGTGTTAAACCGGTCACGTCCTGCAATCCCAGGAATAGAAGCAGAAAAGTAATTGTTAATTAAATTTCCGTCCATAAATATCTTGGTTTCTGTACCAGTTCCACCACGAACAAAAAGACCTTCTGTCTCACCAATCTTTTGTACGCCAGGAAGGTAAGTTAAAGCAGCTGAAATCTGACCGTCTGCGCCTGCGGTAGTATAAATATCAATGGGTGACAGTAGTGTTGTGGCTCTTTTCTTATCGCTTGCTTCTATAGAACCTGCTGAAATAACAACTGCTGCTATTTCTGAAATTTGCTCTTTTAAATCTGTATTTGAAGTAATGGAAACATCTTTTATAATGATATTAGTTTCGATATCTGCAAATTTAGGATTAGAGAAGACTAAAATTTGGTTACCTTTTTCTGTAGTTTGAAAAGTATAAAAACCGTTTTTGTCCGTAGTTGCGCCGTCGTAGGTGTCTTTTAAAGTCACAGAAATGCCTCTAACTCCTTTATTTTTAAAATGAACTGTACCTGAAATGGTAATTTGAGCATTAGCGAAAAAAGCCATTAAAAAGGTGACAACCACTATCATCTTTCCACTCATAAAAGTTTGCATCGTATTAATTTTAATCCTGTAAATGTATTACGGAATGACATTTGCTGAAAATTTAATACACTGAATTGTAAAAATTCAATACTGAACAGTAATTTTGTTCTCAATACGCAATTCATTATTCATTAACATAAAAAATATTCTTATGAAAATCGCTACACTTTCGGTGCTTATCTGCAGTGCATTATTGGCAGTATCATGTACCACAACCAAAAATTATACGGTAAATTCCAAAAGCGGAACCATGACTCAAGGGACTGCTAATTTTGAACAAAAAGGCAAAATGGTTTCCTTGGATATGAACATTTACAAATTATCTCCAGGAATTCATGCAGTACATATTCACGAAAAAGGAGATTGCTCCGCTTCAGATGCAAGCTCTGCTGGCGGACACTGGAATCCTACCTCAGAAAATCACGGGAAATGGGGAAAGGATGAGTTTCATATGGGAGATATAGGAAACTTGAATGCTGATAAAGATGGCACGGCAAGATTGGTTTTCAAAACCGACAAATGGTGTCTGGGATGTTCTGATCCTTCAAAAAACATCATAGGTAAATCTTTAGTTATTCATGCTGATAAAGATGATTTTCATTCTCAACCAACTGGAAATGCAGGAGGAAGAGTAGGATGTGTAGAAATTAAATAAAACCACCTATCAATCTTAATAGAAAGGCCGTCGCAGAATATCTGCGACGGTCTTTATTTAAAAAGCATAGAAGGGTAATTACTTGGTTTTGGTTTTCTTTTTTGTAGGCTCACCTTCTAAACCATCTTTCACTTCATTCAATTTAAGAATTACAGTACTTCCTTCAGATAACTCTTTGTTTACGAGCATTTCAGCGAGTAAATCTTCAATGTATTTCTGAATCGCTCTTTTGAGCGGACGAGCACCAAAATCTTTATCCCAGCCTTTTTCAGCAATAAATTCTTTTGCTTCGTCAGTCAAATCAACTTTGTAGTTCAGTTTTTCTAAACGGCTGTATAATTTGCCTAATTCTAAATCGATAATTTTCGTAATATCTTCTTTTTCAAGATTATTAAAGATCACGATATCATCAATTCTATTCAGGAATTCAGGGGCAAAAGCTTTCTTTAAAGCATTTTCAATGGTACTTCTGGCTCTGGCATCCGTGTTGGTTTTCTTCGCTATTGTACCAAATCCTACTCCGTCGCCGAAATCTTTTAGATCTCTGGTTCCAATATTGGAAGTGAGTATAATGATGGTATTTCTAAAATCAATTTTTCTTCCTAAGGAATCGGTAACAAAACCTTCATCCAGTATTTGCAATAATATATTAAATACATCCGGATGTGCTTTTTCTATTTCATCTAAAAGTACTACTGCATAAGGTTTCCTACGAACAGCTTCTGTAAGCTGGCCTCCCTCTTCATATCCTACATATCCAGGAGGAGCTCCTACTAATCGAGATACTGCAAATTTCTCCATGTATTCACTCATATCGATTCTGATCAAAGCTTCGTCCGAATCAAATAATTCACGAGCCATCACTTTTGCAAGTTCCGTTTTACCAACACCGGTAGTTCCTAAGAAAATAAAGGTACCAATAGGTCGGTTGGGATCTTTTAATCCTGCTCTATTTCGTTGGATTGCTTTTACGACTTTCTTCACCGCTTCTGGCTGCCCAATTACTTTTCCGTTCAGCATCTCATCCATATGAGCCAGTTTATCCAGTTCATTTTTGCCGACTTTCGTCACTGGAATTCCGCTCATCATGGAAACAACTTCCGCCACACTTTCTTCCGAAACAGTTTCTTTTTTCTCTTTTACATCTTTGTCCCAAGCCTCTTGCGCTAAGTTCAGCTCGATCTGTAAACGCTCTTCTTCATCCTTCAATTTTCTTGCTTCCAGATAATCTTGCTTTTTAACCGCCTGCTGTTTCTGTTCCTTAATTATTTCGATCTTATTTTCGTGATCGATGATTTCCGTCGGAACTTTCATGTTTTTAATATAAACCCGAGACCCGGCTTCATCCATTGCATCAATTGCTTTATCTGGTAAGAAGCGGTCTGTAATATATCTCGCTGTTAAATTTACACAAGCGAGAATCGCTTCATCCGTGTAAGTAACATTGTGGTGATCTTCATATTTGTCTTTAATTTGATTCAAAATTTGGATCGTCTCTTCTACCGTAGTGGGTTCCACCATTACTTTTTGAAATCGGCGCTCAAGTGCGCCATCTTTCTCGATATACTGTCTGTACTCATCTAGGGTAGTCGCACCAATACATTGAATCTCTCCTCTTGCAAGCGCTGGCTTAAACATATTAGAAGCGTCGAGACTTCCTGTAGAACTTCCAGCACCTACTATGGTGTGTAATTCATCGATAAATAAAATGACATCTCTGTTTTTTTCCAGTTCTGTCATGATTGCTTTCATGCGTTCTTCGAACTGTCCACGGTATTTTGTTCCGGCAACCAGACTTGCAAGATCTAAAGTGATTACCCGCTTACCATAAAGTACGCGCGAAACTTTTTTCTGCTGAATTCTTAGAGCTAAACCTTCTGCAATAGCAGATTTACCTACACCCGGTTCACCAATTAGAAGTGGATTGTTTTTCTTTCTTCTTGATAAAATTTGCGAAACTCTTTCGATTTCTTTTTCACGACCAATCACCGGATCCAATTTCCCCTCTCTGGCCAAAGTCGTTAAATCCCGGCCGAAATTATCCAGCGTTGGCGTTTTACTTTTCCCGGTCCCAATGTTCCCAGTTGGTTTCCTCATTTGTCCAAATTCTTCCCGTTCTTCATCATCGTCGTAAGCGCTCATTTTAGGAGTTTGTCCTGAGTTCTTCAACATTGTTTGGTATTCTTTGGTTACTCTTTCGTAATCAATATCATATGAGCTTAAAATACTGGTCGTTGGATCTTCCGGCTTATAAAGAATGCCAAGGAGAAGGTGTACCGTATTAATCTCGGTACTCTGGTATTGTCTGCATTCTAGCTCTGATCTTTTTACTGCATGATCAGCCATCTTTGTAAAAGAAACTTTCTCACTTTCGATGGAAAAGGGATTTAAGCTGGCAACCGACATGGTTTCGATTTTTCTTTTTATTTGGGTTAAATCGGCCCCCAAATTATGCATGATCTCTTTAGCAGAGTTTTCTGTCTTGATCATTCCCAAAAGAAAATGCTCTGTATTTAGAAACTCGCTGTGTAAGCGTCGTGCTTCGTTTTTACTGTGTTTGAACACCTGATCCAAACCGTTTGAAAATTGATGATCCATATATTGTTTCTCGTCTGTTAATTAAAGATAGAAAATAATTCTATCATGTACTACCCAAGTTACAAATACTTTACCAAAAATATTTTAAGACTATATGGCAGAAATAATTATGGTATCTCACTGATAATGATAAGGTTTAATTTCTAAAGGTTTAGTATCATGAGTAATTCTCTGTTATCCAATATACAAACTACCATTCTTTAATGCCATTCAAGTTGAGCATTTGCTCAAAAAAGCGTAATTTTTCCCCATGAAAGTTATTGTAAGTGCGTTCAGTAATTTATATACCGATCAAAGAATAGAAAAAGTTTGTGAAACTCTTCATAATGCGGGTTATGAGATTAAACTTATTGGAAATGACTGGGGTGGTATGGAAGCAGTAAAAAGACCTTATCCTGTAAAACTGATTGCTATTTCTTCGAAATCTTTGAAAACTGCTTACGCTGAATTTAACTGGAAACTTTTTAAATTACTCAAACAAACTGCGGATAAGAACACGATTCTTTTAGCGAATGATCTGGATGCTCTTTATCCTAATTATATTTTAGCGAAAAAATTAGGGATCCCATTAGTTTTTGACAGTCATGAGATTTTCAGCGAAATGCCTGCAATTCAAGGTAAAATATCTCAAAAGATATGGAGGGTTTTGGAACGTAAACTGGTCCCCGAGATGAAATACATGATGACGGAAAGCTTTAGTTATGCTCGGTGGTTTTCTGAAAAATACTCTGTAGATCCTATTGTTATAAGGAATATTCCAAGAAGAATTACTGAGAGGATTGAAATGCTAAATAATAATCCTAAAATTTTATTATACCAGGGTGTAATTAACCAGTCAAGAGGAATTTCACAAGCTATTCTATCACTCAAATTTTTGACTGGAGTCATCTTTAAAATTGTGGGTGACGGTCCGAAGAGAGTTGAATATGAACAAATGGTAAGAGATCAAAATCTTGAGAATAAAGTACAGTTTTTAGGTAAACTCACCCCAACTGAACTTCGTAAAGTAACTATAACAGCTGATGTTGCATTAAGTATTGAAGAAAATGGCGGGGTAAGCTATTTGTATTCTTTACCGAATAAGGTTTCCGACTGCATCCAGGCAAGAGTTCCGTTGGTGATGATTAATTTTCCCGAGATGATGCGTGTTTACAATCAGTTCAAAGTGGGGGAAATTGTAGAGAATCACAACCCGGAAAATTTGGCAAATAAAATTAAAACTGTTCTTGAAAATGGAAGAACATTTTATCAATCTGAACTGGGAAAAGCAGCAGAAGAACTTTGTTGGGAAAATGAAGAGCCAAAGATTCTTCAACTGTTTAAAAAGGTAGAGAAGGAAAATTTCTAAACCTGAATTTCTTACCTTTGTGCAAATTCCAGTGAACGATGACTATCAAAGAAAAACAACAAGAAATTGTAGAAGAATTTGCCTTTCTAGAAGATTGGGAACAAAAATATGAGTACATAATCGATCTCGGAAAGGAATTGAAAGGTCTTCCTGAGGATAAAAAAAATGAGGGAAACTTAATAAAAGGTTGTCAGTCCAAAGTTTGGGTTGATGCCGAGTTCAAAGAGGGTAAATTATTTTTTGAAGCGGACTCTGATGGTATTTTACCAAAAGGAATTGTATCCTTATTAGTTTCCATATACAGCGGACATTCTACTCAGGAAATTTTAGATTCTGATTTTAAATTTATAGAAGAAATAGGGCTGCAGGAATTTCTTTCTCCCTCGCGGGCTAATGGATTAATGGCGATGACCAAACAGATTAAGTTTTACGCAGTAGCTTTTCAAATAAAAAATTGATCAGGATTTTAGCATACCGGTTTTCAGCTTTTGGTGATGTCGCGATGACAGCACCAGTATTTATTGAATTCCTTCAGCAAAACCCCAATGTAGAGATCATTATGGTCTCTAGAAATAATTTTAAAGATCTATTTGAGGGTATACCAAATCTTATTTTTAAAGGCATTAACGTTGATGATTACAGAGGAGTTTTTGGGTTAAGAAAACTGGGCAAATCGTTACTTAAGGAATTTAAACCAGATTATATTGCCGATCTCCACGATGTTATCCGGACTAAAGCACTCAACCTCTTTTTCACAAAGAACGATTTTAAGGTTTTTAAAATTAACAAAGGGAAAGAGGAAAAAGAACTCCTTACAGATATCTGGAATTTGAATAAAATTCCATTGAAACCTACCAGCGAAAGATATGCTGATGTTTTCCGGTCGATGGGTTTTAATCTTCAACTTTCGCATCAGTACAGGAGGGACCCTTCAATCATTAAGAATGGAATCGGTATTGCGCCCTTTGCTCAACATAAGGGTAAAATGCTTCCATTAGAAAAAACCTTTGAGGTGGTAAGAATATTGGCTGCTAAACATAAAGTCTACTTTTTCGGTGGTGGGAAAAATGAAGTCTCCGTTTTAAATGATTGGCAGCAGCAAATTTCTAATACAGAGAATTTAGCGGGAAAACTAAGTCTGAAAGAAGAGTTGCAGAAGATTTCTGAACTGGAAGTAATGATTTCTATGGATTCGGCAAATATGCATCTAGCTAGTTTAATGGGGACCCGATGTATATCGATCTGGGGTGCAACCCATCCATATGCGGGTTTTCTAGGTTATGGTCAAAGTCAAACAGACATAGTTCAAGTCAAAGATTTAACGTGCAGACCATGTTCTGTGTTCGGTGATCGGGAATGCTATCGCGGGGATTGGGCCTGTTTACATGAGATATCTATTCAAAAGATTATTGATCTTATCTAAAAAACAAAATCCTCTCAATTCTTGAAAGGATTTTTTGTTGATCTCAGTGTTTATTTAAAGAAATTTCTCGCCTTTCTTTATCGTTTTTAAATCTTGTATATAATCCTTTATCAGTTGGTCATTATCTCGTGGACATATTAAAAGTGCAGTATCAGTATCTACAATAATGTAATTTTCCAGCCCATCTATCACAGCAGCTTTGTTTTCATTTTTAAGTTTAATAACATTTCCTGTCGAGTTATAGGTCACAATGTGCTTTGACTTTACGGCATTATTAAAGGAGTCTTTTTCCGCATTTTCAAACACAGAAGTCCAGGTTCCTAAATCGCTCCATCCCAAATCAGATGGAATTACATAAACATTCTGTGCTTTTTCCAGAATTCCGTTATCAATAGAAATCTTGTTTACTTTTGGATAGATCACATTAATACATCCGATCTCATTTTCAGTGTTATAATCACAACTGTCAAAATTTTGAGTCATTTCCGGTAAATGCTCGGTGAAAGCTGATAGAATTGATTGTACATTCCAGATAAATATCCCTGCATTCCAAAGAAAGTCACCACTTTCCAAAAAAGTCTTTGCAATCTCCAGATCTGGCTTTTCAGTAAACGTTTTAACTTTGAAGTATTCAGAATTTTTCTTTTCTACAAACTGAATATAACCAAATCCAGTGTCTGGGCGGGTAGGTTCAATACCTAAAGTAATTAGATAATCGTTTTTTGCGGCTAGATTAAAGGCAAGTTGCACCTTCTCCAAAAAGGTGTTTTCCTTTAAAATTAGATGATCTGCAGGAAGAACAATGATATTGGCATCCGGATTAATATGGGCAATTTTCTTGGCCATAAAAATATTACAAGCTGCCGTGTTTTTCATCATCGGCTCACCGACAATATTTGCGCTTTGTAATTGTGGAAGTTGTTCTTCTGTAAGAGAAATATATTCTTTGTTCGTAATTACAAAGATATTTTCGGGCGCTACAATCTTGCTGATTCTATCGAAAGTTTGCTGAATCATCGTTCGGCCCGTTCCTAAAATATCCTGAAATTGTTTGGGGTATTTCTGGGTACTCATAGGCCAGAATCTACTGCCGATTCCTCCTGCCATGATAACGCAGTAATTGTTTGATTTGGACATACTTAACTTAATTTTTCTACTCTTGCTAATGGCTTAAAAATATATTTTTTTCCTGACTTGGTTTGCAGGCAAAGATAGTTTTTTTTCCTCTTCTCCTCCATGATATAAATTTGATTTTTATAGGTAAAATGGTCGCCGGCGTTTAGATCTTCAATGTATGAACTTTCATCTTCGCAATCTTCAATGTGGAAGTATCTTACTAAATCCGGACTCGACATAAAATTGGCTTTCGGGGATTTCGAGAACTTCAAAATGATTGCCTTTAAGTCATCATCATAAATCGCTAAACTTTCTAAAAGCATAATTCTGAAAGTATTTTTCCATTCTGCTCCATGAGCCGAGATCCGACGCCCATATTTTTCAAAAGCAATTAAATGCGCCAGTTCATGGGTAAGTACAAAGAAGAAAAGTTGCGGTTGCAAAGTGGAATTAATGGTGATCTGATGAGAGTGATCCGGCATTTTCCGATAATCCCCTAATTTTGAATTACGGTCTTTCGTTATTTTGATATGAATAGAATAATCAGCAAACCAATTCTTTAAATACGATAAAGTGTTTTCCGGTAAGTGTTTTTCTAAAAGAGAAATGGACATTTTGTAATAACTATTAAAGAAGAAAGTGTTTTATACTCCTTCTAATTTCTATAAAGATAAAGGAATTCCTGCATAGAAGTTCAATAGTTTCAAGCTGAAAAGGTAATTGTATTTCGCCTGTGCCACACTTCCCTGCGCGTTTGCATAGTTATTACGGGCGTTGTTTAAATCATAAATGGTGGTACGACCTGCGTTATAGCTTTTCTCCGCAAAATCCAAAGCGAGTTTTGAGCTTTTCTCAACTTCTGTAGAGGTAATGTAAGACTCGTAATTACTCGTTGCATCGAATTGCGCTTTTTGAACGGTTTGCAGTACATCTTGCTTTTGTAGTTGAAGAGAAGTTCTCGCAATTTCTTCGTTTATCTTAGACTGCTCTATGTTTAACTTCGTTATTCCTTTATTGAAGATAGGAATGTTTGCCGATAATCCAAGTTGCTGTCCGAAGTTGTCTTTGTATTGTTTAAAAAAGCTGCTTTCCTTGATTGGGTTGCCATTAATATCCCGACCAGCATTATTGGTTACCAGAGAATTAAAGTAAGAAGTTCCTACACCTGCATTTGCGGAGATTGTAGGCCAAAAACCTGTTTCGGTAATTTCTGTCTGAGCTTCCGCAGATTTTATTCTGCTTTCTGCCGCTTTGATTTGAGGTTGGTTTTCATAAGCTTTATCAATAATCTGAGCAGCTGAATAAAGCGGCGCATCTATTTTATTGTCGACATCTACATTTTGAATGTCAAAATTTTTATAATCTGGAAGCTGCAATAACATCGCTAATGAAAACAGACTTCTTTCCGTATTAATTTCTGCAGTTTTCACATTCAGTTTTTCTCTTGCCAATGCTGCTTCTGCTTCTGCTAAGATGGTTTGTGCTGTTGTACCAACTTCTGTGGTAATCTTTGCACGTTGATAGAGCTTTTCTGCATTTTGCAAAGCACTTTCTGATATTCTGGTGACTTCACGATTTAATAAAATGGATAAATATTGTTGGGCAATCTGTAATGAAATATCATTTTTTATTTTTTCAATATCATACTGAGTTGCTTCAACTTCAAATTGAGTTTTTCTGATATTTTTTTCTAATCTGCCATTGTTGAAAAGTAAAATATCTGCGCTTACATTAGCTCCGTTGCTGAAGTTATCATTCCGGTTGGTATTTCCGAAAATATCTCTTCCTTGACCGAAACTTGCATTATTATTAATGTTTGCTGATACAGAAGGTAGATACTGTCGCTTTGCAATCTGCAAAGAGTTATCCTGAAGCTTTTTGTTATAGGAATTCTGAATAACCTGAAGGTTGTTCTCAATGGCATAATTTACACATTCCTGTAGCGTCCATATCTTCTGAGAAAAGACAAAAGTTGATACTAAACTCAGAAAAAAAATAGCTGATTTCTTCATGGATGATTTTAAATAATAAGACGAAGTTTTTAATGATTTGTTACAGTTCACTTTATAAAAGGATTCGAAAAGTAGAAATTAGCCATTTAGTATACTTTTTTTTACGTAATTCTAATTTTTTTTAAATGCACCCGCTCTTATTACATATTTGGATAAACGCTATTTGGTACCATCAAAACTAAAGTAATATTTAAATAATTCTTACAAACCTTTTTTATAAGCATTATTCCCAATACTATACCCAAACTGATAAGCAATATAGATCACCAGTATGATTAGAATTATCGCTAGCAGAGTCAGTTTCTTGTCGGATTTTATAGATTTACTTTTAGAATTATAAAAAATATCAGTTCTTTCTCTTGAAGGAGTTCGGTTGTTTTTGTGCATCTTTATCTTAATTATGAGTAAATGGTGAAATCTTAAAAATTACTTTTGTTTTGTAATCAATCTATTATCCCAAACTTCCGCATCAGATAAATTGCATTCATACTTTTGGTAACACCATTTTGAAGTTGATAATCCGTTTCTAATTCGCCATTAATATTCTGAAGTTCAAAGCAATAGTTTTTGATTTTTAAAGGAAATTTTTCTTCTATTTTCGTCAGATCCAGATCGTGAGTTGCAATTAGACAGGAAAAATCGGTTGGGTTATTCATGAGTTTCTCCAGAAAGAGTTCAGAGCCTTTTAGCTTGTCCTGCGAGTTGGTTCCCTTTAAAATTTCATCTAAAATAATGAATTGAGGAATGCCTTTTTCCAGATTTTCGACCAGGCTTCTCAATCTCAGAATTTCTGCATTAAAATAGGAAGTCCCATCGTTTAAAGAATCGCTCGTTCGCATTGACGAAAATATTTTCATCGGTATAAATGAAAATTCCTTTGCCGCTACCGGACAGCCATTCATTGCCAGTACTAAATTGATTCCTATTGTTCTTAAAAATGTGCTTTTGCCGGTCATATTAGCACCCGTGATAATAGCGATCTCTGTATTTTTTGAAACCTCAAAATTATTGGATACTACTTTTTCTTTCGATAACAAAGGATGGGTGATCTGCAAGGCTTTTAATTTTTCACCTTTATCTATAACTTGCGGATAGATATAAGTGGGATTTTTAAAGGTAAAAATTCCGAAAGAGATCAACGCTTCAAATTCTGCAAACGCATCAAACCATTGTGGGAGATCCTGTCCTATTTTTTGTATTTGCTTTTCAATTTGTATCGCAAAATTAAGTTTCCATAAGAA
This sequence comes from Chryseobacterium sp. SNU WT5, assembly GCF_007362475.1. Lineage (NCBI taxonomy): Bacteria > Pseudomonadati > Bacteroidota > Flavobacteriia > Flavobacteriales > Weeksellaceae > Chryseobacterium > Chryseobacterium sp. SNU WT5. The sequence continues at coordinate 1,508,586 of NZ_CP041687.1, forward strand.
GAAATTATTTAGGATCAATCCTATATTTCCGTTTCCGCTTTCGTAATTTCTTAATAACCGCCCCAACTTTTCTATTTCTTTTCTGGATGAATTGCGGTTTGTAGAAATAAATTTTTTCTGAAGATCTGTAAAGAGAGCTGATTGAAATTTTTCTTTTTCAAGGTGTGTAAATACAGATAAGAACTGATCGTATTGGCTGGAATCAAAGGATAAAGCATTAGAAATAGAATTGATCTTTTTTCGATAGAAGAAAAGAACGATTCTAGAGATCGTAAATATACCTCCGAAAAGTAGTGCTAAATAAAAATTGGGAATCTTAATAAAAATAAGTGAAATTAAAACGCCGATACTTAACAACGGAATTGCAAATACAGCGACTTTAGCCATAAGAGAATCCTTGAAAATATCCTCTTTTCTTTCCGGGTAATCAATCTTTTCATTGATGCTTAATGACTTACACAAGGAAAGAAAATGAATACACCAGTCGGTTTTTTGAGAGATTTCCTGTATTGCGGTTTGTCTCGCCGTAATTTGCTTTTCTTCTACCAATAAATTTAACAGAAAATCTTTAAGTTTATTTTTTCCTAAGACTGTTTCACAATAACTAACGATGCTGAACAGTGAATTTTTTCCTAAAATATCAAGATCTTTTGCAAACGGATGACCGGCAAGATCATCTTCTTCTTCTGAATCAAGACCGGTTTGAAACTCGGTTTTATTATTAATTTCGCTTCCAATGTGAAGGTAATTTTTGTAAAATAGCAATTCATCCCTCACTTTTTCCAGAAAAAGACCTAAAATAATAAACAGGAGAAGAAAGAAGATTCCTAAATACAAATGAGAAGGAAATCCATTTTCTGCCGCGAAATAATTAAATAAGAAGTAAACGATCAAAATAAAGATGGCTACACGCAGCCATCCAAGAAAGGTTTGTCTTTTTTTTAATCTTGAATAAATTTCTTTTTTCTCAGAAAGTAATAAAAGTAGTGAACTCATTCAATTCATACTTTTTTCAATTCTCCAATTCTGCTGACTATTGGCATGGAGAAAATCCCACTTTTTTGCAAATAATTTTCATAGAATACTTGAGCTTTTTTAGCCAAGTCAGGATTAGGATTATCTTTATATTTGGAATAGAAAAGATGGCCTAATAATTCAAAGTAGGGGATGTGGTGACTACTATCTTTTTCATTGATCAACTGAACAATTTCATCAGTTGTTTTAGAAGACAGTGTTTTAAAATCCATCTTAAACGTATCATTCATGTTCGTGTCAAAAATGCGTTGTTGTTCAGGCAGTTCGCCTTCGTATTTCTGTAATAAAAGTTTATCCAGAGATTCCGAAAATTGCTTTACTATTCTAATGATATAATCTTTATCGTGAATCATTTTTTTTAATTTATAAATTTAATATTTAAGCAAAGAAAATATAGGCAAGTATTACAGAAGTAATAATTCCAACCAGATCTGCCAAAAGCATTGCGGTTACGGTATATCTTGTATTTTTAATTCCAACAGCTCCAAAATAAACGGCGATTACGTAGAAGGTCGTATCCGAACTTCCCTGTAGTACGGCCGCCAGTCTTCCCTGGAAGCTATCTGCACCGAAAGTCTGCATCGTATCAACCATCATTCCCCTCGCTCCGGAACCAGAAAGTGGTTTAATTAAAGCGGTAGGTAATCCATCTACAAATCGGGTGTCAAATCCAACAATTGTTGCGACCCACTTCATCCCGTCTATTAAAACATCAAAAACCCCGGAAGTTCTTAATAAAGAAATCGCGATCAGCATTCCTACTAAGTAGGGAATAATTTTCACACAGGTCCAAAATCCTTCTTTCGCTCCATCAATAAACGCATCGAATACATTTATTTTTTTATAAATAGCACCCACGACAATTGCGAAAAAAATTAAAAGAATAATTCCATTACTCAGCAACATACTGAATTCATCCAGGCCTTCTTTACTTAGATGGACTAAATACACCACCAGTAAGGCAATAATCGCTGAGATCCCCCCAACATAAGCAATGACTACGGGTTGTAACAAATTAATTTTTTGAAAGAGAGAAACGAAAATCATGGCTGCCAAAGTTGCTGCAAACGTGGCGATCATGCAGGGTAGAAATATATCTGTAGGAGTTGTAGAACCCATGGAAGCACGAATGGCTATAATAGACACTGGTATTAAAGTCAGTCCCCCAGCATGTAAACACAGAAACATGATTTGTGAATTACTGGCTCGCTCTTTAGCTGGATTTAACGTTTGTAAACTTTCCATCGCTTTTAAACCAAAAGGAGTTGCGGCATTATCAAGTCCGAGGAGGTTCGCTGAGAAATTCAACAGCATATGTCCAAATGAGGGGTGGTTTTTAGGAATTTCTGGGAATATTTTTGAGAAAAAAGGCTGAATCATACGCGAAAGGAAATTAATTCCGCCCGCTTTTTCTGCGATGCTCATAAAACCCATAAAAAGAGTCATAATTCCAATCAAGCCTAGACAGATTTTTACTGCAGTTTCCGACGTTCCAATAACACCATCTGTTTCCTGAACGCGATATACAGCAACCTGAGATTGTGCAGAATCTTTTTTATAATGAATACGATTTTGTTCAAAAGTAGGTTTTCCAAGTAAAGCAGTTGTTATTTCTGGATTAAGTTCGCTGATATGTTGAGTTGCGATTTGCACCGTATCCCCACTTTTACCAACAACCATATCATTATAAATTGCTTTGTAATTATCAGACGCCAAATACTTTACACTTGCAACAATAATGGCAACAATAATAAAGGCACTCCAAATCCTGCTTAAAACCATGAATTAAAAATTTGAGTAAAAGTAACTAAAAAGTTTATTTTTAATAGAGTTCAAACTGGATTTAATTAAATTTTGAGAAGAACATGATTGAAATTTGGACAAATTAGAAGTTCCGATGTCTAAGATATTTTATTTTTTTACGTAAAAAAATCCTGTCTCATTATAAGACAGGATCAATCAATCGAAATTGATTTTTATTGAACGGCTAAAAACTCTACGCCTTCATTGCCTTCTTTTTTATTTTTCACAACAAAATGCCGGTGAAAATCCTCGTAATAATCATCGTACTCTTTGGCCTTTCTTTTTAAAAATGTTCTCACACCGAAAACACCCAATCCTATAATAAGTCCTAGACTTCCTGCTAATAAAATTCCTGTTTTTGTATTCATATCTGAAATTATAATAGTACATGATACAAATCTTGTACCTTTTTATAAGTGTTATACATTAATAAATTGTTAAAATTCATCCCAAACCTTAGACGAAGAAGGCAATAATAATGTTAATTTTCAATGCTTACCATATCATATAAAAGTCTTATTTTTGAAGGAAATCTTTTATTTATGAACGTGAAAATATTTACTGCTGGTATAGCTTCGTTATTTCTTGCATCTTGTGCCACTCCCAAAATGACTAAAAATTTGAATTACCCCGAAACCAAGAAAATAGATCATGTTGATGAATATTTTGGAACGAAAGTACTGGATCCTTACCGCTGGTTAGAAGATGACCGTGCGGAAGACACAAAAGATTGGGTGCAGAGGGAAGTTGCTTTTACCAATGATTATCTGGCCAAGATTCCTTTCAGAGAAGAAATTCGTGCTGAGTTGAAAGAAATCTGGAATTATGAGAAAATCGGCGCTCCCTTTAAAGAAGGAGATTTTACCTATTTTTATAAAAATGATGGACTGCAGGCACAGTCAGTTTTATATCGAACTAATAAAAAAGGAAAGACGGAAGTTTTTCTAGACCCTAATAAATTCTCGGATAAAGGAACAACTTCTTTAGCTGGCGTTTCTTTTAACAAGAAAGGTACTTTAGTTGCTTATTCGATTTCAGAAGGAGGCAGTGATTGGAATAAAATAATCATTATCAATGCATTAACTAAAAAGAAGTTGGATGAAACGATTATTGATGTCAAGTTTTCTGGAGCTTCATGGTTAGGTGACAAAGGATTTTTCTACTCCAGTTATGACAAACCAAAAGGGAGTGAACTCTCCGCGAAAACCGATACACACAAGGTTTATTTTCATCAGTTAGGGACCAAACAAAGTGCTGATAAACTGATTATCGGTGGCGATGATTTCAAACGACGCTATATGGGCGTTGGTGTTTCTGATGACGAAAGATTTCAGATCTTAAGTGCTTCCGAAGCTACAAATGGCAACGAATTATATATTAAAGATTTAAAAAAGAAAACTGAATTTATCCCCATTCAAAAAGGATATGACGTTAACACGAATGTTGTTGATTCAAAAGGAGATCTGATCTACGCTTTAACCGATAAAGATGCTCCGAATATGCGTCTGGTAAAATTTGATATTAACAAACCAGATGTTTGGACCGATGTTATTCCGGAAACTGAAAATGTACTCAATGTATCTACCGGCGGGGGTTATATTTTTGCTAAATATATGAAAGATGCAGTTACTTCGGTAATGCAATTTGACTACGATGGCAAATTAATCCGTACGATTGATTTACCCGGCATAGGTACTGCGTCTGGGTTTAGCGGGAAAGAAAAAGAAAAAGATCTGTATTTCTCTTTTACCAATTATATTACGCCAGGAACCATTTATAAATTTAATGCAGATAGTGGAGCGGCTGAAGTTTATCAAAAACCGAATGTAAAATTCACTCCTGAAGATTACGTTTCAGAACAGGTATTCTACACCTCAAAAGACGGTACAAAAATTCCGATGATGATTAATTACAAAAAAGGTCTGAAACTCGACGGCAAAAACCCTACGATTCTTTATTCGTACGGTGGCTTCAACATCAGTTTACAACCTTCTTTCTCTGTAGTTAATGCAATCTGGATGGAAAACGGTGGGATTTACGCAGTGCCAAACATTCGTGGTGGTGGAGAATATGGTAAAAAATGGCATGATGCAGGAACGAAAATGCAGAAGAAAAATGTGTTCAATGATTTTATTGCTGCAGGTGAATATTTGCAGAAAAAAGGATATACTTCTAAACAATATATGGCACTTTCCGGACGTTCAAACGGAGGATTACTTGTCGGGGCAACTATGACTATGAGACCTGATCTGGCTAAAGTGGCTTTCCCGGGTGTGGGTGTTTTAGATATGTTGCGGTATAATAAATTCACTGCTGGAGCAGGGTGGAGCTATGATTATGGTACGGCAGAAGATAGCAAAGATATGTTTGAATATCTGAAATCGTATTCCCCACTTCATCAAGTTAAAAAAGGGACGTGTTATCCATCCACAATGATTATCACTAGTGATCATGATGATAGAGTAGTGCCGGCACATTCGTTTAAATTTGGAGCAGAATTACAGGAAAAGCAATCTTGTGGAAACCCGGTTTTAGTACGAATCGAAACTAATGCGGGCCATGGAGCTGGTAGAAGTACAGAACAGGTGATTGGTGAAAACGCTGATATTCTGAGTTTTGCCCTTTATGAAATGGGTTTTGAAGCTTTGAAGAAATAATCAATACTTAATAATACTTAAAACTTCCCGTGATACAAACCGGGAAGTTTTTTCATTTCAAGCAAAGAATAATTCACTAATTTTACGGCATGGAAAAAGAGGAAATCGCCCAATTTTATGACGAATTTTCTGAGAAGCAAATTAAGACAGGTGCTAATGAAAGATTAATTTCATTGTATGAAAAAATGACAAACTTAGGTTTGAAAAAAAATTCTAAAGTGTTAGAACTGGGATGTGGTGTTGGTATTTTCACTAAGCTTCTATCTAGGACGGTGAGCTCGGGAATCATAGAGGCGGTGGATTTAAGTCCTAAAAGTATTCAAATTGCGAAAAAATTAGTGGTAAAAAAGAATATTCATTTTGAGTCCCATGATGTTGTAAAATATCAGCCAAAAAACTCGGAATTTGATTTCATTACTCTAATGGATGTAATTGAGCATATTCCGTTAGATCAACATGATGAACTATTTAGTAATTTATCCCATATCTGTGTTGATAAATCGCATATCTTAATTAATATTCCTAATCCGGATTACCTTAATTTTGCCAGGCATCATCATCCTGAAACATTACAGATGATCGATCAAGAAGTTCATCTTTTTCCCTTGTTAAAACATTTCGAAAAGCATAATCTAGAAATTATTTTTTTTGAAAAATACGGGATTTGGGCAGAAGAGGAATATCATTTCATGGTGGTGAGAAAAAAAAGAGCTTTTAAGCTGAAAAACTGCGGAGAAGATCGTAATTTTTCAAAAAAAGTTATAAAAAAAATAGCAGCGAAAATCGATACATTTAAATATCAATAGTTGCAGAAACATATAGTAGACCCTTTAAAACAATGTCAGATATTATAAAACTTTTACCAGATCATGTTGCCAATCAAATTGCCGCCGGTGAAGTGGTACAGCGACCTGCATCAATTGTAAAAGAATTAATAGAAAACTCAATCGATGCCGGAGCAACCAAAATAGAACTCATTATTCGAGATTCTGGTAAAAATTTAATTCAGGTGGTAGACAATGGCAGTGGGATGAGTGATACCGATGCAAGACTGGCTTTTGAAAGACATGCAACTTCCAAAATAAGTAGTACAGAAGATATTTTTAGAATTTCTACCAAAGGATTTCGTGGCGAAGCGCTAGCATCAATTGCAGCGGTTGCTGAGGTTGAACTGAAGACCAAAACGCATGATGCTACAATAGGAACCAATATTTATATTGAAGGTGGTGGCTTCCAGTTTCAGGAACCTGTTCAAACTACTGAAGGTTCTAATTTTTCTGTAAAAAATCTATTTTATAATGTTCCTGCCAGAAGGAAATTTCTGAAAAATAACAATATTGAATTTCGTCATATTATTGATGAATTTCAGCGTGTAGCTCTAGCTCATGAAAATCTCGATTTTGAGCTTTTCCATAATGATGATATTGTTTTTCGATTACGGAAATCCAGCTTATTACAAAGAATTGTAGATGTTTTTGGCCGGAAATTGCAGCCACTTCTTATTCCCATTAAGGAGGATTTAGGCTGGGTTCAGCTGAATGGATTTGTAGCAAAACCAGAAGGTGCTAAAAAAACCCGAGGTGAACAGTTTTTCTTTGTCAACGGAAGATATTTCCGAAGTGCATATTTTAACAAAGCTGTTCAGGATGCCTTTGAGGGACTGCTTTTACCCGGTTATATTCCTACATTTTTTTTATTCTTAGAGTTAGACCCAGAGAAAGTAGATGTTAATATTCATCCTCAAAAAACAGAAGTCAAATTCGAAGATGAAAACTTAATTTTTGCGTTGGTTCGCTCAACAATCAAAAGAGCTTTAGGAATTTATAATATCTCACCCAGTTTAGATTTCGATCGCGACGCAGGTATGGATGCTTTTATGCAGAATAATAAAGGCAACGGAAGTTTTAAAACTCCAGAAATTGTGGTAGACCGAAATTATAATCCTTTTCTGGAGGAAACACCTTCACCTGGTGAGAAGATTGCCATGACTGAAATTTATCAGCAAAATATTCCGGCAGCACCTTCAAAAATTAATCTTTTTGAAGATGAAGATTTTGATGAAGATTTGATGCGCTTACCCAATGGATACTGGCTTTTAAATAAAAACGGGAAAACCTTGATGCTTGATTTAGGCAGAATGCACCGATTGATCGTGAGTGAAAAAAATGCCAGGAAACAACGTAATAATGAGAAGCACACTCTGCTTTTCTCACTGGAATATCACATGAATGAGATTGAGAAGAATAAATTTCGATCTATTAAAAAGTATTTGCCAGAATTAGGGTTTGATATGATCATTGCAAATGATAACGTACTTAGAATCGATGCTGTTCCACAGGGATTAAAGGAAACACAGGTCATGAAATTTCTTGAAAATCTCTTTGAAATTTTAGAATATAGAACAGAAGATGAATTTCTGGACTTTTACAACAGTCAATGGAATAAAATCCATAGCAAATCGCGCTTTGATTTCCTTTATAAAATCGATGCAGAACAAATGATCAAAGATTTCACCGAATTAGGTTTCCCAGAATTTTTACCGTCTGGTAAAAAATGCTACATTGAACTTCCATTGGAAGAATTAAAAAATAAATTTTAAAATTATGTTCCCAAGACTTACGCCAATCACCAGAAATATCATTATTCTTAACGTCTTATTTTATTTAGCCTCTAATTTCATTGCTTTTCCAAAACTGTATGAGATGTTTTCCGTGTATTACATCGCTTCACCTTATTTCAAAGTTTGGCAAATCATCACGCATATGTTTATGCATGCACCGATGGGGCAAGGGATTGGCTTAACTCACATTCTATTTAATATGCTTACGTTAATGAGTTTTGGACCCGTTTTAGAGCAGGTTTTAGGAGATCGGAAATACATTATTTTATATTTTGCCAGTGGAATAGGAGCATATCTTCTCAACTGTGGCTGGAATTATTTTGAAATTATGCAAGGTGCTGATCCTATGGAGATTTATTCGATCCCAATGATGGGTGCTTCTGGAGCAATATTCGGTGTGGTTGCAGCATTTTCTACCATGTTCCCTGATAACAAGCTCTACTTTATGTTTATTCCTTTTGGTATCAAAGCCAAATATTTATTACCCGGGATTATCGTAATTTCACTGTATCTTGGTTTTAGTGGCTCAATGAGTGGAGTTGCACATTTTGCACATATTGGTGGTGCTTTGATAGGTTATCTTTTAGCCAGAAAATGGAAGAATGATCGGTACCGGGTTAATTAAAAATTACTTTAAGTGAAATTTTTTAAAACGATCCTTACGATCTTTCATCTGGTCGTCATGCTTTTACTTTTAGGAACCTTGCTGAACAGTATTGTTTCACCACATGCTTTTCCTTATATTAATCTTCTGTCCCTGGCTTTCCCGGTATTAATGATTTTAAATCTGGTGCTTTGTCTCTTTTGGATCATTTTATTGATGAAGAGAGCAATTTTTTTTATAGGGCTTTCTCTACTGTTCATTTTGCCCGTAAAAAGATGGATAAACTGGAAAAGTATGGTATTGGAAAAACCAAACCTTAAAGTAGTAACTGTGAATATGAAAGCAGGTCAATTAGGTAGAGAAGAAATCTATACCTATCTTGAAAAAACGAATGCTGATGTAATTTTCGCACAGGAATATGGCAGTGATTTTCGTGTTCGTGGTTATGAAAAGGGAACGGCAAAGTATGAGATTGTTGCAATTAATTCGAAAACGAGAATTATTCATCAGGAGAAATTAGATACGTCGGGAAATGGCAATGCTTTTTATGCTGATATCGAGTTTAATGGCAAGATTATTAGGTTAGTAAATGTCTATCTTAATCCATTTTCGTTTGAAAAGAAGATGGTAAAACCAGTTGAAGATTTCCAGGAGAATAAAGCAAAACTGAAAGATATTTTGAGAAAATTAATTCCGACTTTTAAAATCCATCAACAAGAAATTCGGGCTATTAGAAAAGCCGTTGATGATTCCCCCTATCCTGTGATCTTGGCTGGTGATTTTAATTCTGTACCAAATTCTTATGAGTATTATGAATTAGGAAAGGGTCTTACAGATGCTTTTGTTGAGGTTGGAAGAGGAAGCTCAACTAGTTTTCATGAATATAAGTTCCCGATAAGAATTGATTATATCTTTACTTCAAAAGAAATTAGACCGATCAACTACCGAGTAGATCGTTCGGTAAAAATTTCAGATCACTTTCCGGTTATTGCCGAATTTAGAATCGATTAAAAATGAAAAGCATCCCCTTACTATTAGTTCTTATCTTCTTTTCCTCTTGTGGAAAAGAGAATGTGGCACAAAGCTTAGCTTTTGAAGAAAACAATTCCGTGCCGCCATATGATACCGTGGCGATTGATTCTTTTTCCCAAGGTGCAACCTCAATTGATATTGCGAGGAAAATTGAAATGTCATCTTTTAAATTTCAAGATTCCTTAAAGCAGGTAAAGCTTAAAATTGAAGAGGAGCAATTGCTTAAAAAAGAGAAAGATGAAAAAGCGAGTGCGGAAAAAAAAGCGGAGGAAATAAAAAAGCGGACAGATGCCGAGCCGAAGAAAGCAAAGGATAAAGCTGAAATTGCTAAAACAGAGAAAGCTTTGAATCAGTAATTTTTATTTAAATTTGAGATACTTTAATACGATATAACATGAAAAATTATTTTTTAATAGCTGTCGCTACAGCTGTACTCTTAGTGAGTTGTAAGAAAACGGAAACGAATATTGAAACAGTAGAAAACGCTGATGGGACAATCACTACAACTACTACAGAAAAAGAACATTCTACCACTTTGGATTCAGCAAAGATTGATGCAACGGTGGACCGTGCAAAAGAAAATTTAAATGAGGCTGGAAACAAAATTGACTCGGCGGCGAAAGAAGTTGGGCACGACTTAAAGAAAGCTGGTGAAGACGTAAAAGATGCTGCGGCTAAAGGAGCAGAGAAAGTAGAACAAGGAGCGCAGAAATTAAAAGAAGACCTAAAAAAGAAATAATGATTAAACTGCTGTACTATCAGCAGTTTTTTTATTTAGCTCCAGTAAAGGATCAATGTACTCGCGGTCATTGCTTAACCGCGGCACTTTATTCTGGCCACCCAGTTTCCCTCTTTCAGACATCCAGTTATAGAATAATTGCGGTTTCGCGACATGAATGATTGGTTTCTTCAGGGTCATGTCATTATATCTTTTTGCTTCGTAATCAGAGTTTACAGACTTTAACTGATTGTCAAAAACTTCTGAGAATCGTTCCAGGTCACTTGGTGGGTGACTGAATTCAAAGATCCATTCATGAGCACCACTTTCACCCTGTTTCATAAAAACTGGTGCACCGGTGAAATCAAGGACAGAAGCGCTGGTTGCTTCACAAGCTTTGGTAAGTGCCGTCTCCACATTGTCAATCATGAGCTCTTCTCCAAATGCATTGATGTAATGTTTAGTTCGTCCGGAAACTTTAATTCTATAAGGATGTATCGAAGTAAAACGTACGGTGTCGCCAATCAGATAGCGCCAAAGGCCGCTGTTAGTAGTAATAACCATTGCATAATTTTTACCTATTTCCACCTCTTCTAATGGGATGGCCTGCAAATTATTGAGATCAAATTGCTCCATTGGAATAAATTCGTAGAAAATTCCATAATCTAACATGAGTAACATTTCATCGCTACCATGTTGATCCTGGATTCCGAAAAAGCCTTCTGAAGCGTTATAGATTTCGTAGTAATTAATGTCTTTGCCGATAATTTTACGATACTGTTCACGATAAGGTTTAAAACTGATGCCTCCGTGAAAAAAAACTTCTAGATTAGGCCATAGTTCTGAAATAGTTTTGTGCCCTTTTTCTTCTAAAATCCTTTGCAACAATACCATCATCCAACTGGGAACCCCTGTCAGACTGCCCACTTCTTCGTGGGTTACTTCAGAGATAATCGCATTTAGCTTACTTTCCCATTCCGACATTAAAGAGACTTTCTTGCTGGGCGTTGTTGTTATTTCTACCCAAAACGGAAGATTGTCAATTAAAATCGCTGATAAATCACCAACTTTAGTATTAAAGTTTTCGTAGAAGTCTGCGCTCCCGCCCAACCGTAAATTTTTATTGGTAAAAAGCTGGTTTTCCGGATGATTGTTTGCATAAATGGAGACCAGATCTTTCCCCGCTTTCATGTGACATAATTCTAAGCTTTCATCCGTGATGGGAATGAATTTGCTTTTCGCATTGGTGGTTCCGGATGATTTTGCGAAGTTTTTTACTAGTCCAGGCCAGAAAACGTCACGCTTTCCCTGTCGTGCCTGCTCAATATAGGGTTCGAAATCCTCATAGGTTACAATAGGAACATTTTTTCGAAAATCCTCATAACTTGAAATAGAGCTAAAACCATGAATTTTGCCGTAGTCTGTATTTTCTGCGTAGTATAGCTGTGAGAGTAGCACTCCATTTTGTGTTTCAATTGGGTGATCCATAAAATTCTGGATCTGATCGATCCGCTGGCGGATAAACCAATTGACCACCGTGTTAAAAAGTGCTTTAGTTGCCATATCTACAAATATAATATTTTTTCTGGTAAAGAATATGATGCGTTATATAACAAAAAGATTCCACACTGAAAAGTGTGGAATCTTAACTTTAACTAAATATCTAGTTTTAGCAATATTCTGCGTAAGCACCTTGTAAGTTAGCCGCAATTGCGCCTGCAGGATTACCTTCAATGTGGTGTCTTTCTAGCATGTGAACCAATTCTCCATCTTTGAAAAGCGCGATACATGGTGAACTTGGTGGAAATGGTGCTAAAAATTTTCGTGCTTCATCTACAGCTTCCTTATCTACGCCTGCAAATACGGTGATTAAATTTTCTGGCTTTTTGTCTCCTGTAAGAGAGAAAACGGCTCCTGGTCTAGCAGCACCGGCAGCACAACCACAAACTGAGTTAATCATTAATAGGGTTGTTCCTTCTTTTTTGATTGCGTCTTTTACAGCTTCAGCAGAAGTCAAATCCTGGAATCCTTTATCGGTAAGTTCATGCTTCATTGGCATTACTAAATCATCTGGGTACATATTTTTTAATTTTAAGAGTTAAACAATTGAAGTGTAAAATTAATCCTTTTTTACTAAATCTCTTCCCCCTGAAATCTATCAAAACAATACCAATTATCTATTGAGACTTTTTGGCTGATTTGGCTGTCAGTTTTTTAGCAAGACTTCCAATGGTTAATCCTTGAAATATAATGGAGAAAAGAACAATAATGTACGTGATTGCGACGAACATATCACCGAAATTTTCTCTGGGTAAGGCTAGCGCTAGCGCAACTGAAATACCACCGCGAAGCCCACCCCAAACTAAAATAGGAAAGGAATTTTCTTCAAATTTTACCCGTTTTTTAAGTAATAAAAATGGTATTCCTACTGATACGAATCGTGCAAATAGGACAATGAAAATTGCAATTATGCCTATGAAAATATAAATATTCTCAAAATCAATAACTAACAATTCTAGACCGATCAATAGAAATAGAACAGCATTCAAAATCTCGTCAAGCATTTCCCAGAATTTATCGATGTATTCTTCGGTAATTCTACTCATTCCAACAGCACGGCCTCGATTTCCTATGAAGATTCCTGCTACTACCATTGCCAATGGTCCGCTGATGTGCAGAAAAGATGCCATCCAGTAACCTCCCATAACCATGGCTAAAGTGATCATTACTTCTACTGAATAATCATCAATGGTCTTCAGCACATATGTACCCACACTTCCTAAAATGGTCCCCAGTAAAATACCGCCACCAGCTTCTTTTAAGAATAGTAAAGCAATATCGGAGATTCCCATATTTGCGAACCCTACTTTTGAAATTTCGTAGATTGCGACAAATATAACAACCGCCACACCGTCATTAAATAGGCTTTCTCCAGAAATTTTAGTTTCTAATGATTTCGGGATATTTGCTGATTTTAATATTCCCAAAACTGCGATGGGATCTGTGGGAGAAATTAAGGCTCCGAAAAGCAAACAACTGATAAAAGGCACTGCTAAACCAAACGCCTGTAAAAGCAAGTACATTAATGCGCCGACAATCGCTGTAGAAATAAGAACGCCTATGGTAGAAAAGGCAATAATAGGAGCTCGTTCTGATTTGATATCATTTAACCTGATGTGTATAGAGCCTGCAAAGAGTAGAAAGCTTAACATTACTTCCATAAGCACGGTGTAGAAATCAATCGACAAAATCATTTTTTTTGTCTGAACAAAGAGATCTGGAAAGTAGGAAGCTGCTAAAACAATTCCCAAAGAGGTAAGTAATGCAATAATCATCACGCCAATGGTTCTTGGTAACTTTAGAAATCTTTTATTAAAATATCCGAAAGCTGCCGCAAGCACGATGATGATTGTAAAATAATGGTAAACCTGCATGAGGAAAATTTCTCTAAAGATAAGAAATCAATAAAAAACCCGAAGCATAAAATGCTCCGGGTTTCAATCAAATCGATATGCAAAGGTTGAATATCCTAATTAATATTAAGAAAGTAATTTTTTCGCCATCTCGGAAATGCTTTTTCCGTCACTTTTTCCAGCAAGTGTTTTACCTGCCATTCCCATTACTTTTCCTAGATCTTTTGCGCTGCTTGCACCAGTTTCTGCGATAATACTTCTCATCGCCGTTTCCAATTCTTCACTGGTCATTTGTTTAGGTAAAAACTTCTCTATCACTCTACTCTGCGCTTCTTCAACTTCAGCTAGATCGCTTCTATTTTGGGCGGTGAACTGGTCATAAGAATCTTTACGCTGCTTGATCATTCTTTGCAAAATAGCAATTTCTTGCTCTTGGGAAACTTCAGCTCCTTTGGCTTCAGTCTTCAGTAGCAGAATCTGAGATTTCACTGCGCGCAGGGCGTCTAAGGCTACTTTATCTTTAGCGCGCATCGCGTCTTTGATCGCGTCGCTTATGATGATTTCTAAACTCATAATTTTGATTTGGTGATTAAATGATTTGACGATGCGTTAATTAAAAACGAGCACATTATCATCTCATAACAATATTTCTAATCTACGTCTTTATTCAAAAAACGGTTTTCTCTTACTTGCATTTTTCCATCGCTTTCTGCGAGAAAATTACTTATTTTCTGTTCCGATGCATTTTCCTGTCCGATAGAAATGTTTTTTCTTCGGAAAGCGGGAATAGTCTCGAATTCATTTTCTGGTTCGAAGTTCTGATATCGAGAATTAAATTGTTTTAATTTGTTTCTACGTTCCAAAACTTTGTCACTATTGGTAGTTTTAGTAATGAAAGTGAAATCATCTTCCACTTCAAACAAAGATTTTTCTTCTATTTTTTGTTCCACCTTAGGCTCGGATTTCTGAACCGGTACTTCTTCTTTAAGGATTACCTTTTGTTGTGGTGTTTCAACTTTGGGTTCCTCAATCGGTTCGTTTACGAAAAAACTGAATTCCATTGGCTTTTGTTCCGAGAAAGAATGATCTTTTGCTGGTGCTTCGTCCACTTTTTTATCTTCTGTTTCAAAAGAAAAAGATTGGGAAAGGGGTTCGTTACTCAATTCGTCATCATAAGTGAAAAGATCAAAATCATTTTTGTCTTCTTCTTGCTGATAGCTTGGTGCAGAGTAATCTTCAATATCAAATTGATTTTCTTCTTTTGTAATTTCTTTTTCTACGATCATTTTAGTTTCTGTAGACCTTACTGTGAAGTCATTTGTAGGAAACTCATCTTCATCATCTAAAATGAAAAGATTTTTAGATCGCGGATTTTCGTTATAAATTTCTTGTTTTTCGGCGTTCGATTTAAAAACAGCTTCTCTTTTTGTAGCAGGTTCAATAGAGTCAGATAAAGTGAATTTTACCTTCTCTGTCACTCCTGTCGTTTTGTGATGATCTTTAGAAAAACCAGTAGCAATTACCAACACGCTTACCGCATCTCCTAGTTCTTCGTCGGTACCAACTCCGAATATAATATCGGCTGTATTACCAGCTTCCTGTTGGATATGGTCCATGATTACTCCGATTTCATCCATGGTCACTTCTTCAGTACCACTTCTGATCAAGAGTAGAACATTTTTCGCTCCGGTTATTTTATTATCATTCAATAATGGTGAGTCCAATGCTTTTTTCACTGCTTCTTCGGCTTTGTTTTCACCTGAGGCAACTCCATTTGACATTAAGGCGGTTCCAGAATTTGCAAGTACAGATTTCGCATCCCGGAAGTCAATATTTACATCGAAGTAACCAGTAATAACTTCTGCCATTCCTTTTGCAGCGTTAGTTAACACTTCATCTGCTTTAGAAAAACCTGATTTAAAACCAAGATTTCCGTATTGTTGACGCAGTTTGTCATTATTAATGACAATCAGTGAATCCACGTTATTGCGTAGTTTGTCCAAACCTAATTCAGCTTGATCCAATCTTCGTTTTCCTTCAAAACTAAAAGGTACGGTAACGATTCCTACAGTAAGGATTCCCATATCTTTCGCCACTTTTGCAATCACAGGTGCAGCGCCCGTTCCGGTTCCACCACCCATTCCGGCCGTAATGAAAACCATTTTGGTGTTTTGTCCCATCGCAGCTTTTATATCTTCGATACTTTCGATGGCAGCTTTTTCACCTACCTCAGGATCGGCTCCAGCGCCAAGTCCCTCTGTGATAGTTACTCCTAACTGCACTTTATTTGCGACAGGATTATTATCCAGCGTCTGCGAATCGGTGTTGCATATTACGAAATCTACTCCGTAGATTCCTCTTTCGTACATGTGTTTTAATGCGTTGTTTCCACCGCCGCCAACTCCAATTACTTTAATTATTGATGAATTTCCTTTTGGTAAATCAAATGAAAATCCAGGGGTGTTTATATTGTCCATAGTCTTGGTTTTTTATTTATTCAACTTCTTCAAAGAATTTTTTTACGCTTTCCATTATCTTTTGACCGATAGTCAACTTATTTTTTCTTTTTTCTTCAGCACGATTTCCCAGGTGCTCTTCAACCACTGCGTTATCTTGCAAGATAGGTTCTTCTGTTATTGCGTTTTCGCTTTCAGGAGAAGAATTTTGGATAGGCTCTAATTCTGCTGTTTCTGGGATGGCTTTTTTATCTCTAATTTTCAAACTTTCCATCAGTAATCCGATTGCAGTAGCATATTCCGGACCTTTTAAGAGTTGACTCTTGTCATTGACCACATATTCATTGGCAAAACCGATTCTGCTGTCGAAACCTGTAGTGTAATTTGCTAATTGTCGAAGATGCCGAAGGTTTGATCCACCACCTGTTAGAACGATTCCAGCGATTAATTTTTTCTTTTGTTCGAAAGCACCGTATGCTTTCAATTCTGTGTTTACCATTTCCAAAATTTCTTCCACTCTAGCATTAACGATCTGTGCTAAAGTTTTTAATGAAATTTCTTTATCAGGTCTTCCGTGTAATCCTGGAATGGTAACGAAAGTGGTGTCTTTTTCTAATTCAGGAACCGCAGATCCAAAATTCACTTTCAGTTTTTCTGCGTGTTTTTCGATGATTGAACAACCTTCTTTAATGTCGTCGGTAATAATGCCACCACCATAAGGAATGACGCATGTATGGCGAATAATATTGTCTTTGAATATCGCAATATCTGTTGTGCCACCACCGATATCTACGATCGCAACTCCAGCTTCTTTTTCTTCTTTTGTAAGAACTGCTTCTGATGATGCGAGTGGTTCAAGCGTTAATGCTTCCATTTCTAAACCTGCCTCACGAACACATCTTGCTATGTTTCTAATGCTACCCATTTGGCCAACTACCACATGAAAATTAGCTTCTAAACGGGTTCCATGCATTCCTACAGGTTCTTGGATCTCACCTTGAGAGTCTACTTTATATTCTTGAGGAAGAACATGAATGATTTCTTCACCCGGCAACATAACCAGCTGCTTAACCTGATCTTTTAATTTTTCGATATCCTCATCAGTAATAAATTGATCCGGATTTTCTCTCATGATGTAATCCGAATGTTGAAGTGATCGGATATGTTTGCCAGCGATACCTACAGTAACATGATGTATGGGAACACCAGAACTTGATTGCGCCTGTGCTATAGCAGCCTTAATAGACTGAATTGTTTGGGAAATATTGTTTACAATACCTTTGTGAACTCCTAAACTCTTTGCTGTTCCAACGCCGAGAACTTCAATTTTTCCGTGGGCGTTTCGTCGTCCGACAATGGCCACAATCTTAGTGGTACCGATGTCGAGGCCTACTGAATACTCGTTATTTTCCATTTTATATGTCGATTTGATTTTTTATATTCTTAAAAAAATCCTTTATTTTTCTAAACTTTCGTTAGAGGACTTTTTACGCTATTCTATTTTAACTTTTCCTTTTGGTTTGCTTTCCGGTTTTTGAATTACCTTCTTGGGTGATTTTTTTTCTATTTCCTTTTTCGGCTGACTGGTTTTTGGTTTAGTCTCTACAATGACTTTGGGTTGTTGCTTTTGTTCATTGAGAATTCTTTTCTCTGCCTCTTCTTTTTTCTTTTTAATAAGCGGCAATTTTTCCAATTCCTTTTTACCTACGGCGATAATGCTGTCATTATCTTTATATTTAGGATTTAGCGTGGTAACAATTTGGTTATCATATTTCACCGATACCTTGGTGTATTTTTCCGGTTGTTGGTAGATCAGATATTTTTCAACAAATGCCTTAAATCCTTTTACTTTTAAATCTATATTTTCCAGATCACCAATTTCTACATTGAAATATCCTTCGTTGGTCAGCAAGTCATAATTATCTTTAGATTTAGATATTCCTATGAAATATCTTTTACTGAACTCATCATGATTTATTTTCTGAATCAATTCTGCCAACTTTACATATTCTGATTTCTTTACGTCACCCATGACCAGCATGCAAGGGAACGAATAGTTTTGTGAAGTTGGAAATTCAGTTCCCTTTTCATCTACGTAAAAATCCCGATTATCTTTATTTAAGCGGAATGCTGGCACCCTTTGTTTGATCTCTAAATTTAGACTCCCGTTTAAGTTCAAATAAACATTTGCACTATCCACGGCTGGTAGTTGATTCAATTTTTTCTCTAATTCCGGAATGTTGATATCTCCAATTTTTTTTGTTGGATTCGATTTTTTCACCAACTCTTTTACCTCTTTTTCATCGATAAAATAAACTGGGTTTTTAGTCTTTGTCATTTTCACGGAGATTTTCTCCATGGGTCTATCGTTGAATCTTTTCAATGAAAAACTCAGCAGAAACCCAAACAGGATTACTGTCACTAAAATTTTTAATATTCTGAATTTATTTTTCATTTCCTATCTGAGAGCCATTCTACAATTCCGTCGTTTAAAGTATCGATATTTCCTGCGCCAACCGTTAACAATACATCAAATTCTTTTTCTTTTATTTTGTTAAAGGTTTCTTCCAAAGTGGAAACTTCCTTTTTCTCTAATTCTATTTTATCCAATAACCATTCGGATGTAATTCCCTCGAAGTTTTCTTGTAATTCTCTCGCGGGATAAATATCCAAGAGTATCAATTCATCCGCTTTATCTAAACTATCAGCAAATGCATCTGCGAAATCTCGTGTTCTACTGAAAAGATGGGGTTGAAAAACCACTAACAATTTCTTGTTAGGGTAGAAGGTTTTAATCGAACCAATTACTGCATTTAATTCCGTTGGATGATGTGCGTAATCATCGATATAAATTTTGCCACTTTCGAAGTTATGTTTCGTATAGCGTCTTTTAATTCCCTTGAAACTTGCAATCCCTTTCTTCAAAGTCTCAAAATCCACTCCGAAACTATTTAATAATGCAATCGCAGCAGTTGCATTTTCAACATTATGAATTCCTGGGATTTCCCATATAAAATCATCTATTTCTTCTGTTGGCGAATGAAAGTCGAAATGGATCTTATCGCCAATTTCTCTAACATTATCCGAGTAATAATCAGCTTCTTCATTTACTGCATACGTTTTTGTTTCTCGACCTATGCTAATTCCTTTTCTTACAAATAGTTGTTGACCTTTCGGAACTAAATCCGCAAAATCCTGAAATCCTTTTTGAATGGTTGCGTTATCACCATAAATATCCAAATGATCGGCATCGGTTGAAGTAATCACCGCCCAATCCGGAGAAAGGGTAAGGAAACTTCTATCGTATTCATCAGCTTCAACAACCGAAATGTCATTTCCTTTGAAATGGAAATTTGATTTAAAGTTTTCAGCGATTCCACCCAAAAAA
This sequence comes from Chryseobacterium sp. SNU WT5, assembly GCF_007362475.1. Classification (NCBI taxonomy): domain Bacteria; kingdom Pseudomonadati; phylum Bacteroidota; class Flavobacteriia; order Flavobacteriales; family Weeksellaceae; genus Chryseobacterium; species Chryseobacterium sp. SNU WT5. Next base: position 1,528,312 of record NZ_CP041687.1, read on the forward strand.
CAAGAGAATGGAAGATTTGCTTCTTCACATAAATGCGCTACCAAAGAGGAGGTTGTCGTTTTCCCGTGGGTGCCTGCAATTGCTATACAATCGGTGTTTTCGGTAATCATTCCAAGAACTTTCGCTCTTTTTAAAACATCAAATTTATTATCATTAAAGTAATTAAGTAGATCCAGTTTTTTAATTGCTGGAGTATAGATTACCAACGTATTTTCTGGTTGTAGATTTTTGATTCTGTCATCGATATGATCTTCAAACTGTATGTTGATACCTTCTTCAACCAAAGCTTTTGTAAGCTTGGTGTGCATTTTATCATAACCCAACACGGTTTTCCCAGAGGCGTTGAAATAGCGAGCTAAAGCACTCATTCCGATGCCACCGATTCCTACGAAGTAGAAGTTCTGATATGTTGTTAAGGGTTTCATTTTATGCTTTGATATTTAAGGATGATAAAATTTCATCTACAATTTCTTCAGTTGCTAAAGGTTTTGCGAAGAATTTTAAATTCTCACTCATCTCATTTCGAACTTTTTCGTTTTCACAAATCTCCATCAAGGTCGTCCAGAATTTCTCTGCCATCTCCGTATCTTTAACCATTCTGGCTGCATTCTTTTCAACTAAAGTCATCGCATTTTTGGTTTGATGATCTTCCGCTGCAAAAGGAAATGGAACCAAAAGCACTGGTTTCTGTGCCATTGCCAATTCTGATATAGCAATCGCTCCAGCTCTGGAAACGATTACATCTGCTGCTGAATAGGCCAAAGCCATATCGGCAATAAATTCTTTCAACTGAATTTGTGATTGATGATTCGATATTTTAGAATCTTCAGTCAAACTTTTATAATCCAGTTTGCCAGTTTGCCAAATCAGCTGAAAATCTTTCTCTATAAGTTTCTCTATATTTTCTTTCCAACCATTGTTCAACGTTCGTGAACCCAAAGATCCACCAACAGAAAGAATGGTCAGTTTATTTTTATCTAAACCTAATTTCTCTTTTGCCGAATCCATTTCCACCAAATCAGTAATGATGTTTTTTCGGATTGGATTTCCAAGGAAAAAAGTTTTGGTTTTCGGGAAGAAATGATCCATATTTGGATAAGCAGTAAAAACTCCTTTCGCTTTTCTGGACAAAAATTTATTTGTTTTTCCAGGCAAAGAATTCTGCTCCTGAACGAAAATAGGGATGCCTAAATTTGCCGCCATATAAAGTGCAGGTCCACTTGCAAATCCTCCGGTTCCTATTGCGAAGTCCGGTTGAAATTGTTTAATTGTTGTTCTTGCTTTGGCTAAACTTGAAAGCAACTTAAAAGGCAATCCGATATTTTTCAATAAATTCCCGCGATCAAATCCCGCGATATTTAAACCTATTATTTTGAACCCTGATTGTGGAACTTTTTCCATTTCCATTTTACCATTGGCTCCGATGAAAAAAAATTCTGCTTCAGGAAATCTGTTTTGGATTTCCTGCGCAATCGCAATCGCCGGAAAGATGTGTCCTCCGGTTCCGCCGCCGCTCATTAGAATTTTTATTTTTTTGTTCATGTTTTATGCGATATCATTTATTTCTTCGATACTCTGTTTTTTGCCCATTCCTTCTTCATCATATACCTGTATTCTGGAACTTACATTTAAAATGATTCCCAGCTGAATATAGGTCACCAGCATTGATGTTCCACCGTAACTAATCAAAGGCAGTGGTTGTCCGGTCACAGGAATCAGATTTACCGCCACAGCAATATTTACCGAAAGCTGTACAAAAATCATTGTGCCTAAACTTAAGACCAGCAAGCTCCCAAAGAAAGCCGGCATTTTACTGGCGATCATCACGATCCGTATTATCATTATTAAATAGAGCGCTATTAATACCATTGCTCCAATAAACCCGTATTCTTCAACAATAATGGCAAAAATAAAATCTGAGGCAGACTGTGGAAGCATCTGTTTCAAAGCGCTTTTTCCGGGTCCCATTCCGGCAATTCCACCATGTACAATTGCGGCTTTGGCTTGCATCACCTGATAGTTTTTTGCTTTATCTACCTCATCCTCAACTTGGCTTTCCTTCTTTGTGAAGGTTTCGATACGACTCATCCAGGTATGTACTCGATTATTACCAATCAAATCTGTTTTTAAAGCCAAAAACATGAAAATACCTATAAACACGGATGATATTCCTACGAAGCCAAGAATGTATTTTTTGTTAAGTTGACCAATAAACATAACGATTAGGGAAACCATTAAAATCATTAAAGCAGTAGAGCCATTGTCTTTTGCCACGAGTATGAATACCAGCAGAACCGGTCCGAAAATATAGAATATATTCTCTATCGGAAGCCGTTCTCTTTTGATTTTCTTAGTTAAATATCGACAGAGATAAATTACTAACATTAAATACGCGAAAGAAGAGGGCTGGAAAGATATTGGTGTTCCCGGAATTTTTAACCATCGTGAAGCCGAAGCGCCATCAATTGTTTGCCCTGAAACCATTGTTAAACCCAGCAGAACAATCATAAACGCTAACAGAATACTGCTGAGTTTACCGATATGCTCGTACTTAAACACCCCGACAAAGCGCATGATTGCCAAACCAAGTACTACGAAAAAAGTATGTTTAATAAGGTGCGAAGTTGTAGTTCCGCTGTTAACAATATATTCTAAATTGGAGCTGGCAGAGTAGACGGGGAATACCGAGAAGAACGAAATCAATAAGATCACGCTCCATAGCACCTTGTCGCCTTTTAACAATTCAAATTTGTATTCTCTTTCCTGCATTTTTAATCTACGATTAGTCGATTGCTTTTTTTATTACTTCTTTTTTAAACTGATTCCCGCGGTCTTCATAATTATCGAAAAGGTCGAAACTTGCGCAGCATGGTGAAAGCAAAACTGTGTCACCTTTTTCCGCTAATGATCTGGAGATCTTTATCGCTTCTTCCATACTTGACGTGCTATAAATCGCCTCCTTTTTATCTTTAAAAAAGTCTATAATTTTCTGATTGTCGAGTCCAAGACAAATAATAGCTTTAACCTTTCTTTTAACTAAGTTTTCTATTTCGGTATAATCATTTCCTTTATCTACCCCACCAACAATCCAAACGGTAGGCTGTTTCATACTTTCTAAAGCAAAGTAGGCTGCATTTACATTCGTCGCCTTACTGTCGTTAATGAACGTTACGCCATTAATTTGGGCGACTTGTTCTAAACGATGCTCCACCGCTTGAAACGTCATTAATGAATTTCTTATGCTTTCATTGCTTATTTTCAGTATCTTACTGGCAATAGAGGCTGCTAGGCTGTTCGCGATATTATGATTTCCAACTAAAGAAAGTTCTGCTATTTTCATAGAAAACTCATCTTCAATCTTCACCATGATCTTATCATTATGAATATAACCGCCTTCTTTCAATTTCTTTTTTGTAGAAAAGGGAATTTTTTTCGCTTTGATTGCTAGTTTTTCGAGTAAATTCATACTCATTTCATCATCCTTATTATAGATGAAGAAGTTATCATTCTCTTGATTTTCAGCGATTCTGAATTTTGCCATGGCATAATCTTCATAATTGTAATTGTACTGATCGAGATGATCCTGACTTAAATTCAATAACAAAGAAATAAACGGTCGGAAATTTTGAATATCATCTAACTGAAAAGAACTTACTTCCAATACATAATAATCGAAATTTTCGTCCGCTACTTGTCTTGCAAAACTTTTCCCGATATTCCCGGCTAAACCAACATTCAAATGATCATTTTTTAAAATATGGTAGATCAATGACGTGGTTGTGGTTTTGCCGTTACTTCCAGTAATTGCAATAATTTTTGCGGGAGTAAATTCGGCTGCAAATTCAATTTCAGAAGACAGTCGAATACCTTTTTGATTAATTTTAAAGATAATATCTGCCTTCTTCGGAATTCCTGGGGACTTAATGATCCAGTCTGCTTCAAGAATCCTTTCTTCGTCATGGTGTTCTTCTTCAAACTCAATACCGGCTTCAGTTAATTGCTTTTTATAATTGTCCTTAATCGCACCTTTATCCGAAAGAAAAACATTTAAGCCTTTCTTCTTCGCTAAATACGCAGCACCAACACCACTTTCTCCGCCACCTAAAACAACTATTTTCATATTCTTTTATCTGACTTTTAAAGTGATTAAACAAATTATTGCGAACAGCACTCCGATAATAACCATGCGGTTTACAATCTTGCTTTCGTGATAACCTTCTTTTTGATAATGGTGATGAAGAGGAGACATTTTGAACAGCCTATTATTCTGGGCATACTCCAGTCCGTATTTTCTTTTTCTGTATTTAAATACTCCAACCTGCAGCATTACGGAAACATTTTCGATGAGGAAAATTCCACACAGCACAGGAATCAATAACTCTTTTCTTAGGATAATTGCTAGAACTGCAATTACTCCCCCCAACATTAAACTTCCTGTATCTCCCATGAATACTTGTGCGGGATAGGTATTGTACCAGAAAAAGCCAATTACTGCACCAACAAGAGCGAGGGCAAAAATGGTTGTTTCCCCCATATTTGGCAGGAACATGATATTGAGATAATCTGCGAAAATGATGTTTCCAGAGAGGTAGGCAAAAAGAGATAATGTAAGCAGAATGACGACACTCGTGCCCGCGGCGAGACCGTCGATCCCGTCGGTGATGTTGGCGCCGTTCGAAACAGCAGTTACAATAAAAATAACCATTGGGATAAAAACTACCCATGCCCACTCGTGTGCATCTTCAGGCGTCATCCAGAATAAGATACCACTATAATCAAATTCGTTATTTTTTACAAAAGGAACCGTGGAAACAGTTGATTTCTCCGGTTGCATGAAGTTCGCTTCCACATTATTTCGGTTCACTTCTTTGGCATCTGCATATTTTCTTTTCACCGTAATATCTGGGTGAAAGTACATGGTTATGCCAATAATTAATCCTAATCCAACCTGTCCTATGACTTTGAATTTTCCGCTTAGCCCGTCTTTGTTCTTTTTAATTTTCTTTAAATAATCATCGATGAAACCAATTGCACCCATCCAAACTACAGAGATAATTAGCAGAACAATATAAATATTCAAAACCCTGGTAAATAGCAGGACCGGTATCAGCGTTGCCATAATGATAATTAAACCTCCCATTGTTGGCGTGCCTTCTTTTTGTTTTTGGCCATCTAAACCTAAATCACGAACTAACTCACCCATTTGCTTATTTCGCAAATAGTTGATAATTTTTTTACCAAAAACCAACGCAATAATTAGAGAGAGTAGAACCGCCATTCCCGCCCGGAAGGATATGAATTTAAACATGCCCATTCCTGGAATGTGAATTCCATGGTCGCTCAAATATTCGAATAGGTAATATAACATGTTGTATTATTTAATCTTCAGTTGTTGTTATTTTGACATGAGCCTTGCAAGCTCAATGATGGTTTCCTGATCATCAAAATGATGTTTAACTCCATTAATTTCCTGATATGTTTCATGGCCTTTGCCAGCTACTACGATAATATCTTTGGGTTCGGCAAATTTAATTGCCATTTTAATTGCTTCTCTTCGGTCTGGGATAGAAGTGTATTTGCTGAAATATTGTGGTTCTACACCTTTCTCAATCTCTCTAATAATTTCTGCGGGATCTTCCGTTCTTGGATTATCGGAAGTGATGATTGCCAAAGTAGATTTGCGAGTGGCAATTTTTCCCATCTCAGGGCGTTTGGTAACGTCTCTGTCACCACCGCAACCAAATACAGTGATTAATCTTTCATTTTTAGTTCGAATCTCATTAATAGAATCCAAAACATTTTCCAAAGCATCGGGTGTATGTGCATAATCAACGACGAAGAAAATGCCGCCATCAGATTTTAATGTTTCAAATCTACCTTTTACTCTTTTTAATTGTGAAAGAGCGGGTAAAATATCTTCTGTATGAAGACCGCATTCAATTGCCACAGCATAAGCAAGTAATAAATTGTAAGCGTTGAATTTTCCTGTTAAGGTGGTCCAGAATTCTTTTCCATTGAAATTGAGCAGCATTCCATTAAAATCAACTTCTGTGATCTTTCCATGATAATCTGCCATCGTTTTTAAAGCGTAGGTTTTTTTCTTCGCTTTGGTATTTTGAAGCATTACGTTTCCGTTTTTATCATCAACGTTGTTAATGGCAATTGCATCTAAATTCAGTTCATCGAAAAATCTCTTTTTCGTTTTAAGATATTCTTCAAATGTTTTGTGATAATCTAAATGATCGTGTGTAATATTAGTAAAACCTGCGATCTTAAATTGTAAACCTTCCGTTCTGTGTTGATGAATTCCGTGAGATGAAACTTCCATAAAAGCAAATTCGCAACCTGCTTCTACAGCTTTTGCCAACATTTGATTCAATCGGATGACATCCGGAGTCGTGTGTGTTGAAGGAATAATCTCTTCGTCGATTCTATATTCTACGGTAGAAATTAATGCAGATTTAAAACCTAAAATTTTAAACAGATCAAATAAAAGAGTAGTGGTAGACGTTTTTCCATTCGTCCCTGTAATACCAATGAGGTTTAATTTCGCAGACGGATTTCCATAAAAATTAGAAGCCAAATGTGCCAGAGTTTTTGAAGCGTCTTTAACTTTAATATAAGTGATTTCTGCTTTAATATCAGTTGGAAGTTCTTCGCAAACGATTGCTTTTACTCCTTTTTCAAGGGAAGAAGTAATGAAGTCATGTCCGTCGGAAACTGTTCCTTTTATAGCCACATAAAGGCCATTCTCAACTGCTTTTCGGCTGTCAAAAATGATTTCTGAAATAAATCGGCTTTTATCTCCGAAGATTTCCAGGACTGGGATTCTGTGTAATATTTCTTCTAAATTCATACTCACTAAGAATTAGTTCTGCAATTGCAGATAAATCCTTTGATTTTTATTAATGATCGTCCCTTCTAAAGGGAATTGCTCTTTTATTTTGCCTACTCCTTTATAATCAACACGATAGCCGAAGTTTTCGAGTTGTGGGATAATGTTTTTTCCGATTAAACCGGTAACTTTCGGCATCGTGTTCTGGTTCACGGCAATTTTCACCATCGGTTTCATCATTTTGCTGAGGTCCACTTTTTTATCGACCAACATTTCTTTCTCGATATTTTGCGGTGTTTTCAGGAATGTTTTTCCAGCGATCTCTTTAAATACTGGTGCTGCAACGGTAGATCCGTAAAAACCCTTTGCATTGTCTGGTTGATGAACCATCACGATACAAGTATATTTAGGGTTGTCGGAGGGGTAGAACCCTGCAAAACTGGCTATATACTTTCGTGGTCCTGGTTTCCAGTATTCAAATCTTGCTGTTCCTGTTTTTCCCGCCATTTTAAGATTGGGAGTAAAAATACTTTTGGCAGTTCCTTTTTCGACCGCTTTTGTCAATGCGTTGGTCATCATTTGAATTGCTTTGTCTGATGCCATTTTATTGACCATTACTTGTGGTTTTGCATCGTAAAGAGACGAGCCATCTTTCATTATCTTTTCAATAAATAGAGGCTTTAGCATTTTTCCTTTATTGGCAATACCGTTATAAAAAGAGGTCAATTGTAAAAGATTAAATCTAGAGGAGTAGCCATAAGCTAAAGAGGCTAAAGTCGCATCATTCCACCTCTTATCCTCTGGTGTTACAATGTATGGTCTGGTAACTCCAGGAAGCTCCAATTCCATTTTGTCAAACATCTTCCATCTCTTTAAATGATCCAAAAAAACTTGCGGCTTATCTGCGTAATATTTGGTAATGAGTTTTGCAGACCCCACATTACTTGATTTCGCTAAAACGTCTGAAATGTCATAAGTCCCCCCGCCGTGATCATCAGAAATTCTTTGCTTAGCATAAGTCCATACCCCATTTCCAACATTCACTGTGGTATTCTCATCGATGAATCCATCATCCATTGCAGCGAGCAGAGAAACTGTTTTAAATGTAGAACCGGGTTCTGTGGCATCTTTTAGCGCATAATTATAAGCATCAACATAAATTCCGGGTTCAGTCCGTCTGAGATTTACCATGGCTTTTACTTTTCCGGTGGAAACTTCCATGACGATAACTGATCCATGATCTGCATCAAAATTTACCAATTGCTTTTCTAAAGCAGAATGAACGATATCCTGGATTCTAATATCAATTGTTGTATAAACATCTTCTCCGTCAATAGGTTCATTCACCTTCCAGTAATCAATAGGTTTCCACTGGCTGGAGTTCACTCTTTGTTCAAGTCGCGATCCATCGGTTCCGGTTAGGTATTTTGAGAAAGCACCTTCCAACCCAGATTTTGCGGTTCCGTTATCCATGCCAATTGTTCCTGCTCCAATTTGAGTAGTGGCCAATTCTCTTTTGTAATTTCTGTCAACGATAAATCCGCCTCTGTTTTTACCTTTTTTGAAGATTGGAAACTGTCGAATTCGGTCGTAATCATCAAAGTCCAAACCTTTAACTAAAGAATAATATTGATTTTCTGCTTTTCTCTGCTGATCAAACCGGTCTCGGAAATAGCTTCTTGGCTTACCGAACATCTTAGATAAAGAATCGGATAAGGCGCCTATATTACTCGAGTAAATAGTGTCTTTAATGATTTTGAAATCTAAATAAACATCATACCGCATTACGGTAGTTGCCAAGATCGACCCATCTGAGGCGTATAGGTTTCCCCGTGCTGCTTTTAAGGTTGCTTCACGGTAATTTTTATTGATATAGTCGTCTTTTATTTCCTGAACGTTGGTGTTTTGTAAGACCAGAATTCTCCCAAGAAAGACCAAAAACACAACGAAGGCAAAACCTGTAAAAAGGTAGCCCCATCTCAATGTTTTTGAGCGTTTTTTTTCAAATTCATTTTGCACTGCCATCTAAACTATCTAATTTTATCAATATTTTGTGTGGGTGATTTTCTAATGATAGCAGAGAATCCTGCACCATTTCTTTACCTAGTTCTGATTCTAATTTTACTTTAATGAGTCTGCTTTGTGCATACGCATTTCTCGATTTAAACTCTTCGGTCTGTTCTTTTAAAATATTTACATGCTCGATCTTCTGACTCACCAAGTGATTGCTATAGATCATGATCATTAATAAGAAAAACACCAATACGAAGTAGCGGTAATGAATTGTTACTTCATCGCGGTTCAGAAAGTTTCCTTTTATAATATCTATAAAAGTGAGTTTTTTCTGTGGGCGATTTGTTGCTCTTTTTGCCATGAATAGATGATTGATGAAATATCTGTTCTTATTTTAATTTTATTCCTGTTCGTAATTTTGCGCTTCTCGCTCTTGAATTTTCTTTAATTTCTTCACTATCCGGAATGACTGCTTTTGTTTGTAAAAGATTAAATGTCTTCGAGTAATTACCGTAAATATCTCTGGCCGGTTCTCCTTCGAACATTCCGTTTTTCAAAAATCTTTTAACAAGCCGATCTTCTAATGAGTGATAAGAGATTGCTACCAATCTGCCGCCAGGTTTTAAAATTCTGTGAGCCTGAAACAGCATTTCTTTTATTGCTTCTAATTCCTGGTTAACCTCAATTCTTATGGCTTGAAAAATTTGTGCGTAAACTTTATTCTGCTTGAATTGCGGGATATAATTGAAGAGTTTTTTTAAATCTTCAGTGGTTTCAATCGGTTTTAATTTCCGGTGATTGACGATTTCTCTTGCTAGCTTTCTGGATTCTCGAATTTCACCGTATTGGTATAAAATGTCTGCAATATGTTCTTCTTCGTATTCGTTGATGATTTTTTTAGCATCTAAAAGTTGCATTACGTTCATTCTCATATCGAGTGGAGCATTGCTTCTCGTAGAAAAACCACGTTCTGCTTCATCAAACTGATGGGAAGAAACTCCAAAATCAGCTAAAATGCCATCAACTTTCGAAACACCATACATAAAAAGGGCATTTTCCAAAAATCTAAAATTTTGATTAATCAGCGTAAAGCGCGGGTCATCAATATTGTTTTTAAGTGCATCCAAATCTTGATCAAAGCCATATAGTTTCCCTTTGGCAGAAAGTCTGGATAGGATTTCTTTGGAGTGGCCTCCGCCACCGAAGGTACAATCCACATAAATTCCGTCGGGATTCGTTAACAAATCATCGACACTTTTTTTCAGCAAAACAGGATTGTGATACATTTTTATTTTAGCTATAAATATTTTACTTAAAATTTCTACGTGTTTTACTACACTTCTTCGTCAAAACTGATGTTGCCCATTACTTCTTCTGCAAGTTTCGCAAAATCTTCTTCCGATGTGGCAATTACTTTTTCGTACGTGTCCTTGTCCCAAATTTCAAAAAGGTCACCTGCGCTGGTGATCACTATTTCTTTACGAAGGTTTGCATACTGTGTAAGATCCTTTGAGATCTGCAATCTTCCTGCATTATCTGGTTCAACAATTTTAACTCCGGCGGTAAACATTCGGATAAAATCAGCATTTTTCTTAATGAAACGGTTAAGTGTGTTGAGTTTTTTCATCAGATGCTCCCAACCTCGCATTGGATAAACTTCTAAACAGGATTGAAACACAGCACGCTTTACGATAAAAGAGTCATCGCCGAAGTTCTCCATCTGTTTTACCAGAGATGAAGGGAGTTTCAGGCGACCTTTGTCGTCAATTCTGCATTCATATGTACCGATGAAGTTGTTCATTTGGGACAAATTTATAGAAAAATTTCCAAAGGCTCCCACTTTTTCCCACTTTTTGACTTAATGTTAATAAGTTTTGAATTTTGTTTTAACATATTGATTAAAAAGCAGTTATTAATTAGAATTTTATTTTGTAAAACTTTGGTTTACTTTCCATATTATTTCATATATTTATTAATATTTTTTTCTAAACAAATTGATTATAGCGTTTAATTTGTATTTTTGCACACGCTTATTGCGACAATTTTTATGATATTTAAAACTAAAAAAGAAAAGAAATTCGCTTTTATTGAAGCTGGAGAAGGGAAACCGGTAATTTTATTACACGGACTGATGGGTGGTTTAAGCAATTTCGATAGTACGGTTAAATATTTTTCGGACAGAGGATATAAAGTCTTTGTGCCTGTTTTACCTATTTATGATCTGCCTGTTCTTAACACGAATCTTACAACGATTGCAAAATTCGTTTCGAAGTTTATTGATGAGAAAGTAGGTGAGCCTGCTGTTATAGTTGGAAATTCAATGGGTGGTCATGTAGGATTAATTCTTACATTAGCAAGGCCTGAATTGGTTACGCACTTGGTATTAACAGGGAGTTCGGGTTTATATGAACGAACTTTTGGGGATAGCTTTCCTCGAAAAAGTGATAAAGATTATATTCGTAAAAAAACTGAAGAGGTGTTTTACGATCCAGCTATTGCAACAACTGAATTGGTAGATGAGGTTTTTTCTGTAGTCAACGACAGAATGAAAGGAATCAAAACGGTCATGTTAGCGAGAAGTGCTATTAAACATAATATGTTAAATGACCTGCCCAAAATTACAACACCAGTTTGTTTAATTTGGGGGAAACAAGATAATGTAACTCCGCCAGAAGTTGCGGTAGATATGCATAAGTTTCTACCTAACTCTGATTTATTCTGGATCGAAGAATGTGGTCATGCAGCAATGATGGAGAAACCAGAGGAATTTAATGATATTCTGTATTCCTGGCTGGAGAAAACAAAAAAGTAAGATGATGGAAGTTTATTCTTCCATTTTTTATTTAATTACAATTGAAAAAGAAAGATTATGGTTATCAAAACGGCAGAATTCGTAAAAAGTAGTGATCGATGGCAAGACTGTCCAGAACCTACGATGCCGGAATATGCATTTATAGGAAGATCCAATGTAGGGAAATCATCATTGATTAACGCTCTTATGAATCATAAGTATTTGGCAAAAACCTCCGGAACTCCGGGAAAGACTCAATTAATTAATAATTTTTTAATTAATGGGAGTTGGTCTTTAACAGATTTACCGGGATATGGTTATGCCAGAGTCTCAAAAAGCATGCGTAAGGATTTTGAGAAGATCATAACCAATTACATTCTTAATCGGAAAAATTTGGTTAATTTATTTGTTCTGATTGATTCACGACATACTCCGCAAGCGATAGATATAGAATTTATAGAGTGGTGCGGTGAAAATGGAATTCCTTTTTCGATTGTATTTACGAAAGCAGACAAATTGAAGCCAAATGTATTAATTTCAAATGTTGAAAATTATAAAGCTGAACTTTTAAAAACTTGGGAAGATTTACCAGAAATCTATGTCACATCTGCCGAGAAGAAAACAGGTGGTAAGGAAATTCTTGATTTTATTACGAAAACCAATGAATTCTTAATGCACAATCACGTTAAGTTTTAAACAGCGAAGTTGAAAGATTATGAGTAGCACCATTGTTTGGAAAATCAAATCCTTTGCGGAGCTTACTGCATTTGAACTTCACCAAATACTACAGGCGAGAATTGATGTATTCGTAGTGGAACAAAACTGTCCATATAATGAAGTTGATGGTGATGATCCGAATGCGCTCCATCTTTGGGGAGAATTAGATCAGGAAATAGTTGCGTATTGTAGAATTTTCAAACCGGGAATAAAGTATAAAGAGGCTTCTATTGGCCGGGTTTTAACACCCCTGAAATTCCGTAAAAATAAATTAGGTAAGCGGTTAATGAATTTTGCGATACAGATTATATCTTCCCAATTTCGGACTTCCGAAATCACAATTTCTGCTCAGGATTACCTGATTGCATTCTATACCGATTTGGGATTTAGGTCAACTGCCAAAAGCTATTTGGAGGATAATATTCCGCATACCGAAATGAAGAAATTTTAATTCTACTAAAAAGATAGTTAATGGATGAGATTTATTCTCGTCCATTTTTGTTTATATCCTACAAGTAAAAGGAATTTCTTAAATTAGCGACTTAAATAAATTATTAAATGAAAAGAATTTTTTTATTGCTCACATTTATGTTGAGTTTTCTGCAATTAAAAGCAGATGAGGGGATGTGGCTTTTGACAATGATCAAAAGACTGAATGGAGTCGATCTTCAGAAACACGGGTTAAAATTAACTGCTGAAGAAATTTACTCAGTGAATAACTCAAGTCTTAAAGATGCTATTGTACAGTTCGGTGGTGGATGTACTGCAGAAATGGTTTCTAAAGAAGGATTATTATTTACCAACCACCACTGTGGATACGGAAATATCGCAGCTCTTTCAACACCTGAAAAAGACCATTTGACCAATGGTTTCTGGGCAATGAAAAGATCAGAAGAACTTCCTGCAAAAGGACTTTCGGTTAGATTTATGGTGAGAATGGACGATGTTTCAAAAAGAATCAACGATAAGCTTAATAATAATATGTCTGGTGATGAAAGAAAAAATATCATCGATGCAGAATTTAAAGCAATTCAAACAGAAAACTCCGAAAACGGAAAATATACCGTTGTTGTAAAATCATTCTATAATGGAAATGAATTTTATTACTTCGTTTACCAGGACTTTAAAGACGTGAGATTAGTGGGAACTCCTCCCAATGCGCTAGGTAAATACGGTGGCGATACGGATAACTGGGAATGGCCGAGACATACTGTAGATTTTTCAGTATTCCGAGTGTATGCTGATGCTAATGGAAATCCAGCAGAATATGCACCTGGAAACGTCCCAATGAAACCAAAACATGCATTGCCTATTTCATTAAGAGGATATAAGCCTGGTGATTTTACAATGATCGTTGGGTTCCCTGGAACAACAAACAGATTTCTTAGTTCATTTGGAATTGAGCAAATGGTAACCAAGGATTATCCAGCTTGGGTAGAAGCTTCTAAAATGGCCATGGATGTGATGAAAAAATACATGGACAAAGATCAGGCAACAAAAATTAATTACGCTTCACAGTATGCTTCCGTAGCAAACTATTGGAAGAATAGACAAGGAACTATCGATGCTGTAAATAAAAACGGAACGATTGCCGATAAAAAGAAATTAGAACAAACCTTCCAGAACTGGGCGCTTTTACCAGAAAATGAAGCCATGTATGGGTCTGTTTTACAAGAAATTAAATCTAATTATTCCCAGATTTCAGATCGGAATGTAGAAAGAAACTACAGCTCTCAATTGCAGAGAAATGCAAAATACATCTCTATCGCTTATCAGGTAGGGTCACTGCTGAAAAGCTATGCTGATCAAGATGAAGCAGGTAAAGCAGCAATGAAACCTAAAGTGATAGCTGCAATTGATAGAGTTTATGAGAAATTAAATGTAAAACTGGAAGGTGAAATGCTAAACTCAATGGTAAATCTTTACCAACAGAGAGTTAATAAAAATGTAGGTTCACAAACCCTTTTTGCTGCTGACGCTAAAACATTATCAAATGTTGCATTTTCGTCTATTTTTGCTACGAAAGAATCGGCAATGAACTTTGTAAACAATCCTGACCGTTTGAAAATAGACGCAGATCCATTGTTTAAGATGGCGAATAGTTTTGTTGAAGATCAGAAATTAGGTGGTGATAAATTTGCTAAAATAGATGAAGCTTTTGCAAAAAACAGCAGAATATTTTTAGATGGTTTAAGAAAATCTCAACCTAATACCGCTTTCTATCCAGATGCAAACTCTACAATGAGATTAACTACAGGTTCAATAACGACCTTGCCAGAGAGATCAGATAGAAATTACGCTGGAATCAAACAAAAAGATAACTATTATACCGAAATTAACGGTATGGTAGCGAAACATAAAGTAGGTGATGAAGAGTTTGAATTACCACAGAGATTCTTGGATTTGGTTAAGAAGAAAGATTTCGGACAGTATAAAGACAAGAAAGGTTTTATGCCTGTAAATTTCTTATCTAATAATGACATTACAGGAGGTAACTCAGGTTCTCCAGTGTTAGATGGTGAAGGAAGATTGTTAGGTTTAGCATTCGATGGTAACAGTGAAGCGCTAAGCGGTGACATTATCTTTGACAAGAAATTACAGAAAACAATAAGTGTAGACGTAAGAATGGTTCTTTGGACTATTGAAAAATACGGAAACGCTGGTCATTTGATTAGTGAAATGACTTTAGTAAAATAGTTCTTTTTAGAATAATTTTTGAAGACCGCTGATATTATCAGCGGTCTTTTTAGTTGTAAAAGACAGTATATTTTCAAAAACGATAAAATCTTTCACACTCTTTCGACCAGTGATTATTTTTTATTTTTAATGTGTTGGATCGTGAAGGAAAAAGAAAACGTCCATTAATTGCTCGTAAGAAATTATAGTTGGATCTTAGGCTAACTGTTCGATTTAAGCATCACAAGTCTCCTCAGTATATTTTTCTTCATAAGTGATCCGTTTTTTATGTTTGCCTTAAATATCCTTAAGTGCTATATTTTACGCTGTTTAATAATTCTTCTTTATAGTATTTTTCAGATTGAGAAGTTTTGGTATAAATATGGATTTTTGCGCATAATCGCAAAAGAAATGCAAAAAAAATTTATATTTGACAAACGTTTCTTGCATATATTTGAATTGTAAATAATGTCAAAAAAACATTATAAAATAATTTTATTATGAGAAATTTGAAAAAACTTACAAGAGGTGATTTGAAAAAAGTAAAAGGTGCCGGAGATATGATGGCGGTAGTGTATGCTTTCTTGGTGATGGCTTTGTGAACGATATGGTCTCTCTCTCGTGAGGTTTATATGATTAATAGTGGGGCCATAACTAGTTCATGCATGAAACGTATGTAGTTTATAACATTTATAAACGGGATGATTACACATTCTGTTTATTTTTTAAATTGTGAAATGAAAAAAATAGTTTTAATCTTTTGTTTATTAGTATTCTACAAAGTAACTGTTGCCCAAAACATTACTTTCTTGTATGAACTCTCACAAAAAAGAGACTCAGATGATAATAAATATTCTACCACACCCTTTTATTTGGATGTGATGGGAAAAGAATCTGTTTTTCGTTCAGAAAAAGATAGATATTCAGATTCTTTAGTTGAAAAGACAGGATTTGGGATCGGTAGCGGACTAACTTTTGCAAATCAGTTTTACGTAAAGAAAAATTTATCTAAAATGGAGATTATAAAAAGCATTACAACTCCTCTGATGAATTATAAATATGATTTGAAAATAAGTGATACATTAGATTGGCAAATATCTCCAGAAAAGCAAAGAATAGGAGAAATTGAATGTCAAAAAGCATACTTAAAATATGGAGGCAGAAGTTGGGTAGCGTGGTTTTCTGAAAGTATACCCTTACAAGACGGGCCCTATATTTTTAATGGGTTGCCTGGGTTAATCGTTAAGATTTCAGATGAACAATCAAATTTTGTTTTCAATCTTGTAGAAGTGATGAGTTCTAAACAAAAAAATATTTATATTTAAGAAAAGGAAAACTCATCAATTGGGAAACTTTTAAAAAGATTCAATTAGATTATTACAATGATCCTTATGCCGAGCTGAAAACCAAAAACATAAAATATCAAGTAGCTGATTCTAATGGGAACCCAATTTCTATGAATTTTAAGCAGTTAACTGAAAACGTACAAAAGCAAATTAAAGCAAGCGGAGATCCAATTGAATTAGATCACAAACTAGAATATCAGTAAATATTCCTTTATGGTCTCTTACCTTAGATAGGTTGATGAAATTTTTCATTTATTCATTAAAATCAGATCAAATTAATAGAGGAATTCTGAGCGACTTACAAACTATCTAAAGCTAGGTAAGACACTATCCCGCAAAGTGTGTAAGTTGAAAAGTTGAAGGTTTGAGTTTTTTATAACTTGAGCCTTTGTTCAAATATACGCATAAACTGATTAGTACAATTCCCCAATCTCTGATGGGCATTGTCCATTTTTGGTAGCTTCTCTTAAGGTAAGGAAAACGGATTTTAAAACGGAATCATCAGTAGGAAAAGACCAAATTATTTCTTTGTCCGTTTTTTTATTTCACTGTGATTCTTTTCAGAATTGAATTTTATTGGTCGTACCGCTTAATGAAATGTTATTATAAGATCCGCCAGACAGCACCTTATTTTAAGTGATTTTTATTTTTCCCATACTAAGGCACTGGCGCCTAATATAGCAGCGTCTGCTTCGTTAAGTTCACTAAAAACCAACTTGACTTTGTCACGAAAGATAGCAAGAAGATTCCGTTCCATATGGAGTTTGGTAGGCTTTAAAATAAAATCTCCTGCTTTGATCACTCCTCCGAAAAGCAAAATGGCTTCTGGCGAAGAAAACATAACGAAATTTGCCAGGGCTTCCCCTAATTTTTGTCCAGTGTACCGAAATACTTCAATAGCCGTTGGATCACCATTTTCTGCACACTGGTAAACTACTTTGGAGCTTATCGTTTCTTCAGGATACTTGTTCAGTTCAGAATGCGGAAATTCAGCGCGCATTTTTTTTGCTGTAATTGCAATCCCTGTAGCAGAGGCGTATGATTCTAATGTCCCTTCTAAACCAGTACTCCAATGTTTTCTACCGCCTGGCTTTACTACGGTATGACCAAGTTCTCCGGCAAATCCGTCGTGGCCATAGATCAGTTGACCATTGGCTACAATACCGCTTCCAACACCGGTGCCCAGCGTAATCATAATAAAGTCTTTCATTCCTCTTGCGGCTCCAAACATCATTTCGCCTAACGCTGCTGCATTAGCGTCATTGGTCATGGTACAGGGAACTCCAAATTTTTCCCTCATCAGTTCTGCGAAAGGTACAATTCCTTTCCAATGAAGATTTGTTGCCTGTTCGATGGTACCCTTATAATAGTTTGCATTGGGTGCACCAATACCTATTCCATCTAATTGTTTTTGTGAACAGTGTTTGTCCAGTAGAGGGCGTATTTTTTGATACAATGCTTCGATGAAGTTTTCTACTAACGGAAAGTCTTCTGTTTTCAGGATTCCTTTCTCTAAAATTTCACCACGATGATTAACGAGTCCGTATTTTGTATTGGTCCCACCGATGTCTATACCCAGTGCTACTTGTTTAGAAAGATTGATTATTGACATTTGGGATCTTATTTATTCAATAAAATTACAAAAAAATCATAGCAAATAAGAAAGATAACCTTCAAATTCGCTAGGAGATATGGTCAAGGTCATCATCAGGAGAATAACGAATCGTTTTTTTTTTGATTTCCAGATTGCAAGACAGAGCATATAACTTTACTCAGAAAAATTTTAAAGACAGATTTTCTGCTGGGTCTCCTAAAAAAAACTTCCCCAACTGAGTTGAGGAAGTTTTATAGTATAAATTATTATCTTTTACGCTGGAATTTCGCCTTTGTATAAGAATGATACAATTTCTTTATTTACTCTTTCTACCATTTCGGTGAATAAGTAAAACGATTCTTGTTTGTAAATTACCAAAGGATCTTTCTGTTCGTACACTGCTCCTTGAGAAGAACGTCTTAAATCATCCATTTCCCGAAGGTGAAGTTTCCAGTTTTCATCGATGATCGCTAAAGAAATATTTTTCTCGAAATCATTAATCAGGGTCTCACATTTTGATTCGTAGGCTTCTTTTAGATCAGTAACGATGGTCATTGTTTTAATCCCATCTGTGAAAGGGACTTGGATCATTTTGAACATTGAACCTTGATTTTGGAATACATTCTCTATAATTGGGAATGATTTTTCTTTCAAAAGATCCAATTTCATTCGGTAATCTTCTGTTGCTGCTTTGAATAGAATGTCGCTAAGTTCTGGAACTTGTTTCGATTTGAATTCACTTTCGGTAACTGGTGATTCCATGGTAAAGTTTTTAATGATTTCATGTTCGAAATCTTTAAAGTCTCCTTCCAATTTGCCTCTAGAAACAATAGACTGTGCAACATCAAAGATCATATTAGAAATATCATATTTCAAGTGATCACCGAATAGGGCATTCTTTCTTCTTTTGTAGATCACATCACGTTGCTTGTTCATGACATCATCATATTCCAGCAATCTTTTTCTAATCCCGAAGTTATTTTCCTCTACTTTTTTCTGCGCTCTTTCAATGGATTTAGAAATCATACCGTGTTGAATTACTTCTCCTTCTTTATGACCCATTCTGTCCATCATTTTTGCAATTCTTTCGGAACCAAAAAGACGCATCAAGTTATCTTCCAAAGAAACGTAGAACTGAGAACTTCCTGGATCTCCCTGTCTTCCGGCACGACCTCTCAGCTGTCTATCGACACGTCTAGAGTCATGTCTTTCGGTACCGATGATTGCTAAACCTCCGTTTTTCTTAACTTCACCTTGCAATTTAATATCTGTTCCACGACCCGCCATGTTGGTTGCAATTGTTACAACACCAGGCGCACCTGCCATTGCTACGATTTCTGCTTCTCTAGCGTGAAGTTTAGCATTCAACACATTATGCTGAATTTTTCTTAGTTGTAAAGCTTTAGACAATAACTGAGAGATTTCAACTGAAGTCGTACCCACCAATACCGGTCGGCCAACTGCTGTTAATTTTTCAATTTCTTCAATTACTGCATTGTATTTTTCACGGTTGGTTTTAAACACCAAATCCTGTCTGTCATCTCTAACAATAGGTCTATTGGTAGGAATAACTACTACATCTAATTTATAGATCTCCCAAAGCTCACCTGCTTCTGTTTCCGCTGTACCAGTCATTCCCGCAAGTTTGTTATACATTCGGAAATAATTCTGAAGGGTAACCGTGGCAAAAGTTTGGGTGGCAGCTTCAATCTTTACGTTTTCTTTCGCTTCAATCGCTTGGTGAAGTCCGTCAGAATAACGTCTCCCTTCCATGATACGACCGGTTTGCTCATCTACGATTTTTACTTCGCCATCAATTACTACATATTCATCATCCTTTTCGAATAAAGTATAAGCTTTCAATAATTGATTTAAAGTATGAACTCTTTCAGATTTTACGGCGAATTCGTTGAAAAGTTTTTCTTTGGCTTCAAATTCTTCTTCCTTCGTTAAATTTTTCGCTTCAACTTCTGCAATCTCAGTTCCGATATCATTTAGAACGAAGAAATCTTTATCTTCATTGCCAGCAGACATATACTCAACCCCTTTATCGGTTAAATCAATTTGATTGTTTTTCTCGTCGATAACGAAATATAGATCTTTATCAACAATCGGCATATCGCGGTTGTTGTCCTGCATATATTGGCCTTCTACTTTCTGAAGAAGTGCTCTGTGACCACTTTCCGAAAGGAATTTAATCATTTGACGGTTTTTAGGTAAACCCCTGTATGCCTGCAAAAGTTTGAATCCTCCTTCTTTTGTATTTCCGTTAGTAATCAGCTTTTTCGCTTCATGAAAGATTGCCGAAACTGTTTTTTTCTGAATTTCTACAATACGGTCTACAGATGGTTTCAGCATATCAAATTCCTGGCGGTCTCCTTGTGGAACCGGCCCAGAAATGATCAAAGGTGTTCTGGCATCATCAACCAAAACAGAATCCACCTCATCGACGATGGCAAAATTCAATTCACCCTGAACAAGTTCGGATGGCGATGTTACCATGTTATCTCTCAAGTAATCGAAACCAAATTCATTATTGGTACCATAAGTAATACTTGAGTTATATGCTTTTCTTCTTGCATCGGAATTAGGTTGGTGTAAATCAATACAGTCAATAGTTAAACCATGAAACTGATAAAGGGGACCCATCCAGGCAGAGTCACGTTTCGCTAAGTAATCATTTACCGTAACTACGTGCACTCCTCTTCCGGGAAGAGCATTTAAGTATATTGGAAGTGTTCCTACCAAAGTTTTACCTTCACCGGTAGCCATCTCTGCGATTTTACCACCATGCAAAACGACCCCACCAATAAATTGAACATCGTAATGAACCATGTCCCATTTGATAGGTGTCCCGGCAGCATCCCATTCGTTTTTCCAAATAGCTAAATCTCCCTGAATCTCAACGAAATCTTTAGTTGCAGCCAATTCACGATCAAGCTCCGTTGCCTGTACGCGGATCTCACCGTTTTCTGTTAATCTGCGAGAGGTTTCTTTGATTAAAGCAAAAGCTTCGGGCAAAATATCGGCTAAGACTTTTTCCTCAATCTGATAAGAGTCTTTTTTCAAAGCTTCAATCTTAGAGAAGAGCGTTTCTTTCTCATCAACATTAGAAGAATTTTTGATCAGTTCTTGGGTATGTTCAATCTCTGAGGTAATTTCTGCAGTGGCAGCTTTTATCTTCAGTTTGAATTCTTCAGTTTTCGCACGTAATCCATCATCTGTTAGGTCGTGAATCTGCGGTTCTACTGCTTTAATTTTATTGACAACTTTTTTTACATCCTTGAGATCAGTAATGCTTTTCTCACCTAGGAACCCTTTAAGAACTTTATCTATGAAACCCATATTATTTGCTTTCGGCTTAACGCATGATGCTTACAGCCATTTTAATTTTTAATTTTCAGAATTTTTCTAAAATATAAAAGTCGATGGCCGATGGCGACTATCGACTTTTATATTAATATTCATCCTCGTTCCAGAGGAAGTCATCATCCGTAGGATAATCACTCCAAACCTCTTCGATCGATTCGTAAATCTCTCCTTCATCTTCAATGGCTTGTAGGTTTTCTACCACTTCCATTGGGGCACCGGTTCTAATTGCATAATCAATAAGTTCCGCCTTAGTCATAGGCCAAGGTGCGTCACTTAGATAAGAAGCTAATTCTAATGTCCAATACATATCAATTTATTTTTTGCAAAAGTATAAAAATCGCTGACATAAAAAATTTTTTTGTCTCTGATTTTCAACAAACTTTGTTATTATTTCATTTTTTCAAGAACGTTTTCTCAAAAACCATTCCACAAACCTTTTTATGCCATTTTGGAAATTGGTGGTTGGGTGATAACCGATTAAAGATTTTGCTTTGCTGATATCAGCATTTGTTTTTTGTACATCGCCCTGTTGCATAGGATGGTTTTTTTTTGTGGATTTTTTCTGCAACTCATTTTCTACCGTTTCTACCATCTCATCTAAGGTAATCACTTCACTTTCACCCAGATTGATTATTTCATAAACTTTGTGGTGAGTTTCAAGATAAATAATGGATTTTTGAATTCCAGCAATGATATCGTCAATATACGTATAATCCCTAGCTGTTGAACCATCTCCATAAAATGGAATCTCTCTGTTCTCTGCGATAAGTTTCGTGAATTTGTGGATTGCTAGATCCGGTCTTTGACGTGGCCCATACACGGTAAAGAATCGCAGATGTATCATGTCTATATTGTACAAATGGTGATAGACGTGTCCCATGATTTCTCCACATTTTTTTGTGGCAGCATAAGGAGAGATCGGGTTTTCAACTGGATCACTTTCTGCAAAAGGAATTTTCTCATTGTTACCGTAAACACTGGAACTGGACGCGGCAATGAATTTTTGAATCTTAAATTCCTTTGCTAATTCCCAAAGATTCATCGTCCCACGAATATTCACTTCTTCATATTCCAGAGGGCGCTCTATAGAAGGTCTTACACCTGCAAGTGCAGCAAGATGAATGATTAAGTCAATTTTATGCTTTTGAAAAACCTTACCTAAACCCTCTTTATCTTTGATGTCCTGATAGTAAAGCTGATAATTTTTTGAAGATGTTTCGAAGATGAGTTTCTGAATATCCATTTCTTTTTTATGAAAAGAAAATTCAAGTGTCTTACCAATGGACTCCAAAGTATTGGAGATTTTTATTTTATAATTATAAAAATCATCGAAATTGTCAATGTTAATGACAGAATGTCCATTTTTTAATAGATGTTCAATCAAGTGGGACCCGATAAATCCGCTTCCGCCCGTGACTAAGTAGTTCATTCCCTATGGTTTAAAGCATAAAATTCTACCGAATTATTTCGTAGTATTGCAAAGATAAATCAAAACATATGAAAAAACTGATTTTTAAGTATTCGTTATTTATTGCAGTCTTTTTCACAATTGCGGTCTCGTGTAATAAAAGTAACGAAACTACGGTAATCGATAAAACGAAATTGAATCCGCCAACATCAGATTCATTAATCAGAAGTGACTCTACTAACTTGACTTATGATTCTGCTACTGTTAAAACTGCTGTAGGAGTTCAGGATGAAGAGCAAAATGCGATAAAGCAGGAACAATTGGATGGTGAGAAATTACAAGAAGACAAAAAGTAGTTCTGCACTATTATCAGCATAAAAAAACATCCTATTTAAGGATGTTTTCTTTATATTTGGCTATAAATATTTTAGCATGAAATTCGCCGGACAGATCCTGAAAATGACCACTCAAAATGCCGAACCTATTCAGTATTTTCTTAACTTATCCAACGACCTGATCAATATGAATCAATTGATCGGTAAAAATATTAAGCTGAAACATGTTGGCTACGAGTGTGTTAGTTGTGGGAATGATGAGAAGATATACCGTATGGGTTTCTGCAAAAAATGTTTTTTTGAAAGTCCCTTTGCGAGTGAATCGATTATCCGGCCAGAACTTTCTACTGCACACTTAGGAGTCGGAGAGCGAGATCTGGAAGTAGAACAGTCGATCCAGTTAAAACCGCATGTCGTTTACCTAGCTTACACAGGAGACGTAAAAGTAGGTGTTACCCGTGAATCTCAAATACCGACCCGTTGGATTGATCAGGGAGCAACCTTCGCTTTGTGTATTGCTAAAACTGAAAATCGCTACGAAGCAGGAATGATAGAAGTTGCCATGAAGGAACATCTTGCGGATAAAACCAATTGGCGTAAAATGCTAGAAGATGATTATGAAGATGATTTGGATTTGGCTGATTTCCGGGAGAAGATTAAGAATTATTTTCCAGAGGATTTTAAAAATTTTTATAGGGATGACGAGGAAATCGTTAGACTAGACTTTCCTTACGAAGCACCTGAAAAGATTACTTCTTTTACTTTAGATAAGAATCCTGAATTTGAAGGAGTCTTAAAAGGGATCAAGGGACAGTATTTGTCATTTGAAGGTGGAAATTTTATCAATATTAGAGGACATGAGGGATATGTAGTGGAGATGGAATTATAAATTATAGTTATAAAGGAGTTCTAAACCATTATTGGCACAAAATTAATACGTCTTAAAAGAATGAAAAATAAGAAAATTAAGATTTTTTCCGTTGTTTTTGGGATTTTGCTACTGCTTTTTCTCGTGGTTCATTTTGGAGTTAACTTTTGGCTAAAACGGAACCTTCCGGATTACATTAAAAATAATTCTGATTACATCGTCACCTACAAAACACTGGATGTTGATTTTGGGACTGGAAATATTTTTGCGACAGGAATTACTGTTAATAATCAAAATCCAGATAATACGGATAAATTAGGATTGCAGGGAACTATAGATACTTTAAGGATTTCAAGAGTAGGAATTTATGATTTGTTGTTTAATAAAAGGATATCAACTAGTCGTGTTTCACTTAATAATCCTACGCTGAATATCAATTTACCGAAACCAGCTAATGATAAAACTAAAAAGAAGCGAAAGCCAGTTGAAGTTAATAATATAAATATTTCTAACGCTAATATTCAGATATTTAAACATACTAAACAAAAATACCTATCTGTAAAAGAGTTAGATCTTTCCGTGAACGGTCTGGAGTTTACTGAAAGCTCCGAGGTCGATTATTTACCGTTTGTTTTTGATAAATACGATCTTAAAGCGGAGAACTTCTATTTCCGTCCAGACAATGTCTATGCTTTTACTGCAGAATCGATCACGACCAATGATGGACAGATGAGTATAAAAGACTTTGCGATGAATCCACTCTTATCGTATACCAATTTCTTGAAATATTATCCTAAAAAACGTAATCTCTTTGATGTGAAAGCTTCTGAGATGAGTTTTAAAGATATCAATATAAAAGGAGAGAAGCTTTCGCTGAGTAATGTTAGATTTGAAAATCCTTGGATTACAATGTTTACTACAGATGTGAAATCTAATGAAAAGAAGAAAAGCTTTACCTACGATGTCAGTCTGGAAAACTTACTTCTTAATAATGCAAAAATAGACATTCGAAAAGGGGCACAAAGACCATTGTTTGCCGCGGAAAATTTAACGATGCAGATTACACGGCTTTTCATGAATGATGAAACTGCAAAAGGAAATATTCCCTTTAAGTATGAAAACTTTGATATAAAAGGTAAAAACATCAATTATGTGACTGCCAGTCAGAATGTAAAAGTTGCCAGTATTGCGGTAAAACCTAAATCTGCAGATTTATTGAATATCTCTGTGAAGCCAACTTCTATTTATCCGGACAAAACAAGTTTAGATCTCACTGCAAAACAGGTTAACATCAAGGCGGACCACTGGGAATTTATCAAAAACAAATTGAAACTGGATGTTCAAAAGGTTTTGGTAAATCAATTAAATGGAACGGTCCTGACTGCTAAAACCCCGCAGAATAAGAAACCTGCTTTTGACGGGATCCAATTTCCTCTGACTGTTAAAAGGGTAGAGTTGAAAAATTCCAATTTGGTTATCGACAGTAAGAATCAACCATTAGTGTTGAAGGATCTGAACGCATCTATGCAACAAATTGAAATGGATGAGCAAACTATTAAAGATGCAATCCCATTTAAAACTGGTCAGTATAATTTAACCACAAGAAACTTTAATTATAAAACCAAATTTTATAATTTATCAGCTTCCCTTTTAAAGTTGAATAAAAGTAGCGCTCAGATTATGAACTTTGCTATGAAACCTACGGTCTCGAGAACGCAGTTTATCAAAATGATTCCTACAGAAAAAGATTTGTATGATCTAAAGGTGAATCAGATCACAGCCAATGGGAAATGGGATTTAGTTTCAAACAACAAATATTTGGATGTTCAGAATGTTACGCTAAATAATGTAAGTGCGGATATTTTCCGAAGTAAGATCCCTAACGATGATCTTACGAAAAAACCAATGTATTCTGAATTGTTGAGATCGATAAAATTCCCGGTGTTCGTGCAGAATTTAGACATTAGAAATTCACTTTTGGTTTATGAAGAAGATACTAAGAAAAGTGATGGTCCCGGAAAATTGGTATTTAGTGATTTTAATCTTAACGTAAAAAACTTGAATTCGGGTAAAATGAAAGGGAAACCAACTCAAATTCCTATTTCGATTCAGTGCCGGTTTATGACTGCATCTCCAATGAAGGTGAAGTGGAGTTTCGATACTTTAAATAAAAATGATGACTTTGCAATTTCGGGAAACATCGCAGATTTACCAGCTACCAGAATTAATCTTTTTATTGAACCTTATTTAAAGATAAGGGCTGCTGGTCTAATTTCGGACTTGATTTTCAATTTTAGAGGGAATAAAGCTGGTTTAAATGGAAGTCTTAAGATGAAACATGAAAACCTGAAAATATCGGTTTTAAAAAGGACGGGGGAAAAGGATAAAATACTTTCTGCAATTGCCAATATTTTTGTCAGGACAGATTCTGGGAATTACCCGGAATCCGTAGAAGTTAAAGATGTTGAACGGGATAATACAAAATCATTCTTCAACTTATTCTGGCGTGGAATAGAACAGGGTTTAAAGAAAACCTTAATTGGTGAGAAAGCTCCAAAAGCAGAAGAATCCATTAAAAAGACGGTAGAAAATACAAAATCTGCTTTGGAGCAAAATAAAAAAGATTTGCAGGAAACTAAACTTGAAATAAAAGAGAAAGTTGAAAAAGTAAAAGAGAAAGTCCAGGAAAAGAAAGAGGTTGTAAAAAAGAAAGGCATATTTAATAATCTCTTCAAGAAAAAATCCGAAAATTAATTTCGGATTTTATTTTTAGTCGAAGTCCCATTCGGGTTTCTCTTGCACAGGTATTTCACGTATAAAATTATCAAATTCTTCACCGGTATGATTACTTTCGCCACCGTAAGTATCAAGTATTGTTGAAAGTTGACCTTCTTTATCTTCTAATAAATAAAGTACTGCATTATCATCAGGGTTGCTATCGCCTTCGAAACGATAAGACTTTATGATGCATAGATCTGATGGTTGATAGGTCTTCTCATCTTCCCCCAAAATCATTTGCTTTTGGTCGTTCATGCAGATTTCTTTGGTAATTCCTCGTTGAACTAATATGTTCAGCACTTGTGAAAGTGTCTTTAAATTATGGTTTGACATGATCTTGTATTTGTTGTAGTGGTAACAAAAAAAGGACCATGAAGGAAATTGAGTGGTTTAAAAGGATTTTTATCGAAATTTCTTTTTTTTAAAAAGGGAAATCATGGGTCGCTGCATCACAACCCTTTTCGGTCATCAAAAGAATACTTCATATCTGATAAGTGCGGATTTATCAGAATTGCTTCGAGATTTTTTATAAAGAAAAACGCGGCTACAGGAATTGAAAGCAACTCACAAAAGTTTTTGCTGTTTCAAAGACAGAACCTTTGTTGAGAATATTTAGAACTTTCTCAAATTCCTTATCTGAAAAAACAATTTTGTTATAGTTCTCCAGTTGGATTTAAGGTTGGCTAAAAGTGCTTTCTCATCAGTAATAGTCACAGGTTTATAACCTGTTCTGATTGTTTGGACATTATTTCTTAATAATCTTTTTTATCAACAACATCAATGTACCACGACGTTCTCTTCTTGCCACGGTTATCCATTTCTACTATTTTTATGAATTCAATAATATCGTCATCTTTCATAAAGACTTCTAGAAAATAGTCCTCTCTTTTAACTTGCTTAATTAGTTTTCCACCGTATTGTTTTAATTCTGCTATAAATCCTAAAAGTTGCTTGTCAGAATGTACGTACAGCATAACTCTATTAGAATTTCTGCGTTTAGACGAAAATATAAAAAGGTTTTCTTCACCCGATTTTAGATCTGAAGAAGGATTATGTATATAACCTTTCACTTTCTCGGAATTATCCGTTTCCTCTTCACCAGAAAAGTATTTCCAATTTTCGGCTTCTAAATAATCCTCCACATCTTTATCTTTACTTGTCCTCAAAATCATAAGCATCGACATACTCATAACCGAATAATCAGTTTGTCCAAATCCCCAACTGAAAGAGGATAACAATACAATCAGTAAAATTTTCTTCATCTTTTTTTTATTTTCTGTTTAATATTTTAAATCAGAGTGATTTAAATCCGGAATAGTAGAAGTACCTGCTAATTTTATTATTTTATTTTTAATATCCAAAAAACTCCATTGGCTCTTTAAGTCCTTGAGTACCCTTAGATTCTTGACAGGAGATAAGAAGTGTAAAAAAGATTAAAAGAATAGAGATTTTATTCATCTAAAGTTCATTACTGATGTGCTGACCAAATATAGGAATATTTGACTTACATCTTTAAAAAAAGTCTTGATTAATAGAAGGGAAACTGATTATGGAAAACATAAATCTTGTAAATTTGACAATAATCTGACAGAAGTTGATTCACTTGAAGCAATTAAACTCCAAAATTAGGTATGTATTACTATATTTCAAACAACCTTACTAAGAAAGAAATAAAGGATTCCTTTGGTGTTGAGTATAATGCTCCAGACTTAAAAGGATCTGGTTTTCTCAATGGCTTCTCTTTTCCCCAAACACTAATCATTATGGATGAAAATCCTGATGAAGCAATACCGGGAGATTGGGATCTAAAACTTTTTTGGGCTAAGAACAGAGATATTCAGAAGATGACTTTGAATGCGAGAATTGGTACTCTGACTGGAAAACCCAGTTTTAAAAACTCAGTCTCTAATAGATGTTTAGTTTTTGTAACCCCCGCTGCCGCGCGAATCCTTTCGTGTGGTCATATAAAAGGGTATGCCATTTATCATTAATAAAGATTGTCTATAAATTTAGCGAGAAGATTTTAAAAAGAAAAACGCTGCTAATCACATGATTAACAGCGTTTAGTACCTCGGACGGGACTTGAACCCGTACATCCTTACGGACACAGGATTTTAAGTCCTGCGTGTCTACCAATTCCACCACCAAGGCAAAGTGGAGAGCGAAAAACGGGATTCGAACCCGCGACCCCGACCTTGGCAAGGTCGTGCTCTACCAGCTGAGCTATTTTCGCGTATGTTTTTTTTTAATAAAAAACACTTCTAAAAAAGTGCGGATGAAGGGACTCGAACCCCCACGCCTCACAGCACCAGATCCTAAGTCTGGCATGGCTACCAATTACATCACATCCGCGAATGAACACTGTTCTTTTTTTGATGAGTGCAAATATAAATACTTTTTTCCTTCTAAACCAACTATTTTTTTTAAAATTTTAAATTTATCGAAAATAGACCCAGAACTTTCTTTTTATCTTCATTTTTATTACTTTTACCCCATTAACGAATTTACAACATGGAATTACAAGGAACAGTAAAGAAAATATCTGAAGTTCAGACATTTGCAAGCGGATTTCAAAAGAGAGAAATGGTCCTAATGACCGAAGAGCAGTATCCACAACCTATTAATATTGAATTTTTACAGGAAAAAGGAGATTTACTAAATCCACTTAAAGAAGGAGATAAAGTGAAAGTTTCTATCAATTTAAGAGGTAGAGAGTGGACTTCACCCCAAGGAGAAGTGAAATATTTCAACTCAATTACGGGGTGGAGAGTAGATAATTTAGGTTCAGGAGGATTCGAGCCTACTGAAGCAGCGCCAGCAAGTTCGGCAGCAGCGCCAGCACAAGGTGCTAATGTTTTTGAAGAGGACGAAGATGATTTGCCTTTCTAAATATTAAATTTTAAATATTATAAATCCTGCTCATTCAGCAGGATTTAATTTTCTGATGATCCTTTTAAATCCTAACGAAATTTCTTTTCCTGATCCTTTTTTACTGAAATCGGAATCAGGTGTGATGGCTGTTGGTGGAGACTTATCTCCCGAAAGATTGCATTTTGCTTACCAACTTGGTTTATTCCCTTGGTACAATCCGGGTGAGGAAATTCTTTGGTGGTGCCCCGATCCTCGTTTTGTGCTCTTTCCAAAAGATTTAAAAGTTTCCAAATCAATGAGAAAGATTCTTCGTGATGAGGTTTTTACTTTTACTGAAAATCACTGTTTTCGGGATGTAATGGAGGAGTGCCAAAATATTTTTCGAAAAGATCAGGATGGAACATGGATTTCAGAAGAGTTGATCGATTCATTTGTAAATCTAAATCAGAAAGGAATCGCCAAAAGCATTGAAGTCTGGCAAAATGAAGAATTAGTAGGTGGTTTTTATGGGATCCAGATTGGTAAAGTATTCTGTGGTGAAAGTATGTTTGCAAAAGTGAGCAATGCTTCCAAAGCGGGATTTATATATTTCATTCAAAAGTACCAGGACAGTCTGGAGTTAATTGATTGTCAAATTCATTCAGAACATTTGGAAAGTCTTGGCGCAACCATGATTTCTAAACTGGACTACTTAAAAATATTAAAAAATAACAACCATGAATCCTGAAAAAGAAAAGTGGATTTTACTGATAGTTCTTTCCATTATTTGGGGTTCGTCATTTATCCTTATTAAGAAATCACTCGAACATTTCAATCCTTATGAAGTTGGTGCTTTGCGGGTGCTAATTGCAGGAATTCTTCTTCTCCCAATGGCGATCACGAATTTTAAAAAATTTCCAAAGAAGCATTTAAAGTGGTTGATCCTGGCAGCCGTAACAGGAAATTTTATCCCCATGTTTCTTTTTCCTATCGCTGAAACTTCTGTTAGCAGTAGTATTGCAGGAATCGTTAATTCGATGATGCCTATTTTTATCATCATTGTAGGATTTCTTTTCTGGAAATTTTCTACCACGAAGAGACAATTGCTTGGTGTGGGAATTAGTTTTTTTGGAGCTTGCCTTTTGGCACTTTCCGGAGGCGAGAGTGGGGAGTTAAAACTGGTGCCAGTTCTCTTATTATTACTAGCGACTTTATGTTATGCCATTTCAATGACTACGGTTAAATCGAAACTTCACGAAATTCCAGCTAAAATTTTGTCAGCGTTCGTATTTTCATTTGTGCTGATTGGGCCTTCTTTGATCGCTTTGGTTTTTGCAGGATTTTTTCAGGACCTTCATCCAAACAAAGGATTGTTTATAGGATTGGGGTTTGTGAGTTTGTTATCCATTTTTGGAACGGGATTGGCGATGATGCTTAATTATCGTCTCTTGAACATCTCTACACCACTTTTTGCTTCTACGGTGACATTGTTAATGCCAGTAGTTGCGGTGATCTGGGGAATCTTGGATGGTGAAAAGCTTACGCCAATGCAGCTTGTAGGTGGTTTAATAATTATTGCCGGACTTATTTTCCTAAGAGCGAAATCCCCTAAAAAACAAAAACCACAAGACCCAAAAGTCGTGCGGTTTTAAATAAATCTAATAAAAAGTAAAAATGAAAGGCTACAAAGATATATAAAATTAAAAATACGATACAAGCTTTCTCTGTAAAAATTTAATAATATCGAAAATTATTTCCTTTTTAATATTTTGCTAAATTTGACTAATGTTTATTAAAGATTATATTTCCAAAGATTACCCGGCATTCAATACCAGCGATTCTATTGAAGTGGCGAATGAAATGGCAAAAGAATTTGGCTATTCGCATGTTTTTATCAAAAAGAAAGGAATTTACCAGGGCGCTTTAAGTCAGCCTTTTTTAGAGGAAAGTCCTGAAGGAAGTCTTGCGACTTTGGAGCATCATTACGAGAAATTCGCTTTACTGAATGATGGAAATGTGCTGGATTCTATAAGGCTTTTCCATACTTTTAACAGTAATGTTGTGCCGATCATCAACAAGCTTGAAAAATATGAAGGCTATCTTACGTGTGATGATCTGTTTTCTGAATTTGCGAAATATCCTTTGTTTTCAGAAAATGGAGCTTTGCTTGTCGTTCAGATCAATAAGAGAAGTTATTCAATGACCGAGGTTTGCAAAATTGTAGAATCGAATAATGCTAAAATTTACGGATGTTATATAAGTGCTTTTGAAGGTGACGATGTACAGATTAGTCTAAAGATCAGCAGCGAGAACCTGAGCTCGATCGATGAAACCTTTGAAAGATATGGTTACAGTGTGGTTCATAAATATTATGATGATGAAAAAGAAGAACTCTTGAAAGATAGATTCGGTTTTTTTCAAAAATATATGGAATTCTAGATGATAAAGGCAGCCATTTATTCGCAGAAAAATGATTTAGATACGTTTTTGTATCTAAGTAAATTTGTGTCCGAACTTGAG
Source organism: Chryseobacterium sp. SNU WT5 (assembly GCF_007362475.1). Classification (NCBI taxonomy): domain Bacteria; kingdom Pseudomonadati; phylum Bacteroidota; class Flavobacteriia; order Flavobacteriales; family Weeksellaceae; genus Chryseobacterium; species Chryseobacterium sp. SNU WT5. The sequence continues at coordinate 1,560,415 of NZ_CP041687.1, forward strand.
AAACGAGGCATTCAGGCAATCCTTTATGAAGAAATGGCAAAAGCAATGCAGTTCTCAAAAGGTTTTGAAACTTTTGCTTCAAAAGAAGATCTAAAAGAGAAAAAAGTAGATTACTTTTTTACTTTTGGTGGAGATGGAACGATTGTAAATTCTTTGCTTTTCGTACAGGACTTAGAAATACCAGTGGTAGGTGTGAATACCGGAAGATTAGGTTTTTTGGCAAGTTTTACCAAAGAAGAAATTTTCCTTGAATTAGATGGGATCATTAGAGGCGAGGTTAAGATCAGTGCCCGCTCCGTCATTGAAATTGTTTCCCCAAACAATTCAATGTTTTTTCCTTTCGCACTAAATGATTTAACGATTTCCAGGAAGGAAACCACGGCTATGATTACGGTAGAATCTTACATCAACGGTGAGTTTCTTAATACTTTTTGGGGAGATGGACTTATTATCTCTACTCCTACAGGATCTACGGCGTATTCCTTAAGTTGCGGTGGACCTATTATTACGCCCAACAATAATAACTTTGTTATCACGCCAATTGCACCTCATAATTTAAATGTTCGTCCTCTTATTGTAAATGATGATGTGGAAATTCGTTTAAACGTGAAAAGCCGTGTCCCACAATATTCACTATCACTTGATTCCCGTCTTTTTCATATGGAAACAGATGTGGAAGTGATTTTACGGAAGGCACATTTCAAACTTCTACTGGTGCATCCTAATAATTTAAGTTTTTACGAAACCATACGTCAGAAATTGCTGTGGGGCAATGACAAAAGAAATTAAATGTTTCAGTTAAAATTCTTAACTTTACTGTTCCAAAAACAGCAAAAAATAAATCTATAAAAATATCAGTTATGAGCAAAAAGTTTCCGGCAGGAGTTGCCACAGGACAAATGGTTACGGACATTTTTCAGTTCGCAAAAGAAAATAAATTTGCACTTCCCGCGGTTAATGTGATTGGTTCCAGCAATGTAAATGCGACCATGGAAACTGCAGCGAGATTAAATTCACCTGTAATTATCCAATTCTCTAACGGTGGAGCAGCCTTCAACGCCGGGAAAGGATTAAGCAATGATGCACAGAAAGCGGCTATCTTAGGTGGTGTAGCTGGTGCAAAGCATATTCATACTTTAGCAGAAGCTTATGGAGCGACTGTAATTTTGCATACTGATCATTGTGCTAAGAAATTATTGCCTTGGATTGATGGATTGATGGATGCTAATGAAGAGTTTTTTGCACAAACCGGCAAATCGCTTTATTCTTCACATATGCTTGATCTGTCAGAGGAGCCAATCGAAGAAAACTTGGATATTTCTTATAAGTATTTCGAAAGAATGGCTAAGATGGGAATGACGTTGGAAATTGAACTTGGTATTACGGGTGGTGAAGAAGATGGAGTTGATAATTCTGGCGTAGATTCTTCAAAATTATATACGCAACCAGATGAGGTGGCTTATGCTTATGAAAGATTAAATGCAATTTCACCAAACTTTACCATAGCTGCTGCTTTTGGAAATGTTCATGGTGTTTACAAACCTGGAAATGTAAAATTGACTCCAAAGATTCTTGATAATTCTCAGAAGTTTGTAGAAGAGAAATTTGGTCTTGGAGCGAAACCAATTAACTTTGTATTCCATGGTGGTTCCGGTTCTTCACATGAAGAAATTAGAGAAGCCATCGATTATGGAGTGATCAAAATGAATATTGATACCGATTTGCAATTTGCTTATACAGAAGGAATTAGAGACTATATGGTTAATAATATAGAATATCTGAAAAGTCAAATCGGAAATCCAGATGGTTCTGATAAACCAAATAAGAAATATTACGATCCAAGAGGCTGGATGAGAAAAGGAGAGGAAACTTTCGGTAAAAGATTAGAACAAGCCTTCGAAGATCTTAACAATATCAATACGTTGTAATTAAACAGTTTTAGATTCTATTTTTAAAATCAATTTGTTTTTATTTGTAGTCTGAAATTTGTAATCTAAAATTTAAATAAATGGCATTCGACTGGTTTAAAAGAAAAACACAGAATATCACGACCTCTACGGAAGATAAAAAAGATGTTCCGAAAGGACTTTGGCATCAAACGCTCACGGGGAAGATCATCGAACACGAAGAATTAAAAGCGAATAATTATGTGTCTCCGGAAGATGGTTTCCATGTAAGAATTGGCAGTAAAGAATTCTTTTCTATTCTTTTTGATGAGAATACATTCACAGAACTTGATGCGAATGTTGAAAGTGTGGATATGCTCCAGTTTAAGGATACAAAATCGTACACCGACCGCTTGAAAGAAGTAAAAGCCAAAACAAAACTAACCGACTCGATCCGAAATGCAGTAGGAACTGTAAATGGAGAAAAGATGGTGATCTCATGTATGGACTTTAGCTTTATCGGGGGATCATTAGGTTCTGTGATGGGCGAGAAAATCCGTCGTGCTGTTGATTACTGTATTGAGCATAAACTCCCCTACATGATTATCTGCCAGTCAGGTGGAGCAAGAATGCAGGAGGCAACTTATTCTTTGATGCAGCTGGCGAAAGTTCAGTCAAAATTAGCGCAGCTTTCAGAAGCTGGGTTATTATATATCGCTTATTTATGTGATCCTACTTTTGGTGGAATTACGGCTTCTTTTGCAATGACCGCAGATATTATCATGGCAGAACCCGGTGCGTTGATCGGCTTCGCTGGTCCACGGGTAATTCGTGAAACCATTGGTAAAGATTTACCTGAAGGATTCCAGACGTCTGAATTTTTGCAGGAAAAAGGATTTGTTGATTTTATCGTTAAAAGAACAGAAATTAAAGATAAAGTTTCCAAAACAGTAAAATTATTAAGCCACGCGTAAAAATATATAAATAATTAAATGATCTCACCTCAATATAGGTGGGATTTCTTTTGATGAGAAATTTCAAAATTATATTTACTACGCTGCGATCACTAAGTTTCGGTAAGATGATGAAACTTTTGAAGTTAACGTTGCCACATCCTCTTTTTTCGATTTTGGGACTTTATGCTACGTTAAGAAGTTTTTCCTTAGCTCAAAAGCATTTTCCAAAAACGCATTCTAATAATGGAGTAGGCAATGCATTTCGTCATTCACTTTGGACTTGCTTGATCATGATGTATTGCTGTAAAATTTCTTCACCTGAGAAAGCATTGGATTATTGCAAAAAAATGACTGATCTGCACGAAGAACTTTTCCCTAATAAACCGCTCGAAACCAAGATGGATTTGCACAATAACCAAGTTGGTTTAGATTATTTTATGCAAATGCTTTCCGGTGTTCACAGACAGTTTTTTGAGACGAACTTTTTCGTTGATGAACTAAAGAGCAAAACTAAAACTGCAAAAGTGTTGAAAACGCTTAATGATGATTTTAAAGGTGATTTGGTTTATCTAGAGAAATAAATCGGATTATTTCTTTGAAATTCTATAAAATTTACCGCTATCCGTGATGCTGTATAGATTTCCATCCTGTCCACTGAGAATATCTCGGAATCGTTCATTTTGATCTTCCAGTAGCCATTCTTCACCAACCACCTTATTGTTTATGATGACTAATCGGATAATTTTTTCACCACTAAGGCATCCCAGCATCATGTTGTTTTTCCACTCATCGATATTGCCAGTGTAAAAATCAATACCACTCATGGAAATAGAAGGATCCCAATAATAGATTGGTTGTTCAGTACCTTCCTTTTGCGTAATGCCGTTGTTAATTTTCTTACCACTATACTCAAGACCGTAAGTGATATTTCCCCATCCATAGTTTTTTCCTGGCTGGATCAGATTAACTTCATCTCCACCTTTCGGGCCCATTTCAGCTTCCCAAAGTTGCCCTTTTTCATCCATTGCTAAACCTTGTGGATTTCTGTGACCATAAGAGTAGATTTCAGGTTTAAATTTGGAGTTGCCTATAAATGGATTCTCAGTTGCTGGTTTTCCTTCTTTGGTTATTCTTAATACTTTTCCTAAATATGCCAGAGGATCCTGTGCAAAAGGTCTCGTCTGTATATCCGAGCGTTCCCCTGTACTTACAAAAAGATTTCCTTCTCTATCAAAAAGCAGTCTGCTGCCGTAATGTAATTTCCCATCATAGGTTGGTGTGGCTCTGAAAATAACTTGTAGATTTTCAATCATTTTTTCATCTGCAGAAAGCCTTCCTTTCCCGACTGCGGTGTGATTTCCTCCTTCTACTGGTTCTGAAAACGTATAATAAATCATTCTGTTTGATGTAAAATCGGGATCTAAGGCAACGTCTAATAATCCACCTTGTGCTTTGGAATCGACTTTGGGGAAACCAGTGATTGTAGTCAATAGTTGTCCATCTTTCGAAAGAATACGCATAAACCCAGATTTCTCAGTTGTTATGAATCTTCCATCTGGCAGGTTGATAATTCCCCAAGGTTTCCCCAAGTTAGAATTGATGATTTCAACGTTATACGGTGTATTTGTTTTTAGACCTTTTACGCGGGATTGGCCAGTAAAAGCAGATTGGTAAGAAGGTGCGTTTTTATCGGCTGTTTCAGGATTTGGTAGCTGACCTTTCGGCGTTTCGTTATGGTCTTTATTTGATATTGTTTTTGAGTTACCGTTACAAGATGTTAACACCAAAAAAATCAAAAATATAGAAATAGTATCAGTTGGAGATTTCATAGAGAAATTATTTTTATGCACTATAATCAGCAACAAATAGCGTTCCGTGTTATTTATTTTAAGTTTTTTACAAAAATAAATTGTCAATTAAAAAAGTTGTTCTACATTTGTAGAGTTGAATATAGACTTGTAGAAATGAAACAGAGATTAACAGAAGCAGAAAAGGAGATCATGGAAATCCTATGGGATCGAAACACAGCTTTCATGAAAGATATATTAGACCTGTATCCTGAACCAAAGCCAGCATCAACTACTGTTGCGACTCTTTTAAAAAGGATGCAAACTAAAGATCTGGTAGGTTACAAAACGTTTGGGAATTCCCGAGAGTATTTTCCGAAAGTTGAAAAAGAAGTTTATTTCAATCATGAAATGACCTCAATGATTGACCGTTTTTTTAATAGTTCCGTTTCGCAGTTCGCTTCTTTTTTTGCGTCAAATAAAAAACTTTCTCAGTCGCAATTAAAGGATCTTCGGGATATCATCGATCATCAAATAAAAGATTAAAAACATGGAAACACTTATTTTAAAAATCCTTATATCTTCCTGTTTACTGATTGGGTTCTATTATGTGTTTTTAGAAAAGGACCGAACTTTTAAATTTAATAGGGTATTTCTTCTGACAACTTTACTTTTTGCTTATGCCGTTCCGTTTATTCCTTTCGGTTCCCGTCTTAAAACCATAGGTGAGTCTAACTTATTGATAGGTAATCCTTTGCCGATAATACCACAGTTAAATGGGTCCGAATCTACAAGTGTGGATTGGGTTAGGATTTTAATAATTGCCTATCTTTTGGTTTCTGCCTTATTTCTGATCAAGTTCATTTACGCTATTGCTAAGATTAAATTTGTGAAGGGAGAACAACGAAGATTAGGGGACCAGAAAGTGATGATTATAGAGAAAGATTACGCTCCGTTCAGCTTTTTGAGCACGATGTATTTCAATAAAAAATATTTCATTAATGATCAAATCGATGATCGCATATTTTTACACGAAAAGTGTCATATTCAAGAAAAACATAGTGCAGATATCCTCTTTGTTGAATTTCTAAAAATATTATCGTGGTTTAATCCTGCTTTATTTTTTTATAAGAAAGCGATGGTTGCCAATCATGAATTTCTAGCTGACGATTATGTTTTGCGACGCAATCATGATATTCGCAATTACCAACATTTGATTTTAAAAGAGATTAAATTTTCTCAACACTTTAACCTGACTCACCAATTCGATTTTAATAACACAAAAAAAAGATTTATTATGATGACTTCAAAAAATTCCAGATTTACCACATTGAAGAAAATTGCACTTCTTCCAGTACTCGTAATTTTATTTGTTTCTTTCACAAAGAAAAGTACCGGGCAAAACAATAGTGAAAATGATAAAAGAACTTCTTTTATAAAACAAGTGAAAGAAAGTTCAATTATACCGACGATCGCCAAAAAGAACGATGATACAGACCTTCTTTCCATAATTGCAAAAAGAACGGTGGAAAATCTAGCAGTCTCAGCAGATACTGTTCGTACTAAAGTAAAGCAGGCAGAAGTTGCTCCTGCCCCTGTCGCTCCACCGAAACCAGTAGAAGCACAGGGAGAAACTGTAGATATTTTACCAGAATTTCCAGGTGGAATTAATGCGTTTAGAAGTTTATTGGCAAGCAAATTTAATACTGCAATATTTAAAGGTGATGAAGGTTTAATTAAAGCGACAGTGTATACAAATATTGATGAGAATGGGAAGATGACTGATATTTTCGCGGAAGGTACAAACCAAAACTTCAATCGTGAAGCTGAAAGAGCTTTGACGATGATAAGTGCAGATCATGTCTGGATTCCCGCGAAGCTGCATGGCAAACCGGTGAAATATCGTTTTAAATTACCTTTGACAATGAAATTTGAAGGACCCGCTGTTCGGAAATAATAGTATTAGAAAGAGAAATAAACGAGATTTTATACATTAGTTTTAGGCCTCCAAATTGATTTTGGAGGTTTTTTTATGAAAAAATCAGCAAAATATATGGTAAATCTAACAGAGAACTTCTATTGCTATATATGATTTAGGAACACCATTGAATCTTTTCTTTTCCGTATTTTTGCAAGATGCAATTCAAACTTGAATCAGAATATAAACCTACTGGCGATCAGCCAAATGCCATAAAAAAACTCACCGAAGGTTTAGAAATCGGGGAAAAATACCAGACTCTTCTCGGAGTTACGGGTTCCGGTAAAACCTTTACTATAGCTAATGTCATAAATAATGTGCAAAAACCGACTTTGGTTTTAGCTCATAATAAGACTTTGGCAGCACAGCTTTTCATGGAATTCAAAGAATTTTTCCCTGAAAATGCCGTCGAATATTTTGTGTCTTATTACGATTATTATCAGCCGGAGGCATTTATTGCTTCTACCAATACCTATATTGAAAAGGATTTATCCATTAATGAAGAAGTAGAAAAGCTTCGGCTTTCTGCAACGGCCAGTTTACTTTCTGGTAGAAGAGATGTATTGATTGTTGCTTCAGTCTCTTGTATTTATGGGATTGGAAATCCTGCAGAGTTTCATAAATCATTAATTTCCATTGAAAAAAATCAAAAAGTAACGCGTACCAGTTTACTGCACTCTTTGGTTAATGCTTTGTATTCGAGAACGATCAATGAGTTTACCAGAGGTACTTTTAGAGTGAAGGGTGATGTAGTGGATGTTTTTCCAGCTTATGCCGACAACGCGATCAGAATTCAGTTTTTTGGTGATGAGATTGAAACCATTCAAAGTTTTGATCCAACTTCAGGAAACGTCATGCAGGTCTTTGATCAGATTCAGATTTATCCAGCAAATCTTTTTGTAACATCCAAAGAGACTCAGGTCAGCGCGATCAAAGAGATTCAGGATGACATGGTAAAACAGGTGGACTTCTTTAATGATATTGAAAAACCTTATGAAGCAAAACGCTTGCAGGAAAGAACAGAGTTTGATTTAGAAATGATGAAAGAGCTTGGTTATTGTAGTGGAATAGAAAATTATTCCCGCTATTTTGATGGCAGGTTACCGGGTTCTCGTCCATTTTGTTTATTAGATTATTTCCCCAAAGATTATTTGATGGTCATTGATGAAAGTCACGTGACGGTTTCTCAAGTACATGCCATGTATGGAGGTGACCGCAGTAGAAAAGAGGTTTTGGTGGAACACGGTTTCCGACTTCCTGCTGCGATGGATAACCGTCCGCTTAAATTTGAGGAATTTGAAGCGATACAGAATCAAGTGATTTATGTTTCTGCAACACCCGCGGATTATGAACTGGAAAAAACAGGTGGTGAATATATCGAACAGTTAATTCGTCCGACCGGTTTACTGGATCCCGTAATTGAAATTCGTCCTTCGTTGAATCAAATTGATGATTTAATGGAAGAAATTCAGAAGCGTGCAGAAGTTGATGAACGTACACTGGTCACAACCTTAACGAAGAAGATGGCCGAAGAACTGACTAAATATTTTACGAAGTTCGGAATTAGAACACGGTATATTCACTCTGATGTGGAAACTTTAGACCGTATTCAGATCATGCAGGATCTGCGTGTTGGTTTGTTTGATGTTTTAGTTGGTGTCAATTTATTAAGAGAAGGATTAGATCTACCCGAGGTTTCTTTAGTCGCAATTCTCGACGCTGATAAAGAAGGAATGCTACGTTCCAGAAGATCTATGACGCAGACCGTTGGTAGAGCAGCACGGAACTTGAATGGTAAAGCGATTTTATATGCTGATAAAATGACCAAATCCATGCAGGCTACAATCGATGAAACTGCATATCGCCGTCAGAAACAGATCGAGTACAATGAAAAGCATGGCATGGTTCCTACCGCTTTGAATAAGAAAATTTCTGAAGTGTTGGTCGGCCGAAGCAAAGATTTCCCAGATGAGAAATACACTCAGAAAGAAATTCTGCGAAAAGTGGCAGAACAAAAAGCGACTTATGGAAATGAGGATATCGAAAAATTAGTTGCTGAAAAACAAAAAGCAATGGAAAACGCTGCTAAAAACCTGGATTTCATTAAAGCTGCGAAGTTGCGAGATGAAATTAATGCCTTAAAAACAGAATGATTTTTTTAGCGCACGATAGATTTTCTATTAAGCGTAAGATTTGGTTTTATAATTCTTAAAGTCTTTGCTAATTTAATCTGACTAATACCGGTGTAAATTAAACACAATACTAAAAGAAAAAGAACTGATATTTTGTAGTAAAATTCCGCATTTATTTCTGAAGTCCAAGAAGTTATAGGTTTTAGAAAATGGGATCCTAGAATAGAGAATGGTAACGCAAAGTATGAGCGCCAATGATATGTTGAAAATTTCAGGACGGAAAATTCTTTTTTGTAAATAAAATTATTAATAATCAAATTGTAGAGAATAGTTCCATAACAAAATAGGTTGATGCCTAAAAATGCATATTTGATAAACGTAAGTATTACATCTTTGTTCAATTGCGAAGTTATAACACCTAAAATGAAAATAAAGAATGTTAAAGCAAGCGATTGTAAGATCCTAGTTGTGATTTCTCTTTTCCTGATCTTTTGCTCAAATCTTGTAATCAGTACATTTTCTATTTTTCGTAAAATATAGAAAGGATAAAAAGTGGTTAATTCCTCTTTCCAACTGTCTTTTGTCTTACTAAAAGCTTGCTCGAAAGTTAGACCTTCTGCCGTTTTCAGATCTGTAATCTGCGACACGAAATGGTCATGAACTTCCATGAGAATATCGACCGGAAGTTTTTTTGCAAAAAGGTAATTTTGAATTTCAGCCTTCTGTTTTTCTGTAATCATAGCTTAAAATCTATTTTTTGTTCCAGATGACGTACTGATTTTTTATATTCAACAAAATAATGATAACCGTAAATCCAGAAGAAAGCATAGACATTAAATATTAAAATTGAAATAAAAAGCCATTTATTAACTTGATGGTTGTTTACAAGGTTCATTAAAGAGAGATAATATTTGTCAAACCTATTGTCAAAATTTAAAAGAACAAGGGTGGGAATCATCAAATTGGCCATTAAAAAATAGTAGGCTCTCTTTTGCAAATAGCTGATATTGTTTTTACCATAAGGTGCAGAAGCTGTTTTAATTATTTTAAGATTAAAAAGTAGGATAATTAAGAAAATGATGACCGCTAAAGAATTGATGGTAAAAATAAAATTGGATGCCAGAGCCTTGTTATAAAACATTAATCCTAATGAAACAAGCAGGTAAGCAGCAAAATAAGGCAATGATTTTTTAAGAATTTCTACACCTGTTTTCCTAATGGTTTGGCGGTGAATTTTTGTATAGCTTTTTTCCCAGGCAAAGCGCCGACACATCTTCAGATCCCACTTCCATGATTTTTTGATCTCATTAAATGAAGTGTTGAAATCTTTATTTTCACATGTTGTCTTGTAGTCTACTTGTTCCAAAATATGATCTAAAATTTCACTTTTTAGATCTAAAGGTAAATTTTTATTACTCAGAAAGAGGGTGAGTTCATGTTTTTGTTGAGAAGTGATCATCTGCTAAAAATGGTATTGAGATTAAACAAATAACTTTTCATTTCCGTTTCCTGATCTGCTTGTTGACGCTTACCTTTCTCTGTTAAAAAATAGTATTTCCGGTCCCTGCCATTAACATTTTGCAAATGGGAATAAATAATTCCTTCGTTTTCTAATTTGTGTAATAGCGGGTAAAGCGCGCCTTCAGTCATTTCTAATTCGCCTTGCGTGAGTTCTTTTGCACGTTTGGTTAACTGGTATCCGTACATTTTTACTTCAGAAGAAAGTAATTTCAGGATGATATTTTGGAGGGTGCCTTTGTATAAAGCGTTCTTTTTTGCCATGGTAATTAGTATACCTTACAAATGTATGCATAAAATTATTAGGTATGTAGAAATGGTTGAATTATTTAAAAAAATAACCGGTCTTGTCCTAGAACTTATAAATCGTTTTCTTGGTTTTGGTCGGAGCAGCTTTACCTCTCAGTGGATTAAGTAATTCCATTAAACCGTTCATTTTTATTTCGTAGATGGTAGAAAGTTGCATGCCTAATTTTCCAGGCGGCATCCCTTGTCGTTGAAACCATTCCAGATAATTTATAGGGAGATTCACGATGAGAGTTCCTTTGTGCTTACCGAAAGGCATTTCAGTTTTGCAGATTTCTAGTAAAATTTCAGGACGGAGCTCAGGAATCATGTTATTTATATTAAATGGAAAGGTCTATTTTTTCTTCAATTTCTTTTGGTTCAGGCATAATTAGATCTCGCTCCTCGTTTGCAAATTCATCACGATATACCTGAATGAGCAAAACAGTAATGGAAATAAGAATGGGGCCGAAGATCAATCCCATAAATCCAAATAAATTAATTCCCATGATGATTCCAAAAACGGTATTCAGCGGGTGAATATTTTCGAGCTTTTTTAATAAAGTAAACCGCAGTAAGTTATCAGTTAAGCCAACTGCAATTAGACAGTATGCAGCAAGTCCTAACCCAGGTCCCATTTGTCCTTCTGCGATCATAAAGATGCAGACCGGCAAATAGACGACAGCTGCTCCGACAATAGGTAACATAGATCCAACACAGGTTAATGCAAAAAGTAGGATAGGACTTGGTGCCCCAAAAATGAAATATCCTATAACCGCAATAATTCCTTGACCTATCGCTACAACGGGAATACCGATTGCATTCGCAAGAACCATTTTACGAATTTTCTCTCCCAGTAAATTAACATTTGCACGTTTTAGTGGTGCAGAACTTTGTAGAAGTCTTTCGAATAAATGGGGCTTCTCTAGCATGAAGTATAGAATAAAATACATCGAAGCTACCACGGTAAGGGTATTAAAAGTACCACTTAGCGCTGATGTAGAGTATTTCGCAACATTATCTTTCAGTTTCGTGAGATTGTCCTTACTTAAAATATCAATATTTGTTTTTGAATAGATATAGTCATGAATCTTATCAATAAAAATATTGAATTTATCCATATAGGCAGATGCATTTCCTAGCTTTTCTATTAAAAGATCTCCAATGAAGTAAATAGGCAAAATAAGAATGATTAATGATCCTACAATGATGACCAATGATGATACCCAAGGTTTCCACTTTTTTTGATCCTGTAGATATAGATTGTATTTCCTGGTAATGACGTATAAGGTAATGGCTCCCAAAACTGCAGGAATAAATAGGGCAAGATGGAAACAAATTAGCCCTCCTAACACAATAATTACAGCAAGTAAAAAAACTTGTTTAATTTTTGTTTCACTGATCTGATTTACTTTATTTGGCATAATGAATAATTAAAGAAAGCAACGGTAAAAACCGTTGCTTTCAAATGTACATTTATTCTTGAAATTACGGTGAAGAAATTTCTATTTATTAACTACAATAGGTCTTGGTCTACCACAGTAAGCACAATAAAGTGAATACATTACGATCATCAAAAATAGCATAGTGAAAACGAGTCCAATTCCACAAAGGAAAATTCCAGCGATGCTAATTAAGAATCCAAGAAGTGAAGCACCTAAAAAAGTACCGTAATTATTTTTTGCTATAGAAAATGATTTACTGATGGCCTCAGAGAAACTTGCGTTTTCAAATAATAAAATCGGGTAACCTAACATAAAGAAAGGCAAAACAAAAAAGCCCGGAATAACACACAACGTAAACGCAATTCCTAATATAATACTTGAAATTAAAGTATAAATTATAATATTAACAAAATTTTGTCTAAATCCAATAAATAGATCAGAGAAGCTCATAGGCTCTTTCAGATTGTATTTATTCGCCATATAAATAATTCCAACATAAATTGGCGTAAGAAGTAGGCTTACCAGTCCAGAAAGACCATAATAAGTTCTAATCCCAGGGATCGACCACATATTTGTAGAAAATGTTTCGGGTGATGATTTAAGTTCTTCAAGCATATCGTTGGAATTAACTCCCGAAATTGGTTGAATAATTAGCGAAACAACAAATGAAATAACAACTGCGAGGATTACTGCAGCTACCGCATACATAAATACTCCCTTGTACATTTCAAATGCGTGTGAGATTATCGCTCCTGTTGATTTTTCAGGGCCTGTTGGTTGATCAAATTCTTGAAAAGTATCCATAGTTTTATTTTTTAATGTTTCCAAATTTATCATTAATAATTAATATGGTCAACACTTAAAAATTATTTTTGAATGTTTTCTTTAAAAATATGCTGGTAAAGGGTATAAATGATCGCATGCCAGAATGGGAAAGTGAACAGAAAACCAAATCCAAACAACAGCAATCCGGCAAGACTGAAGAGAACGCCTACAATTACAGCGGCAACAATTGTGGTGAAATCCTGCTTTAGTCCTGTGAACGTTAATTTAATTCCCTGGAAGGTATTTACGTTCATAAAAAACATCAGCGGAACACAAAACAGCGTTAGGAAAATCCAAACAAAACCTAATAGGATCAACGAGTTAGCATAGGAGAAAATGATAATCCAGAATAAATAAAAGCCAAAAAATTTAAAGAAATCAAAACCGAGATAACCCGCAAAGAGATCATTCATTTCTACCTTTTCATTGAGGTCAATTTTTCTGTAAATTTTATAAAATCCAACATTTAAAGGGTTTACAATTGCGGAAAGAAAGAATACTCCAAGTACGAAACCTTGTGTTTGCGGTAAGAGCGCAATTTCTTCCATCTTTTTATTGAAAGCAGCAAAATCAGTTTTAAATAATTCACTGTGTTGGCTCACTTGGTCCCAAAGACCGAAATATCTAAAAAGATAAAAATAACCCAAAAAGAATAGGGAAAAATAAAGTAAACTAAATGCGACTTGATAGAATAAAGTTTTGTTCCAATAAAAAAATGCTGTTTTCAGAATTTGTTCCAAGCCAGCCTTTTGAGCATAGTTTTTTTCCATGTTGCAAAAATAGGTAAATCCTTAAGATTAAATTCTAAATTGAGTATTTTTGCGCCATGCTAAAAAGTGATTATTCCAACTTTGATAGAATGGATGAACTTTCTCAACAGAAAGTCCCTTTCTTTTTCATGGTAGATTTTTTAGGAACAAAAGTGGAGGTTTATACTGAATCTGAGTTGATAGACAAAAATATATTTGTTGATTTTCAGAATTACAAAAATGTGAAGCCTCAAGATGCGTTAATAACGGATGTTCAGATGAAATCATATCCAATCAGCAAAACTGATTATAGAGAAGGATTTGATAAAGTACAGCATAACTTAAAGCTAGGGAATTCCTACTTAACAAATTACACCTGCAAAACAGAGATTGAAATTAATTTGAGTTTAAAAGAAATTTTCTTTTTATCTAAAGCAAAATACAAAGTTTTGTATCAGGATCAGTTTGTTTTTTTTTCGCCTGAAACTTTTGTAGAGATTGTTAATAATGAAATTTTCACCCATCCAATGAAAGGCACGATTGATGCATCTAAGGAAAATGCAGTGGAAGTTTTAAAAAATGACATAAAAGAAAAAGCCGAACATTACACGGTCGTTGATTTGTTGCGTAACGATTTAAGCATGGTCGCAGATGAGGTAAAAGTGAACGAGTTCCAAAGAATTGATTTTATAAAGACCAAACAGAAAAATTTATACGCAATGAGTTCTGAGATATCGGGAAAACTGAAACCCCAATTTAGAAGCAAAGTTGGAAGCATCATGAGAACCCTACTTCCGGCAGGATCCATTCTTGGTGCACCCAAACCTAAAACTTTAGAGATTGTATTAGAGGCGGAAACTTACCAGAGAGGTTTCTACACAGGTGTTTGTGGTTGGTATGATGGTGAGAAACTAGACTCTTGCGTAATGATTAGGTTCATCGAAAAAGAAAATAGGAAACTTTATTTTAAAAGTGGTGGTGGAATCACCCATTTGAGTAATTTTGCCGACGAATATCAAGAAATGAAAAATAAAATATATGTCCCAATTCATTGAAAGCATCAAAGTTGAAGATAAAGAGATATTTCTGCTTGAGCAGCATCAGAAAAGGGTCAATGATACCTTTGCCAATTTTGGCAAAGATGAAGCCATTAATTTAGAAAATATTTTTAAAAATCTGGAACATGATGAAGATGGTCTTTACAAATTGAAGATCACTTACGATTTAACAGGAAACGTCAGAACCCAAATGATTCCCTACGCGATTTCGGAAATTTCTGATTTTAAATTGGTTGAAAATAATTCTTATGATTATTCATTCAAGTTTGAAGATAGAAAAGAACTTGAAAAAATGATGATTCTGTCAAAAGCTTCCGAAATTATCATTGTTAAAAACAATCATATTACGGACACTTCGTTTTCTAATCTTTTATTTAAAAAAGGGAAGGATTGGTTTACCCCAAATACCTATTTATTGAATGGAGTCCAAAGACAGCATTTACTAAAATCCAAAAAGATTAAAGAAGCAGAAATTACCTTACAAAACTTAAACGAATATTCTCATTTCCAAATCATCAACGCTATGAATGATTTCGATGATATGTTTATTTATCCTTTGGAAAGAATTAAGAATTTACCTTCGCGACCTGATGCAATTGAACTTTAATTAATTAAGATTTCAAAAATTCAAAATAATTTTTAAGCACCTCTGCATTTTCGACGGTAGAGGTATCAACTTCCAGAATCTTTGCCTTTTCATCCGGTTTGAAGAAATTATCGAGTATACGAAGTAATGTTTCTTCATCATCTACTTTGGTGTAAGAAAAACCAAAATGCTGGGCTAAATGTTCAGCATTTTTGTGATGTTTGGTCAAAATGAATTCTTCTAAAGCATTTGTAGAACTTGGTCCTGGAATAATGTTGAAAATATCACCACCACCGTTATTAAAAATAATAATTCTGGTGTACGGCGGAATATAGTTGTTCCATAAACCATTGATGTCGTAAAAAAAGCTTACGTCGCCAGTAACCAATACGGTTTGCCTTTCATTTTTCATGGCAAATCCCATCGCAGTCGATGTGGAACCATCAATTCCGCTGGTCCCTCTATTACAGAAAATACCAATTGTTCTTGGAAAATCAAATAGTTGGGCGTACCTAATTGCTGACGAATTACTGATATGCAGATTAATATTTTCGGGAAGTTTTTCCGATAATAGTTCAAATAATTTAAAATCAGAAAAATTGGTTTGCAGACAGTAATCAGTATGTTTTAAATCTCTTTTATCTCTCAAAATGTCCCATAAATTAAAGTAGGCACTTGGTTCCAAAGTGATATTCTTTAATAATTTGGCAAAGAATTTTTCCGGTGTAGTTTTAATTTTTTCAGTTAAGCAGAAAAAAGTATCCGGGTGCCAGACTTCATGAATGTGCCAGTGATTTTTTGGACTTGCTTTTCGGAGAAACTGCTTTATCTTTTTGGAAACCACGTTTTGTCCAATGGTTATCAGCAGATCGGGTGCGAAGGTTTTGTAATCCTCGTCATTAAAATTAAAAATATATCGATCGATATGTGAAAAAAACTTGTCGTGTTTGATGTTTGAATTTGCTTCTTTTAAAACAACAACGCTATGATTTTTAACTAGTTGAGATAACTGCATCTCTAGCTCTTCACTATAATCTCTAGTGCCGATCAGGATCATGATTCTTTTAGACGTATTCCATTCTGCAGTTAAATTGGGGGATAATTCGAAAGTCGTTTCGCGAATTGTTTTCTCTAAAGATGGAAAATTTGGCAGTTCTGAAACCATTTGATACAATGGTTCTTCCAAAGGGATATTGATATGAACTGGGCCCTGTTTTTCAAAACAAACTTCAATTGCTTTCTTGATGATTGCAAAATTTTCGTCGCCTGCATTATCCGCCGAATCTTCCAGCAATTGGAAATCTCCATAAGAATGTTGTTGATAAAGGTCTTTCTGGCGAATCGTCTGTCCATCGAAAATATCTACATAATCAATCGGTCGATCCGCAGTTAAGATCAATAAGGGAGTGTTTTGGTAAAAAGCTTCCGTCATTGCAGGATAATAATTTGCAGCGGCAGAACCACTGGTACAGGTTATTGCAACTGGCTTTTTGATGCTTTTTGCCATTCCCAGTCCTACGAAACCTGCACTTCTTTCGTCTACAATACTGTAGCAATTCAGCTCATCAGTTTCTGAAAAATGAATGGCTAAGGGTGCGTTACGTGATCCCGGGGATATAACGATATCATAAATCCCATACTCTTTTAAAAGATGTGCTAAAATTTGAATGCTTCGTTTTGAAGAGTATTGTTTCATAGTCTGAATTGATTATGGCAAATTTAATCATAATTTTAATCTTAAAAATCTTAAATTTACCACTGAATTCTTAATCAAATAATATGAAACAGATCCCAAGCGTGGATTTGCGTGATTTCCTTTCGGGTGACCCGGAACGCAAACAAAAATTTGTAAATGAAATCGGAAAAGCATACGAAGAAATCGGCTTTGTTGCCCTGAAAGGACACTTTCTGGATGACAAGTTGGTGGATGATCTCTATGGCGAAGTAAAACAGTTCTTTGATTTGCCCGTAGAGAAGAAACAAAACTACGAAATTCCCGGAATTGGTGGACAGCGTGGTTATGTTGGATTTGGAAAAGAAACCGCCAAAGGTTTCAAAAAAGGTGACTTAAAAGAATTCTGGCATTTCGGACAGTTCTTGGAAGAAGGTTCTAAATATTCAAATGAATATCCTGATAATGTAGAAGTTACTGAGAATCCTCGATTCAATTTGGTAGGAAAGGAAGCTTTTAAAATGTTAGAGAAAACTGGAATTTATGTTTTGAGAGCCTTGGCACTTCATCTTGGTTTAGATGAGTTTTATTTCGACAAATATGTTGCAGAAGGAAACTCTATTCTGAGACCCATTCATTATCCGCCGATTACGCAGGAGCCGGACAACGCAGTTCGTGCTGCCGCGCATGGAGATATTAATTTAATCACTCTTTTAATGGGTGCTCAAGGGAAAGGCCTTCAGGTTCAAAATCATGAAGGAGAATGGATAGATGCGATTGCACAACCGGACGAATTGATGATCAATGTGGGAGATATGCTATCGCGCCATACCAATAATAAGTTGAAATCGACCATTCATCAAGTGGTAAATCCGCCACGTGAACTTTGGGGAAAATCTCGGTATTCAATTCCGTTCTTTATGCATCCGGTAAGTGAAATGCCACTGAATGCTTTGGAGAACTGTGTAGATGAGAACAATCCGAAACTGTATGAGGATACTACAGCAGGAGAGTTTCTGCACGAAAGATTGGTAGAGTTAGGGTTAATTAAATAAAATTATTCTTACTTACATAACAGGAAGCCGTCTCAAATTTTATTTTGAGACGGCTTCATTTTAAATGATTGGTAAGTTATTACCTAGGCTATCAAATGGGTAACATACGGATTTGCAATGTTTAAGCTTTCTCCAGTTGTACTGTAAAATGTCTTAGGATTGCAGATTCCCAAACAATATGATATCCTTTTTTAATTTCATCTCTTCTGTCATACACGTTTTTAATCGCAGCCGCAATATAATCCATGTGATTATTAGTATAAGTTCTGCGTGGGATTGCCAGACGAACAAGCTCTAATTTTGGATAGCGGTTTTCGCGAGTATCAGGATCTCTGTCTGCCAATAAAGTTCCTATTTCTACTGTTCGGATTCCAGCTTCTTTATAAATTTCGTTTGCCAAAGTTTGTGCAGGATATTCTTCTCTTGGAATATGAGGTAAGAAACCTAAAGAATCAATGAAAACTGCGTGTCCACCGATGGGTTTTTGAACGGGTATTCCGAATTCAATCAATTTATTGCCAAGATATTCTACCTGGGAGATCCGGCTTTGTAAATATTCAAATTCGGTTGCTTCGTTTAGTCCAACAGCCAAAGCAGCCATGTCTCTTCCGGCCATCCCACCGTAAGTGATAAAACCTTCAAAAATAATGGTAAAATTAGAAGCTTTCTTATAAATCTCGGCATCATTAAGCGCAATGAATCCACCGATGTTTACCAGCCCGTCTTTTTTGGAACTCATAGTCATCCCCACACCATAAGAAAAGGCTTCCTTTGCAATTTCTTTAATAGTTCTGTTTTCTTGACCTTTCTCTCTCATCTTAATGAAATAAGCATTCTCCGCAAATCGCGCAGAGTCAAAAAAGATAGGGATCCCATATTTATCGGAAAGCGCTTTTACTGCTTTCATATTTTCTAAAGAAACAGGTTGTCCGCCTGACGAATTGCACGTAATTGTGATTAAACAAAAAGGGATTTTCTCTTTTGGATGCGCTTTGTAAACTGCTTCCAATTTTTCTAAGTCTATATTTCCTTTGAAAAGGTGCGGATCTTCAATGTCAAAAGCTTCATCAACCGTACAGTCGATGGCATGGGCTTTTCTGATTTCGATATGTCCTTTGGTGGTATCAAAATGGGAATTCCCTGGGATAACGTCTCCATCTTTCACCAACACAGAAAATAACACATTTTCAGCGGCTCTTCCCTGGTGTGTTGGTAGTAAATATTTATATCCAGTAATATTCTGAACGGTATTGTGTAATTGGTCGAAACTTTTGGAACCTGCATAACTTTCGTCACCGGTCATCATTGCTCCCCATTGTTGGTCGCTCATTGCGCCCGTTCCGGAATCTGTTAGTAAGTCGATGAAGACTTGAGAAGATTTCAAATTAAATAAATTGTAGTTGGCATTTTCTAGCCATTGTTCTCTTTCTTCTCTGGTAGATTGATGAATTTCTTCAACCATTTTAATTCTGAATGGTTCTGCGTATGGTAATTTCATAATATAGGATTAATGACGTTTTAATAATTTTTCTAAAAAAAGAAGAATACAAAA
The DNA here is from genome assembly GCF_007362475.1 of Chryseobacterium sp. SNU WT5. Taxonomy (NCBI): domain Bacteria; kingdom Pseudomonadati; phylum Bacteroidota; class Flavobacteriia; order Flavobacteriales; family Weeksellaceae; genus Chryseobacterium; species Chryseobacterium sp. SNU WT5. The sequence goes on from NZ_CP041687.1 coordinate 1,579,899, forward strand.
AATAATTTTATTCTTCGCTAACAATTAATTATTAAATATCATTCAGGAGCCTTGAAAACATTATCATCAGAATGAAAACCTGCAACACCGCCACTTACTGCAAATTTCATTGCTTGTGCGGCACTTACATTCTCCAAAATAACGATATTATTTGCCAAAACAAAGACAACCCAACCTGAAACAGCATAAGAATGAGGTAGATATACGGAAACGTAATTAGGAAAACCAACAGATGATAAATCGCTTTGGGTTAGAAACCCGATGCGCCAAACATCTGGATCATTAGAAGTTTTAATCAAAACCGGTTGGTTGAATTTCTTCTTGTCACCAACAAATGAAGTCATTACATCTTTCAGTGAGGTATAAATGAATTTTATCCCAGGAGTGTGTTCCAGCAGATAATCGAAACTATCCACAATCACCCGTCCTAAAATAAATTTGCTTCCCACGTATCCGATTAAGGTGGTAGAACAAATGACAATTAAAAAAGTAATTCCCGGATAGAATTGTTCTGATAGAGAAGGTATAATATTATCTATACTCGAAACAATATACCAGATGATCCAAACGGTAAGTGCAAACGGTCCAATAATTAGCAAGCCTTGAAAAAAGGATTTTGCCAGTGTATTTAAAATTTTTTCGAACTGTTTTTTAGTCATCGTCAGGGATTCTATCAATCATTAATTATAGAATGGCAAAAATAGGGAAATTTAGAACTTATTTTAAATAAAATTAACCGTGAATGGTTTCTTTCTTTCCGTACGATTTTATAATTTCTGTTTCATAATCCAGCCATTCTTCCCAACGTGCATTTACTTTTTCAACGTCTCCTAATTGCCGTGCGAATCCGATAAAAGTGGTATAGTGGCCCGCTTCAGAAATCATTAAATCTTTATAGAAAGTTTTTAGTTCTTCATCCTTTATATTCTCTGTTAAGACTCGGAAACGCTCACAGCTTCTGGCTTCGATCATTGCCGCGAAAAGCATTCTGTCGATAATGTACTCTTTTCGGGTTCCCTGCACAATAAATTTAAACAATTGTCCTACATAATCATCTTTTCTTTCTCTGCCGAATTCATATCCCCGCTTTTTTATAATTTCGTGAACTTGCTGGAAATGTTCTAACTCTTCTTGCGCTATTTTTAAAAGCTCCGTAACTATTTCCGGATATTCCGGACACATGGTGATAATAGTGATGGCGTTGGTGGTCGCTTTCTGCTCACACCATGCATGATCGGTTAATATTTCTTCCAAATTGCCTTCCGCAATATTTGCCCAGCGGGGATCGGTTAAGAGTCTGAGTTTAAACATTGTAATTTTTTGTAAATTTAAGCAAATTATTAGCAGTCGTCAGGTTAGATTAAGTTTGCCATAATGCTAAAATTTAGCGCTTATGTTTGATGGTTTATTATGCTATTGGCATAAATATTGAGTAATTGAAAACAACATAAAAAAATAAACTATTATGATTACTAGAGTATTATCAAACAGATTAGAAAAGTTGGGCATTTTCATGTTAACATTTTTCTTTGGTATAATTGCATTTGCGCAAGAGAAAGCTCCTGATTTAAATGTTGATGTAACAACTACAAAAACGACAACTACAGAGGAATGGTTTACAAATCCACTATATTGGGTAGTTGGAGCTTTGCTTTTAATTATTTTAATTGCGGTTATTGCGAGAGGAAATAGGAGAGACTAATCTTTTTATTTAAAAAAAATTAACTGCTTTGGTTTTCCGAAGTGGTTTTTTTACGTAAAAATTCAAGAAATTTCCAGCTTACTGAATCTAGTTTCTTTAATCCTTCTGCAATAATGACTGCCAGCAGAATGTTAATTGCAAAAATGACAATTACTAAAATTCCCCACGGAAGCTCATCTTTTAAAGGAACAACAAGAAAATAAACCATTGAGGAGCTGATTCCTTGAGCAAAATAGTAGAATATGGCATTTTTGCCAATATAAGTTAGGAAGTTATTCTTGGTGATTTTAACGCGGTTATATAATACAAATAAAGTGAGCAGCGAAAAACCAGACCAAAAAATATAAAGTAATTTCGGTGGAAATTTAGCTTTGTTCATTTTAAGAAACAGTTCCTTGCCATAATTCCAGAACAGGAAGATAAAGATCAATACTAAAACTCCATATATAATAGGAACCCATTTAGTCGGAATTTTCTTTCCTTTTAATTGATGTGCGACCAAAAATAATCCTAAGTAAAAAGCAACATAGCCTACTTGACCCGATGGATAAAATTGTGGGAAGGCATTAAAGATGAAAGTCAGTCCGAAACAGACTGCGATAAACCAGCTAATATGTTTTGAGAAAAACCTTAAAATTAAAACACCAAATACAGTCAGAATAAAATACACTTTTAAATACCAGAAGCTGCCCATAACAACTGGGAAAGTATCTGCGTTCGTATATTGATGCAGATACCAGTTGCCGAGATTTTGCCACTGTGGAATATTTGAAATGTTTTTGGGAACGTATTTAGTGCCGAAAGTTGAGTAGAAATTTTTCATCCAGTCCAATCCAAAGACATTTAATCCGAAAACTTTAAACAGATAATCGAGAAAAAAAAGGAAAGTAACGAAAATCATAAAGGTAATCTGTAGTTTCAAGAGTCGGTAAAGAGTTTTTTCGATATTGTTTCCTGAAGTCAGCCCACTTAAAGCGTAAAATAAAGGAACATCTATTAGTAAAGAAAGAATTCTTAGTTCCGTAGGGACATAAAATTGGCCTGACCAATAAACGGTATGTATAAAAATAATGGAAAGCGTGGCGAACCCTTTGGAAAAGTCAATGTATAGATCTCTTTTCATTTTTACGATTTAGATTTGGGTAAAATTAAATAAAGTTTCGATTATTTTTTAGATTTAGGGGAAATAAAAAGGGTAAAGCGAAAGCTTTACCCTAATAGTATTAAATAAATTAGAACTTATTTTAGATTGTTAAATTCTTCAGCAGAAATTTCTCCTGTTTGAATTTGTCTAAGCTCTTCCAAATGATTTTTCATTTTCGCATCGATCTCAGGGAATTTGTCATTTTTAGCCATTTTGTAGCTTCCGTTTAAAACTCCGTTGTAGTAATAGAAGAAGTTATAATCAAAATCACTTGCAGAAAGATTCCACTCACCTAATAAGAATCCTAAACGTACTGCTGATCTTCTTTGATTAGGAGTACCGTGGTGTCCTTGGCTGTTTGTATTGTAATCTCCAATGCTGCTTGCGAAATTGTAAGCAGAAGCGATTGCAGCAAATGAACTTTGGTTGTAACCAGCTGGTCTTCTCAAATAATAACCTGCAAAACCGTCAGCTTCCAATTCGTTTGGACGAGCAGTGTACTCGGTTACACTTGGTAAATTGTAGATGTACTGTAACTGGTGTCCGTACTCATGTGCTAAAATCATTGCGTTTACAATGTCCCCACCTTTAGATTTCGCATCATAATAGATTGCGTAACCGTAATAAATTTTACCTGATGAATAAGAAATTGCGTTGTAAGTAGTGTTTTGATTATATGAATCGCTTACAAATCTCAATAGAGGATTGCTGCGTCCAAATAATCTTGCAATTTTAGTCATCTGACTATTCATAAAGTTGGTGTCAGAAGAATTGGTTAATCCAGTTTTTAATACTGCATTATTTGACCAGTTTCCATCAACATAGGCGCAAGTAGCTTCTACTTCACCTGGTTGTTCCAATGCAGCAGAACTTACGGTTTCTTCTGTTGCTGTTTCGATGTTTCTGTCACTGTTACATGACGTGAATGCAAGTCCTAAAATTGCCGAAGCAAAAATGGCTTTTGTGAATGTTTGTTTCATAAACTTATAATTTGTGTTATTAAGTTAGCGAATGTATAAAAAAAATCTAACAAATACCAAATTATCATGATTATTTGTGAATTTTATCGATTTGGATATATTTTATAAAAATGGACCGTAATATGAAAATATTTTTTATCTTTGCACCTCGAAATAACTAACAAAATTTATAAACAATGTTTGCAATTGTAGAAATAGCAGGGCTTCAATATAAAGTTGAGCAAGACCAGAAGTTGTTTGTAAACCGTTTGAAAGGAGAGATAGGAGGGAAAGTTTCCTTTGATAAAGTTCTTCTTACTGTAAACGGTTCTACATCAATTGGCGCCCCGGCTGTAAGTGGTATCACCGTAGATGCTGAAATCATCAATCACCTGAAAGCTGATAAAGTAATCATCTTCAAAAAGAAAAGAAGAAAAGGATACGAAAAGAAAAACGGTCACAGACAATCTTTAACTCAAATTCAAATTACTGGAATCACTGGTTTCGATAATAAGAAAGAAGAGAAAAAAGCAGCACCGAAAGCTAAAAAAGCAGCGGCAGTTTCTGAAGAAGCTCCTGTAGCTAAAAAAACAACGAAAAAATCAGACAGCGAAACTGCTGAATAATTTTAACCAAAAAACCTTAAAATAAAATGGCACATAAGAAAGGAGTTGGTAGTTCCAAAAATGGTAGAGAATCGCATTCTAAGAGATTAGGTGTTAAGATTTTCGGAGGACAAGACGCTATCGCCGGTAACATCATCGTGAGACAAAGAGGGACAACACATCATCCTGGTGAAAACGTAGGAATGGGTAAAGACCACACATTGCACGCTTTGATCGACGGAAAAGTAGTTTTCAGAAAAAAACAAAACGACAGATCGTTTGTATCTATTGAACCGAACGCATAATTTAAAAAGCGTTTTTGATAAATAAAAAAGTCCCAATCATTCGATTGGGACTTTTTGTGGTTTTATTTGTAATCTTTTATCCTCTATTAAGAAACGCATCCCAGCCCTGGGCATTCAGAGCGATCAATTCCCCGCTTCCTCGTGCAACTAAATAATTCCCCTGTTGCAAATCAACAGCGTGACCAATAATAGTGAAGTCAGGATGGTTTTTAATTTTCTCGAAGTCAGTCGGTGAAATAGTGAAAAGCAGTTCGTAATCTTCGCCTCCATTTAATGCACACATCACAGGATTTAAATTAAATTCTTCTGCCGTACTTATGGTTAAAGAATCCATTGGGATTTTTTCTTCATAAATTCGGAAACCAACTTTACTTTGATCAGACAGATGAAGTGTTTCCGAAGATAATCCATCAGATACATCGATCATAGAGGTTGGTTGAATATCTAATACTTTTAAAATTGCTTTTATATCGGTTCTCGCCTCTGGTTTCAGCTGTCGTTCTAAGATATAATCGAAACCTTCCATTTCAGGCTGCATATTAGGATTGGCTAAAAATACCGAATGTTCTCTCTCCAAAATTTGCAGACCCATATAAGCGCCACCCAGATCTCCGGTTACTACCAAAAGATCATTTTGTTTTGCGCCACTCCTGGCAACAATATTCCCGGATTCTTCTAGTCCAATAGCCGTAATGGTAATCACTAAGCCAGAGTTAGAACTGGTCGTGTCTCCACCAACTAAATCAACTTTATAGTGTTTGCATGCTAAGGATATTCCTACATAAATCTCTTCAAGTGCTTCAACGGGAAAACGATTAGAGGCAGCAATCGCAACTAAGATCTGTGTTGGTTTTGCATTCATCGCTGCAACATCGCTGAGATTTACAGCTACCGCCTTATAACCAAGGTGCTTTAAAGGAACATATCCCAAATTGAAGTGAACGCCTTCTGCTAAGACATCGGTGGTTATGACTACTTTTTGACCTTCAGGATTAATGACCGCACAGTCATCACCAATTGAAATTTCGGTAGAAGAATTTTCAAAACTAAAGTTTTCGGTAAGGTGTTTAATTAACCCAAATTCGCCATATACGGAAATTGGGGTTAACTCGGGATTTTTATCTTCTAACATAATTTTTATTTAATGAATAAGGGAAATTGGATTACTGTTCAGTAGGCTTTTCATCTTTATCCTTCTTCCAGGTGAAGGTGTTGTGCTTATGGAAGGCTTCAATATTTTCAGCTTTAAAAGGTAAATCTTTAAGATCTTGTCTGGTTAGAGTTTTTACATTCTCGCTTTTAAATTCGTTCAACACTTCCAGGACATCATCAGGTGGAGTGGTAGATTTTCTTAACATTGTGTCAATCCAAACACCAGTTGCTTCTGCAGTTGCACAATGTGTTCCGTCCGGGAGATAGAATTTATGCACGAATTGGTAAATGCTCGCATCTTCGGACATCCCTGAAATTTGTGCAGTAACAAAAACGGTCTGATCTGCGTAGATTTCTTTGAAAAATGAATACCTTTCATGCAGGACTACGGGACCGATCCCCCAATAGCTTAATTCCTTAAGTCCCATTTTATGGGTTTTCATGAATGCCATTCTCGTTTGAGCGCAATATTCTACATAAGACGAATTAGCCAAGTGACGGTTTGCATCAATATCGCTCCATCGTACCTCGAATTTGTAATGATAATCTGACATTTTTATGATTTTTAGGACGCCAATTTCCGCCTTCACTCTCCATCTTTTTTGGCACGCTTAGGCCAATACAAAAAAAAAGATTTCCGTTCAAGTCGGGGCGCAAGTTTTACTTCAGTTGAAGTATTATTAATAATTTTCAAAATTAAGCATTAATCATGGGTTAGAAAAATGGTATTTTTGCAAATCAGCTAGAGGAAATTCTAAGGAGATTTTTACTATTTAAATTGATGATTCAGTAATTACGTTATGACAAAAAGAAAGATTATCATTATCGGCGGCGGTGCAGCAGGCTTTTTCTGCGCAGCTAACCTGGATGAAACCAAATTTGATGTAATTATTTTAGAACAAAATTCGGATGTTTTGCAGAAGGTAAAAATTTCGGGAGGAGGCAGATGTAATGTTTCTCACGGATGTTTTGATCCAAAAGAACTCGTACAGTTTTATCCAAGAGGGAATAAGGAACTACTAAGTGTATTTCACAAATTTCAACCGGGCGATATGATGGAATGGCTGGATCAACGAAAGGTCTCTTTACAGATCGAAGCGGATAATCGCATATTCCCTGAAAGCAATTCCTCGCAAACGATTATTAATTCTTTTGTTTCCGAGGTTGAAAACAAGACTTTTGAAGTTAAAACGAAATCAGTCGTTTTAGATATTCAACGTGATGAAGATCAATACATCATCATGAGTAATACAGAGACTTACCGTGCGGATTTCGTAGTTTACACGACTGGGAGTTCCCCAAAATCACTCAATCTCATCCAAAAGCTTGGTCATTCCATTGTTAGTTTGGTACCTTCTTTATTCACATTTAATATCAAAAATGAAACTTTAAAAGACTTGATGGGAACCAGTTTCCCAAGTGCGGAGGTATTCATTCCTCAACTAAAAATGGATGAATCCGGACCGATGCTCATTACCCATTGGGGTTTATCTGGTCCGGCGATTTTAAAACTTTCAGCTTGGAAAGCACGGGAGTTGGCGGAACTTAAATACCAGTTTCAAATTGTTATTAATTTTTTAGGAATAGATGTAGAACGGGCGGTAGAGCTGTTTGTTAATTTTCGGAAAGATAATCCTAAAAAGACGATTGGTAAAGCTAAAATATTTGACGTGACGAATAGATTCTGGCACAGAATTCTTTGGTTATCCAAAGTAGATCTAGATAAAAACATCTCCAATATTTCTACGGTAGAACTTCACAGAATTGTAGGATTTCTGTGTTCGAACAAAATGCAAGTAAGCGGAAAATCTACGTACAAGGATGAATTTGTAACTGCTGGTGGGGTAAAATTGAAAGAAATAGATTTCAAAACAATGCAATCGAAAATTTTACCGAATTTTTACCTTGCTGGTGAAGTTTTAAATATTGATGCAGTTACAGGCGGTTTCAACTTTCAGGCTTGCTGGAGTGAAGCCTGGCTGATTGCTGAGGATTTAAATAGCAAGATGTTTTAAGTTTACTAAAACTATATTTTCAGTAAACAATTAATTTATTAAATTTGAACAAATATAAAAATAATGAAAAAAATATATCTGATTCTCATAGTACTTCTTTTTTTAACTTCTTGTCAGACCCGAGTAGTAAGTATACAGAAACCTATTCAGAATAATTCAATTGAATTGTACCAAAAATATACGATCCAAACAAATGATGCAAAAATAGTGAAGGTAGAAGTTCTAAGACAAGATAATGAAGCTATTTATGGGAAACTAAAAAGTGGGGAAGAAGTAATTATTAAGAAAAGTGATATCCGTGAAGCGAAAAAATTAGATTTGCTTTCATCTATCGCTCTTGCGCTGGCTGCTCTTGCAGCTGTAATTTTTGTCCCTATTTAATTTTATATTCCTTAATAAAACAAAGGAGCATTCCAAAATAGGTTTGCTCCTTTTTTATATAGTATTATTTGTAGTCTATTTAAAAAGTCTTCCTACAATATTTCCGATTTCTATAAAATCGCTGGCATTCCCAATATCTCTGGTATCTTTTGTATAATCTACTTCATTTCGATTGCTGGGAAATATCAGAAGGAAATTCTTTTCACGAAGATGCTGATTCAGTAGGTTAGGAATTTGTTGCATTTGAGGCACATAGGATGCCATTTTGCGGTGTGCCATAAATAAAATAAGCGCATCGTTATCTTTCATTTTACCAAAGACTTTTGGCAGTTCATTCCAATCATTAAAAATAATAAAACGGGCCTCTATATTTGATTTGTTTTTAATCTTCTCAATCATTTTGACCGTCGCATCATTTCCATAAAACTCAATTTCTGCACCTGAATTTCTGGCAATATTCCAAACCTTTAATAAGGAATGGAAAAAGCGAGGTTCTTGAGAAGCATTCTCTGGAATGATAACGGCGTATTTCTGAATCGTTGCAATTGGCTGTGATGCTTGGTAGACGAGTACATCCGCAAGGCTGTTATTCAAGTAACCACTGTATAAATTATAAACGAAGCTAGGTGAGAAACCTTTTTCGTGGTTGATCCCGATAATAAGGTCAGTAATTCCGTTCACCTTTATTTCATTGTTTATTCCTTCAATTAAATCGGTATCGTATCGTGTAAGTGGCGTAATATTGACATCTGCTGACGCTCCAATATTTACAACTTCATGGAGTAATGCTTCTGCATGTTTTTTAGAGGAGTCATTTTTCTCTTCATTGATAATGTTGAGCGCATATAGCCCTGCAGTTTTGTTTTTTGATCTTATTAAAAGTGCCAGATTAGTTAGAGGTTCTACTGTGTTTAAATGGTTGACCGCAAGTAAAATATTCTCCTTTTCGGGATTAGTATCAGCGATTGTATTTTCGTTATCCGCTTTTACTAATTTCTCGCCATTTTTCTGGGTGACAAAAGAGGAAATAGTACAGGAGATCAAAATAAGAAGAATGCTCCCATTCAACACACTTTCATCAAGTAGTCGGATTGGTTCACCCAAATCATTTTCTCCCAGGATAATATTATATCCAACCATAACAGTTGCTAAGGTTGCAGCTGCTGAAGCAGAACTTAGTCCAAATATAATTCCGCCTTCTGCTTTGGTGTAAGAAAAGGTTTTCTGAGTAGCAATAGAGGCTAAATACTTCCCACCAATAGAAATTGAAATCATCAGAACAGCCACTTTGATTGTTTCGAAATCTTTAAAGAAGACCGTGAAATCAATTAACATTCCTACACTGATCAGAAAGAAGGGAATAAAGATGGCGTTTCCTACAAATTCTACTCGGTTCATCAAGGAAGACGTGTGTGGAATAAGCTTGTTTAAAGCCAGACCAGCTAAGAAGGCGCCGATGATCGCTTCAATTCCTGCGAGTTCTGCTAACAATGCTGCGAGATAGATCATGACCAGTACGAAAATATACTGTGAAATTTTATCCTGAACTTTTTTAAAAAACCATCTCGCTACGATTGGAAATCCGAAAAGGACGACAGCAGCAAATACAATGATCCCAACGGAAAGTTGAGTCCAGAACGCAGCATTAACTTCGCCAGTTGTCATACCTACTACGATTGCTAAAACGAGTAGCGCAAGGATATCTGTTATAACGGTTCCGCCTACTGTGATATTAACAGCACGATTTTTTACAACTCCCAGTTTGCTAATTATAGGATATGAAATTAAAGTGTGCGATGAGAATATACTTGCAAATAGAAAGGAGGTTAGCCAATTGTAATGTAAAATAAAATGAGCAGCAGCGATACCAAACATAAAGGGAATTACAAAAGTGTAACCTCCGAAACCCAAGCTTTTCCACTTATTCTTTTTGAATTCGGCCAAATCGATTTCAAGACCGGCAAGAAACATAATATAAAGGAGCCCGGTAGTTCCTGTGACTACAATACTGCTGTCTCGTGTAAGGATATTAAATCCATTCGGACCAATGATGGCGCCAGCGATGATGAGGCCTAATAGATGAGGAACCTTAATTTTGTTGAGTAGTAAAGGTGCGGACAGAATGATTATCAAAACGACCAAAAACTTCAGAACTGGATCTTCCAGTGGAAGATCGAAATGGGACACTTTTAAAATCGTGAACATAATTTAGTTTTTGATTTTTTCTAATTCAATCGAGAATTTAGAAGTACAGGTTTCGCGCTTTAATTCTCGACTGCCTTTAATTCTATTGCCATTAGGATCTGGCATTTGCAATATGATTTCTGAAGTGCCAGCACTTTTATCTGATTTAAGGTTTAGCTCGGCATTAGAATATTCGCCACTGTAAAATTTTTCACCTCCAGTTTTATTGGTAATCTTTACGCCGTCAGCAGAAATTTCCCAAATATCATTTCTTTGATCGCCAATAACATTTTCCGAGCAGTCCGATTCAGTACACACCATCTTACCATTATATTTACCAATAATAGAGGCTGGGATATGATTGGTACTGATCGAATCGGGGAGGCTTTCAATACTGTCACGTAAGGCTTCAAGTTGAGCAAATTCCTGTTGTTTTGCCACCAAATCCTGCTCTCTCGTAAGAAGTTCTGATTCTCTCTGATTAAGTTGTTTCTCTTTTTCCGGGTTGTCACATGAAGTAGCAAATAAGAAACAACTTAAAAAAAGTATAATACTATATTTCATTTTTATTATTATTATTATTATTATTTGGGTTACCCTTAAAAATATAAAAAAAATCCCGAATAATAAAATGCGGGATTTGTTCTCGTAGTATTTTCACTTTTACTTATTCGGTCATTTTTGCAATAACATCAATTCCACCTTTCGTTTTATCTCCGATTTTGCAAGTAATTTCTGTGTCTATTGGTAAAAAGACGTCCATCCTTGAACCAAATTTTATAAATCCAAATTCATGTCCGGCTTTTGCAACATCACCTTCGGTGCATTTCATTACGATCCGTCTGGCCACATATCCCGCAATCTGTCGAAATACGACTTGATGATGTGTTAAACTTTCTACCGCAACTGTTGTTCTTTCATTTTCCGTGGAAGACTTTTCATGCCAGGCAACCAAGTATTTCCCAGGATGGTATTTCTTGTAAATAACATTGCCGGACACAGGATATCTACAGATGTGAACATTCAGTGGGGACATGAAAATTGAGATCTGAATTGCTTTACCTTTAATAAATTCATTTTCTTCAACTTCTTTGATCATCACTACTTTTCCGTCTACCGGTGCAATCACATTTTCTTTATGATCCAAAATATCCCGATTGGGTACCCGGAAGAACCAAAATACCAATCCGTAAACAAGCAAGAGAGGGATAATAATTGCGAGACCCCATATTTCAAGGTAATAAACAGATAAAAGGGCAATGATAATAAAAGCAATACTTGCTACAGTAATTGTTCCTTTGGATTCTTTATGAAGTTTCATTTCTAAACTAGTTTTTCTAAAATAAAGTACAAATATACGACAGGTACGCAGATAATAAAACTATCGAGCCGATCTAAAATTCCGCCGTGTCCGGGAATGATGTTTCCTGAGTCTTTTACACCGAAACTTCGCTTCAGCTGGCTTTCCACAAGATCACCCAAAGGCGCAAAAACGGAGACTAAAAATCCGACGATTATAAAATTACCCCGTAATTCAGGGTAGTACATTTCTATAAAATAGCCAAGTATAATGGTGAAGAAAACCCCGCCGCCAAACCCTTCCCAGGTTTTTTTTGGAGAAATTTTCGGAGCCATTTTGTGTTTGCCAAAAAACTTGCCAGTGAAATAGGCAAATGAGTCACTACTCCATATCAAGACGAAAAGGAAGAAAACCTCTAATGTAAAGGTGTGTCCATCTGTTGAAAATTTAGGCAAACCTAGAGCGAAGCCAAAAGGTAAAGCAGTGTATATCGCAGTAAATATAAGTTTTCCATTGTCGAAATATAACTCCTTAGAAAAGCGAAATAAAGTCACAATAGCGATTAGAATGAGTAAAAGCGCTAAAATTTCAGATAAATTAAAGTCGAAATAGAAACCGTGCTGAAAATATCTTTTCGAGAAACGATAAAATACTAGTACGATAATAGGGAAAACTAACCATTTCTCCCAGCTTTTGGGATCAAACTTCATCATTTTGATACATTCCCAACCTCCTACAAATAGGAAGAAAGTGATGAGTCCATAATAAAGGTCCTGTTGTTTAACTAAATTGGGAGAGATTGTATTGATCCATTCCGCGCCAATCGGAGTTGTGCAAATGATCACTAGGAATCCGTACAAAGCTCCTCCAAATAGCCGTAGAACTAAATTTTTATCCAAGATTTTATGATTTATTTTTTAAGAATTCAGACACCGTCAGTTATTATCGAAAGAATTTAATCTTCCAGCAAAAGTAAGAAAAGTTTAGTATTATCCTTATTTGGGGTGTCTAGTTTGGAATTGCTACCGCTAATCGATGTGAGGTTACGGATGTTACCATTTCTTTTAATTTTACTCATGGCATCGTTTAAGTTGGTCACAATTTGTGAGACATTGGCCATGATAATAATTTTTTCTGGTAATCTGGATGAGTGATAATGAAGAATATTATTGTGTGAGAGCATGATCCTGCCGTCAAAAGCAATTAAATATTCACAAGTGATAAAAGCACAATCGTTAAAAAGTTCTAAGTCTTTGGTGTAATTTACATCGATGACATCCAGAAAATTTTTCAGATCAGAGTCCCAACAAAATACAGACTTGACTTGCTCGATTTTTAAGATGTGGTTCAGCGTCTGCAAAGCTTCAGCTTCATCCGCACAGTAATTGAAAAAACCTCCAGAATGAGTAAAAAGTTGCGCAAACTTGTAATCTAGATCAGCATTTTTTAGTTGATCTCCAAGTTTGACAAAATCCTGCGAATCATCTTCATCAGGTTGATTTAATATTTTTCCTACAAGTTTTTTAAATAGACTCAATTTCCGTCGTTTAAGCGTATGTTATACAAAAATAGAAAATATTTGGTTAAACTATCAATTTAATGCAAAAAACCCTGATTATTTGCTTTAATGAATAATCAGGGTTTTTTTTATAATTGGGTATTTGACTCTGGAGCCACCACAACTTCTTCTGTTTCTGGTGTTTCTCCTTTATGAGTGTGTGATACAGGATGCTCTGTTAATTCAGGATCCCACGCTCTCTCACCAAATATTTCTTCTAAATCTTCTCGGAAGATGACCTCTTTCTCTAAAAGTTTAGCAGCCAGTGCGTCAAGCTTATCTTTGTTTTCTTCTAAAATGTGTAGCGCACGTTTGTACTGCGTTTCAATAATGATGGAAATTTCCTCATCAATCATTTTTGCAGTTTGCTCAGAATAAGGTTTTCCGAAACTGTATTCTGATTGTCCCGAACTATCATAGTAGGAAATATTCCCAACCTTTTCATTTAGTCCATAAATAGTTACCATTGCCTGCGCTTGCTTAGTTACTCTTTCCAAATCGGATAACGCACCTGTGGATATATTACCAAAAATAGTTTGTTCTGCAGCCCGGCCACCTAGAGTAGCGCACAGTTCATCATACATCTGTTCTGTCGTGGTTAACTGTCTTTCTTCTGGAAGATACCAAGCTGCACCTAAAGATCTTCCTCTAGGAACGATAGTAACCTTTAATAGAGGTGCTGCATGTTCTACCAACCATGAAATGGTGGCGTGACCAGCTTCATGATAAGCAACTCTTCTTTTTTCAGACGGTTTAATAGCTTTATTTTTCTTTTCAAGCCCACCAATAATTCTGTCAACAGCATCCAAGAAATCTTGTTTTGTAACGGCTTCGTGTGAATTTCTAGCAGCAATTAATGCGGCTTCATTACAAAGGTTTGCTATATCTGCTCCACTAAATCCGGGAGTTTGCTTCGCAAGGAATTCCCGGTCAATGTTTGGTTCCATTTTGATCTTTTGCAAATGCACATCAAAAATTTCTCTTCTTTCATGCAATTCTGGCAAGTCTACATAAATGGAACGGTCAAATCGACCAGCTCTCATTAATGCTTTATCTAATATGTCGGCTCTGTTGGTTGCTGCCATAATGATTACATTCGTGTCAGTTCCAAAACCGTCCATCTCTGTAAGCAATTGATTCAATGTATTTTCTCTTTCATCATTTCCGCCCGTCATATTTCCTTTTCCTCTGGCTCTACCAATAGCATCAATCTCATCGATAAATATAATGGCAGGAGATTTTGCTTTTGCCTGAGCAAATAGGTCACGTACTCTGGAAGCTCCAACTCCTACAAACATTTCAACGAAATCAGATCCGGAAAGTGAGAAGAAAGGAACTTTCGCCTCGCCGGCAACAGCTTTTGCTAAAAGTGTTTTACCCGTTCCCGGAGGTCCGACTAATAAAACGCCTTTAGGAATTTTACCACCCAGTTTGGTGTATTTTTCGGAGTTCTTCAAGAAATCTACAACTTCCTGTACTTCTTCTTTTGCACCTTCTAAGCCAGCAACATCTTTAAATGAAACTTGTACTTTGTCTTTTTCATCAAAGAGTTTTGCTTTGGATTTACCGATCGAGAATATTTGACCGCCGCCACCGCCGCCACCGCCGCCCATCATCTTGCGGAAAATCACAAAATAGAATAAGGCCATGATTGCGATCCAGAAGATAGCTGTAAATAATAATTCGGTCATTGGATTTTTACCCAGTCCGTAATCTTTTTTAATAGCCAACTGTGGGTTTTCCTGTTTGATTTTATCATACTTTTCCAGGAAAAGCTGAAGGTCACCAAAGCTTAAGGTGTAGTCGGGTTTAGGTGAAAAGTCAAAAGCAGAAAAAGGGCTTCTTTCTTTCGAAGCTTCTTTTTTTGCTAATTCTGTTTTGGCAGCTTGTGTAAGAAACACATCTGCTTTTTCGGTATCCTTATAAATAAGCACATTATCCACTTTTCCTTCCTGCATTAGCGCATAAAAACGCTCTTCATCTATAGTATTAGAGGAAGAATCATCGTTCATGTTAGAAAAGAAAAAGAGTAAAATGGCTACAATTGCGATTGGAAAGAACCAGTTAAATCCTTTATTTTTATTCATATCTTTTTATAAAAAATGTGACGAAAATTGATTTCGTCAACTACAATATTAATTTATTTTAGTAATTTCTGCATCACCCCAAAGTTCCTCTATGTCATAGTAAGCTCGGGTTTCTCTTTGGAATACATGTACTACTACCGACACATAATCGAGCAGTACCCATAGTGAGTTTTCTGTTCCTTCCACATGCCAAGGACGGTCTTGAAGTTCATTACGTACTTTCTTCTCGATATTTCCTGAAATTGCTGAAACTTGCGTGTTCGAATTTCCTGTACAGATGATGAATGTTTGAGCCACCGAATTTTCTATCTTTGATAAATCGAAAATCATGATTTCTTCACCTTTGGTATCTTGTATTGCTTCTACAATTTTATCAATAAGTAGTTGCTTTTCTGTCGTTTTGTTCATTAAAATTTTTGTATAGTCTGCAAATTTATTGTTTTTTTATTTAATTTGTCCCTAATTGTGCTCTTCGTACTCTTAAAGTTTTCATAAATGACCAACTTATTCTATGTTTCAGAATGTAGTTCAACTCAAGATGAGATTGAAAAACATATTTCTAAAGCAGTAAATTCATTCGTCGCTACGTATACATTTAATCAAACTGGAGGTAAGGGCCAGTACGGAAATCATTGGGAATTGCAGAAAGATTTAAACTTAGCATATTCTATAGCGATTTGTACGGATCAAATTAAATTACCAAATCATTTGTTCAATTTTCATACCGCCGAGGTATTGGCTGATTTTGTAGCCACTTTGACAAAGGAAGTGGTCCAAATAAAATGGCCTAATGATCTTATTTTAAAGAATAAGAAAATTGCTGGAATTCTGATTGAAAAAAAAGTAATTCAAGACTGTCCCTACTTCATTGTCGGGATAGGATTAAATGTTCTTCAAAATGATTTTGGTGATCTTCGTCAGGCGGGCTCGCTTCTTACTCAACTTGGTAATCGGTTTGATCTTCATGGCATTGCTGAAACATTACATCTTTATTTACAATCTCATTTACTCCATAGTGTTACTGAAAAAGAGGTAATCGAAAAAATTAATTCTTATTTGTTTAGAAAGGATTTAGTTTCCGTATTCGAAATACATCAAGTGCGACAAAATGGCATTATTAAAGAAGTTGACGCAGAAGGATTTATTTGGATAGAATTAGAGAATAAAGGGCTGAAGAAGTTTTTTCATAAAGAAATAACCTTGCTTTATTGATTTGCTCTTTTGAAATAGAGGAATAAAGCGATCGGTCCAAAGAGCAGATTGGGAATCCACATGGCAAGTAGTGGTGTTATTGTTTTATTAGCAGAAACTACTTTTAGAACTTCAAAGGAAAAAACAAAAACGAAAGCGAGGGCGATACCAATAGCGAGATTAATCCCCAAACCACCACGTTTTTTCTGAGAAGATAATGCGAGTGCTAAAAAAGTTAAAATAACTACAGAAAACGGCATTGAGGTTCGCTGATGTAATTCATTGAGATAGGTATTCAAATTAGCATTTCCCTTCTCTTTTTCTCTATTAATAAACTTAAGTAGATCAGGCGTTGTTTTATTCTGGCCAAGTAAAACGTCTGGAAACAATTCTTCTGGTGGGTAACCAAAAGCTTTTTTCATTGTAGTTCCTTGTGTTAATTTCTCCGTATCATTCTTTAGATAGGTTTTTTCCAGATAGTTGGTCATTATAAAGTGCTTTTTTTCTGGTACCCACCGGAAATCTGCTGCATTTAATTGGTAAACTATTTTCCTGTTGTTATCATATTTCTGATAGAAAAAACCATTTCCATTTTTTTCTTTTTTGTTATAACTTTTGATAAAAATATATTCAGTTTTTGATAACTGAGTTGCGACTTCGGCATTTCCGGTAAATTCGTCGCGATTTTTCGCACTGTAGGTATAGGGTTCTAATTCGTTTTTTTTAATGTTCGCTAATGGCAGCACAAAATGGTTAACAAGTAATGCGACAACTGCGATGAGTCCCGATGTTATTAAATAAGGGCGGGCAAAACGGTGAAAACTGGCTCCGGAACTTATTATGGCTACAATTTCTGTATTATTTGCAATTTTTGAAGTAAAAAATATTACAGAAATAAAAACCAAAATAGACATAAATGTGATAATCAAATTGATGATCCAATAAGGATAAAAATCAATCAAAAACGTGGATAATTTAAATCCATTGGACTCGATTCTAGGGGCTTTTGCCTGCACATCAATAACCAAAACAATTATCGTCAATAACCCCAGCATAAACCCGAAGGTCCCGAGGAATTTTTTAATAATATATTGGTCAATAATCTTCATTATTATCGTCTGTTGTTAAAGGCGTTGTCTTAATTGTGGTACTACCGAATCCTTCCATTCATAAAAATCTCCAGCTACAATATGTTGGCGTGCTACTCTTACTAAATCCAGATAGAAGGCTAAGTTATGAATAGATGCAATTTGTTTCCCCAAATATTCTTTGGCAACAAATAAATGACGTACATAAGCTTTTGAGTATTCAGAGTCTACATAACTGGTGCCGAATTCGTCCAATGCTGAGAAGTCACTTTCCCATTTTTTATTTTTCATGTTCATCACCCCTTTCCAGGTAAATAACATGGCGTTTCGTGCATTTCGAGTAGGCATTACGCAATCCATCATGTCAATTCCTAAACCAATCGTTTCCAAAATATTCCACGGAGTTCCAACTCCCATCAGATATCTTGGTTTGTCTTTGGGTAAAATATCGGTTACTACATCCGTAATACGATACATTTCATCTTCTGGTTCTCCCACAGAAAGTCCACCAATTGCATTTCCTACCGCATTTTGTTCTGAAATAAATTCCGCAGATCTTTTTCGTAAATCCGAATAAGTAGAACCTTGAACAATAGGGAAAAATGCTTGTTTGTGTCCATATATCTCGGGGTTATTTTTATTCCACTCGATACATCTTTTTAACCAACGATGGGTGAGTTCCATTGATTTTTTCACCTGATTGTATTCCGCGGGATATGCAACACATTCATCAAAAGCCATGAAAATATCAGCTCCTATTTTTCTTTGGATTTCCATTGATGTTTCAGGTGATATAAACTGAGTGCTTCCGTCAATATGAGATTTGAATTTTACTCCAGCTTCATTTAATTTTCTTGATTTCGACAATGAAAATACTTGATAACCGCCTGAATCAGTAAGAATGGGTAAATCCCAATTCATAAATTTATGAAGTCCGCCAGCAGCTTGCATAATGTCCATTTTCGGACGTAGATTAAGGTGGTAGGTGTTTCCAAGAATAATTTGTGCCTTAATATCGTCTTTTAACTCTCTTTGATGAACAGTTTTCACCGAAGCCACTGTCCCAACAGGCATAAAAATAGGGGTTTGAATGATCCCATGATCAGTAGTAATTGTTCCAGCTCTTGCTTTCCCGGTAGTAGTATTGTTAATTTGAAAGAATTGCGACATAATTTTATTTAGCTAATGCGGCTGCATTTTTGTTTTCTTTAATTTTTTTCTCTAGGTAAGGTTTGGCAGCAGGATCTTTATTCAATATAATATCTTCTGCATTTTCTAATATTCCTTCAATTTCGCCGGTAGCAGTATAGTATTTATAGCTTTCGACAAAGTCGTTACCTTTTATTTTGTGTTGTTTGAGCGTGTAGCGGGTCGCGTTATCCAAATTAATGTC
This sequence comes from Chryseobacterium sp. SNU WT5, assembly GCF_007362475.1. NCBI lineage: Bacteria > Pseudomonadati > Bacteroidota > Flavobacteriia > Flavobacteriales > Weeksellaceae > Chryseobacterium > Chryseobacterium sp. SNU WT5. Next base: position 1,598,963 of record NZ_CP041687.1, read on the forward strand.
TGCTCCTATAGTAGCTATTTGTTCATTAAGAGCAAATTCTGCGATAACAGCTGACATCGTTTTTTTTTCAATTAAGTTTTTTGGCTTATCGATGAGTTGCGTACAAGCTAAAAAGATAAATGATAATAAGACCAATAGCGATTTCTTCATAATTTACCAATAAGAGATTTCCACTTTAAATTTAAAACCCCAAAGACTGCTTCGTGGATAATGCCACCATTCATTTTGCTTTCTCCCAGTTCTCTATTGGTGAAAATGATCGGAACTTCTACAATTTTAAATCCTTTTTTATAAGCGCGAAATTTCATTTCGATTTGAAAACCATATCCTTTTAATTTGATTTTATCTAAATCAATCTCTTCCAGTACTTTACGGGAGAAACACACAAATCCAGCGGTAGTGTCGTGAATAGGGATTCCTAATATCATTCGTACATATTTTGAAGCGAAGTAGGAAAGAAGAACCCTTCCCATTGGCCAGTTTACAACGTTTACTCCTTTGGAGTATCTTGATCCGACACTCATATCTGCCTTTTGGCAGGCTTCAAATAACTTGTTTAGATCTTGGGGATTGTGTGAAAAATCAGCGTCCATTTCGAAAATATAATCGAATTTATTTTCCAACGCCCATTTGAAACCATGCAGATACGCTTTGCCAAGCCCATCTTTAATTTTTCTTATGGTGAGATGAAGCTGATCAGGATATAATAACTGTAGTTTCTGTACAATTTGTGCAGTTCCGTCCGGCGAGGAATCATCAACAATCAAAACCTGAAAACCTTCATTCAATGCGAAAACCGTAGAAATAATATTTTCAATATTTTCCTTTTCATTATAAGTTGGAATGATGACAAGTTTTTTCATCGAATAATTTAAGGTGCAAAGATAAACTTTTCCGTCGTTAATTTATTGTGCTATTTGATAACATCCGACCGTAGTTCTCCCGAAATTAAATCGCAATTCAAGTAATATGATTACTTTTGCAAAAATTATACTATTGGTTCGAATCGTTCAGCAAAATGATTGGGTAGTGTTTATCATCATCGGCTGTATTTTATTGTACATTTTCATGCTTTTATATTTGCAGCGGGATTCCTCGGTGAAGGTTTTTCTATCGCAAAAATTTGCGGATTCATCGAATAATTTTCTAAGTTGGATTATTATCAGCGCTGTTCTTTGCTTATTATTTGCAACCTTGATTTCTCCATCTATTCCCGTAGTCCCGCGTAAGATTGCAAACATTCATTTTTTTGGTTACGAACTTAATAAATTTGGGTTCAGTTTGCTCAGTTTAGGTGCTTTTTACGCTTTAAAAAGTGTGTTGTCTTATCTGTTATTTGCTGGCACAGGGGGTCTTAGAAGATGGTCTATGTTAAGGTTCGTAGCTTCTAAGTTTTATTTTGTATTGTCATTTTTACTCTTTCCATTGTGTATTTATCAATACTATTTTGTGGTAAATCCAGTAAGCTTATTTCAATACTTTCCAACAGGGGTTTTATTTATTCTAGTGTTTAAAATATTCGTGTATTTGATGACACCCATTAAAATTTTACCAGAGAAATGGTATTATAAAATTTTGTATCTTTGCACCCTTCAAATAGCGCCTATATTGCTATTGTGGCGAGTGTTATATTTTTGATAAATTATAAAATGAGAATTAAATCCATATTGGTTTCACAACCGTTACCCAGCGAGTCTTCTCCATATTTAGAGATGGCTAAGAAAGAGAAAATCAAAATTGATTTCAGACCATTTATTCATGTTGAAGGAGTAGATGCTAAAGAACTGCGTACGCAAAAAATTGACCTATCACAATATACAGGAATTATCTTTACGAGTAAAAATGCCATTGATCATTACTTTCGTTTAGCGGAGGAAATGCGTTTTGCAGTGCCCGATTCCATGCGTTATATCTGTCAGTCCGAAGCGATTGCAAACTATTTGCAAAAACATATTGTATACAGAAAGAGAAAAATTTCCTTCGGAGAGAAAACTTTTTCTGATTTAATTCCTTTGTTCAAGAAATTTCCTAACGAAAAATATCTGTTGCCAGCTTCAGATGATTTAAGTCCTGATATTAAAAAAACGCTTGATTCTTCTGGAATTGATTGGATTAATGCAACCATGTACAGGACCGTTAGCAGTGATTTGTCCGATATTAAGATCGGCGAATATGATATGTTGGTCTTTTTTAGTCGCCAGGGAATTAAATCATTAAGTGAAAACTTCACAGATTTTAAACAGGATAAGGTGAAAATTGCGGTATTTGGTGCGACTACAGAACAAGCAGCGAAAGATGCGGGTTGGAGAGTAGATGTAATGGCGCCAACTAAAGAATCGCCGTCTATGACGATGGCTATTGAGAAATTTATTAGAAATTCAGAAAAATAATTTCAACTTTTTGAAAAACATTCTATAAAAACCGACTTTTTCAAAAGATAAAGTCGGTTTTATTTGTTATAGTATTCTAAGAAGTAGAGATTTTAATAAAACAATTAAGTTTAAAAAATGATTGCACCTCAAGCAAAAAAAATAAATAAGGTTATAGAAATACATGGAGACCAAAGAAATGATCCGTATTTCTGGTTAAAAGAAAGAGAAGATCCAGAGGTTTTAAATTACTTGAATGCAGAAAATGCATACGCGGAATTTCTGATGAAGGATACTGAAGAATTTCAACAATTACTTTTTGATGAGATGAAAGCTCGTTATAAAAAGGATGATGAATCTTTACCTTATTTCTTCAATGAATATTGGTATATCGTAAAATTTGAAGAAGGTAAAGAACATCCCTTATTTACGAGGAAATTTCTAAATTTAGAGGCTACAGAAGAGCTTTTACTCGATGTAAATGTTTTAGCGGAAGGACAAAAGTTCTTTGAGGTCGGAAGTGTAGCGGTTTCACCAAATAATAGTTTGGTAAGTTATTCTTCTGATAATATGGGGAGAAGAATTTATCAACTCAATTTTAAAAACCTCGTAACAGGTGAGTTGCTTCAAGATCAAATACCGAATACAACCGGAAAAGTAGTTTGGGCGAATGATAATGAACATGTTTTTTATATCAGAAAGGACGAAAGCTTGCGTGCATTTCAGGTTTACCTGCACCAACTAGGCACCGATTCTTCTCAAGATGTCATGGTTTTTCATGAAAATGATGATTCTTTCGATGTGAATGTGTTCAAAACTAAGTCACTCGAATATATATTTATTTCAAGTTCCAGTACAATTTCAGACGAACAGCGATTTATTCCGGCCGACAATGTGCTTGCAGACTGGAAAATCATTCAGCCTAGAATCGATGATGTAGAATATTCTGTTGAACACTATAAAGATGAGTTCTATATTATCACTAACGCCGATGATTCTTTTAACTTTAAAATTGTAAAAACCAAAGTAGCTACTCCGGGAATTGAAAACTGGAAAGATGTTATTCCACACAGAGACGAAGTCCTTATGGAAGGTTTTGAAATATTTAATAATTTTCTCGTACTGGAAGAGCGTTCGGAAGGACTTTTGCAAATTAAGATCATTGACACCCAAAACAATACTTCTCATTTCTTGCCCTTTTCCGATCCAACCTACACCGCATATATTGGTTTAAATTTAGAATTTGATACCGAGAAATTACGTTTCGGCTACACTTCTTTAACTCAACCAAGTTCGACTTTCGAATATGACATGAGAGAAAGAACGACTACCCTTTTGAAGGAGCAAGAAGTTTTAGGAGAAGATTTTTCTTCATTAAATTATATTTCTGAAAGGGTCTGGGCAACCGCTCGCGATGGAAAACAAGTTCCAATTTCACTGGTTTATCATAAAGACACGCCTAAATCAGCAGAAACACCTTTGTTGCTTTACGGATACGGAAGCTATGGACATACTGTTGATGCAAGCTTTTCAAATGTTCGTCTTTCACTTTTAAATCGTGGATTTATCTATGCAATTGCACATATTCGAGGCGGAGAATACATGGGGCGAGAGTGGTATGAAGATGGTAAAATGCTGAATAAGAGAAATACATTTTTTGATTTTATTGATGCTGCCAAGTATTTAATAGCTGAAAACTTCACATCAAGAAATCATTTATATGCAATGGGCGGTAGTGCTGGTGGACTTTTAATGGGAGTTATCATAAATGAAGAACCTGAGCTTTTTAATGGAATTGTAGCACAGGTCCCGTTTGTTGATGTAGTAACTACGATGTTAGATGAGACAATTCCTTTAACTACGGGCGAGTTTGATGAATGGGGTAATCCTAAAGATGAAGTGTACTACCATTATATAAAATCTTATTCACCATACGATAATATTGAAGCTAAAGATTATCCGCACATGCTGATTACTACTGGTTTGCACGATTCTCAAGTCCAATATTGGGAGCCTGCAAAATGGACTGCCAAACTGCGTGAATTGAAAACAGATAATAATCTGTTGATTTTCAAAACAGATATGAGTTCTGGTCACGGGGGCGCAAGCGGAAGATTTGAATCTTTAAAAGAAGATGCTTTGGAATATGCCTTTTTAATGAAATTAGAAAATAAAATTTAATGGAAACTAAATCAGATAGCCAGCTATGGGAAGAAGTTGAAGCCTTTTTCGTAACTAATTTCGATACTGAAAAGCATCCACAAATTGATACGATCTTGTTTTTAATTGGAGTGCAGGAACTAGGTAGTGGGCAACAGAAATATACCAAAGATGACAAACTCAATATTTTACATATTGCAGTTTGCCGATTACTGGAGCCTTTTGGATACTATAAGTTTTCCCATTATGATGATGATGGCTACCCACACTTTGAAGAGGTGGATCAGTTGCCAGAGTTAAAGCCAAATGAGCAACAGATATTAATGAAGAAGGCGATCATTCAGTACTTTATGGATGAAGAGCTTTTTAAATAAAAGAAAGACTGATTTATAAATCAGTCTTTCTTGTCTAATAAATCTTCGAGTTGGTTTAAGGAAGATTGAATTTGTTTCTCAAAATCCATTTGCAATACCTTGTCCATTTCACGGCCATTAGGAAAATGGATGTTGATCGTGAGTTTGCTTCCCTCTTCAACACCAGTGAAACCAATTAACCAATTGGCAGAAGGTAAACTTCTATCGATGTTTCCCGCTTCATCAGTGACGAAATGACTCCAGTCGAAACTTCTATGGAAATTAATTTCATGGTATTTTACCCCTGCGAATTGTTTTTGGTCATTACCTGCAATGATTGCGTAATTCCAACTTCCTTCCTGCTCAAAATTCATTGCTATTGTTTGGCATTTTGAAGGCTTAGGAATCCACCACTGATCGAGTAAATCCGCGGTCGTAAAATGATCCCACAATGCTGAAACGTCTATAGAAAAAACTTTCATCAGATAAATTGTGGCGGAATTGACATCTTTATTAAAAACTATTTTAGAATTCATTTCTTGATTTTCAACAAATTTAATAATATTTATGAAGAACGTTAATAAATGTAGCTAGAAACTAGCGAATTCCATTTACTTTGTTAAAAAAAAGACTTTTAAGAAATTTAAGATAATAAATTGGCCTTTATTTTGTTATAATATTCTTAAAATGAGTAATTTTAACACATCATTTTAAAATTATCAAATGAACAACAAGTTTATTCCCTTTATTTCTGTATTGATGACGATTTCTATGATCGTCTTTGTAGCCTTACAATTGTATTGGATTAAAGAACTTTACTCTGCATTGAATCAGGATTTTAGTAATAAGGTTTATTCTTCAATGGAAAATACAAGCTTAAAAGTTTCGCAAATAGAGGTAAACAAATATCTAAACGAAGAAAACAGAAATTTTGCGAAGACCGTCATTGACAGCAGTAATAAACCTACTCAAACCTATATTCAGCAGAATTCTGACTCGGGAACAAGAACAACGCTGACGTTCCAGAAAAGTATTGTTGAAAATCAAAATATTCCTATTTCAAAAAAGGGTGATACCTTCAAACTGACTAAACTATATACGGACGAAGGTATTTTGAAAATTAAAAAATCGCCTAACACCTTAGAGCCTCTTACTAACCAGATGAGCACGGATATTAGTAATAATACCTATACTTTGCGTGAATTTGCAAAATTAAGTGCCTCTAATTTGCCGATTGAGAAAAGAGTTGATATAAAAACTCTGGATTCTGTTTTGAATAAAGAGTTGAAATTGAGTGGTTTAGATACAAGGTTCGGTTTTGCGGTGATGGATAAGAAAAATAAGATCACAAAAATTTCGAATAAAATTTACGTTGATGAAAAAGAAAAACCAAAATTTACGTATCCGTTATTTACAGATAATGAAGACAGAACTTTATATACGTTGGCGCTTGTTTTCCCGAAAAACGATTATTATTTAGTTAAAAATAATGCACCCATGTTGTTGGGGACCATTATGTCTTTACTTACGATTTTGGGAATTTATATTATTTCCATTAATTATATGATGCGACAGAAAAAAATTGCCGATGTGAAAACAGATTTCATCAACAATATGTCGCACGAATTTAAAACTCCCTTAGCAACTATTTCTGTCGCTACTGATTCTTTGGCCAATGATAAGATTGCGACCAATCCAGAAAAAGTCAAGTACTATTCTGCATTGATCAAGCAAGAAAATCTACGGATGAAAAAGCAGGTAGAAAATGTTCTTAATATGTCGAAACTGGAAAGAAATGAAGTGGAGTTGTTTTTAAAAGAAACAGATGTTCGACAGTTAATTAAAAGAATTACAGAGTCTTTTGGCTTGATTGTAGCACAACGGAACGGAACCTTAACCCAGGAATTTAACACGCAGAAATATATTTTTAAAATAGATGAGTTTCATATTTCTAACGCACTAGTTAATTTGTTAGATAACGCGAATAAATATTCACCGGAAATTCCAGAGATTAAAGTCAGTACTCGGAATGAAGATAATTGGTATGTGATTGAAATTTCAGATAAAGGAATGGGGATGGAAACGGATAATAAGTTGAAAATATTTGAAAAATTTTTCCGCGAAGAAACAGGAAATATTCACAATGTGAAAGGGCAGGGACTTGGATTGTCTTACGTAAAAAAAATAATAGAATTACATAAAGGGATAGTTATAGTAGACTCTCAAAAAGATAAAGGAAGCACGTTTACGATTAAACTTCCAATGAATGTCTAAAAGAAAAAGATTTTAAGAAAGTCTTTAGTAATAAAAAAATCATTGAGGCAAGAACCTTGTAAATTTAAATACAAAAATTATGAACAACAGAATCTTATTAGTAGAAGATGACCAAAGTTTTGGTGCAGTTTTAAAAGATTATTTATCAATTAATAATTTTGAAGTGACACTTGCGACAGATGGTGAACAAGGATTGAAGGAATTTACCGAGAACGAATTTGATATTTGTATTTTCGACGTGATGATGCCGAAAAAGGACGGATTCAGTTTAGCAGAAGATGTAAAAAGAATTGATAAAAACACTCCTATTATTTTCCTTACCGCCAGAAATATGCGGGAGGATATTTTAAAAGGATATCAGTTAGGTGCAGATGATTATGTGACGAAACCTTTCGATACTGAGCTTTTATTATATAAAATTAAAGCTATTCTGCAGCGAAGTGCTACCATGGAGAATGATGAGCAGGAACAGTTTAAAATAAGTAATATTTTCTTCGATTCTATGTTGAGACAATTGAGAGTTGGGGAAAGTGAGTATAAACTTTCACCGAAGGAAAATGAGTTATTAAAATTACTGTGCCAGCATAGAAATGACTTTATGCCAAGAGACTTAGCGTTAAGGAAAATTTGGAAAAAAGAAAATTACTTCACCGCTAGAAGTATGGATGTCTATATCGCAAAACTAAGAAAACTCTTAAAAGAAGATGATGGATTAGAAATCATTAATGTGCACGGAGAAGGATTCCGTTTGTTGGTTAAGAATCCATAATTTTCAATTATATAATCATAGAAGCCGCTTGTGACGTCACAAGCGGCTTCTATGTTTATATTCTATAGGGGTTATTTCGCCTCAACACAAAAAACCCGATATTGAACACTGATTGCATCTTTAAAATACTGTTTTATTTTACTTAAATCAGCTGCTGCACTCTGTTTAGTAAAGTAGCTGCCTGCCATAACTTTGTAATTTGGTCTTAAGGAAACATCTTTTTCAACTTTAATATATGGGAATCTTCTTCTGAAATATAGCCCAACTTCATCAGCTTCTTTGTTGCTCTTTACTACAGCAAGTTGAATTTTGAAACCCATAATTCGTGGGTTTCTTCTGCAAATTTCTGCATTGGTAAGTTCTCGGTCCGGCACATTGATCTTCGGAGTTGAGGTTCTTGGAGCATCATCGTTATTATAATTTCCGCTATTTGCTGTTGTCGTAGTGCTGCATTTATCTTCTACTCCAGAAAGTAATTCACTCACCTTTTTATCCATCATCATGGTGAGAGGTGTTCCTGATATCGTGTCATTTGTTACAACTTGCTGTGCTTCATAGGTATTAGCAAACAACATTGAAAATAGGGCGATTATTTTAAAAAAGTATTTCATTAAATTTAATTTTAGGCAAATTTAAAACAAATAAAAATTATACCAACATTTGTTATTTAGAAACATTACAAATTAAGCAATTTGACAGAATGGCTAATGCAACGGTTGTTAATTTTCTCTTAAAAGTCTTATTTTTGCCAGATTGAAAGTAAACTCAATACAATTTACTAACCCAAGATTTTATAAATGATTAGTTGGAGAAAGCATTACAAAAGAGGTCTCATCGCAATAGGTCTATTGCTGTCGACCAGTGCTTCTATTTACGCTCAGGGCGATGCTAAAAACGGTGAAAAGCTTTTCAAAGCTGATTGTTCCGCATGTCACGCATTAGACAAGCAGCTTGTCGGTCCTGCATTAGGAGGCGTTGTAGACAGACTTAAAAAGGAGCAAAGTTTAGATACGGATTGGCTTCATAAGTGGATTAAGGATAACAAATCCTTGCGAGCTTCAGGCGATAAATACGCTAACGAAGTTTTTGAAAAATTCAATAAAACTGAAATGCTTACGTTTCCTAATCTTACGGATCAGGATATCAACGACATTTTAGAGTATACCACAAACCCACCAGCACCAGAACCAGCAGCAGATGCTACTGCAGCGGGACCTGAAGCAAACTCTCTAACTTCTTTAGAGGCTCAAAAGAAACAGTCGATGGATTCAAAAATTATTTTGATTTCACTTTTTGCGATTGGAGGTCTTCTACTTTGGTTGTTATTGAAGTTGAGACAGTTGGTTAAACTGCAGCAGACAGATGAGTTAGTTGGTCTTAATGCAACTCGAGCTAATTCTTTTGCAGATATTTACAAAAAATACCACGCTGTTGGTAAGGGAGCATTGGTTCTTTTGGGAATTTTCGCTGCGTACGGATTATGGAATAGTTTAATGTGGATAGGCGTTTACAAAGGCTACAAACCTGAACAACCTATTTATTTTTCACATAAAATTCACGCAGGAGAGAATAAAATTGATTGTCAGCTTTGTCACTCATCAGCGCGATATGGTAAAGTTTCTGAAATTCCTTCTATGAATGTTTGTATGAACTGTCACCGTAATATCTCCGAATACAATGGGAAATATATGGAAGCAGGAAAAGATAAAGCGTTCTACGATGGTGAGATTAAGAAAATATATGAAGCAACAGGTTGGGATCCGGCTTCGCAACAATATACAGGAAAGACGCAGCCAGTGGAGTGGACCAGAATTCACAATATGCCAGATTTCGTTTACTTTAATCACGCTCAACACGTAGTTGCAGGTGAAACTGCGATCATCAATGGATTTAATCAAAAGAATCCTGATGCTAAAATTGATGTGGTTTGTAAAGCTTGTCACGGACAGGTTGATACAATGAATGTAGTGCATATGGCCAATGATTTTACGATGGGTTGGTGTATCGAGTGTCACAGAACTACGGAAGTAGATATGAACAATGGTTATAATAAAGAGTACTTCAAAAATCTACACGAAAAACTGAAAAAACAGTATGGTTCAGGTGCGAAAATCACTGTAGATGCAATTGGAGGTCTTGAGTGTGGTAAATGTCATTATTAATAACAAAAATTAGAAGTATCAATGGCTTCAAATAAAATACAATTCAGAAGTATTCAAGAACTGAAAGATCCGAGCTTAAACGGTAAGTTGGCTCAAAAAGAATTTCAGACTGAGATTCCTGTAGATGAATTACTGGGAGGAGGTGCAAAATCAACTGAATCAGGACCTTCAAGAAGAGATTTTCTTAAGCTTTTAGGATTCTCTACTGCAGCGGTTACTTTGGCAGCTTGTGAAGCTCCAGTGATCAAAACAATTCCTTATGTGGTAAAACCTCATGAGATTATTCCAGGAGTTCCAAATTACTACGCTTCAACTTATTTTGATGGGTTCGATTTTGCTAGTGTTTTAGTAAAAACCAGAGAAGGACGTCCAATCAAAATTGAAGCAAATCCTTTAGGTAAGAACTTAGGAAAAACAAGTGCAAGAACTCAAGCTTCAGTATTATCTCTATACGATAATGACAAAGTAAAACAACCGAAACTTAACGGAAAAGATGAAACTTTTGATAAAGTTGATGATTTCGTTTTAAAAGGTTTAGCTGATAATGCAGGAAAGAAAATTGTGGTTTTATCTCACTCTTTTCCTTCACCTACTTTCAAAAAACTATTTGCAGATTTTAAAGTAAAATATCCAACTGCAGAATTGGTAATCTACGATGCACTTTCTTACAATGCAGATTTAGATGCAGCACAAGAGGTATTTGGGCAAAGATTTTTACCGGTTTATGATCTATCAAATACGCAGTTAGTCGTTTCGTTCCAGGCCGATTTCCTAGGAGATTTTAATGGAGGTGGCTTAGAAACTTCTTACGCAGCCGCAAGAAAGCCAGGCCCCAACATGTTGAGGCATATTCAAGTAGAGTCCAATATGACATTGACTGGTGCAAATGCGGATACCAGAGTTAGATTGAAGCCAAGCGCTGTAAATAAAGTTTTAGTAGAAGTTTATAACGGTCTTAATGGTGGAAGCGTAAGCAAGGAAGCTGGTGAAATTGTTAAAGAATTACAGGCAAAAGGAAACAAAGCAGTTGTTTTTGCTGATGGTTCAAAAGCGGCACACGTATTAGCACACCTAATTAATCAAAAATTAGGTTCAATCGCATTTACTGGAAAAGCAAATATGCTTAAGGAATTTGATGGTGCGAGATACAAAGAATTTTTAAGATGGTTAGATTCAGGTGAGATTGGCGTATTAATCGCAAATAATGTTAACCCGATCTATTCAAATAATAAAGGCGAAGATTTCAGAAAAGCTTTAGGAAGAGTACCTTGTGTAGTTGCGATTGCTGATAAGAAAAATGAAATGTATAAAGCAGCAAAAGCTGTTATTCCTGTGGCCAACTGGTTAGAGAGCTGGGGGGATTTTCAACCACAATCTGGAATTTATACTTTAATGCAACCAACTATTCAGAAAATCTTTAAATCAAGACAGATTGAAGAGTCTCTATTGGTTTGGATGAATGGTAAAGATAGTCCAGCGAATAACTATTACGATTATTTAAAAGCAAATGCTTCTACATTAATTGGTAGTACTACTTTTAATAAGGCACTTTATAACGGGATTATTGAAGGTGGAAACACGATGACGCTTTCTTATGCTGGTGGAAACGCTGCTCAAGCAGTTTCTGAGTTGACCGGTTTCAAGGCATCAGATTTAGAATTGGTCTTATATACGAAAACAGCGATAGGAGACGGAACTCAGGCAAACAATCCTTGGTTGCAAGAATTACCGGATCCAATTACCCGAATGACTTGGGATAATTACTTAACTATCTCTCCAAAAGATGCTGCTCGATTAGGAATAGATAACGATCTTAACGGAAGAATGCAGTTAGATGGTTCTGTGGTAAACGTTACTGTTAATGGGGTTGCCATAAAAGATGTTCCAGTTTATGTCCAGCCAGGTCAAGCTGATGGAGCGGTGGGACTTGCTTTAGGTTATGGTAAAAAAGATTCTGGAAAAGTTGCTGAAACTGGTGTAAATGCATATCCTTTATTTGATGGTTCCAACTTGGTTCTATCAAATGTTAAAATTGAGAAAACGGGCGATGAGCATGAATTTGCAGGAATGCAACTTCAAAATACACTAATGGGTCGTTATGAAATCGCTAGAGAGGTATCGTTGGATACTTTCTTAAACGTAAAGTTTGATGATGAAAAATTAGGATGGAATAAACCTTTGGAATATCATACCATCGGAGGTGCTTTGCCAGCAGGTAAAATTGATCTTTGGAATGCATTTGATGATGTTGATGGACCTCACTTTAATTTATCAGTTGACTTAAATAGCTGTACAGGATGTGGCGCATGTGTCATAGCTTGTCAGGCAGAAAATAATATTCCTGTTGTTGGTAAGGATGAAGTAAGAATGTCAAGAGATATGTTCTGGTTAAGAATTGACCGCTACTACACGACAGACATCCCTGCTGATTTCGATTTGAATAAAGATGGGAAGCTTTCTCAGGAAGAAGCTGTAGCAGCAGATCTTAATGTTCCGGGAATGTATGGTCATTTCTTAGACAAAGAAAGTGGAATATTAAATCATCCTGCGAATAATCCAGATGTGATCTTCCAACCGGTAATGTGTCAGCACTGTAACCACGCCCCTTGTGAAACTGTTTGTCCTGTGGCAGCAACTTCTCATGGTAAGCAAGGTCAAAACCAAATGGCTTATAACAGATGTATTGGTACAAGATATTGTGCAAATAACTGTCCTTATAAAGTACGTCGTTTCAACTGGTTTACTTACAATCTTAATGATAAATTCGACTATAATCAAAATAATGATTTAGGAAGAATGGTTCTGAATCCTGATGTTGTTGTAAGAACAAGAGGGGTAATGGAAAAATGTTCAATGTGTATTCAAATGACTCAGAATACCATCTTGGAAGCTAAGAAAGAAGGCAGAGTTATTAAAGATGGGGAATTTGCTACCGCTTGTTCAAACGCCTGTCCTACCGGAGCCTTTACTTTTGGGGACATGAACGACAAGGATTCGGAAGTTAGAGCTCTATTTAGCACTAACAGACGATATACTTTGCTGGAAGAAATTGGTACTAAACCAAACGTTTTCTACCACACCAAAGTGAGAAATAGAAAAGAAAATAATGTTTAAATAATAAATAGGTAAAAAATGTCAGGACACTACGAAGCTCCGATAAGGGAACCTTTAATTATTGGTCACAAGACTTATCACGATATCACGGAAGATATAGCAAGACCTATAGAAGAAAGAGCAGGAAAACTATGGTGGGTTTCTTTTTGGATTGCGCTAACGCTATTCATTTATGGATTCGGCTGTATCGCATACACCATTGGTACCGGTATTGGTGCTTGGGGTCTAAACAGAACCAACAACTGGGGATGGGATATTACCAACTTTGTTTGGTGGGTAGGTATCGGTCATGCGGGTACTCTTATCTCTGCGGTACTATTATTATTTAGACAAAGATGGAGAATGTCCGTTAACCGTTCTGCTGAAGCGATGACTATTTTCGCAGTAGTTCAGGCAGCGATTTTCCCAGTAATTCACATGGGTAGAGTATGGGTTGGATATTGGGTATTCCCTTTACCAAATCAATTTGGTTCTTTATGGACCAACTTTAACTCGCCTCTTCTTTGGGATGTATTTGCAATTTCTACTTACTTCTCTGTGTCCAGTGTATTCTGGTTCATGGGATTGATACCGGATTTTGCGATGATCAGAGACCGTGCAAAAACTCCTTGGACAAAAAGAATCTATACCTTCCTTTCATTTGGTTGGGGTGGAAAAGCAAAGCACTGGCAACGATTTGAAGAGTTATCTCTTGTACTAGCTGGTTTAGCAACACCACTTGTATTCTCAGTACATACCACGGTATCTTTTGACTTTGCTACATCGGTAATTAAAGGATGGCATTCAACTATTTATCCACCGTACTTCGTTGCGGGAGCAATCTTCTCTGGATTTGCAATGGTACAAACACTATTACTGGTTGCGAGAAAAGTAGCTCACTTAGAAGATTACATTACGATGTATCATATCGAAATTATGAACATTGTAATCATCGTAACAGGTGGTATGGTAACTGTAGCATATGCTACTGAATATTTCATCGCATGGTATTCTGGCTCTAGATTTGAGGACTTTACGTACTTGTCTCCTGGTGCAGCAACAGGTCCTTACTGGTGGGCTTTCTGGGCCCTGATAACGTGTAACTTAATTGTTCCTGCATTATTCTGGTTCAAGAAAGTAAGAACAAACATTATGGCCACTTTTATCATTGCCTTGATTATTAATATCGGGATGTGGTTTGAAAGATTTGATATTATCGTTATTAATATTTCAAGAGATTATTTACCAAGTTCTTGGACGATGTTCAAACCTTCGATCATTGACGTAGGAGTATTTTTGGGAACGATTGGGTTCTTTGGAGTACTATTCTTATTGTACGCAAGAACATTCCCAGTTATCGCACAAGCGGAACTGAAGACTATTTTGAAAATGTCAGGTGAAACTTATAAAGCAAAAGAAGAAGAAGATGAGCACCACTAAAATAATATACGGTATGTATGCCGACGACGATGATTTATTAGAGGGAGTGAAAGCTTTCAATGATAAAGGAATCGCTATTGCCGAAGTCTATACTCCTTTTCCGGTTCATGGTCTAGATAAAGCTTTAGGTTTAAGAAAAACAAGAATTTCCGATGCCGCTTTTATTTATGCAGTTTACGGATTAACGATTGGTTCTTTAGTTACATGGTACACAATGAACCATGATTGGCCCATGAATATTGGTGGTAAACCCTCATTCAGTTGGGGAGAGAATATGCCGGCATTCGTAGTTCCAATGTTTGAGTTAATGGTATTTTGTGCAGCACACATGATGTCAATTACTTTCTTGATAAGAAATAAAATGTATCCTGGTTGTCCTCCTCAGAATCCTGATCCGAGAACTACTGATGATAAATTTATGATGGAAGTTGTTACAGATAATGTTGATGCAGTAAAGCAAATTCTGATTGATACCGGAGTTGAAGAAATAACTGTAAAAGATGCTTAAAATGACAAAGAATATATTTAAAATAACAGCGATCTTAGGAGTTATTGCATTTAGTTTTACTTCTTGCAGTAATGAAAATCCACCCTTGGTTTATTTCCCGGACATGTATTTTCCGGTTGCTTATGACCCATTGATGAAAGCTGAAGATGCTTATTCTAAACATGACAATGAGATTCCTGCATTTGTAAAACAAAATGGTGCAACAGGTTTAGCTCCAGTTAATGGAACAGTAGCCCAAAATCCTGAAGGTATTGCAGATGAAGCTGCAAACAAAGCAATGGTTCCTTTGGAATACAATGAAGGATATGATGCATCGAAATTGCTTACTAGTTCTCCACTAAATCCAGCTAATCAGGAAAAAGATCTAAAGAGAGGAAAGCTTTTATATGATCAAACTTGTGCAGCTTGCCATGGAGTAGGTGGTGATGGACAGGGCCCAATCGTAGAAAGCGGTGCCTATTCTGGAGTCCCAAAATATGCAGATCGAGAAGTTACAATAGGTTCGGTACATTATGTATTGACTCACGGTAGAAATTCAATGGGGTCATATGCAGGACAATTAAAACCTGGCGATCGTTGGAGAGTGGCTTTATATGTCATGAATGCATTTAAAGGTGGCACTAGTGCTGCACCTGCAGTTGCGGTGGCTACAAGCGCTCAGCCCGCAACAGACGCAACACAATCGAGTACGAGTCCTAAAAAATAAAAAAGAGTAATAAAATGTATAGTTTTTCACCCAAATTAAGATTATATTCAATCATATTCATCGTCGCAGGACTGGTGCTTTTTGGCGCAGGTTACTTCATGAATCATGGAGTAGATGATGCGCAGATTGAACATATGATGGAGGCAGTACATGCCGGCGGAAATCATGCTCCTTCAAACTCTAGCGAAATGGTAGGTCCACAAGACCATGCTGCCCACCTAGAGCATGCAAAAATGCAGTTTAAGAATCAGCCTTTAGCGGCAATTCATACCGTTTCAGTTTTTCTTTTTGCTTTAAGTTGTTGCGCATTGTTTTTTTATGCAATTCAGACAGTATCACACGCAGGTTGGTCTATAATTATTTTAAGAGTAATGGAAGCGGTTGCTTCAGTGATTCCGTGGGCTGGAGCTATTATTATCATCGTTATGTTAATGAACGTAACGCACATGGGACATCTTTTCCATTGGATGGATGGTGATTTAACAGATCCCGCCAGCGCAAACTTTGATCCAATTCTCTTCGAGAAGAAAACCTTCTTAAATATTCCGTTCTATGTATTTAGAACACTTTTATATGTAATCGGAGCTTCGTTCTTCGCCTGGAAACTAAAAGGTCTTTCTACCAAAGTAGATGAAACAAAAGATAGAAAGGTTTATGCAAAATATTATAGCTGGAACGTTGGTTATATTGCCTTTTTTGGTTTTGCTTCAGCAGCTTGGGCGTGGGATTGGCTGATGTCTATTGACCCGCACTGGTATTCTACAATGTATATTTGGTATGCAATGGTAAGTGCTTTAGCTACTTCAATTGCTGTAATTATGTTGATAAGTGTATATCTTAAAAAGAAAGGCTTCCTTCCTCAATTTAATGACAATCACTTACACGATTTAGGAGTTTTCCTTTTTGCATCTACCATGTTATGGACTTATACCTGGTTCGCACAATTTATGTTATACTGGTATGCAAATATTCCGGAAGAAGTAAATTACTTCTATGGTAGATTTGAGTATTATGGGTGGGCATTCTGGTTAATTTTACTTTTAAATTTTGCAATTCCTTTAGCGGTAATGGTAAGTTCAAGTATCAAAAGAAACTATACCGTAATGACTACCTTGGCTGTGATAATAATCTCTGGTCACTGGTTAGTATATTATAATATGGTTATGCCTGGATCAGTTGGTCCTTACTGGGAAAATATTACAGGATTACTAACAAATCTTGGAGCGGTATTGTTTGGGTTAGGTTTGTTTATCTTTACGGTACTGACCACTTTATCAAAACGTAGACTGATACCTGAAGGTAATCCATTCGTACATGAATCGAAGATCTATGAATATCCTTTCTAAGGCATATTTACTATAAACTAAAATCCTGTTCATTTACTGAACAGGATTTCTTAATGGGTAGTCGGTAAGAAATTATCATTTAGTAAGCTCTCAATGTTCTTTTTATAAGAATTTATATATATGGCATGAATTGCTTTTAGAAGACATAACCACTTTATTATTTAAGTAGCATGACTTGTAAATTATTGATATATTATCGAATAATGTTGCTTATTGCATAAGATCGCAATAAAATCGCAAATAAATTTGTTATTTTGTACAAAATTGTTTCATATTTTTGATTTGTCAATAATGACGAAAACTTATAAAAATTTAACTTATGAAAAATTTAAAGATGCTTTCGAGAAATCAACTTAGAACAGTAAATGGTGGTTTAGCACAGCCTACAGGTGATTATAAGTGCTGTTGGAAAGGCACAACCAATTGTAGTACCACTGTTCACCATGAACATGGAACAGGTGGAGACTTAGGTTGTGTTAAAGGAGCTGTATTAACACCAGCGTAAAAAATAATAGGCTACAGTAAAAACTGTAGCCTATTCTTCTTTTAAATTAAAAATATTGTGAGAATTTCATTTTTTAAGGTTTTAAGGATTTTGCTTTTTACATTGTTTCTGAATTCATATGGGCAGAGTTTCCGATTTGTATATGATTATGAATTTGTAAAAGATAATGATAATCCCAAGCAAGTATCCAATTACATGATGTATCTGGATGTCAAGAAAAATACTTCTCAGTTTTACAGCTACCAGAACTTTAACATTGATTCTACAAAAGCAGCTTTTGCAAAAAAGGGGCAATTTTTTATGGCACCAAACAAGGAATATATCGATTTTAAGATTGTCAAAGATCTTGGTGCTAACAAAATTAACATGTTGACGAAAGTTCACATGAGAACTTTCGATGTAGAAGATCTTAGAAACTTAAATTGGATTTTAAAAGATAAAAAAGATACTATCTTAGGGAAGGAGGTGTTTTCTGCAGCTGTCAATTTCGCTGGTAGAGAATGGGCCGCTTGGTATTCTCCAGAGATTGCAGTTCAAGATGGTCCATATAAGTTCCATGGCTTACCAGGCCTTATTTTTACCATCGAGGATGCTACAAAAACGCATAAGTTTTCTTTGGTCGCAATCTATAAAGTAAATGACTTTACAGATTATCCAGAAACTAGGGAAAGTAGTATGGCAGTAAAAATCAGTCAAGAAGAATATGCGAAGATTTATAGGGACTACAGAAAAGATCCATTGCAAAGCTTAAGAGGAAGATATCCTGATCAAATTGACTCCGACGGAACTTTTAAATCAGGCGTTGAAATTTTCAGAGAAGAAGAGAAATTATTCAAAAATAGAATTAAAAAAGATAATAATATTATAGAAATAGATTTGTTGCGGTAGGTAATGTGTTAATTTTCTTAGAATCAGTTTTACGAAATAATTATATAAATCTTTTTGTCGGTAATTTTTTATAAATTTGTTAAATTACCGATTTCCTATGAATACAATACTTAAAAAAATAATTTTAAAAAAAGTTCGAAGTCAAAACATCTTTATATTTGTTTTACTTACTTTTTTAATACTTCTTATTGGTTGTAAAAAAGATACTGCAGATGCTACAACAACCAGGACTTTACAGTCCAGCATTAATGATATGGCATCCAGCTTAAATACATTAGAGCAAGTAAAATTTAACGAGGCGCTGTATATCTTGAAAACTTTCGGCGTAGAGGAAGATGGTGAGATGAATGAGCTTACCGCTCTGGGCAAGCTGATTAATGGTAAGAAAGTCCAGGAGATCTTTGCCTTAGCTGATCAGATTGCACAGAAAAACAGCATTGACTGGTCAAGCTCTGGACCGCCATCATTAGGCGAGATGAATATTTTTGGGAGCGAAAAAGCAACGGAATTCGACCCGAATGATATTGTTGCCAGTGCATTGAATATAACCGTAATTCCTTTGGGTAATGATGCGGTTTTAGGGCCACAATCTTTAAAGATTACCCCACGATTAGTAGATGATTCTGGGCAGCCAGTCAGTTTCTCAGGTGCTGGTTTAGAAGCAGTATTACAAGTTCACAGTGGCGGAAATAAAATATACACGGCGAAAAACTTGATGCTAGATAATAATTTCAAAGGTTTTATCTTACGGTTTGCTTCATTACCTGCACAGAAAATCATCGATCAAAAAATTGATATTACGGTTTCTGTTAAGACTACGAAAAAGACTTTTAAAATGTCCAAAATAGGTGTTGATGTAAATTCTAAAGCGTTGCTTATGCCTGCAGGAGATCCGGTTGAGAACCCAGCAAATGATCCTTCCGATCCTGCAGCAGTTCAGCCAACAGATGCTCCAGCAAGTACAACAGATACTCCTGCTGCGAAATCAGATCCTAAAGCCAGTGTTTCAAAATTTTTAAATAATTTATCTGCTCAGAATCTTCGTGGAGCTTACGATGTAGCAGATAATCCTAATTGGGAATCATATGACAAGTTTTCTAATCCAACTTCTGGTTTTGGTGGTGTGAAAAGTATTAATGTGAAAAGCATGTCTACTAATAATGCCAGTGCTAATGCTGCCAATGTAAATGCGACATACGATATTACGGATAAGACTGGCAAAGTAACTGCAATTCAGGTGACGTTTGGATTGAAAAATGTAAACGGTGACTGGAAAATTTCAAGCTATAAAATTAATTAGAAGATGAATCACCAACTTATTCGGGATTTAGAAAATACCATCCAGAATATTCCTGATTTCCCCAAACCGGGAATTCAATTTAAAGACATCACCCCTATTTTTCTTAATCCAACACTGTATAAAGAGGTTATTGATAATTTAGTATCCTTTAGTCGTGGTAAAATCGACGCGGTCTGTGGTATAGAAAGTCGCGGTTATTTGTTTGGGATTGCAATCGCAGTTGCGTTAGATATTCCATTTGTATTAATTCGGAAAAAAGGGAAACTACCACCGCCTTTTGTAGCTCAGAAATATGATTTAGAATATGGTTCTGAAGAAATTGAAATGCGTACGGGACAAATTAAAGCAGGTCAACGCGTATTAATTCATGATGATTTATTAGCAACAGGTGGTACTACGGAAGCTGCAGCTATGCTTGTTCAAAAACAAGGTGCTACCGTTTCTCAATTTAGTTTTTTAATTAGCCTGAAAGATTTAAAAGGGGAGGAGCGATTAGATAAATTTGATGCAGAACTTCATTCGATCCTAAGTTATTAAACTAAAATACCTTTTAAAAGAAGCTTAATTTTCAAAAAAATGTTTTTTCAAACAATATTTTGTATATCACTCAAAAACAGCTAAATTTGCACTTCAATTTTTATTAAAACTATGGCAAAACTTAATTTGCGTACCCGCAGAAAAGAAATGGAAGGAAAGGAAACTGTAGAGGTTTTCAAAGATTTAGACAGAGGTGCTTTAGATACCGAAAAGTTTCTTGAGAAAAATGCAAAAATGCTATTGATTGTTTTCGGTGCATTGGTATTGGGTGTCGTTGGATATTTTGCGTACCAGCAGTTTTATGTGGCGCCCAGAAATGAAGAGGCTACATTAAGTTATCTTGCTGCTCAGAAAAATTTGGCTGAAGGTAAAGAAGATCTGGCTTTAGGTGGAAAAAGTGCCGCTAATCCAGGTTACTTAGGAACTTACAAAGATTATTCTGGAACCCATGTTGGAAAATTGGCAGCGTATAATGCAGGATTGATTAAATTCAAAGAAGGGAAGTATCAGGAATCTTATGATTTGTTGGATAAATTTTCTTCTGATAGTAGTGTTTTAATGGCATTGAAATATGGTGCTATGGCAGATTGTCAAGCAAATCTTAATAGAAGCGATGACGCGTTGTCACTTTTAGACAAAGCAGTCTCTGCTTCAGACGATCCTTACACTACTTATTACTTTACCAGAAAAGCTGGTTTGGTAGCGCTAGCATTAAAGAAAAATGCGGAAGCAAAAAAACATTTCTCTACAATTGATGAAAAATATCAAGATTACGATAATGGTATGTCCGAAGCGTATATCGAAATGGTAAAATATTATTAAAAAAATATAGAATGGCAACGGTGAATCTTTCAGATTATCAACCATTACAAATTAATGATGCCGATTCTTTTAGAATTGGCATTGTTGTTTCAGAATGGAATGATTTCGTAACCCATAACCTTCGTGATGGGGCGGTAGAAGTTTTAAAAAAAGAAGGGGTGTTAATAGATAATATTAGCGTGTTTAAAGTTCCTGGAGCATTTGAGCTCAATTATGCCGCAATGCAACTATGCAAAAGCAACAGATTCGATGCGGTGATCGCAATTGGATGTGTGATTCGAGGTGAGACCGCACATTTTGATTATGTTTGTTCTGGCGTTGCACAGGGAATTAAAGATTGCAATATTTTAACCGACGTTCCTACTGTTTTCTGTCTTCTTACAGATGATACCAAAGAGCAATCCATCGCAAGGAGTGGTGGTGTCTTAGGAAATAAAGGAATTGAATCAGCGGTAACGGCTTTGCAGATGATTGTCTTCAAACAGCAACTCGATAGAAATTTAATATAATGAAATCACTTTCCAAAATCAAACCGTTTATTTACCTGGGTCTATTTTACGGTTTAGTTTCTTTAATTGTAAGAATTGTTTTTATTTTTCATCCGATTACTACGGTAGGTTTTGGATTGTTTGAAAGCCTTAAAATACTTTTTATAGGCGCCTTAAGTGATGCGTTCGTTTTCGTTTTAGCAAGTAGTATACTTGCATTATATTTTTTATTTTTATCCAATTCCAAATACCATAAACCTTATGGGTACATTATTTTTGGGATTTTGGTATTGGCATTCTTATACACAGCATTTGTCCCGGGAAATATTTTCAAACAATATGGAGGCTCATTTCCAGAGATTGCAATGTCTTTTATAGGTTTAAAAATGGTTCTGTTTGGACTTCTCTTATTCCTCCCAAAACAAAGAGTAAAGCTTCGGAATGTTCTTTATTTCGTCACCCTCTTTCTATATGTCATTTTAATCATATTTAATGCGGTAAGCGAATACTTCTTTTGGAATGAATTCGGAGTTCGATATAATTTTATTGCAGTAGATTATTTAATTTATACGAATGAGGTAATTGGTAATATTTTAGAAAGTTACCCCGTTGTTCCCTTATTTTCTGGAATTCTGGCGCTTGCTGTTTTAGTAACGTGGTTCATTTATAAAAAGACCAGTAAAGAATTAATTGTATTACCTACCTTTATGCAGAAGTTGGTCTTACTGGCCTCTTTTATTGGTCTGTGTGCTATTAGTTTATTTGTTATCCCTAAGCTTGGAAAAGTAAAATCGGGCAATACTTTTGCGCAGGAAATCCAGGCCAATGGTTTTCCTAAATTCTTTAATGCTTTTACTCAAAAAGAACTTGATTATTTTCAATTTTATCCAACGCTGAGTCAAGCTGATGCAGAGAAAAATTTTCTAGGTCAGTTTGATCCCCCAACTTTAGAAAGAGAAATCAATCCTTTGGATGCGGAAACACATAAAAATGTGGTGTTAATTTCGATTGAAAGTCTGTCAGCAGAATTTTTGGAGCATTACGGAAATACACAGAAAATAACGCCATTTTTAGATAGTTTAGCTGATAAATCTTTGATGTTTACAGATTTGTATGCAACGGGAAACAGGACAGTTAGAGGGTTGGAAGCATTAACCTTATGTATCCCACCAACTGCGGGTGAGAGTCTTGTAAAAAGGGTAAACAATAAGAATAAGTTTAGTACCGGTAGTGTTTTTAAAGATAAAGGCTACAACGTAAAATTCCTTTATGGAGGTTATAGCTATTTTGATAACATGGAGGATTTCTATAAAGGAAATGGTTATGAAATAGTCGATCGAAATGACTTTAAACCTGAAGAAATTACCTTTTCGAATGTTTGGGGTGTTGCAGATGAGGATATGGCGAAGAAGGCCATTCAGAAGATGAATGAAGATTCCAAATCTGGAAAGCCTTTCTTTCATCAATGGATGACGGTCTCCAACCACCGACCTTTTACTTATCCTGAAGGGAGAATTGATATTCCTGGAACTGCCAAATCACGGGACGGAGGTGTGAAATATACCGATTATTCTATTCGAAAATTCTTTGAAATGGCGAAAAAACAAAGTTGGTACAAAAATACCGTATTTGTAATTGTTTCTGATCATTGTGCATCAAGTGCCGGTAAAACTGAACTTCCAATGGACAAATACAGAATACCGGGCTTCATTTTCTCAGAGGGATTTATAGAGCCGCAAAAGTTTACTTCTACCATGTCGCAAATTGATGTAATGCCTACTTTATTCGGTCTGCTTAACTTTAAATATAAGTCGAAATTTTTGGGACAGAATATTTTTGAACCTAATTATAAACCCAGAGCATATATTGCAACTTATCAAGATTTAGGATTAATAAAAGATAACTATTTAACGATTATTTCGCCTACCAAAAAAGTAAAACAATATTCTTTACAATTGCAAAAGTCAGATCTTCCACAAGAGTTTAAGCTTTTTTATGATGAAATCCCGGTAAAGGATCCGAAGAAAAATCTAGTTGATGACTGTATTTCTGTTTATCAAAGTGTTTCATTTTGGTTAAAAGAAAATAAACTGGATAAATAATTTTTTTTGTAATTTTATAAAAAGTTAAGAAATGAAATGGACAAACGATAGAAGTGGTAATGTAGATGATAGGCGCGGATCTGGCGGAGGCGGAGGCATATTAGTAGGTGGTGGTTTAGGAACCTTAATTATCGCAGCAATCATATTTTTTTTAGGGGGTGATCCTTCAGCAATATTATCTTCTGGAATGGGAAGCGCTGGTCCACAGACAGAACAGCGTGACTTAAATGCGAACGAATTGAAAGTTCGTGAGTTTGTGCAAATGGTTACGGCCGAAAATGAACAAACCTGGACTAAAATTTTTCAGGAAAATGGAATGCAATACAGTCCTGCGAAAGTTGTAATGTTTGAAGGTGTTACACAGTCTGGCTGCGGAACTGCTCAAGCAGCTATGGGACCTTTTTATTGTCCTGCAGACCAAACGGTTTATATGGATATGAGCTTTTTCAAGGAGCTTGAACAACGTTTTGGTGCGCAGGTGACTGAGTTTTCAATTGCTTATGTTATGGCTCATGAAATTGGACATCACGTACAAACACTTTTAGGGACAACCCAAAAAGTAGATCAGTTAAGAAATAGCGGAAGATATTCCGAGGCAGAGATGAACAGGGTGTCCGTTGCTACAGAGCTCCAGGCCGATTTTTACGCTGGTGTTTGGGCAAAGCAAACAGATAATCGTGAGAAATTTCTTGAACCTGGAGATATCGAATCTGCAATTTCTGCTGCGGAAGCGGTTGGAGATGACAATATTCAGAAAAGATCACAGGGTTACGTGAATCAGGAAGGCTTTACACATGGCAGCTCTGCCCAAAGAAGAGAATGGTTCATGAAAGGGTATAATACTGGTGATATTCGCCAAGGTGATACCTTTAACAGCTTTTTGAAATAACACTTATTAACAGTGACATTCCTCATTGTAATTATAACCAATCCCGAATATTCTTCGGGATTTTTTGATGTAAAAAAACTGCATTGTAATAAATACAATGCAGTTTTACAAAAATATATGAAGGTGTTTGGTTATCCTTGATTTATTTTATCTTCTACTGAAGATTTAGTTTGGTTCACCTTATCTTGCACTTGCGACGCAACGTCTGTAGCTTTTGATTTTAGATCACTTCCCCATTGGTTGAAGTTATCTTTTGCAGTATTAACTTTGTCTTTAACTGCTTGCTTCTCTTCTTCTGATGAATTTTTATATTTCCACCAAGCTAAAGCTCCTAATCCTAATAATGCGAGAAGTCCATTCTTTTTAGATCCCATAATGTTATTTTTTTTAATTATTAATGTAATGATATGATAATTGCATTAATGTAAAATCTGTGCCAAAGAACGTTTTCAGTTGCTTAAATCTTTGTTAAAAGTTAAAGTTTTTTAAAAAAAAATCCGCACAAACAGTGCGGATTAATTTTAAATATTTTTTTAACCCAAATAAGGATATTTATAATCTTTGGGAGAAACAAATGTTTCTTTAATACTTCTTACAGAAGTCCATCTCATTAAATTCATTTTTGACCCTGCTTTGTCATTTGTTCCCGAAGCTCTGGCACCACCAAATGGTTGTTGCCCTACTACGGCTCCAGTTGGTTTGTCGTTGATATAGAAGTTACCCGCAGCATTTTCCAGGGCTTTGAAAGCTTCATCAATTGCATAGCGGTCTTGAGAAAATATGGCCCCCGTTAAAGAGTAAGGAGAAGTCTCATCAACCAATTTCAAAGTTGCTGTCCAGTCTTTGTCCTCATATACGTAAACAGAAAGGATCGGTCCGAAAATTTCTTCGCAAACAGACTCATATTTAGGATTAGATGCTTCAATTACGGTTGGCTCTACAAACCATCCTTTTGAGTCATCACATTTTCCACCAATGATTACCTTTGCATCACTTGATTTTTCTGCACGCTCGATATAACCTTTACACTTCTCAAAAGAGTTTTTATCAATCACTGCGTTCACGAAATTAGAAGGATCCTCTGGACTTCCCATTTTAATGGTTTTCATCTGTGCCTCCATTACTTTCTTCACATCAGCCCAAAGTGATTTCGGAATGTATGCTCTAGAAGCGGCAGAACATTTTTGACCTTGGTATTCGAAAGACCCACGAACTAAAGCGGTAGCAACTGCCTCTACATTCGCAGATGGGTGAACCATTACGAAATCTTTCCCTCCCGTTTCTCCAACAATTCTTGGATAGGTTTTATAGTTATGAATATTATCTCCCATCATTTTCCACATACTTTGGAAAACTTTAGTTGAACCTGTAAAATGAAGACCTGCAAAATCTGGATGAGCCAATACTTTTTCAGCAGTCTCTTTTCCGTCGGTGAAGATCATGTTGATAACTCCAGCCGGTAAACCTGCTTCCGTAAGAACGTCCATGATTACTTTTGCTGAATAAACTTGTTTGTCAGATGGTTTCCATACAACTACATTTCCCATCATTGCCATACAAGTTGGTAAGTTTCCGGAAATTGCAGTAAAGTTGAAAGGAGTTACCGCAAAACAGAAACCTTCTAGCGGTCTGTATTCTGATCTGTTCCAAATTCCATTATCTGAAACCGGTTGTTCGCTGTACATTTCTGTCATGAATTCTACATTGAAACGCAAGAAATCAATAAATTCGCAAGCAGCATCTATTTCTGCCTGGTGAACATTTTTACTCTGAGCAATCATAGTTGCGGCATTCAAACGGTCTCTGTAAGGTCCCGCAATTAAATCTGCTGCTTTTAAGAAAATAGCTGCACGATGTTCCCAACCTAAATTATTCCACTTTTCTTTCGCTGCTAAAGCGGTATTAATTGCATCCTCAACATGGGACATAGATCCTTTATAGTAAAAACCTAAGTTATGCTGGTGATCCTGTGGGGAATTAATGATTACTTTCTCGTCAGTTGTAACGTCTTTACCGTTGATGGTCATTGGGATTTCAACTTTTTCTTTCCACATTTTTTTGTAAGTAGAAATCAAAGATTTTACCTCCTCAGAACCTGGTTCGTAGCTTCTAACAGACTCATTGATTGCAAATGGAACCTGTGAAATGGCTTTTGACATATTTTAAAATTTTATTGTTTATTTTGTGATAAGTACAAAGTTAAGGCAATTACATTAATACGGCAAACGAGCTTAACTTTCCTTTAGTTATTAACCAAAATCTTGTCGCATACTACAGCGCTTAACGTCGTTGTGCTATTGTCATCTTTTGAAATGACCATAGACTGATCATATTTTTCAATATCTAAAATTTTCCATTTTTCACCTAGTACTAAGTTTTTGGTATTAAGGTGATTTAGGAAATCATTGTCGGAAACGGTTACAGAACTGAAAACTACCTTCTGACCAATCTCGCATTCACTTAGCTTTTTCAAATCCAAAGAAATAATATCTCCTTGTTTATTAGGAATAGGCTCTCCGTGGGGATCGAATTTTGGATAATTTAAAAGTTCATCCATTTTGTCGAAGAAACTTTCAGAGTGTACATGCTCTAATTGTTCCGCGATTTCGTGAACATTTTCCCAGCCGAAATTCATTTTTTCTACCAGGAACATTTCCGTGAGCCTATGTTTTCTCACGATCAATGCAGCTTCTCTTTGTCCGGATGTTGTAACCTTCAACGGTTTATATGATTCGTAAATGACCCAGTTCTTTTGAGCAAATTTCTTCATCATATTATTCACACTGGGCATTTTAACATTTAAAAATTTGCTGAGCTCGGTTATTGTAACCGTGTTGTCGGCGTTTCGTAAATGAAATATTGCTTTTAAATAATTTTCTTCGGTAAGTGAAATCATAAAGTTAGGGTGTTGTGAATGCAAATCTAACATTTAAATAATAAAATCACTTTCATGTTTATTTTGGAAACTGTTGGAACATTCTGAATTGGTTTAGGATTATGCGCTTATTTCAATAAAATAATAAAGCTCAATATTAAAATTAAAAAATCTTTTTAGAATTTGTGTTTTTGATAGGTCTTTTCTTTAAATTTAGGTGATGAAATATTCCTTTAAAAATGATTATGCCGAAGGTGCACACCCCAAAATTCTGGAAGCTTTGGTGCAAAGTAATCTTACGCAACATAATGGTTACGGTTTAGATAATTTTTCTTTAAATGTAGAAAGCATTATTAAAGAAAAAATTAAAAATCAGGACGCTAAAGTTTATTTAGTATCAGGCGGAACTCAGGCAAACTTGATTGTTATTTCTGCATTTCTTCGTCCGCATGAGAGCGTTGTAGCTGCTGCGACTGGTCATATTTTCACCAACGAAAGTGGCGCAATTGAAGCAACCGGTCATAAAGTTCATGCTGTTGAAACTAATGATGGTAAACTTCGTCCTGACGATATTCAAAAAATTATTGACGCTCATCAAAATAAACCGCATCAAGTAAAACAGAAATTGGTTTATATTTCAAATTCAACAGAGATCGGAACGATTTACTCCAAAAAAGAATTGGTTGATTTATACCAGTTCTGCCAAGAAAATAAACTTTATTTGTTCGTTGATGGAGCACGGTTAGGACATGCGTTAACTGCCGAAACCAATGATTTGACTTTAGAGGATTTTGGAAAATATACCGATGCTTTCTATTTAGGTGGAACAAAAAACGGAGCCTTAATTGGAGAAGCAATTGTCATTAATAATGAAATTTTACAAGAAGAATTTGGTTTCCATTTAAAACAAAAAGGAGCCATGCTGGCAAAAGGTCGCCTGCTCGGAATACAGTTTCAAGAATTATTGAAAGATGATCTGTATTTTGATTTAGCCAAACACGCGAATCAACAAGCAATGAAGATCAAAGAAACTTTTCAAAGTATTGGAGTTGATTTCCTTTCTGAAACCTTTACTAATCAGATCTTTCCTATTCTGCGAAATGAGCAAATTGAAAAGTTATCAGAACGGTTCGATTTTTATGTTTGGAAAAAACTCGATCAAGAAAAATCTGCAATTCGCCTGATTACTTCTTGGGCAACCTCTGATGAAGTTGTGGCTGATTTTAATAATGAAATAAAAAATTTGAAATGAGAAAAACAGTTTTCATTTTGAGCATATTGCTCTCCGTAAGTTTAAATGCGCAGAAACAGGAAAAAGATCCTGAGATTTCAGAGTATGTAAAATTGGTGAGTAAAGATTCACTAAAAGCGAATGTTGAAAAACTGGTAAGTTTCGGAACCCGACATACCATGAGTTCTACCACCGATAAAGCTAAAGGAATCGGAGCATCCAGAGAATGGGTGTTATCGAAATTTAGAAATTATGCAAAGAATTCTGAGGGCAGAATGGAAGTTTATCTTCAAAATGAAGATTTGCACCCCGACGGAAAACGAATAAATAAATTGACGAATCTTGGAAATGCAATCGCTTTTTTAAAAGGAACCGATCCATCAGACAATAGAATCATCATTATTTCTGGACATTTGGATTCACGAGTTTCAGATGTTTTAAATTCGTCGGATTATGCGCCTGGAGCCAATGATGACGGAAGTGGCGTTGCTGCAGTTATTGAGAGCGCAAGAATTTTAAGCAAATCAAAATTCCCAGCGTCCATTCTTTTTGTTGCGGTAACTGGTGAAGAGCAGGGTTTGTTAGGTGCCAAAATGTTGGCCGATAAAGCAAAAGAGGATAACTGGAAAATTCAAGCCGTTTTAAATAATGATATGATTGGAAACAACAGTTTCGATGCTCCTAAAAATGATGGAACTCCAAAGTTGAGAGTTTTCAGTGAAGGCTTATCTGCTTTTGAAACTGAAAAATCAGCTGCAAAGATTCGGAATCTTGGTCTCGAAAATGACGGGAATGCGCGACAACTCGCTAGATATGTGAAAGAAATTGGAGAGAAATACGTTAAAAATATAGACATCAAATTGATTTATAGGAACGACCGCTTTTTACGAGGTGGCGATCATGCTCCTTTTGTTAATCATGGTTTCACTGCCATTCGATTAACTGATTACTATGAAAATTACGATCATCAACATCAAGATATCAGAACGGAGAACAATAAAAAATATGGCGATTTAATTGAGTTTATGGATTTCGATTATTTAAAAACCAATACTGCCGTAAATGTAGCCGTCCTTGCAAATCTGGCGAAATCAACACCGCAACCAGAAAATGTTTTGATGGATGTAAAAGAACTCTCAAATTCTACCAAACTGAGTTGGGATAGACCTGCTTCGGGAAAAGTAAAGGGATATAACGTTCTGTACAGAGAAACGGATCAATCTGTTTGGACTCATAAAATTTTCACTACCGAAACTTCCTACACCGTTCCACTTTCCAAGGATAATTTTATTTTTGCCGTGCAAAGTGTTTCTGTTTCAGAAAATCAAAGTTTGCCTGTAATTCCAAAAGTTTCAAGATAAAAAAATTCCGTCTTGTTAATGCAACGAGACGGAATTTATATTTTCAACTAATAATTTAGTTATTCTAAATCTTCAAATTTATCTACAATTTTTTGTGAAACTCCAGTTTTACTGAAACCACCATCATGGAAAAGATTTTGCATCGTCACTTTTCTGGTAAGATCAGAAAACATACTTACGCAATAGTTAGCACAATCAAGAGCATCTGCATTTCCTAGAGGAGACATACTGTCTGCGAAATTGAAAAACCCGCTAATTCCTTTTACACCAGCTCCTGCTTTAGTCATAACGGGAGATTGAGAGATCGTGTTTACACGAACTTTTCTGTCGCCCCAATAATAGCCGAAACTTCTCGCTATACTTTCAAGATAAGATTTGTTGTCGGCCATATCACCATAATTCGGGAACACCCGTTGTGCAGCGATATAAGTTAAGGCCAAAATTGAACCCCACTCGTTCATAATATCTCTGTCCCAAGCAGCTTTCATTACTTTATGGAAAGAAACCGAAGAAATATCCCAACCTTTTTCTAAGAAATCGTAATTAAGATCGGTATATGATTTACCTTTTCTAATGTTTACAGACATACCAATGGAATGTAGAATGAAATCTATTTTACCAAATTTCTCTTCAGCATGAGCAAAAAGTTTATCCAAATCTTCCACAGAAGTTGCATCAGCAGCAATAACATCTGAGCCAGTTTTCTTGGCAAGCTCATCAATTTCACCCATTCTCATTGCGATAGGCGCATTAGAAAGAATGAATTCAGCTCCTTCTTCATGACATCTTTCTGCAACTTTCCAAGCGATAGACTGATCGTTTAGAGCGCCGAATATAATTCCTTTCTTACCTTTTAGTAATCCGTACATAATCTTAATTTTAGACAAATTTAAAAAATTTTATTGTTTAACGCATAAAAAAAAGAGCCGTACAGAATACGACTCTCTTTCTTATAGCTAATTTAGCTTAGTTAGTTGCTTTTCTAACTTCTGCTTTTGCATCTTCAGACCAATCTTTGGTTTTTTCCCAAGCATCGGAGGCTGCGTCTTTGGTGTCTTCCCAAGCGTCAGAAATATTATCTTTCGCTCTTTCCATCCAGCCTTCAGCAGTTGGTTCTGTGTTTTTATCTCTTTGTTCGCGGATATAATCCTTCGCTCTATCAGCATAATCATTTACAGTCCATTTTGTTTTATTAACTGCGTCTTCTGCTTTGTTATAATCTTGTCTGTCCATTGTAATAATTTTAATGTTAATATTTAGTGATTGAAAAAATTTAATTTGATACTATGTTAAGTTGCAAGTTCCATTCCTAAAAAAGCTAATACTATGTTAAACATATTGTAAAATTTTGTTAAAATATATTATAAGAGTTTTAAAGATCAGATTTAGATATTTAGTTTTCTATTTTTGAACTAAAGTTTATCAAATGGAAATAGTTCGGTGCGATTGGTCAGAAAAAGATGATTTATATAGAAGGTATCATGATAAAGAATGGGGAACACCGGTTTACGATGATTCTATCCTATTCGAATTTTTAGTTTTGGAAAGTTTTCAAGCTGGACTTTCCTGGTACACGATTTTGAAAAAGCGTGAAAACTTCCGAGAAGCATTTGAAGATTTTAATTATAGAAAAATTGCAAATTATTCTGACAAGAAAATAGGAGAGTTACTGAATAATGCTGGAATTATAAGAAACAGATTAAAGGTTTTAGCAACCATTAATAACGCTCAGAAATTTCTTGAAGTTCAAAAAGAGTTTGGTAGTTTCTCTAATTATATTTGGGCTTTCGTCGATGGAAAACCGATTGTCAATCATCCGAAAACTTTAAGTGAAGTTCCTGCAACTACAGAAATTTCAGATGCTTTATCGAAAGATTTAAAGAAAAGAGGATTTAAGTTTTTAGGTTCAACTGTGATGTATGCTTACATGCAGGCGACGGGAATGGTTGATGATCATTTGGTGGATTGTCATTGTAAAAAATAAAATTCCAGCCCAAGTAGAATTTACTTTATGCGTTTTTCTGCCACGCTGGGATTTCGTTTAGTATGTAAAAACGCATGAACAAAAATATTATTTTCTTCTAAAGTATAGTAAATACCGTAAGGGAATTTTTTTGTAAAAACAATTCTGATTTCATGATATCTCTTTTGATAATGATTAGGATTTTCCCTAATCTTATTCAAACTTTCTTCAATCTTGTCTAATAGAATTACAGGAAGATTTTCGTTTTCGTCTTTATACCAGTTAATTGCTTTTCAACTCCTGTTTTACATCGGTCCAAGATTTTCCAGACGTCGGATTTTCTTTGTGTTCCTGCAACCTTTCATCTATAATTACCTTGTGTTCAGAGCTCAAACCTTCAAGTTCAGATTCTTCTGTGCTAATAATTGCATTAAAAATCCTAAGTATCCTTTCGTCAGCTTGATCGACAAAATCGTGAATTCTTTTTTTTATGTCTAATGTAGTTTCCATTTTTAGTAATTTGTGAGAAAGAACTTTCTATCCTATTAAATTAAGAATAGAAAATTCTTTCTTGAATTTCTATAGTAAATCTAAATCTTTATTTTATAATCCGATCTAAAACCCATTCAATCATATTTCTTTCAGACGCCGCATGATCGGCAGAAAATTCTCCACGTCTTCTGTTTGCAATAACAGAATTCACCGTAATTGCTTTATGTCCCAATAATTTAGAAAGTCCATAGATCGCCGATGTTTCCATTTCGAAGTTGGTTACACCTAATTCATTTAAAGTTTCCAAAAATTGATCATCAATCGCTTTCAAACGAAGCTGACGTCCTTGTGGTGCATAGAATCCTGGGAAAGTCGCTGTATTTCCGTGGTATTTTGCATCCCTATAATATTCTCCCATTTCTTTCGACCAATCAGAAAAATACAACATCGGTTTGATTTTCTCATAAGGAAATTTCGCCATAAAATTTCTGGAGAATTCATTTTCAAAACTATAATCCTGATAGAAATGCATCAAACCATCAAGTCCAACCACGTTTTCCGTCACCAACATATTGTCAACTTCCACCTCCGGATTTACACTTCCGCAAGTTCCCATTCTGAATAATTCCAGCGCCGTGTGATCCTTTGTAAATTCTTTGTTTTTCAAATCGATATTCACTAATGCATCCAATTCGTTCATCACAATATCGATGTTTTCAGTCCCAATTCCAGTCGACATTACCGTAATTCTTTGGCCACGCAAAGTTCCCGTATGCGTATAAAATTCTCTTTTATTTTTCTTGATTTCGATTTTGTCAAAATACTTTGAGACTTTCGGTACTCGATCTGGATCACCAACCAACATGATTTTCCCGGCAATATCTTCTGGCAACAAGTTCAAGTGATACACACTTCCGTCGTCATTGAGCACCAATTCTGAAGCTGCTAATTTATTAAGCATATTATATTTTTATTTCTAAATAATTATTTGGGCAGACATTTAACTAAGTCGAGTGCCACTTTATTATGTTTTTATGGCAGACATTTCCGCCTTCCGTTCCCGCTTTTTTCCTCCTCGTTCCTCGTCAAAAAAAGAGCTCCACTCAAGTCGGGCTACAGATTCGTCTTTGCAACTTCTGTCTTATTACAAAATCTCTCTCCTTTTTTCTATCAGCGAAGCGGTCTATCCTCTTTTTGTTTTTCTTAACCACCAACTCGTTTTGTCTTATAGCCCATCTCTTTTAGAATCACCATAATTTTATCCCGATTATCACCTTGGATAATGATGATGCCATCTTTTTCTGACCCACCGATTCCCAAAGTTGTTTTAATCTTTTTCGAAATCTTTTTCATTTCTTGATCGCTTCCTTCAAAACCTTCAACTAGAGTAACTGGTTTTCCATGTCTGCCTTTTTTTTCAAATTTACAGACGAGCGGTTCGTTTTGTACGAACTTTTCTTCCCCATAGTTATCGGAAGGCATTACAAAATCCTGTTCTTCGTGATCAGGGAACATATTTTTTAGTTGGTCTCTCAAATCCATCTATCAAAATTAATCAATTTTATTTTGAAATCCTTTAATCAAATCAATTTTAAGACTAAATAACATAAACAAGATTATGTTATCGAAATCATAAAATTATCTTAAAATTCAGTTTTGGTTCTTTTAGTTCAGAACTAAATCCTATTTTTACAGATTAATTTTAAATAATGATAGAAATAGACAAAGAAATCTTTCGCGAAATGGTTAATTTTTATGGAGAAGCCTTCCATTTACCGCCTCTTGCGGCTAAGATTTACGCGTATCTTATTTTTGATTTTGACAGAAAAGGAGTTTCGTTTGATGAGTTTGTAGAAATTTTTGCAGCCAGTAAAAGTTCAGTTTCTTCTAATCTTAACTTACTTTTGAATCTGAATATCATTAACGACTTTAATAAAATTGATGAACGTAAACGGTTTTTCGTAATGAATGAAAAATATATGAAAATTCGTTTCCAGGAAATTATAGAAAAAATGGAACGTGAATTATTGATTTTAGAAAATCTGAAAAAATTCCGAAATACCAAATGTGAAGTCGTTCTTCAAAAATTTGATGTCTACACCAATCTATTTAATAAAAACATTTCCACTATAAAGGAAACACTTGATCAATTATAAAAAAACAATAAATAGAACCTTTAGTTAGTGAAGCCCAATTATAAAATTAAATTCATGAAAAATAAAATTATCCTTCTTTCCTTCTCTGTTTTGTCGGTTTTGTCCTGCAAAAAAGAAGATCAAAGACCTCCGCAAGGACCAAAAGCTGTTGGAACTGTTGCCATCGAGACTAGAAATGTTGTCGGATACTCTACGTTTCCGGCGAGCATTGAAGGTCGTGTAAATAATGATGTGCGTGCCAAAATGCAAGGTTACATTACCGAAGTGTTGGTTGATGAAGGACAGTATGTTTCAAAAGGACAACCGCTATTTCGTTTGGAGACCAATTCTTTAAGCCAGTCAGCGAATGCTGCGAAAGCTGGAGTTGGAGCAGCGCGTTCCAATGTTGCCGCTTCCGATGCGAATGTGAAAGCAGCGCAATCTGCCGTAAGTGCAGCGCAAGTAGAAGTAAATAAATTGAAACCTTTAGTAGAGAAAAATATTATCAGCAATGTTCAGTTGCAAACGGCACAGGCAAATCTTGCTAGAGCACAAGCACAAGTTGCCCAGGCACAAGCTGGAAAGCAACAAGCTTCGGCGGGAGTTGCACAGGCGCAGGCGAATTACCAAGGCGCTCAGGCAAATGTTGATTATTCTGTGATCCGCGCGCCAATATCTGGAGTGATTGGTAAAATCAATTTCCGAAACGGAAGTTTAGTTGGTCCTGGAGATCCTATGCCGATTTCAACGGTGTCTGATACCAGCGAATTGTACGTTTATTTTTCAATGAATGAAAAAGAATATTTAGACTTTCTGAAGACTGCAGAGGGAGCAACCGTTCCTGAAAAATTAAAGAATATGCCAGCCGTCGAATTAGTCTTGGCAAATGGAGATGTTTACGAAGAGAAAGGTTACGTGAAAGCGGTTACTGGCCAGATCGATGCTGCAACAGGGAGTATTCAGTTTAGAGTTGTTTTCCCAAATCCAAAAAAATTATTGAGCAACGGGAATAGTGGATCAGTTAGAATCCCGGTGACTTATGATAATGCTTTAGTAGTTCCAGAAAGTGCGACTATTGAACAGCAAGGTTTAGTCTATATCTATAAAGTAAAACAAGACACCGCAAAGAGTGCCGTCATTAAAGTAATCGATCGTGTGAACAATATGGTCGTAATTAAAGATGGTGCAGCAAAAGGAGAAATTGTAGTCGTGGAGGGAGTTGGAACTTTAAAAACAGGAACTCCTGTAAAACCTCAACCGAAAAAGTTTGACGATATTATTAATGCTATAAAACCGATTTTCTAAAAGATGGTTAAAAAATTTATAAACAGACCGGTTTTATCCACGGTAATTTCCATCATGATTGTTGTTTTGGGAATTC
This sequence comes from Chryseobacterium sp. SNU WT5, assembly GCF_007362475.1. Classification (NCBI taxonomy): domain Bacteria; kingdom Pseudomonadati; phylum Bacteroidota; class Flavobacteriia; order Flavobacteriales; family Weeksellaceae; genus Chryseobacterium; species Chryseobacterium sp. SNU WT5. Next base: position 1,635,112 of record NZ_CP041687.1, read on the forward strand.
TGGGATTAATTTCTTTGCCGGTTACACAGTATCCTGATATTGCACCACCCACGGTGCGGATCTCTGCAAATTATACCGGAGCCAATGCGCAAACGGTAATGAATAGTGTTATTATTCCAATCGAAGAACAAGTGAATGGAGTAGAAGGAATGGATTATATTTCTTCTTCTGCTGGAAACAACGGTTCTGCTTCGATTCAGATTTTCTTTAAACAGGGAATTGATCCGGATATTGCTTCGGTGAATGTTCAAAATCAAGTTCAGCGGGCTATTCCACTTCTTCCTTCCGAGGTTACTAGATCTGGAGTTCAGGTAAGCAAACAACAAACCAGTGCTTTGATGTTCTTGAGTTTTTATACTGCAAATCCGAATTTAGATGAAGTTTGGTTGCAGAATTACTTGAACATTAATATTATCCCCGAACTAAAAAGGGTAAATGGTGTTGGTGATGCCCAGGTTTTTGGAGGCAAAAATTACTCCATGCGAATTTGGTTAGATCCAGCGAAAATGGCAGCTTACGGTTTAGAGCCTACTGAAGTTTCCGCCGCAATAAACGAACAGTCAAGAGAAGCCGCCGCCGGAGCTTTAGGTGAAAACAGCGGGAGTTCTTTCCAGTATATTATTACTTATAAAGGAAAATATAATGAAGTAGATCAATTTGAAAATATTATTTTGCGGGCACTCGGTAATGGAGAATATCTCCGTTTAAAAGATGTTGCAGAAATTAAATTAGATTCACAATCTTATGCAGGAATTGGTGAAAGTAATGGGAATCGCTCCATCAGTATGGGGATTTTCCAAACTCCCGGTTCCAACGCACAGGAAATTATCACCAATATAAAGACTTTATTAAAGGAAACCGAAAAAACGTTACCTGAAGGAATTGGCTATAACATTAACTTCGATACCAATGAATTCTTAGATGCTTCCATTTCTAAAGTAGTAACTACTTTATTAGAAGCATTCGTTTTGGTATTCTTGGTAGTATTCTTATTCCTACAAGATTTTAGATCAACCTTAATTCCAGCGATTGCCGTTCCGGTTTCGATTATTGGAACCTTTTTCTTTCTGAATATGTTCGGTTACTCAATTAACTTATTGACTCTTTTCGCTTTGGTTCTCGCCATTGGAATTGTGGTTGATGATGCGATTGTAGTCGTAGAAGCTGTTCACGCAAAAATGGAAAGCGGGATTACTGATGCCAAAAAAGCGACGATCGAAGCGATGGATGAAATTACAGGTGCGATTATTTCGATCACCTTAGTAATGGCTGCGGTATTTATTCCCGTAACGTTCCTAACAGGACCAACTGGAGTTTTCTACCAACAGTTCGGAATCACTTTAATTATTGCGATTTTAATTTCCGCTGTAAATGCATTAACGCTAAGTCCCGTACTTTGTGCCATGTTTCTAAAACCTCCTGCGCATCATTCAAAGGAATACGCGAGCATGAATTTTATGCAAAAGTTCTTTGCTAAGTTCAATGCAGGTTTTAATGCAGGAACGAAAAAGTATGGACAATCATTTAGTTTTTTATTAAGACATAAATGGATGAGTTTATTGGTCATCTTTGCAGCTGGAGCAGTTACTTTTTGGTGGGCAAGTTCTACCATGCCTACAGGATTTATTCCGAAAGAAGACCGTGGGATTTTATTTACCGATGTACAGCTTCCACCAGGAGCTTCTCTGGAAAGGACCTATAATGTTTTGTCTGATCTTCAAAAGGAAGCTCGGAAAATTCCAGGAGTACAAAATGTAACCTATACTGCAAGTCGTGGATTTATGTCGGGTTCTGGATCGAATGTTGGCCAAGCTTTTATTAAGCTGAAACCTTTTGATGAACGTGGTAAAGCAGACGGGCAAAGTATTGATGAGATTACCGGAAAGTTATTTGGAATCACTGGTAAATATCCTGACGCGAAGATCATTTTCTTCTCGCCACCAAGTGTACCTGGTTTTGGGAGCAGTGATGGATTCTCAACTGTTTTATTGGATAAATCAGGCGGAGATATTTCAGAATTAAATAAAGTGACACAAAGTTTCGTTGGTGCTTTGATGCAAAGACCGGAGATTCAGTTTGCCTCAACTTCATTTAATACCAATTATCCGCAGTATCAAATGGTCGTTAACACGCCCCGAGCAAAAGAAAGCGGAGTGTCTTTAAATAGTATATTGAGTACCATGCAAGGGTATATTGGGGGAATTTATTCTTCAGATTTTACGAAATATGGGAAGCAGTTTCGGGTGATGATTCAAGCTTTACCGGATGATAGAAAATCTCCCGAAAGTTTAAATTCGATTTTTGTGAAAACAGCTTCTGGAGCGATGGCGCCAATATCGCAGTTTGTTACCTTGGAAAAAAGTTTCGGGCCACAATCATTAGAGAGATATAACTTGTTTACTTCAGTTGGAATCAACGGTTCCAGTAATCTTGGTTTCTCAACGGGAGATGCCATTAAAGCAGTACAGGAAGTTGCAGCCGAAAACTTACCAGCTAATTATGATGTTGAGTTTACGGGATTAACAAAAGAAGAAATGAAAGCTGGATCACAGACTTATATCGTCTTCTTATTAAGTTTTCTTTTCGTTTACTTTATTCTGGCTGCTCAATATGAAAGTTACTTATTGCCTTTCTCGGTGATCTTTTCTCTTCCTTTGGGAGTGATCGGAGCATTTTTCGGTCAGCGGATATTTGGGTTAGAGAATAATATTTACTTCCAAATTGCAATTATTATGTTGATTGGATTACTCGCAAAGAATGCGATTTTGATTGTGGAGTTCGCGGTTCAACGGCGCCATCATGGGGAATCAATTGCAATGTCGGCCATTAATGCTGCCAAAGCAAGGTTGCGTCCGATTTTGATGACCTCATTTGCCTTTATTTTTGGAATGATTCCATTGGTTTTTGCAACAGGAATTGGGTCTGTAGGAAACCGCTCGATTGCCACAGGTGCAGCTTCTGGATTACTAATAGGAACGGTATTCGGTCTTATTGCAATTCCGGTGTTATTTGTAATATTCCAATACCTACAGGAGAAAGTAGTGCCTTTAAAAGAAAAGGAAATTAATCTATCTGAATAATTGAAAGTCCAAAACTTTTATGAAAATTAAAAAAATGAATAAATATTTCAATATAAAAATACTTTCAGTTCTTTTTTCAGCTTTTGTTTTGACGTCTTGTATGACGCGCGAAAAGTATGAAAGACCAAGTGAAGTGATTAACGAAGATCTTTTCCGCACAGATTTACTGCCGAAAGATTCAACGAGTATGGCAACTGTTTCGTGGAGAGAAATTTTCACTGATCCAGTTTTGCAAAAACATATTAGCACGGCTTTAGAAAATAATTTAGATGTAAGAGTTGCTTTGCAAAATATTAGTGCGGCGGATTCTTATTTAAAGCAAAGTAAAGCAGCTTATTTACCAACCCTTTCTGTTGGTCCAAATTATACCTTTCAGACACAGTCTTTAAATACGCAGTCTGGCCAGTTAGTAGGACAAAGAAAGTATGGAAATCAAGTTGATGTTTCTGCAAATGTTGGTTGGGAAGTTGATATTTGGGGAAAATTAAAAGCCCAGCAAAAAGCGGAGTTAGCTAATTATTTAGGAACTGTTTCTGCCCATCAAGCTGTGAAAAGCGATTTGGTAGCGTCAGTTGCATCGGCTTATTATCAGCTTTTGACTTTTGATGATCAGAAGAAAATCATTAACGAAACCATCGCTTTAAGAAATAAAAATCTTGAAACCACCCAAGCTTTAAAAGATGCAGGAACGGTTACGGAAGTTGCAGTTCAGCAAAGTCAGGCGCTTGTTTTCAATGCAGAATCAATGCTGATTAGTATTGATGTGCAGATTGCCTTACTCGAAAATACCATCAGTCTTTTAATGGGCGAACCTTCCCATGCTATTGAGCGTACAACGATTGATGCTCAGAAAATGCCAGTTAGTATAGCCTTAGGTTATCCTGCAAATTTATTAGAAAACCGTCCTGATGTAAAAGCTGCAGAATATCGTTTGATAAATGCTTTTGAACTGACGAATGCTGCCAAAGCTAATTTCTATCCGACGTTAAGATTGACGGGAAGTGGAGGAATCTCTTCAGGAGATATCGATCAACTGTTCAGTGCAAGTTCACTTTTTGCGAATGTTGTCGGAGGTTTAGCCCAACCGATTTTGAATAAAAGACAAATTAAAACGCAATACGAAGTAAGTTTAGCGAACAAAGAAATCGCTTATCTGAACTTCAGAAGATCAGTATTAACAGCAGGAAGAGAAGTTTCTGATGCTTTAAAGATTTATCAATCGCAAGATGGTTTCATTAATCTGAAAAAGAAAGAAATGAATGCCTATAAAAACTCTGTAGACTATTCGCAGGAATTGGTAAACTACGGTTTAGCGAACTATCTTGAGGTCATCAACGCGAGTGTTAACCAGTTGAATGCTGAACTGAATATTTCAAATGCCGAATATTCTAAACTTGATGCTGGAATTGAATTGTATCGCGCTCTTGGTGGTGGATGGAGATAATAAAAGCATCTTCGAATATATCATAAAAAAATCTCTTTCAATTTATTGGAAGAGATTTTTTTTGCTAAGTGAAACGCCTTTGCAACCGTAATTTTTATGCAGTAATAGAAATAAAATCTTTGCGACTTCGCGTTAAAAATATTCGTCCATTCTAGGTAATTATTTACAGCCAAATTTATTTCAGATATTTAAAGAATTCCCACATCACAATTCCACCACAAACCGAAACGTTCAAAGAGTGCTTCGTTCCCAACTGTGGAATTTCCAGGAATTTATCATAAAACGGAAGTGCTTCGTCGCTCAATCCATCAACTTCATTTCCTAAAACCAAAGCATATTTTTCATCTTTATTAATGGGATAATCAGTCATGATTTCGGAACTTGTTGTTTGTTCGATTCCAATAATTTTAAAGTTTTCCTTTTTTAAATTTTGAAGCGCTTCTGAGATAGCTTTTTCATAAACCCAATCCACACTTTCCGTCGCTCCAAGAGCGGCTTTGTGAATTTCACGATGTGGCGGTTGCGGAGTAATGCCACACAAAATCACTTTCTCAATTAAAAATGCATCTGCCGTTCTGAAAATCGCACCTACATTATGCATGCTTCGAACATTATCTAAGACTACAACAAGCGGCGTTTTTTTGGTTTCTTTAAAGGTTTCGATATCTATTCTCCCTAATTCTTCGAGTTTCAGTTTCTTTGTGGATGACATTTTCGTATTTTTGGCAAAATTAAGGTTTTAAAATCTTAATTTTTTAGTTCAATAATTATTAAAATCCATTCCGTGGCAAAAGAAAAGAAAGAAACTCCTTTAATGACGCAATACAATACCATCAAGGCGAAATACCCTGATGCGCTTTTGCTGTTTCGAGTAGGAGATTTCTACGAAACTTTCGGAACGGACGCGATTCGAACGTCGCAGATTTTAGGAATCGTTTTGACCAAAAGAGCCAACGGTGAAGGTCATATCGAACTTGCCGGCTTTCCACATCATTCCGTGGATACTTATTTGCCAAAACTCGTGAGAGCGGGACTTCGTGTTGCAATCTGTGATCAGTTAGAAGATCCAAAAGGAGTGAAAGGAATTGTAAAACGTGGCGTTACAGAACTGGTAACTCCTGGCGTCACCTTCAATGAACAGGTTTTAACTTCTAAGAAAAATAACTTTCTACTTTCTATTCATAAAGCAAAGGAGAAGTACGGAATCGCTTTAGTCGATGTTTCTACTGGGGAATTTCTAACTTCGGAAGGAAATCTGGAACAGCTGCTTCATATCGTTGGAACTTTTGATCCAAGCGAAATTATTTATCAGCGAACAACTGAACTTCCTTCTCAATTGAAGAACCGCAATTCTTTTAAATTAGAAGATTGGGCTTTTCAATACAATTATGCCTACGAAAAACTCACCAATCATTTCAAAACCAATTCATTAAAAGGTTTTGGAATTGAGGATTTGAATTTAGGAATTACAGCAGCCGGAGCTATCTTTGCTTATTTAGTTGAAGATACGCATCATGCACTTTTACAGCATATTACGAAAATAAAATTGATTCCGAAAGATGATTATCTGATGATGGATCATTTTACGTTGCGAAATTTAGAAATCGTTTATTCAAGTCATTCGCAAGGGAAATCATTACTCGATATTATTGATAAAACTTCTACGCCAATGGGCGGAAGATTGTTAAGAAGAAGATTGATTTTGCCTTTAAAATCGGTCAACGAAATCAACAGAAGATTAGATCTCATTGAGTTTTTTAATAAAGAAGAAAATCTGAAATATGAGATTTTACAGTTATTAAAATCGATTTCAGATTTGGACCGTTTGATGGGAAAACTGGCAGCGGAAAAAATTTCACCGAAAGAACTTGGTTATCTTCGTCAGAGTTTGATTAACATTAGAAATATTAAAGAATTACTTCACGCTCATGATGAGGTTTTGGCTTGGTTGTCACCTTTAATTCCTTTAGATGAACTCATTGAATATTTAATTAATTATTTGAATGATGAACTTCCCGTTAATATTTCAAAAGGAAATGTAATTAAAACCAGTATTTCAGAAGAACTCGATCATTTGCGCGGACTTCAAAGCAAAGGGAAAAATTTTTTGGATGAAATGTGCGATCGTGAAGTAAAACGCACCGGAATCACAAGTTTAAAAATCAGTTTCAACAATGTTTTCGGTTATTTTATTGAAGTAAGAAATTCTCATAAAGATAAAGTTCCAGAAGATTGGATTCGCAAGCAAACCCTCGTGAATGCCGAACGATACATCACCGAAGAACTCAAAGAATACGAAGAACAAATTCTGGGAGCCGAAGAAAAGATTTCAAAAATTGAACATTTGCTTTACCGAAAGGTTTGTGAAAATGTAATGATTTACATTGATCAGATTCAGGAGAATTCTAAGATCATTGCAGAATTGGATTGCGGTGTCGGTTTATCTGAACTTGCCGTTTCTGAATCTTATACAAAACCAGTTTTAAATGAAGGTTTTGAAATTGATTTAAAAGAAGCACGCCATCCGATCATTGAAAACGCTTTGCCATTGGGTGAAAAATACATTCCAAATGATTTGTTTTTGTCTAAAGATTCCCAACAGATTATTATGGTTACCGGTCCGAATATGGCGGGTAAATCTGCGATTCTGAGACAAACCGCTATCATTTGTCTAATGGCTCAAATAGGAAGTTTCGTGCCAGCAAAACATGCAGAGATCGGAGTTTTAGATAAAATATTTACCAGAGTTGGAGCAACCGATAATATTTCTTCCGGCGAATCAACGTTCATGGTTGAGATGAATGAAGCTGCAAATATTCTCAATAATATTTCTGAACGAAGTTTAATTCTTTTAGATGAAATCGGACGTGGAACGTCTACTTATGACGGAGTTTCCATAGCCTGGGCTATTGCGGAATATCTACATCAACATCCGACGCAGGCGAAAACATTATTTGCCACGCATTATCACGAACTCAACGAAATGACGGTGAATTTTGAAAGAATTAAAAACTTCCATGTTTCAATACAAGAACATAAAAAGAGTATTATTTTTTTACGAAAATTAGTTCCTGGCGGAAGTGAACATAGTTTCGGGATTCACGTTGCAAAGTTGGCGGGAATGCCTTCAAAAGTGGTCAGCCGAGCGAATGAAGTTTTGAAAACTTTAGAAAAAAGCCGTTCACACAGCGGATCCAAAGATTCCGCAAAAGCCATTACTGATGAGAGTTTACAACTTTCTTTCTTCCAGCTAGATGATCCTGTTTTAGAAAATATTCGGGAAGAATTGTTGAAGATCGATATCAATACTTTAACGCCGATTGAAGCGTTGATGAAGTTGAATTCGATTAAGAAGATGATTGGAAAGTAATATCGGGAAATGAAATTTAATCTCAAATATTTTTTAATTACCATTCTGCTTTTCATTGTAGAAGTTTTAATCGCAACTACTTTTAAAGATCTGTTTTTTGTTCGTGCCTATCTTGGTGATGTAATTGTCGTAGTTCTTATTTACTATTTTATGCTCGCATTTTTCGATCTTAAAAATAAAACAAAACTCATAGTAGGAATTTTTATTTTCTCGGTAATAGTAGAAGTTTTGCAGTATTTTAAAATCGCAGATGTTTTAAACTTAAAACCAGGAAGTATAGCCGCGGTTGTAGTTGGAAACAGTTTCAGTTGGATTGATATTCTGTGTTACGCCGTTGGATGTGTAATTCTATATTTGGTGGAATTAAAATCTTCGATTATTGGCAGACCAACTTAATTGGCTGTTTAAAATTCATCCGTACGTTTTTACCTTTTAAAGTAGCAGGTTGCCATTTCTCTGTAATTGATTTTACGATTCTTATCCCTTCTTTGTTCAAACTTCCATTGGCTCCAATCGCTTTGATATTACTTAGGGTTCCGTCTTTTTCTACAATGAATTCGATCATGGTTCTTTGTATGTCTTGGTCTTGGCAATCAATTAGTCCAGAATTAAATTTGGAGTAAACCAGTTTGGTAAAAGCGTCATTTCCCCCTGGAAAATTTGCACCTTTCAAGTCTTGTTCGAAGGTTTCACTTTTATCAGTCAAAGTAGGTGTAGCGACAGTCTGCCCAAAAAGCACTATTCCAACTAAACAAAAAAAGAGAAGAATTATGTTTTTCATCATCAACAAGTTTTAAATTGGTATTTTATAAAAAGGTTAATTGAGAAAATGACTTTAAAATCAATTCTCAGTCAAAAGTCAGATTTAAAGGAAGTCGAAATCGGTATCTTACAACTTCATTATTAATTTTCGCCGGAATCCATTTTGTTTTTATTTTGGAGATGGCGCGTATCGCTTCTTTGTTAAAACTATCATTTGTTCCAGTTGCTTTTATATTACTTATGGAACCATCACGTTCAATTACGAAGCCGAGTTCACAAAATTCTTTTCCTTGACCTTTCACCTTTTTTTCTCTAAAATTATCTACAATTAATTGACGAAACTTTGTAGCTCCACCTTCGGGAAATTCCGCTATTTGTTCTGTAATAAGGTAAGTTTCTTTTGTTTTTTCTTGTGAAAAGATAAATCCAGACATGAGAATCGCACCAATAAAATATAGTTTCTTCATGGTTTAATATATTGTTTTATTTCATCCAAAATTTTTAAAATAAAATCTAACGGTAAATCTTCATTTTCATCAAGGAGAAGAATTTTAAATTTTTTCCTGCCTTCCGAAATGAGTTCGGGATAATCTAAACGATCGCCGTGATAGAAGCTCAGGTAGTGCTTTTGGTGCTTTTTACTATAATAAAAATAGCAGAGCATTTTCTTTTTATATTTAATGAAAGGCAAACCAAAACTTAATGTTTCGGTGATGTTTTCTGGATCACTTTCCAATATTTTTTTTCGCAGAAATAAAAGAGTGCTTTGCTGCGGTTCTTCAATTTTGAAAAAGTATTCCTGTATGGGGTTCACTATCCAAAATTTTGCAGATCTACCAACTTTCTGTAAGTTCCATTCTTATCAAATAAATCTTGATGCGTTCCCTGTTCAACAACAAGTCCACGTTCCATAACGACAATCCAGTCTGCTTTTTGAATAGTTGAAAGTCGGTGTGCAATGACAAGAGAAGTTCTGTTTTCCATCATTTTTTCTAAAGCATCCTGTACAAATCTTTCAGACTCTGTATCTAATGCAGAGGTTGCTTCATCCAGGATCATAATCGGTGGATTCTTTAAAACGGCCCTCGCGATAGAAACTCTTTGTTTTTGTCCGCCAGAGAGTTTGTTTCCATCATCACCGATATTGGTGTAATATTTTTCCGGAAGATGATCGATGAATTCATGAGCATTGGCAATTTTTGCTGCAGCTATTACTTCATCTTCTGTAGCATCAGGTTTCCCCATCAAAATATTATTAAAAACCGAATCATTAAATAAAACGGATTCCTGAGTTACCATTCCCAAAAGGTGTCGGTAATCGGATACTTTCAAATTCTTAACATTTTCTCCGTCCACTAAGATCTCGCCTTCAGAAACATCGTAAAATCGTGCAAGTAAATTGGCAACGGTTGTTTTGCCGGAACCTGACTGTCCCACCAAGGCTATTGTCTTTCCTTTAGGAATGGTGAGATTAAAGTTCTTTAAAATCACATTATCTTTATCATAAAAAAATCCAATTTTGTTGAATTCTATTTGATTTTTTAAAGTGGAAATGGGAATAGGATTTTCAATTTCGTCCACTTTTAGATCGTAATCCAAAACTTCTGAAACACGGTCTAAACTCGCCATACCTCCCTGAATATTAGAAACAGCATTCGCTAGCTTTTTTGCTGGATCCAGGATCTGGAAAAACATGGCAATGAATACCAAGAATGTTTCCGGTTCCATAGTCTGTTCATTTAGGATTTGAACCCCTGCAAACCAAGTGATAATTAGAATGGTAACCGAACCTAAAAACTCACTCATTGGCGAGGCCAGCTCTCTTCTACGACTCATTCCAATCGCATATTTTTGCCAGTTGTCGGTAGTTGTATTAAATCTATTTTTTAGGATCTTGTCTGCATTGAAGATTTTGATGACTTTCGAAGACTTTAAGGTCTCATCAACCAAAGAGAATAAATTTCCTAATTCTTCCTGCGCTGCGGTAGCTTGTTTTTTTAAACTTTTACCCACCCATGAAATCAACCAACCCATGATTGGAAAAACCAATAAAGAAAATAAAGTTAATTTTGGGGAAAGAATGAAGAGCGTAACTAAGGAAGTGATAATCATAAAAGGAGAGTTGATCACATCCACCAGACTTCCCATAATGCCGCCTTCTACGCCGCCGATATCATTAGAGATTCTAGACATCATATCTCCTTTTCTCTTTTCAGTGAAAAATGAAACTGGCAATTTTAGAAACTTATCGTACATGGCAGTTCTCAGATCTTTAGTGATTCCAACCCGATAATTAACCAAAAGATAAGCGCCTAAATATCGAAATGCATTTCTGAGTAAAAATGCCAAAGCAGTTACCCCACAAAGAAATGCCAACACCTTTACAGCACCATTTTGATCTATTTGCATTTGAATACTGTAATATGCCCAATCTTTAGCATAGCTAAAAAAATCGACCAATTTCCCGGAATTAACGGGTGCTGTGGTCGTGTCAACTTTCTCTACGGTGCCAAACATTAAACCCAAAATAGGTAACATGGTAGCCACAGAGAAAATGTTAAGAAGAGAGTACATGATATTGCAAAACATGCTGGCAAAAAGATATTTCTGATGCGGTTTTGCGAAAAAGAGTATTCTTTGGAATGGTTTCATTGACGGAGATTAAGGTGCGAAAATACGGAATTTTGAATTGCTCGGTTTGTTAATTGAAATTTACCTGATCAGTATAGATCGGAGCGAAAGTTTTTGGATTCAGCCTTTCTACAGTTTTTCCAAAGTTATTAATGATTTGCGTTAAGTTATCAAAATCTACAACGCTTAGGTCATCGTTAAGCTGGTGGTAGTGTTTTGCTTTCGTCATATCAACAGTTGAAAATGAATGTGCAATTATTTTCTTCTTCACAAAAACCACGTTATCTGAGCGATAAAAAAGTTTTTGTCGCTTATATGGATCTTCATTGATCTTTAAATTGTTGGCTGCGTTCTGGTTGATCAGTTCGTCTAGATCAGAAAATTCGTCACCAGTCATGTACATTGCATTAGGTCCGAACTGTGATACTGTGGCAACCATCTCAAAATTAAATAAAGCGCTTATGTTTTTATAATAGTTCTGTAATTGGGGAATTTCAGCAATCGCTTTTGAACCCTTCATTCCTTTTTCTTCACCATTGAAAGCCATAAAAACCATTGAAAACTCTGATTTTTTTTCTTTAAAATAATCAGCTAACCCAATAATCGCTGTTACTCCGCTGGCATTATCATCTGCCCCGTTATACACATGATCCCCTGGTTTGTCAGTGGTTCCGATATGATCGAAATGAGCGGAGAATGCCAGTGTTTTTTCAGTGTTTCCTTTCTTAATGCCGCAGACATTGTAAACCACCTTCCCTTTGTATTCAAAAGGTACCAAATAGGAATCTCCTACACAATAATCCAAATTATTATCGCCGAATTTTTTCGCAATATACTGTGCTGCTGTGTCGTTTTCTGGTGTTCCTATTTCCCGGCCTTTCATACCATCAGAAGCTAAAGTTGATAGAACTTCGGTAACAGTTTCCTTAGAGATTTCTTGCGAGAATAATAGGGAGGAAATAAAAAATAGAATAAGGAAACAGAATTTTGACATAATCATTTATTTTAATTAAAGATAGAAATATAATTGAAAAATAAAAAAAACAGTTCCAAACGGAACTGTTTCACTCAAAAAAAATCGTTGTACGTTTAGCGGAGTCTGTCTACAGATTTTACGAGCTTTTCATCTTTCCTAATAAAAACATTGGCAATCAATAAAAAAATGATTGCAAAAAGTGGAAAGAGAGGCTCAATACCCTTCTCTGGAAAATCCATTCCTCCGGGTAAGGTGAGTATCCAATACGCCAATAAACCGAGCAACAAAGCGTTTATAATAATGCTGATCTTATTCAGCAATAACTGTCTTTTACGGTCTTTGTAACTTAATATGCTTATAAATCCAAATAAAACCAGTATCACACAACAAACAGATATAAAAGGGACTGGTCCAAAAAGAGCAAAATCCTGACCGGTAATAAATAGAAATACCGCGCCTAAAATAGCCAAAAATATCCATACGGTCTGTATTCTCTGCAACATATTAATCAATTCTGTCCACAAAAATAACAATAATTTTTGCATAATTAAAAAAATAACGTAGATTTGCAATACAAATGACCAAATTAAGAAAAGTCGCCTGACTTAACTTTCTTATCTACAATTACTTATAAATTACTTTTTGCGTAACATTTATGTTCAACATTGAAACGTTAAGGTCGAAATCCGATTCAGATTTGGCCAAAATCACCAACGATCTGGGCGTTAAACTTGCTAAAAACAGCACCGACAACGATAAAATTTTTGCTATTTTGGATTTTCAAGCATCCAATACGAAGGTAGTAAAAGAATACTATACTGCCACAGAAACCCCTATGAATACAGAAGAACCAAAAGCACCTACCCCTAAAAAAGCTGTAGCGAAGAAGGCTGCACCTAAAAAGAAGGTAGAGAAGCCAAATGAGGTTTCTGATATAATAATTCCCGAAGTTAAAAAGGTTGAAGAACCCGCTGTTGCGGAAGTGACTGCAGAAACCACGGAAGTTGCAGAATCTAGAAAACCTGCTAATACGGGTCAACAGAAGCAAAAAAGACAGCGTGTAGCAGTTCCTGTAAAAGAAGCCTCTGCTGAAACTGATGTTAAAGAGGATGTGAAAGAAAAGGAAGTTGCCGCTGAAATTAAGCCGGAACAACCTAGAACAAAGCACTCTAATCAACAGCAGAACCAAAACTCCAGTTCTAATTCTAATCAGGCTGGGAATGGGAATGGTAATCAAAACGGTAATCAGCATAAACAGCCACAACATCAGAATAAAAATCCTAACCAACACAAAAACGCTAATCAGAATAGAAATCAGCATAATGGCGATTCGCAAGATGAGCCAGCTAAAAAAGAATTCAATTTTGATGGGCTGGTAACGATTGAAGGAGTTTTGGAAATTCTTCCAGATAACTATGGTTTCCTTCGTTCATCAGATTTTTCTTACATTTCTTCTCCAGATGATGTTTATGTTTCTACCAACCAAATTAGAAATTACGCATTAAAAACAGGAGATACTGTTCGAGGGATCGTAAGATTACCAAAAGAAGGTGAAAAATATTTTTCATTATTAAAACCAACAGAAGTTAATGGTCGGGATTTAGATTTTATTAAAGATCGAGTTGCTTTTGAATTTTTGACCCCACTTTTCCCTGAAGAAAAATTTAATTTGACTGGAAAAAATGCTACGCCGATTACCAGAATCGTAGATTTATTTACTCCGATTGGAAAAGGACAGCGTGCCATGATCGTGGCCCAGCCAAAAACGGGAAAAACAATGTTACTAAAAGAAATTGCTAATGCGATTTCTGCAAATCATCCAGAAGCTTACATGATGATTTTACTCATCGATGAAAGACCGGAAGAGGTTACCGACATGGAAAGAAGTGTAAATGCAGAAGTAATCGCTTCTACATTTGATGAACCCGCAGAGAAACATGTAAAAGTGGCAAACTTGGTTTTATCCAAAGCTCAACGAATGGTTGAATGTGGGCATGATGTTATTATTCTATTAGATTCTATTACGCGTTTGGCCAGAGCCTATAATACCGTCACACCAGCTTCAGGGAAGATTTTATCGGGAGGTGTAGATGCAAATGCCTTGCACAAACCGAAAAGATTCTTTGGTGCAGCGAGAAATATTGAGGGCGGAGGCTCTTTAACAATTATCGCAACAGCATTAATTGACACAGGATCCAAAATGGACGAAGTGATCTTCGAAGAGTTTAAAGGAACTGGTAACATGGAATTACAACTCGACCGAAAAATTGCGAATAAAAGAATTTATCCCGCAATTGATCTAACTTCATCTAGTACAAGACGTGATGATCTGTTAATGGATGACTTAACGCAACAAAGAATGTGGATTTTACGCAAGTATCTTGCAGATATGAATCCAGTTGAAGCGATGGAATTTGTTAACAAAAACATCAGGCAAACTTTAAATAATGAAGAGTTTTTGATGTCGATGAATCGATAATCTTTTATTATATATATTTTAAAACCGCTTGTAAGAGCGGTTTTTTGTTTTTATCAATGTTAAAGATTTATTAAAGTAATATGGACTTATTGCAATTGGTCTAATTAATGATTAAATTTGAGTAATAACATTAAAAATTATAGAATTATGTTCACATTACCAAAATTAGGATATGCGTACGATGCATTAGAACCAACAATCGATGCAAAGACGATGGAAATCCATTATACAAAACACCATCAAGGATATGTCGATAATTTAAATAAAGCAGTTGAAGGAACAGACTTAGCAGATAAGTCCATTGAAGAAGTTTGCAAAACAGGAACTGATAAGGCAGCTGTTAGAAATAATGGTGGTGGCCATTACAATCATTCTCTTTTCTGGGAGATCTTGACTCCAGGGGGAAGTAAAGAGCCAGTAGGAAACGTAAAAGCTGCCATTGAAGCTTATGGTGGTTTTGATAAATTTAAAACCGATTTTACTGAAGCTGCTAAAACCAGATTTGGTTCTGGTTGGGCATGGCTTTGCAAAAAAGAAGATGGATCGGTAACGGTATGTTCTACTCCTAATCAAGACAATCCTTTAATGCCTGTTGCAGATTGCCAAGGAATCCCATTGTTAGGATTAGACGTTTGGGAACACGCTTATTATCTACATTACCAAAATAGAAGACCTGATTATGTAACATCATTTTTTGATGTGATCAATTGGGATAAAGTTGAAGAAAGATTTAATAAGTAATTCTTCATAGATCAAATAAAAAAGTTCAGAGAAATCTGAACTTTTTCATTTTATCGAATGTCTCCTGCGCTTAAGCCGTTTAATCTTAAGCCGTACTTCCATCTTACATAAGCGAATACTTGATATAGTTTATACTCGTATTTAATTCCGTAGTTAATTGTAGGATCATAGTCAATTGATGATTCTATTATATTTCTGTTTCTTCCAGAATAGTACAGAGAATTCCATTCCGTGACTAAAAAACGATTCTTTGATTTTAAATAATCTTCTGTATAAGTATTCATTGGTCGGGCCACAGCACTTAGAAAGTAATCGTACTGACTATCAAAAACAACAAGATCATACTCGCCGTCATCATTAAACTGAGGCTTTATCCCTATGTTCTCTTTATTATCCGTGATTGTATTTTGCGGCGTACAGCCGAAAATTATAAATAATACAAGGATGCTGAAAATTATTTTGTTCATCGCGTTGATTTTAAATAAGATATCAATTTAAAAGCCAAAATAGCCATTCCGATAAGGCTTGCCTTTATATTTCATTATTTGATTTCTCTTTGTAAAACAACAAAAGCAGGAAAGTGATCGCTATAGCCACCTGTGAATGTATCTCCATTCCAAGATCTCAAAGGATATCCTTTCCAGTTGCCTTCTCTATTAATAAGATAAGGAGGTGCAAATATTTCTGTTTTATAAATAGAATAACCTTCGCCCACTTTATCAGAAAGCAGATTACCGGAAACAATTATTTGATCAAAAAGATTTGGAGCATCTTGATATGCCAAAGATGCAACTCCTTTCTTAAACAAAGGATACATCAAATTAAGATAAGGCGCTTCGGGGCTTAAATCTTTAACTGTTTGGGCGGCCTTTAAGTAATTTTTCAAACTTGAACTTACTGGGTCATCATTGAAATCACCCATTGCAAAGAGTTTAGTTGATGAATCGTTTAGTCTTACACTGTCCATTTGTTTTTTTAGAACTACTGCCGCTGCATTTCTTGCGGGTAATGAACGTGCTTCACCACCACTTCGGGATGGCCAGTGATTCATAAACAGCGCAATTTTTTCATTGTCTAAGAAGCCTGTAACTACAAGAATGTCACGAGTATATGATCTCTTTCCGTCGCGGTATATTTTAACTTCTTTTTTTAGAGAGTGGGTAGGCGTAAATCTTCTTTTTTGATAGATGATTGCTACATCAATTCCTCTGGCATCATAGGAATTATAGTGTATGATTCCATAATCATATTTTGCCAAAGCAGGTTGTTTAATTAAATCTTGGATTACCTGCCTGTTTTCAACTTCAATAAGACCTACGATTACTGGGGCAGACTTGGTATACTGCGCACCCATTTCTGAAATCACTTTTGCTTGGTTGGCTAACTTAATGTTGTAGTTTTTACTATTCCAATTTTTTGAACTGTTAGCCGTAAAATCATCGGCGAGAATTTGTGGTCGAATTACCTTTTTTCCTTTTAATAAAGCATCGCTCCATCCACCGCGATAGTTTTCAGTCGTATCCAGATATTTCAGGGAATCCAAAGGAACGCTTCTATGAAATGCTGGATTGGTTATGTCTTTGGTTCCATCAATATAATCGGCAGACGCAATGGTATCCCACAGGTTCTCAACATTCAAAAAACCGACGGTCGCAACTTTTCTCAATTGGCCTTTCTGTGCGAAAGAAAAACTGAAAATCATTAAAAGTAAAATACTTATAAATTTTTTCATTTCAATTTTGCTAATAGTTATCATACAAAGCTACTAATAAAATATTGACACCTGTTCAATTTTCGTTGAAGGTTAATTTACCTTTTATTTTGAGAGGTAATATGTTAAAAAAAATTAAAGTCTTGTTATATTTCCTAGCTTTGTGTTAATTAAGTTATCTAATTGATTAAAAGTAATAAAAAGCAAAAATAGATTACACCATGATTAAAAAACTGTACTTAATCTCTTTGTTTACGCTGCTTCCTGCAACTTATTCCTTTGCGCAAACTACGGTTTATGCGTACCTTAAAGATGCGGATGGGAAGCCAGTAGAAGCGGCTGAGATCGATTTGAAAGGATCAGGAAAGGATTTAAAAGCCGACAAAATTGGATATTTCCAGTTTGTTGATCTTAAGTCCGGTCATTATCAGATTATCATCACAAAACCAACTTTCGAAACAAAAGTGATGGAGTTTGACGTGAGCGAGGAAAAGAGGAAAGATTTGGGCGTAATTACTCTTTATTCCAATTTAATAGGTGCTGACCAAGGTTTTGCCATTATTGAAAGTAATGGCGACGAAGAAGACAGCCAATCTACGACCGTCGGGTTATTACAATCATCGCAAGATGTATTTAGCCGTGTTGCTGCATTTGATTTGGGAGCTTATTGGTTTCGGCCAAGAGGAGTTGATGGCAGGACTGGTGAAATCATGATGAATGGAGTTTCTATGGTAAAAGCTGATAACGGAAATGTAGATTTCGGCAATTGGGGTGGATTAAATGAGATTACTCGATACCCAGAAATTTCGACGAATCATGCTCCTTCTGAGTATGCTTTTGGAGGCGCCAGTTCTGTAATATATAAGAATACAAATGCCAGTGAATACAGAAAAGGCATTCAAGCCACTTATTCTTTAACCAACAGAAATTACCGAAACAGAGCATCACTTCGTTACACCTCAGGAATGAGCAGAAGTGGTTGGGCATTTACTGCGATGGGTGCAAGAAGATGGGCTCAAGAAGGAATACAGGAAGGAACGTTCTACGATGCATATGGTGCTTATCTGGGAATTGAAAAGAAATTAAACGATGCGCATACGATAACTCTGAATGCTTTTGCAGCTCCTTACAGACGATCAACTGCGAGTCCAAGTACGCAGGAAGTTTATGATTACCGTCGTGTTCATTATAACTCTTATTGGGGTTGGCAAGATGGAAAAAAAAGAAGCGAAAGAGTAAAAGAAGGTTTTCAACCCATTTTACAAATTCAAGATTTTTGGAAAATTAACGAGAAATCAAGTTTAAGGACTGCTGTTTCTTACCAATTCGGAAAAGATAAAAGTGCCCGATTAGACTGGCAAAATGTTCAAAATCCATCACCTTCTTATTACCGGTATCTTCCGAGTTATTATGATTCCTTGGATCCGAATGCCTCTGTTTCAGTACCGCAAGGGGGAGCTGCTACAACAGCTCAACAAGCTTATGCAGAATCTTTACAAGGTTGGCAAAGTGGCGACCCCATGTTTACTCAAATTAATTGGGATGCTCTGTATCGCAGAAATAGGAGTCAGCCAGCAGGAAGTTACTTTGGCGAAAACGGTAAACGTGCTTTGTATTTTCAGGTGAATGATGTCAGCGAAGATAAAATCTGGAACGTAGGAACTCACTACGTTTACAATTTTACTGATACTTCAAAATTTTTGTTGAATGTATCTTATCAAAATTATAAGTCGGAGCTTTATAGAGAAGTAAAAGATTTGTTAGGAGCAGATTTCGTTCTGAATAAAGATCCGTTTGCAGCAACCAATCAACCTGGAAAAAGTGGATTGTATAATGAAGGGGAAACTAATGTTGTGAAACGAGTAGGAGATAAAATCAATTATAATTACGCTTTGAGCAGGCAGGAATTTAAAATTAATCCAGGTTTGAAATTTCAAACTGGAAAATTTGATGTGTTTTTTTCCGGTTTAGCAGGTTATTCAAAATCATCTAGAGAAGGTTTATATCATCACTATTTGTATAATGATTCTTTTGGAAAAAGTGGAGATCAAAACTTTTGGAATTTTGGCTTGAAGGGGCAGGTAATCTATAAATTAGATGGTAGAAACTTCTTCGTCTATAATGGAGCATACTTTTCACAAGCACCTTACTTAGAAGATTTATTCATTAATCCTAGGGTCAACGCTTCTTTAGCACCGAATATTAAAAATACAGTTGTCAATGCGAACGACTTAAGTTATGTTGTAAATAGCCCTTTCTTTAAATTAAGATTGACAGGTTTTTTAGTGGATACTGAAAATGATACCAATGTACAAAGATTTTTTGCAGATGGGATTCAGTTACAATCTGCCGGATCAGACGGAACCGTGGCGAATGTGCAGAGTGCATTCGTAACGCAGGTCATGTCGAATGTAGAAAAGAGAAATATGGGCGCCGAGTTGGGTATCGATGTGAAAATCCTTCCTACGCTTTCTGTACAAGGTTTAGCCAGTTATGGACAATATACCTATAGAAATGACCCGAACGTTTATTTTGCGTCAGATGCTACTGGTAATTTTGACAATGGTAAATCTTATTTAGATTTGGGGAAAGCTTATTTAACTAATTCTAAACAAGGAGGAACACCGCAGCAAGGTTATTCACTTGGATTCCGCTACAATTCACCAAAATATTGGTGGTTTGGAGCCAACTGGAATTATTTAGATGATAATTATTTAGATCCTTCGGCACTATTACGAACTGAGCGGTTTGTACAAAATCCAGTAACAGGGACTCCGTATGCAGGTCTTACCGAATCAGATTTGAGAAGAGTTTTACAACCAAGCAAATTACCGTCTGCATATTTCTTTAATGCAAACGTTGGTAAATCATGGAGACTAGGAAGCTATTATGTTTTGCTTACCGCTTCAGTAAATAACATATTAGACAATACGAAATATATCACTGGAGGTTTTGAACAAACCAGAAGAGTTACTTTCCCAGGATATGTAGAAGAGAATAGCAGAGAATTCCCATTATTTGGACCAAAATATTGGTATACTCAAGGAAGATCTTACTTTGTTAATCTTCAATTCAGATTTTAATAACATTAAGAATTTTAAATAACAATAAAATGAACTTTAAAAAATACTTTAAAACTGCTTTTGTAATTGCGCTGGCCGTAATTACAGTAAGTTCTTGTGTAGATAAAGATGAATGGGAAACGCCGCCGATTAATTGTAATAATAAATTTGCTGCTCCAACGATATCTTTGGCAAATTTTGTAGCAATGGCTCCATCCAATGGATATATATTAATTAGCAATGATGTTATTTTTGATGGATACATCATCTCTTCAGATGAGAATGGTAATTTCTACAAAACGATTTCCTTTCAGGATAAGCCCGAAAATCCGACCGTAGGATTACAGATGGAAGTAGATAGAGCAAGTAATTACGCAGATTTCCCGGTGGGAACTCATATCAGAATTAATGCGAATGGTTTACGATTAGGTACAGATCGTGGAACTGTTAAATTAGGTTCTGTAGATCCAAATTTTGATATTGGTAGAATTCCTGGAGTTTTATTCTCAAAGTATATTTCTGCGGTTTGTAATGGCAGTGGAATGGAAGTCGTACCTATTAAGCCAAAAGAATTATCCAGCTTGTCTGATGCAATGAAAGTTGACAATTTGAATACATTGGTATCAGTTCCTAATGTGCAGTTTACTTCCGACAATTTCAGCCCTGCAACGAAAGCGTACATTGATTATGTAGGAGGAGCAGGCGTAGATACGAGTCGGTCAATAGAGGATGTAACAGGAAGTTCATCCATAATAAGAAGTTCAGGATTCGCTTCTTACGGATCTGCACTTTTACCAAATGGAAGCGGAAGTATTACATTCATAGTGAGTAAGTACAATTCCGATTATCAGTTGCTGATTAGAGGGTTAAATGATGTGAAGCTAGATAAACCGCGTTTGGTCTTGAATGTGGAAACCTTTACCTCATACGCACAGAGTCTGGATAATTTCTTACCAAAATATTATAATACCTCACTTCTGGGAACTAAGAAATGGTATGTTCAGACGTATAACAGTAATAAGTATATCCAAATTTCCGGGAATAATGGTGGACTTGTAAAAACTCATTTTGCAATACCTGTGAATCTAACGACAAAAACTAAATTAGCGTTCAAAACTAATGCAGGATATTATAATGGAGACGTCTTAAAAGTTTATTGGTCTACAAACTATGATCCTGCAAATCCAACTGCAGCTACATTAAATGACATCACTTCGCAGTTCGACATTTCTAAAGGAAAGGTACCAGGAGCGGCTGGTTCTAACTACGAAAGTAGTTTCCGGTCTAGTGGGATCGGAAGCCTTGGTGGTTCCGGAAATGGATATATTGTTTTTGAATACAATGCAAATACACCAGGTGCAACTACGGTGATGCAACTAGATGATATAAGTATTTTTTAATGATTAAAATCCAAATAACCGAACCGTCTCTGAAAAGAGGCGGTTTTTTTATTTTTTAGTAAGGAATTTCCAAGATTTCCGTATTTGTCAGTTTATAAATCTCAAGAATTATTAATATTCATTTTAATTAAGACAAATTAGTCCGAATTAAAAATATTTTATATCTTTGTATCACTGAAACCGAATATTATGTTATCAAAAACATGCGAATATGCCTTGCGAGCGATGATTTATATCGCACAGCAATCTCGCGACGGGAGTACGATAAACATCAAAGAAATTGCTGTTAAAATAAATTCACCCGAGTTATTTATTGCCAAAATTCTTCAAAACTTGAGCAAGGAAGGATTTTTACAATCAGCAAAAGGGCGATATGGCGGGTTCTATATTTCAGATGAAGAGGCTAAAAGCTCGCTCGCAGATATCATTACTGCAATCGATGGCGATAAGATGTTTCAGGGTTGCGGGCTCGGTTTGGCATTTTGTTCAGAAACAAATCCTTGTCCGATTCATAACACCTATAAAGCAGCAAGAGATCAGCTGCATGAGATTTATGGCAAAACGACTTTGAGTCAGTTTAGAACTGAAAATTCTTTAGAAAAACTAGAATTAAGACGAGAATAAAAGATCCACTCTTAAGGATTATAAATTTTTTTTTATCAGACTTATAACTATTTATTTAACTAAAATTGAGCAAATATGGCAACAGTAGAAAGATTAGATGTTACGAAAATAGAACCTCGATTGAAACATCCTACTATTTTTAAATATTTTGATGCGTTACAACCAGGCGAAGAATTAGTGATCGAGAATGACCACGACCCCAAACCTTTATATTATGAACTCATCGGCGAGCGTGGAAATATTTTCACTTGGGAATATCTGGAAAAAGGGCCAGAATTATTTGTCGTGAAAATTTGTAAAAACCCAGCGGAAGAGCAAAAAGAAATTGAACGGTTAAATGTCACTGCCATTGAGCCGAAATTTAAACATCCAACGATCTTTAAATATTTCGATGCTTTGAAAGCTGGTGAAAGTTTCATTATCGAAAATGATCACGATCCGAAACCACTATATTATGAGCTAATTGCTGAACGTGGTGATATTTTTACATGGGAATATCTGCAAAAAGGACCAGAATTATTTGAGGTTCAAATTGCAAAAAATCCCGTTGATGGAAACGGTGAAGAAACCATAGGATCAATTGCTGCAAAAGATATTAGAAAAGCACAAATGCTAAAAGAGAAAGGAATTAACTTCTCTTGCAACGGCGATAAAACCGTAAAAGAGGCCAGTGCCGAAGCGGGAATTTCCGAAGATGATTTGCGTACTGCATTAAACAGTACTTCCAAAACACCGGTTGCCCCAAGTTTCGATTACGATAAATGGGAACTCGACTTTTTAGTAGATTATATCGTCAATACGCACCACCGATATATCAAAGATAATTCGGAAAATCTAAACGATTTAGCCATAAAAGTAGCAGAACATCACGGCGATAATCATCCCGAATTAAACAGGCTTTCTACCGTAACCTATCACTTTTTACAGGATTTATTAGATAATACCGTAAAAGAAGAAAGGGTTTTATTCCCTGTAATTAAGGAAATGGTTGCAAAACAAAGAGATGCCGCAACGGTAACAACATACAAAATCGGTTCGCTGCATGAGCCCATTAATCTTCTAAGGAAAGAACATGAAATTGCGATGGAAGATCTTGCATTCTTCAGAAAACTGACCAATAATTATGCGCTTCCGGAAGATGCTTGTAATTCTTACCGTTATCTTTTTGAAAAATTACAGGAGTTTGAAAATGATTTGCAAATGCACATTCATCTGGAAAACAATATCCTTTTCCCGAAAGCATTGCAACAAGATTTAGAATTGGCAAAATTGAATTAATAGAAACAACTGCAGACCAATTCTTGTTTAAATTTGAATTTCCAGCTGAGGTCTGCAGCTTTCTTCTATCCGAGTAAATTGTAAAGTCATTTTTGGGCAGCTATTTCCGTCTTCCGTTCCCGCTATTTTTTGCCAAAGCATTCGCCAAAGCAAAAAAATGAGCTTCACTCAAGCCGGGCTGCAGCGTTAGCTTCCATAAAATGTTCTTTGTTAAAATATGATTTACTTTTAAAATTAGAATAGAATACCTTAATATGGAAACCATAACCGCAAAAACGAAAATTTCAGAATTGATTAAATTCAATCCGAAAAGTGTAGATGCAATTGCTTCATTAGCAAAACCATTGGAGAAACTCAAGAACCCGATTTTAAGAAAGATCATGGCTTCCCGAGTAAATATTGGTGAAGCTGCAAAAATGGGTGGAACAACGGTAGAAGAATTCAAGCGGGTACTTCTTCCACTGGGATTTACTTTTGATCAGGATCTTTCTTCTAAAGATGAAACCACCGCGGAAACGAAACCAGATTGGTTACGAAACGCTAAGCAAGTAGATATCGACTTTTATGACGTGCGTCCAATTATCGATAATGGAGCAGATCCTTTAAAGGAGATTTTAGGACGTTTCAAAACCGTAGAACCGGGAAAAATTCTTTGTATTATTAATAATTTTGTGCCGACTCCTTTAATTCATCTTTTGAAACAGGAAAAAGCGGAAGAAACTTTTGTAGAGACTATTAGTGATAAAGAATTTAACACCTATTTTCTAAAAAGAGAAAAAGAGGTAACCAATTCTTCTACCACTGCAGACGAGAAATTACAGATGGATGACGAGGAAAGTTTTGCTGCGATCTGCAATCGTTTCACCAATCAACAGACCAAAGAGATTGATGTTCGCGAACTGGAAATGCCTGGACCAATGCAGCTTATTCTTTCAGAATTAGAAGAGCTTAAGCCGGAAAATGCCTTATATGTTAATCACAAACGCGTACCCGTCTATCTTTTGGAAGAACTTGCAGATAAAAATTATGAAGTCCACATTAATAATAGACAAGATGGTGATGTAAAAATGCTCATCTTCAAAAAGTAAATGGCAAAAATTAGTATTGGAAAAGCTCCAGGAAACAGCGCTATACTTCCGTTTTATGCAACGGGAGCAATCATGTTTTTCGTTCTTTGCGTGCTGATGATCTTCAGTCCGGAATCATTTACACAGCATTATTTTACTCCGCATTTATTGACAATGGTCCATGTAGCAGCGTTAGGGTGGGGAACTATGATTATATTCGGTGCGGCACATCAGTTATTACCTGTAATTTGTGAAC
Source organism: Chryseobacterium sp. SNU WT5 (assembly GCF_007362475.1). Classification (NCBI taxonomy): domain Bacteria; kingdom Pseudomonadati; phylum Bacteroidota; class Flavobacteriia; order Flavobacteriales; family Weeksellaceae; genus Chryseobacterium; species Chryseobacterium sp. SNU WT5. The sequence goes on from NZ_CP041687.1 coordinate 1,659,993, forward strand.
AGGATCTGTATAGTGAGAGACTGGCGTCCTTCGTTTGGTATACCTTAACGGCAGGAATGATTTTGCTTACTTCCAATTTCTGGAATCTCACGGTTGGTTGGCTGATGATTGCAGGCGGTTCGCTGATCGTTATATCTGCAAGTCTTTATTTATTTAATGTTTTGAAAACCACTCACGTATGCGATCGTTATTCCATTCAGAAGTTATTTATAACGAGTTCTGCCGTTTGGCTTCTTTTTACTGTAACTGTGGGTTTACTGCTGGCGATTAATTTAAAATTTCCCTTCTTTAAGCAGAGTCATTTAGAAATCTTAAAGCTTCATGCTCATGCGGGATTCGCGGGGTGGTTTCTACAGTTAATCACTGGAGTCAGTACGAAACTGGTTCCCATGTTTTTATTGGGCAAATCGAATAAAGATTTTTTGCTGAAATGGGCTTTTGCTTTTCAAAATCTTGGATTAATTCTTTTTCTTATTGATGGTTATTTTATAGGGGTAACTGCGAGAGTTATAATCTATGCCGCAATCGTTTTAATTGGAGTTATCTTTTGGTTATTGTATTTATATGATACTTTCAAAAACAGATTACGAAAAAGGATAGAGTTGTTGATGAAACACGCTTTTCTCTCTTTTTTGGCTTTGGTGATCTCTATTTTATTGATACCAGCGGTTTACTTCTCAAACGGTTATCGCTGGGCGACGCTTTACGGAACGCTTTTATTTATGGGTTGGATCACCAGTATCATATTAGGAAAGACTTTTAAAACACTTCCATTTATCATTTGGAATGATCATTATAAGAATTTCTCGGGGAAAGTAAAAGTTCCACTTCCAAAAGATCTGTATAGTGAGAAACTCACAATATGGCAATTTTGGACTTTTATTGCTGCATTTCTGGTCTTTGCACTGGGTATAATCCTACAACAGGTTATAATCATCAGAATTGGTGCGGTATTGTGGGCTGTAGTAGCCGTTTTATACAATATTAATGTTTTTAAATTACTCTTACATAAAAGAAAAAAAATATCATGATACTCGATCCAACAAACGAAAATTACGACAAAATAGGTCGTGCCGAACTTGCACTCTATGAGGTTATCGATCCTGAACTGATGGTAAACATTGTAGATCTGGGATTGGTATACGATGTAGATATTAAAGAAGGTAATAAGATCAAAGTAACCATGACCTTAACCTCACCACATTGTCCGATGGGTGATGCCATACAAACTGGGGTGATCAATGTATTAGAGAAAGAATTTCCCGATCATGAAATTGAAATTGATTTAACTTTTGAACCTGCATGGAATTATGATATGGTTTCATCCGAAGGAATGCAGCAACTCAATAACAGATAGTACTTGATTTATAATTGTTATCCGAAATACTACAAGGTATTTCAATTAGAAATCCGCCTCACTAGATGAGACGGATTTTATTTTTTTAAAGATTGTTTATTTAAAAACTAACTTCATTCACTTCTTTACCTCGCTGAAAATTCATTGTTTTCTGATTTCCCTTATAGGCAATATTCACTAGATTGAATTGTTTTGGGAATGTTCCTAAAAGAATGGTGTTCTTGATCTTGATGGTGTTAATATCAGTAATCCCGCCAGCTTCAAAATAGACCCAAACAGATTCTCCATTAACTTGACTACCCGTAAATGTAAGTGAACGTGCACTTCCATTAACGTAAAGATCAAAGTTATTATTTACATATTTTTTTACTTCAGCTTCAAATCCTACTGAATTTGGATTTATTTTTATTGCATCGGAAATATGAGCGGTATTCATTTTTGTGGTAAACTTCAGTGTTTTGTTCCCTTCTAAATAATCCACTTTAGTCATCGAAGAATAAAAGTCTGCTGCGGTAAAACTCATTACCAACATCAGAACAAATATTCCAACAGTATATAGAAATTTTTTCATCTTCTTAATTTGTATTTAGTTTTGCTCAAATATGATGCCACTAAAAGTTAACGTCTACCGAGTATTTATCATAGAAAGCTTTAATATGGGAAACAGCTTCATCTGCAGTATCCACTACCCGGTATAAATCCAGATTTGTTTCAGAGATCATTCCATTTTCCAACAAAGTGCCTCTGAACCAATCCAAAAGACCGGACCAAAATTTAGAACCCACAAGAACAATCGGGAACCGGCCGATTTTATGAGTTTGAATGAGCGTTAATGCTTCCATTAATTCATCCAGTGTGCCAAATCCTCCTGGCATTACGATAAAACCCTGGGAATATTTCACAAACATTACTTTTCGAACAAAGAAATAATCGAAATCAATGTTGTAGCCTTTATCAATAAAAGGATTAAAATGCTGTTCAAAAGGAAGGTCGATATTCAAACCAATTGACTTGCCACCACCTTGGTGTGCACCTTTGTTTCCAGCTTCCATAATTCCAGGACCACCTCCTGTGATCACTCCAAATCCGATTTCTGTAATTTTCTCTGCGATTTCAGTAGCTAAAAGATATTGTGGATCATCTTGTTTTGTTCTCGCAGACCCAAATATAGATACGCAAGGTCCTATTTTCGCCATCTTTTCGTAACCGTCAACAAATTCTGCCATGATTTTGAAAACCATCCAGCTGTCTTTGGTAACGGTCTCATCCCATGTTTTTTCTTTAAAAGAATTTTGGACTTTTTGATCAATTTCGAAGGGATTCCCAGCCACCATTTTTGTGGTTCCTTTTCCTCTTTTTATTTTGCTCATCTGTTTATTTAAATATTTGTTCGGCCTGTGCTATTGACTCGGGTTTTCCTACATCAATGATTTCTGCCGAATGTTCATAACCATGGATACTTTCATAACTCATTAAATCGAGGTATTCTTCCATTATCGAAAACTTACCTTTCCGTTTTATCTTGGTGAAAATCTCTGGATTGATACAATGTATTCCGCTGAAGGCTAAAGGTTTAAATCCTTTATTAAACTCAGCAAGTCGTTGCTCCCCAGATTGGACATTTAACCAACCTTTCAGAATCATGTCTTCGTTAAAAAGTAATTTTCTGGAACTTGTACGATCAGAGACCGCTAAAGTAGCGAAATCTTTCTTTTCCTGATGAAATGTAATGAAAGAATTCAAATCCAAATCTGTTAAAATATCAGCATTCATTATTAAAAAATCTTCACCGTGATCCAAAAATCTTCTTGCGAAAAGCAATCCACCACCCGTTTCCAGAAGTTCATCTTTCTCGTCAGACAGTTCAATATTTGAACCAAAATTGGAATTTTTCTTTAGAAATTCAGAGATCTGTTCTCCGAAATGATAAATGTTGATCACAAAATCGTTAATTCCGAAACCTTGTAAGTACTTAATGTTTCTTTCTAATAACGGAATTCCATTTACTACAGCCAGCGCCTTAGGATGATGATCGGTAAATGGTTTTAACCTGGTTCCTTTGCCAGCGGCAAAAATTAGTGCTTTCATAGTGAAGTGTAATGCTCAAAGAATAGTAAAGCTCGTTAGCTATTGATGATGATTTAGTTGAGGTTGCTCATCATGTTGAAGTACAACAACCACTTCGGGGTATTGAGAATTGATAAATGCTGCTGTTTTTTCTGCCGCATAAACTGATCGGTGCTGTCCCCCAGTACATCCAAAATTAATTTGAAGATGTTCAAATCCTCTGGCTAAATAATTTTCAATATTAATAGATACCATATTTTTCACGAGATCCAAAAACTTTGGCATATCGGTTTTCGTTTCTAAGTAATTCTGAACGCCGATATCACAGCCTGTTTGAATTTTATACTCTTCGACTCTGCCAGGATTCAAAATTCCGCGACAGTCAAAAGCAAAGCCTCCACCATTGCCCGAATTATCTTTTGGGATGCCACCTTTTTTGTACGAAAAGCTGTGTATTTCTATTTTTAAACTCATATTTCTTTTTTATAATAATGGCTGTTTAGACTTAACCATTAAATTTCTAGATCTTTATAGATCATGTTTTTTAATTTCTCGATGATTTAAAATCAAATTTTTAATTTTATTTTCCACATCTTCTGATTTTAAATGCGAAATCAAATTCTTCAATTCGGGATATTCATTCATTTCTTCCCATGAACTTGAAAAATTCTGAAGGTTCTTCATTCCCTGATCGAGGCTGGAGATGAAATGTTTTTTTCTCTGGATCAATCCCCGGAATCCATAAGCTCCTAAAACCTGCATAAACCGGATGAGTTGAATTGGCTTTAACGAGTCTTGTAATTGTGATATTTTTTGCTCAAATTGCCATAAGGAATAATAGTAAGATAACATTTCACTTTTAAAATCTTCCGGAAAATTGGCTTTTGCCTGAAAGAGAAATGAGACTACATCATACATCAATGGTCCTTTCATGGCGGACTGATAATCGATGAAATAAATTTCATCCTTTTCATCCACCATAATATTACGAGCCTGAAAATCACGCATCATCATTCCTGTTGCTTCTAGAGATGCAATTCTGGCGGTCAATTTTTTAAACTCTTTTAAAAGCGATGCTTTGTGATACGGGATTTCTAAGACATCAACAATGAAACTTTTAAAATAGAAAAGATCATTGGTGATCGGTAATTCGTCGTAATTTTCATACTCAAATGTTTTTGAATAATCGATTTTGTCACTGGTCTTTTGTTGAAGTTCGGCCAGTTTTGAGAGTGTTTTTTTTACTAAAGCGCTAACACGAACTGTTAATCCTTCATTCTCTATAATTTCAGACAGAGTATTTTCACCTAAAAACTCCTGGATATACAGTTGGCGGTCTTGCGAAATCTTGAAAATTTCAGGGGTATTAAGTCCCAGCTCTTTAAATACATTTGAAAAGTAATAAAAGCTTTCGTTTTCGCGCAGGTTTTCGTTAAAAGTGAGAATGTAATTATCGGTAGCATTTTTTCCTACAAAATTAATTCGGGAAGAGCCACTTTGGGCTAAGGTAAAAAAATCTGTAGAAGGTTTACCGGTAAAATTTTCAAAAAAAAGGCGTGCGTTCTTCGTAGTCATACTTCTACAAAGATAAGTAAAATCATATTTTAGAAAGAAGTATCTTTGCCGGAATGTTCAGTGATTTCAAGCCAGTTCTCAAAATTTTGCTACGATTCATCATTTTATATGTGGTGATGGTATTGCTCTATCAGTTTTATTTGAATGAATATAAGAATGCAGGTCTTGATCCTTTTTCTGGTTGGGTGATGGGCCAGTCGAATTTTCTACAAAACTTTTTCGGATATAGTTCTCAAATGGTTGAGGGAAACCCACAGGATGAGACCACTTGGTTTTACTTAAATGAAACTTATGTTTCCCGAATGGTAGAAGGCTGTAATGCAATTTCTGTAATGATCTTATTCGTGGCTTTTATCTTTGCATTTTATGAAGGGGTGAAAACGTTTGTTTTTTCAATACTTGGTTTGGTGGTTTTACATATAATTAATGTGTTAAGAATAGTCGGTTTAAATGTCGTAATACTGGAGCATCCAACGTATTCTAAAATGGCACATGATTATTTCTTTCCCGCTATCATTTATGGAACTGTGGTTTTTTTATGGCTCGTTTGGATTAAATTTTTTGCAATAAAGACTTCCGATCATGAAAATATTTAAGTGGATTTTAGTTGCTGTTGCTGTCCTTGGTCTAATTGGAGTTCGGATTTTAGAAGACACTATTTTTTATGATCCGTTTCAAGCTTTCTTTCATTTGGCCAACAAGCACGCGCCTTTTCCAGAGTTCGACTGGGTTCCTTTGGTACTGAACTATCTTTTTCGGTTTGGTTTAAATTTAATATTATCAGCAAGCATTGTCTACTTGATTTTTCAAAATAAACAATGGATGTTACAAGCAATACTTTTAATACTTATTGTTTTTATTATCACCTTCCCAATCTATCTTTATTGTATTCACACCAAATTTGAAGTTGGCTATCTCTTTTCTTTTTATATGAGAAGATTTGTAATTCAGCCACTGATATTACTTTTGATAATTCCATTGTTCTATTACCGAAAGCACGTGATAGAAGCTTAGTCTTTAACAGAATGTTTACTTTCCTGCGCGATGGTTTTTATATTCCATTCTATTTTTTTTACAAATGGTCGTTGTCGTACAGGACATTCAAATAGCTCGCAAACTTCACAGGAAGTAGGTTTACAATCATCCAGATGAAAGTTGAATTCAATAGTTCGGTCTGAATTTTCACCAATTAATTTATAGAGATCTTCCATTTCGTTATGAGCTTTTCTAAGTTCATAATACCAGGGTAAAGTTAAATGCGCATCAATATGAAGTCCACTTCCGTGTTGCTGGATCCGCATATTGTGCAGATCGATCCATTGTGGTTTTCTGTTTTCATTCAGAAATTTAGATAAACTCTGAAGCATATCTGGATCTGCTTCATCCATAATCCCACTCAATGATTTTCTGATGATCTTATAGCCTACAAACATGATGTAACTACCGAATAGTAGGGCGACGACCGCATCGATCCAATAAAGTCTGGTCATTTGCACCAGAATTAAACTCACCACGACTCCTAAAGTCGTAAACGTATCACTTTTTAAATGTTTACCAGAACTTTGTAAGACCAAAGAATTTTCTTTGATCCCTTTTTCATAAGAAATATGTCCCATCAGATAATTAACCACGGCGGTAATGGCGACAATCAAAATTCCCCAATCTAACTGTTTTGGAATATTACCATGCAAAAGAGAATCTACTGATTGCACGATAATAATAATACCCGCAAAGATAATCAGTGCACCTTCGACCCCGGAGGTTACAAACTCTACTTTTCCGTGTCCGTAAGGATGATCGACGTCTTTGGGTTTTGCCGCAAGATAAAGAGAATACAGCCCCATAAAAGCAGCGATGATATTGACGATGCTTTCCATGGCATCAGAAAATACTGCATCTGAATTGGTGAAATGCCACGCCAGTAATTTTCCTAAGAAGAGAGCGATGCCTACAATCGCCACATTTCGTTGGAAGGTGAAATTACTTTTTGATTTGTCTTTTAATTGTGACATTTTAGTTTTATTCAACTTATAAGAATGTTTGAGGAATCTAATAATAAAAAAATGCTCACTTTCGGTGAGCATTTTGTTTTAGACTAATTTGTTTTCGCAGAGGTATTCGGCAATTTGTATGGCGTTGGTTGCTGCTCCTTTTCTGAGGTTATCTGCCACAATCCAAAGGTTTAAAGTTTTGGGTTGGGAGCGGTCTCTTCTTATTCTACCAACAAACACTTCATCTTTGCCTTCCGAGTATAATGGCATCGGATAAATGTTGTTTTTAACATCATCTAATACCTTCACTCCTGGAGTTTTAGAAAGAATAGCTCTTACTTGGTCCAAGTCAAATTCGTTTTCAAATTCGATATTTACGCTTTCAGAATGCCCGCCTTGTACGGGAACTCTAACTGCTGTTGCAGAAATATTAAAACTATCGTCACCCATAATTTTTTTGGGTTCTGTCATTAATTTTATTTCTTCTTTGGTGTAATCATCTTCAGCGAAAACATCACATTGAGGAAGCGCGTTTTTAAAGATGTCGTAAGGGTAAACTTTTTCAACGTCTTTATTTCCAGAAATTTCGAAATTTAATTGATCTACCGCATTCTTACCTGTTCCCGTCACCGATTGATAAGTGGAAATAATGACTCTCTTAACATCGTATTTTTGATTAAGTGGATGTAAGATCATCACCAGTTGAATGGTCGAGCAATTTGGATTTGCGATGATTTTATCTTCCTTTGCTAATAAATTGGCATTAATTTCAGGAACGATCAATTTGTGATCTGGTTCCATTCTAAAAGCTGAAGAATTATCAATGACCGTAGTTCCAACGGCTGCGAATTTTGGAGCAAATTCTAAAGAAGTTGTGCCACCTGCAGAAAACATAGCAATTTGAGGTTTCATTTCTAAACCTGTTTCCATAGAGACTATGGCTACTTCTTTACCTTTAAAAATAATTTTTTTTCCGACCGATTTCTCGGAGGCTACGGGAATTAATTCAGTTACTGGAAAATTTCTTTCTTCCATTACTTTTAACATAATTTGTCCCACCATTCCGGTTGCACCTACTACTGCTATTTTCATTAAGAATATCTGTTGTTAAATTGTTTAGGCAAAAAGTGAAGGAAAAACTCTCATCCATGGGAATGCATAAGCAAAAAGTGCAAAAGCAATAACTCCCATAATGACGATTTTCATCGAAATCGTTTCGTGAGTTTTCATGTATTTATTAATGATGGTCATTAAAACAACTCCGATTAACATAGAAACTGGATGTTCAACGTAAGAAAATCTCGCCGCTGCGTTGCTCATTAAAGTTCCGGTTTCCAAAGCTCCTTTTAGGCCTGGTGAGAAAACCAGCATTAAAATTCCAACAATCAACTGAATGTGGAAAAGGATCATGGTAAATAAAGTTGATTTTCGCAGTAATTTGGAGATTTTACCAGAGTAACCAAACATGGTAACCAATAATGCAACGATAAAAATAATGCCTGCAAGCAAAATCAGATAAGCAAAACCTTTGTGTGCTTCAGTAATAATTTTAAATGTATCCATAGTTAAATTTGTTAATGACAAAGATAAAAAAAATCCCGACTAAATAGTCGGGATTCTCAGTGTATTAGCAAGTTCTTCTTAGAAGATGAAACTTACTGACGCATTCCATGTTCTTCCGAAACCGAAAAACACTTCATTGCTCTTATTAATACCATTCCAGTTATTTGCTGCGTTAGCATCAGCAGCTTTATTAGTTCTGGATTCTGCGATATACGTTGTATCTAAAACGTTATTCACGTTAACTCTAAACTTAAATGATTGGGTGTTATTCAATTTAAATCTAGCACCTGCACCAAGATCAAGTAATCCAAAAGAAGGAAGTTCTACTGCTGGATCAGAAGGTGTAGGCTTTGCAGCGGTAACCAAACGAGATGAAGGTTCAAAAGCTGAATAAAGTTTGTCAGCATAACGGTACTGTGCATCAAAGTTTAACCACTCAGTTAATTTGAAGTCAGCTCCTAAAGCTGCAGTAAGTTGTGCCGCATCACCAACTTTAAGACCATCTAGTGCTAAAGTTCCTTCCTGAATAACAGTATTTGTAGCATCATCGATAAACGAAGCAGTTGGGCTTCCTTCAAAATACCAGTTACCTACTGAGAACATACCATTGATGGTTACGAATTTAGCTGGCTTAACATTAAAGTCTAGCTCAATACCTTTGTGTATTTCTTTGATACCTAAGACATTTGCCACACCAGTTACATCAACTCCGTTGATTTTTGCTCTTGTAGTAAGTCTTCTGTAAATATCATCCCATCCTGTATGGTAAACATTTAAGTTTGCATTGAAAATTGCAGATCTGAAACCGTAACCGATTTCAAAAGAAGTAATCTTCTCATTGGTTAATGATGGGTTTACATCATTTCTGTTGTTTAAGAAAACAGCACCAAAGAAGGGTTGTCTCTCGTAGTAACCACCGTTAACAAAAACATTGTGGTTTTCGTTGATGTTATAATTAGCACCACCTTTTACATTGTAGCCAACTAAATCAACTTTTTCACTTTTTTGCTGATCAGCTGCATACAACATATAATCAACTCTCTGGAATGCTTGGTTTGAAACCGATCCCTGAACAAATGCAGAAAGCACATCGTTGGTATATTCTATCTGTCCGAATCCACCTAACCAGTTTACAAGGCCATCATTACTGTAAGCCAATTGATCTTTGATATCGTTGGTTTTACCACCGAACGGGTTCCAAGAAGGATTAGTAGTGAATGCATTAGTAATAATGTTTGGCTTATTATTAATGTTACTAGTATCAGTATAAGAATTGTTACCCAGAAAATCAGTCGCAATTCTATAGTGAATTCCTTTATATGTTCTTCCGTCAAAACCAACCGTTGCACTTAAGTTATCGTTGATTTTGTGATTTAAACTTGTAATAATTCCCATCCAGTTATGTGAATTGATAGAAGACCTTCTAATAATTCCGTTACTGCTGTTAGAAATACCAGGCGTAGCGTTAACTGCACCAAAATCTGCTACGGTTCCACCTTGATTCCACTTTACGATATCATCAAATCTTACCAATCCGTCAGCGGTTCTTGGTAAAGTATTGTAAAATTTACCATTTATTCTACCTGCATCTCCAGTACCTCCACCTCTTCCGAATGAAGCGTAAGCTACAGAGTTTAATGTAGTAGCGTCAGAAATTTTCCAATCCCAGTTCAAAGACATTACCGGTTTGTGGTAATAGTTTCTGGTCATAGAATATTCTTCACCATTTAAATAACCCCAGTTTTGGTTGTATTTTCTATTTGGGTTTTCCTCAGTTCCACCATATTTAATATGATCAGCAATGGTTGACTGGAAAGATCTTTGGTTATGTACTTGTGGCGCACCTGTAATTGTAAATTGCAAATCATGTTTTGCACTTGGTCTGTAACCTAAAGCAAAATAATAGTTGTATCCTTCAAATTCAGTTCCGTCAGCATACATTGATCCAGCAGTTCTGCTCATTAAGAATGAAGTAGACCAACCTGTATCACTTTTTCCTGTGTTGTAAGAAAATAGCGCCTTGTTATAACCATCATTACCTAATCCCAACGTAATATTACCTTGTCTTTTTTTATCAGCAGCTCTGGTTAAGATGTTGATGGTACCACCAACAGAAGCAATCGCCAATTTTGATGAACCTAAACCTCTCTGAACCTGCATTGCAGAAGTAACATCAGAAAGTCCTGCCCAGTTAGACCAGTAAACTGATCCACCTTCCATGTCGTTAACTGGAACACCATTGATCATTACCGCAGTGTTTCGTTGATCGAAACCTCTTACGTTAATTCTTGAGTCACCAAATCCACCACCACCTTTAGTAGCGTAAACTGACGGAGTTGAATTAAGGATTTCAGGAAACTCCTGATTTCCTAACTTATCAATAATTTGTGCTTCCTTAATAGTAGAAACAGCAACGGGAGTTTTACGATCTTTCGCAATATCCGCAACACCTGTTAGAACTACTTGCTCGATATCTGCTTCTTTACTAACAGTATCTTTCACGGTCTGTGCATAATATACACTTGCAGCTGAAAGCGTAATTAATGCGGTTAGTGTAGATCTTCTTAACGAATTACTTCTCATAATTAAAATTTAAATTACTGTACTTGTTGTAGTTAATTTTTGCAAAAATATTTAAATTATATGACACTTTCGTTAAGAAATTGTTAAATTTTAATATTTTGTTAATTTATCATCTATTTATCAGTATATCAATTTATTAAATTTACTATTCATGTCTTAATAACATTATGTTAAATGCGTATTTTAACAAATAAAGTAATCTAAATTGTTGATTCCGTAAATTATTTTACAGCTTTTAAGCTTAGGTCAATATTTTCTGCAGAATGGGTCAAAGCGCCCGCAGAAATAAAATTGACACCCGTATTTGCAATGTCTTTTAACATCTCGCGTGTGATTCCACCTGAAGCTTCGGTTTCGCATTTTCTACCAATGATCTTTACTGCTTCGGTCATGGTTGCTACATCCATATTATCAAGCATGATTCGGTCTGCGCCAGATTTTACTGCCTCCTTAACTTCTTCTAGGTTTCTGGTTTCGACTTCTATTTTTAGCGGTTTCTTTGTTTTTTCAATATAGTTTTTCGCCATTTTCACTGCGTTAGTGATACTTCCATTATAATCAATGTGGTTATCTTTCAGCATGATCATGTCATACAAACCATATCGGTGATTGGTGCCACCTCCAATAGCCACTGCCCACTTCTCGCAAAGTCTAAAGTTAGGGGTTGTTTTTCTGGTATCCAAAAGTTTGGTCTTTGTGCCCAAAAGTCGAGCGTCCCAGTCATGCGTCATAGTTGCAATACCGCTCATTCGCTGCATACAGTTCAAAACAAATCGTTCTGTGGAGAGAATAGAGCGTGCACTGCCGGTAACATAAAACGCAATATCACCCACCTTTGCAGAATCACCGTCTTTCATTAAAAGTTCTACTTTTAGATTTTTATCAAATTGTTTAAAGATTAATTCAGCCAATTCTACTCCGGCTAAGATGCAATCTTGCTTGACCAATAACTTGGCTTTTTGCTGTAAATCTTTCGGAATCGTTGCGAGGGTAGAGTGGTCACCATCCTGAATATCTTCTTCTAAAGCGTTTTTTATAAAAGTTTTTAAAGCTTCTTTGGTAACGTATGCGGGTTTCTTCATTTTTTTATATTTGAAATAAGCTGAGCTATTATTAAAGTTTGAATTTAGTTATAAGTTAGTAGCGATCGGTTTGTCATTTCTAGACCATTCGCTCCAAGACCCAATATACAAATTTGGAATTTTAAAACCAGCATAATCTAAAGCTAATAGAGTATGACATGCCGTAACTCCAGATCCACAATGGATGATGATTTTATGGGAAGGAATGTCTTTTAAAAATTCCACGTATTTTTTTTGAAGAATTTTTGGTTGTTTAAAAGTCCCGTCTGCATTCAGATTATCTTTAAAAGGAATATTTACCGCTCCGGGAATATGTCCAGCAATTTCATCGATCGGTTCAGATTTTCCAGCATATCGATCTTTATCTCGGACATCGATGACTAGATAGTCTGTATTTTCTGATACTTTTTCAACAAAATCAATATCGACTAAAGGAAGTTTCCAATGTTTCAAGGAAATTTTTTCTACTTTTTTGGGTTCGACTTTATTAGAATTAATTTTTGAACCTTTGTTTTTTGCGTTTTGCAGACCACCATTTAAGACTTGAGTATTTTCTATTCCAGCAGATCGCAGCATCCACCAAAATCTTGCAGCTGCATTGGTGCCATTTTGATCATCATAAACGATCACATGTGACTGCTCGCTAATTCCTAAACTTTGCAAAACTTCTGAAAACTTGTCTAAAGTTGGCAAAGGATGTCTCCCACCGTTTTTTGCATCGTTCGGTATTTCAGCTAAATCTTTGTTGAGATCAACATAAAGTGCATTATCTAAATGTTCTAAAATATATTTTTTATAAGCAGCATCTCCGCTTCCAGCGTTAACGGTTACAATATTTTCTTGGTCTAATACCTGTAATTCTTCAGGATTGATAATTGACGGCAAATTCATAATATGTAGCTTTTATTTGGTTGTATTCAATTGCCAATCCTTAATTTCAATTGTATACAAATCCATTTTCTGATCGTTATAAATTATTTCATGAGAATAATTTAGTCCGTTTTTCAAGGCAACATTTTTTGAGTTAAGATTTTCAGCATTAATTATAGATATCAATCTATTATGAAAATTATTTTCGAATGCAAAGTCTCGACATTTCATTGCGCTTTCAGTTGCGAAACCGTTTTGTCTGAATTTTGGTAGAATTGAATATGCAATTTCAATTTCAAATTTGTTTTCTACTTCTCTCACTAAAAGACCACATTGCCCAACTATTTGGTTATTAATTTTTGAAATTAAAATATTTTGACCTCCTAAATCGTTTTTATATCGGTGAAATGTCCATTCGAACCATTTTTCGCAGCGCTCTCTTGGTGTTTTGAATTCATGCATTCCAAGTAATCGTGTTACTTCTTCATCTTCAAATAATTCCTGCCATTCTTCAAAATCATTATCGTTTAATTTTCTGAATTTTAATCGCTCTGTTTCCTGATTTGTCAGTAGAAATTTCATTTGAATTATTTTATTTCACTAAATCTTTATTGAAAAACGCACCTTTGTTTTCAGTCATTTTCAAAGAATGTTTAATAATCAAATAAGAAATATTTGTCAGATTTCGTAGCTCGGAAAGCTTAGGGGAAATAATGGAATAACTGTACAATTCATTAACTGCTTCAAAAATTTCTTGCTGTTTTCTTTTGGCAATTTGAAGCCGCTCGTTGGTCCTCACAATGCTTACCAAATCACTCATCATTTCTTGCAACTGTCTTCTGAGGTAAGAAACCATGACCATTTCATCCATCATTTTCATTCCTTCTTCGTCCCATTCTGGAATTGCCTTTAAATCATCAAAGTTGAAATCGTTAATTTCTAAAAGTTCCACCGTTTTCAAAGCCGCGTTATGTCCGAAAACCATTCCTTCTAATAAAGAATTGGAAGCCAGTCGATTAGCACCATGTAATCCAGAATTGGTACATTCGCCAACAGCAAATAGATTTTTAATGGAACTTTGTCCATCAAGATCAATGTCGATTCCGCCCATTAAATAATGACAAGCAGGCACAACGGGAATGAGTCGCTGGAAGGGATCAATTCCTTCATCCATACATTTCTGGTAAATATTCGGGAAATGTTCGGTGAATTTTTCGTGATCCATTTCCCGACAGTCAAGTCCGACATAATCGTCACCCGAAATTTTAAGTTCATTGTCAATAGCTCTGGCAACAATATCACGTGACGCTAATTCTTCGCGCTCGTCATATTTGTGCATGAATTTCTCACCATCTTTGGTTCTTAATTTTGCACCATCGCCACGAACTGCTTCTGAAATCAAAAACAACATTCCATCTCTTTTAGAAAATAAAGCCGTTGGATGAAACTGATAGTACTGCATATTGGAGATTTTACCACGCGCTCGGTGTACGAAAGCTATTCCGTCTCCGGTTGCGATAATCGGATTGGTTGTGTTTTTATAAACGTGACCCGCTCCTCCAGTTGCAACCAAAGTGATTTTCGCCGTGATTTTTTTTATCTTTTTATTTTTCTCGTCGAGAATATAGGCGCCGTAACAGTCGATTTTCTCAAGATCGAAAACTTTCTCTGGAACATGGTGTTGCGTAATCAAATCAATGACATAATGATGGGCCATGATTTCGATATTGGGTGACCTGTTCGCCGTTTCCAACAAGGCGCGTTCGATTTCTTTTCCAGTAATGTCTTTGTGATGTACGATTCGGTTTTCGGTGTGCCCGCCTTCTCTGCCCAGCATGAGGTGACCATCTTTTTCGTCAAATTGAGTTCCCCATTCTACCAGCTCCCGGAATCGTTCGGGACCTTCCTGGATCACCATTTTTACGACCTCGAGATTATTTTCACCGTCACCAGCTCTCATGGTATCGTCAATGTGTTTTTGAAAACTGTCTTTATCAAAGTCTGTTACGACCGATAGACCGCCTTGGGCGTATTTGGTGTTGCTTTCATCTTCATCTGCTTTGGTGACAATAATAATTTTGGCCTCCGGCATTCTTTCCGAAATTTTAATTGCATAAGAAAGTCCGGAGATTCCTGAACCTATCACGAGAACATCTGCTTTTATCATGGAGTGGATTGAAAGTTAATTGTTGAGAAAATCATTTTAATTAAATAAATTTAAACAATTTCTCATTGGGTTTACGTACTTTTTTTAAATTTTGAAAATCATCTTCTTCTGATCGATAGCCAAGAGCTAGAGTCACGGCAACTTTTTCTTTAGTTATATCTAAATCTAAAATTTCATCGATAATATCTTGTTTAAATCCCTCCATCGGACAGGTATCTACATTTTCCAGAGCTGCTGCAAACATTAAGTTTCCTAACACGATATAACATTGCTTGTCTGCCCAGGTTATTACCTGTTCAGTGGATAAGCGATCAATATGTTTACTGATGCTTTCTCGAAAAGGATTTAAACTTTCTAACGAAACGTCCCTTGTTTCTGATATTTGCGTGAAATAAGCACCAATATATTTGGATTCGATATCATTTTTAGAAACAATGGCTATCAAATGCGAACACGTTGAAATTTGAGAAGGATTATAAAAAGCGGGAATTAATTTTTCCTTCATATCAGCACTTTGTGCGATGATGATTTTGTAGGGTTGTAAACCAAGCGAACTCGCAGAAAGTCTTGCTGCTTCTAGGATATGATAAAGCGCGTCTGCAGAAACACTCTTTTCTGGGTCAAATTTTTTAACCGAATATCTTTTGTTCAGTGCGTCAAGGTAATTCATCTAACAAAGATAAATAAATGAGACGGAAGTTTTGTGGATGAATCTTTTTAAGTGAATGGTGAATTTCAGTGAGTGAATTTTAAAGATGCGCTCAAAATTTTTGACTTATCAAAATAACTTAATAAATTTTTATGTATATCCGTTTTTCATCATACTCCTGTAATACTTGCTATCACAAGTCTATCGAACAGTTTATCTTCAAAATATCTCCGATTTAACTTATAAACAAACTCATTTAGATAAAGTTGAAGGTTTTTGCGTTTTATTTTGTGGTAATTTCCTAATAAATTCCTTTTCGCATTACTGATAAATATGTGAACCCAACGCAAAGTATCTTTTGTAGTTTCTTTCGAAGATTTTTCTGAAATATGAATTTCTACAAGTTGTGATATATCAACATATGACGTGCTTTGATCTGTAAAAACTATGCTGGATTCTGCCAAAGATTCTTTAATAGTCTCATTAATTCCCTCTGCTGTATGATCTTCTAATACTATTGCTTTAAAATATCTACAAGATTTCGATGTCTCTCCTGTTTCTATATTTTCTAATGGCGTAGATTCCGCCATCACTGCAACATTTTGCTTTCCAACTGCTCCTCTTCCACGAATCCCTTTCTCTTGTTCCAGTTCTCTAGATTCAACTGTAAAATACCCTTCATCCATTTCAATCATGCCCTCTAAAGTGTATCTTTCATCTCGTTTTCCCATCCCTTTTCTCAATTTGTGCATCAGCCCAAACTGGCTCATAGCGCTTCAAACCTAATTGCCTTTGCATTTCTTTAGCAGAAAATCCCTTTTTTGTTGCACTCATCAAAAACATCGCTTTATACCAAACTAGAAAGGACAAATTGGAATTCTCCATGATGGTTCCACTTCGTAATGAAGTTCGCTTTCTACAAGATTTACACTCGTAACTTAATCTGCTTTTAATCCAAAAAAAATCAGTTTTTCCGCACTTGCAGGAAACACCAATTTTGTCACGTTCTGCTTTGAAATGAGATATACAATCCTCTTCACTGCTAAACTCTACGCCAAAACTAAAAATATTCATCTCAATTATTTAATTATCAAACAAATATACGGAATTATGGGAAGTTACGGACATACATATAAATTTTTAATTCCTTTACCCAAATATTAACGGTTAAATTTCTTCATTTGAAATAGTGAATGAGGAATTTCAGTGAGTGAATAAGTGCATTTTGAATTTAGTGATCGCGAATTATAAAAAATTATCCATTCACTGCGAAGCAAATTGATACGAAGCAATTGACCATTTTCAGAAAAGCCCGCCGTCCTGTTGATTTTCAAAAAACTCATCAATCAGCAAAGGTTCTGTTTGGGCTGCTTTAACCGCGAGCTGATCGCAAATTTCATTTTCCAGATGTCCAGCGTGACCTTTTACCCAATGAAAAGTAGTTTGATGGGTTTTCAATAAAGGAACCATTCTGCGCCACAAATCCGGATTTTTTACATTTTTAAAACCTTTTTTAATCCAACCGAAAATCCATTTCTGATTAATGGCATCAGAAACATATTTACTGTCGGTATAAATGTGGATATCGTTTTCGGTAGATTTTAGTTTCTCTAGAGCTACAATCACAGCCAACAATTCCATGCGGTTATTGGTTGTTCTGCGAAAACCTTGTGAATATCTTTTTTCGTAATTTTTTTCGGGAACCTTCATCACAATGCCGTAACCACCTTTTCCCGGGTTTCCACTGCAGGCTCCATCTGTATAAATTTCTATTTTAAGCGCCATTCCTAGAATTGAAAATCGTCATCATCATCTAGATCATTCATAGAAGAACCGGAAATGTTTTTTTGATCACCAATATCAAAAGCAGCTCCTGGATCAATGGTTGTCTTTATTTTTTCGAAACCTCCAGGTGCATCCTGTTGCCCGAAATTTGAAGATTGGTAGCCATGTCCGCCGCCAAAGAGATCAAGATCGGCAAACTTTGCGATATTTTTGTAGAAAGACATTCTTACGTCTGCAGTTGCACCGTTACGGTGTTTTGCGATAATTAATTCTGCCTGATTTTCAGTGGAAGATTCACCGCCGTCTTCATCATTATCCCAGGTGGTGATTTTATAATATTCGGGACGGAAAATGAATGATACAATATCCGCATCCTGCTCAATCGCTCCAGATTCCCGTAAGTCGGAAAGCATGGGTCTTTTCCCAGGACGTGTTTCTACACTTCTCGAAAGCTGGGAAAGTGCAATTACGGGGACATTAAGTTCTTTTGCAATTGCTTTTAGAGAACGGGAAATCATCGCAATTTCTTGCTCCCGGTTTCCAGCACCGCCTTTTCCTGAATTTGCAGTCATCAGTTGTAAGTAATCCACCATGATTATTTTTACCCCGTGTTGCATAACCAATCTTCTGCATTTTGCGCGGAAGTCAAAGACAGAAAGTGATGGCGTTTCATCAATAAATAACGGAGCATTTTCCAAAGCAGAAACGTTGGAAAATAAGCGCTGCCATTCTTCATCAGACATTTGTCCTTTTCTTAATTTTTCAGAAGAGATGCCTGTTTCTGAGGCGATCATTCTGGTAATTAACTGTACAGATGCCATCTCCAGTGAGAATAAGGCTAAAGGAATATTATGTTCTACGGCAATGTTTCTCGCCATAGATAGTAAGAACGCCGTTTTACCCATTGCTGGACGAGCGGCAATGATAATTAAATCTGAATTTTGCCAACCGCCCGTTTCTTTGTCAATATCTTTAAATCCAGACGGGATTCCCGAGATCCCTTCTTTGTCTTTTAAGGCTTTGATGGTTTCAATTGCTTGGGTAACTAAAGTGTTTGCAGTGTCAAATCCTTTTTTAATCGTTCCGTTGGTAATTTCAAAAAAGGATTGTTCTGCTTTGTCCAGCAGTTCGAAAACATCAGTAGATTCCTTGTAAGAACTGTCGATAACGTTCGCAGAAACATTAATTAAACTTCGTAAAATAAATTTCTCCAAAATAACCCGAACGTGGTATTCAATATGTGCACTTGAAGAAATACCCATTGTTAAATCAATGATATAGTGGTCGCCACCAGCAAAACCTAACTTTTCTGTTTTCTTTAATTCCTGAATAACGGTCATTAAATCGACTGGATGATTACCTTCAAATAACTTAACAATTGCGCGGAAAATTTCCTGATGTCTGGGATCATAAAAAACATCTGGCGTTAATAAATCGATAGAAAAATCCAAACCTTTTTTATCAATTAAAAAAGTTCCGATAACGAGTTTCTCAAATTCTATTGCATTGGGAGGCATTTTACCATCGGAAATAGAAAGTTCCTTGGCGAAGTTACCGTGTATTAAAGATGATAAAGTTTCCTTCTGAGTCATGTGGCAAAGATAGTTTTTTTAAGTTTTTATTTCAATTTATTAATCAACAATCCTAAATATTTTATTATTAACTAACTGTTTAATAATCTATTACGGTGTTGATAAGTAAAAAGTACGGAATTTTTATTCTAGTCCGGATCGAAATGAAAATCCTTTTTTCGCGTTGGGGTTAAGGTAAGGTAAAAAAAGATTGTAATGAAGAGCCGGATCAAATTTGGAAAAAAGCAAAATCTTGATGCTCGTCAATTAATAGTTCATTTTACGAAGTTTTGGAACAGTAGTACCTACTAATAGCGCAATTAAAACGGTCATGGTTCCGCCAAAAATCACTGACCGCACGACGCCGAAGAGTTTAGCTGCCACGCCACTTTCAAATTGTCCCATTTCATTACTCGACATAATGAAAATTGAGTTCACGCTCAAAACCCTACCACGAATATGGTCAGGTGTTTTCAGCTGTACAATAGTACCGCGGATCACCACGGAAATTCCGTCGAGCATTCCGCTGGCGACTAGTAAAAAGAAGGAGAGCCAATATAATTTGGAAAGCCCAAAACCAATAATACATAAACCAAATCCAGCAACGGCAACAAGTAGAATCTTACCTTGATTCTTCGTCAATGGTACAAAAGCGAGGGTCATGATAATACACATGGAGCCAATATCCGAAGCAGCGTTCAGTAGGCCAAAACCTTCTGAACCCACCTTTAAAATGTCTGTTGCAAAAACGGGAATCATGGCGACAGCGCCGCCAAAAAGTACCGCAAACATATCGAGACAGAGAGCGCCTAAAATTTCTTTAGTTTTGTAAATGTACGCAAGCCCTTCACGCATACTCTTTACAACACCCATTTTTCGATCACTATTTTCTGACGGGTGTTTATTTAAAAACCAAAAGAAGATAGAAGCAAAAATCATCACGCCTACCACCACTAAAATTGTTCCTGAAATATCAATCCAATGGATTAAGAATCCACCGAGCGCATGACCAGAAACTGAAGCGGTCAAAAATGTAGCCTGGTTTAGGGTAATGGCGTTAGGCAGGGTTTCCTTGGAAACGATTTTTGGAATCATCGATGGTACGATGGGTCCGATAAATGCTCGGCAGAATCCTGTGCAGAAAATCACAGCATAAATAAAATAGGAAATCTGAACATTGCTTAAATGCATTAAGCTGTTGCCAAAGAAAGCAGGAAGTGCCAATAAGCTTATTAAAATAACATAGGCATAATTACAGATGAGTAAAAGCTTCTTCTTTTCCGAATTATCGATAACATGTCCTGCGTAAAGCGCCGTGGAAACTGCGGGGATCACTTCAGATAAACCAATTAAGCCGATGGCAAACGGATCTTTTGTCAATTTGTAAATCCACCACCCCATTAAGGTTGCCAACATTCGGAAGGCTAACACCAAAAAAAACCGACCTGCCATCAAGTTGCGGAATTCGGGAATTTTTAATGTCTGGATGGGTTGCAAAGAAATCATTTTGCAAAAATAGATTTTAGAAATGAGAAATCTTTTAAAAATGGTTGCTTCCCAGTAATTTATTTGATAATAATTACAAGCAGTTTTTGAATGAGCAGTTTTTCACCAAATTTGAATAAGTGTTTTCGTAATTTTAATTATCCTCAGTCTGTTACGGACAAATCTGATAATTATTTAAAAATTTAATTTAAAAATTTATCTTTGAAAAATGAATTGGATTTTACTCATCATCGGTGGATTATTTGAAACTGGATTCGCAACCTGTTTGGGCAAGGCTCAGGAAACGAGCGGAAGAGAAAGTTATTTTTGGTGGGCCGGTTTTGTGATTTCACTTTTTATGAGTATGTTTTTATTGTACAAAGCAATTTCTGTAGGCGCGAATCCAATTCCGATAGGGACGGCTTATGCGGTCTGGACGGGAATCGGTGCAGTAGGCGCAGTTTTTATGGGTATTTTTGTATTTAATGAACCTGCAACTTTTTGGCGCATGTTTTTTGTGTTTACTTTAATTGCATCTGTGGTTGGGTTGAAAGTAGTTTCGAATTAATTTTATTTCTTTAATTTTTCCAAAAAATCTGCAATTTTACGGTCATTGGCCAAACGAGGAATTTTGTTTTGTCCTCCCAATTTACCTTCAGATTTGGCATAGTCCTGAAACGCATTTCTCTTTAAATTGGTAATAATTAAAGGCTGCAATATTTTACCAGAAATTAAATCGTCGTAATAAGAATTCCTTTTTCGCATTTCTGCATCTAAATTATTTCTAAAGTTCTCTAAACTTTCCGGTTCTTTTTCAAACTCGATAAACCATTCGTGATAAGGCAATCCTTGAGTTGGATTTACCTGTGGTGCCAAATGAAACTCAGTGATTTGTGCGGGAAATTTTTCGACGGTTGCTTTCAAAGCTTCTTCCACTTCAAAAGCAATAACGTGCTCGCCAAAAGCAGACGTAAAATGTTTGGTTCTTCCTGAAACTAAAATACGATAAGGGTCTTTTGAAATAAACCGCACCACATCGCCGATGGAATAGGCCCAAAGTCCAGAATTCGTCGTTAAAATCAAAGCATAATCTTTATGAAGTTCGATCTCTTTTAAAGTCAAACGTTGTGCATTTGGCTTACCATATTGATCCAAAGGAATAAATTCATAAAAAATTCCATGATTCGTTAGTAACAATAATCCTTCTTTTTCAAAATCATCCTGAAAGGCAAAGAAACCTTCGCTCGCGGGAAAAGTTTGCAAAGTGTCGACTGGTTTGCCCAAAAGCTCACTCATCTTTTCACGGTAGGGTTCATAGTTCACACCGCCAGTAATAATCAGTTGGAGGTTTGGAAACAGTTCAGTTATTTTCTTGCCATTTCTTTCGATCAATTTTTCAAAATACATGATTAACCACGGTGGAATTCCCGAAATTA
Source organism: Chryseobacterium sp. SNU WT5 (assembly GCF_007362475.1). Lineage (NCBI taxonomy): Bacteria > Pseudomonadati > Bacteroidota > Flavobacteriia > Flavobacteriales > Weeksellaceae > Chryseobacterium > Chryseobacterium sp. SNU WT5. The sequence goes on from NZ_CP041687.1 coordinate 1,682,174, forward strand.
AGGTCATGTTTTCCTTCTCGGTTTCCTTTACGATTTCATCTACTTTCGTTTCCCAGTCTTCGATGAGGTTCGTTTTCTCACTCGGAAGTCTGTTTTTCTGCAAATAGGTAGGAATATGATGGGCCACAATTCCAGACAAGCGACCAGTTTTAATTCCGTTGATTTCTTCTAATTTTGGACTTCCCTGCAAGAAAATCATTTTGCCAGCTACGAAGTCCGCATTATTTTTTTGCGCGATATAATGGAAAAGGGCACTTCGGGCGGCGTTAAGTTGATACGGCATTCCTTCTTTGGAAATTGGGATATATTTTGCGCCGGAAGTAGTCCCGGAAGTTTTCGCAAAGTATTCAGGGGTTTCTGTCCAAAGAATCTGTCGTTGTCCTTTTTTTACTTTTTCAATATAGGGTTTCAAATCTTCATAGTCGCCGACTTGAACTTGATTTTGAAAGTCTTGGATGTTTTTAATATTTTCAAACTGATGGGTGCGACCGAACAAAGTTTTTTCAGCAGTTCTCACGAGTGCTCGTAAAAGATCTTCTTGATCTTTCACTGCATTTTGTTTAAAGGATCCGCTTCCTTTTACATGATTTTTCGCCCAGATCAGAGCAATGTTTTTCTTTATGAAATTCAGCATATCGCAAATTTAAATTATTTTCCAGATCAAAGACAAAACGCCCGGGATAAATGGTTGGTGCTATTACTCTTTTCTTAGAAATTATAGCGATAACCTACGTTTAAACTAAAAAAAGTAGAATGGTTGTAGAATTTTTTGATCTCAGCATTCTCGTTGTAAACGTTAGTGAAATAGAAATTGACTTTCGCGGCAACAAAAACCTGTTGATATCCTTCACGATCTAACGTGTATAACGCTTTTCCGCCCAAATTAAAACCGGTTGCATTATCCTTTGTCTTCTGACTTTTTGCGTCCACTAATAAATTAGTTTGGCGATAATAACTAAATCCAGCCATTTCTTCTATTGAGAAATCCTCCGATATCATTTCGCGGTGGGTTAAATAAAGGTCGATATTCGCAATAGTCGGCGAGCCTATATTTCCATAAAGATTCTGTTCACCATACTTAACATTCGCATACAATAGGTTATAATCCAGCCCAATTCCGAAATTAATTGGTGTCATTAAATTAGCTCCAAACCCGTAACCATAAAAAGGAGTCAGCAATTTCGACAGATGATTGTTTCCAATGGGCTTCATTGCAATGATTTTCACCTCGATATTAGAAACTACGTCGGGACCATATTTCTTTTTCTGTCCAGTGTATAAAGATGAGATTCCAAGAAAGAGTAAAAGTGCAATTCTCATTATTCTAGTTTTATTTCATTGAAGGTGATATAAGTGGTGCCCACTGGAATTTGAATTTGTAGAGAATCGGTTGACAGTGTGCAACCAAGCTTAGTAGTAGAGAATGATTTAATTTTTGTATTGAGTACTAAAGTAAATGAATCGTTCAGTAACGGTCCGGATAAAGTGAAATTTCCAGAAGCATTAGGAATTACTTCAGCTACATTTTTGCCATCGCTTTTAATACTGACCGTTGCTTTGGAAAGTACAGCTTGTGTTCCAGTTATTTTACCTTCAACATAGGCGCGGGAATTATCGCGGTTTTCGGAATTACAGCTGATAATGAGAATGAGCACAAAGGAACTGAGAATGTGATAAAAGAGTTTCATAATATTTTTTAAAGATAATAAAAAAGCATCAAAATAACAGTGAGGCTTATTAGTTAGATGAAATTAACTATTTTTTTTTGAATCTTTTGTCAGGGGTTCCGTCTTTTTTCAGATGTTCGTTTGCCTTATATCTTTTATCGGGAGTTCCATCCTTTTTCATTTTTATCGCAGAATTTTTATTGGTTGTTTTTGTTGCTACTGCTGGTTTCGCAGTTTGCATTTGCTCAGCTTTTGGCGGTGGAGGAGGTGTTGTCTGTTGCGGAGTAACTTGTTGTGCGGTAGCGAGTCCCAGTCCTAAAACCAAAGACAATACTGTTAATAATTTTTTCATTTTCTTCTAAGGTTCAAATTGGTGTTGTGTTGATTTTCAACAAAGTAAAAATAAACAAATAACAAGATCAATTATTGTTGTTGAATGATTTAACCAAACTTTAACGAAGAGGATGATTGTTAATTTGTTTCGTTTTTGAAGGTTAAGTATTCGGTATTGTAAGTTTTAACAAAAAAATTGCCTCAAAAATTGAAGCAATTCTAGTTCTGTAATATTTGTAAATTATCTTGTACAGTTAGCGGTCCAGGTTTTTCCGTCTTTCGTATAAGCTATTTTCAAAGTATTGTTATCTATTCTTATATAAGCGGTGCCAGTAGAACCTACCATTACCAAAACGTTATCGCCTTGCTTATTAAATTCCACACCATTTAAGTCTGGAATTCCGTCAGAAAATCTAAAATTATATTTTGTCCCACTCGCGATCTTCGTTACGAAAACACTTCCGTTGTCTTTGGAAAGATCTGTAGAAACATCATTGTATGCAATGCTACCTTTGTATGTTCCTGCGAAGAAATCGTTGTCTACCGGATCATCGTCACTTCTGCAAGAGGAAATTGCGAACATTGAAAAAACAAGAAGAACTAATCCTAAATATTTTAGGATATTTTTACGAGTTGATTTGCCAGAGTTTTCTAAAATTGTTGACTTCATAATATTTTTTATTTTTATTTTGATGGAGACAACTTTCCAAAATTAATGCCGTGACTTCAGAAATTCTTAATTTTAATAGGATGTTAATACTTTTTAGGAAACTTTATAAGTTGGAGGAGGCATTTGAGCTGTAATTAAACCTTCTTCTACGGATGCGAGTGTAATAGAAATAATTCCTAAATTTGTCCTTTCAAACGATTTCGGAATACTCCCGAAATCGCTTTTCCCGTTTAGGGCCGATTCATTTTAAAGACGATTATTTAGCGTCAGAATTATATGCAGTTAAAAAAAATTACCGAAACATTTCTTCCCGAACTCCTTCATTTAGGTTTTGGAAAAGAACTGATCACGCAACTCGATCACAATAAGCACCTTGCTGTAAAATCCTTTGCAGGATCCTCACCAGCCGTCTTCGCCGCAGAGTTATTTCTGATCAAAAAGAAATCTCTTTTGTTTTTAACAGATGATCGGGAAGATGCTTTATATATTACAGCGGAATTAGAGGATCTATTAGGTAAGGAAAATGTGCTCTATTTTCCGCCCACTCATCTGGAGCCTTATCAAATTGAGAAAACTCAAAATGCCAATTTGGTTTTAAGAACTGAGGTTTTGAACCGAATCCATACGGATAAAAAACCCAGAGTGATGATCGCTTCATTTTCTTCTCTAGCGGAAAGAGTGATGAAGAAAGAAGATTTTAAAGCAATTTCTCATACGATCAAAACTGGTGATCAGTTAGATTTTGATTTTACTGAAGAATTATTGCATCAGTTTAATTTCAATCATACCGATTTCGTTTCGGAACCAGGAGAGTTTTCAGTTCGGGGAGGTATTGTAGATGTTTTTTCTTATTCTAATGAGGAGCCGTATCGAATTAATTTTTTTGGAAATGAAGTAGAAAGTATCAAAACTTTTGATATCGAAACCCAACTTTCGAAAGAAAGAATTAAAGAATTTCAGTTGGTTTCAAATATGAATTTTTCTGGAGTAGGGAAGAAAGTATCGTTGTTTGATTTAGCACCGAAAGATTTAGTTGTAATTACTAAGAATGCTTTTGTGGGTTTTAATTTTATTAAAAGTTTCTATGAAAAAGCAGAAGTAAAGTTCGGCACTTTAGGTACAGAAATCAGACATCAAAAACCAAATGAACTTTTTGTTTCGGAAGAGGAATTTATTAACGATATCAATAAATTTGAATGGATCGATTTTACTTTACAGGAAGTTAAAGAAAGCGATGCTGCAATAATTCAGTTGAATCAAACTCCGCAACCAAGCTTTCATAAAAAGTTTGAATTATTACTGGAAGATCTAGAGGAAAAACAGAATAACGGTTTTGAAACATGGATTTCCTTTTCCACCGAAAAGCAGAAAGAGCGATTAGAATCTATTTTTGAAGAATTATCTGCGCAGCAGCGTTCTTCGATAGAGAATATTAACCAATCTTTAGAGAAAGAATCGAAGGTTTTATTCAAGTCTTTCAAATCTGAACTTCATGAGGGATTTATCGATCTTGACCATAAAATATCAGTTTATACGGATCACCAGATCTTTGATCGTTATCAAAGATTTAAAGCCAAAAACTCTTTTGCGAAATCGGAACAGATTACGCTGAAAGATTTAATGCAGATGAAAGTCGGCGATTATATTACGCATATCGACCACGGTATCGGTAAGTTTATGGGATTGGTGAAAGTTAATAATAATGGAAAGATTCAGGAATGTTTTAAACTCGTTTATAAAAATGGAGATTTACTTTATGTAAGTATTCACTCTCTCAATAAAATTTCAAAATACAATGGACCCGACGGACGGGAAATCGTTTTATCAAAGTTGGGATCGCCGGCATGGAAAACTTTGAAACAAAAAACAAAAGCGAAAGTAAAACAGATTGCTTTTGATTTGATTCGGCTCTATGCCGAGCGAAAAACGGCGAAAGGTTTTGCTTTTACACCAGATACTTATTTGCAAAATGAACTGGAAGCCAGTTTTATTTATGAAGATACACCCGATCAGGAAAAAGCGACAGTTGATGTAAAAACGGATATGGAAAATGATACGGTGATGGATCGTTTAATCTGTGGTGATGTAGGTTTTGGGAAAACAGAAATAGCAATTCGAGCAGCCTTCAAAGCTGCAACTGATGGTAAACAGGTAGCTATTTTAGTTCCGACAACGATTTTAGCTTTTCAGCATTACCGAAGTTTTAAGGAAAGATTAAAGGATTTCCCAGTTGAGATTTCTTATATGAATCGTTTTCGGACTGCGAAACAAAAAGCGGAGACTTTAGAAGGATTAAAATCCGGTAAAATTGATATCGTAATTGGAACGCATCAATTGGTTGGGAGTAGTGTAAAATTTAAAGATTTAGGTTTATTAATTATTGATGAAGAGCATAAATTTGGCGTCGCAGTAAAAGATAAACTAAAAACCATTAAGAGTAATATAGACACGCTAACATTAACTGCGACGCCGATTCCGAGGACTTTGCAATTCTCTTTGATGGCAGCCAGAGATTTATCGGTCATTAAAACGCCCCCACCGAACCGGCAACCTGTTGATACGCAAATCGTAGGATTTGATGAGGAGATGATACGGGATGCTATTTCTTACGAACTTCAACGGGATGGTCAGGTTTATTTTATTAATAATAGAATTGAAAATCTGAAAGATATCGCGGGCCTGATCCAGCGGTTAGTGCCTGATGCGAAAGTAATTACTGGTCACGGACAAATGGAAGGCAAACAGCTTGAACGGAATGTTCTCGATTTTATGGAGGGCAAATATGATGTTTTAGTTTCCACGACAATTATAGAAAGTGGAGTAGATGTGCCCAACGCAAATACGATTTTTATTAATGATGCACAACGTTTTGGGATGGCAGATGTTCACCAGATGCGTGGTCGGGTTGGTAGGAGTAACAGGAAGGCTTTTTGTTTTTTAATTACACCGCCTTTCGATATGGTCTCGTCTGATGCCCGAAAGAGATTAGAAGCTATTGAACAGTTTTCTGATCTGGGAAGTGGTTTTCAGATTGCTATGAAAGATTTAGAAATTCGGGGTGCAGGTGATTTATTAGGTGGTGAACAAAGTGGTTTCATTAATGAAATGGGATTTGATACCTACCAAAAAATTATGCAGGAAGCGCTGGAAGAATTACAGAATGATGAGGAGTTCGAAGATTTATTTGATAATGAAGAAGATCGTAAAAAACTCTTTAAGTCAACCAAGGAAGTTAATATTGATACGGATTTAGAATTAATGTTACCTGATTCTTATGTTCAAAGTATTGAAGAGCGATTGTCTTTGTATCAAAAATTAGCAGAAATTGAAAACAAAGAAGACTTGTACCAATTAGAATTGGAATTAATCGACCGTTTTGGAGCTTTACCATCAGAAGCGATTAATCTTTTAAAATCAGTGGAATTAAAATGGATTGCGGCCGAAATTGGCTTTGATAAAATTGTGGTGAAGAATGGTATCTTCCTCGGATATTTCCCGCCAAATCCTCAGGATAAGTTTTATCAAAGTGAAAAATTTAAGAATATTATTTCTTATTTATCAAAGAATCCGAGGGAAGCAACCTTAAAAGAAAAAACAAGCAAAGAAGGAAATCAATTAATGATGCGGAAAGAGAATGTACAAAATGTAGATGAAGTGAATTCTGTTTTGGAAAGGATTTTAGGGAATCATTCAGTGACCTAAATTTCTAAAAAAATAGTACTTTTGCTGATATCAATTTTTAATATGAAATACCTCATCGTTGGTCTAGGAAATAAAGGCGAAGAATACGCAGAAACCCGGCATAATGTAGGGTTTAAAGTTGCCGAAAAAATTGCCGAAACCATTGCCGCACCTTTTAAATCATCCAACTTTGGTTTGCTGGCAGAAGGGAAATACAAAGGACGAAAAGTTTTTATTTTAAAACCAGATACCTACATGAATCTTTCCGGAAATGCGGTGAAATTTTGGATGCAAAAGGAAAATATTCCCGTAGAAAATTTAATGATTGTTACCGACGATTTGTCTTTGCCATTTGGAACTTTAAGAATGAAAATGAAAGGTTCTGATGCGGGACACAACGGTTTGAAAAGTATTCAGGAACAACTGCAAACTCAAAATTACCCACGGTTAAGATTCGGAATTTCTGCGGAATTTTCGGAAGGGAAACAAGTCGATTATGTTTTAGGAAAATGGGAGGGGGAAGAAAAAGAAAAACTTCCCGAACGAATCGAGAAGTTTTCTAAGGCGTGTCTGTCATTTGTTTTTGCAGGAATCCAAAATGCCATGACAGCTTTTAACGGGAAATAATTATTTTTAATTATTGGTTACAACCAGTTTACAGCACCGCTTTCTACACAATAATTAGCGCCCACGATTTTTATACTGCCTTCTTGTTCCATTTTATTTAAGGTAGAACTTTGTTGCCGAATTTCTTTGATGGTTCGTTGAATATTACAAACGTTCAAGCGTTCCAGCAAATCTTCATTATAGGAAGATCGCTCTTCGTTTTCATTGATTATCTCATTGATGCAACCTTCAAAATGACCAATCAAATGGCTGAGGTTTTCCATTCCTAAATTTTCAATATTTCGTGCATCCAAACCTCCTTTTAGCGCGCCACATTTGGAATGACCCAAAACGACGATCAATTTGCATCCTGCGATTTTGCAACCAAATTCCATGGATCCCAAAATGTCCTGATTCACGAAATTTCCTGCAATTCTTATGCTGAAAATATCTCCCAAACCTTGATCGAAAAGCAATTCTGCGGAGGTTCGGCTATCAATACAACTTAATATTACGGCAAAAGGGAATTGACCTTCTCTGGTGTCGTTTACTTGTTCGAGCAAGTTTCTGTTCATTTTTAGATTGCTAACAAATCGGTGATTACCTTCTTTTAAAAATTGTAGGGCTTTATTTGGAGAAATGGTCGATTGTGTTTCTAATGTATGTGCTTTCATTATTTTTTTTATTCTTAAATTTTACTTTGAGTTTTGAATTACATTGATCGTCTGTGTGCGATGATTACGTGAGAATCTTTATCTTCTGCATATTCTTTGTAGGAAGTTTTAAAACCAATTAATCTCACTTCGATATCTTCCTCTTTTGCTCGAATATTCGCAAAATCCTCGATCATATCTACAATATCTGTCGCGATGTAGGACGTTCCTCTCGCGTCGATTGTTACAATTGAATGCTGTTTAACGTTCTTCAAAGTTTTTTTGATGGCGGCTTTATTCAGAAAGGAAACTTCTTCCGCTAATTTTATTTTGATTTCATCAGCTTCATCCAACTGTTCGCGACTCAAATAATAGGCTCTTTTCATATTTCCTTGTAGAATATAGAATACCGAAATGAGCAAACCAATCCCAACTCCTTTTAATAAATCAAGGAATACCACCGCAATAAGGGTCGCAATAAATGGGATAAACTGATATTTTCCTTTCTTCCAAAAATGAATAATGGTGGCAGGTTTTGCCAGTTTGTATCCTACTAAAATCAACACCGCTGCTAAAGTTGCCAACGGAATTAAATTCAAAATAAAAGGAATAGAAAGTGCACAGATCAATAAAAGCGCGCCATGAATCATGGCTGAACTTTTTGAAGTCGCTCCAGCATTTGCATTGGCAGAACTTCGTACCACAACTGAAGTCATCGGTAATCCTCCGATGGCGGAACTGATTAAATTACCAATTCCCTGTGCACGAAGTTCGAGATTAGTGTCAGTAATTCGTCGATGAGCATCCAAACGATCGGAAGCTTCAATACACAAAAGGGTTTCAATGGAAGCAACCACCGCAATTGTGGCACCTACAATCCAAACTTTCGGGTTTAAAAAACCCTGAACATCAGGAAAAATAATGAGGTTTTTGAAATCTGCTGCACTTTGCGGTATTGGTAAGGATACCAAATGTTCAGCCCCGATTGCGAGAGAACTTCCGGAAATTTTAAAAATATAATTCAATAAAATTCCAGCAGCAACAGCAACCAAAGCTCCGGGAATCATTTTCATCTTTTTAAGCGACGGAACTTTGTCCCAGGCCAAAAGAATTCCGATAGAAACTAAGGTGACCATTATTGCTCCCGGATGAATTCCTGCAATTAATTCTGAAAAGTAACTGGCATCTTTGTCGAATCCGAGTGCATGCGGGATTTGAGTTAAAATGATGATGATTCCAATTCCCGCCAACATTCCTTCGATAATGTTGTTGGGGAAGTAATTGGATATGCTTCCTGCTTTTACAAATCCTAAAATTAATTGTAAAAGTCCGGCAATAATTCCTGCACAAAGAAAGAGTTCAAAGGCTCCTAAATCGGTGATTGCTGTAAGTACAATCGCAGTTAAACCCGCAGCAGGACCGGAAACTGAAACATTGGAATTGCTTAAATATCCAACAACTAAGCCACCGATAATTCCTGCTATAATACCGGAAAGTGGCGGTGCTCCTGATGCCAACGCAATTCCCAAGCAGAGCGGAAGTGCTACTAAAAAAACGACGAGTCCTGAAGGAAAATTTTCTTTTATTCCTCCTATTAATGAGATTGCTTTTTTCATTTTTTGAAAAAGTTTTGTCTTGTACTTGTGCAATGGTAATCGCAACAATTACAATAGATTGAAATTTAATTTTTTAGTCAAAATAATACTTCCCTAATCAATTTGATTGGAGTATTTGAGGTCTTATGATAAAAAATTAAGCTTCCGGAGGAGGTGAAAAAATAGCCAGAAACGGCGACAAATGAATAGAGTCATTTGCAAGAATGAAAGATTTACCTAATAAATCTCCTTTAAAAAATTTCAGAAAATCATTTACACTTAAAGTGTTTGGAAGTGTTTTTTCATTGATAACCAAAGGTGAGTGTTGTGTTTCTTCTTCAGAAATGATCATATTACTCGCAGGCAAATCCCAATTGAAAAGCGTGGCAATACTTGGTAAAGCCATAAAATTCAAAAAGACCGTTAATGTAATAATACTCCAAAATTTCATAGAAAACTTTAAATAACTAGATGAGGTTGAATTATTTCTTTCTACTCATCACCCATTCTGAGTTGGTCAGATTGTATATTTTTTGAATGTCTTTCAAAATTTTCTCAAAATCAATATCTAAATCAATTATTTTTCCCGTCTTCATATCAAAAACCCAGCCATGTACAATCGGATATTCATCTATGATATATTCTTCTTGAACTGAAGCCATTTTTATAACGTTGATACATTGTTCCTGAACATTCAATTCTACCAAGCGATCGTAGCGTAATTGCTCGTCTTCAATTGAATCTAATTCTGCTTGATGCAAGCGGTATACGTCACGGATCGTTCGCAACCACGGATTTAAAAGGCCCAAGTCTTCTGGTGTCATCGCTGCTTTAATACCACCGCAACCGTAATGTCCACAAACGATGATGTGTTTTACTTGCAAATGTTCAACAGCATATTGAATCACGGCGGTTGAACTCATATCCAAAGTATTCACCACATTGGCGATATTACGGTGGACAAATAATTCTCCTGGTTTCATGCCCATCATTTCTTCTGCCGAAACTCGACTGTCCGAACATCCGATATATAAATATTCAGGAGTTTGTGTGGCAGCAAGTGTTTTAAAAAAATCAGGATTTTCGGCCAGCTGAGATTCCAGCCATTTTTTATTATTTTTGAAAATGACTTCGTAGGATTTTTTCATCGAGTAGTATTTGGTTTAAGGTTGTTGTGTCTTACAGAATTACGACTGTAAAAATAAGTGGTAAAAATTGAATATAAAAGATTTAAGGATTTTAATTTCCTTTATTTTTAATCGATCTTATGATTAATATAACCAGAAGTTGCCTTTTCGTTGATCGTAAAACTGGCAGGATTTCCTACTACGACTGTGTTCGAAGGGATATCGCAATTTACGTAGGCGTTTGGTCCGATTAAAACATTGTCTCCAATCGTAATATTGCCAACGATCACTGCGTTGGGTCCAATCCAAACTTCATCACCAATTGTTGGCACTCCTTCATTCTTTCCTCTATTTGCTTGCGCAATGGTTACGCCTTGCGCAATATTACAGTTTTTGCCAATTTTTACTTTTGGATTAATAACCAAAGCACCCCAATGTCCGAGGTATAATCCTTCGCCAATTTCGGTTTCAGGATAAATTTGAAAGCCATATTTAATTTGATAATGTCGCAAAATTAAGCGCCAGATTTTACCTAAAAAAGTACTCTTCGCATATTTCTGTGTCGTTCGTAAAAGATAAATAAAATGCAAATTCGGGCTGAAGCATTTTTTCCAGATTTGAAAGGTAGAAAGCCATTTGCCACTTTCGCGATAAAAATCTTTTTGAAGTACAGAATGATTCGACATAAACACAAAGATAAATTAAAATGATTTTATAAATCATCTATTATTTTAATGATAGAATTCACCGAGTTTTCAAGATTAAATGGCATTTGATAATCTTTCAAATGATGTTCATATTGCTTAAAACTGTCAGGATTCTGAAGGGCTTTTTTCATTCCTTCATAAATTCCGTCTTCAGAATTCTCAACGATTAAACCAAGTTCTCCAACTTTCAACATTTCCCGTACGCCAGAGACATCAGTCGCAATAATTTTCTTTTTTAAAGTAATGGCTTCAAATAAAACCGTTGGAAATCCTTCATATCTGGAACTTAAAATATAGAAATCTGCATTTTTAATGTGAGGATAAGGATTGTCTGTGAAACCCAACAGAGTAGCTGTTTCAGAAACGCCTAATTCGCCTTTTAATTTTTTGATGTTTTCGAAGTCATAACCATCACCAACAATTAAGATTTTGTGATGATGACCTTCGTCTAGAAGCTGTTTATGAACTTTCAGTAGTCGGTCAAATCCTTTTTGGGGGAAAACGGTCCCAACTGAAATAAATGTTGATTGATAGTTGATGGCTGAAAGTTCGGAGTTCGGAGTATCGAGTTCACCTACTGACTTTATCCTTTCGACTTCGGACTTTCTTAAAATTTCGTCAGTGTCCAAAGGATTATAAATCCTAACTATTTTACTCTTTTCCTCTTCATTTTCGGCTAAAGTTTCAAAATCCTCTTGAATTTTCTCAGAGATTACCATAATTTTATCAAATCCAAAAAACTTTCGAAACTCTTCGTCGGTATAGTTGTGGAATTCTGTTTTCTTTAAATCGTTGTGAATCCAGATAATTTTTTTGGATGATTTTACCGGAGAATTTAGTATTTCATCACGCATTCCGTGGATAGCTGCAAATTCGATATCGTATTTTTTTCCTTTTAAAATAAATTGATAAAGAAGTTGAGGAAAAATTTTGAAAACTTTTTGATACAAAACCCGAAAAGCCTTTTCCGGCAAATCTTGAATACGATTGGTGGTAATCATCTCTCCTTTGTTCAGATACAAAACGTTAACCCAACTAGGAACCTCGGTAAGATATTTCCCTGAATACAAATTCAATAAAAGGTCAATTTCATATTTGTCTGTCGGTAAATTTTTGAGAAAGGTAACCAACACTTTTTCTGCACCACCATGACGAAGAGAACCAATTCTGATAAGGACTTTCTTTTTCGCAGCCATTGATTATTTTATCGGTTTATAGGTGTGTGGGAGATTTTCTTTGATATAGGCATCTAAATTAGGACGAACCTTTTCTAATTCTCGCGGATACATCACATTATGCGCTAGTAGTTTGTCACCATATTCTTCGATCGTACAGATGAATTTCGCGGGAACACCAGCATAAACAGACCCTTTACGTGTTGAGGTGGTTAAAATAGAGCCAGCACCTAAAATGCAATTGTCTTGCATTTCAACTCCGGGCATAATAATCGTATCGGCCCCGATGAGACATTGTTTTCCGATTTTTATACGTCCGAAAGTTCTTACGTCTTTATATTTCTCCAAAAAATGAAGCGCATTTTGGCCGCCATCATGATTTACAAACCGGACGTTATTAGAGAAAGTAGTCTCGTCACCGATTTCAATTAAAAAAGGTTCCGTTCCAAACTGAGGAACTTCTACAAAACGAACTTTCTCGCCTACTTTCAAACCTTTTGCAATACAGATTTTAAGATAAATGTTCTGTATGAAGCGATCGTAAGTCGTATTTAATTTTAAAATAATTCGGTACAAAAGAATCATAACTTAGTTTTTTGCTAAATTAAGAATGATTTCTTCAATCTCATTAAAGATTTTTTGATTGTCAAATTCTTGCTCAATTTCTTGTAGATTTATTTTGAGACTTTCTACCAGTGGTTGATTGGTCAAAAATTCTTTCATTGCACTGTAAATATCTTCTGTGTTATAGTCAATCAAATAACCGGTTTCTCGGTCTTTAATCATCATTTCAACATCGCCAACTTTCGTCGCGATAATAGGTTTTTGTAAGATAAGTGCCTCGGCAATAACCAATGGCCAGGCTTCCGATTCGGATGACATGATGAAGAAATCGGCATTTTTGATGTATGGATATGGATTCATCTTGTTTCCTAAAAATAAATATGTTTTCTCGACTCCTAATTTCTTTTGTTGCTCTAATAAATTAGGAAGTTCTTCTCCATCGCCAATGATTATCACCGAATGATCAAATCCTTCCTTTATTAATTTTGCATGTGCATCCATTAATAGATGAAACCCTTTTCTGGTATGCAATCTGCCGACAGACACAAAAACAGGACTTTTTGGTAAATCATTTATTTTTTCGTCGGATTTCTTTTTGATCTCTTCAATGGGAATCGCGTTGATAATTACGCTTTCCTGAGGATATTGAAGTTGAGGATAAACCGAATGCATAATTGTCTTTATTTTTTCTGAACAGTAGATCATGTAATCGAACTGTGGGAACTGCTCTAAAATTGTGGGGACTAATGGTTGCAATTTTGGCAAATCAATCTCAGAGTGAAACCACCCAATTTTCTTAGAATTTTTATTCGTAGAATTCAGGACAGACTCGAAATCATTGTAAGTCATCGCGATTTCTACATCAAATGATTCGGTAAGATAATGGTGATCAATAATACTAGGGTTTTTACGGAGTTTCTCTAGTTTATTTTTTCTTTTTAGAAGTTGGAGTTTTCGTAGTAAAATGTTTTTTGAAAAATCTTCTTTACCATCAGTCAAATATACTTTTCTAACATGCGAGGGAAATTCATTTCGCAATTCTCCCTGATTCAGATTTAAAAGAACGGTCAACTCAAATTTTTCTTGATCCAAATTATTGAGTAAGCTCAGCATCACTTTTTCTACGCCACCCATTTCCATGGAACGGTGGCGGAATAAAATTTTGATTTTTCTAGAGTTTGGCATTAACCTTAAATTTTATTTTGCAAACTTTTTACGAATCCATAAATTTAATGGTTCTTCTAAATATTTAAACATGATGATGGATAAAATATTAAGTAAAACAAAAATGAGTAAAACATTTTCCGCGATATAATCATAAATCAGCATGGGTATAAAACCTTTGTGAATTAAATAAAATATATAGGAACTTTTCCCCAATAGAACCATAAGTTTTGAGGATAGGAAACGTTTTATGAAAGTGTCTTCGAAAATCAAACCCCATATTAACGGCGCTATACCAAAGCTACAAAGCAAAATAGCCATCGCAGCTTTCATCCAGTCAGATTCTGTATAATTGGTGGGAAGTGTCAATAGAAACAAAATGATAAACGATATTCCAAAGTAAGTCGTCCCTTTTAATTTTAGCTTTAATTTATTATTCACCATTAAAGCTAAACCGATCCCTATAAAAAATTCAAAAATGTAGTAGGAAATATTTTTCTGCATAAATCCCCAAGTGTTTTCTGGTGTTTGCGAAACCACTTTAAGTACAAGACCGAAAAGAAAAATAAGTACTGGCAAAACAAAAAACCAGTATGATTTTTTCCGCAGCAAAATAAAATAGAAAGGTGCTGTTATGTAGAAGAGTTCTTCTAACGTTAACGTCCAGCCTTGAGAAATTCCTGCGCTGAAAAAATACTTTTGAAAAAGTGCTTTTGTCATTGTAAAACTCAGGATTGCTTCTATCGTTTTTTCTGAATTCCAATTTCCATTTTGTAAAAGAAATACAGCAAATACGCCAAGGGTAACCATAAAATACATCGGGTAAATTCTCGCAAATCGATTCACCATATATTTTTTAAAATTGATAGGATGTTGATCAAAATACCGGAATGTAATTAAAAATCCACTCAACACGAAAAACATATCTACTCCAATATGCAATTCTTTAACGAAAGATTTCAAATACTCTGGTGCCAAAGGATTATTAGACGGAAAAAAGTGGAGCACAAAAATCATCCAAGCAGCGATTGCGCGATAACCAGTGAGCGCGGGGATAAATTGTTTTAGTGAATTATCTTTCGACATTACTTATTAAAATTATTAATAATGACATTATTAAATTCTACTTGCAATACAGGTTTTATAATATCTAAATTATTTCCCATTTAAACTATCGTAATATTATAATTTTTGTAAATGTTGTAGTAAAATCATCACCTTTAACTTTAGTCGGTAGATGATTGAGTTTTGATAATTCAAAAGTGAGAACACTTCCTTTGATCCAGGGTAATTCTCAGGAATTTTTACACCGTTGATCTTTTTGATATTTCGTCTTTTAAATGTCTCAAAGATTACTTTAGCAAAATTTTCTTTGGCTTTGTTTTTCGATAAATCCTGCGAAATTCCAGCATTATGTCGTCGGTATAGGTATAAATTTTCTTTTATGTAAACGACATTTCCATGTTCCAAAATTTTCAAATATAAATCTTGATCTACCGCTGATTGTAAATTTGGATTTATACCTTCTGTTTTACTATACGCTTCTTTTAAAAATGTAAAGAAAGCATTCAGCTGAGTCGGACAGTTAAAAAAATATGTAGAATTATATATTTTCTTGATTTTTTTAAAATCTTGTACAGGTTCAAGATTTTCATCGCAAAATGTGATTTTGGAATAGGTTGCGATTATTTTATTATTTTTATATTGAGCGATCGATAGTTCTAGCGCATTCGCAGTAATTGCATCATCCGGATCCAAAAATCCACAAATTTCACCAGAAGCCAATTCTAAGGTGCGTCTTTTTGTATATCCACAGCCTTTATTAGAATCATTTAGCATAAATAAAAAGCGATCATCATCTCTAATGAGGTTTTCTATAATTGATACTGAATCATCAGTTGATCCGTCATCAATGATAATTACTTCCCAATTTTCATGAGTTTGTGCAAGAATAGAATTATAACAGTTTGCAAAGTATCTTCCGTTATTGTAGTTGGCAATAAGAATAGAGAATTTCATCAGAAAAAACTTTGTTTAGGTATGTGTACAAAGATACTACCTTTTTTCAATTTGTATTTTCCGGATATAATTAATTCTTCAAGATTTTGTAAAGGAAATTAGATAAAAAAGATTCGTAAAAAAGATTTAGTCTCCTTTTTATTTTATTAGAAATCGAATTTTGAAGTCGTAACATCTCGAAAATTTCCGCAGAATTTTTATAATTCAATGGGATTTCTCTTCCTCCAACTGACTTTAATCTACGTCTTCGCATGGCATCCCAAATTACTTTTCCCCAATAATCATAAGATGCTGTTTTGTGATCGTTTTGTGAAATTCCGCCACTATGAGCTCTGTAAAGGTAATTAGTTTCGTTAATGAAAACTACTTTTCCTTTTTCATATAATTTTAAATATAAATCCTGATCTTCTGAAATTTTAAGTTCTGGATTCATTTTTTCTGTTGCTTCATAAGTTTCTTTTCTAAAACAAACAAAGTGATTAATCTGAATAGGACAATTAAAGAAATATGGATTATGATTTTCTACTTGTTTTGCTCCTTTAAAAACTGCAATTGGTTTTAAATCTCTGTCACAAGCCATAAAACGAGAATAGGTAAGGACGGCTTTTTTATCTTTTTTGAAAACAGAAATACTCCTTTCAATGGCAGTAGGAAGTATGGCATCATCGGGATCAACATATCCTAAAATTTCACCAGTGGCACATTCAATTAATTTATTTTTTGTAAATCCAACCCCTTGATTGTTGTGGTTTTCAAAAAAATTAAAGCGGTGATCACCTTTAATTATTGTTTTAATTAAGTTTTTCTCCGCTTCTTTTGAGCCATCATCTAAAATAATTGCTTCCCAATTGGTATAGGTTTGCGAAACTAAAGAATCAAAACATTGTTTAAAAAAGCGTGCATTATTATAGTGTGCAATAAGAATTGAAAACTTCATCAAATTGGTAAATTTTTGTATTTCATGGATGATAAACAAATATACAGCGTTTTTTAACATTACGGGAATTTTGACTATTTTTACAAAATAATTAAAACACTGTGAGCGAACTAAAAAGAGTTGTGAAAACCTTCTTCGGCTATGCAAAGCGTCCGGATCTTTACCCTGAATTGGGACGAAAAATTATTAAAAATATTTTTAATAGGAAAAGTGCTTTTCGCGGAAAAGAAGAAACCCAAAAATGGGCAAAGTCCAATGCAATTTCACAAACAGAGGCCATACAAACGCTCTTTGGAATTCCTGCACAGAGATTTCAAGCATTATTCCCTGCAGAATTATCTCTAGCTGTAAAAAAAGAATTAGAATGCCCAATTAAAATGGGTGGTGCCGGAGCACTAGAATTAATCTACCATGCCTGTGAATTCACACAAGCCAAAAGCGTAGTAGAAACAGGAGTGGCTTATGGGTGGTCGTCTTTCGCAGCATTGCTATCTTTAGAGAAAAGAAATGGAACTTTATACAGTTCAGATATGCCTTATTTAGGACAAAATGGTGATCAATACGTTGGTTGTATCGTCCCGGAAGAATTAAAACCGCACTGGAAACTTTTTCGCCATGCGGACAAAGAATCTTTACCGAAAATTTTCTCCAAAAATACCACTTTTGATGTCGTTCATTATGATTCTGATAAAAGTTATGAGGGAAGAACCTGGGCTTACAATGAACTTTATAGTCATTTGAGAAAAGGAGGTGTTTTCATAAGTGATGATATAGGAGACAATTCTGCCTACCAGGATTTCTGCGAAAAGAATTCCCTTAATACTGCGGTGGTTGAATTTGAAGGGAAGTATATTGGGATTTTTGTGAAATAAGTTTTACATAATGCTTTTTAACTCTCTTGATTTCGCAATTTTTCTACCAATTGTATTTGGTCTCTATTGGTTTGTGACGAACAAGAATTTGAAGTTCCAAAATGTACTGATCGTTGTTGCAAGTTATTATTTTTACGGTTTATGGGATTGGCGATTTTTAGGATTAATTTTATTCAGTACAGTTTTAGATTATTCCTTAGGAGTTGCATTAGGAAAGTATGAAAAGCCGAATCATAGGAAGATCTTACTGTGGATCAGCATCATCACCAATTTGGGTTTTCTAGGAATATTTAAATACTATAATTTTTTTCTCGATAATTTTATTGAAGTTTTTTCTGTTTTTGGCTATCGTTTTAGCGCAGGAAGTTTAAGTATTATTCTACCAGTTGGAATTAGTTTTTACACTTTTCAAACTTTAAGTTATACCATAGATGTTTATAAAAACAAATTAGAACCTACAAAAGATTTCGTGGCATTTGCAGCTTTTGTAAGTTTTTTTCCACAACTGGTAGCAGGACCTATTGAAAGGGCAACGCATCTCCTTCCACAATTCTACAAAAAAAGACACTTTAATTACCAACTAGCTTCAGACGGAATTCGCCAAATTTTGTGGGGACTTTTCAAAAAAATGGTTGTTGCAGATAATTGTTCACCCATTGTAAATGAGATCTTTGCAAACTATCAAAATGAAAGCGGTAGTACGTTGGTGTTAGGTGCGGTATTATTTGCATTTCAGATATATGGAGATTTTTCCGGATATTCAGATATCGCAATTGGTACCTCCAGATTATTTGGATTTGATCTGATGAAGAATTTCAACTATCCTTATTTTTCTCGGGATATTGCGGAATTTTGGCGAAGATGGCACATTTCACTTTCCACTTGGTTCAGAGACTATCTTTACATACCATTGGGAGGAAGCAAAGGTGGATTATGGATGAAGATCAGAAACACTTTCATCATTTTTATCGTCAGTGGATTTTGGCATGGTGCAAACTGGACGTTTATTTTTTGGGGAACTTTGAATGCCCTCTTTTTCCTACCACTCTTGCTTCGAGAAACCAACAGAAGTAATTTAGATGCAGTAGCTTTAGGCAAGTTAATACCTAATTTTAGAGAGTTTTTCAGTATTTTACTCACTTTTGGTTTAGTTTGTTTTGCCTGGATCTTTTTTCGTGCAGAAAATCTGTCACAAGCTTTCTCATATATAGAAAGTATCTTTACCTGGAATTTACTTTCAATTCCACCAAAATTCCCCACGAAAGAAATAGGGTTTATAGGCATCTTGCTTTTGTTTGAATGGATGAACAGAACGCAAGAGCACGGTTTAGAAATTGAGCGATTTAATGTTTGGATCAGAAGATCACTCTATCTCTGCGTTATGTTTTTAATTTTGAGATATGCAAATTTTGGAAATAATGAATTTATCTATTTCCAGTTTTAAATGGTGGTGAAGTTCTGTGTAAATAAATTAAAGTAAAGATGTGTCTGAGATGAAGAGATTTTTAATTAAAGTATTTCTATTTTTAATTCCTGTATTAGCGTGGTTTTTAATATTGGGTAGTTTTGCAGACGGAAACACAGATAATTATTATCAACATTTTACTTCGCCAAAACCAGATAATATGATCTTGGGAAGTTCACGCGCAGCACAGGGGATTAATCCAAATATTTTAGGAAAGAATTTGCCTGATCGAAAATTTGATAATTTTGCTTTAACAGTGGTAGATTCTCCTTATGGTGAAATCTATTTGGGTGCCATCAAAAAAAAATTAGATCCTAAAACAAAAGATGGAATATTCATTCTTGGAGTTGATCCGTGGAACCTCTCTATTCCAAAAGGAACTGATAAATTTTCAGATTTGCCCGAATACAACTCTCCATTGCGCAAACTATCTTCTTATGATTCTAAACCTAATTATGAATATTTGGCGAGAAATTTTCACAGGACATGGTATCATATTTTTCGAGATCGAGAAAGCAATGGAAAATCAAATGCTTATTTACATCAAAATGGCTGGATGGAAGTAACTGTTTCTATGAAACCACAAGAAGTGGCAGAAAGAGAAAAAGACAAGTATGCAGATTATAAGAAAATTGTTGCTGTACAACATTTATCTAAATATAGACTTGAATCTTTAGAAAAAACCATCTATTTTTTAAAGAATTATGGTAAGGTTTATATAGTACGTATTCCTTCCGGAAAGAATATTAAAAATTTAGAAAAAGACTATTATCCCCAATTTGATAACGTATTATTAGACCTATCAAAGAAGAGTAAAATACCTTATTTAAATTTCAATTCGGATTCAGAGAAATTTCAATATACCGACGGAAATCACATGTACAAAGAATCGGGAAAGGTTTTCACCAAACAGATCGCAGATTCTATCAAATTAAAATAAATCTTCACGAAAATTAATATTATACAAACCAGATCGAATACTTTTGAAATCTATCGTCAAGTATTTTAAAATCATTCCCCATTTTTGTAGAAAAGGTGCGTTTGCTATTGTAAAACTTCGGTGCATTCTGTGGATATGAAGTTTAATATCTGCTGGAATTTCTGGGTGATCTTTTGCCCAATTATCCATTTCTTTCCAGAGCAAAACTCTGGTGGTTGCTGGTTTTATTATTTTAGAATCAACTTGTGTAATTCTATTATTTTGATGAACCCCGCGATTCGCCACTGCTTTATCTAAAATTCCTGGATATAAATTGACTTCGTACGAAAGTCGGTACAAAAATTCTGAATCCTGATGTAAGCGAAGATGCGTTTTCATCCAAGGTTTCATGCGATCCAATGCAGATTTTCTCACCGTCAAACCATCAATACTGAACAGACCAAAGCTTCCATTCATTCCCAAAAGACCACGAAAAACATCTCTTGGATCGTGATTTTTATAAACGGTGGTCAATCGATCTCCGAAAATTTTATAATACTGTTCTTTCGCTTTGTCACTGTAATAATGAACGCCGATGGCGCCATAAACTCCCTCTACTTCAGGGTTTTTAAAAAGCTTTCTTTCGGAGTCAAATCGATTGGGTAAGTAATAGTCATCAGCATCTAAAAATGCAATAAAATCCCCGGTTGCGTTCTTCATTCCCAAATTTCTGGAAGCTCCGGCTCCATGATTTTTTTGATCGGGATGTTGAAAAAGTTTCACACGATCGTATTTTTCTGCCAAATTCTTGCAAACCTCCAAAGCATTGTCGGGAGATCGGTCTTCTACCAAAATAATTTCCCAAACTTCTGGAAATTGTAAAGCCGATTCTACAGCTTGAGTTACATATTTTTCGGCATTATAAACCGGTGTAATGACGGATATTTTCATGATTTATCGGTTAAGAAAGGTAAATCGATACCTGCTTTGGAGAATTTTTGGATCTTTGATCACGGTGCATAAAATATTAAAATATTTATCAATTCCTTTTTTTACCGCCAGATCAAACGACCTGTAAATAAGGAAGATCCTGTTTTTTGCAGGTCGGTCAAGATTGTTTAAATCTGCCCATTCGTAGATAGATCTCCACAGCAGAAGCTGCCGTTGATTATATTTTTCAGAATAGCGCACAATTTTGGTTATGCGATTATTATCATGAACTCCCCGAATAGCAACGGCTTTGTCAATTGTTCCGCTTCTCAAATAGGATTGGTAAGAAAGTTTTATAATAAAATCAGAATCTTGATGTACGCGTAAATTTTCATTAAATCGAAGTTTATTTTTTAAGATTGCCGATCTGCGGATCGTCAACGCATTCAAATGAAAAAAAGTACCAAAAACTTTTGGAGTTAGACCAAGCAATCCGTCAAAGACTTCTTTTCCTTCGGCTGGATAATTAACAGTTGTTAAAGTTGTATTTTTAAATTTTTCTTCAAATTCTTTTTTTCCTTTTTCTGAAAGAAAATCTGTTCCGATTGCTCCGAAAACACCTTCAATTTTTTCATTTTTAAAGAGTTTTCTTTCTGCGTTGAAACGGTTTGGAAGATAGTAATCATCGGCATCTAAAAAAGCAATGAAATCCTGCGATGCTTTTTCCAGTCCTAAATTTCGGCTTGCTCCTGCACCATGATTTCCTTTGTCAGAATGTTGAAAAAGTTGAACTTTGGAATTTTCTGCTGCCAATTTCTTACTGATTTGCAAAGAATCATCCGTCGAGCAATCTTCAATCAGTAGAATTTCATTTACTTCCTCAAACTGCAAGGCAGATTCTACAGCTTTCTTTAAAAAAGCAGAAGCATTGTAAACCGGAATGATGACCGTTATTTTCAGCATTTTTTTTAAATAAAATCCTTGTAATTTTCTGCCCAAATCGCCAACTGCAACAAATTCCAATGTTTTTTGTCTTTATTCAAATGTTTTTGGGTGGTTTTGAAATCGATATAATTAAAAACTTTGTGGGAAGAATTTTTCAGTAATTCATCTGATAATTTTATTAGACTTTCTTCTTCAAACCAGCTTTCTACGGAAGACCCAAATCCTTGTTTACCACGATTTCTGATGTTTTCTGTCCAATAATTTTGCATCGTTTCCCGCAGAATTATTTTATCTCTGTTAGAATTTAATTTTAAATTGTCTGGAAGTTGAATGCAAAATTCTGCAAAGTCTTTATCCAAAAACGGCGTTCTTACTTCAAGAGAATTTGCCATCGCCATTCGATCAGATTTCATGAGCATATTTCCTGGCACATATTTTTCCAGATCCACCCGCATTATGTCGTTGATAGAATTTGAGTTAATGTTAAAACTGTATTCCTGCTGAAAATCTGTCTTTATTCCCAAAGCATTTCTTTCCGTTTTGGAAAAATAATTCCGAACATTATTTTGATGAAAATCCAGAATATTTTTATACATCGAATTTTGTTTTGTGATGTAAGAAGTTTCCCGAAATTTTCCAAATTGTTTCAGGCCAAATTTCAATAAAGCATTATTGTAAGAAAAATGATCTTTCATTTCTTGTTCCACCGTATAAAAGTGATAACCACCAAAAAGTTCATCACCCACATCGCCAGAAAGCACCACCTTTAGATGTCTTGCAGCAGCCTGGCAAATTTTAAACTGAGGCGTATAGCTCATATCTGCAAATGGTTCATCAAAAAAAGGCGATATTTTTTTTAGATCTTCAGCAATATCTCCACGGTTTTCGTGAATTTCGATATGATTGGTTTTGTATTTTCGGGCAATTTCTTCTGCAAATTTCAGTTCGCTTTTTTCTCCAGAATATCCGAAAATGATGGTCGTTTGTTTTGATTTGAATTTATTAACCATTGCAACAATGGTGGAGGAATCTAAGCCGCCACTCAGAAAACTACCCACTTCTACATCAGCGATCAACTGTTTTTGAACCGCGTTTTTTAACAAATGAGAAAATTCTTCTTTGGCTTCAGAAAGATTAATTTTCAAATCATTTTTTGGAAGATTATAATATCTTTTTTGCTGAATTTCATCATTGGCAAAAACCAAAAAATGAGCGGGAGGAAGCGTTAAAATATTAGAATAAATGGTTTGTTGAGCATTCACATAACCATATTGTAAAAAATGAGAGATAGCTGCTTGATTCACGATTGGCTTTATCAATCCAGAAGCCAGAATCGCTTTAATTTCAGAAGCAAAAATAAATTCACCATTCTTTCCACGAGCGTAGTAAAAAGGTTTTTCTCCAAATCGGTCTCTTGCACAAAATAACTCCTGTTTTTCTTCGTCCCAAATGGCAAAAGCGAACATTCCGGGAAGCTCATCTAGTAATGACTTTCCTTTTGCTTCATACATCGCAAGAATAACTTCTGTATCAGAAGTTCCGCGGTATTCGTAATCAGCATATTTTTTCTTTAAACCTTGATACCCGTATATTTCACCATTGAGTACGATGCATTCTTTGCCGGTATTTGAAAACATAGGTTGTTTCCCTGTTTCTGTAAGATCTACAATAGACAATCTCCGGTGACCTAGAGCAGCGTTTTCTAAAAATACATGATGTGTAGAATCTGGACCGCGATGTGCGATTGCATCGGTCATATTCTGAATTTCTTCAGCGTAATTTTTAGAGTTTGGAGTTATGATTCCGGCTATTCCGCACATGGTTTATTGATAAAAAATTAATCTAAAAATACTTTTTTAAACTTGTCCATCACAGTAATTGGTAGAAATTTCTGGTAATTTTCTATAGCATTCAAACTCAAATCTGAATCGAGAAGAAGGTCTTTCAAATCCTTGCTGTCTCGGTAATAGTATGCTTTGTCTTTCAATTCCATGATATGTGCTTTTTCTGGCGAATTTGCAAAAGTAAGGATTGGTTTTCCCATTATCGCAAATTCTGCCACCGTAATTCCAAAAGTTTCGCCGCGTTCTCTTGCATGCAGCAATGCATCACACGTATTGATGAATTTCTGTTTCATCACAATATCAGAAGTCGGAGGTAGAAATATTACATTTGGCAAAGATCTATTCCACCATTTTGTTTGTATAAAAGAATCTACAGCCATATACAAAAAATAAATATCCTTATATTTTGATGCAATCTTTTCTACCGTTTTTTGTGCAAATTGAATGTTGAAACTTTGTGCACCTCCGAAATATCCAAATACTTTTGCGGACCTTGGAATATTTAGTTCTGCTTTCAAATCTTCCGAGATTTTTTTTTCAAAATTGACCATGTGTGGCACAAAAGGTGATTTTCCAGCGGTCATTTCTTCGCTTAACCATTCCGAAACGTAGGCATACACATCTCCATGAGGTTCAAAATGTTTGAAAACAGAATGAACCACCGATTTGCATTCTTTGGTTTCTATACCATCAATGTCGCCGTTTTTGATGGCGTAAAATAAATCGATATCATTTTTTTTGATGATGGAATCCACTTCTTTAAAGTCCGAATAATCAATAACTTGAAATCTTTTTTTAAATTTTTCTATTCCAGAAATATGGTTTGTGGGAAGCGTTTTGTCGTAGATAATCAAAGATTCATTGCCCAAATATCTTTCATTGAAATCTGCATAATCGTATAGCGCGATGGAAGTTCCGCGATAGTTGAGTTCGTTTTCGTGAAATAATATTTTCATACAATACGGTAATTTTTAACGCAACGAGCGCAAAAATCTTTTAATGATATTCTGCATATTTTTCGAGCGCAAAGGCATTTTCAAAGGGTTACTTTAAATTTTTAATACGTTTTATAATCTTGGTAAATAAATTTTTTTTTGGATATTTCGCCAAATCATTATGCATAAATAGACCTTCTCCTTGCGCAATTTTGAAATTTTGTTTCGTCCACCATTCTGCAATATTTCTTTCAAAATAAACAGATTCTCCCGCAAAAGAAAGGATCTTATCCAACAAAAAGCTTTTTTTTACCAGAAATGGATTATTCGTCCAGTTTGCCCACCGAGAAGTGGTGACGAAAAAATTGCCATCTTTTTGTATTTTATCTGGAAATTCTTTGGCAGGGTCCAACCAATGTAAAGACTCCAGAAGATGTGGCGAAGTGCAATTGTGCCAATCATCAAAATAATCCAATTCATTTCCCTTGTGTTTTAAGGAGTGGAGTGGATACCCCGGTTTTTTGCGGCTTCTGTAGCGTACAACATCGTATTTTTTATTTAAAAAATCCAAACCAATTTTTAGTTGATGAAATGTTGTGTTTTCATTTTCGATCAATTGCCAATCGTTTTCCAGAAATAGAATGTTTTCAAATTTTGCATTTTCTGCGAGTATTTTTATGGCTTTTCCAATGCCAATATTTTCCTTTAAAATGATGGTTTTCAATTGGTATGTTTCTGCCAATTTTACATCTTTTTCACTCGCTTCTTGAAATAAAACCACGATGTCTTCTGACATTTCCAGGAGCCCGAATTTTTGGTAAGATTTCAAAGTGTTCTCTAATGTTTTTACATTATTCCAAGAGAGAATACAAATACTTATTGGTAATTTTTCCATCAATTTAAATATTTAAATAGGAATGGTTTCCAGATTTTGAAATTTCCCGGGCTTTTGCTATTTCTTCAAATTTTGATGCAAAGTATTTGTATTGTTGTTTATAAAACTTCGCTTCATCAAATTTTCCTTTTAAACTTAATTTTAAAATATTAGAATAGAATTCTATTTTTTCTCTTTTTACATTGAAGTTAAAGTGAGGATCCAAATATCTGGTTTCTCGTTGCATTCTCATTGAGAGTCGAGTTTGCACTAATAATTCTTCTTTGTTTTTGGGCTCTTCTTTGTGAAAAGATTGCACCGTATCATGCACTACTTTACTTTCAGCGCAGATTAGAATTTTTTTGCCAAAATATTTTACACGGTTTACATAATCGTAATCTTCTGCGCCTTGAAAAAAGTACGGATTGAAACCACCAATTTTTTCAATAGTAGATTTTGGCAACAACCAATGTGCAGCATTGATGAAATTTATTTCGTAAAATGCTTTTTGAGAATTGGTGAAAACATCAGATAGAAATCTGTTGAATTCCGTATATCTTGCTAAATATCTTTCAAAGTGAACATCTAATTTTTGTTCACTTCCATCTAAATGCATTGGACTTAAAACTCCTATTTCTTCTTTTTGTGGATGATTCTTATAAATTTCTAATAATTTTTCCAATGAATTTTCGAAAAGCCAGGCATCTTGATTCATTAGATAAAAAAAATCTGCACCTTTTTTATAAGCTATTTCAATTCCCAAATTGTTGGCTTTCCCGAAACCTAAATTTTCAGGAGCTTGGACGAATTCTGCTTCTGGGAAATTTTTTTTAATATATTCCTGCGTTCCATCATTTGAACCATTATCTACTACAATGATCCGCACCGGATGTGAAGAACTTCGTAAGCTTGAAAAGCATTGTTCGACCCAATTTATAGCGTTGAAGGTGACGATAATAACATAAACTGAAGCCATTATGAAATTTTATAGTTCTAAAAACGTGGGACCAGACATGGTGGTTTTTTTTCTTATCTCTCTTAATTTTGCACTTTCTGCTTTTATTTTGTTGTATTTTGTGCTGATCGCTTTAGCGGTTGAAAATTGACCTGCGACTAGGTATTTTAAGCGACTTAAATATAGTTCTTTTAATTCATTTTCTAAACTATTTTGGTACGAAGGATTAATGATTTTAGTTTCTATTTTTAGATTTTGAAATTTTTTATAATCCACTTTCCCTAATTCTTGTTTCCCATCATGCACAACTTTACTTTTGGGACAGAGTATTATTTTTCTCCCATGAAAAGTAAGGCGATTTACGTATTCATTGTCTTCGCCATAGTGAAAGAAATAGGGATTGAAACCACCTACTTTTTCTATCGTTTCTTTAGGAATAAACCAATGCGCAGCGTTGATGAAACTAATTTCATAGAAAGGTTTTATCGAATTCAAGTAAAAATCGGAAATAATTCTAGATTCAAAATTCTGCGAAATATATTTATCCAGAAAAATATCCAGTTTTTTTTCTGAACCATCCAAATGCATCGGGCTTAAAATACCGATCTCTGCTTTTTTAGGATAATTTTGGTAAACATCCAATAGGTTTTGGATAGAATTTTCATAGATCCATGCATCTTGATTCATCAAATAAAAAAAATCTGCGCCATTTTTATACGCTATTTCAATTCCCAAATTATTTGCTTTACCAAACCCCAGATTTTCCGCTGATTGAATCAATTGAACTTCTGGAAATTGAGTTTTAATAAGCTCCTGTGTCCCATCTGTAGAACCATTATCCACCACGATTACTTCTACAGGAAAAGACGACCTTCTCAAACTGGAAAAGCATCTTTCTGCCCATTTCATGGCATTATAGGTGACGATGATGAGGTAGATTTTTTTTGAAATCATTTTTTTTGTCTAGTGAATTTCTGTTTTTTATTGAGGTCGGCAGAAAATCTGATATAATTATAATAATTTTTCAAAAGAGATAGATTTTTTTTATAATCCATATACTTTATTGGATAATACTGTAATGTGAAAATAATATTTTTTAAATTCACCGCGTTCCACTCGAAATATCTGTGAAGAAATCCAACAAAAACTTCTTTTTCTACTTCACTATCTTTCTTTTTGTGGAAACTTGATCCAAGTTTTTGTCGAACTTTGGTCGTATTATCAAACCAAATTTTATCTAAATTTCCCTCAGAGAAATGTTGAAGTAAAATATCATTGATCACGTAATTTTGATATCTTTTGGAAACTCGTAAACTGAAATCCAAATCATAGCCATGAAAACCAGTTAAGTTTTTTTCATCAAAAATAAATTGAGCATAAACAACTTTTTTTACTGCTAGAAATACACCATCTACCGCAAAAACTTTATTTCTTTTCTGTGGAGTATTCTGAATTAAGAATGCTTCCTTATTCAATTTGTTGCCCTGAAGAATATGAAAGTAATTATATTTTTTCGTGACGGTCCAGCTGCTTGGAGCAACCGGAACGTAGGACGAACCCGCAACTCCTATAATTCCCGTATTTTTTTGGTTTAAATGATCAATCAAAATTCGACCCCAATTTTCCGTTACAAATTCTATGTCTTCATGTAAAAAAAGCAAATTCTCATATTGTGCTTTTTCTGCACCGATGTTGTAAGCGGCACAGATTCCCATTATTCCGGGATTTTCCACTTTTATTATTTCATAAACAATCCCGCAGGTCGCTGCAATGTTTTTTTCAAGTGCGAAATAATAATCGGGACGATAAGATGATATAATGATGGAAAGCATTTAGAAATAATTTATAATCATTTTTAATATTACTTTTTTCGATTTAAATTGATAGTTTAAATATTTCATAAAAATTAATTTTACAAAATCTCGACCATATCGCTTTGTTTTTAATGATGTTGATTTATTAATCACATTCGCAAACTCACGATCGTTGAAATAGGTATATTTTAATAATTCTGTCTCTACTTCCAACGCGAGTAACTTTGTTTTTGAGATGTTCGAATCATGTTGTCGGTAAAAAACTAGATTTTTATTGATGAACGAAATTTCGCAGTTATTATTAACTGCGCGTAGGATAAAATCATAATCTTCTAGTAGGAGATCTATTTTATAATTGCCGATTATTTTTATAATATCCATATCGTAACACAATGTCGCACCAGAAATATAGTTTCCACAAGCCAATTTTGTTTTAATATCTTTTGTCGGATTTTCTGGAATGGAAAAAAAATTCTCTGATAGTACATTAGATTTATTATCTACCGAAAATGCCTGAGTAAAAACAATCTTTGTTTTTTCCCTTTGCATGGTTTGGATACATTCTTCTAAATAGGATGGATGTAGAAAGTCATCAGCAGCTATTAATTTCACGTACTTTCCTTGGCATAGGCTTAGGGCCTGATTCAAAACTGTAGCTAATCCCGTATTTACTTCATGGTAAATTTCTTTTGCATTAAAACCATTTTCATGTAGCCAAGTTTTGAATACTTCTACAGAGCTGTCTTTGGAAGCATCATCTGCTACGATCAGTTCCCAGTTAGAATACGTCTGATTTTTCAAACTATCCAACATTTCTTTAATGTAAATCTCATGGTTGTACGAAATAACTACAACGCTTACCAATGGTTGGTTCATATCAATAATTATTGATTGCTTCAATTACTTTCTGCACCTCCTCATCTTGCATCACCGGACTAATTGGCAAACTTAAAACTCCTGTATGGATCTTCTCCGTAATAGGAAAACTTAAATGATTGTAATATTTATAAGCCCTCTGTTTGTGAGGCGGAATGGGATAGTGAATTAAAGTTTGAATTCCGTTTTCCAAAAGATATTTTTGTAGCTTTTCCCTTTTGTTTGTTCTGATAACGAAAAGGTGCCAAACATGTTCAGCAGAGTTAAATGGTAATTCGGGAAGCGTAATTTTTGGATTGGTAATTTCTGCGCAATATTGTTCTGCAATTTTTCTTCGCTTATCATTATCTGCGTCAATGTATTTCAACTTCACATCGAGCACGCCAGCCTGAATTTCATCTAAGCGACTATTTAATCCTTGGTATTTATTAATGTATTTTTCTTCCGAACCGTAATTGGCTAAACTTCTGATTGTCTGCGCCAAAAGTGAATCTTTACAAGTGACTGCACCTGCATCGCCTAAAGCACCTAAATTTTTACCAGGATAAAAACTGAAACCTGCAGCATCGCCAAGATTTCCTGTTTTTATCCCATTCCATTCTGCACCAATTGCTTGTGCGTTGTCTTCAACGATTTTTAATTCGTGTTTTTTTGCCAGAGCTTCTAATTCCTTGGACCAGCAAACTTGTCCATAAAGATGAACAACCATGATTGCTTTTGTTTTCGGCGTAATTAAAGCTTCAATTTTAGAAATATCTAAATTGTAATTATCAATATTTGGCTCTGCAAAAACGGGTTTCAAACGATTATCGGTAATCGCCAAAAGAGAGGCGATATAAGTATTTGCGGGAACGATTACTTCATCACCAACCTTCAACTGTCCAAGTTCGAGGTACGCTTTGAAAATTAAACGCAATGCATCCAAACCGTTGGCAACACCGATTGCATTTTGAGATCCAATATAACTCCCAAGGTTCCTTTCAAAGTGTTTTACTTCATTTCCCAAAAGATACCAACCGCTACGGAAGGTTTCTAAAAGTTTAGCTTCAATTTCTTTTTGATATTGAAGATTGAGTTTTTGAAGGTCGAGGAATTTAATCATTTTCGTATCCGTTTTCTATTTTCCATTTATCAAATCCAATATTTTCCCAAGGCATTCCACGTTCAAAGTGATAAGGCCAAGGATAATGAGAGTTTCCTGTTTCTTTTGATTTTAATTCACGAACATCCTTAATTAATTTCGCAGGGTTACCCGCAACTAATTGATAGTCTTCAGCATCTTTGCCTACTAAAGATTGCGCACCAATTAAACAATGTTTTCCAATGTTTACACTTGGTA
Source organism: Chryseobacterium sp. SNU WT5 (assembly GCF_007362475.1). NCBI lineage: Bacteria > Pseudomonadati > Bacteroidota > Flavobacteriia > Flavobacteriales > Weeksellaceae > Chryseobacterium > Chryseobacterium sp. SNU WT5. The sequence continues at coordinate 1,712,840 of NZ_CP041687.1, forward strand.
AGATAACGGTGCCTACTGCGACTTGGGAAAAATCTCCAATTGTTGGTCCTTTACAAATCATTGATGGTGGATGTGGATCGTTCGTAAAAACTACATAAGGATAAATAAAAACGTAGTTTCCTATTTTAGATTGTTGACCAATATGTACGTTGCTGTGTAACCAGCAATAATCTCCAAATTCAACAAAACCTTGAATATCGCTTACCGTACCGATTCTACAAAACTTACCAAACGTAGAATTCTCTCTAATAGTAACGCGGTGGCCAGTTGAAAATCCTTCACCGAAAGTACTGTTGGCATAAATGATTGTATGACTTCTAATCATAGCGTTTTTTCCAATGAAAGTTGGAGGGTTTTCATACGAATCATCGGTGTAATAATTACTTAATGGTTCTCCAATTACGCAATCATTACAAATTGTTACATTGTCCTCCAGAACGACATTGTCATAAATGACACTGTTGTCGCCGATTCTTACATTCTTTCCAATTGTGGCTTTCGGGCTTATAAAAACATTTCTATTATTAAATTTCATTTGTCTTATGTTTTAAGAAAGTTGCGTAATCACGGATATAATCCGATTCCATATATTTTTCAGAAGCTAAACAAAGAAGAACTGCGCTATGCGAAAATTTAATATCTCGCCAAATCAATTTTGGAATGTAGAGGCCTTTTTCCGGACTATCCAAAATAAATTCTTTTTTGTTTCCTTCTAAATCTTCAATATTAAATATAATAGTTCCGGAAACTGCAACAATAACTTGTTCCAATTCTAAATGTGCATGTCCACCTCTTGTTACATCTTGTGGAGTATAATAAGTCCAATAAACTCTTTTTATATCAAAAGGAATATTTTCGTGATTTTCTGCCACAGAAATGTAGCCTAGATTTGGGCTTCCTATTTTATTGAATGAAAGGAACTTTGGGTTTTTAGTCATTTTCAGTTGTTAAAAAATTATCTAGCTGTTGTAAGTCAATAGTAAAATTACTCTTAGAATGTTCGTTATCGCCATTTTCATAGTAAAGATAACTTAAATTTACACTAAGCATCTCTGCCATTTCACTATAAAATGAGAATGCTTTATAGTTATTAGGCATAAAGATAATAACCTTTGAATTTGCTTTGCAAAATAAAATGTTTGTCCATGCTGCTCCTGTTATTCCTATTAATGTTTTTGCTTTGTAAAAAATATTTACCTGTTCATCTATACTTTTTGTAATTAAGTCTATATTTTTAAAACCTCTATCAGTGATTTTATTTAATAAATCTCTTTGATTTTGTGCAATTCTATGTGAGCCTTTCCTTTCAAGGTAAACTTTTTCGGGATAAAAGTTATCATTAAAATAGATATTTTGAAATTTCAAGGCCATGCTTCTTAAACTATTTTGTCTGTAATAATACAGGGGGAAATGATTGTTTTTAGAATCGAATTGATTAAATATAACTTTATTAACTTCATTAATAAAATAAAGTTTTTTTACTTTATAGGTTTTATGTTTATTGAGATAGATAATTTTTAAATTCAACAATTTTGTAAAAACCCGTAGTGATTCTGCCATACTCTGAATATACTTGCAACTCTCATCTACTAAAATATAATTGGTCTGATCTGATTGGTAGTACATCATTTTTGGTAATATTTCAATCATCCAATGGTACCAATTGTGACTACCGTTTCCTGCAAGAAAAAAACCTTCGTCTATTTTTTCAATATCATTTAAACGTACTAATGCTATTTTTTTTGAATGACGTTCAATATATCCTTCATTAAATCTTTCATTATTATTTATTGCTTCGTAATATATGTTTGTACCTTTAATAATAGCTGAAGACCGAGAGTTTATAAGTGCGTTTTCAATTAAATATAAATTTAAATTTGGTATATTTATATTAATGTTGTTTTGTGTTTTACTAATATAGTCATAACCATCTAAAATTTTTTTTGCAGGATTTAATCGATTAAAATGTTTGATTTTAAATACTGATTTTTTTTCACCTCGCAGTTTGTTTAAAATTTTAATTTGTAAAAAACTTAAAAAATAGATGTCAAAAAATATATTTGTACTTAGTAATCTTATTACAATATTTTTTAATTTTCTAATCATAACTCCATTCAAAATGTGTCGTAATAAAACCAGGTTCTTTCCCCATCCAGTCACCAGCTTCACGTCCATTTTGTAAAACAGTGAACGTTAGAATATCCTCCTCAATTACTAGACTATTCTGTTTATTGATAATAACATATAAATCTAAAGAGTATTTATCAACATTTAAAAAATTTGCGGGAATTTTAAATTTAACAATGTTTTCTCCTACTTTTAAAGGATCATGATTATTGGTCGAAGTGAAAATAGTTAGATTTTCAGAATTTTTAAAAACGAACGACAAATGAATTCTATCAGTTTTTGTTTTCACAAAACATTTAGTTTGAATGAAGAACTCAGTGTTTTGTTCTAATATTTTTAAACTTAAACCGTTTGCAGAAACGATTTTTATTTCTTGCATTGAAAATTGTGGAGAATTATAGTCTTTTACACTTTGATCAAATTGCACTCCCATGCTTTCTTTTAATCTGTCTCCACTATAATTGATCAGTGCTTCATTAATTTCCCCATTAAAAACTAGATTTCCATTTTTTAAGACTATACCACTATTACAAAGAGTTTTCACCGCCGTCAAATTATGACTCACAAACAAAACCGTTCTCCCTTCCCCTTTACTTACATCACCCATTTTCCCCAAACATTTTTTCTGAAATTCAGCGTCACCAACGGCGAGAACTTCATCCACAATCAAAATTTCAGATTCTAAATGTGCCGCAACTGCAAATGCCAAACGAACATACATTCCGGAAGAATATCTTTTAACCGGCGTATCAATATATCTTTCAACACCAGAGAAATCGACAATCTCATCAAATTTACGTTTGATTTCTTTCCGCGTCATTCCGAGGATAGCTCCATTCAGGTAAATGTTTTCCCTGCCGGTCATTTCTGGATGAAATCCTGTTCCGACTTCTAATAAAGAGGCAATTCGTCCGTTGGTATGGATTTTACCTGTAGTTGGTTTGGTAACTTTACTTAATAGTTTTAAAAGCGTCGATTTTCCTGCGCCATTTCTGCCAATAATCCCGACAGCATCACCTTGTTCAATTTCAAAACTAATATCACGCAAAGACCAAACATATTCGCTTTCCCCTTTTGAAGCACGGTCGTTGGCCTCCCCAATTTTCAAATAGGGATCTTCTTTGCCACGAACTTGATGCCAGAATCGGTTAAGGTCATGAGATAAAGTGCCCGTTCCAACTTGTCCGAGACGATATTGTTTTGATATGTTTTCTGCCTTTAATGCAAGCATTTTGTGTTCTTTAATAATTTTTTTTAAACTACTTGTGATTTGCTTTTCGTCGCAGTTTTCACTTGTCTCTTTTCACTTGTCTTTTCTAAACCGTATCCATAAAACTTTTCTCTACCTTATTGAAGGTTACCGTTCCGATGACCAAAAGTATGAGAATAATTCCAGTGCTGATGAGCAGCATTTCTACAGTAAATTCTCCCTGGCCCATCCAGCCATATTTAAAGCATTCGAAAATTCCGGTGAGTGGATTGTAGTAAGCCAGTTCTTTCCATACACCTTCAATAGAAGAAACAGGATAAATAACGGGTGTTGCATACATCATTAAACTCACACCAAAGGTTAAAAGCATCTGAAGGTCACGATATTTTGTGGTTAATGCAGAGAAAATCATCCCAACTCCTAATGCAAAAATAGCCATTAATACAATTAAAAAAGGGGTAGCCAAAATCCAAATATTAGGCTCGATTTCACCTTTAGAAAAATAAAAAATCCAGACTGCTAAGAAAAGCGTAAACTGAACGCCAAATTTCATCAGGTTTGAAATAACAATCGTTATGGGCATGACCAATCGCGGGAAATAAACTTTACCGAAAATACTAGCATTGGCGGTGAAAATATTAGACGTGCCCGTTAGGCACGAAGAGAAATAGTTCCAAAGCGTAATTCCTGAAAGATAAAATAAAACCTGTGGAATGCTGTCTGTCGAAAGTTTTGCTATGTTTCCAAATACAAATACAAAAACGATTGTAGTAAAAATTGGGTTAATGAAGAACCAAAGTGGACCTAAAATTGTCTGTTTAAACGAAGACACAAAATCCCTTTTTACAAACATGTAGACCAAGTCTTTGTATCGCCAAACTTCTTTTAATTTGAGATCAAAAAGGGAATGATTAGATTCAATAGTTTCTGTCCATTGTTGTTGTTTCGGCTCAAGCATCTAAATTTGTGATTTTTTGCAAAATTAAAGTAATTTAATCAATATTGGCTACCGATATTCGGCTAAGTATTAACGAGGTTAGGAATAATGGAACGTACAATCGGATCTCGTACAAAATTCCAGTATAAAAGCACACTACCAGATAAGGTGTTGCCAATAAATGAAAAAGCAGAATATGCTTAATCGCTTTCTGATCTTTCGCCAAGATTAAAGTGAAAATGAAGAATACGATCCAAAATAAAATACCTAATATATTTTTAGGTTGTGTGAAATTTTGAATGAATAAGTTACCATCATTTGTGGTGAAATTCTCACTCATTACCCTCAATCCGAAATAAACTGCCATAAAGATCATCACCAAAATAACAATAAGTGAAACACTCTTTTTTTGAATTCCAAATTTCGAGTACAATAATGTTGCAGCCAACGAAAGTGATAAGGCAGATGATTCTCTGTTCAGTGTAGAAAAAAGCAGGATCACACTAAGTATGATTATGTTGAAAAATGACTGGTCTTTTAAATATTGAAGCAGTACATAAAAAAACAGCAGTAAGAAGAAATAACTGGACACATCATAAGGAACAATCACAAATTGGGTCAAGCCTATAATAAATACAGCGACAGCAACAAAAAGTGTTTTTTCTGAATGGGATGCGATAAAACTTTTGGACTCTGTTATAAGTACCAAAATGAACGCTGACAGTATAATGAACACCGTATTTAAAATATAAAAAGATAAATACATCTGTGGCTCTGCCTGCGGATTGATGAACTTTAATTTAAAGATACTGTAATCAATATTTAAAGTGGACAAACATTCATAAACAGCACCTAAGAGGTAACCACTTAATATCCGATACTGGTAAATTCCGGACTGAAATTGATCTTGAAAATGGGCGTAATTTAAAATAGTGGAAGAATAAACATTTGCAAATCCAAAATAGACAAAACTGTTGATGGTGAAAGCCAGCAGCATTGCAAAAATAATTTTGGAAGGTAAATTTAATTTCAAAGACTATTTATTTGATCGTTTTTCTACCGATGGATTTATAAAAGAAACCAGTTTCTTCTACTTGCTCCAAGGCAAACATATTTCTACCGTCGAAGATCGCTTTGTTTTTCATTTTCTGGGCCATTAACTCAAAATTAGGATTTTTGAATTCACTCCATTCTGTAGCAATTAAAAGACAGTCTGCATCTTCTAAGGCAGAATACATATCTTGTGCATAAGAAATTTGATCACCTAAAATTTGGCGTACATTTTCTTCAGCGATAGAATCGTAAGCAGTAATCTCTGCCCCTTTTTCTAATAGCAATTTAATATTATCTAAAGAAGACGCTTCTCGAATATCGTCGGTATTGGCTTTAAAGGCCAAGCCCCAAAGTGCGATTTTTTTGCCTTTTAAATCTCCTTTAAAATAGTTTTCAATTTCAGAAACCAAAATTACTTTCTGTGATTGATTAACTTCTTCGGTTGCCTCTAAAATCTGGAAATCAAACCCTTCTTGCTTGCCGGATCTGATTAAAGCTTTTACATCTTTCGGGAAACAACTTCCGCCGTAACCGATTCCTGGGAATAAAAAACGATGTCCTATTCGGTCATCAGAGCCCATTCCTAGACGAACTTTATCTACATCCGCACCAACTTTTTCACAGTAATTAGCGATTTCATTCATGAAAGTGATTTTGACCGCTAAAAATGAATTTGCTGCATACTTGGTTAGTTCTGATGATTTCTCATCCATGAAAATAATCGGAATTCCAATATTGGTAAAGGGCTGATAAATCTTAGCCATAATTTCCTGCGCTTTCTCAGATTCACTTCCGACAATAACACGCGCGGGGTTCATGGAATCTTCCACAGCAAATCCTTCGCGCAAAAATTCCGGATTAGAAACGACGTCAAAACCAACTGAAGTTTTTGACGCGATTGTTTCCCGGACTCGATCTGCAGTGCCCACAGGAACGGTTGATTTATTTACGATCACTTTATAATCGGTCAGCATCTCACCAATTTGGTTGGCAACAGAAAGAACATAAGAAAGATCAGCAGAGCCATCTTCTCCTGGTGGAGTTGGTAAAGCGAGGTAAATGACTTCACTTTGATCCAGAGCCTCCTTTAGATTTGTCGTAAAAAATAAACGCTGTGCCTGAATATTCCGAAGGAACATTTCTTCTAAACCGGGCTCATAAATAGGAACAATTCCCTTTTTCATTCGTTCTACTTTATCAGCATCGATATCTACGCAATAAACGGTATTGCCTAATTCTGCTAAAGTAGTCCCGGTAACCAATCCTACATATCCTGTTCCAACAATAGTAATATTCACAATGTGAGTTTTTTAGAAATTTTGGCAAATATAAGAATTAATCATTTGCAGGGTGATTGTTTCTGTGTCAATAAATGCCATTTATTTTGATATTTTATTTAAAAGATGTATATTTGCAAACGGATTTACGGAAATTATAATGAAAAGGCCTTCGGAAGAATGCCTTTTTTCGTAAGAGTATTTTAGAGAAATATGGAAATTAGAACGCAAATAGAACAACTATTAAATGATTTTTTAGCAGAAAGGGAGGATCTTTTTTTGATCGATATTAAGTTTTCTGTGACGGATCATGTTCGGGTAATTCTAGACGGTGATAATGGAGTTACGCTTCAGGATTGTTTGGATGCAAGTCGTGCGATTGAATTTAATATGGATCGTGACGAACATGATTTCTCTTTAGAAGTAATGAGCGCCGGCTTAAGCGAACCACTTAAAACGCCCAGACAATATCGAAAGAATGTTGGTCGTTCTCTTGAATTATTGATGAATGATTCTTCAGAAATTGAAGGAGAGTTGGTAAATGTTGAAGAGGATAAGATTACTTTAATTTTAAAATACCGAAAACCCAAAGATATTGGGAAAGGGAAAGTAGATGTAGTTGAAGAGAGAGAGATTCCTTATTCCGATATTAAAAAAGCACTTGTTGCAATAAAGTTCTAAAATAGAAGTTCTCGTTTTATAGAACGTGACTTTTTTATGATAAATTAAATTAAAGGGTAAAACCTCTATAGTTCGAACCTTAAACAAAACATATATAAATGGACGGTTTAGCATTGATTGAAGCATTTGGCGATTTCAAAGAAGACAAAAACATCAGCAAGATTGACCTGATGGCAATTATTGAAGATTCTTTGAAAACATTATTAAGAAAAAGATTTGATTCCGATGATCATTTTGATGTTATCGTGAATCCTGATAAAGGGGATTTTCAGATATTTTTGAATAAAACTATTGTAGCAGACGAAATGTCTGAAGACGATGATTTAGAAATTGAAATATCGGAAGCGAAAAAAATAGATCCAACTTTTGACGTTGGAGAAGACTTCACTGTGGAGATTCCGATTGAACAATTGGGAAGAAGAAGTATCTTAACGCTGAAACAAATTTTAGCAACAAAACTTCAGGAGCATAATAATGCAGTCCTTTACGATCAGTTCCGTGATAAGATCGGGGAGATTGTGATGGGAGAAGTTCACCATATTCGTCATAAACATGTAATTTTGTTGGATGATGATGATAATGAGTTTATCATGCCTAAAGAAAATCAGATCCCTTCTGACTTTTTTAAGAAAGGTGAAAGTATTCGTGCCATTGTAGAAAGTGTTGATTTCAAAGGTGCGAAACCACAGATTATTGTTTCAAGAACTTCTCCAAGGTTTTTGGAAAAATTATTGGAACTTGAAATTCCTGAAATCCAGGACGGTACAATTATCTTGAAGAAGGTAGTGCGTATTCCAGGAGAAAAAGCGAAAATTGCTGTAGATGCTTATGATGATAGAATTGATCCTGTTGGAGCTTGCGTTGGAGTAAAAGGTTCTAGGATTCATGGAGTGGTAAGAGAATTGAAGAATGAAAATATTGATGTGATCCAATGGTCTAAGAATCCTGAAATTATGGTGAAAAGAGCTTTAGGAAACATTACCATTAATAAAATAGAAATCAACGAAGAAACCAATTACGCGCTGGTATATACACCGGTTGAAGAGATTTCAAGAGTAATTGGTAAGCAAGGTCAAAATATCAGACTAGCATCTTGGTTGAGTGGTTACGATATCGATGTTTATAGAGAAGCTAATGAAGATGATGATGTTGAGTTAAGAGAATTTGCCGGGACCGATGAAGGTGATATCGAGCAGTGGATCATCGATGAATTCAAAAAAGTTGGATTAAATACAGCAAAAAGTGTCTTGGATAAGGAGACTGATGCTTTGGTTAAGCTTACAGATCTGGAAGTAGAAACCGTAGAAGACGTAAAACGAATTCTAAAAGAGGAGTTGGAGGACTAAATTTCTCTAATACCTTATCTAAAGTTAAAATAGGTTAACTTTGCCAAAAATTAAAATAAAAGTATAAAGTATACATGCCAAAAATTAGATTAAACAAAGCGGTTAAGGAATTTAATATTTCGATGACAAGACTTGTAGAATTCCTACAGGCCAAAGGAATCGAGGTAGAAAGTAATCCGAACGCTCAATTGGAAGAATCGGCATATTCTGCATTAGAAGCTGAGTTTCGCAAAGACGGGGAACAAAGAAAAGCTTCTCATGAGGTGGTGATCGCAAAAGTTCCAGAAGAAAAACTGGAAATTGAGCCGGCACAACCTGAGGTAATAAGAGCCAAATCGAGTTTGAAACCTGAGACCAGAATTTTAGGAAAAATTGATTTAGATCAAAAGAAACCTGAAGTGAAGGAAGAGCAACCAGCTCCTCCAGCTGAAGAACCAAAACCAATGGTAGAGAAATTAACCACGTCTGAAAAGCAGGAATTCAAAGTTTTGGATAAAATTGATTTATCACAAATTCAAGGCAACAAGCCAAGATCCTCCAAAAAAGATCAGCCTAAAAAAACAGAACCCATCGCAGAGAAACCTGTAGTGGAAGAACCTGTTGAAACTCCGGCTGCGCCAGCTTCGGTCGAAGCTCCAGCTCCTGCTGTAGAAACGCCCAAACCGGCAGAAGCTCCAGAGTCTGATAAAATTGAAACGGTTTATAAAAAATTAGAAGGAGTAAAAATTCTGAAACAAACAGTTGATTTATCTCAGTTTAATAAACCAAAGCCTTCTGCTAATTCCGCAGCAGCTAAAAAGAAAAGAAAACGTATTGAGAAGCCAAACCCAACGGGTGGTGCGACTCAGCAAGGTACTCAGGGTAATAGGCCTCCAGGTCAAGGTGGCAATCGCCCGCCAGGTCAGGGTCAGGGCAATCGCCCACCAGGTCAAGGTGGTGGTAACCGACCAGGTGGTGGTTATCAAGGTGGTGGAAACAGAGGTCCTGCAAGAAGAGGTCCTGTTATGCCAGTTGAATTAACGGATGAGCAAGTTAAAAATCAAATTAAAGAAACTTTAGAAAAACTGACCAGTAAAGCCGGTAAAAATAAAGGAGCTAAATATAGAAAAGAAAAGAGAGTTTACCGAAGAGAACAAGACGAGCGTCAGGATGAAATTGATGCGGCTGACAGAACTCTAAAAGTAACTGAGTTTATTACTGTAGGCGAATTAGCATCATTAATGAGCGTTAGTCCCACAGAAGTAATTTCTGCTTGTTTCTCATTAGGAGTAATGGTAACAATGAATCAGCGTTTAGAAGCTGATACATTATTACTTGTAGCTGATGAATTTGGATATACTATTGAATTCTCTGATGCGGATGTAGAAGAATCTGCAATCGAAGAAGATACTGATACAGCAGAGGATCTGAAGGATAGAGCGCCAATCGTAACCGTTATGGGACACGTTGATCATGGTAAAACTTCCCTGTTAGATTATATCAGAAAAACCAATGTAATTGCCGGTGAATCTGGTGGAATTACACAGCATATTGGTGCTTATAACGTGAAGTTGGAAAACGGTCAAAGAATTACATTCTTAGATACGCCAGGTCACGAGGCATTTACCGCAATGAGAGCCAGAGGTGCTCAAATTACTGATATTGCAATTATTGTTATTGCAGCAGATGATGATGTGATGCCTCAAACGAAAGAAGCGATTTCTCACGCACAGGCTGCGGGAGTTCCAATGATTATTGCAATTAATAAAGTAGATAGACCCAATGCTAATCCAGACAATATTCGTCAGCAACTTTCTGCGATGAACGTATTGGTAGAAGAATGGGGTGGAAATGTACAATCGCAAGAAGTATCTGCCAAGTTTGGTAATAACATGGATGCTCTTTTGGAAAAAGTATTATTGCAAGCTGAAATATTAGAATTAAAAGCAAATCCAGACAAAAATGCAAGTGGAGTAGTAATCGAAGCGTCTTTAGATAAAGGTCGAGGTTATATTTCAACAATTCTTGTACAGGCTGGAACTTTGAAAGTTGGCGATTACGTTCTTGCCGGGAAAAATCATGGTAAAGTAAAAGCAATTCTTGATGAGCGTGGAAAATCTCTGGACGAAGCAGGTCCATCAATTCCTGTAACTGTTTTAGGATTAGATGGAGCGCCAACCGCCGGTGATAAATTCCGGGTGTTTGAAGATGAAAGAGAAGCGAAAACAATTGCTACCAAGAGAGAGCAGTTGCAACGTGAACAATCAGTAAGAACCAAGAAACACGTAACACTGGATGAACTTGGAAGACGTATCGCTTTAGGAGACTTCAAAGAATTGAATATTATCCTTAAAGGGGATGTAGACGGTTCTGTAGAAGCGCTTTCTGATCAGCTTCAAAGTTTATCTACCGAGGAAATAAGCGTGAAGATCATACACCAGGGTGTAGGACAAATTACGGAGTCAGATGTACTATTAGCAGCGGCATCCGATGCGATCATGATTGGTTTCAACGTGAGAGCGGGTGTTAATGCAAAAGAATTAGCTGATAAAGAAGAAATCGAAATTAGAACTTATTCAATTATCTACAAGGCAATTGATGAAGTAAAAGAAGCGATGGAAGGAATGCTTTCTCCTGAGATTAAAGAACAGGTGATCGGTAACGTAGAAATCCGTGAGACTTTCAAAATTACGAAAGTAGGAACGATCGCAGGTTGTATGGTTCTTACCGGAAAAGTAACCCGTAATTCTAAAATCAGATTGCTGAGAGACGGAATCGTAAAATTCGAAGGAGAACTGGAAAGTTTGAAACGATTTAAAGATGATGCCAAGGAAGTAACAAAAGGTTATGAATGTGGATTGAATATCAAAGGTTACAATGATATTGAAGTTGGAGACATACTGGAAGTTTACGAAGAAATCTCTGTGAAGAAAAAATTGAAGTAAAAATTCATATCGATAAAAAAGCCTGCTGATTTCAGCAGGCTTTTTTGTTTCCATTTGCTGCTGAGTTATTTTTTTTGTAATAATTAACAAATATAGTTTTCATAAAGAACTGATTGAAAAGTATCGAAATTATGTTATTTCCTTTAGTCTCATTCGAATATATATCATAAATGTGGTAATTTTATTAAGTTTGTGTACATATGTATTTATTTATGATAAATCAAAAATGGTAATATTTTTGGTTATGTTAATTATTATTAACATATTTGTGGTTAGATTATTAAAAAATGTTAATATGAATGTGAAATTACAAACATTGAGCGTTGGAGCTATGTTTTTTGTTGGAGCTATTATGGCATCAGCACAAACTACTTCAGACACTGTAAAAGTTAGCGACATTGAAGAAGTTGTGGTTGTAGGTTTTGGACAGAAAAGAACTGTTCAAGAAATGACAGGCTCCGCAAGTACAATGAAAGCAGACAGGATCAAAGAGGTGCCAGTTGCATCTGTAGATAAAATGCTACAAGGTAGAGTATCAGGTGTGCAGACAGGAAGTTCTTCGGGGCAGCCTGGTGGGATGGCGAGTGTGCGAGTTAGAGGGATTTCTTCTATCAACGGTGTTGTTTCTCCAATTTATGTAGTAGATGGAGTTAGAGTTGCTTCAGGCGATTTAACAACAGGAAATACGACAGGGAATATCTTAGCAAGTATGAATCCCGATGATATTGAAAATATTACCGTCTTGAAAGATGCGGTTTCTACTGCTGTTTATGGTGCAGATGCTGGTGCTGGTGTAATTATTATTACGACTAAATCTGGTAGAAAAGGAAAGGCTAAATTTAATCTTTCAATGAATACTGGTATGAATGAGCGTGCTATTGAAGGGCATAAATCATTTAATATTACGCAGTGGAGAGAGTATTTAGCTCATGCTGTAATGAATACTTATAATGACAATCCACAATATGGTGTAGCGTTCAACAATCTTGCAGAAGTTTATACTTATCTGGAAGATGGTGAAGAGGGGGCAGATTTGCAAAACATCTTTACAACTACGAACGATACAGACTGGAGAAAAGAAACGCAGAAAACTGGTTATCAGCAAAATGTTGATTTTAACATGTCTGGAGGAAATGATAAATTAACTTATTATTCATCTGCTAACTATTTCAGTCAGGAAAGTATTGTTAAAAATTCCGGATTTAGTAGATTAGCTTTTACAACAAAAGTTGGTTATCAAGCAACTGATAAATTAAAAGTTACTACTGATTTTCAAGTGTCTCACACCAATTTGAAAACTTTAAGCGAAGGTGGTGCGTTTTCTAATCCAATTTTAGCACAGTATTTTAATAGACCTTCTGATCCAGTTAGAAACCCTGATGGTACTTTTTATTGGAACCCTAGTAATTCTAGATTGTCGAATGGGTTATATAATATCCCATACCTACAAGAAAATAATTATTCCAAAGGAGGCACATTAAGAGGATATGCTAATCTAGGGATAGAATATAAAATTTTCAAAGATTTAACTTATAAGTTTGTTTTCTCTCCTGAATATATCAACATTGAGGAAGATACGTATTGGAATCCATTGCATGGTGATGGGTATACTTATGGTGGTTACCAAAGAACTTCAAACAATAGATATTTTAACTTCAATCTTCAGAATATCTTAGATTGGAATCATAAATTCGGAATGCATAATGTAGGTGCTACTTTGATTCAGGAAGCTTACAAAACCGACAATAAATTTATTTCTGCTACTGGTATTACGGTAGGTACTCCAACTCTTCAAACCTTAAGTAACTTTATCGTTCCTTATGGGTATAGTGGAACAGAAGGGAATAGTTCTAGATATGGTTATGCTGTAACGGGTCACTACGACTATAACAGATTGATTTTATTAGATGGTTCATTCAGAAGGGATGTGCTTTCTCAGTTCGTGCCGGAAAAAAAGGCTGGTAATTTCTGGTCTGTTGGTGTAGGGCTTGACTTGGCTCGAATCAATTTCATTAAAGATATTAATGTACTGTCTCAAATGAAATTTAGAGCTTCTTACGGTAAGTTAGGAAATCAGGTAAGTGCAAATCCTTACGCGCTTTATTCTTATACTAGTAATTATAATGATTTTGCAGCAGGTGGATATTCTGGATTGTACAATCCGAATCTTTCATGGGAAACTGTTAATCCATTGAATATTGGTCTAGATCTAGGTTTTTGGAATAACAGAGTAACTTTGTCTGCAGAATATTTCAACAAAAAAACGAAAGATCTTATCTATAATTTGCCACTATCTGGATCGCAGGGTCTTACTTCTTATGTGGATAATATTGGTAGCCTCGTAAATAAAGGATTTGAATTTTCCTTAAATGCAGATATCTTTAAAGGTGATAGAAGTCAATTTACATGGGACTTAGGATTTAACCTTTCTACTTTGGATAATGAAATTACTGAACTTTATGGAGGAGATGTTAATACAGGATCAACCACGATTAGAGTTGGTGAAAGTGTTAGAACTTGGTATCTTAAAAAATGGGCTGGCGTAGATGCCGCAAACGGAGATCCGTTATGGTATAAAGATGGTGTTGGTGGTGAAACTACCAATGATTATGCTTCTGCTAAACAAGCTGTTCAAGGATCAATGTTAAGTAATCTTTATGGTGGATTAAACACTAGAATGGGTTACAAAGGCTTTGCTTTAGATCTGCAGTTTACTTATGGATTTGGTGGTAAAATTCTTGATGATTGGGGTACTTATCTTTATTCTGATGGTTACTATTCCGATAGTTATCCTGGTTATGCTGACGTGATTGGTAATTTCTGGACTCCAGAAAACACCAATGTAGACAATCCAAAACCAGTGTATGCATTCGGTAATAAAAACTCTTACAGAATTTCTGACCGTTTACTTTATGATTCTGATTATATCAGATTAAGTAATGCGAAATTCTCGTACTCTTTCGAAAACAACATCCTAAACGGAACTGGTCTTACAGGAGTGCAAATTTATGTAATGGCAAACAATGCATGGACTCATGTATTTGATGACAAACTTAAATTTGACCCAGAGATCAATATTGCGGGATCATCAAATTTAGGATTACCAATTCTTAAGTCGTTTTTATTTGGTGTTAATTTAAGCTTTTAAAAGATAGAACAATGAAAAATATATTTAAAATAGGCATGGTATCCCTCGGGGTCCTTGCTGCGACATCTTGTAGTAATGATTTTGTCGAGAGAGAATTTAAACAATCTGTAATTCAATCGGATCTTACTACTGTTCAAGAGATCCAGTCATTTGTAAGAGGTGCTTATGTATCCATGAGATCTTCTACTTATTATGGGCGTGATTATCTTGCATATGGAGAGATCAGATCAGATGAAATGTTTAGTAATGGGGGAAGTGGGTATTATAATACTGTAAGACAGTATACCATGCTTTCTAGTGATGCTTACGCTAGAGATACTTATAATCAGATTTATACAATGGTCGGTAAAACGAACATTGTAATTAATACAGATATAAATAAAATTACAGGTACTAGCGCTGATGTTGCGAAAGCAGAATATTATCAAGGTCAGGCTTATGCATTAAGAGCACAAGGTTTTTTCGACTTGCTAAAATTGTATGGTCAACAGTACACAGGAGGTACTTTAGGAGTAGTGATTCCTACAAAGTATGATCCGAAAGCTTTAGTTGGAAGAAGTACGATCGCTCAAACCGAGACGCAGATTGAAAATGATTTCAATAAAGCATTAGCAATGATGACTGCGAGAGTAGCAAATGATACTCCATCTAATAAGACCGAGCTTTCCATCAATGCTTTGAAAGTATTAATGGCTAGATTTTACCTTTACAAAGGTGATTATCCTAAAGTAAGATCACTTACTAATGATGTTATTGGTAAATATAGTGTTGTAGCTAGAGATCTTTATCAACCATCCTTTGATTTCACATTAAGAGGGGCTGCACCTAATGCAATTTGGGAGCTGGAAGTAGGAACAGATTCTTCTTTATCAACAAGTTCTTATAATCAGATTATGAGTTACAATGGATATAAAAATCTTGTTGTTAATCCTGTTGCAGTAACAAAATATGCAAGCAATGATATCAGAAAAGGTTTGTTTATTTCTGATGGAACTTATACTTATCTTTCTTATCAAACCAGAGGTAAATACCTTAATAGAACAGGAGCTGATAATATCAAAATGATCAGATATGAAGAAGTTCTTTTGAACGGAGCAGAAGCTGAATTAAACGGTGGGGATCCAGCGAAAGCCCTTTCATACTACAAACAAATCTTAGCAAATAGATTAGGTCCAATCACAGTTGGTTCGGTTGTAACTTCTGTTCAAGATCAGCTAAATGCAATTACTTCAGTTAGTTTAGCGACCATTAAACTGGAAAGAAGTAAGGAATTGATTGGTGAAGGATTCAGACAGTGGGATCAATTGAGATGGGGTGATACTTCTTTCAAACCTACAGCTGTAAACATTAATAAATTAGCTTTCCCAATACCAAGATCAGAAACGGATATCACTGGGACACCAGTAGTTTCTAACCCTGGTTATGATAACTAATATTTAATTTTCATATCAAATGAAGGCTCTCAAGTTTTGAGAGCCTTTTTTAGGTAATAATTCGTGAATTTTTGAGGGTCATGTATAGTCAGGAGCAGATTCAGTAGTCCAATCAGGTTCCGTATTTTTTAACTTCAGAAGGTTTGCAATATATGCTGGTGTAAAAATGAAATCTTATCAGCTGAAAGAGTATTTAATAAGTCAATCTTATGAATAAAAAAAGTTATTGAAATCAATTCAATAACTTTTTTGTAGTAGTATGTTCTATATCTTATTGACCTATAGCGTGTTGATGTAGGTTACTAATTTTATTAAATCAGATTCTTTACTGAAATTAATTTTATTCTTTTTTATAAAAGTTTCGGAATCTTTATAACGGGCAGACGAAGGCTTGCTAGCTAACCAAGCATTAAACTCTTTTGCATTCTTAGGGAATTTGGTATAGGTTTCCCCATCAAAAATCAAAATGGTATCCTTGGCTCTTTCAAAATATGGATTTTTTTGTTTTAAATAGGAATTTGTCGTATTATTATTATACTCTACAATTTGAATATTTTCTTTCTTATAAAGAGAGAATGTCCCGTTTTCTTTAAGCAACTCAACGAGATATCCATTTCTGTTTTTTCCGTCTAAACTATAATTTTTTAAAACATATCTTTTATTACTCTCAACAAAAGTGATATTCATTTCACCTACCTTCTGAATATAATTTAAAGCATTATTGATTTTAAACTCCATCTCGTCCTCATATATATTATATCTTACTAAAGGAGCTGTTTGATTATATCCATCGATTTTCACTGCGGAAAATCGTCGATCACTATACGGCAAACCGTCTATACCATCGTAAGATTTAAACTGTGTGTTTTTTACGTTGAAAATATCCCCATTAGAATTATTGAAAACCTGCACATCTGTCATTACCTGGGAAGAGCAAATCATTGGAAAGAGTAGTATTATTAAAGTCTTTTTCATTTTGATATAATTTATATTGTAACAAATATAACCAATTCCCGATTATGTTACTAGTAGTAGTTGTTTATAAGCTGGAAGGTTAAACCTTTTTCAGAGATTATTCAATAATCATTATTATTCATGTACTTAATCAAGCGATAGATTTTTTATTAATTCCGATTTCTTTACATTTGTACCCCAATACTAAAGAATGAAATATCTTTTTATCTCTATTTTTTTCTGTTTTTCTTTTCATGCTCAAACTCTTAATAAAACAGACTCCAACAGACTGATCTCTCAGGATACTGTGGTGGTAGATTCCGGTAAGCAAGACTCTTTGAAAATTTTCAAACCAACCATTAACGATTATACTTATAGAACTCAATTTTCAGAAAAGAAAGTTTTTGAAAATGAACTTAGTAGTGACAAGACCTACATTTTCTCGCAGTACAACGATCAGGATAATTTTGGAAAGGTTCAGTTTGCTAATATCGGTTCAGGGTTTCAACCTTTAGTTTATAAAGTGAATACCGAACAGAATCTATCGCTTTTACCGAGTAACAAAACTTATTTTATTAAAGAAATTGATCAGATACGTTATTACGACGTAAAAACACCCACGACTACTTTTGTATATCATAATGCTGTTAAAAATGGCGCAGTTCTTCATACGACTTATACCCAAAATATAGGTAAAGATTTTAATTTTGCTGTAGAATATACGGGACTGAGATCACAAGGGAATTATCTTAATTCTTTAGCATCCAATAACAATACGCAGTTTTCCGGACACTATTTGTCAAAAAATGGAAAATACGAAGCTTTCGCTCATTTTACTCATCAGAATGTAAACAATCAAGAGAATGGTGGTATTGCAGATGTTAATTTATTTCTCAATGGAAGCTCTAACTTTAATAATCGTGAGAATTTACAGGTGAACCTAAATAATTCTAATTCTCAATTTAGCTACAGACGCTATTATTTCAGTCAAGAATTTAAACCTTTTGCTTCAGAGCGATTTCCTTTTAAAATTAGACATACTATTTTCCATCAGGGTAATAAATTTTATTATCAACAATCGTCCTTGGAATCCTATTATAATACAAATCCTACCGATTTGATTGACTATTCAAATTCATCAAAAAAATATTCTAAGAACTTAAGTAACACGGTTAGTATTCTATTTGATAAAAAAAACTTTAAACTTGATGCAGGTATTCGTTATCAAAATATAAAATTAGGGATAGGGCAAGAACTCCCTTCTTATTTAAATATTCCACAGGAATTATCAGAGAATCGCCTTGGAGCTGTTGGGAATATCGTAGTGAAGCTCTGGGATAAAGTAGAACTTAATTCAAATCTGGAGCTTTCTAGTGGAAAACAGTTTGGTAGTTATTTGCGGTCACAGAATCTTTTGAAGTTCGAACCTATTCCAGGTTATTTTGTGAATGCTAAAGTTAATTTTCAAACTTCTTCACCAAGTTTTAATTTATTGATCAATCCGTCCGTCTACCGCAGATTTAATTATTATTTAGAGAATCCCAAAAATGAAGCGATTACAGAAATAGGTGGAGATGTTAATTTGAAGTGGTTTAAAAGTAACGTATTCGCTAACTTTTACCGAATCGATAATTTTACATACTTAAATGAAATGTCGCAGCCGCAGCAGAGTTCCACGTCAATGAATATTTCGCAGATTGGGGGTGAAGCTACCTTTTCGTACGGAAAGTTTCATATTAACCCAAAAGTATTGTTTCAAAGTGCATTGGGAAATAATGATTTAATTCCTATGCCTAATTTTGTTGGTAGAGCAAATCTATATTGGCAGTCGAAAGCTTTTAAAGAGGCTGCTGAAATACAAACAGGTATAAAAGTACATTATTTTTCTAAGTTTGCCTCGCGAGAATATTTCCCCGTTGTGAACGAGTTTATATTGCCGAGTCAGAACTCTTATTCTATTGGCGGACAGCCAATTGCTGATGTTTATTTTAATTTGAAAGTAAAAAGAATGACCATCTTTATTGAGGGTCAACATCTTAATACTACCTTTATGAAGAATAATTCATTTACTGCACCTAATTATCCTCTCTACGATTTTAGATTAAATCTTGGGATAGTATGGTATCTTTTTAGCTAAATATTACGCTTGAAAAAACTTACTCACATACCGTTTTTAGAACTTGAAAGCATTCCGCAGCTGATCAAAGATTTCCTCACGCAGAAAATTGTTGGTTTTGAAGATAAAGTTTTTAATTTTGAAAATGTAGAAAGACAGATAATACTAAAAGAACAATCTTTCAGTTCTTCATATAGAAGTGTCCTGCTGCAAGTTTTAAAAGACCAATACGAAGGTTGCCAATTAACTGCTTCCCAAAATCAAAATATACAGTATTTATCTAAAGATGCTTTTACCATAACTACAGGACACCAACTCAATCTTTTTACGGGACCTTCCTTTTTTGTTTATAAAATTTTGCAAACCATTAAATTTGCTGCAGTTTTAAATGAGAAATATTCCACTAAAAAATTTGTACCTATATTTTGGATGGCATCAGAAGATCATGATTTTGAAGAAATCAATCATTTCAAAACAGAGTCCAACTATTACGAAACAAAAGCGAAATCTGGTGGTGCAGTAGGAAGAATAAAGATAGAAGACGATTTCTTTCTTCAACAGTTTGAAGAAGAATTTGAAAACTCTGTTTTCGGGACCGAGTTGATTTTACTTTTAAAAAGAGCATATAGGAAAGGAAACACGCTTGCTCAAGCCACAAGAATTATTGTTCAGGAGCTTTTTTCTGAATATGGACTGTTAGTTATTGATGGTGATGACGACAGATTGAAAGCCGAAATGAAAACCCCTTTCAAAGAAGAACTTTTACAACAGAATTTATACAACACTACCAAGGAAACAGTTTCTTTTCTATCCCATGAATATGGAAAAGTACAGGTGAATCCCCGCGAGATTAATTTATTTTACCTCTCAGAAACCCGGGATAGAATTGCTTTCGAAAATGGTAAATATGTGATTGTTGATAAAGACCTGCATTTTTCTAAAGAGGAAATCTTAGAAGAATTGGAAAGTCATCCGGAAAGATTTAGTCCTAATGCTTTAATGCGACCTGTTTTCCAAGAAACTATCTTACCAAACATCGCTTACATTGGTGGAAATGCAGAAATCATGTATTGGCTGGAATTGAAAGATTATTTCAAACATTTAAACCTTCCATTCCCACTTTTGATTCCTCGTAATTCGATGTTGATGATCCCTCAGAAAACGATTTCAAAAGCCGAGAAATTGGATTTGCGAATTACTGATCTGTTTAAAAACTTCTCCACATTATCAAAGAAAATCTTATTAAAGGATAACAGGATTTTAAATTTATTAGATGAACAGGAAATTATTTTAACCAAGCATTTTGCGCAATTAAAGAATCAGGCGGAATCGACAGACAAAACGTTTGGTAATTTAGTGCAAGCTGAGCAAACTCGTCAGCTGAAATCTTTTGAAAGAATGAAGAAAAGATTATTACGGGCAGAAAAAATTAAACAACACGAAAAGTTAGAGCGGTTAGAAAATATTTTTCTCTCCGTACATCCCGGAAAGATCTGGCAAGAAAGAACATATAACTTCTCTGTGTTCTATTCGGATCTTGGAAAGGAGTGGTTGGATACTTGTTATGAGGGAATGGAAATTGACAATTCAGAATTAATAATTTTTACTGTTTAATTTTAAAGCAGTATTTTTGTAAATATTTACTCTAAAAGATGATCAAAAAGTTTTTTATTATAGCTGGTCTAACAGCATTTGCGGGTTTATCTGCCCAAAAAACCCACACCGTGGTAAAGGGAGATAATCCTTACAATATTGCTAAACGATATGGCATGACCGTGGATGATTTGGTGAAATTAAATCCGAGTACAAAAAGCGGTACGATCAACATTGGTGAAGTATTGATTGTAAATAAATCGGCCAAAACCTCGTCTGCCACTACGTCTAAAGTTGAGTCTTATTCTGGATCAATTTCAAGTAAATTAGGAAAGATCGCACTTAAACCTAAACAAACTATTTACGGAATTACCAAGCAATATCGAATTTCAGAAAGTGATTTGCGCCAGTTAAATCCAGAAATCGATTCCAATATGAAAATTGGTGACCTTGTAGTTTTACCTTTATCCAAAATCGAAAAATATGGAGATGCAGATCAAGGAGCGGTTCAAAATGTTCAACCTGAAACCCAACCGGTAAAAAGTGTAACGGTTACCCCATCATCTTCAACAAAGAAAGCTAATGAGAATTCATATACCATTGAAGCGAAAGATAACTATTATAAACTTTCTAGAAAATTCAATATTAGTCAAAAAGAGCTTTTTGCGTTAAATCGTGGATTAGAAGACAAAGGTTTGCAACCAGGTGACATAATTATTGTTAAAGGCGCGAATGTTTCAGAAAAGAACGCGGCAACAAATGCGGTGGTCTCAACGGAAAAAGCATCAGTTCAAACATATACATCTACTTCTTTTGCAGATGATTATGTTACTTATACCGTTCAGGAAGGTGATACGGTTTTTGGTCTTTTAAATAAATTTGGAATTACACTTGATAATTTATTAACGCTAAATCCTAATCTTTCAGAAGGTTTGAAATCAGGGATGATTTTGAAAATAAAAAAATTAGATGCAGCTTACGTAAAAAAATCGGGTAATGCACTTAATGTTGTATTGATGTTGCCTTTCGGGTTTGATAGTAATGACTCAAAATACCGAAATCTATCACTGGATTTTCTTGCGGGTGCCAAACTGGCAATAGAGCGTAACGTGAAAAGTGGTCAAAGTCTTGATATTAAAGTAATCGATGCTGGAAACGAGAAAAGTTTTAAAAATTCTTTAACGCAAATAAATCAGAATAATACCGATTTAATTATTGGTCCATTCTTCAAATCGAGTGTTTTAGAGGCGTTGGAATATGTAAAAACCAGCAAAATTCCAATTGTAGCACCTTTTGCTAATTCTGATGACTTGTTGGTTCACTCAAATTTAATTATCGTAGAAACGAATGAATTAATTTATGCAGACCGTATCGTAAAAGAAGTCAAAGACGTGTTTTCTGATCAAAAGATTTATATCGTAGCAGATAATGACCAGTCGATGTCGAAATATCTGAAGAGTAATCTTGAGAAAACGTTAAAAAATCCAAACATAATTGTCGTAAAATCAGCTGCTGAGATTCAGTTAGATCAAAATATGATGACCGGGCAGCCAGCTCCTGTAATTGCGATTTTAGCAAATAACAACGATGATATTGGTGAGGCATTCGCCAATAAATTGATTGCAGCATCCAAGGAAGCTTCAGGTATTAAGGCTTTCAGCATGTATTATTCTCCAGTTTTTGATAAAAAAAGTGATGAATTGAGCCAAAGTAATTTGGTTTACATAATGGATAGAAAGATTGATACTGAAGGTGATTTTGAGAGAGAGATTTTGGCTGCATACAAAGCCAAATATTGTAAATCGCCTTCGAAATATGCAGTGATAGGTTTCGATGTCGTAAACGATATGTTGAGCCGTGAAAATAAAAAAGGAGAGATTTTCAAACAAATGAATAAAGTACAGACCCAATTGGGTACTAAATTTGAGTTCGAAAGAACAAAATCTGGTGCTTATGTTAACAAAGGTTACAGAGTGGTGCGTTTGCTTCCCCAATAATTAATACTATTTAAAATAAAATTAGGACTCCTAATTATTCATAAAAAACATATGAAAGCACTTGTATTTCCTGGACAAGGTTCACAATTCGTCGGAATGGGGAAAGAATTATATGATTCCCGAAAAGATGTTAAGGATTTGATGGAATCTGCCAATCACATTCTCGGTTTTGATATTCTGACAACGATGTTCGAAGGGACCGCAGAAGACCTAAAAAAAACAGAAGTAACACAACCCGCAATTTTTATTTGTTCTATGGCGGCTCTGAAGGGAGTCACGGGTATTTCACCTGATATGGTTGCAGGGCATTCACTGGGTGAATTTTCTGCTTTAGTTGCCAACGGCGTCTTAAGCTTTGAAGATGGTTTGCGACTGGTTTCTACCCGCGCAAAAGCGATGCAGGAAGCTTGTGATGCTAATCCAAGTTCTATGGCAGCAATTTTAGGGTTAGCTGATGATGTAGTTGAAAGAATTTGTGAAGAGACGCCTGGAGTAGTAGTTCCAGCAAATTATAACTGCCCAGGGCAATTGGTGATTTCTGGAGAAACCGCTGCAGTAGAAGCCGCCTGTGTGAATTTAAAGGAAGCAGGTGCAAAGAGAGCGTTATTGTTACCCGTGAACGGCGCATTTCATTCACCTTTGATGATGCCTGCACAGGAAAAATTAGCCGAAGCAATTCATAATACCAAGTTTTATAAACCAACCATGCAGGTTTATCAAAATATCAGCACTACATCGGTAGAAGATCCAGAGGAGATTAAATTGAATCTGATCGCGCAGCTTACTGGACCGGTACGATGGACGCAATCCATACAAAATATGATTAAAAAAGGTGCCACTTCTTTCGTAGAGGTCGGTCCTGGAAAAACCTTACAAGGATTAATCAAAAAAATTAATAGTGGAGTAGAAGTTTCATCAGCTTTATAATAACTTAGAGTATGATTTTTTCCCACGGAAAATTATTGCTCACGTCTGAATATGTCGTCCTTGACGGCGCTTTAGCTCTTGCCGTACCTACAAAATGGGGGCAAGAGTTTTTTATTGAAGAAATTTCAGATCACAGGTCTACTGTTTATTGGACTGCTTTACATCAGGGAAAACCATGGTTAAATGCTGAAATTGACTATCATCGACAAATAATTTCAAACACCAATATTCCAGATGCTGCAGAGTTTATTCTCAAAGTTCTTTTAAAAGTACAACAGTTATCCTTTACGCAACTACGGGCAGATTCTTCTTACAAGATCATTACTAATTTACAATTTCCTGCAGATTTCGGTTTAGGAAGCAGTTCAACACTGATGAATAATTTAGCACAATGGGCAGAAATTGATGCTTTTGAACTTAACGAATCTTGTTTGGGAGGCAGCGGTTATGATATTGCTGTTGCCCAGAAAAAGAATGCCATTCTTTATCAATCTCAGCCAAAACGGACCATTACAGAAACTCAGTTTAATCCCTTATTCAAAGATGAATTAATTTTCATTCATTTGAATCAGAAGCAGAATAGCCGTGATGGGATTAATCTATACCGATCTCGCGATAAATCAGATGCGCTCATTGAAGAGTTTTCTATCATTACCAGAAAAGTTTTAGAAGCAAATAGTTTAGAAGAATTTTCGGAATTAATGACTCTTCACGAAAAAAAATTAAGTGACTTCCTAGGTATCGAAACAGTAAAAGAAAAATTTTTCGAAAACTGCCCGGTTTTTGTAAAAAGCTTGGGTGCCTGGGGTGGAGATTTTGTGCTTAGCAGTAGATTTTTAGGTTTTGAAGCCTATTTTCGGGAACGAGGTTTTTCTACTATTTTTAGTTACGATGAGTTAATCTATTGATATCCAATAAATTGTTAATTTAAAGTTTTCTTGCAGATTGTGACGAATATCAGTAATTTTAAATCCTCGTTAGTACATATTAAGCAGTAAATTTGCTTTTTAATTAAAATCAGAAATATAAAGACATTATGAAGAACATTAAAATCATTCAGCAACTCCACGATTTAGGAATAACAGGTTATGAAGAAGTATCGTATAACCCGACCTACGAAGAAATGTATATCGCAGAAATGTCCTCTAAAAATGTAGGTTTTGAAAAAGGGGCGGTAACTGAATCAGGAGCTGTAGCAGTGAAAACCGGAGTCTTTACCGGACGTTCACCAAAAGACCGTTTTATTGTAAAAGATGATGTCAGCAAAGATACGATCCATTGGGATGGGAAGGTTAATGTACCTACAACTCCTGAAGTTTTTGAAAGTTGCAAGAATTTGGTTTTAAAGCAACTATCTTCATCAAAGAAAATATATGTAGTAGATGCATTCTGCGGAACCAATCCTGATACAAGATTAAAAGTCCGATTTATCATGGAAGTCGCCTGGCAGGCGCATTTTGTAACCAACATGTTTATTCGTCCTTCTAACTATGAATTAGAAAATTATGGTGAACCGGATTTCATCGTAATGAATGGTTCAAAAGCTACAAATCCAAACTGGAAGGAACAAGGTCTTAATTCTGATAATTTTGTGATGTTTAATCTGACTGAAAAAATGCAGATTATTGGAGGGACCTGGTATGGTGGAGAAATGAAGAAAGGAATGTTTGCTATGATGAACTATTATCTTCCATTAAAAGGAATGGCTTCTATGCACTGTTCTGCAAATGTTGGAGAGGATGGTGATGTAGCCTTATTCTTTGGATTGTCTGGAACAGGGAAAACCACACTTTCTGCAGATCCGAAAAGATATCTGATAGGAGACGATGAGCATGGCTGGGACGACAATGGAGTATTCAATTTTGAAGGTGGATGTTATGCAAAGGTAATTGACCTTTCCGAAGAGAAAGAACCGGATATTTTTAAAGCGATCAGAAGAGATTCTTTATTAGAGAATGTCGTAGTTAATGAATATGGTGAAGCAGATTATACAGATAAATCAATAACTGAAAATACGAGAGTTTCCTATCCAATTTACCACATTAATAAAATTGTTTTGCCTTCCAAAGCAGGACATGCTAAAAAGATTGTCTATTTGTCAGCAGATGCCTTTGGGGTATTGCCTCCGGTTTCGCTTCTGAACGACGATCAGGCACAATATCATTTCCTTTGTGGTTATACTTCTAAGTTAGCAGGAACAGAAAGAGGAATTACAGAACCTCAACCATCATTCTCTCCAGCATTTGGAGAAGCTTTTCTTACTTTACATCCAACGATGTATTCTAAAACACTGATTGGCAAAATGAAAGAGCATGGTGCTAAGGCTTATTTGGTAAACACAGGATGGAACGGGACCGGAAAAAGAATTTCTTTAAAAGATACCCGTGCGATTATTGATGCTATTATTGATGGATCAATTGATAAGGCAGAAAAAACGACAATTCCGGTAATGAATTTAGAAATTCCAACGGCGTTACCAAATGTTTCCGAAGGACTTCTGGATCCTAGAGCTACTTACGCCAACGCTTCTGAATGGGAAGAAAAAGCAAAAGATCTAGCTGCTCGTTATATCAAAAATTTCGAACAGTATTGTAATACAGAAGAAGGTAAAAGATTAGTTGCGGCAGGTCCACAGATCTAATAATTTTATTATTTATAATAGAGAATCCCTCGGTCACTGACTGAGGGATTTTTTTGTGCTTAAATATGTATCCATAAGCACTTTAATTGAGTAATATCAAATCATTAGTGCGGATTTTTTTCCAGGTAAAGCTAATAACGGCCATCCCTCCACTTTTTAAACCTAATTATAAGTCGGTTCTTCAATCTTTTATGATGCTTTTAATAAAAGCTTGATCCTAATTATTTAATTATTAATGGGAGTGCGTTGTTATTAGATTGTATTTGTCTCGAGAATCAAGTCGAGATAAAATTTCTTCGTTAAAAACTTCGCCTCTAATCTCTTCAAGATTTTAAAATTCAAACACTGCTATTTGCTTTAACAGCCTGTTTGGTGGTTTCGACGGGAATATTCAGTCGACTATCACGATGTGTTTCTCTAACTGTCTCATTTTTTGAACTGATAACTGGTTTGTAAATAGGGAATTACGACGATTTCTAGCATTTGTGTTATCTAAACCGAACTTTTAAGATGTACCTTTTTTAAACGCCCACCGATTAATTGACTGTTTTTAACTTGATTATTTATCATGTCGTCGAAAAAAATTTTATTCGGTGGTTGCACAATGTACTTTTGACATAAGAAATTTAAGAAGAAATAAAAACTACCAATAAATACTATCTATAATATTCTGATTATCAAATATTAAGTAGCGTTTAAAATGATTTTTCAAAAAATAGAACTATGGAATTATCCCAAATATTACTGCATGTAATAGAAGAAAAGGAGAGTGTGAAAAAGCTTGTTGAAAAAACCAAAACTGCAAAAAACACTAAAGATGAAGTCAAATTTTCTTACCAGGCATTTTGCTGCGCGTTGATGGCGAAGGAAACAACAAATAATCTGCAGAAAATAGAATATATCAACGCTTACGCAAAATACTTGAACAGCGCTTTGGAGCTTAATACAGAATGTTATGAAGCAAGACTTTTTAGGGTTTCCGTAGAAAAAAAATTACAGAATGTTGATTTCAAAAATCACATTACTCAAGATACCTATTTTCTTCGAGCTAATGTAGGGATCATAAAAGATGAAAATCTAAAAAAGATTACCAACAAAATATTATCACTATAATAAATTTAAGAAAATGTTTGAACTATTCGAATCTTTTAAAAAGTACCCGGGCGCAACAATCGAAGAATCACCTCTTTTATCGTTCACTTACTCACAGTTTTACGATCAAATCTGCCAAGTTGCTTCTGGAATTAGTGATCTTAATATTCCTAAGAAAAGTGTCATTGTTATTTATGGAATCAAAAGCCAGCTGAGATCAATGATTCTTTTATGTGGTAGTATTAAAGCAGGCCTTATCCCTTTTATTGTGGAAAACGGCGGCATGGAGAAAGTAAAAGATTTGAAATTCTCAACAATTTTAACTGAAAATACAACTACTGACTGTTTCGAAAGTTTCTCAAAGTCAAGTTTTTTAAGTACTTATTTATTACACTACAAGATTTGTAACACCCATTTTATTGGTGATGAGAACAGTTTAGTTATCGTATCCAGTTCTGGAACAACGGCTAAAATTCCCAAAAAAATACTTTTAGGAAAAAGCGAAACGATGAATAATATTCTTTCAAATGTACAAGCATTGAAGCTGACAAGCGCAGAAAAAACTCTCATTGTACTGCCTGTTTCTTATTCCTACGGATTAATAGCTCAGTTCTTCTCACACCTTTATGTAGGTGCAAATATTGTCTTTGCAACGAAAAATATTGGGATTCTTCAAATTCCTTTCTTGCTCAATAAGCATAATATTACCAATATCTATTTGACCCCATTGTTGGCGAGGCTCGTAGTGTACTATAATTTGAAATGCAAACCGAAAGCTAATAATCTTAATTTCATAACAATAGGCGGCGATAAACCTTATACCAGTATAATAAAAAAAATCGTCAACCTGTTCAATTGTAATATTTATACGACGTACGGATTGGCCGAAGCAGGACCGAGAGTTTCTACGAAATCATTTAAAAAAGAGGATGAAAATTATATGATATCGATTGGTACTCCCAACCCAAATGTGGACGTCCAAATTAAAAAGACTGCCAAATATGATAAAATATTTAATAATTCAGCAATCGGAATATTGAATATACAAAGTCCTTCTGTTTTTCTAGGATATATCAAAGGAAATAAAATTCAAAAGCCTGTTTCGGCTAAAATGATTAAAACTAAAGATTTAGGTATGAAAATGGACAATGGCGAAATTGTACTACTGGGAAGATCTGATCAATACTTTGTCTCTAACGGAAAACCAGTTTGGTTTTATGATTTGAACGAAGAAATCTATGAAAGTGACAATGTGATCAAGGTGAAAATACAAAAGAAAACTAAGATGTTGATCGATGTTTTCTACAGAGGGATTCTTGAGGAAAATAATGTGGTGAATTCCCTTCAGCAAAAATATGGGATAGAAAACAACAAGGATTATAACATACAATTTATAAAGTATGATGGAAACCAATATTATAAATAAAGAACAGCCAGTAATCTATTATACCACCTTAAATAACTCCATTACGTCCAAAACAAAGGAAACCGTTAATCGATATTTTTCAGATGAAATCGTAATAAGAATGGACAGATGTACAAATCCAAGGTTGAAGATCAGGCAATATCTATCTAAAGAATTGATTGTCGAAGTATGCAGGTTAACAGGAATACACCACCGGGAACTAAAAGAAATTTATTACGCAGAGAACGGTAAAATGGTGTTCCGAGATAACAAATACTTTATATCAATGTCTTACTCTCAGAACTTCATCGCATGTTATTTAGGGATGGTGAAAGTAGGAGTAGATATGGAAGTGATGGGTGAGTTGCCACTGACAAATAAAATAAGTGTTCTACAGAATCTAACAGATGAGACCGTTAAGGGGAAACTGGATTTTTATACGCTGTGGACAAAAATAGAGAGTATTGTGAAGTTCTATGACAACATTGATATGTACAAAGTACTGCAAGACAAAATGTGGAAATCAACATCACTAGCTATAGGCAGATATATTAATAACAACTTGATTTTTTCTATAGCGACTGAGAAAATTGAAAAAATAAAAATAATAAAATTATGACAGCAACATTACAAATAGAACAACTTCTTCCGCACCGTAAACCAATGCTTTTAATTGACAGTGTCGAGGAGATTGTACCGAACGAATCAATTATAACAAAAGTGTTCTTGGATGAAGATATGATTTTTTTTTAAAGGACATTTTGATGGTTATCCTTTGCTCCCAGGAGTGATTTTAATAGAAATGATGTACCAGTCGTGCGGGATATTAGATCGATTTCAGCCAGATCATACTGAGACAACTAAAAAAGTAGGTATTGGAAAAGCAGTCGGAATTAAAAGCGCTGTATTCATCAAAGAAGCAAAACCGAATGATCTACTCACTATAAAAGTTAAGAAAATAAATACAATACTCAATTTTAAAAGTTTTTACGCAGAAATTTTTATTGATGAAAAACTAATATGTAAAGCAGAACTAACCGTAACAAATTAATAACATGGAAAATACTAAAGTTTTTATAACAGGATTGGGATCTTTATCAGCGCTGGGATATGGCGCAGAAGAAACATGGGAAAATTTAAAAAATCTCAAAAAGATTACTAAAAAGGATAATTGGGATAATGAGAAAATACAGCCGCATTACTTCGGTGAAGCTGTAGATGTAAATTTTGAAGAAGAAGTAAAATGGATGGATCGGTTTTCACCAAAAAAATACTCAAAATTAGGATTGTTAGCCTGTAAAAAAGCAATTGAAGACGCAGGAATACAAAACCTGAATGAAGATAATGATATCGGACTGATCATTGAAACATCACTAGGAGCAACGGAGTCTGTGGAGGATTATCTATATGACCTGTTCCTAAAAGGAGTGGCAAAAGTAAGCCCGATTAAATTTACAAAAACGGTAGCAAATACTGTTCTAGGTGATGTGTCCAGAACATTTGGACTCAAAGGACCCAGCTCCCTTATTTTTAATGAAAGCAGCGTTTCTTATGGTTACGATTTAATTAAGAAAGGTGTAGTAGATATTGTTATTTGCGGTGGAGTAGACCATTATTCTTCGTTCAGAATGTTGAGCGAGCAGGAGGAAGGAAACTTACACAGTGATGACATGGAAATCAATAGAAAAGAATTAAATCGATCCATATTAGGTGAAGGTGCTTCTTTCATAGTACTGGAATCTGAAAAAAGCGTTCAGAACCGTCAGCGGAAACCATACGCAGAGATTATTGATGAGAATTATGTTTTCGACTATAATAATGTAGAAAGCACAACAAGCAGATCAGCTTATGTTTTTGATGATGCCTCTGCTTTGATGAGTGATAAGCTTTATAAAAATCAGTCTATTGTTTTCCTAAGCGGCTTTTCAAACGAAAACCAGCACGTGGCGAGTGAACAGAAATTAGTAGATGAAATGAAAGTAGATAATGAGGTGTACTCATTGATACACAAGAAATATACTGGAGATATGAAATCAGCGAGCGCCGTAATGGGCTTGAGTATCGCCAGCCAGATCTTAGCCAAGAGCTACCTGCCAGAAACTAAAACTACCAAAAAATTAGATCTAGCTTTTGTTAACGCAGTTCATGAAGGCGGTGGGAGTTCACAATTTTTATTAAAAAACGCATAATCATGAAAAATATTTTAATAACAGGAGGCTCCAAAGGAATAGGACGGGACTTGGTAATTAAGTTTCACAACTTAGGACATAACGTAATATTCACGTACCTGAATTCAGAACAAAGTGCTAACGAATTAGTTGATCAGTTAATGCTGTCTAATAGCCGTGGTACGGTGACAGCAATACGTTGTGATACTTCCAGTGTGGATCAGGTTTCCAGCGCAGTCACTTTACACAAAGAGTTTTTTAAAAACCTGGATGTTCTTGTCAATAATGCCGGAGTGAAAGACAGTAAAAACAGTAAAAAAGCAAAACCATTTTTGTTGACCTCCTATGATGAGTGGTGGGAAGTAATGCACAATAATGTGAACTGTGTAATTGTCCCAACAAAAAGATTGTTGCCGTTTATGATAAAGAATAAGAGAGGACG
This sequence comes from Chryseobacterium sp. SNU WT5, assembly GCF_007362475.1. NCBI lineage: Bacteria > Pseudomonadati > Bacteroidota > Flavobacteriia > Flavobacteriales > Weeksellaceae > Chryseobacterium > Chryseobacterium sp. SNU WT5. The sequence goes on from NZ_CP041687.1 coordinate 1,744,311, forward strand.
AATTATCAATATTACTTCGGTGTCGGGAATTAAAGGGAATCCTGGACAATCCGCATATGCCGCGTCAAAAGCAGCAATAACCAATTTCTCTAAGTCCATCAACAAAGAATTAAGTGGATTGGGAATTATTGTGAATTGCGTAGCGCCAAGCTTTATAGAAACGGAGATGACAGAAAATATCCCAGATGCATATGTAACGCAACGCCTTCAGAGTACCTTACTTAAGAGAATGGGTCGTGTGGAAGAGATGTCGAACCTTATTTCTTACCTGGCATTTGAAGCACCAGACTTCTTAATCAATCAAGAAATCGTGTTTGACGGTGGAATAGGATAATCATAACATTAAAAAAATACCAATGAAAAATAGAGTTGTAGTTACGGGATTTGGATCCATATCATCATTAGGAAATAATGTAGATGAAACCGAACAGAATTTAAAGAATGGGCGAATAAATTATCAGACGATTCCTATTGAGCGTTTTCCTACGGATAGCAAAACCTTGCAAAATAACCAAGGGTTCATAATGGATCAGAATTTATTTAATAGCTCTCTGGATAAAGACATTTCGCTAATGGTAGAATTAGCAAAGCTGTCAATCAATGAAGCACTGGAAATGGCAAATATCTCTCCTGACGATATTGCAAAAAGAAAATCTGGACTTTGTTTGGGGACTTCTGTAGGAGCAAGTTATGCGATCATTAAAAGAATGAAAAAATCATTAGAAGAAAATGTGGATGATTATAAGTTGGCCCTTTACTCTTCTCCAAAAGTGATTGGGAATATTGCGAAAGAATATAAATTAAAAGGCCCTGTATCCGCTATTTCGACTGCTTGTGCATCTGGAACAAATTCGATAGGAAGAGCTTTCGATCTTATAGAAAATGGGAAAACTGATGTGATGATTTGTGGAGGAATGGACATTTTTACAGAGCTAACCTATACAGGATTTAATTCCTTGATGGCAATCTCTAAAACGAAATGTAATCCATTTAGCAACAAAAAGAATGGGATGTCTTTAGGTGATGCATCGACGGTATTAATTTTAGAAAATTTAGAATCTGCCATTGCACGGGATGCTAAAATCTATGCAGAAATAAAAGGATACTGTATTCTGAATGAAGCCTATCATCCTACAGCACCACATCCAGACGGAATTTATGCGTTGAAGTGTATGCAGAAAACTTTGGATTATGGCGGGGTAGCAATTGAGGAGCTCGATTACATCAATGCACATGGAACTGGAACGGTGAAAAACGATTCTTCGGAGTTGATTGCCTGTGAAACACTTCTTCAAAATAAGAAAAATAAAACTTTTGTAGGGTCCACAAAATCACTGACGGGACATGCCCTAGGTGCTGCCGGAAGCTTGGAAGCTTTAATAAGTATTCTTAGTATAAAAAATAGTGAACTCTATGGTAAATACGATGACGTCGTAATGCCAGATGCTCCAAAGATTGATTTCGTTACGGAGAATGTATATCACACAAGTATTAATAATGTAATATCAAATTCATTTGGGTTTGGTGGCAATATGTCCAGCATCCTTATCTCAAAATATAACAACTAAATATAAATTAAAATAATAATTAATAATAATTAAATAACAATATCATGAACAAAGAAGAAATTTCATTAAAAGTAAAAGAAATCCTAATCGAATCACTGAATTTAAAAATGAGTGTGGAAGAAATTGACGATCAACTTTTGTTATTCGGAACGAGTGATTCGCCGGGACTATTTGATGACTCGCTTGCGGTTTTAGAAGTAACCTCCTCTCTAATTGCAGAATTTGATATTGATGCGTCTATTTTCAACGAAGATAGTTTTGTATCGGTAGCGTCTTTATCGGAATCAATTTATGAAGAATTGCTCCAAACTGCTTAGAAAAAAATTATTGAACGATTAGCCAACAAGTAGATTCCCAGATTGATCACTTTAGATTATAAAATATATAAAAGGAAAAGCTACTTCTTGGTTCTTGTTTACCAGTGTAACTCAATTATTTATTAACCTCTTAAAAGACTGGAATGATCCTTTAAAATTAATTTAACAAAATCGCAAAGATTGAGATGATAGATCTTTTAAAACATTATCGTCAATTGAAGTGCAAATTTAATTCATAAGATCATTACAATCCAGTATTAATTTTTATCTCCTATGATTTACAAAGAGATTTTAATAGAACTACCCCGAAAGGATACGACTATTGAAGAAATGGAACTAACAGAATTTTAACCTTAACAATTAGACTTATGAATTTACAAGAACTAGACTTACAGGAATTAGAGCAAAGATTTGAAATGACAGCTGCTGCTGAAAGCGTATCAATCGAAATCGGAACATTAACAATTAACGTATAAAAACTAATAACATGAATTTACAAGAATTAGACTTACAGGAATTAGAACAAAGATTTGAAATGACGGCTGCTGCTGAAGGCCCATCAATTTCAATCAAAGATTTAACAATTAACCTTTAAAATTTAAAACCATGAATTTACAAGAATTAGACTTACAGGAATTAGAACAAAGATTTGAAATGACAGCTGCTGCTGAAAGCGCATCAATCGAAATCGGAACATTAACAATTAACGTATAAAAACTAATAACATGAATTTACAAGAACTAGACTTACAGGAATTAGAACAAAGATTTGAAATGACGGCTGCTGCTGAAGGCCCATCAATAACAGTTGACGATTTAATCATTAACCTTTAAAATTTAAAACCATGAATTTACAAGAACTAGACTTACAAGAATTAGAACAAAGATTTGAAATGACTGCAGCTACTGAAAGCGCATCAATCGAAATCGGATCACTAACAGTTAAATTATAAAAACTAATAACATGAATTTACAAGAACTAGACTTACAGGAATTAGAGCAAAGGTTTGAAATGACTGCAGCTGCTGAAGGCCCATCAATTTCAATCAAAGATTTAACAATTAACCTTTAAAATTTAAAACCATGAATTTACAAGAACTAGACTTACAGGAATTAGAGCAAAGATTTGAAATGACGGCTGCTGCTGAAAGCGCATCAATCGAAATCGGATCACTAACAGTTAACTTATAAAAACTAACAACATGAATTTACAAGAACTAGACTTACAGGAATTAGAACAAAGATTTGAAATGACTGCAGCTGCTGAAGGCCCATCAATTTCAATCAAAGATTTAACAATTAACCTTTAAAATTTAAAACCATGAATTTACAAGAACTAGACTTACAGGAATTAGAGCAAAGATTTGAAATGACGGCTGCTGCTGAAAGCGCATCAATCGAAATCGGATCACTAACAGTTAACTTATAAAAACTAACAACATGAATTTACAAGAACTAGACTTACAGGAATTAGAACAAAGATTTGAAATGACAGCTGCTGCTGAAAGCGCATCAATCGAAATCGGATCACTAACAGTTAACTTATAAAAACTAACAACATGAATTTACAAGAACTAGACTTACAGGAATTAGAGCAAAGATTTGAAATGACTGCAGCTGCTGAAGGCCCATCAATTTCAATCAAAGATTTAACAATTAACCTTTAAAATTTAAAACCATGAATTTACAAGAATTAGACTTACAGGAATTAGAGCAAAGATTTGAAATGACTGCAGCTGCTGAAAGCGCATCAATCGAAATCGGATCACTAACAGTTAACTTATAAAAACTAACAACATGAATTTACAAGAACTAGACTTACAGGAATTAGAGCAAAGATTTGAAATGACTGCCGCTGCTGAAAGCGCTTCAATTGAAATCGGAACATTAACTGTGAACGTATAAAACTAATACCATGAATTTACAAGAATTAAGCTTGCAAGAATTGGAACAAAGATTTGAAATGACGATGACTGCAGAAGCAGCCTGTGATACAGGAGGTCCGATTCCCGGACCAGGCGCAGGAGAATGGACTTGGGGATAGCATTATTTTAAACAACAGGGATGAGAAATTATTCTCATCCCTTTATTAAACAATTAAAATGGAAAATAAATTATTGAATTTCAACTACGAGTTGTACCAGCCATCCCATAATGAGTATGTATTGAGTCATCGGGATAAATATTTTAAGATCGAAACGCTTTTGTACAAAATTTTACTGATCGGCAAATCTTCTGTTAGTATCAACGAGATCCATAATAAACTCAATCTGCCGGACGTGTCACTACAGGATTTAAGCCTGGTGATTGATAATAATATTATTCCGGTTTTGCAGCAGAAAAATGAAGAAGAAGAAAAAGCGTCAGGATATTGGCTGAAATTTGAATTACTTAATGCAGACTGGACCAAGAAAATAGCCTCACCATTTGCATTTATTTATGGAAAAGCATTTTATTTGGTTTTGGCAGCGATGGTAGTTATCAACGTGGTGGGTCTTTCTCAATTAAGTGTATTTTCTAAAGGAATGTCATTCGTAGATGTGCAGTTCCTGCCATTTTATTATCTGGGACTTTTGATGATTATATTAATGCATGAAGTTGGTCATGCTGCTGCTTCTATAAAGTCTGGAATCTTTCCCAGAGGGATTGGTCTCGGTTTTTATACGGTAATGCCGGTAATGTATGCAGACTTAACCGATGCCTGGAGGGTTAGTAAAAAAAGTAAAATTAAAATAAACCTGGGCGGAATTTATATTCAGTTAATATTCAATTTTGGTTTATTTGCTTTAACCTATTTTACAGATTCCTCATCTTTTCTACATGCAATCACCTATAATTTGATGTTTACGAACACCATTATAATAATCATGAATCTCATTCCATTTCTAAAATTCGATGGATACTGGATTTTAGCAGATTCACTTTCTATACCTGATTTACTGGAGAGATCCAACAAAACACTTCGTGCATTTTTTGTTAAAGCAGATCCGTTCGCAGAGCAGAAAAAAAGAGAGTTCAACTTCAATACCGTTTTTATATTCATATTCAGCTTATTGAGAGTTGCTTACATCGCAATGATGGTAGTTGGTATTTTTAGTTTTATTATATATTCCTTCTCGAGGACCCTCAAATTTATCATGAATATTCCTTACATGGAGTTAACGGAGGTCACCTTTAAAGATGGACTGGTACGATTAATAAGTATTACCATTATTTATTTATTGACCAAGAATTACAGAAAAGTATTTATTAATTATTTTAGAAAAAAAAGATGAAAACAACGGTGCTAAATAGTTATAACGACGAAGCTATTGTCTTTTTAAATCCAATGGGTTCAGACACACGCTTCTGGAAAAAGAATTTTCCTGATGAAATTCTAGAAAATTACGAGGTGATCTTTATCGACTATCCTGGGTATAATTCGAAGTTTTTTAAGTACAAAAATTTTGCCGAGCAGGCGGTTGATTTGTGTGACAATGTATTATGTAAAATAAAAAAGCCACTTCATCTTATAGGATACAGCTACGGCGGGTTCCTAGCACAATATATCGTGAATCAAAACTTAGAGAATATTAAATCTATGATCCTTATTGGATCTTCCTACAAATTGAATCCAATAAATATTGAGATCAACTCGGTATTAAAATCAGTTGCCAAAGAAAATTTATTACTATTCTGCAGATCACTTTCCATAATTTCTCACGAAGCAGATGAGATCAACAGTAATCCGCTGATGGGGCTTCAGAAATTTGCAAATCTTAAATTATCGATCGATAATTCTGATGTAATATGCAACCAGTTAGAACATCTGCTAAAACACAAGAGTATAACATTTACGTGTGATAAAAGTCTGAACACGCTCATCATCTATGGTGAAAATGATAAAATGATGTCAGATGCTGATATTAATTATTACAGAAACTACTTCGAGAATCTTAAAGTCTTTAAATTGAGAAATGAATCACATATGATTCCAACAGAAACGCTATATCCATTGATTATTAACCATTTTAACACCATAGAACATGATAGACTATCGTTTGCAAACGTTTGAGCAAGAAAAAATTAATATCTCCAAATATGTTGATAATAAATGGAAATCTGATGATCTAAAACACTTTCATTTTTTCTCTGCTAATATTTCATTGTTTTTGGGGCAGAATTATGATGAAAGTTCCCATAAGGATTTGTACAAAGAATTATTAAGCTACAGAGTTTTACAGGGAATCGACACTAAGTTTTATAACTTAATAGACAATGTAGAAGATTTTCACAACAGCAACATCGACACCCAGTCCCCATCAATTTTTGTTTCTTTCCATATCGGTTCCTATAGAGCTATACTTGCGCTTCTTATTAAAAAGAATACCGATGTTTTGCTATTAATGGACCCTATCGCTTATGCCTCCCAGAACAAAGCGGTTTTTGAGCAGTATGAGAAAATTAAAAAGCTTTTCCAGTCTACTTCAAAATTGATTATTTTACCTGCTGATAAGAAAGATCTTGCCTTAGATATCTTGATAAGAACAAAACAAAATTATTCAGTACTTGCTTTTGTTGATGGCAATAATGGTTTCGGCGGAGCATTTAAACAGGATCATTCCTTAAAGATTAATTTTTTGGGCAAAGATATTATGGTGAAACAGGGCTTGGCAAAATTGTCACACCGTTTATCAATCAAAATTGTTCCTATTATTTCCCGTTATGAAAACTGTGCTCAGAAATGGGATTTCTTTGATCCTATTGTGCCTAGTCGGGAAAATAAAGCAGAAGAATATTCGTTATCTACCATGCAGAAACTATACGGTATTTTAGAAACCAGTGTGAAGAGATATCCTATGCAGTGGGACGGTTGGTTATATATCCATAAATTTTTGGCAGAAAAAACGTCGTCTCTGAATTCACTCACCACTTTTACGGAGGCTGATCATCAATTTAAAGTGAGTAAATCCCTTGGGTTGTTCTCCCTGAATGAAAAGTATTATATGGTTAATAAAGCAAATTATAAGATATTTGAAATATCAAAAATAATATTTGGTTTGCTAAAAGAGTCATTAAATAAAAAGTATTTAAATAGAAACGATATAGAGATGAACGACTTAAATGCACTTTTTGCAGAGCGTATTTTACTGCCAATTTAAAATAAACACTATGAAATCGAATAAATTTCCCAGAATAGCTATCTACTTCATTATCGCTTTGCTTTTTTCTATTATTTTCAGATTAAAACCTATTCATCTTCCAGATTTCTATCTAAGCGAGTATGTTTATGGTCTCTTGGGAGGAGCCGGACCGTTTATTGGTGCAATTGTAGTTTTATTTCTGTTCAAAGATGAAATTAAAAATAACGTTACCTACAAAGGTGTTTTTTCATGGCTACAGATATTAGTTTTATTTTTAGTTCCTTCCGCTTTACTCTGCTTTTTTGGAACCAGTTCTGGAAGTCATCTTAATGGATTATTATTAGGATTATACATCTCGATCTATTCCGTGTTAGAAGAACGTGGATGGAGAGGTTATCTTCAGTCAGAGTTTAAAAGCAAAAAACCAATTCTTAAATACCTTATCGTTTCTTTATTCTGGTATACGTGGCATTTAACATTCCTGGGACAAACGTCGTTCTTAAACGAACTGGTCATCTTCGGAATTTTATTTCTAAGCAGTATTGGAATCGGAATCATGGCCGACAGAACCAAGTCTATTTTTTTTGCAGCATGTTTTCACCTGATAGGAAACACCTTGGCTTTCTCCTCAGAACTCACTACGTATTTAACTAAAGATACCAGGAATATTACCGTTGCAATATCCATTGTGGTATGGCTCATCGCTTTTTTTATTGCCAAAAGAAAAAAAATATTATCGTACACTGATCAATAGTTTTTTACTTCGGGATTATCCAGTAGTTTTCATGTCATAACAAGACAATAGCATTTTATCAAAAACATTAAAAATTCTTATCGACTACCCAAGAGGAGCGATAAGAATTTTTTGCTTTTATGGTCCTTAAATATTGATTTCGGGATTAAATTTCTGATCAATACTTATATTCTCATTTGTCGGCGAACAACAACTTTTTTTAGTTTTTAATTTGCCACACTGAGTTGATTATTGCTGTGTGCCAGCAGAAAACCCAAATTCTCTTTTCTTCGTCTACCGATTGATTTACTGTTTTGAACTTGGAAAATTGTCATGTCGTCGAAAAAAATTTTATTCCATATACCGGTAATGTACTTTTGAGCTATGAAAAATTAAGAGGAAATAAGACGAATCATCTTTAGAAGGTCAGTTATTAAATTTCTCTTAACAATAGACTCAAAAAATTAATTATGAAATTATCGCAAGTATTATTAAATGTAATAGAAGAACAAGAGAGCGTAAAGGCTCTTGTTGAAAAAACAAAAACAATCAGCGCCGCTCAAAACGATGTCAAGTTTTCCTATCAGGCTTTCTGTTGTGCGTTAATGGCGAAAGATGCAAAAAACAATCTTCAGAAAATTGAGTATATCAATTCTTACGCAAGATATATGAACAGTGCGTTAGAGCTTAATGAAAATTGCTACGAAGCAAGACTTTTTAGAGTCTCGGTAGAAAAAAAATTAAAGAATGTCAATTTTGAAAACCACATCTCTCAAGATTCAGATTTTTTGAAATGCCATGTAGAAAGTTTACAGGATGAACATCTAAAGAAAGTAACCAACAAAGTGTTGTCCTTGTAATATTACAACTGTAGTTAACAAATAAAAAATAAAATCATGATGAAGAAATTTTTATATATCGCGTCACTTTTTATCGTCTCCTTTTTTCATTGTCAGATGGAAATAACAGGCATTGTGACCAATCCAAAAAAAGTACCGGTCGCAGGTGCAAATGTATATTTACAGAATACCATGCTTGGTGATACATCCAGCGAGAGCGGAAAATTCAAAATAATTGTTGAAAAAGATCAGATGCCAGAAAAACTGGTTTTAATCATTACAGCGATAGGACTTGACGACAAATCAATTGAATTAGATCAAAATACTACTGGCGTTATCGATTTAGGAAAAATTAAAATGGATACTAATGCTACCGCAATTGATGAGGTGGTAATATCCGCGAACTCCTTTAGTCTGGGGAAAAGCAGAGGCGTAGAGCAGATGAACTCTTTGGATGTAGTCATGACGGGTAGCTCAAATGGAGATGTAATGGGAGCTTTGCAATCTTTGCCAGGTACCCAAAGAGTTGGTGAAGATGGAAAGTTATATATCCGTGGAGGAGATAGTAATGAACTTGGTACCTACATCGATGGAATGCATGTGTTTTCTCCTTACACCGCAAGTTCTCAAGATACACCGTCACGTGGCAGATATTCGCCATTTATTTTCAAAGGTGTAAATCTTTCTTTAGGTGGATATGAATTGGAGTACGGACAGTCTTTATCTTCCGTATTACCCATGGAAACAAAAGATGTAGCTGGTGAGTCGAAAGTTGGGATTAATTTTTCACCTTTAAGTCTAGGTGGTGGCGGAACTCTGGGAAGTGAAAAAAGATCACTGTCTTTTAATATCAACTATACCAATTTAGGATTATACAATAAGATTTTCCCCGATAAATTTGACTGGAAAAAAGAATACAGAAATTTTGCTGGAGAAGGGCAGTTCAAAAATGTTTTTGAAAACAAATCACAGTTAAAAATGTACTGGGGCTATAACAAAACTGGTTTTATCCGTGAGTTCGAAGATGCTAATACAGCACAGAAAAGAGATGTTGGGCTTGATGAAAACAATTACTATCTAAACACAACTTTCCAGACAAAACCTAAAAACGGATTACAATATTTTGCCGGATTAGCTTTCTCGAGAGTAGATGATCAATATACAAATGCTCAAATTAGTGGAGATGCTTTTAATGAGAACCAACAGGAAATTCACTCTAAGTTTAAAATCAAAAAAACATTCTCTAAAACTTATAAATTATCTGCAGGTTTTGAGAATTTCACTCGAAATTATGACAATGAATATTTCCTGGGTAATAATAGGTTGCAAAACGAGAAATTACGCTATTCAATTTCGGCACTTTTTGCAGACAATCAGTTGAGATTATACAAAGGACTTTATTCTAATATTTCTGCCAGAGTAGAGTATAATAACTATAATAACTCTTCTGTATTCTATCCGAGATTATCATTGGATTATATCCAAAATAAGTTTCAAACCTCTTTGATTTTTGGGCGATACTATCAGTTACCAAGCAATATGGTACTGGCGAAAACAAGCAATTTGTCACAGGAAGTTTCGGATCAGTATATAGCAAGTGCAAGTTATGATAACAAAGGAATAAGCCTTAAGACGGAATTCTACTATAAAAAGTACTCCAATCTTTGGTTGCTGAAAAACAATCAATATACCTCAGATGGATATGGTGACAGTAAGGGTTTTGATGTGTATTTCTCTGATGACAGTTCAATTAAAAATTTGAAATATTCGGTTTCTTATTCATACAATGATTCTAAAAGATTGTATGAGAAATTTCCGGAAGTTGCCACTCCTATTTTTGCCTCAAAGCATAATATCAGACTCAATACTTTATACTATTTCTCTCCGATCAGAACGTATGTAGGAGTTACCAATACCTTTGCCAGCGGCAGACCCTATAATAATCCAAATCTATCAGGATTTAATCAGTCCAAAACGCCGGTTTTCAATAGTTTGGATGTTAATGCGAGCGTCCTGTTAGGTAAAAAGGTCATTTTATATACCTCTTTAACAAATGTCCTGGGTCGGGAAAATGTGTTCTCTTACAGATATACTCCAAACCCTAGCAGTATAGGATCTTATAATAACGAGCCGATCACAGCCTCAAGAAAAAGATTCTTTTATATCGGAATATTCATTTCACTTAAAAATAACTCAGCATATGATGTCTCAAATTTCTAAAAAAGCAGCGCTTCTGATTGTTCTTTCACTGGGCTTTACAGGATTCACACAAAAGAGAGCTAACGTTACGGTTAAAATTGAAAATATATACATCAAGAAAGGGTTTTTCTATGTAGCGATTTTCAATAGTGAGAAATCATTCATGAAATCACCGTACAAAAAAATAAAAGTCTCGTACAAAACGAACCGAATAATTTTCAGCCAAATTCCAGTTGGGACCTATTCTGCAACCGTTTATCAGGATCTGAATAATGACAAAAAACTTAATAAAATATTTTCAGTTCCTACAGAGCCTTATGGTATTTCAAACAATCCCGCAGGTTACCCTTCATTTGATAATTCCTCTTTTAGCGTATCAAATAACAAAAACATTTTAATCAACTTAAAAAATTAGTCTCATGAAATTCAAAACATTAATCCCAACCGCATTAATTTTAATGCAAGTAAATTGTATGGCGCAAAGTAATACGTTATCTGCACCAGCTCCTGTGAAAAATACGGAGAAAACTGACTTCCTAGCAGCAGCTCTAGAAAAAGCTAAAGCGAGTAAGAGCGCTGCAGATATTCAAAGTTCCGTAAATGAAATTAAAAGAATCGAATCTATGGATCCCAACAATTGGCTTCCGAACTATTATATCTCTTATCTAGAAATTGTACAGTCGTTCTTTACGAACCCGGAAAGTAAAGATGCTTTATTGGAAGATGCCAAAAAACGCGCAGACAAGTTATTGGAGAATAATGCTGCCGACAAATCGGAGGTCTACACCTTGTTAGGTTATTACTATTATGGAAAAATTGCTCAGGATTCTCAAAAAAATGGACAACTTTACTTTAAAGAGGTAATCGGAAACTACCAAAAAGCAATTGCACTCAATTCCAAGAATCCAAGACCAAATTATCTTTTGAATCTTTTCGAAGAAAAAATGAATGCTTTTATGGGAAACAAAGATTCTAACATCTGCGAAAAATTAAACCAAAGCAAAGAACTGTTTGCCAACTTTAAACCCGTTAATAAAAATGATCCCAATTGGGGAGAGAAAGATCTCCTAACAAATTTGGAAAGCAAATGCAGTAAAAAGTAATTATTGCTACTGTCTATAAAAATTGACAAGCTATTAAAAAAGTTTATTGAGTTAATTCAATAAACTTTTTTAATTAATGAGAAAATCGGAACTATTACCAGTATTGTATTTGTTTTCCTTTTTTTATTACAACTTATCATATGTTTTGTATAATTTATTTTATCTTCGGCGTTCTATCAGCGATTTATCTATAATTTATGATATTTTTGCTTATTCTAATAAATTATTGAGGCTAATATATCATGAAAAACTATGAAACTTATAATAAATACCTTCTTCGGAAACCCTTATTTTCAAAGGATATTTTATTCGATAACGACGAAACTAAAGACATAGAAGAAGTTGTTCATGAGCTTGTAAAAAATGATTTCTTCGTATCATCAATTTATTGGAGTTCTCCTGATCTGTATAAAACAATTATTAGTTTTAGAAATAACACGCTTAAAGAAGACCGAATCCCTAAATTAATTCATACGCTTAAAAAATATGCGATCCGATCCAGTACAAGATGTACTCCTTACGGAACGATGGCAGGCGTGGCTTTAAAGTCCATAAAAGACGCAACAGAACCAGAATCCAAATCACTCCTTCGTAAAGCTAGAGTTGATATGGATTTTCTCACCGCAATAAAAATCCATATTGAAGGAAATTTAAATATTAAGCGGCATTTAAAATATAAGGTTAATAATACTTTTGCCAAAATCCCTAGACAGTTCAGATATCAGGAACCAGTGGGGAATGAAAGTGAAGGAAAATCTCAATTATCATCAATAGAAATAAATGAATATCTTGAAAAGATATCCGATCTTAAAGATTTTACAAGCTATAGTGAAATTTCGGCCTTATTTTCTTCTGACTTTAATGATGATGAAATTACGCAGTTTATAGATGAACTCATCGATATCAAATTTCTAGTTAGTGAACTTCAATTAACGCTTACCTCTAATAATCTTGATCATTTAAAAAGTGTTTTAGATAAATTGTCAAACCAGGGAATCGCTGAGGTCAGATCTTATATAGAAATTCTTGAAAAAATCGAACATTGTATTTCGAAGATAGAAGAAACCTGTGTATCTTACCTTCCAATTGCTGAAATTGCTGAAATTAAAGATTTAGTTCAGCCGTTGGGAATAGAAAAGATCCATCTATTTCATGTGGACATGTTGCACTCTTCCGAAAGTAATTATGAACTGACGGAGAAAACACTACGTAACATAAGTACCTCTGTTGCAATTTTGCACAAGTTGGCAGGTGACAAAGTAGAAAACTCCGATTTACACTTTTTTAAAAAAATATTTAATACCAGATATGAAAGCCGGGAAGTACCCCTTTCTCAGATCTTGGATACTGAATTTGGTATAGGATTTCCCGCAACCAATCAAATCGGAGAATTGCAAGGAAACGCATTAATAGAGGGATTAGCAAAAGAAAAAAACAGTTCAAAAAAAAACAGTGATCTATCCCATCTGGATTTTCTTCTAAACCTGATCGAGCAGGGGGATAAAGATATTGTTCAGTTAGAAAGTATAGATCTTAAATTTGAACAAAATCCCATTGCAGCACAAAATTTTTGTGTAATAGGATCTACTTATCAGCATGACTTTTTTTTACAGAGTGTAGCAACTTCAGGCGCTAACTCTATCTTAGGGAGGTTTGCTTTATCAGATGATAAAATCAATTCACTTTGTCAGGAAATTCAGACGAAGGAAAAGAATAGTCAGCCTGAAATTATCTTTGCGGAGATTATTTACATTCCAGAGAAACGAACTGCAAACATTGCCAGAAGACCTAAATTCTCAGAATATGAAATTCCCATTTTTGCGAATGGAAATACAGATCAGGAAAAACAGATCTTGTTAAAAGATATTATGGTTTCTGTGGAGAGAGACGAAATAATTCTCAAGTCTATAAAATTTGGTAAAAGAATTATCCCAACACTTTCAAACGCGCATAATTACCATAAAAGTGAAAGCGCAGCGTACAAATTTCTCTGTTCAGTACAGTCTCAAAATCAGAAGAACTTCAACTTGAATATTGATTATGCGAAGACGAAGAAAAGATTTTTTCCAAGAATTGTTTATCGTAATATTATTTTGCATCGAGCGTGTTGGTTAATGTATGAGACTGACATTCAATTAATTAAAAATTCAAAAGATCCGATTTTACAATTGAAGAACTTTCTCCAAAAGTGGAAGGTTTCAAAATATATCGTGTTGGTTCAGGGAGATAATGAACTGTTTTTGGATATTGAAAATGAAAGTTACTTAAGTCTGCTCATTGATGAATTGAAAAGTAATGTAAAAATACAATTGTCCGAATGTTTATCTCAAATCAATGGAGAAAAAGGATATAGTGAACAGATCGTTCTGCCACTTGAAAATCATGAGTTTAAAAAGTTAAGCAGTTTCTCAAAAGATCATTCCCCTTCTATACAAAGAAGTTTTGCACCCGGAAGTGAGTGGCTTTATTTGAAAATATATTGTAATTCTAACTTTTCAGATACCTTATTGTCTACGATAATTAGGCCTATTCTGGATGATTTAATTAAAGAAGACCTTATAAAGTCGGCATTCTTCATTCGCTATACAGATCCTAATTATCATATTCGACTAAGGTTTAATTTAAAGGATAATGCGAAATATGGAGAAGTTCTTCAAAAGATTCATCAGGAATTGGATCCTTATTTTCAGGAAGAAACCATTTGGAATTTGCAGATTGATTCTTATCAAAGAGAATTAGAACGGTATTCTCCAGAATATATGAAGGATACGGAAATCGCATTTTACTACGATAGTGTGATGATTTTAAATTTATTAAGTGATGAAGAATTTGTTGATAGTGAAGAAGTGAGGTTATTCAGTGCTGTAAGAAATGTTGATGCTTGGTTAAATGTATTTGATCTTTCTTTACAGGAAAAATTAGACTTTTGTAAAGCGATAGAAAATGGTTTTTTAGCTGAGTTCTCTACCGATTATAAATCTCATATTTATCAGAAGTACAGACTTTTGAACGGTGCTTTGGGGAACTTTTTCGATGATCAAATTTTCCAAAAGGAATTTGAAGATCGTCATCAACATTTTAAAAATTTGAAACTGTGTAAAACCTATCTTTCCAGTTATATCCACATGAGTATTAATAGATGGTTTTCTGCGGAGCAAAGAGCGCTGGAATTGATGACCTATTCGTTTGCAGTAAAATATTATAGTAGAATTATAAGTCAATCAAAATAAAATGTATAAATCAAATAAAATAATTACTCCTTTTCTTGACCGTATTTCCCATGTAAATTTTGATGTATTCTACACACCTGCCAACAGAGTACTTTCTCATTTATTCATGTGGTTTATTTTTTTTACATTACTTTTTCTGAATTATAGTGTCGAGCTGGAACTTTCCTTGAAGTCCAGCGTTTTATTAACCATAAGAGGAATGATTAATAATATGACGGTATTTTATATATTCTTCTATCTAATCGTTCCGCAAATTTTTAAAAGTAAAGGATGGGGAATTGCCCTTCTTATTGTGAGTGTACCCATCACCGTTTATATTTGGTTATCTACGAACTATTTTCAGTTTAAAATTTTAGACTACCTAGCGGTTGATATTCATCAGGGACCTTTGAAGGATATTGTGAAAAATAATGCGAAACAAAGTTTTTTTGAGGCGGTATCTCTTAAAAATGTTTTCGGCAATGCGATGATTGTTATTTATTCTTTCTCACCGCCATTCTTTGTAAAGATTTTGTTTGATATCGTGCGCTTGTTTAACCGGACAACCTTGTTGCAAAAGCAAAGTTCAGAATTGGAACTTGAAAATATAAATATTGAGAAGGATTTTTTAAAATCTCAACTGAATCCTCATTTTCTCTTTAACACGTTAAATAATCTTTATGGGTTAGTAGTGAAGAAAGATCCTAGCGCTCCGGGAGTGATTATTAATTTTTCAGATTTAATGGCTTACACCTTATATGAGTCTAATACCGAGAAAGTTCCTCTTCAGAAAGAGTTAGATTTTATAACTAATTATTTTTCTTTAGAAAGAATGAGGTATTCAGCAGATAAAGATATTACCTTAAATATCTCTGTTCCAGAGGGTGTTGAAGACGTTTGTATCGCTCCATTATTAACTTTTACTTTTATTGAAAACGCATTTAAATACGGATTGAAAGCAAACGAGAATAATTTTTTAAAAATAAATGTCGATATTGCTGATGATATTTTTTCTTTTTCTATTCAGAACGATAGTGAGAACAAATCCACAGAAATAAAAACTTTAGGTGGAATAGGGATGAAAAATGTAAAGAAAAGATTGAACTTAATTTATCCGGATAAACACAACCTAATGATTGAGAATAAAGAAAATTGTTTCTCTGTTTTTCTGTCAATAAACTTAAAATAATATGGATACAAAACTACGTTGTATAGTTATTGATGATGAGCCCATCGGAAAAGAGTTGGTGGTAGACTTTGTAAAAACAATTCCTTTTCTGGAGCTTTTAGCTTCGTTTGAAGATCCTTTAAATGCGCTTACTTATCTCCAGTCCAACGAGGTTGATATTATTTTCAGTGATATTCAAATGCCAAAAATTAACGGAATCGATTTAATTCGTTCTCTTCCGAAGCAACCTGCGATTATTTTTATCACGGCGCACCGGGATTTTGCACTGGAAGGTTTCGAAAATGGCGTAGTAGATTACCTGGTCAAACCAGTAGCTTATGACCGTTTTTTAAAAGCGGTTAATAGAGCAAAAGATAAAATTCAAGCAAATTCAAAGCCTACTGACGTTTTACCTGGGAAAAGTTCAGAGGTCGATCGCTTCTTTATCAAGGTGAATGGAAAATTGGTCAAAGTGATACTGGATGATATTTTATACGTGGAGGCGTTAGGGGACTACCTAAAGATTGTCACGAATACAGAATCACTAACAACGCTCGCAACATTAAAGTCAATGGAAAGCATGTTGCTGCCTCCTAAATATTTCCGGTTACAAAGATCTTTCATTGTGAAAATAACTGCTATTAAATCCGTTTCCGGCAATGTGGTAGAACTTAATAATGGAAAAACTATTTCAATTGCACTTACTAAAAAAGATGAATTGTTCGGCTTACTGGGGATTAATTAATCCGTTAAGTTACTTATTGCTTCCACAAATTGTTGGTGGGTCATATTCTTGGTTAGTGTTCCAACTTTTGTAATCTCATTTCCACTAAAATTCCGCGATATGATATTGTCGGAAAGGAAAGATGATATTACCAATACTATTCCTCCATTGTCCATACAGCTTGTAAGATATTCTTGATCTTTATTAACAGAATCAATATCCCAAAAGATGATTTGGCCAGTTTCGTTGCTCTTTTCATCTTCAGATAATTTTAAAAAAGGAGTTTTGTTAATAAACTCCTTTAGTTTGTAATGAAGTATGATATTATTTGATAGTATGTTGCAGTTTATCCACATAAATAATTACTGAAAAATGGTTGTGCTGGTACCTAGAGAAGTTGGGTTGGTTGATAAAAGATCTCCGTTTGGTGTTGAGGTAGCATAATTTTTAATTACTTTCCTTTTGATAGTCAGTTTTTGATTTTGTACTTGTGGTTTCATAATATTTGTTTTTGTTTTAATTTAATAAACTCCTTTAGTTTGAAATGAAGAATGATGTTATTTTGATAATATGTTGAAGCTTATCCACCTAAATAATTACTAAAAGAAAGTTGTAGTGGTGCCTAGAGAAGTTGGGTTGGTGGATAAAAGATCTCCGTTTGGTGTTGAGGTAGCGTAATTTTTAATTACTTTTCTTTTGATGGTCAATTTTTGATTTTGTACTTGTGGTTTCATAATGTTTGTTTTTGTTTTTGTTGTTGTTTTAATTTCTGTAGCAAAGATGCGTTGTATGAAGCGCCAAGACAAAGTGTATCGGTAGAAATGGAAAATTGAACGATGAAATAGAACTTTCCTTCGATAAGTTATTTTGAAGCTGCCAATTATCATTTGAATTTACTGATTTCAACAGTTACTTTATGAGAATTGACCGTTATAAGCTTTTTTCGTCCTATTTAAAAACTTAAAGAGTCGAACTTTCTTTGATGTAGGACTTTTGACTCGCTGGAGTTCTTTTATGTTATCAATAGAATAGTTAAGTAATCTCTCTCTCTCTCTCTCTCTCTCTCTCGTATAAAATTCGTGATAAGTTCATTTTTTAAGATTTTTTTTAGGACTAAGTCGGTATTTTTATTTAAATTCGAAGATTAAATACAGTACTATGAAAAAAATGATAACGACGATGCTTTTCGTTGCTATAGGAATGAGTGTAAACGCTCAAATCAATCTTGGAAAAATGACAAAAGCCGCTTCGAAGGGAATTTCAGCACTTTCATTTTCTAATGCAGATGCTCAGAAATTAGCGAAAGAAGGAGTAGCTTGGATGGATAAGAATAATAAAGTGGCAGGTGCGAAAGACCCTTACACCATCCGTTTAAAGAAATTGTTTGCTAAACATCAAAATGAAGATGGACTGCCCTTGAATTATAAGGTGTATTTGGTTTCAGATATCAACGCATTTGCTTGTGCAGATGGTAGCGTGCGTGTCTTTTCATCTTTGATGGATGTCATGAATGATGATGAACTTTTGGCAATTATTGGTCACGAGATTGGTCACGTTAAAAATGAAGATTCTAAAGATGCGGTGAAAAGCGCTTATCTTAGAGCAGCAGCAATGGATGCAGCTTCCGCGTCTTCCTCAACGGTTCAGACCCTTAGTCAAAGCCAGTTAGGGGAATTTGCTAACAGTATCTTGGATGCAAAACACAGCAAGAAACAAGAAAGCCAGGCAGATGATTATTCTTATGACTTCATGAAGAAGCATAATTATAATGTCGTTGGAGCATATACTGCTTTTAAAAAATTGGCGTTGCTTGGTGGTAGTTCAAAATCAACATCATACCAGAAGATGATGAGCTCTCACCCAGATAGTGAGAAAAGAGCGCAAACAATCAAAAAAAGAGCAGAGAAGGATGGCGTTTGGAAAGATCCGGGTGAAGTAAAATTACCTACTGAAAAATTAAAGAAATAAAAGAGTTTTAGAGATTAAATATTGATTGATAATAAGAAGCCAATGCAGAGTTTTTCTGCATTGGCTTTTTTTAGTAATTGATCAACTTGATGGTCTAGCTTGTTTTTATATAAGAAAAGCAATTTTTATGTTTTGTAATGAATTACATTTGTAATAACTATTGTGCGATAAAAAGAATTAAAGCGGGATTTCCTTTAGGATCTCCCGCTTTTTAGTACTTTAGTTTTGCATCCAATGATTACCGTAAATATCATCATAAATAAATGCTAATAACTAGTAAATTTTTTAGCATATAGGTTGTTATTGTGTTATTTAGCTGTAGTTCGCTTCGTGAAGTGTCAAATATTATGCTTGCTTATGAAGGAAATCTTAATCATTTAGGACTAAGATACTTTACCGCGAAATACATTATCGGATACTAATAAGCGAAGATCCTCTGCAATCTTATTCAAATTTTGGAAAAACCCCAACTCAAAATGGGAAGAAATAAAAACAAAAAAGCCATCAGTTAATTCTTTTTGATCCTTAAGGAGGATAATATTTTAAAAAGACAAAGCAGTTCCATTGAATACTAACCTAACCCCGGCTTATTAACTAGTTTAGATAGTAATGATAAGGTACATAGCGCTCATCTTAGTGCTATTAAATATAAGTCTAATAATTTTTATTGTATTTTAAAGAATTAATCACTTTAAGTGAATTGTGATATTCTTAAGAAGGATTAATTGTGTTTTCATTATGAACAATATTTGTAAATACGATTAATTATCTAGATTTAATAAAGTAAATTTGTTTAAAATAAAGCATAAAATGAAAAAATTAGTTTCAATTCTAATACCACTTATTTCTGTTGGTATTTTTGGACAATATGTTGAGGTAGGGCAAGCTAAGACATATTCAGACAAAGTCATGGATTTAAAGTTTAGAGATCTCCAACGGATTACTTATAATCCAGCTGATAAATCGGTAAAAGGAACGCCTTATATTTATCCAGATTATGTTTTGGGAATGGTAGAAGGTTTCCCTGAGACTTATAAGATGCGATATAATGCCCATTTAGATGAGGTTATTTTCAATACAGATGATGGCGATATGGCACTTTTAAAAGAAAGTCTTTATAGCACGGTGCACTTTAAATCAACTAAGGAAACTCTTAAACTAGTAAATTACGTTTATGAAAATAAGGAGGTTCTGGGATATTTATTTGTAGTTGCAGATACAGCAGGATTAACAATTTTTAGAAAGAGTACTATTGCATTTTTACCATTTGTTCCTGCTGCAAATTCATACTATCCCGATTCACCAGCTACTTTCCGAAGATTGGGAAATATCTATTTTATAAAAAATCAAAATTCTCAGATAGAACAACTACCTAGTAATAAAAATAAATTGATAGCGATGTTTCCAGAAAAAAAAGAAGCGATAAAACAATATTTCAAAAAGAACAAAGTCAATTTATCAGAGGAAAAAGATTTGAAAAAATTATCAGAAATTCTGTAATTTTAATTGTTGCCAGTCGCATTTCATCTGGCTGAATAGATGTCTGGAAATATTCTAAGTATTGTCCATTAACACTTCATTAGAAATATTACGATCGGCGACGTACAAACCAGATAAGTTATATTTAAATTATATCAGCAATTTGCTCTTTCAATGGGAGTCCATTTTTCATAAAACAATCCTTTACCACACCATTAAAAGAAGATTTCCACTAACCTTAATTAAATTTTAATCTTAACGAAAAAAGCACCAAAAAAACCTGTAAATTAGTAATTTACAAGGTTTTCTGTGGATTTGTGGGGAAGTGAACCTATTGTATTAAAACGATACCTATATTTAGAAAAAGAATTTTGGAACGAACTACCGGAAGAATTTATGACCATTTATAAAGACCAATTTTCTTTGGTTAAAAAAGAGAAAAATGGTTATCGCATTTATTCAGAGATAGAGCAAAGTATTTCAGAAGAAGAATTATTAAAACATTCTCAAAACTTGGTGATGCTTTTTGAGAACATTGATAACAAGCAACTATCTAAAAAGAGTGCAATAAACAATGATGTTTTTTACTCATTTTATTGGGTATTTATGTTGTTTTTAATTTTTTTCTAAATGATTGGGTAGGTTTTACTTTTAATATCGTTTCTCTTATTAGTATTTATATTGCCTACGAAATCTTTTCAGAAAAATTTGGCAAAACTTCCGTAGCATTAAATACAATTTGTGGCAATACAGAGAAGAATACCAGTTCACAAAAAATAAACTCTTTGAATGATTTTTTAGAGAGTGCTCTTCAATTCTATGGAATACAAATAAAACACTCATCTGTTTAACATATTTGTAAGATACATTCTTTTACTTCCAAACGACATTTATATTCTACGATAAAATTTTAAATTTAATCCAATTAGCATCCAAAAATAAAAAACCCTGTAAATCAACGATTTACAGAGTTTTCTGTGGAGTTGGAGGGAAATGAACCTATTGTATTTTATTATACATCATTTTACATAAACCTACTATATATCAATATTTCACATATATTTGCATAAGTGGATATATGTCATTTTTATGTCTAAATATAGAATAAGTAGCACCTAAAGTAGCACCTATGAATTTTACGTACAAATTAAAGGAACCCAAATCCGAGAAGGAAACTTTGATTTATTTTCGTTCATATTTCTTAAATGAGAATAAAAATTTTATTTATTCCACTGGCGAAAAAATTATTCCTTCAGAATGGGATTTTGATAACAGGCAACCAAATGACCTTAATGGAAGGACTAAAAGAGCAGAAAATCATAGAAGTATAAAAAAGCAATTGGATAGATATAGTTGTTTTTTCACTGAAATAGTAAACAGATATAAAAACATTAATGAAGATCTTACTTTAGATATTCTCCGTCAAAGATTTAACGAAGAATTTAAAAAAATACAATCAAAGGATGATTTTTTTCGAATTTACGATGAATTTATAGAGGAAAAAGAAAATGATTTTTCCGGCAATGCAATTTCCAATTCGACTCTTAAACGTTATAAATGCAATAAAACATTGCTTGAAGATTTTGAAAAGAAGGCGAAGCATAAATTATCTCTTGGTAAATTCGATGAAAAAACGTTCAATAAATTTTTGAAATTTTGTGTGGAAAACCGGGAACATTCAGCAAATACAGTGCACCGAAATATTGGATTATTGAAAACCTTTTTACTTTGGGCATTTAATAAAAAATATAGTTTTAATAACAGTTTTGTAAATTTTAAAAAACCGCCTAAATTTAGAACTGATGAAATTGCACTTAACATAGAGCAAGTTGAAGAAATTTATGCACATGATTTTTCTAAAAATAAAAAGTTTGAAAGAGTTAGGGATTTATTTGTATTTGGATGTGTCACAGGTATGCGATTTGGAAATTACAGTACTATTTCAAAAAACGATGTGCAGGGAGATTTCATAAGAGTAATTGATTTGAAAAGTAAATCAAAGAATCTTTCGATTCCATTAAATAATATCTCAAAATCTATTCTGGAAAAATACGACTATCAACTGCCGAGCATTTCAAATCAGAAAATGAATGAGTATATAAAAGAAGTTTTTGAGGAATTGAAATTTACTGATGAAATTAAGAAAACAATGAAGTATGGTGATCAGTTAATTGAAAAGAATACGGAATTTTATAAAAGAATTTCATCGCATACAGCACGTAGAAGTTTTATTACCATCATGAAAAATAAACGAGTGCCGGACAAAGTTATCATGAGTTACACTGGACACACTAGTTTGGAGGTTTTTAATGGTTACTATAGACCAAGTGAAGATGATAAAGTTAGTTATATGAACGAAGTTTTTAAATAATCATGGACGAAAAAAAATTATATGGTCGTTGGTTTCTTTGGGATGAAATAATTGGGATTCCAATGATGATATATTATTGGATAAAAGGTGAAAAAATTCAAAAAATGTTAGAGAACAGAATACATGTTGCAAAAGAAAAATCCAAAAATATCATCCTAACAGAAAAAACAAAAAATGAATATTTGATTAAATATGAAAAATTAAATAATTTTTTCAGTTTACATTTCAAGGTAATAGAAAACTCATCAAAGCATAATTTTCAAGAGAAAATTGATTATTGTTTACGTGAATACAAAAAAGAATCTTCAAAAATATTAAGTTCAAGCAACTTAATGAAATTACAAGAAAATTTCTTGAACGGTGCAGAATCTACTCTCTTACTTTATTTTGTACTAGATCAAAAAGTAAAGAGAGAAATCAGGCTATCTGATATAATTATAGGAGAAAACAATTCAAAAATTTTCATTGATTTTTTGAAAAAGAAAAAGTTTATTGATGAAAATGGTAATCTTTTAGTAG
Organism: Chryseobacterium sp. SNU WT5; assembly: GCF_007362475.1. NCBI lineage: Bacteria > Pseudomonadati > Bacteroidota > Flavobacteriia > Flavobacteriales > Weeksellaceae > Chryseobacterium > Chryseobacterium sp. SNU WT5. The sequence continues at coordinate 1,767,630 of NZ_CP041687.1, forward strand.
ATCAGAAATCTTCTTTTATAAGAATACACAGATTTTTAAAGGACAACCACATTATTAATCCAGATTTTCAAGACACTACAATCATTGAAGCGATGGAAAATGAATATCATAATAATTTTGATAAAGGCACTTTCTCTAGAGCAATAACCGTTAAACCGACTGATTTTGAAGAAGGTATATATATGGAATTATCAAAAATGTTTGATTTTAAGTATTAAACTTTACGAAATTGAGTAGAATTGCATAATTAATTATCTCAATCACACACTTTTGCTGGTAGAAATTTTAATACAACAAAATTATGCTAGTAAATCCATTCCAAACAATTCTAGATGAATTAGGAGAAGTAAAACAACTCTTACATTCAATTCAAAAAGAACCCGAATTAGAACTTAAGAAAAAATTCTACTCATTCAAAGAGGCGTCAGAAATTCTTAAAGTAGATTATCAAACCGTACGGTCACACGTTCTAAAAGGTAACATCAAAGCAGAACAATTAGGTAGATTTTACAGAATAAATCATCTTGATTTGATGGCAGCTTTAAAAGATGTGAAATCACTTAAATACAAAAGATAAGCACCACACTTAAGACTTGTGGTGCTTTTTGGTTTTTATTTCTAACCTAAAAATATGATTCCGAGTGGTTCATATTTCAGAATACTCAACAATTTATGAATGATAGAGCAGTTAAATTATCTGAAATTTCAGACGATGAATTTCAGTCCGGATCGTCTCATATTCTCAACGGATTACTAGAAGATTTAAAGCTAGTTTCAGGCAAAAACATATTCCCTGGAAGTATTTTTCCACCAATTATGCAGAAACTCATTGCTGAATTAGAAACAACATTAAATTTTTCTCCTGATTATACATCGGCTTCAATTTTATATGCAGTTTCAGTTTCGATAGGGAATAGAATCCAACTGAAAGTAAAAAACAGTTGGTTGGAAAAATCGAATTTATATATGGTTCTCGTCGGCAGAACGGGCGATGTAAAAAGCCATTCTGTTTCATTTTGTCTAAATCCTTTAATGAAATTGGACAAGCATAATTTTGAAGAATACCTTTTAAATAAGAAAGAATATGAACAATTGCCAGTTGAAGAGAAATCTAAAACTACTGTTCCGGTTCTTCGGCAATTATTGTTGAATGATTTTACACCAGAAGCATTTGTAAAAGCACATTATTTTAATCCGAGAGGAATTGGATTATATACTGATGAAATTGCAGGCTTCTTTAATTCTTTCAATCAATACCGGAAAGGCAGTGAAGAAGAATCCTATTTGTCGGCTTGGAGTGGAAAACCAATTATAAAAAATAGAATTTCTGGTGATGAAATGAGAGTTGATAATACAAAAGTGGATATTATCGGAACCATGCAGGAAGGTATTTTGTCAAGTGTTTTTCAGTCGAATAAAATGAAAAATGGGTTTATCGATCGTCTTCTTTTTGTGTTGCCGCATAAATACGTGGACAATAAATGGAATGATCTGGATTTAGATGAGAAATATATTGAATGGTATTCAGAATTTATAAGCAAAATTTATAATCTGGCCGAGAATTCAGAAACTATATTGGAGTTTCAGCCTAATGCAAAAGAATATTTGTACAGATGGCAGAATAGCCAAAAAAACGATTTTGATTTCGAATACCAAAGAGGAATTTCTGTCAAACTGCAACAATACGTTTTGCGATTTTCAATTCTAATCGAAGTAATGTACTCGATTTGTAATAATGAGAAACTTACTACAATTTCTTTGAAAACTTTAAAATTAGCGATTAAATTACGAGATTATTTTTTTGAAAATGCAGTCCGTGTTTTTGAGATTATTGATAACACTTATTATGATTCACTCACCGAAATACAAAAAAATGTGTTCGACAAACTTCCGCAGCAGTTCAAAACCGGAGAAGGAATTGAAATAATTTCAAAAGAAGATCTCATGAAAATTAGAAGTTTTAAAAATTTCTTAAAAGATGAAAAACTCTTTAAAAAAATCGCTCATGGGATTTATGAAAAACAAGTTTTTTAGATAGAGTTATTAATTCACTACTGCACTATTTGCACTATTGCACTTTGACTTTTAAAATACTGAATATCAAATATTTAATCATTTTTCAAAATGCAGGAAAGGGCATAAAATGCAATTTGGTATTTTTTGAAAGTGCAGAAAGTGCAACGAAAGTCCAATGAAAAACACACGTTAATTACCCATGAATAAAGGAAAGTGCATAAAATGTAGAAAGTGCAAGTATGAATAGATACCGTTTTATTTTAGACCCAAGTTCCAAGAAATATAAATGTCCCAATTGTGGAAAATTTTCATTGGTAATTTTCATTGATACGGAAACAGGAGAACTCATGGAAAATTACGGAAGATGCGATAGAGAATCGAAGTGTGGATTCTTTTATCATCCATCAAAAGATGGTTTTAAAAGTTGTAAAAGCTCAACGGTGGTAGATCATTCAACATATGAATTTTTTCCTTCTTTTCATAAAAATGATTTGGTAGAAATATCAATAAGGAATGATAATAATTTCCTGAAATATTTAAGGTTTTTATTAGGGAATTTGAAAGCAAAAGAGGTTCAAGAAAAGTATAAAATCGGAACACTTCCCGAATTCAATAATGGAACAATTTTCTGGCAAATTGATGAACAAAAAAAAGTGAAAGCAGGAAAAGTAATTCAATATTTTGAAACAGGAAAAAGAACAAAAAATATTACATGGATGCATCAATTTTTAAAGATGAAAAAAGAAATTTCAGATTTTAATTTATCACAATGCTTGTTCGGTTTGCATTTAATCAAAGAAGATAAATCAAGCATAATTGCTTTGGTAGAATCCGAAAAAACAGCATGCATTATGAGCGTGATATTTCCAGAATTTTTATGGTTGTCCTGTGGTGCAAAAGGTGAGTTTAAATTGAGAAAATTGGAGCCATTAAAATACCGAAAAATCATCGCATATCCCGATTGTGAAATTCAAAAAAATGGTACAACTACCTATCAAGAATGGAAAAGAAAAGCAGTTGAATTTAACAGATTAGGATTTGAAATTTACGTATCAGATTTGCTTGAAAATGAAGCAAGCCTGCAACAAAAAAAGCAAGGAATCGATATTGCAGATTTTTTTATGAAAAAAGTAAATGGGACATAGGTAAACAGGTTTTATATCGAGATGTGCCGAATGCGCTACAAATCGTTCCGACTTTGCATCTTTTCGGCAACTCGTTTTTCTCCCGATGGTCAAAAAAGAAAAAATTGCTTCACAATTTTAAAATAAAAAACAAACAAATTAAATATGAAAAATAAAGAATTTAGGTTCAGGGTTTCGCCTCTTGAACATCAAATTATCAAAAACAAAATCACAAAAACTGGTCTTTCTATTTCAGAATTTTTGCGCAGACTTTCTTTGGGTTTAGAACTCAAAAATAAATTGACAGATGATGAAATTGAATGCTACAAAAACCTCTCAAAATTTGCCGATAATTTTCGACGAATTTCGAATTTATTTAAGCTTGGAGATGTTACAGGAATGAAAAATGAAACCCTTGAAACTTCCAGATTAATAAGAAAACATATGGAAAAATTGAAGTAAAATGATCGGAAAAGCAAAATCTTGTATCGGTGGTTTTTCACTTTTTAATTATGTTTTTGATGACGAAAAAGGAATGGAATTATTGCGAAATAATCTTTGTGGCGAAACACCAGTTGAACTTTTTCAAGAAATGAAAATCTTACAGAATTTGAATCAAAAAGCAACCAATAAACTCATTTCCTTGGTTCTTTCTCCTCATGTAAATGACGGTAAAAATTTAAGTAAAAAGGATCTTGAAAATATCACAAGTGAATTTTTGAAAGAGTTAGAAATAGATGTCGAAAAATCTCAATTCATCGCATTTTTACATACAGAAAAACTTCATCGACATATTCACATTCTTTTAAATAGAGTAGATGAAAATGGGAAATTATTCCAGGATCATCATATTGGGAAAAAAGCGCAATGGTCTGCTCACAGAATTGCAGAAAAAAATGGATTGATTTCCGCGAAACAAATTAGAATTGATAAAATAAAAGCATCAGAAGACATCAAATCTGATTCTAAAAATTTAAGAAAAGAAATCTATCAAAAACATTTGAAGGTGATGGATTCTAAACCAATGACAATGGAAAAATATTTGGCAGAAATGCTGAAAAAAAATATAAAATTTATTCCAACAATCAACAAACAAGGCGAAATGCAAGGCTTTCGAGTAAGAGATATGGAAAATCAGACCGAAATGAAAGCAAGTGAAATTCACCGAAATATGGGATTGAAAAACCTACTGGATTCGGGATTGTTTTTTAAGGACGGGAATTTCAATATAAATAACACAATGCAAAAATTGAATCAAGATAACTTTCAAAAAATTGAAAAAGATTGGAGTAATGCTGAAAAAAAGAATAACAGTTTTATCTCCCAAAATATTTTTACTCCAAGTCAATATATTGTAGATCACACCGAAGATGAATTAAAGAGAAAACGTAAAAAAACATTTAGAAGATAATATGGCACAAAAATTAAAATCACAAGATTTGATGGAACTATTCAATGCGAAACTTGATATAGCGATTAAGAAATTCGATTTGAATGAAAAAATAATTTCCACACTTGATAAGAAATTGGAACAGATAAAAAATACACATCTTAAAATAGAATATGAACCACTCGGTAAAGTTGTTGTAGAAAATGATAAAATGTTTAAGGATCACAGGAGTGAATTACTAAATATATTTGAAAAACAGATTTCCACTATGAAAAATGTTTCTAAAAAAGAAAACAAATATCAATTTTACTTTTATGGTGCTTTGACTATTCTTTTGTTTTTGTGTGCCTCATTTCTTTCTTATGGAATAAATCAATATCACGAAAAAAAAGATGCTGAAAAGGAAGTGAAATTCTATTCAAAAGAAGCCCTTCGACGTAATGAATATTTAAAAGAAAAGAATTTGACTGAAAAATATGAAAATTGGCTTGAGAGTAAAAGAAAGTAAAACGTCTAGAACACCAATCCAGAAACTTACTATTTTAAAGCAACTCCAATTCTACGTTTAATTATTTGTTGGAATTTTTTGTGTATAAAAAATATCAATCTAAAAAAAATTCTTACTATCTTGCACCCCAATGAAATTTTTCACTCTAATTTTTAGCTTTTATCTCTTGGCGCTTTCAATAGTGCCTTGCAGTGATGCTTTTAATTCTGGAGAGATCAATAAAGAAACGACCACCTTCTCAGCCTCGCACGATCATCCTACGGACACTGCAGATTTCTGCAGTTCGTTCTGTGTCTGTAACTGCTGCACTACGCCGGTGATCTCAAAATCTCACGCCTCTTATCTTACAATTCCTGCAATTAAAATTTTACCTGAACAAAAATTCATTTTACGTAAACTTTCCTTTATTTCTGTTTACTCGGGTAACGTCTGGCATCCGCCCCAAATTACTGCATAATACTTCTCATCTGATCTTCGTCAATTTCGATGCTGCGCGAAGCGTAATGTCTACTTGTTGATGGTTCTATATCAGCCAACCTTTCTGTTTCTTCAGTTAGGTCTCAACTCAATTTTTATTCATCTTTAATTGAATGTAAAGTGTTAAATCGTATTATAAATTTCAGCATACAGAACAAACTTGTTATTGGGGTAATGACTTTGTTTCTTATTATTTGGGGCGTTTGGAGCGCTACCAAACTGCCTATCGATGCCGTCCCCGATATTACCAATAATCAGGTTCAGATTATTACCGTGTCTCCCACCTTAGCCGGACAAGAGGTAGAACAACTCGTCACTTTTCCCATCGAACAGAGTATCGCCAATATTCCGGATGTGGAAGAAATCCGCAGTATTTCGCGCTTCGGCTTGTCGGTTATTACCGTCGTCTTTGATGAAAAGGTTGATGTTTACTTCGCCCGGCAACTCATCAATGAAAAATTAAAAGAAGCAGAACGAAATATTCCCGCAGGAATCGGTACGCCTGAATTAGCGCCCGTAAGCACAGGTCTGGGTGAAGTGTATCAGTACATTTTACACCCGAAAAAAGGCAGCGAAAATAAATACAACGCCAGCGATCTGCGAACCATGCAGGACTGGATTGTTGCCCGACAACTTAATGGCACCAAAGGAATTGCAGAAGTCAACAGTTTTGGGGGTGAACTTAAACAATATGAAGTCGCTGTAAATCCAGACCGTTTGAAAGCAATGGGAGTCAGCATTTCAGATATTTTCACGGCGCTGGAAAAAAACAATGAAAATACGGGTGGCGCTTATATTGACAAAAAACCCAACGCCTATTTTATTAGAGGAATTGGACTAGTCACTTCTTTAGAGGATGTCGAAAACATCAGCGTAAAAAATGCCACTGGAAATGTTCCTATTTTTATTAAAGATGTTGCCGAAGTTCGTTTTGGCAGTGCTTTAAGATATGGAGCAATGACCTACAATGGTGAAGTGGATGCTGTTGGTGGCGTGGTGATGATGTTGAAAGGCGAGAACAGCAATGAAGTCGTAAAACGCATCAAAGAAAAGATCCCGGTGATCCAAAATTCTTTACCGGATGATGTAATTATTGAATCTTATTTGGATCGTACAGAATTGGTAGACCGCGCTATGACTACAGTGGAAACCAATTTAATTGAAGGTGCCCTGATCGTTATTTTCGTTTTGGTTTTATTTCTAGGGAATTTTAGGGCAGGCTTGATCGTGGCTTCGGCGATTCCTTTATCCTTGCTATTTGCCTTGGGAATGATGAATGTCTTTGGGGTCAGCGCGAATTTAATGAGTTTGGGCGCCATTGATTTTGGATTGATCGTCGATGGAGCCGTTATCATCGTGGAGGCAACCGTTCACCATTTGGGTCTACGGAAATCGATGCACACGCTCACCCAGAAAGACATGGATCGAGAAGTTTTTCAGTCTGCATCGAAAATTAGAAACAGTGCAGCGTTTGGAGAAGTTATTATCTTAATCGTTTATATTCCGATCCTTACTTTAGTCGGTGTAGAAGGCAAAATGTTTACGCCGATGGCAAAGACCGTGGGATTTGCCATATTAGGTGCTTTAATTTTATCAATGACTTATATTCCGATGATGTGTGCCTTATTTTTATCGAAGAAAGGTTCACAAAAGAAGAATTTTTCGGATAAAATGATGACTTATTTGCAAGGGGTTTACCAACCGCTTTTGGAGAAAGCCATTAAAATTAAATACTGGCTGGTTGGCGGAACGGTCGCATTATTTGCGGTAAGTTTACTCTTATTTAAAAATATGGGTGGCGAATTTATCCCGCAGTTGCAGGAAGGAGATTTTGCTTTTCACTGTATTTTACCGCAGGGAAGTTCTTTGAGTCAAAGTGTAGAAACCGCCTCACAAGCTTCAAAAATAATTAAAGGTTTTGATGAAGTAAAAATGGTTGTGGCCAAAACAGGGTCTGCTGAAGTTCCTACCGATCCTATGCCGCCGGAAGCCAGTGATCTGATCATCGTTCTTAAACCTCAAAAAGAGTGGAAAACTAAGAAAAGTTATGACGAACTTTCATCAGAAATGTATGAAAAATTAGAAGTCATTCCGGGTATTTTTTTTGAAACCAATCAGCCGATCCAAATGCGTTTTAATGAATTGATGACCGGTATCAGACAGGATGTAGCCGTGAAGATCTTCGGTGAAAATCTGGACAGTCTTTCTATTTATGCCAATAAAGTGAGTCAAGTCTTACAAACAGTTGAAGGCACGAGCCAGCCACAAGTGGAACAGGTTCAGGGTTTACCGGAAATAAATGTGGAGTACGACAGAACGCGCCTTGCCAATTATGGAATCAATGTGGAAGAGGTGAATAGTGTACTGAGTACTGCTTTTGCGGGAAAAGTTGCTGGGCAGGTTTTTGAAAATGAAAGACGGTTTGATCTGGTCGTACGATTGGACAGTCTTCACAGAACAGATATTGACGACGTCAGTAATTTGATGATTCCCACCAATACGGGAAATCAAATTCCATTGTCGCAGGTTGCCACCATAGAATATAAATTAGGACCCACTCAGATCAGTCGCGAAGCCGGCAAGAGAAGAATATATGTAGGTTTTAATGTCACCGATAGAGATGTTCAAAGTGTGGTTAAGGAAATTCAGAAAAAACTGGAGGAGAAAATACAATTGCCCACGGGATATTATTTCACTTATGGCGGACAATTTGAAAATCTCGAAAAAGCGACGCAGCGGCTTTTGATCGCCGTGCCTTTATCGCTTTTACTTATTTTTGCCTTGCTTTATTTCACTTTTAATTCGGTGAAGCAGGCCAGTTTAATTTTCACTGCCATTCCGATGAGTGCCATCGGTGGCGTGTTTGCCTTGCTTTTGCGGGATATGCCTTTCAGCATTAGTGCTGGCGTAGGATTTATCGCTTTATTTGGAGTGGCAGTTTTAAATGGAATCGTCCTCATTGGAACTTTTAATCAATTGGAAAAAGACGGCGTGACCGATCTGTTTCAGCGGGTAATTCAAGGAACAAAAGAAAGATTAAGACCGGTTTTAATGACTGCAACGGTTGCGAGTGTAGGATTTCTACCCATGGCTTTATCACAAGGCGCCGGCGCGGAAGTTCAAAAACCTTTGGCGACCGTGGTGATCGGAGGATTAATCACAGCAACCTTCCTAACTCTTTTCGTGTTGCCTTTGCTTTACATTATCTTCAATTCAAAATTTAATTTTCGAAAAAGACTTAAAATGAAATCTATAACGACAATCATCGTTTTGTTTCTTTCCTCGATTGGCTTTACCCTGAATGCGCAGGAAATCAAAATTCTTGGAATTGACGAAGCGCTGGAAATCGCCGTGCAAAATAACGGAACCATCAAATCGAAGAATTTAGAATTAAAATCTTCGCAAAGCTTAATGAAAACGGCCGGAGAAATTCCGAAGCTGGAGTTCAATGCGCAGGTGGGGCAATACAGCAGTGAAAAATTTGATCAGTCTTTCCAGATTTCACAGACGATTCCCTGGCCTACTTTATTTGGAGCGAGAAAGGAACTTTTAAAATCAGAAGTGAGAGGCAAAGAATTGCAGATTGAACTCTCGGAACTTGAATTAAAAAATCGGGTTCGGACCTACTTTTACCAGATTCAGTATTTGGAAAATAATCAGAAGCAGTTGGCTTACCTCGATAGCTTATATATTGATTTTATACGAATTGCTAAATTAAGGTTTAAAGTCGGCGACATTAAAAAGGTGGAGATCAGCACCGCAGAAGTTAAAAAAGGAGAAATTTATTTGTTGCTGAAACAAAACGAAGTCTATCTCAACAGTGCGTATCAAAGTTTAAAAGCACTTTTAAATACAGAAGATTCTTTTAAAATTAAAGAAGAAGAAAATTTTCAGCCTTTATTAGCAAGTGCTTTAATGGATGAGACTGCCATCGCTAATCATCCTGCGGTGAAGGCTTTATATCAGGAAGCGCTTATCGCCGAACAAAATAAAGAAATTCAGAAAGCGCAAAACTTACCGGATTTAACACTTGGATATACGAATCAATCCCTAATTGGAAATTTTGATGTTGGTGGAAGAGATGTGTTTTACGGTTCAGAAAGAAGGTTCCATTCCGTTTTAATTGGAGTTTCAATTCCCATATTTACCGCTTCAAAAGCAAAAATAAATTCCTTTGACCTCACTAAAAAAGCGCTAGAAGCCAAGGCTGACCAGGAGAAACTGGAACTCAATGCGCAACTTCAAAATGCGTTACAACAGTACGGGCAAGATGTTCAACAATATCGATATTATTTAGATCAGGCTTTACCGAACGCGAAAGACATCGTTTTTGCCGCACAACTGGGTTATCGTACAGGTGAAATTTCGTATGTGGAATATTTATATGCTTTGCAAACCGCCACTGATTTGCAGCTCAACTACCTAAAAAGTATTCAGCAAATTAATCAATCTGTCATAAATATCAATTCAATAATCAATCAATAATTCGATATGGAATTCAATATAAAAAAATCACTATTCTCTTTCCTTTTTCTAAGTTCGTTTCTGTTTGTGACCCAATGCAGTAAGCAGGAAAAAACTAAAGAAAAGGAAACCGTTTCGAAAGAAGCCGAAGTTCACGAGGAAGAAGCAGAAAATATAGTTTCACTCACCGAAGAGCAAATGCAAAGTGTCGGAATTGAAGTAGGCAAAGTGGAACAGAAAGAACTTACCGCCACTATTAAAGCCAATGGAAATTTAAGTGTGCCCAATAACAGCAAAGCAAATGCGACGTCTTTGTACGGCGGAGTAATCAAAACACTCAGAGTACAAATTGGCTCTTATGTGAAAAAAGGGCAGGTTATTGCAACCATCGAAAATCCTCAGTTCATCCAACTGCAGGAGGATTATTTAACCACTCTGGATCGAATTAGATTCGCACAGCAAGAGGAGAGACGACAGCGAGAATTGTACGCCGGAAATGCCGGAGCGCTAAAAAATTTACAAAATGCAACAGCGGAGTTAAGAACGCTTTCCACGCGCAGAGCGTCTTTGCAACAGCAAATTCGATTGATGGGAATTAATGTGAATGCTGTTTCGAACGGAAATCTGAGATCGCAGTTGGTCGTAACCAGTCCGCTAAGTGGCGTAGTCAGCGATGTTTTTGCAAAGATCGGGAGTTACGTTGATGTTTCTTCGCCTATTGCAGAAATTGTTGATAACAGTTCTCTGCATTTGGATCTGCAGGTTTTTGAAAAAGATCTACCTAAATTAAAAGTCGGGCAGATCATCCACTTCACTTTGACAAATAATCCTGCCATAGAATATGATGCGCGCGTTTTTAGCATAGGTTCTTCCTTTGAAAATGACAGTAAAACGATTGCAATTCACTGTAAAGTAACGGGTAATAAAGAAGGGTTAATTGATGGAATGAATATCACCGGGATTGTGAGTCTCAGTGATGTTACCGCGCCAGCAGTACCAAACGGAGCGCTTGTAAGTGCAGATGGTAAAGATTATATTTTTGTGGTGACCAAAAAAGAACCCGCAGGACATGTAGAAGAAGAGGGCGCTGCGCCAAAATCTGCAAGTGAAGAAAAAGCACACGCCGAAGAAGAAAAACATGGTATTAATTTTGAACGGATCGAGGTTGCAAAAGGCGTAAGTAATATGGGCTACACGGCTGTTACTTTCGTAAAAGAAATTCCGGAAGATACCCAAATTGTTACAAAAGGTGCTTTTTTCATCAATGCTAAACTAGTTGGTGGCGGCGGTCACGATCACTAAAACTTACTTTAAAAAAATTATATGAAACATCAACATACTTATGACGCGCAGGGAAAACAAACTTGTTGCAGCGAAGAAGAGAAAATATATACCGAAGCAGGTGCAGAAGAAATTTTAAAGCCAGAGAAAGCTCTCCGAAAAAGTTTCAACGCAACGCCAGCAGATGATTCTCACGCGGGTCACGATCACGGAGCAGACGACGATCACGACCATACCAATATGGAAGGCAGTACTTTTAAACTTTTTCTGCCCAGTATCATCTCTTTATCGTTGCTTCTTATTGCATTGTATTTTGATCATCTTTTAAAACCTGACTGGTTTACAGGTTGGGTGCGAATCGCTTGGTACATTGTCGCCTATCTTCCGGTCGGATTACCAGTATTGAAAGAGGCATTCGGAAGCATCAGGCAAGGCGCTTTCTTCTCGGAGTTTTTCTTAATGGGAATTGCCACGGTCGGAGCTTTTGGAATTGGCGAATATCCAGAAGGTGTAGCCGTAATGTTATTTTATTCTGTCGGTGAAGTTTTTCAAACCTTGGCTGTTTCCAGAGCGAAAGCCAATATTAAAAGTCTGCTGGATCAAAGACCCGATGAAGTCACAGTCCTCAGAAATAATATTCCGGAAATCATCAAGGCTGAAAAAGCAGAGATCAATGATATTATTCAATTAAAACCTGGAGAAAAATTAGGTCTGGATGGCGAATTGCTTTCTGAAAAGTCATCCTTTAACACTGCAGCTCTAACCGGCGAAAGTAAACCAGACACGAAGTCTAAGGGAGAAACTGTTTTGGCTGGAATGATCAATTTGAACACCGTTTCCCAAGTAAAAGTGACCACTGCTTACACGGATAGCAAACTAAGTAAAATATTGGAATTGGTTCAGAATGCCACGGCTCAGAAGGCGCCCACGGAATTATTCATCCGAAAATTTGCAAAGATTTACACTCCTATCGTGGTTTACCTTGCCATTGCGATCACCTTTGTACCTTACTTTTTTGTGGCCAATTATGATTTTGCCGATTGGTTATATCGTGCCTTGGTATTTCTCGTAATTTCCTGTCCGTGCGCTTTGGTGATCAGTATCCCACTGGGTTATTTCGGCGGAATTGGAGCTGCGAGTAAAAATGGAATTTTATTTAAAGGCAGCAATTTTTTAGATGTTATTGCCAATATTCAAAATGTGGTGATGGATAAAACCGGAACCATGACGGAAGGTGTTTTCAAAGTTCAGGAAGTTATTTTTAATAAAGATTTTGATCAGGCAGAAATTTTAGAAATGGTCAATGCGCTAGAAAGCAAAAGTACGCATCCTGTTGCCACGGCGATTCACGAATTTGTGGGAGAGGTTAATACCAATATCCAGTTAGAAAATGTGGAAGAAATTGCAGGTCACGGTTTGAAAGCCACGGTTTCAGGCAAAGAATTACTAGTGGGTAATTTTAAGTTGATGGACAAATTTAATATTTCTTATGATGCTGAGGTGAGCAAAATTGTTTACACGCTCATTGCTATTGCCTACGACAAAAAATTTGTAGGTTATCTCACAGTTGCCGACAGCATCAAACAGGACGCGAAACTGACCATCGAAAAACTGAAATCCCTGGGTATAAAACCGACGATGTTGAGCGGTGATAAAAATGCCGTTGTTCAGTTCGTAGCGAAGGAATTGGGCATTGAAAATGCTTTTGGTGATTTATTACCGGAAGATAAAGTAACTAAACTTCAGGAAATAAAGGCAACGAATCAGAGTGTGGCGTTTGTAGGAGATGGTGTGAATGATGCGCCAGTTGTTGCTCTAAGTGATGTCGGAATTGCCATGGGTGGACTTGGAAGTGATGCCACGGTGGAAACTGCAGATGTGGTGATTCAGGATGATATGCCAAGTAAAATCCCAATGGCCATCAATATCGGGAAGCAAACGAAGAAAATTGTTTGGCAGAATATCACTTTGGCTTTTGTGGTAAAAGGAATTGTTTTAATTTTGGGAGCAGGTGGTTTAGCGACCATGTGGGAAGCCGTTTTTGCGGATGTTGGAGTAGCGCTTTTGGCAATTTTAAATGCGGTTAGAATTCAACGAATGAAGTTTTAAATAAATTATTTCCGCTAAAATTTATTGATAAAACCTAGGTAATATTTGCAAATACTTTGAGATTTTATTCGATAAATCGCGAAGTCGTTTCCAATAACTTTAAAAAAAAATAGTAAAACTAATTATCACAGACTATTCATTAGCACCTAAATTAGCACCCAAAAATAAAAGACCCTGTAAATCAATTGATTACAGGGTATTCTGTGGAGTTGGAGGGACTATAATACCTTATTTCCTTTTAATTCAACCGCTACTATTAATTTACTTAATATTATATAAGTTACTGATTAATAGTATTTATAGTGGTTTTTTTAAATGCTAAAAGTAAGATGAGTTAAGATAGATTAAATATTTATTGACTAAAGATGGACTAAATATGGACTAAGTTGTATATTTGTATAGTTCAAACTTACAATTATGGCAACTATTAAATTTATTCTGCAGTCAGATAAACCAAACGCACCTATTTACGCCCGTTTTAGAGATGGTCAATCTATTGACCTTAAAAGAAAAACAAGGGAATCCATAAACCCCGAATTTTGGGACATCAAAAAGAGTAAACTTAAAAACATTCAGTCCGCAAACGAAACGACGTTAAAACATATTGAAAACGTTAAAACAAAACTGTCTGAAATAGAAACTTTTATTTTTGACCAATACCGTAAAAGGAGCGAAAACGAAATAATTAACGGTATTTGGTTAGACGAGATTTTAACCGCCTTTTATACTGGAGGGCGGAAATTAGAACAATTAGATTTTTTAGATAATTATTTAGAGTATTATAAAACTGATGTTTTGCCATTCCGTAAAAATAGAGGTAAACAAATTGCAGATGCAACCACTAAAAAACAATTGACAATTATTACAAAGATTTTAAATTTCTGCAAAATTCAAAACCGACGTTTAAAAGTTTCCGACTGGGACGTTTCAATTTCTAATAAGTTTGAGCAGTATTTAGAAAAACAAGGTATTGCAAAGGGAACAATCGGGCGTTATATCAAATATCCTAAAACGATTATAAACCACGCTAAAACGCTAAATATTGAAGTCAATAAAAATATTGACCAAATTAAAGGTTATACGACCGAAACCCCTACTATTTTCATTACCGAAAAGGAATTACAAGGCATTCAAAAATTAACTTTTTTAGAACCTCAACTGGAAACCGCTAAAGACTGGTTAATTATTGGTTTTTACACAGGACAAAGGGCGTCCGATTTACTACAAATGACGGCTAAAATGTTTTTTGAAATTGACGGACATACATTTATTAACCTCCACCAACAAAAGACGAAAAACGGGGTTCTAATACCTTTACACGATGAAGTTAAAAAGATAATCGAAAAAAGAAACGGACAATTTCCGCCCTTGTTTTCCGCAAATATTGAAAGTGCAAAAACTATTTTTAATAAACATTTACGAACCATTGCAAAAAAGGCAGAAATTAACCGTTTGGATTATGGTAAAAAATACGATGCAAAACTAAAAAAGAATATTTACGGGCAGTATCCACTTTGTGAAATAATAAGTTCCCACGTTTGCAGACGAAGTTTCGCAACTCACAATTATATTAAAGTTCCCACGCCTATAATAATGGCAGTAACGGGACATAGAACCGAAAAGGAGTTTTTAAATTATATCGGTAAGGATTTTAACGACCAATCAAAAGAAATTCTAAACTACTGGAGAACCGCCCAACAATCTATTGAAACGGAAACCACGCCCGAAACCAAAACTGCAAACTAATCTATTTAGACTGTAGAAATATTTTAAATTTGTCTAAACGTTCAAACCTTACAATTATGCAAAAACCAATTTACGAAATTTTTGATAGTATCCGTTCGGGTGAAATGGGTGATTCTCAAATGCATAAATTCATAATGGATTATTCTAATAATTATGATATTGAAATTTTGAAACTACTTTTGAGAGATTTAGAGTTTTATTTTTTTATGGAAAAAGAAGAAAAAGAATCTGAGTTTTCATGGGATGAAAAGGAAAAGAAAATTAAAGAATTAGAAGAAAAAAATAAAGAAATTCCAGTTTATCCAAGTTTTAAAGGTGCTATCGAACTAACTCAAAAACAATTTGAAGCAAAAGAAAAATTAAAGAAAACAGGGTGGGACTTTGATAAAATGCCTCCAAATATAGATTGGGAAAAAATCTTATATCCTTTTGAATTTTTTTGTTTGTATCAATTTGAGCGGTTATTAAAAAACAAAATAGTTGAAGTAAACGAAAAGAGTTTAAATGAGAATAGAACTGTAGTAACTAATATTTTTGAAATTCCCGAAAATGAATATTCAGGAAAAAATGAGTTAAGTCCAAAAGAAAAATTAATCGTTTTAGATAAATTGGGAATTGTCGAATTGTTACGTCAAAAATTAAATTTTAACGATAACGCCACTCATTTAGCAGAAATACTTGGAGCGATTACGGGAATAGATAACACCAAAGGAACTTTAACAGGATATTGTAATTATCTTACACGTTCCGACCATTCAAACAAAAATAGTCCTTATAGTAGTGAGAACACCGTAAATAAGGCAATGCAAATTTATAATACTTTCAAATTAAAAGATAAAACAAACTAAACAGGTTTGTTTTTTTTTATTTCAGTCAATTAAAAATAAGTATTACTTAGTAATTACTTAGATTCCCTTTGTAGTGTTCAATTTAAAACATTACAAAATGGAAACAATTAATTTCGTCGGCATAACGCCTGACAATTTTCTAAACGAATTAGTAAGTAAAGTTAAAACCGCATTACTAAACGATCTCGAAAAGTCTTTCAAAGACAACGAACCAAACCGATACTATACTGCAGATCAAATTTGCGAACGGTTCAGTATTACCAAACCGACCATACACGAATACAGAAAACGGAAAATCATAAAATCCTATAAATTAGGGTCACGGGTTTATTACCGTTTAGATGAGATCGAAAACGCAATGATTATTAACGATTAATTTTTATTGCTATGACGTTCATTCCTGATAACTACAAATTAACGTACAAACTTAACGACGTTAAAAAGACTTTCAGACAATATCAAATAGAGTCTGCAGAAATACCAAACCTTTTGCCTGAACTGGTACGCACCGAAAAAAACAACGGTTTTAATTCAATTACTGGAGCGGAAAACATTTTAAAGGTTCGCAATGCAACCAACTGGACTAAATGCAGTTTAGCAGGATTAAGACCAACTGGAATACCTAATTTTTACTATTCAGATTTGCCTGTTAATGACGTTAAATCCTTAATAGTAGCATTCATACCCGATGACTGGGAAACGGTCGTTTTAAGGGTCTGCAAACAGTTCTATCCAAAGGGAAACCCTGAATACAGAAACCGTTTAGTAAAACACCTAATCACTAATTTTTAGAGCCAAAAAAAGGGAGTGCAAAAACTGCATTCCCTTTAGGCGTTCAAACCTAACAACTGGATAACCATTTGTTAAAACAAAGATACTTATTTATGATTGATTTTATAAAGATAAACTACAGTAATACAGGTTACATTTTACCGACTTCATTAATAGATTTTAAAAGTGGTTTTAATCTTAATACGGGAGAAATTGAAGAAAATATAACGGGTAATTATTACGACTTTAAAATAAAACGTTTCGGTTCGGGTCGTACAATGATAACTGGAAGTATTCATAAATTCTTTAACCGTCACGATTTTAACGGAAATGATTTGACCGCTATTAATTTCCAAAAATCGGTTTTAGATTTAAGAAACGAAATAAATTTAATCCCTGATGAGTGCATACTGGAAAACGTCGAAATAGGAGTAAACGTTCAGACTGATTTTAACCCTAATTTGTTTTTAGATAACCTTTTATTTCATAGAACAACGGAATTTAATAAACCAATTTCGGGCGTTCACTATATGCAGTCTAAAAAGGACAACTACATTATAAAAATTTACAATAAGACCGCCCAAAACAACCGTGTTTTAAGGGGTTTAGAGCGTGAATTGAAAGGTAATAACATAACGCAAAAGGAACGCACCCAAAAGGAAAGTTTAGCGCAAATAATTAAAGACCAATTAAAAGATAATACGTTGAGGTTTGAAATAAAATTTTTAAAGATGGAAGTATTAAATAAAATGGGAATTAAAACAACTGCAGACCTTTATAAACGTGAAATATTTGAACAGTTTAAACAGTTATTATTGGAGGAATTTAACGAGGTTTATTTTTTTGATTATACAACCCAAATTCATAAAATGAAACCTATAAACCAAATTAGTTTTAAAGATTATCGAAACCCTAACTTTTGGAAATCGTTAAATCGAAAAGATAAATATTATCATAAAAAAAGGTTTAACCAATTAACGTTGGAATATTCCCAAGATTTAAAAGGTAAAATTTCCGAAATAATTTCCAAAAAGATAGACCAACTGACCGCCAAAAGTTTAGACATTTTAACCGACATTTTAGCACCTGAAAAAACGGTAAACTTTAGACAAATTAACCATTCATATATAGGGGTAAAACGTCCCAATATTACTACAGAAAATAACAGGGTTTGTTTAGTAACTGGATTAAATATTTCTATGCAAAAAAAGACTTCAAAATATTTGTGTTCAACTGGTTTGATTTATTATTTAGAAAATGAACCCGATATTTATAAACGGTTAAAAGATAAATATCTGACTGCAGAAAAAAGGGGTTCGGAATTACGAAAACAAATTTATTACATAGCGCACAATATTAGAAACACAAAAACGAACGTGGAACATAATAAACGGAACAACCGCCAACGATTTGAGCAAAGAAATTACCCTAAACACCAATTACAGTTTAGTTTTATTCCTTAATAATTTAGGTTATTAATTTAAAATTGAAACCTTACAAAACCTTACATTTTTTAAAAAAAACCTTACAATAATTTACATTTATATTATGGGTAGATGGTCAACATATCCAACAACGGTAAACGACTTAAGAGAAATTGATATTTCGTTTTTGTCAAAACACGATTATTTAAAACCTGATGACTTTAGATCGGGCGTTATTACGTGGAGTCATTCCAACGGTAATAAAAACAGTATTTCAGTACGTACGGTTACGAACGATACAAACGGGGTCTTAACTTTAGATTATACCTTTAACAATACTGAAAAAATCAATTATCAAATACATTTAATTACACGCCCCTCTAATTTGGGAGTGGGTTTAATATGGTTTTTTGTTTGTCCTTATACTGGTAAGGTTTGCAGAAAATTGCACCTTATACACGGTTATTTTAAACACCGTTCTGCATTATCGGGTATTATGTACCAAAGTCAAATAGAGTCTAAAAAATGGAGGGAATGGAGCAAAGTTTTTAAGGGTGATTTTGACGATAAACTTTATAGTGAAGTGTACAGTAAAGGTTTTAAAAAATTTTATGCTGGTAAAATGACAAAACGTTATTCCCGTATTTGTAAAAAAATAAAAGAATCTGAAAATTTAGATTTTAGAAAGTTTTATAAATCGTTTGGATTATAAACGGTCGATTAACTAAAATCTTATAAACTCTAACAGTTAGTAATTACGAACATTGTATGCAAAGAAATGAGTCTTAAACGGTTCATTTTTTTGTTTCCTGACCGTATCAAATTATTACAATTATACTGCAATATGTTGCAAACTTTTTAAAGGTTATAACTTCAATAAATAGTAGTAAAAAGACGTTAAAAATAAGTTATGGACTAAATATGGACTAAATAAAAAATAACTTACTGAAAATCAATAAGTTATTTTTAAAATAGTGGAGTTGGAGGGATTCGAACCCTCGTCCAAACAAGCAACACATAAGGCTTCTACATGCTTATTCTGCTATTGATTTTCGACCGGAGACAGAGAACAGACACCCAATCACCGACTTAACTTCTTTAGTTTTCGATCTCGAACCGAAGTCTTTCGAGACTTATTTCTGCATTGCTATGCCTCAGAATCAAACGCCGCAGAACGGAGCATTTGTGAGACATCTTGCCTCCTTACTATCTTCGGGAGAGCGCTTGAATCCTACTTTATTCAGATTAAGCTGCAAGAGCGAACTCTTCGTTGCCAGTTAAAAGTTTGTAGCAAGGGATTTAAGAGATCGCGCTACGGTTCTCTGCATGCTTACTTATCCATCGATCTTGCTGTCGAAACCAGTCAACCCCAATGTTTGTAAGACTACAAAGATAAGCAAAAATAGTTCTAAAATTATAATCATTTGGGTGTATCCTTTACATGATCATTGCGCGCTCGCCTTGCTCGCGCTCCATTCCTTCTTGGTCCTGGATTTCCGGTTAAATCTTTTTTATTTTCCCAACGTTAATTCCATCACTAGAATAAAAATATTCTACTGCAAATCTGTAGTCATTATTGATACAACTACAAAAAATTCCAAAGGAAATAATTCATCAACCTAATTCCACTACTTCAGTATTTTTGATGAAATGTATAGAATTTATTTTGCAGGGTTGTACTTTTAATCACCGTTTGCTAGGGCAGAAAGCCTTCCGGCATTAACTGCTTAATACATTTTTGGATTGCGTTTGCGGGGATTACATTTAAATCAACCTCCCTCATTACCTCTATCTTGGGAATTTTAACAAAAAACAAATGCCCTTTTTCTAAAAAAATCATAAAAGGGGTTAAAGACGGTTAAACTTTTACCCAATAAAACATTAAATGGATATTTAAACCCCTATCAGATTTATTTTTACGAAAATTATAATGAATGAAAACAAAACTACTTACTCTTATACTCCTTTTAGGAGTTTCTTTTCTTTTTGGCCAGAAAAAATACGTGATAGGAAATGTGAAGAATGAAGCTCAGGACAATATTCCTCAAACCTATATTTACAATCCGCGCACAGAAGAAATTGTGGTTACTGATAAGTCCGGTGATTTTATTATTTCCGTAATTCCGAGCGATGAGCTTCGTATTGTGAAAGCGGGATTTGAGAGGCTAACCTTAAGAATTACTGAAGATAGTTACAGCAAACCAATGCAACTTACGCTTAGTAAATTGCCTTTTGATATTGAAGAAGTAACCATTGCATTTAATCCGACTGGTAATTTAAAGAAAGATCTGGCATACTTTAAAACCTCAGCCAAGAAAGAGAAGCTGAATACCGAAATGAATAAATATATGAGAGGACCTTTAACTGAAATGGTGCCGCAAAATAACATTCCCTCGATGTTCGTTATTAAAAAGCCAGGTGATGGGCAGATTTCGCTGCTAACTATTGGTTCTGACGGATCAGGTGGCATTTTTGGCTTGATCGGAAGCGCAATTATAGGTAAGAAAAACAAGCCGACACCACCGAATCATGCTGAAGTTGAAGATTTTTACCGCCGCGTAAAAGAGGTCGTTAATTTGGGTTATTTCAAAAGTTATGGGATATCAGAATATGATTTTGATATATTTTTAGCCTATGCAGACCAGACTCATTCCCTTTCAAAAAAGTACTTTAGGAACTTTAATAAATCGGCGATCGAAACGGAGCTGAAAGTTGCTTTGATAGAATATCTTAAAACCCATAAAGTGAATTCTTGATGTGTAGAATAGTTGTGTTGTTTTTATTTTGTTTATCGTTTAATTCATTTGGGCAGCAAGTTTCGGGTATCGTTACAGATGATGAAGGAAACCTTCTTCGCGCGACTATGGTATTTAATATGAAAACCGAGCAGAAGTCTTATACTAATAGTAGTGGTGAATTTAGTATTGAAGCAAATGTGCGTGACGAGTTACGATTCATTCGGGCAGGTTTCGAGAGAACTTCAAGAATTGTAAATCAATATGATCTTAGTAATCAATTAAAAGTCGTTATCATCAGAAGTGCGGAGAATATTGAAGAAGTAAAAGTTCCTGCGGTACGACTGACCGGAGATTTAGATAAAGACACCAGAAATTTAGCAAAGCTTGATAAAGTGGCTCAGCTTCAAAGGGAAGTAGGAGTTCCCGGACCACCAGAAAAACCCAGAGAAACTCCACCACCTACAATAGAGCGCGCAGGCGTCCTACGTTACGCATTGAGTAATTTAAATTTTAATAATTTATACAAAAACATTTCTGGGGATGCCCGCAGAATGCGTACGCTTTATCGTTACGAAGATCTTCAGGATCATATTTCCTGGTTAAGAGAAAGAATACCTGATGAATATTTCATAAAAATGGGAATACCTGAAGAAAAAATTTCGGAGTTTTTACAATTTTCAATTGGGGTGCAACCGGAGATCACTAAAGGAATCGAAGTTAAAAATCTCTCGAAAGTACTTTTCCTTTTAGAAGAAACATTTCCTATTTATATTGATAAAATGTCCATGAAAGCCAAACCATAATGGCTCGTTATGCTTTTTTAATATTTTTGTTATTTTCCATCCATTTCTTTGCACAAAAGGTGTCCGGAATCGTCGTTGATGAAGATCAGAATCCTCTTTCTGCCGTGTTGGTATTTAATATGAAAACAGAAGAGAAAACATACACCAATTTCGATGGAGAATTTATCATTAAAGCAATTGCGAATGAGGAATTACGATTTGTTAGAAAAGGGTTCGAAAGAAATTCTACGAACGTAAATCAACAGAATTTGAATGTTGCTGTTAAAGTTATCCTTATTCGAAGTATCCAAGAAATTGAAGAAGTAACCATTGCGTACCAACCAACAGGAGATTTAGTAAAAGACGAGAAAAATTATGGTGACACAAAATTGGTTGCTAAAATGAAATTAGAAACCGCAGAATATATTCGTTCAGAATCGTCACCAGAAGTTTTAGCGCCAAAACCAGGTGAATTTGTGCAACCTGTTGGACCCGGGTTCTCGGGCGGTTCTATAAAAAATCAATGGGATGATGTGGATTTTATGGAATTCCTTATTGAAAATATCGGCCAAGATTTTTTTACCGATGATTTGCGTCTCACGAAATCAGAAATTCAACCTTTCATTTATTATGTATTCAGAAATTTTCCCCGAAAAAGAATTCTCTTTAGAGGAATATGCACACAATATGACCTTTCACGCTTTACAAAAGAAGCCTATTTGAAAATAGAATCTTACCGAAAAAACCTGCCTAATTCTGTGTCTCCAAAGAAAAAGTAAAATTGATTTTTAGTGTAGAAGCAACCTGTTATTAAATATCATCCATGTTAATTTGCACTAAATGGTAATTCCGGGATTTTATCTTCGTTGGTGAAAGATTAGGGTTAAATATAATACTAAATATAAATAATCGCAAAAAAACAAATCAAAAATCCGTACCTTTAAGGATAAATTTCACCCTAAATC
Source organism: Chryseobacterium sp. SNU WT5 (assembly GCF_007362475.1). NCBI lineage: Bacteria > Pseudomonadati > Bacteroidota > Flavobacteriia > Flavobacteriales > Weeksellaceae > Chryseobacterium > Chryseobacterium sp. SNU WT5. The sequence goes on from NZ_CP041687.1 coordinate 1,790,273, forward strand.
ATAAAACAAATGAACAAAAATATCATTACTATCGCCATTGCTGCACTGGGTTTCATTATCGGAGTTGCAATCCTCGGTAATGCCATTAAAAATAGAAATAAGTCAGATAATACAATTTCTGTAACTGGTTTAGGAACTAACAAATTTACTTCTGATTTGATTGCGTGGAGCGGCAATTTCTCACGGAACAGTTTTGAATTGAAGTCTGCTTACGATGAACTCGCTAACGATAAAAAAGTGATTGAAAACTATTTGGTTTCAAAAGGAATCCCGAAGGCACAAATGGTTTTTTCGGCTGTAGATATTCAGAAGCAATTTAATTATGGCAGTGATGCCAATGGTCGAAGTATTCAAACTTTTTCTGGTTATCAGCTTTCACAAACGGTATCAATTGATAGCAAAGATGTGGCGAAAGTCGAAAACCTTTCCCGTAACATTACAGAAATTATTAATTTAGGAATTGAGTTCACATCATCATCTCCTAATTATTTTTACACCAAATTAGCCGATGTAAAACATGAAATGATTGCGGATGCGACCAAGGATGCGAAGCAACGAGCGGAGAAGATTGCAGAGAATGCAGGTTCAAAATTAGGTAATCTGAAGAAAGCAACCATGGGCGTTACTCAAATTACTGCACCTAATTCTACCGAAGAATATTCCTATGGTGGCACATTTAATACCTCTTCCAAAGATAAAGAGGCGAGTATCACCATTAAACTGGAATATGAAGTCAATTAAAAAAAGATAGCAGGTCATTATTTGTGAAAAATCAGATACTGCTCTTCTTTCTAATAAACAACATACTAATAAATACCTTAAAAAAATGAGCGAAGATCTTTTAAATGAAAGTTTCGGAACACTGTCAGAAACGATAAATGGCTTGATCAAAATAGGTTATATCCATGATTTTAATATTCAGGAAGAATGCATTGTATGTCATCAGACGAATGTGAAACTGTCACCAAGTGAATTTCATATTGAGAAAGTATATCGTTTTGAAGGAGAATCGAATCCAGATGATCAGTCAATTTTATATGTCATTTCTTCTCCAAAATTCAACATCAAAGGTACTTTGGTCAATGGATACGGAATTTCATCAGACGAAGCTACGGCAAAGGTGATTGAGAAATTGCAAACGCACCCTGTTCCTGCTTCTCCTGAAAGCAAGTCAAATGAAGCCACACCACTTCGACCGGAAGGAGATCGGGTTATAGATGCACCATTATTGGAAATGAATTTAGATGGTTTTATTACTCAAATAAAAAACGAAGTTACGTGGAAGGAAAGCGACCGAAATTCGTTGACCATTTTCAAATCTAAAACAATGAGAATCGTGTTAATGGGATTGCATGAAAACGCTGAACTAAAACCTCATAAGGCAAATGGAGTAATTAGTGTTCAAGTATTAGAAGGGAAGATAAATTTTAGTGCAGAAGAGCAAAGTTGTATTTTGGAGAAAGGGAAAATGATAGCCTTGCACGAAAATATTGTTCATAGCGTAACTGCATTGAAAGATAGTTTCTTTCTTCTCACCCTTTCTATGAATGCTAAATAGAAGTAAATATCAACATAGAAGTTTAAAAAATAAAATGATATTGCATTAAGAAGTCTTGAGATGCAATATCATTTTTTTATTTTGATGACGAGAAATAAACTTTGAAAACTGCATAATGTATCAGTTAATTAGCAATAAACGACATCGTAAAGTTCCTCTTTAATCCAATCTGTTTTCTCTGGTTTCCAGTTTGCCAGAAGCCAAAGGTCTAAAGGCTTTTTTTCGGTATCGTACGCAGGTTGAATATATGCCTCTTCGATGATTGAAAAACCATTTCTTTCATAGAAAGAAATTCTTCTTTTTGCGTCCTCATTTAGATCTGAAGGTTCAGCTTCTAAAACAATCCGCGAATATCTCTTAATAAGATCTGCAATAATCTGTGAACCATATTTTTTACTTCGGAAATCAGAGAAGATTTCAAAATGTTCCAGGAAAACAAAATCTGTCAGTTCCCAGCAAATGAGATAGCCGACATCTTGAAGGTGATCTAAAACTGCAAAAATTTTCACTTTTGGATTTGCGAATAAAGCACGAAACTGTGGATCACTTCTTCGTTCATCAGCAGGAAATGTCTGACAGTAATTCCTGTAGATTTCTACCGCACGAAAATCATCGCATAAACTGACCTCTAAATATTCCATAGTAAAATATCAAATTTTATACTTGCAAAAAAGTAATGGAGTTGTTATAAATCGAAAACGCTCGGTCGTCTTGTGATGAACATATCTTTGATCCAAAGCGTAAAAGCCAGTCCTAAATAGATCAGAAAGAATACGCCTGCAGTTGCAAAGGTGGAGTAGATGAAAAAAACCCGCAATTTAGAAACTGGAATTCCCAAGGTCGCACCCATTCTGGTGAGCACGCCGAACCATTGTCTTTCGATAGAATGTCTTAAATTATTTAGCATTTCTTTGTGTTGTTATCAACATTCAAAGGTACTTATTTTTGCTTTAATTTTTTAAAAACAGAGAGGTTTTGCCTGTATTTCTAATTTTAAAAGTAAAGAATCATGGCTGTGGAATAGTTTTAGCTGATAGCTAACATCATCAAGCCATCAAAACACTCACGATATGAAAAAATTAGCAATTTTCCTTCTTCTGATTATATTCTCATGTAATAAACAAGAGTCTGTTTCAACTCAACATTCTCCAGACACAACGCAGGCTATTGATGGCAATTTAGGTGAAGCAGATAGTAACTCAGCCGAAAATGGAGTAGTGCAGGTCCCCACTACTGAAAAAACGGACAGTATATCAAAAATATTCCGTGTGGTTGAGGGAAATAAAATTATAAAAACCATTAATGGAGATATGATTCCTCTAAGTATTTATGATGAATTTACCTCGCCGGATGAACAACTGATCATTAAAATCAAAAATTTTCAAGGCAAAGAGATTTCCGGAACTATCAATCCAGAAAGTTCAAAAATGAACATTCGTTTTAACCAAATTAAAATGGCAAATGGGGAATATGATGGACCTTTCGGTCGAGAGCTTTCTTACTTCATCAAAGAAAATGGGGAGATCTGGCTCATTATTGCAAAAAGTAATATGGCCTCAGGGGAGGCAACGGGAAAGTTTACAGTAAGTCTCAGATAAAATCCTTGCATAAAATTGTAATAAGCTAAAATTGAAAACCATCTCGACCTCGAGATGGTTTCTGTTTTTATTATTTCGGATCCTAATTTACCGGTGCTACAAATTTTGCTAAAGATCGTTCTCCTTTCAGCAAAACTAAATGATTTCCGTCGATCTGGAAGCGATCTGCCGTACTTAATACTTTACTAAGTTCTTTCTCCATGGTCATATCTTGACAAGCCATCAACGTGCTCATTCCTACTCCTAGATTTAGACGATTGTTAGACTCAGTAGCAAAAGTTCCCGACATGGTATTACAACCACCGTTGGCAGAATACCGATTGTCAGTATCGGAGAATTGAATGTAGGCCTCTTTTTGCATGCTTTGGCTCGTGCTTGATTTTCCATCTAATTCAATCAATTTCCATTTTCTGTGCAGAATGCTATAATTATCTTTCGACAGAACATATTTTGAAGCCAATGCGCCCGTCATTTTTTTACCTTCTTGGTCCAGTTGCGTCAAAGTATTTTCTCCCACAAAATAACTGGTTACATCGTTTGCTGATTTTAAACTCACTGTATTTCCTTCTTCATTCCAGGTAAAATTCCCACTCGTTTCAAATGGTTTAACGTCTCTTCCTAAATATTCATATACTGTTTTAAAAGTATTGTTTCTCATCAGATAAACCGTAGCCTTTATTCCTTCACAATCTGCACAGGGAATTGTCCCACGATATATTCCATCATAGTCTAATGAATTTTGTGCGGTATGTGCCGGATCGGGAATGGGTGATACTTCCGTATTTTGAACTTTACAAGAATAAAGTACAAAAAGCAAAAATAGAGTGGCCACTGGAATCGAGGTGAGACGTTTTAGAATTTTATTTTTCATAAGGTCAAATTTAATTATTGAAATGGTACCTAAGCAATGGTGTTCCTATTGGTATAGTTTGCAACATCGCAAAATAACAAAGTTTGTTTCCGGTTAAAAATGAAAGAACCATCCTTTATTTAAGGATGGTTTTTCAATTTTCTTTCATCGGGCTTTATTCTGCTACGGCTTCTTTATTAATGAATCTTTCCGCAAGTCCGGTTAGCGTTCCGTTGGTTGCTTTTTCATTGTCAAGTGTTTCTGCTAATAATCTTTCTTCTTCTTTATGTCCCATGTGGCTTGCAAAAACTTTTAAAGTTCCATAAGTTGCAATCTCGTAATGTTCTACTTTTTGAGCAGCCAATACTAAGCCCGCATCTCTGGTCATCGTATCTTTTGCAGTGTCTTCAATAATAGAATGTCCTTCTTTTAGAATTCCAGCCATCGCCTCACATTTTACACCTTCTGCTTTTTCTCATAAACTTTCGAATACTTTTTCCAGGCGGGAAATATGTTGTTTGGTCTCTTCGTGATGCTTGCCAAAGCTTTCTGCTAATTCTTTACCGGTAGATGCTTCCTGCATTTTAGGAAGTTCTTTTAATAATGCATTTTCTGTCCAGTACAAATCTTTTAATTCATCTACAAAAAATTTGTGAAAGTCAGAATTTTTCATTTTTTCGGAAATCATAATATTTTTTTTAATGTTAGTAATGCTATTCTAGACATACTACGCAATATCCCTTCCATAATCTGAACTTGAAAGTTAATCTTATGTTAAACTGCAAAATTGGTATAGTTTCTGAATATGACCCATTAATTAAAAATTACTATTATGAAAAACATATTTTTATCAGCCGTCGTTGCCACTGCAACTATGGTAAGCTGTTCAACAGTTTCTTCAATTTTACAAAATACCTTTCCTTATACTGCAACGGTTTTAGTAACTTCTGGATCCCCAGCGAACACTACTTTATCCGCAGTTTCACCTTCGCAAAGTATTAATCAGCTTACGGGCTCTGGTGCAAATGTGAAAGATATCCGTATTTCCAACGCAACCCTTTCTGTAGGTTCTAATACCAGTGTTGGAATGTTTAAATCAGTGAAAGTTTATCTTTCTACGAATGGTAACAATGAGGTATTAGTTGCTTCCCGTGAAGATATTCCAGATAATGTAGGAAATTCACTTTCATTAGATGTAAGCAGTTCGCAAACATTAGATAATATGATGAAGTCAGGAAGTGTACAGCAAAGATTAGTATATGTATTAAAACAATCTCCTACTTCTGATATTTCTGTAAAAACTTCTGTTGGATTTAGCAGCGTTCCTGTTAATTAAAATTTTAGGAGCCGTACATATAGAGCTTCTTCCACAATCAGTCCGGCTTTCCGTTGCAATCTTTTTTGCTGATATAAAAAAGCATTTGCACTTCAATCCAGGCTAAAACAAATTAAATTTTTCATTAAATATAACCGACGTTAATCGTTGGTTATTTTTTTTATGCATGTCCGTAACTTCGCATAATTTTGTATATTTGTTTGATAATTAAATCATTAAGATGAATATTTTTAGTTTTGGAGCGGAGTTTAGTAGTGAAGAAGATTGTGTGAAGCATTTTAAGAATGAGCGAGATAAAATTGGAGTCTCTTGTAAATGTGGAAAGACAGATTTTTTCTGGATCAAAAGCAGGTTGAGTTATGAATGTAAGTCTTGTAATAAGCGGATTACACTAAGAAGTGGTACCATTTTGGAAAATTCAAATTTGTCCTTTTTAGTTTGGTACAAGGCAATTTTTCTAATGAGCGCTACAAAAAAGGGATTTTCTGCTAAAGAAATGCAAAGGCAATTAGGTTTGAAGCGCTATGAGCCAGTTTGGGCCATGATGCACAAATTGAGAAAAGCGATGGGAAAACGAGATGAAAGATACACTTTAGAGGGCATGATTGAAATGGATGAAGGGTATTTTACAGTTGAATCTAGAGAACTGGAACAAGAGAAAGGGATTCGTGGAAGAGGTGCAGTTGGAAAGCAAAATGTTGCAGTGATGGCGGAATCTACGCCATTAGAAAATATAGAAACGGGAGAGACATCGAAATCTTGTAGATATTTTAAAGCAATAGTATTAGAAGATCATACAGCAGAGGGAATTAATGAGACTATTAAAGAATCTTTGGCAGAATCCAGCATAGTTTTTACAGATCAAAGCACGTCATATGTTGATATATCACAACTTGTAGAAATTCATATTTCAGAAAAATCTTCGAAAGAAACTACAAAAGATACTTTGCGTTGGGTTCACATATTTATCAGTAATGCGAAAAGGAATTTATTAGGAAATTACCACAAAATAAAACGCAAAAACCTTCAACTTTATCTAAATGAGTTTGTTCATAAGTTAAATCGGAGATATTTTGAAGATAAACTGTTCGATAGACTTGTGATAGCAAGCATTACAGGAGTATGATGAAAAACGGATATACATTATTTTTTTTATACGAATTTAAACAGATGAGTTGAAAAGTCTGTAGATTTCCATTTATAGAGTTGTTTTCAATCCAGTTTTGTAAATATCAAATGAAAAAAATTTCTCTGTGTAAATTTGTAAAATTCGTCCGCAAAGATTTAGTATTAATTAACGAAATACTATTCAATTTTATCATTTAATTATAACTGATTAATGCAAAATAAATATAAGTGTTGTTACACTTACCAATCATTTATGGCCGCAGATTTCTATCATCCAAGATCTCCAGTTCTAGCACAGTATATCGAAGGGTTTTACTTTATTCGAACGGATAAGAAATACCCTTTCGAATATTATACCTTTCCTAACAATTATTGCATTTTGTCTTTATTGAACAATGTTGAACTCAACATCACAGGTGGTTTAGTAGAAATAAAAAAATCACAGCATAAAAATCAGATTTCCAGTCTTACCTTCCAGTATCGGGAACCGCTCAATGTTGTTTACTTAGAACCAGTCGAGGAATTGACTATTTATTTTAAGCCAAATGGAATCAACTTTTTCTTTAAAAATATGGAGGATTTTTATCATAAGAAATCGATGTTGAATTTTAATCCCTTTGCAGAGTTTAAAAATTTATTTTTTAAAGTATTTGAAATCTTCGACCGAGATGCTCAGGTTAAATATATCGAAGATCAACTTTTATATCTATTTCAATCAAGTGATGAAGGTTTAATCGAAAATCTTTTAAATGACTTGGAAACCGATTTAGGTATCGAAGAGATTGCTTTTAAAAATGATATTTCCAGACAATATCTGAATCAGTATATCAAATTAAAATTAGGAAAATCGCCATCTGAATTTAGAAAGATTGCTCGTTTTAGGAAATCATTAACAATGATGAAAAACAGAAATACTACGCTTACAGAAGTTTCGTACGAAAATTTATTCTTTGATCAATCACACTTTAATCGTGATTTTAAAGGACTTACTACTTTTTCACCCAAAGAGTTTTTTCAAAATACCGATTTGGAAAAGAATAATGTGTGGTTTATGCTTTAACACATTTTAATTTACATTTTTACAATTTCGTTATAGCGTAGAAGTATATTTTTGCAGATATACTTTTAAACCGATGAAATACTTTTTACTCATTTTCTTTTTTTGTTCGTCTGTGGTTTTTTCTCAAAAGATGAAGCAAACGAAAATCGTGGATGCAGAAACAGGAACTGCAATTCCCAGTGCAAGAATTATCCATGATCATCAAATTTATTATAGCAATGATGATGGTGTTGTTTCCTTACCAAAAGATTCGAAACAATTTGAAGTTTCGGTCGCTGGATATGAATCCTTGAAAAGTCCAAAACAGCAATCTATAATTAAACTAAAGCCACTTTACAGTGATATCGACGAGATTAAAATAGTCTCGATTGATGTTAAGAAAATTTTCACTGATGTTTATAAGAATTATGAAAAGCGTTATTATAATCAACCAGCGATGTACGATGTCACTTATTCTCAAAAAAGATTTGAAAATAATAAAATGAAATTATTGGTAGTAGCAGACGGGAAATTTTGGACCCGAGATGGACAATATAATGCAAAAGAAGCATTTAATGGAAAACATAAAAATTTTGTGCAATTACAAATTGACACCCTGAGATATTTAAAATTGGAAAACAATGACTTTAATATTAAAGTAAAACCACAAAAAGTAAGTCATGAACCTGTCGGAAGTATGTTTTTTGATTATGAACTTTTTTATATGATGCGACGCAGTAAAAATAAAAATGCGGTAACCTCGGGTAAACTACTTTACGAAAATGAATTCGAACAGGAAATTTCTTACAAGATAAAAACTGAAAATAATGAAATCTATAGTGGTAAAATAATTTTCAATAAAAAAGATCGTGCAATTACGTATTATGAAATGAATTTTGATCAAAGGAGTTATAAGCCAAATCAACTAAAAGATGCAGACGGAAATAATTACCAATACCAACCACCGAACGGAACGTATGTTTTTGATTTTTATAAAAGTGGAGAAAAATATGTGCCATCTAAAATTAACATTAAATATGAAGGAATTAAATACACAATGGGTGATAAAGTTTTCGAATATCGAAATGCCAGAGATATCATTTTCAAAAATTTTAAACCTACTGAAGAAATTGGAGTGGAAAATTCCGTTGAAATTAACGGTTATTTCTGGAAAGATATGAAGATCAATGACGACAAAGGACAGGTAGATTTAAGTAAAGAAGAACAAGATTTTATAAATGAAAAAGCAGATGAAAACTAATATTACATTTTTTATTTTACTCTTAAGTTTTTACGCATCAGCGCAAACGCACCGATTCATCTATGACGTTGAATATAAAAAAGATTCAACTTCTCAAATGACCACCAAAGAAAATTACCATCTTGATATTTCTGGTGATGAGGTTCTTTATTATACGAGGGATTTCTTTATTGCAGATTCTTTGATTGTGAATAATTTTCCGTTTCCTAAAGATATGAAACTAAATACTTCAACAATTATTAAACATAAGAAAGGAAGTTCAAGTTTTGAAGAATATGATTTACTCGAAAATACAGTTCTAAATCTCCAAACCACAGATTCCCAAAACTGGTTATTAACCTCTGAAAAAAAGCAGGTAAAAGATTTGACGCTTCAGAAAGCCACAACGAATTGGGGCGGTCGAAACTGGATAGCCTGGTTTGCCAAAGAAATCCCTTTTCAAGAAGGACCATATAAATTCCATGGTTTGCCTGGACTTATTGTTGAAATCGCGGATGATAAAAACAATTACAAATTTTCATTAGTAAAATCTGAAAATATAAAAGAGTCAGCAGAAAACCAATATATTGAAATGGCTTACCAAATGAGCGTTCCGGTTACTTGGCAAAAATTTAAAAACGCGAAAATTAAATTTTATGAATCGCCTATAAATTTTATAAAAAACGGAATTGGAAGTTTAAAAAACAATGAGTTCTATTTAAACGATGGCACAAATGTAAACTCAACGAACAGCCGAGAAGTGAATGAGCGATTAAGGAATACAATTAAAAAATATAATAATCCGATTGAACTGGATAAGGCGATTTTGTATCCCTAAAGTTTCCAAAGTACAGATTTCACATATTCTTTTGAGAAACCTAAAAATTATTTCATTCTAATTGTTCTAATGATAAAGAAGCAAAATGCATTTATCTGTGAAAATCTGTGCAATCCGTGTGAATAATATTTATCATTCCCGCCTGCAATCCAATCTCACATATCTTCCTTAAATTTGTGTTCTAGATATTTTCCCACATGAATGTTTTTGATCTTATTATTCACGATAAAGAGCAGGTTTCTTTAGATGATGTTTTTCTTAATAATTATAATCAGCAAAATATAGAGCAGCTAATCAAAGAATATAAATATGTTGATGAGCTTACAAAGTACGGATTACCTGTTAATAACAAAATTCTTCTGCAAGGACATTCCGGTTGTGGCAAAACTACTACAGCCAAGGCAATCGCAAATGCATTAGGAAAACCCATCTTGATCCTAAATTTGAGCAATGTAGTTTGTTCCAGAATTGGTGAAACTTCCCAAAACCTAAAACAGATTTTCGATAAAGCAACGCGGGAAAAAGCTGTTCTTTTCTTGGATGAATTTGATCAAATAGGAAAAGAGCGAGGTAGTGATGATAAGGATGTTGGCGAAATGAGAAGGTTGGTCAACACCCTTATTCAACTGATTGATTATTTCCCGGAAAATGCCTTGCTAATTGCAGCTACCAATCATGCGGAAATTATTGATACCGCTTTAATGCGGAGATTTCAACTGCGGATTAATTTCGAAATGCCAACTTCTGACATTTTAGATACCTATTACGATAAGATTTTACTGCCATTTCCCGCAGAGATGCAGCATTTCGAAAGACGATATAATATCTCTTTTGCCGAAGCCAAAGATTATGCATTTACCTGTATTAAATCTTTACTTATTGAGCATTTCGAAAAGTTAGATCATCTGGACGAATTAGCCCAAATAGAAAAATCAGTAGAATAATGGCAGAATCAATTGTAGAAAATCTGAAATTTATTCTTCAGCGGATAGAAAATGCCTGTATTGAAAGCGATCGAAATACGAATGAGGTACGGTTGTTGCTTGCTACGAAAACAGTATCTGCAGAAAACATCAAAATTGCAATTAACGCAGGTCAGCCTTTAATAGCAGAAAATAAAGTGCAGGAACTGAAAGAGAAATACGAATCTTTAAAATCTGTTCCTCATGAGAGTCACTTCATTGGGCATCTGCAAACCAACAAAATTAAGGATATTTTAAGGTGCGACGTTAGCTGTATTCAGTCACTCGATCGTTTGGATTTAGCGCAAAAACTGCATCAGAGATTGTTGTATGAGCAAAAAACAATGGATGTTTTAATTCAGGTTAATACTTCCGATGAAGAAAGCAAATTCGGGGTACATCCCGATGACGCTGTTGAACTGATCTGTCAAGTTTCCAAATTTGAAACTTTAAAAATAAAAGGATTGATGACGATTGGTGTATTCAGTGCCGAAACTGAAAAAGTTAGGAAGTGTTTCCGATTGCTCAAACAAATTCAACAGGAAGTAATTGTTCTTGATATTCCAAATGTAGAAATGAAAGAACTCTCAATGGGAATGAGTGGCGATTTAGAAACAGCGATTGAAGAAGGTGCCACAATTGTAAGAGTAGGCACGGCCATCTTTGGACAGAGAATCTATCCAGACAGCTATTACTGGGATGAAAATAAAAAATAACCGACAATTACTGCCGGTTATTACCATTTTAAGATCAAAATTATCTTATTTTTTATTCTTTTTCCCTACGACCATCTTATTAATGCTTTCCAGAATTTTTGCACTTTCATATTTTAAAGCGAATAAATGTTCGCCACTAAATTCCAAAAATTGTTTTGGTTCACTTGCATTAGTAAAGACCGTCACTCCTTGAGCAAAAGGAACATCTTTGTCTTCTTTACTGTGAATAAATAATTTTGGAATTTGATGAATGAGCTTAATATCCTCCTTTGCAGAATAGGGAGAAATGTAACTGTTCAATAAGAAATCTTTAAATTCAGGAGAATAGAATGCCGCAATATCACCAAAAGAAGCCATTGCTCCTTCCAGTACCAATCCACTTATTTCATCTTGATGGTTTTTTGCTAACAGGGTGGCGATTTGTGTTCCGATGGAAGCACCATAAATAACTTTCTTAGTGTTTTTTATTCCCTCTTTTTTCGAAAGTTCTACAAAAAATTTCTCACCGTCTTCCGCGATGTTTTTATGCAAAGGTTTTCCTGTCGATTTTCCATACCCTCTGAAATCTACGAGTACAACTTGAAAATTGTCTTTGACCAAGGGAGTGATAATGGGTGCGTAATAAGAAAGGTTACCACCTGCACCATGAAAATAGAAAATTGTTGCTTTGGGTTTTTGAGCTGGCTTTAGAATGACCGCGGTAATGGTGTCATTTTCTACAGCTAATTTTACCTCTTCAGTATTAGCCCACTCAATTGGTTTTAATTTTTTTTCAGGGTAATAGAATTTATCATCCATTTGTGCTTTCGCAAGATTGAACTGGAGGATGATCAGTAGCAGGAATAAGATTTTTGTTTTCATTTTGATTATTTGTTATACGAAGATATGCGGCATCATTTGTTTTTCAAAAATAATGATACTGAATGGTAAATATTCGATTCTGAACAGTTTTTTTTCAGGGAAAGTGGAATTTTTTCGACCAAAGAAAACCGACATCACTGCCGGTTTTTTTTTAATTAGTACAAAAGTACATCTTATTTCATTTTATTGTCTTACTTTCCTTTTTTGAAAAAAGCAATTCCACATTCCAGGAAGTTTTTAAAATCTTCTTTCGGCATGTAGCCAGAAACAGGAGTGTTAATTACTTTGCCGTCTGGAGAAACCAAAACATAATGGGGCTGCGAATTATTATTAAAGTTGATCTGTTGGAACAAACTCCATTTATCACCAATAGTCTTAATCTTTTTCTTCTGTCCATTGCCCATATCAATTGATGTCTGTTCGCTTTCCGGTAGCGCTTCTTTGTCATCAATATAAAGAGAAACCATAATAACTTCATTTTGCAGTATCGGTAGAATGTCTGGTTCGCTCCAAACATATTCTTCCATTTTTCGGCAGTTTTCACAACCATAACCCGTGAAGTCGATCAACATTGGTTTGTTTTCTTTTTTAGCAATTTCAATGGCTTTGAAGTAATCGTGTTCGGGATGCATTCCAAGGATTCCATCGCCTTCATTATGCAAGTAGCTTACATTAATTGGAGGCAAAATTCCACTTAAATTTTGAAGTCTTGGACGCTCTGCAGGGAATAACCCCTGAACCAGATAAATGATGAAACCAATTCCTAAAACACCAATTATTTTTCTCGTAATAGAAATTTTTGCATTCTTGTCATCATGTGGGAATCTGATTTTTCCGAATAGATAAAGAACTAAACCGATCGAAATCAAGATCCAGATTACAATAAACAATTCTCTTTTCAGTAAGAATGTTTTTGAAACCAGATCTGCTTTTGACAAGAATTTTAAGGCCAAACCTAATTCAATAAATCCTAAAACTACTTTCACGGTATTCATCCAGCCACCAGATTTTGGTAAGCTTTGTAATGCTTGTGGGAATAATGCTAACAATCCGAAGACAATCGCCCAACTTAATCCAAATCCGGCGAGCGCGAAAGTAAGTAACATTGGAATGTTTGCGGAACCAGTAAGAGAACTTCCTAATAAGCTTCCTAAAATTGGTCCTGTACATGAGAATGATACGATCACCAAAGTCAGCGCCATGAAAAAGATCCCTATAATTCCACCTGCATCTTCTGCTTTTGAAGATTTATTAGCAATAGAACTTGGCAGTGTTATATCATAATATCCGAAGAAACTTCCTGCAAAAAATAGAAAGATCAGGAAGAATGCCACATTCAGCCAGACACTAGTGGAGATCTGATTAAAGATATTTCCTGCAATTCCATCAATAATATGGAACGGAACACTTAATAGTACGAAAATTAACAAAATAAAGAATCCATATATAAATGCATCTCTCTTGCCTTTCGCTTTGTCTTTGGACCCTTTTGTAAAGAAAGAAACAGTCAATGGTATCATTGGGAAAACGCAAGGTGTTAACAAAGCGATTAATCCACCGAAAAATCCTAATAATAGATACGTCCAGAAATTTTCTGAATTTTTTTCTTGTGTGATTCCGCAATCTGTTTGTGGGTGAGCGAAGTCTAAAGATTTCACCTTTAACCCATCTTGAGTGGTTGCAACCGGTGCAACAATATTGGTCGCTTCAATATCAGTCGTTCTGATGCTGTCTGCATTTTCGGCGTCAATGGGCGGCGCAAGTACTTCTTCAGGAGTAGTGCTTGTGTCTACCGTTGCGGTTGGCGTTACTTTCTGTTCAAACTCTAAGGTGTTTGGTGCCAAGCAAACTCGGTCATCACAAGTCTGATAGGTGATTTCTGCAACTACATTCGCAGGTTTTGCATTATTCTTAAGTTTGAATTTTTGTTTAAATAAAACTTTATCCGAATAGTAAACGATTTGAGCACCAAATGCTTCCGAAAACTCATCGTGCTTTTTACCTAATTCCTGAACTTTTCCGATGAGGTCAATTCCTTCTTTGGACGTTAGTTTCATTTCGGTTGGAATCCCAGAATCGGGAGGTAGATCTTTTGAATAGATATGCCAGTTTTTATCGATAGAGGCTGTTAAAACAGCTTCATATTCATTGTTTGCTAAAGCATTGACATTGTATTTGAATTTTACCGGATCTTTAATTTGGGCGGTTATCCCTTGAAAAAGGAACAAGAGAATTAAGAGAAACCAATTTTTAAATTTCATATGATTAGATTTTTTGCAATCAGGATTGCTATAGTTTTACAGTGATTATTTCTGCTGATTCGTTATCTGCTAAAAATCGGCGATCTTGGCGCAAAGGAATAATTCCTAGAATTTGCTCATCCGCGTCGCACAAAAGCCAAGTTTTTTGTTGGGCTAAAATAGGTATTTTTTCATCCTTAAAAAATTTTGAGATTTTCTTTTTACCAATCATTCCTATCGGATGAAAAAAATCACCCTCTTTTTTTTGCCTTAATTTTAAAGGTAAGTGGACTTTCTCTTTATTCAATTTCCAAACGACACCTCCTTCACCATTAGTTTTATTATTAAATTGGAAGGGAATATTAATTTCATTTTGAGCATTGCACTCCAAAGTGAACTCTGCATTAGTGATATACGAGGTTTCTGCTGCTAAAGTTTTTATAAAGTACGTTTCGCGATCTATTACTAATTCATATTGGCTGGAAATAAATTTCTTTCCCGTATCTGCTCTGTTGATTTTTTCGATTTCTAAAAGATCCGTAAAGCCATATTTACGTAGAATTTCAAATTGTACAAAAGCAGTTTGTTTCTTAAATGCTTTTTTATCAATACTTAGATATAGCTCATCTTTGGTAGTTATTTTATTTTCGATAGCTGAAATCTGTTCATGCACAAATTTTTTAGTCTGATGTAGATAATTTAGACTTTTACTGAAGTTTTCCAGAAAGTTTTCATTTACTTGTAGTAAGTCAGGGACTATTTTATTCCTAATTTTATTTCTTAAATAATCACTTTTCTGATTGGATAGATCTTCACGAAAATCAATTTGGTTTTGTTTTGCAAAATCATAAATATCTTCTTTAGTAAACCGAAGAAGTGGTCTCAAAAGCTTATTTTCATTGGCTGGAATTCCTGTTAAACCATTTATTCCGGAAGCTTTTGAGAGATTGATGAGAAAGGTTTCTAGTTGGTCATTTAGATGATGTGCAGTAACAATGAAATCCAGATTATATTCCTTTTGAGTTGTTCTGAAAAAATCATAGCGAACAGTTCTCGCCCAATCCTGAATAGAGTTCTCTGGCTTTTTGTCTTTCGCTGTTACCTTATACAAATGCATAGGAATGTTGTTCTGTTTACAGATCTTTTCTACCAATTTTTGGTCCTTCTCAGAATCTTGTGCTCGCAAGCCGTAATTCACATGCGCAACTTCGAAATATAAACCTACTGAATTGAACAGTTGCATCAATACCATCGAGTCGGCACCACCACTTACTGCCAAAAGGTATTTAGACGATTGGTAGTTTGTTTCGAGTTTTGATAGTGATTGCAGGAAAGACTCTGGATTAAGCAATTTTTAAGGTTTTATTAAGGAATATTTAGCAAAGATAATTCTTCTATTGATATTGAAATACCTATTTTTGGTTGATAAAATTGAAAATTATGAGATTAGGAAAAATTGGAGCCGTTTTAGGAATGGCAGTCATGATGACTTCTTGCGTAAGCAAAAAGCAGTTTGATGCCTTGAATACGAATTACAACCAGTGTATCACCAATGTAGGTGAGAGACAACGTGAAATTCAGGATTTAAAAGGGGTTAATGCTGGTTTGACAAGTGAAAATGCTTTGTTGAACCGTCAGAATGATGCTCTAAAAACCTCCCTTGATGCTTGTTTAGCAAATAGTGGAAAAGGGTCTGCCAACATTGATAAACTGATTGGCGAGATTAATTCTTCTAATAAATATATCAAACAGTTGATTTCTACCAACTCCAAAAATGACAGTTTGAATTTAGCGTTATCTAACAAATTGAAACGTTCTTTAGATAATATCGCGGATAATGATGTGCAGGTAAAAGTTCTGAAAGGAGTCGTAATGATCTCTTTGTCTGACAATATGTTGTACAAAACTGGAGATTATAACATTCTGCCAGCAGCTCAGGACGTTTTAGGAAAAGTTGCGAAAGTAATTAATGATTACGATACTTATTCAGTATTGATTGAAGGTAATACGGATAATGTTCCATTAACTTCTAATAACTTACCAAAAGATAACTGGGATTTATCTGCTTTGAGAGCAACTTCAATGGCGAAAGTGCTTCAGTCAAAATTCGGCGTGAATCCAGCCAGAATTACTGCCGGTGGAAGAAGTGAGTATAACCCAAAAACGACCAATGCTTCAGTTTCTGGAAGAGCAGAAAACAGAAGAACAGAAATCATCATTATGCCTAAATTAGATGAATTCATGAAATTGATGGATGTTGCTCCAGTAAAAAACTAAGCAACCATTAAAATAGTACGAAACCTTGTCAGGAATTAAACCCTCGACAAGGTTTTTTGTTTTAAATGTTTAAATTTGATTTAAAATTAATATTAAATGGGTTTTTTTGAAGAACAGCTTCCAGAAATGGATCGTTATTTAGAGGATCATACTTCTGCTGAACCAGAGATTTTGAAAAGGTTACGGAAAGAGACTTTTCAAAAGACAACGCAACCTCACATGATTTCCGGAGCTTTGCAAGGGAGATTATTGTCAATCTTAGCGAAAATCGCGAGGCCGAAAAATATTTTAGAAATTGGAACTTTCACGGGTTATGCAACTTTGTGTCTTGCAGAAGGCTTAGTGAACCAGGGCAGAATAACAACTTTGGATATTAATGAAGAACTCTCTTACCTTCCTAAAAAGTATTTTAACGAAAGTGAATTTTCGACTCAAATAGATTTTCAATTAATAGATGCCCACTTATTTTTGAAAGAAACGGAGGAAGTTTTTGATTTTGTATTCATCGATGCGGATAAAGAAAATTACGTAGAATATTTTAAATTATTAAAGCCAAGAATAGAACGTGGAGCAGTGATTCTCTTTGACAACGTCTTGTGGTATGGGAAAGTTTTAGAAGAAAATCCTAAATTAAAATCTACGCAGATCATAAAAGAACTTAATGAGATCATCTCAAAAGATGAAGATTTCGAAAATCTTATTTTACCTTTGCGTGACGGACTTCACCTAATCAGAAAAAAATAAAACGGTACGATCACTAATGAATAAAGGAATTTGCACAGTTGCAGTTGCGCCACTTCGAGCAGAACAATCTCATCAGTCAGAGATGACCTCGCAACTTCTGTATGGGGAAACTGCAGATATTTTGGAAACTGATGGAAAATTTCTAAAGGTTAGGATGCATTATGATGATTACCAAGGATGGGTAGATGCACAGCAAATGGGTAAGATATCAGACGAATATTTTGAGAAAAGACGTACAAAGCTCGTCAATAATATATTTGAAACGTATAATACATCACAGGGTAAAATGCTGCTTTCTATGGGTAGTGAAGTGAATTCTGAAATGGGAAGTGCTCCAGTCTTAACAAGTAAAAGTATTTCAGAAACAGCACTGCAATTTTTGAATGTGCCTTATCTTTGGAGTGGCCGAAGTTTTTTCGGCGTAGACTGCAGCGGATTTGTTCAGTTAATTTATAAAACTCACGGCATTGTTTTACCTAGAGATGCTTATCAACAGGCAGAATTAGGAGAGGTTTTGAGTTTTGTGGAAGAGAGTAAACCTGGGGATTTAGCATTTTTTGAAAATGAAGATGGTCTAATATCACACGTAGGATTAATGCTGAACAATAGCGAGATCATTCACTCCTTTGGGAAAGTGAGAATAGATCCTTTGGATTCTACCGGAATATTTAATAAAGACCTGAATAAGCATACCCATAAATTGCGTTTTTTGCGCAGCATTTTTTAAAAATGAAATATATGCTTACTTTTAGAGCAGATCTTTATTTTTTGTATCATGAAAAAACTTCCTTTTTATCTTAAGATTACTTCTTTTTGTCTGCTGATTTTTATTTGGGATTATATTTTCATTCATTACCGTGAGTTACCAAAGATTATTCCTATACATTTTGACTTTCATGGAAATCCTGATGGCTTCGCACCCAAAATGATGATTTGGGTATTAGCAGGAATTGCAACATTTCTTTATCTTTTGCTTTATTTGGTTTCAAAGAATAAAAACTCAAGCTTACTCAATATGCCTCAGAATGTAAAAGACTCAGTCAATGCTTCTTTAATAATAGATTCTATGAACTTGGTAGTGATGCTTATGTTAGCAGTTATCAGTTCAGAAAGTATTTCGGTTGGACTAGGAAAAGCGGATGGTTTAAGTCCAATCATTAATTATTTAGTTATTCTGTTAATTGTAGGAGTTGTAGGAATTTTGATTTATTCCAATATTATTTCTAAAAGAGATCGTTCCCAAAATTCTACAAATTGAAATTCATTTACAATATATTTATTCGACTTCTAATTTCAGCCATGCGTGTTGGAGCTATCTTTAATTATAAATTAAAGAAAGGATTAGCTGGAAGAAGACAGAGTTGTACGATCGTACAATCGAAATTCTCATCTGAAGATCGGGTGATCTGGATGCATGCTGCGAGTTTGGGCGAGTATGAACAGGGGCTACCGGTCCTTGAAAAAATGAAGGTTAAGTTCCCAAATCATAAAATCCTTATTACTTTTTTTTCTCCTTCCGGTTATGATAATGTGATTAAGAAAAATACAATTGCAGACGTAATTTGCTATCTTCCGTTTGATACTGAAGAATGGGTGAAAGAATTTACAGCTCATTTTAAAACCGATCTATTTTTCACGGTAAAATATGAATATTGGTATCACCTTTTACAGGAACTCAAAAAACAGGGAGCACAGATTTATGTAGTTTCTGCTTTATTTTATGAAACGCAAGTGTTCTTTAAAGCGTACGGAGCCTGGTTTGTGAGACAGTTAAAGAAAAACGTGGATTGGTTTTTTCATCAAACTTCGCATTCTACCGCATTAGCAAAAGGAATTGGATTAAAAAATTCTTCTACTGCTGGTGATACCCGATATGATCGGGTTCGTCAACTTCGCGAAAGAGACAACTCGGTTGACTTTATCAAGGAATTTAAACAGGATTTTAAGACAATCATATTCGGGAGCTCATGGGAGGCAGAGGAACGTTTGGCAGAGATCATTTTTTCACAAAACAAAAATATTAAATTAATTATTGCGCCTCATGATTTAAAAAGAGTAGCGCATTTACAATCAATTTTTCCGTCTGCAATTTTATATTCCCAGATTATTGAAAATAGCTCGTTACACTTTTTCAACGTAAGGATTCTGATTATTGATTGTATCGGCTTGCTTTCTAAACTCTATTCTTATGGCGATTTAGCAATTATTGGCGGTGGCTTCCATTCGAAGGGCCTTCATAATATTTTAGAAGCTGCTACATTTGGAATTCCGGTCTTCTTTGGCCATCAGTACACCAAGAATCCAGAAGCAGATGAATTAATTGCCAGAAATGGAGGTAAGGCTTTTGAAGATGAATTTTTTGCAGCACCCTATCTTTTGAATTTATTAAACGATGATGTCTCTCTCGCAAGGATGGGAAATAACGCCCGTAACTTTATTGAAGAACAGCCTATTGCGTCTGAAATAATCGTGGAACAAATTGTCAGGAAGCAACAGCTTTAAAATTATTTTGTAACCTTTTGATTAGTGTTGAACTCTATTAAAGTAGAAATCAATTATTAATATAAATAAAACAAAATGGACTCAACAGCCGTAAAATCTCACGTCGCACCTATCTTTAATCTTTTAAAATTAACCTTCACCGTCGTTCCGATTGTGGCAGGGCTTGACAAATTTTGCAATATTCTGTGTGACTGGACCCAATATATCAATCCGATGATGTTGGATTTATTACCGTTTTCAGGAGCTACTTTTATGATGATTGTTGGTGTAATCGAGATTGTTGCTGGGATTTTAGTTTTTATGAAACCTAAAATTGGTGGATTAATAGTTTCGGCTTGGTTAACGCTAATTGCTTTAACTTTGTTAGTAGGATGGAAGTATGCCGACGTCGCGGTTAGAGATTTAGTAATGGCGATATCTGCGTTTTCGATGGCGAGATTAGCAGTGATTTTCGATAATAAATAATATTAATGAATACAAACGCTCAATACTCAGATCAGGAATTGATTCAAAGGATTCTTAATAAAGAAACTGCACTGTTCGAATTAATCATCAGACGAAATAATCCGTATTTATATCGGATTGGAAAGATGTATCGGTTCAGTCATGAAGATACGCAAGACTTAATGCAGGACTCTTATGTTCAGGCTTATACGCATCTTTATCAATTTAAAAATAAATCGTCTTTTCGAACCTGGCTTTCGAAGATTATGGTGAATGAATGTTATCGAAAATCTCAGAAATGGACTTCGAAAAATGTAGAATCGCTTGAAAACAATACTCCCGCTTTTGAAAAATTAAGCAGTGTAGAAACCGCTCATAATGTTATGAATACAGAATTAAATTCAGTGATAGAAAAAGCTTTACTCCATATTCCGGAGGATTACAGAACCGTATTTACGTTAAGGGAAATTAATGGACTAAGTGTCGCTGAAACATCGGAGATTTTATCAATTACCGAAAGCAACGTCAAAGTTCGACTCAATAGAGCCAAAACCTATCTACGAGCAGAGATTGAAAAATTCTATAACAAGGAAGAGATTTTCGAATTTAATTTAATCTATTGCGATGCAATGGTGGATCGTGTGATGAAGGCAATTTCTTAGTTATTACTTCAACAAACCTTCTGCTTTAATTCCTTTTAAAATTAAATCAATATTATCTGGAATGTTATCGGCTTCTAGCCAGTTTAAAAATAATCCATTATGCAATGCCAGTTCTTCCAAACCTTTACTTCCTAATATTTGCTGATGAACAGCGCTGTAATTTTCCCGTAAATCCAAAAAATAATCAGGATCCAACTTTAAAGTTAAGACCAAAGATCTAAAGATTTTGTTCAGTAAGTAAATATATAATTTATAATGATCGTGAGTTTTGGGTAAATGGCTTAATGTCTCACTGACTAATAAAAGAGTCAACGAAACTTCTCCAAATTTATCGGTGGTAATTTTGACGTGTTCTGTTATTTTCGCACTAATTTTTCGAATGCTTGGTAGAAAATATTTAGTTCGTCCAAACCTTTTTGCGGCTTGCTTAACTTCATTTTTAATAAGTTCTTCCATTTGATTTCGTTTGTCATCGGCAGTTTCTTCATCAATCAATTCGAAATAGAGACGGTGTGATAAAATTCTGTCTTTTTTCAGCAAACGAATAATGAGTTTGTCTTTTTCCTGAGAGGAGAAATTGGAAATCGCTTCCTTAAATTCTTTCGAATATTCCATTAATTAAATATTTTTGAATATTTCATAAATCCGTTCAAAGCCCAATTAGTAGTATAGTACCAAGATTTTAGCGTAGAAAACTTCATGTGATTTTTATATACTAAATATTGATCCTTCATAATATTGGTTTTTCTTCGCGAAATACTGGTGGCGTGCATTCTATATTTTGCCATTGTTTTTGGCAGAGGCTTTCCGACCGGAATTTTCTTCAATAAGTTCAGCCACATCACGTGATCTTCTCGTTTACTTCCTGGTGGAAAAAACTCTTTACCAACTCTTTCAGAATCGTACATCGAACTTAATAATGATAAACGGCAAGTTTTTAATAAGTTATCAAAAGTTACTTCTTTGTCTGCCTGAAAATCTGCAATCTTAGGAGTTAAGTCTTCATCGCATCTTGCATAGTTTGAATAGGCAAGTTCTGCTTTTTCTTTTTTCATGAATGAAACCATTTCCTCTAAAAAATTTGGTTCCCAATAATCATCAGCATCTAAAAAAGTGATGTATTTGCCAGTGGCTTTTTCTAAAGATAAATTGCGGGCGTGGCCAGCACCGCCATTTTTTTCTGCAATCGTGAGAATAATTCTCGGGTCATTAATTTTCATGATAATTTCAACAGAATCATCCGACGAACAATCATCAGTAATCAGCCATTCCCAATCGGTAAATGATTGGTTAGTAACTGATTGAATGGTCTCGTTTAAAAAATTTGCTGAATTATAACAAGGAGTAATAATTGAAACTTCGGGCATTTTATAATGTATTTCAAAGCAAAGATAATTGAATATTATACAAATGCTAAAAATTAAATGGCATAAAACTTGGCTCATATGCAGTACATAACAAAATTTAAATATTATGAAAAAGTTATTTTTAATAAGTACAGCAATAATTTTCGCATTATTAACCAGTTGCCGGAGTGATTCAGATTCAAACTCTGATCAACTCATGCTTACTGGAAATTGGCGACCAGATAAAATTGTATCTGTTGCAACTGAAAATGGCAACAGTACAACAACCACAATTGTCACGAACGATTGTCAGAAAAAAGGAAGGTTGCTATTTAACAACAATGCGACTGGTAACGCAACTTACTGGGACGATGCAACCGGGACTTGTGCCGTAGCGCTAAATTTAGATTTTGCGTACACTTATAATCCAGATACCAAACTATTTACGATTACCATCAATAACAACACAATGGAAGGTGTAGTTTCGACCTTGACGAATACTAATTTAGTCGTTAATTATGTGGATCGGAGCAACCCAGCAATTGTAAATAAAGTGGAGATTTCTGCGACCAAAGTGGCAAACTAATTTCTCGATTTTTATTAAAGAATAGTCCTCATGTAATTAGGTGAGGATTTTTTCATTTCAAAACCTTAAATTTGTGACTTATATAAATTTAAGAATGTTTTACGACCATCAATCGATCGAAAAAAAGTGGCAGAAATTCTGGGAAGAAAATCAAACCTACAAAACTGATAATACAACCGATAAACCAAAATTTTATGTTTTGGATATGTTTCCTTATCCGTCTGGAGCAGGTTTACATGTTGGACATCCGTTAGGGTATATCGCTTCAGATATTTATGCGAGATATAAAAGACATCAGGGATTTAATGTTTTGCATCCGATTGGATATGATTCATTTGGTCTTCCCGCAGAACAATATGCGATTCAAACAGGTCAACATCCTGCGGTAACAACGGAAGAAAACATTACGAGATATGAACAGCAAATGCGTAAAATTGGTTTTTCATTTGACTGGAGTCGTGAGGTGAGAACTTCAGACTCTTCCTATTATAAATGGACGCAATGGATCTTTATTCAGCTTTTTGATTCATGGTATAATATATCGACTGATAAAGCAGAACCAATTTCAAATTTGATTCAACATTTTGAAAATTATGGAACTCAAAATTTATCAGCAGTTCAAAACGATCAATTAAATTTTACGTCAGAAGAGTGGAAGAACGCTTCTGAATTAGATCAACAAGATATTTTGTTAAACTACCGTTTGGCTTATCGAGCAGAAACGACGGTAAATTGGTGTCCGGGTTTAGGAACAGTTTTGGCAAATGATGAGGTAAAAGAGGGTAAATCTGAACGTGGAGGATATCCCGTTTTCCAAAAGAAAATGATGCAGTGGAGCATGCGGATTACTGCATATTCAGAAAGATTATTGCAAGGTTTAAATAATTTAGATTGGCCACAACCTTTGAAAGATGCCCAACAATATTGGATTGGTAAATCTCAGGGAGCGCAAGTTACATTTGATGTCCTCACCCCAACCCTCTCCAACGGAGAGGGAGCAAAGTCTATTCAAAATGAAAAACCACGTTTTTTAACAGGAGGGGACAATTCCAAAATACTTTTACAACATGCAAAAAGCATGAGAAAAGATTCCACGGCAGCAGAAGAGATTTTGTGGCAGGCATTAAGGAATCGAAATCTAGGAGATAAATTTAGAAGACAACATTTGATTGAAGATTATATTGTTGATTTTGTTTGTTTAGAGAAAAAGTTAGTAATTGAAGTAGATGGTGAATATCATAATATAGAAGAGCAGAAAGAAGCGGATGATTTGAGAACGCAATATTTAGAGTTTTTTGGGTTTAATATCATTCGTTTTTCAAATTTTGAAGTTGAAGAACAAATTGAATCTGTTTTAGAAAAAATTAAATTAAAATTAGAATCCCAATCTAACTCCCTCTCCTCTGGAGAGGGTCGGGGTGAGGATAATTCGAAGGTAGTTGCAGAAAAGATTTCAGTATTCACCACACGCCCCGACACTATTTTCGGTGCAACCTTTATGGTTTTAGCACCCGAAAATCCTTTGGTTAAAAGCTTGACGATTGAAGGTCAAAAAGAAGAAGTTGAAAATTATATTGAACAAACTTCGAAGAAAACGGAGCGTGATCGTATGGCAGATGTGAAGAACGTCAGTGGTGCGTTCACCGGAAGTTATGCTTTGAATCCGTTTACCAGTCAGAAAATGCCGATTTACATTTCGGATTATGTTTTAATGGGTTATGGGACGGGAGCAGTGATGGCCGTTCCTGCGCATGACGATCGCGATCATCGTTTTGCAAAGAAATTCAGTTTGCCGATTGTTAATGTGATTGAAAATGACCAGGATATTCAAGAAGAATCATTTGATTCAAAAGATTCGGTTTGTGTCAATTCAGAATTTTTGAACGGTTTAAAATATGATGACGCCAAAACTTTAATAATTTCTGAAATAGAAAAGAAAAATATTGGTCACGGAACAACAAATTACAGACAAAGGGATGCCATTTTCTCCCGTCAAAGATATTGGGGAGAGCCAGTTCCAGTTTATTATAAAGAAGGAATGCCTTATACTTTGCCGATTTCTGCTTTGCCCTTGGAGCTTCCAGAAGTTGAAAAATATTTGCCGACCGAAGATGGAGATCCGCCTTTAGGAAACGCTAAAACGTTTGGTTGGGATGAAGCGAATCAGAAAGTAGTATCTACTGATTTAATAAATAATGAAACGGTATTTCATTTAGAATTATCGACAATGCCAGGTTGGGCAGGAAGTTCTTGGTATTTCTTAAGATACATGGACCCGAACAATGAAGGAGTTTTCACAGATAAAAATCTGTCGGATTATTGGGGACAGGTGGATTTATATATTGGCGGAAGCGAACATGCAACAGGGCATTTACTCTATTCCCGTTTTTGGAATATGTTTATGAAAGACCGAGGTTATATCAGTCATGAAGAGCCGTTTAAAAAACTCATTAACCAAGGAATGATTTTGGGAATGAGTGCATATGTTTTCAGAATTGAAGGGACCAATCAATATGTTTCTAAAAGTTTAGCAAAAGATTATCAAGTACAAAAAATCCATGTTGATGTTTCACTTTTAAAAGGTGGAACGGATGAACTTGATACGGATGCTTTTAAAAGTTGGCGTTCAGAATACGCAGATGCTGAATTTATATTCGAAAGTGGGAAAAGCTCCCTTTCCTCTGAAGAGGGTTGGGGTGAGGAAAAATACATTACCGAGCGGGAAGTAGAAAAAATGTCCAAATCAAAATACAATGTGGTCAATCCAGATGATATTTGTGATGAGTTCGGAGCAGATTGCCTGCGTTTATATGAAATGTTTTTAGGACCTTTAGAGCAATCAAAACCTTGGAATACGCAAGGCTTAAGTGGCGTTTATGGTTTCTTGAAAAAGTTCTATAATCTTTATTTTAATGGAGATGATTTTGAGGTTTCAGAAGAAGAACCTACCAAAGAAGAATTTAAAATTCTTCATACTTTAATTAATAAAGTGGTTACGGATATTGATCACTTTTCTTTCAACACCTCCGTCTCTCAGTTTATGATTGCGGTGAACGAACTGCAGAAAATAAAAAGTAATAAAAGAGAAATTCTAGAGCCGCTAGCCGTGATCGTTTCACCGTATGCACCTCATATTGCTGAAGAGTTATGGAATAAATTAGGACATACAGAATCTATTGAATTTGCATCGTTCCCGGTATTTGAAGAGAAGTATTTGGTGGAGAATGAAATCGAATATCCAGTAAGCTTCAATGGCAAAATGCGATTTAAATTACGTCTCGCTGCTGAATTGTCGGTTCCTGAAATACAGTCAATTATTTTAGAAGACAATCGGACAAAAGAACAATTACAGGGAAATAATCCCAAAAAAGTAATCATTGTCCCAAAAAAAATAATTAATATTGTTTTTTAAAGTTTGAATATTTTAAAATATTTGATAGAATAATCTAAAAAAAGTACGTCCTATTTTTATTGAATTTTTAAGGGTTTTTTCAGAAGGTCTATATTATAGATAATTTTAACCTTGAATTTTAATGATATATGAATGTTAAGAAGCCTTAACATGTCAAAAAAATAGTGGCATTACAGATGAAGTACTTGCATTATTAAATATTTTAACTTTATTTTACAACTCGAAAAATTTAAAAAAATAACAATTTATAATTTAGTTTAGTATGGAAATGAATGTTTCAAACAACGAGGAGCAAATAGTTGCTAAAAAGTTAGGGGGATTAAATCCTATTTTAATTATTCCGATTCTAATCGTTATAGGTATCGCTATCTATATATTCGTATTGGGTAATCCAGGTAATTTTAAAGCTGATCCAAGACTTGAAGGTCTTTCTTCTGTAGCGTTTTCTGGTTTAGAAACCAAAGAATTACATCCTGGAGATGGATTTATGGGAATTATATACATGGGTGGACCAATTGTACCTATCCTTATTTCTTTTATGATTATCGTAATCGTATTCTCTATTGAGAGAGCTTTGGTTTTAGGGAAAGCTACTGGAAAAGGAAACATTGATAATTTTGTTTTAACTGTAAGAAGATTATTGAACCAAAATAAAATTGATGAAGCATTGGAAGAATGTGACAGACAGGAAGGTTCAATCGGAAATGTAGTAAAAGAAGGTTTAACTACCTATAAAGCACTTTCTAACGACACTACTTTAAGTAAGGAGCAGAAAATGGTTGCATTAAATAAGGCAATTGAAGAAGCTACAACATTAGAAATGCCAATGTTAGAGAAAAACATGATGGTACTATCTACGTTAGGTACTGTTGCAACATTAGTAGCACTATTAGGAACGGTAATCGGGATGATTAAAGCATTTAGTGCTTTAGGTTCAGGCGGTGGAACACCAGATTCAGCTGCATTGTCAATCGGTATTTCTGAGGCGTTAGTTAATACGGCTTTAGGTATTGGTACATCTGCAGTTGCGATTATTCTTTACAACTATTTTACTTCTAAAATTGACGGTTTAACGTTCAAAATTGACGAAATCGCAATGTCTATTCAGCAGTCTTTTGCAGAATTCCACTAAGAATTATTGTAAAGATTGGAGGTTGTTGATTTCAACGAATCTCAAAAAACAGAAGTTTAATAAAAAATAATTTACAATGGCGAGAGTCAAACCAAAAAGACATAATATAAGGGTAGATATGACGGCCATGACCGATGTATCATTTCTACTCCTTACGTTCTTTATCCTCACGGCTCAGTTTGCAAAACCTGATATCGAGACGATAACCACGCCATCTTCTATATCTGAAAAGCTTCTTCCTGATGCAAGTTTGATGACTATATTAAGTACAACAGACGGAAGATTCTATTTTACACCAGTGGAAAACGGAACAGAGCGTATTGCTTTGTTAGATAAAATGGGAGAGAAGTATGGTATGAAATTTACTGACAAAGAAAAAGTTGCTTTTTCTAATGCGCAGTCAATTGGAGTTCCCATGAATCAACTGAAAGGATTCTTGGATCTGTCAGATGAAGACCGTAAAGCCTTCAAAAGCAAAACGGGAATTCCTATGGATAGTACGAATAAACAATTAATCGACTGGGTTCAACAAAGTTTAGCCGTAAACCCTGATTATAAACTGGCGATAAAAGGTGATACTGAAACCAAGTACCCAAAAGTTAAATCATTATTTGAAGGATTGAGAGATATAGACTTCTTGAAATTCTGGTTAATAACAAGTCAGGAAACGGCACAATAATTAAGAAATGGCAGAAGTACAAGTAAAAGACAACGGCGGAAAAGGCGGAAAGGTACGCTCTAAAAAGCAAGTGCCTCACGTAGATTTAACCCCCATGGTGGATTTGGCGTTCCTTTTGATCACCTTCTTTATGTTAGTGACTACTTTTAACAAACCGAATGTGATGGATTTAGGTCTTCCGGCGAAACCGAAAAAAGACCAACCAAAACCAGAAGATACTCAGATTGATTTATCAAACTCTATTTCATTAATTATAGGGAAAGACAATAGAATTTTTTATCATCAGTTAGACCAGGCAGGATTGAACGATCAAACCTTACAGGAAACTAGTTTTGATAGAAATGGGATTACGAAAGTAATCGAGCAGGCAAAAGCCAGAGCGAAAGATGGAACCATATTTACGGTTATTATTAAGCCAACGGACGATGCGGTATATAAGAATTTTGTAGATATTCTAGATGAAATGGCAATTACCAAAAATGAGCGATATGGGGTGACCGATATTAAACCTTGGGAACAGGCTATTTATGAAAGAAAAGTAGGTGGTGCGGCAGCTCCGGCAGAAAGTCCTACCAACTAAAATACTACTTTTAATATTTAAAAGAAAGAATAATGGCAGATGAAAACACTTACAATAGTAGTCCAGGATTGGATGAGATTGTATTTGAAAATAGAAATAAAGCGTATGGAGCCTATAATTTAAGAACAAATTATAGATCAATACTAACTAAGTCTTTCATTCTAGGAACAATTTTATTCTTAGTGGTTGCCATTGCACCATTTGTGATAATGAAAATTAAGCAAATGAATGCAAAGGAGGCGCAAGAAGTAAATGCGAACCTAATTGATATTATCCCTGATGAAGAGATAATTATCGAAGAGAAGAAAGAAGAGGAACCACCTCCACCAGAAGTGAAAGAGGAACCCAAACAAGAGGTAATTCAGAATGTTGTTCCAGAACCGGTAAAAGCACCAAAGATTGAAACGCCTCCGCCACCAATCACAAAGCAGTTGGAAACAACTACTGGATTAGTATCTCAGGAAGGGGTTAAAACTCCAGCGTATACACCGCCGCCGCCACCTCCTTCAACAGGAAAGGTACAGACGGTAGAGGTTAAGCCACAGGTTTCAGCAACACAAGTCTATACAGAAGTAGAGCAGTTAGCGGAATTTCCTGGAGGGATCAATGCATTTAGAAGTAAAGTCGGTAACAGTTTTGACACTTCTGCAATGAGTGGAGATGAAGGAACTGTAAAAACTGAGATCACCTTCGTTGTAGAAAGAGATGGTTCAATTACAGATGTGAAAGCAAATGGATCCAATAAGGATTTTAATGCGGAAGCAATCCGTACAGTAAAGTCCGTTAAAAATAAATGGGCTCCTGCAAAGATTAATGGTACACCTGTTAGATACAGATATAGATTGCCATTAACAATGAACTTTGAATAAATAGAAGTGATCATATCGTAGAAAAGAGAAGCATTTGCTTCTCTTTTTTATTTTTTTTGTAGTTTTGTGAAATATGATTTTTAATTGGTTGTCAGTTGTTGCTGGTTTTTTTTACGTATTGCTTGGAATAGTAGTGATCGTATATAAATTTTTTGTAATATTTTTAGAACCTCGTATTGCTTATGCCTTAGGGGCTCTTTTAATTTTTTATGGAATTTTTCGAATAGTGCGTGCAATTTATAGAATACGAGAAAGCAAGAATGAAGAATAGATTTTTAGTATTATTATGTTTTTTTACATTGATTTATTCCTGTAATAAAAAAACACATACAGTAGATAGTCCGCAACAAGGAAATATTACGATCGCCACTGACGAGTCTTTTAAAAGTTTGGCAGAAGCACTCACTGATCGATATATGGCCCTTTATCCCGAGACTAAAATTAACTTGAAAATAGAGAAGGAAGATCTGGGTCTATTAGATTTACTTGATAATAAGGTTAAAGTGATTGTTATGTCTCGAGATCTTTCCGAACAAGAAAAGAAAGCTTATAAAGATAAAGTGGATTTGGATTTGATTATTTCAAATTTTGCTGCGGACGCAGTACTATTTGTTGTTCCTAAAAATTCTCCCAAAGAAAGTATTACCATAGAAGAACTTAAGGAAGAACTCAAAAGTGATAAAAAAAATATTATTTTTGATGGAAATAATTCCAGTAATCTAAATTTTGTTGCACAGAAATTAAATACGGTTCCAAACAATCTGAAATTCTCTATTATTAGTGGAAATAAGAATTTGATCTCACAGCTGGATAATTTTCCTGGGAAAATTGGAGTGGTAAGTTTGAATACATTCAGTAGACCGTATGATCCTGAATCTGAAAATTTACGTAATGCTGTAAAAGTTCTTAAAGTGGTCGATGGTGAAAAATCCTTCGAACCAACATTGCAAAATCTTGCTAGGGGAACATATCCATTTACCAGAATTTTATATTTCATAAGTAATGAGAAATATTTTGGTCTTGGAAGTGGATTTATTCGTTTCTCCTGTACCCAACTTGGCCAAATTGTTGTTGCCAAGGAAGGATTACAACCTTATCATATTTTTAAGAGAGAGGTCCAGATTCGTTAATTTTTATTAATGTTTACCGGTTTTTAGATCTTAAACAGAAAATGGTACAGTAATTGGGTGAAAAATGATGATAATTAATTTAACTAATAAACAATTTAAAATGAAAGATATAATGAATTTGACGAAGAAAATTGCCTTCGGGGTTTCAGTGGGTTTCTTGACTAACTTTGCGTATGGCCAAACGTTACAAGAAGGGATTAATAGTGCAGATAGTCACAAATATGCGCAAGCAAGAGAAGTTTTTAGCCAAATGATTGAAAAATCTGCAACCAGTGAAAACTATTTCTATTTAGGAAACTCTTATTTAACTCAGTTTGAGCCTAACTTTGATAAAGCTCAGGAATATTTTACGAAAGGTTTAGAAGCAGATAAGAAAAGCTATTTAAATAAAATTGGTCTTGCATCAATAAAACTTGGAAAAGGAAACAAGGCAGCAGTTGGTGAGATTCTTGGGATTGTAAAAGATTCCCGTGAAAAAGATCCTGATGTTTTGTATAGAGCAGCAGAAGCTTTAACGATATTCGGAGGTGATTCGAATGCAGATACTGCAATTGATTTATTGAATAAAGCGATCCAAAAATCTGCAAAGAAAGGAACGCCAGCACACTACTACTATACGTTAGGAGATGCATACCGTTTGAAGTTGACCAACAGTCCACAGGTAGCAGGATCAGCAATGACTGCATATGAGAAAGCTTTGCCAAGTGCTAGAAATAAAGCATCTGTATTTACAAGAATCGGAACACTTTGGATGCAAGCTCAGCAGTGGAAACCTGCAAAAGAAAATATTGATAAAGCAATTGCTTCTGATGCAACTTATGCACCAGCGTATAAAGCAAAAGCAGCATATGATATCAGATATCAGCAAAATGCTTTAGCAACTCAGGATTTAATTAACTATGCGAAATATGCAGATGAAGATACAGATACGCAGTTAGAAATTTCTAAGTTATTCTTCACCAATGAAGATTACGAAAACTCTAAAATGTATTTGGATAAAGTATTTGATAAAGTAGAAGATCCAATCAAATATAAGCTAAGAGCGTATCTTCAATATGCAGATGGTGATTATGCAGCAGCCAAAACAAGTATAGATATGTTCGTTTCTAAAGCAGAGAAAACGAGAGTCTTGGCGGCGGACGAAGGATTGCAAGGTTTAATTGCAGCAGGTTTAGCTCAAAAAGAAACTGATGCAACGAAAAAAGCAGCTCTTCTTGCAGAATCTCAGAAAAAAATTGCTTTAGCGAAAGCAGCTAAAGACGAAACCATGAAATGGGATGAGGAATTAGTGAAAATAAAAGGAGGTGGAGCAGTTAATCAAGCTGCAGTAGATGCAGGTGCTACGAGTCCCGCGATTGAAGCATTGAAGAAGCAAGTTGCTGAAAAACCTCAGGATACTGATGCTCTTTTTAAACTGGCAAATGCTTATCAAGAAGTTAAAAACTGGAATGGGGCTATTCATTCTTGGCAGAAGATGAGTGGATTGTTGCCGGATTGGGCACCCGCTTATTATAGTCAAGGTTATGCACAGCAGCAAGCGGGGAATACCGATCTTGCAGTGATAGGTTATGAAAAATATATTACTACTGTAAAACCAGCAGAAGTAGAAAGCAATAAAGAAACATTATCATATGCGTATTTTGCAGTTGCCTACTTATCCAAAGATAAAGATTTGGAGAAAGCTAAAGATTATGTGAATAAATCAGTAATCTTAAATCCAACTTACAAAGATGCAATTAATCTAAAAGCTGAATTGAGTAAGTAAGACCTTATATTAATAAGAGTCCCATTCGAAAGAGTGGGATTTTTTTTGCTCTAAATACATGTTATACGCACGTTGATAATGTCCGTCAAGTTGCTCTTTTTTTAGATTTATTATATATTATATAGAATACCGCGATCAATTGCCATCATTCTTGTCCGGTTTTCGCTATTTCTTTTTTTAGTTACAGGACGTAATCTTCAAGTCCAGGCGGGGTTATATTTAGTGTTCTGCACCCTGTCATTCCCTGAGAGGTGGTGATAGGCTGGAGGATATTTACGGGTATTCTTATTTGGTGGAGTGCTAGTAATTAAAGATTACAGCTAATAAAATCTCAGTTTGAGATAAAGTGGATAACTTTTATCGGTTTGCATTGTGTGGATATTCAATCTCTTAGGGTATTAATTATGCACAAGAATAAAATAAGGTTGTTATTAAGTTGTGAGATATGATAAGTAGGATTACATTTGCACCACTCTAAAAAACAGAGTAGCGAAGTAGATCAGATAGCTAATAATTAGGAATAGAATAAAGGATTAATTTTTTTTATTTTGTTTTAAAAAAAGCTTGTCGATTAAAATAAAGTTATTATCTTTGCAATCCCAAATCGAAAGAAAGGGGAAGCGAAGATGAGCAGATTGAATGATAGAGAAGGGAGGAAATAGTTTAAAAAAACTTTAAAATTTCTTTAAAAAACATTTGGTCAATTAGAAATAAGTTTATACTTTTGCACTCGCAATTCGGGATTAACGACAGAAAGAGATTCCGGAGTACTGCGAGAAGAATAGAGATCATTGACATATAAATAACAACCAAGAAATTAAGGAAAAACAAAGCGTCAATAACTTTGAGTGAGTCAGACAAACATACAATGGAGAGTTTGATCCTGGCTCAGGATGAACGCTAGCGGGAGGCCTAACACATGCAAGCCGAGCGGTATTTGTCTTTCGGGACAGAGAGAGCGGCGTACGGGTGCGTAACACGTGTGCAACCTACCTTTATCAGGAGGATAGCCTTTCGAAAGGAAGATTAATACTCCATAATATATAGACAGGCATCTGTTTATATTGAAAACTCCGGTGGATAGAGATGGGCACGCGCAAGATTAGATAGTTGGTGAGGTAACGGCTCACCAAGTCATTGATCTTTAGGGGTCCTGAGAGGGAGATCCCCCACACTGGTACTGAGACACGGACCAGACTCCTACGGGAGGCAGCAGTGAGGAATATTGGACAATGGGTGAAAGCCTGATCCAGCCATCCCGCGTGAAGGATGACGGTCCTACGGATTGTAAACTTCTTTTGTATAGGGATAAACCTAGATACGTGTATCTAGCTGAAGGTACTATACGAATAAGCACCGGCTAACTCCGTGCCAGCAGCCGCGGTAATACGGAGGGTGCAAGCGTTATCCGGATTTATTGGGTTTAAAGGGTCCGCAGGCGGGCCGATAAGTCAGTGGTGAAATCTCATAGCTTAA
The DNA here is from genome assembly GCF_007362475.1 of Chryseobacterium sp. SNU WT5. Classification (NCBI taxonomy): domain Bacteria; kingdom Pseudomonadati; phylum Bacteroidota; class Flavobacteriia; order Flavobacteriales; family Weeksellaceae; genus Chryseobacterium; species Chryseobacterium sp. SNU WT5. The sequence continues at coordinate 1,824,243 of NZ_CP041687.1, forward strand.
CTATGAAACTGCCGTTGATACTGTCGGTCTTGAGTAAATTAGAGGTAGCTGGAATAAGTAGTGTAGCGGTGAAATGCATAGATATTACTTAGAACACCAATTGCGAAGGCAGGTTACCATGATTTAACTGACGCTGAGGGACGAAAGCGTGGGGAGCGAACAGGATTAGATACCCTGGTAGTCCACGCCGTAAACGATGCTAACTCGTTTTTGGGGCTTCGGCTTCAGAGACCAAGCGAAAGTGATAAGTTAGCCACCTGGGGAGTACGTTCGCAAGAATGAAACTCAAAGGAATTGACGGGGGCCCGCACAAGCGGTGGATTATGTGGTTTAATTCGATGATACGCGAGGAACCTTACCAAGACTTAAATGGGAAATGACAGGTTTAGAAATAGATCCTTCTTCGGACATTTTTCAAGGTGCTGCATGGTTGTCGTCAGCTCGTGCCGTGAGGTGTTAGGTTAAGTCCTGCAACGAGCGCAACCCCTGTCACTAGTTGCTAACATTCAGTTGAGGACTCTAGTGAGACTGCCTACGCAAGTAGAGAGGAAGGTGGGGATGACGTCAAATCATCACGGCCCTTACGTCTTGGGCCACACACGTAATACAATGGCCGGTACAGAGGGCAGCTACACAGCGATGTGATGCAAATCTCGAAAGCCGGTCTCAGTTCGGATTGGAGTCTGCAACTCGACTCTATGAAGCTGGAATCGCTAGTAATCGCGCATCAGCCATGGCGCGGTGAATACGTTCCCGGGCCTTGTACACACCGCCCGTCAAGCCATGGAAGTTTGGGGTACCTGAAGTCGGTGACCGTAACAGGAGCTGCCTAGGGTAAAACAAGTAACTAGGGCTAAGTCGTAACAAGGTAGCCGTACCGGAAGGTGCGGCTGGAACATCTCATTTTAGAGCGTCTACAGGACGTTAAACAAAAAAGATACGCAAGTATCAGAGCACTTGCTCAAAGTTAGCTTTCGTTTTTCTTTATTTGGTTGCTATTTTATAATAAAACATACCCACTAGGATTAGTATCAAGGGATAAGAGATAATTAAAAGTTATTAATTAATAATTATTAATTAGAGAGAGTCTCGTAGCTCAGCTGGTTAGAGCGCTACACTGATAATGTAGAGGTCGGCAGTTCGAGCCTGCCCGAGACTACTAATAATAAGACGGGAAGATCATAGAAAAAAGATAAAAGACGATTATTAGTCTTTACTCTTTATTCTTTAGTCTCCAGGTCTGGAACTAGCGGGGAATTAGCTCAGTTGGCTAGAGCGCCTGCCTTGCACGCAGGAGGTCAAGGGTTCGACTCCCTTATTCTCCACAATATTGTACAAATTAAAATGTGCAATGTAAAGAGTACTTAAAATAGTACGAAAAGTTGTAGAGATACAACGAAACGCTTCGGAAAGAAGCAAGAATAGAAGATATTTATAATACAGAATAGAATTATGCCGAAAGGAGGCAAAACGACCTAAGGAATTAGGGAGTTTGATAGGATCGAACCTATCTTATTCACAGTTTTGAAGGACTGATTTAAAAGTTACGGATGGAGCCAAAAACACATCTGTTCATCAGTATTACAAAAAGAGATAAGATCATTGACATTAACGATAAGAACATCACAAAGAGAAAACCGAGCACTTTCGAGTGCCGAGTTTAAATAAAACTAGTCTTAACACTTAGGTGTTAGACAAAAAACTGAACTAATATATTATTAGGAAAGAAATCGTTAAGGGCGTATGGCGGATGCCTAGGCTTTCAGAGGCGAAGAAGGACGTGGTAAGCTGCGAAAAGCTGCGGGGATCGGCACACACGAATTGATCCGCAGATGTCCGAATGGGGCAACCCGGCTGGTTGAAGACCAGTCACTCTAAATTTATTTAGAGAGCAAACCCGGAGAACTGAAACATCTAAGTACCCGGAGGAAAAGAAATCGAAGAGATTCCGTAAGTAGCGGCGAGCGAAAGCGGATTAGCCCAAAAGCTTTTATATGTTTAATAGAATGTTCTGGAAAGAACAGCCATAGAGGGTGATAGCCCCGTATATGAAAGGCATATTTGAGTGATAAATGAGTAGGGCGGGACACGTGAAATCCTGTTTGAATATGGGGGGACCATCCTCCAAGGCTAAATACTCCTGAAAGACCGATAGTGAACAAGTACTGTGAAGGAAAGGTGAAAAGCACTTCGAATAGAAGGGTGAAAGAGAACCTGAAACCGTACGCCTACAAGCGGTCGGAGCCCACAAGTTGGGTGACGGCGTGCCTTTTGCATAATGAGCCTACGAGTTAATTTTACTAGCGAGCTTAAGTACTTCAGGTACGGAGGCGGAGCGAAAGCGAGTCTGAATAGGGCGCTTAGTTAGTAGGATTAGACGCGAAACCTTGTGATCTACCCATGGGCAGGTTGAAGCTTTGGTAACACAAAGTGGAGGACCGAACCGGTTGACGTTGAAAAGTCTTCGGATGACTTGTGGGTAGGGGTGAAAGGCCAATCAAACTGGGAGATAGCTCGTACTCCCCGAAATGCATTTAGGTGCAGCGTTGCGACAAGTTTATTAGAGGTAGAGCTACTGATTGGATGCGGGGGAGTCAAATCCTACCAATTCCTGACAAACTCCGAATGCTAATAAATGTTTCGCAGCAGTGAGGGCATGGGTGCTAAGGTCCATGTCCGAGAGGGAAAGAACCCGGACCAACAGCTAAGGTCCCCAAATCTATACTAAGTTGAAATAACGCGGTTGAACTGCATTGACAGCTAGGATGTTGGCTTGGAAGCAGCCATTCATTTAAAGAGTGCGTAACAGCTCACTAGTCGAGCGGTTCGGCATGGATAATAATCGGGCATAAGTATAGTACCGAAGCTATGGATTTATAATTTTGAATTATATCTGGTAGGGGAGCATTCTGTTTGCACAGAAGCAGTATCGTGAGATGTTGTGGAGCGGACAGAAAAGAAAATGTAGGCATAAGTAACGATAAAGCGGGCGAGAAACCCGCTCACCGAAAGACTAAGGTTTCCTCAGCCATGCTAATCAGCTGAGGGTTAGTCGGGACCTAACGCGAACCCGAAAGGGGAAGTGGATGGACATAGGGTTAATATTCCCTAACTTGCTCACACTAAAAAGGGGACGGAGTGCCGTACTTACTGGAGACTGACGGAATAGTCAAGACCTAGCCTTCGGGCGAAGTTGTTGTAGGGAAAGTGCTTCCAAGAAAAGCCGAAGTGAAGCAACCCGTACCAAAACCGACACAGGTAGTCGAGGAGAGAATCCTAAGGTGCTAGAGTGAATCATGGTTAAGGAACTAGGCAAAATAGTCTCGTAACTTCGGAAGAAGGGACGCCAGCAGCAATGCTGGCCTCAGTAAAGAGGCCCAGGCGACTGTTTATCAAAAACACAGGACTCTGCTAAATCGAAAGATGCTGTATAGGGTCTGACACCTGCCCGGTGCTGGAAGGTTAAGGAAGGTTGTTAGCGTAAGCGAAGCAATTAACTGAAGCCCCAGTAAACGGCGGCCGTAACTATAACGGTCCTAAGGTAGCGAAATTCCTTGTCGGGTAAGTTCCGACCTGCACGAATGGTGTAACGATCTGGGCACTGTCTCAACCATGAGCTCTGTGAAATTGTAGTCTCGGTGAAGATGCCGAGTACCCGCAATGGGACGAAAAGACCCTGTGAACCTTTACTATAACTTCGTATTGACTTTGAATAAACAATGTGTAGGATAGGTGGGAGGCTTTGAAGCTGGCACGCTAGTGTCGGTGGAGCCAATGTTGAAATACCACCCTTTGTTTATTTGGAGCCTAACTTCTCACAAGGAAGGACACTGCGTGGTGGGTAGTTTGACTGGGGTGGTCGCCTCCAAAAGAGTAACGGAGGCTTTCAAAGGTACCCTCAGCACGCTTGGTAACCGTGCGTAGAGTGTAATGGCATAAGGGTGCTTGACTGTGAGACCTACAAGTCGATCAGGTGCGAAAGCAGGACATAGTGATCCGGTGGTTCCGTATGGAAGGGCCATCGCTCATAGGATAAAAGGTACTCCGGGGATAACAGGCTAGTCTCCCCCAAGAGCTCATATCGACGGGGAGGTTCGGCACCTCGATGTCGGCTCGTCACATCCTGGGGCTGGAGAAGGTCCCAAGGGTTGGGCTGTTCGCCCATTAAAGTGGCACGCGAGCTGGGTTCAGAACGTCGTGAGACAGTTCGGTCTCTATCTATTGCGGGCGTTAGATGTTTGAGAGGGCTTGAATCTAGTACGAGAGGACCGATTTGAACAAACCTCTGGTGTATCAGTTGTTCCGCCAGGAGCACCGCTGAGTAGCTACGTTTGGAAAGGATAAGCACTGAAAGCATATAAGTGCGAAACCTGCCTCAAGATGAGACATCTTTTAAGGGTCGTTGGAGATGACAACGTTGATAGGCTATAGGTGTAAAGGCAGTAATGTCATAGCCGAGTAGTACTAATTACCCGTAGATTTATTGCCTAATTAAGGCACTCGACAGTGCAACAAGGTTTGCTCTTTGTGAACGTTTTTATCGATTTTTTTAGTTAGACTAAAAGAACCAAGATTAAAGAAGCAAGACACTTATGTCTTTTATCTTTCTTCTATTCTCTTTTATCTACTAATAACATATACTGTACATCCTTTTGTACAAAACAGCCTTTAGGGTGGTTTTAGCAGAGGGGCTCACCTGTTCCCATTCCGAACACAGAAGTTAAGCCCTCTAGCGCCGATGGTACTGCTAACGCGGGAGAGTAGGTCGCCGCCAGTTTTTTATCCGCCACGGCGGACACAGAAGCTCATCAATTTATTTTGATGAGCTTTTTTGTGCTATAAATTCAACGGAATTTTGAAAGGTTATAAGAATTTTTGAATAAGAGAGCAGAGTCTAAGATTCTAAGAAATACGAATAGATAATAGACGGAGGAACTTGCAATAGAACAGTTTAAGAATATACAGTTTAGTCGAAAATTTATTATACTATTTTTAATGATGAATTATCAATATTTTCATCTTTTAATGATCTGAATCTCGTCTAGAATGTATTGTATTTTGTCTGATGATACAGGGATTTGATAACCAAAATTTAATTCTAAACTACCACCATTAGACTTATTAAGTACAACAACGTTTTCTAAATTTACGATATAAGATTTATGAACTCTTAAAAAGCCATTATTGAAACAGAGAATATCTTCGAACTTACTTATCAATAGAATAATTAGAAAAATAGTAAGAGAAGTATTATTTGTCTTCCTTTTTTTCGTGAACTGAAAACCGCTTTTTGTAAACGGACTTCCAACTATATTAAAATTTGACAGATCTGGGTAGAAACTTTTCTTCGGTTTTTAATCGATGAGATAATCCTTTTTCCTTGATAAAGGAGTTGTAAGCTTCTTTGAAAGTTATATCTATTGTTTTTTTTATTAAACTTTTCTTGTGCTTTTTTCTCAGCTTCAATTTTTGCTTTGTCCAGTTTAGGCCATTCTGCATTTTTTTATTTTCAATCGCTCATTTATTTCATCAAGTTTTCGTTGATCTATTTTTGTTTGATGGTAATATTTCCATAATGTTTCAAATACTTTGTATATAGGCGCTCGCTTAATATCATCTTCATCTTCTACGTAAATAGGAACTGTTTCAATTTCTTCTTTTGTCTTAAAACCGATTCTCAATGCTACCGGAATTTTCTCGGTTTCTGTTCCATGAATTGAAACCAATTCTCCACCGTAAGGTTGCATTGAAATTACTTTTCTGAAATCAAATTTCACGGTATTTTTTATAGGTTTATCTTTCGAATCATAAGTATTGTAGGTAATTTCGAAAAACGATCCTGAAAAAGTTGGATAATATTTATTTTATTATCTTCGTAAATGTGTTGTTAATAGACTGTATATGAGGTAGGTCTATTCATAGAAATTAAAATATATTTAAAAAGTCTGGTAGAGATTGATACCTATTATCAGTTTTAAAACCGACTCAATATTCCCCAGTGAATTTTGGTGTCTCCGAATTTAATTGGATTTCCAAACTCGCTTCCGTTCGAGATCTGAAAACTCATCAATCCAATAGGCAAAATGAAATTAAAGCCTAAACCTAAACTGTAAATTTTGGGTTTTAGGTCCAAGTTTTTATTATGAATTTCTCCGTATTGACCAAAGATATCGAAGAAAGCTTGATCGCCAACCAAATATCGATATTCGGTCGTTCCGAAATAATAGAAATCTGCAAACAGAGAATTTTCATTAAAACCACGGAAGGAATTCCAACCACCAAAGCGCAATAGTTCATTGGTAGACAAAGTGTTTTTTGAGTTGATAAGAGCTGTTTGTCCTTGAAAATTCAAGTAATGATTTCCAGAAATATGAAAATTCCGTTCGGCAGAAAGAAAATATTGTGTTTGATTGGCATTGAGATCTTCTTTTGAGTAGTAGGTGTTGCTGTAACCCGCATCAGCGCTAATTCTGCTTCTGTACTGAAATAATTCTATGGTAGTTGGTTCAGTATAATCGTACCAAAGACCAATTCCTTTTTTACTGAAATCTCTCCCTTGAATATAAAGAGAATCCAAAACCGTAGAAGTCTCGATAGTTGCTCTTAATCCGATCCTTTGATTGCTTTTTAAATGAAGATAGAAAGCGGGTGTAAGTTTTACATTCGCATAAGTTGAATCCTGTCGAAAGATATTAACTTTAAAGTTTCCGCCAATATTAGATTTAAATAGGTACGGGATGTCGGTTTGCAAATCAAAAGTTTGTCCTTGATCTGGATTTCGTTGCCAAAAGAAATTTACTGTTTCAAAACCATTGAACATATTTCTAAAATTGAAATTGATACTTCCGTTGAAACTGAATTTTTCTGATTTATCATTTCCAAAACCAATTATTCCATCAAAACTGTTAGATTTCTTCTTTTGCAGAAATAAAAAAACTTGTGTAGAGTCTTTCGTAAATAATGTTTGTGGTGGCTTGTCGAGTGATAAAAATGGATGATTCTGCAATGATTGTCCCAATTTTATGAGCCTTGATTCCTGGTAAGTCTTTCCGGTATATTCCTTTTCTAAATTTTTAACGAAACGATTTGGAACTTTTTCGTATCCTTTAAAAACGAGTCCATCAATTTTTCGCTGATCACTTTTAATTACGGAGATTTCAACCTGGGGAATATCAGCTTTCATTCCTTTAAACTGAGATCTTATACGATTGAAAACAAAACCTTGGACTCGATAATTCTCATTGATTACTTTTTTTAATGAATCTAAATTTTTGGTAAAGAATTCCTTAGAATATTTGGAATCTTGTACAATATCATCCGAAAGTTTGACATGTGCTTTATTGTAGTTTCTTCCTTTGTTAAAGAAAATTTCAGTCAGTTTACCTTCCTGAATTACTTTTTCTACTTTGGTGAAATAGTAATAATTTTGAGTTAAAGAATCTAAAAATTTCACTGCAGAAACAGAATCCTTTGCCATTGTTTTCTTATTGGTCTGAATGTCAATCAGCCAATACTCTTTAACCTGCGCTTCAACTGAAACGCTGGTTAGTAAAATCAATAGATATAGGATTGTTTTCAATGAATTAATCTCTATGGTTGAACTCAATTTTATCTTATTTATTATGGAATAAGCGAGAATTTTTTATCTTTATAAAATTAGCGGTTTCTTATGGAATTAGCCTAAAAATTGAAAAGAAGAATTCGTAGTGTTATGAAAAAAGTTGGTTTGTTTTTCGGGAGTTTTAATCCCATTCATATTGGTCATTTAATTCTGGCAAATTATATTATTGAAAATACAGATATGGATGAACTGTGGTTTGTAGTTAGTCCACAAAATCCGTTTAAAGATAAAAAATCTTTGCTGAAAGATCATAACCGTTTAGATATGGTGCAACTTGCAGTGAAAAACTATCCTAAATTGCGTGCTTCCAATGTGGAGTTTTCCTTACCGATACCCAGTTATACGATTGATACGTTGACTTATTTGCATGAAAAGCATCCCGACTATTCCTTTTCTCTCATTATGGGTGAAGATAATTTGAAGGGACTTCAGAAATGGAAAAACTCCGATATTCTGATCAAGAATTATCAGATTATTGTTTATCCAAGAGTATTTGAGGAACGAAAAGTCGATAGCCAATACCTGCAACATGAAAATATTTCATTAATTAAAGCACCTATTATCGAACTGTCTGCCACAGAAATTAGGAGGATGATTAAGGAAGATAAAAATGTAAGGCCAATGGTGCCGCCTGAAGTCTTTGACTATTTAGACGGGAGCAGCTTTTATAAATAGAAAATATTCGCAATCCCATTTTTTAATCCTTAAATTTGCAGATTAACTTTTTTAAAAAGTTTTCTAACTAATTTCTATGAAGTATATCGAGGATTTTTTTGCAAAATATAGCCAAAATCAAATTGACAAATGGTTTAAACAAATTTGTCTTGCAGAGGCGATTTCTTGGCTATTTCTCTTCAGTGCCATGATCTGGATTCGGTATGATCGAGATGGGCTTTTACCTACGATTTATATTATAATTATTGGTAATGTTCATGGTCTGTTTTTTACGTTGTATTTATTGCTCCTTGTGAATGCAAGAAAAATGTATAGTTGGGATGAGGAGGATACCGTCTTCGCGTTACTCGCTGCTTTTTTTCCCTTTGCAACCATTTGGGTGGATAAGAAATTGGCACACCTCAAGCTGTAAGTCTTGATCAATAATCAAGTGATAATTTAAAGAGTAGAATTTTTCTACTCTTTTTTTTGTTTTATGTAATAAATAGGGTATTTCAATTGTCTTAATTAAGAAGCATGGATTAAATTTTTCATACTGATAATCAACGTATTAAATTTGTTAATGAATTATTTACACTACTTTGTATTACATAATACTAAATAAATAACATATCTTTGCAATGTAATACTACTAAAAACATCACTAACGATAAAAGAAGGAAAAAAACGGATAACCAGAATTTAAAAACATCCCAAAAACTAATAGCTCAACTTCCTTCTTTTTTTAAAACTCTAAACCATGAAAAAACTAATTCTTTCTCTTTCGCTTCTTACCGGTGTTGTTGCTTTTGCACAAGAAACGGCAAAATCCGATTCTACTAAAGTTCAAGATATTAAAGAAGTTACAATGACCAAAAAAGTCTTTCAAAAGAAAGCAGATCGTTTTATTTATGATGTAGCATCTTCCCCAGTTGCAAAAGGCAATACGGCTTTTGGATTGTTAAAAGAAACTCCGCTTGTATCTTCTACAGATGATAAAACTTTGCGAATTGCCGGAAAATCAAATGTACTTATTTATCTAAATGGTCGACCAACCCAAATGGATGCAGAATCTTTGGTTCAGTTTTTAAAAAATACTCCTGCAGAAAATATTCAACGAATCGAAGTAATCACAATGCCCGGAAGTGAATATAAAGTAGAATCGTCCGACGGCATCATCAATATTGTTCTTAAAAAGAAAACCAGTGATGGACTGAATGGTAATTTGAGAATGAATAATCAGCAAAATTATCACAATTCTACCGCCGCTGGCTTAAGTTTGAATTACAGAAAAGATAAACTAGGAATTAATTCTAACATCAATACAAGTGAAAATGTCCAAGATCAGTATTACATTTTGAGAAACGGAAATAGTCAAGCTACCAATCAATCCGAAGGAAGAATTGCTGATCCCAATCTAAATTTAGGTGGCTATTTAAATATTGATTATCAGTTCAACGATAATAATAGTTTAGCGCTTACCTACAACTCATCAGCCAACAAAAGCAATAATTCTACGGTGAATCTTTTTAATACAACGAAAGATCTAGTTAATAATGTGACCGATTATACGTGGACTAAAAGTAGAGAAGATGCTCATTCCTACAACAACTCGATCAACTTGAATTATGAATTAAAAACGGACTCGTTAGGAAGTAAATTGAATTTGAATGCAGCTGGTTTACTGTATAAAAGATTACAAAGTTCTAATAATTTCACTATTGCATCTGATCAAACTGGAAATGACAACGGGAAACTTTTGAAAATTTACATGGAACAGCCTCAGTTCATCAATAATTTCTCCGCTACTGCAGATTACATTCAAAAGTTTAAAAAAGATTTAACAATTTCAATTGGTGGGAATTTTAACAAGACAAAAACAGACAACGATACCAAATACGACACCTATAATTATACTACGAATGCATTAATTAAGACACCGAATCATTTTCTTTATGATGAAAATATATTTGGTGGTTATCTAACGGTAGAGAAAGTATTGACGCCCAAGTTCTCTGGAAAAGTCGGTGTAAGATATGAGTTAACGCAGAGTGAGGGTAAATCTGATAATGCGCAGGATGTTAACCTTCGTAATATCAAAAGAGATTATGACAAATTACTGCCTTATCTAAGTTTGAACTACGCAATTAACGATACTAATAATATTTCTTACGCATTTTCAAGCCGCATGAGAAGACCAAGTTTTTGGGAATTAAATCCCGTACGAAATGTTTTAACCGAATTTAATTATACCCAAAACAATCCTTTTGTAAAAGCATCAGCTGTTTACAATCATGAATTAACTTACATGTACAAAAACTCCTACTTTCTTATCTTAAGTCATAGTTTAGAAAAAGATGGTATTACGCAAGTTCCTTTACAAGGCGTAATTAATGGCAAAAATCAATTGAGATATATTAGAACAAATTTTGGTGATACTCAAGAAATGAGCGCCATGCTGGGAATGCAGAAAAGTTTTTTCAAAGGATATTTAACTTCAAATTTCAATGTTGGACTGCAGCGGAAAATCAATAATGGAAGTTTAAGTCAAGATCCTTTAACGGGTGATATTTTCCCACTTTATGAAAACCACACTGTCTCAAACAGTTTTATTTTGCAGACCAGTAATAATATTCGATTGGATCAAAAGAAAACATGGTTTGCTGGGGTCAACTATTTCTACGTAGACAAACAGCAGATCGAATTAGGTCAGCTTAAAGGATTAATGAGTTTGGATTTAGACGTTAAGAAAATATGGAATGAGTGGACTTTTGCGCTCGCCTTCAGAGATGTTTTGGACACTCATAAAATCGTCATTGAAGACTACCAGAAAAACGGAAATTATAATTACGTTAACCAAAATCAGTACATGAGAGGGGTGGAATTAACTATCGTTTATAATTTCGGAAATCAAAAAGTGAAAAAGGTCAGAAATATCGAAAGTGCAGATAAAGATATTAAAAGCCGAACCAAATAGACTTCATACTATTCAATTATATTTTTTGAAAAAACCCTTAGGATTTCTAAGGGTTTTTGATTTTTACTAAAGAGAATTAACCTTTTCAAGGTTTCTATGTGGTACAATTTATTTCTTCGGCAAGAAAACTTCTGCCAGCATGCATCTTGCACTTCCGCCACCATTCACCTCAATCGTATTCAGATCAGAATAGATGATTTCACAATAACTTTCAATTTTTGCAATTTGTTCTTTCGTTAAAGCTTTGTAAGCAGTTTCACTCATGACCAAAAACTGAGTTCCTTCTTCATTTTGAACCTGGAGCATATTTCCTGCAAATTGCTGCATTTGATCTTCAGAAATTTCGATTACTTCTTTTTCTGTTGATTTAATTACTTCCTGTACTTTACTTCGTTCCATTTCATCATCAATGCAATCCAGGCAAATGACCACAAATTGTTCAGCTACACACATCATCACATTCGTGTGATAGATTGGTAATCTTTGGTCGCCAACATTCTGAAACGAATGAAAAACGATGGGAGTATAACCATATTTATTGCAAAATCCCCGAAATAATTCCTCGTTTAACCGAAGAGAAACAGATCCATAAGCAATTTTATAATCGTGATCGAAGATCATACTTCCTGTACCTTCCAGAAACTTTTCCTGATTTTCGGGAGCAGATAAGTCATCTACTTCAGAGATCGTAAAACCTTCATTTTTAATAGTCTCCAAAATGTCAGTTCTTCGCTCTACTCTTCTGTTTGGGGCAAACATAGGATACAAAGCGACTTTGCCATCTTCATGAAAGCTTACCCAGTTGTTTGGGAAAATAGAATCTGGCGAATGCGGTTCTAATGTATCTTTTACCGTAATCACGTTAATTCCTTTATCACGCAGCTTGTCTGCGAAAGTATTGAATTCCTGAAGCGCTTTCTCTTGAATATCGGCTTCTTTTTGTTCGACCTGGAAATAGTTATTTTCCGCGGTTTGTGAATTGTAACCGAAAGCAATCGGTTCTACCATCAAAACGGTACTGGCTGTTTGCATGAATTATTAAGTTTACTGGATTGTCATCCTTTATCTCACAAAAATACTTAAATTTATAGATAATAAAAAACCCATGTTAGAAATTGCTTGTTTTGAAATGACTTCTGCAGAAATTGCTTTACAGTCAATGGCCGATCGAATTGAATTTTGCGAGAATCTGGACTTAGGTGGGACTACTCCTAATCTTTATGAATTTTTGCATTTAAAAAGACATTATCAAAAACCAGTATATGTGATGATTCGTCCAAAAGGGGGCCCTTTTTATTATACTGATGCAGAGTTTTTGGAAATGAAAAACAGCATAATCATATTTAAAGAAGGGGGAGCTGACGGTTTTGTGTTTGGGATCTTAGATGCTCATAATGAAATTGATAAAGCCAGAAATCAAGAATTGCGTGAACTTGCTGGTGACACGCCTTGTACCTTTCACCGTGCTTTTGATCGGACATCAAATTTGGATCAATCTATAAAAACCTTAATTAGTTTGGGGTTTACTACCGTTTTAACTTCGGGTGGAGAGAAATCAGCGTTGGAAGGAAAAGAAGTTTTAAAAGCTTTAATTGAAAAATATGCTACTAAAATAGAAATTTTGATTGGCGGTGGGGTGCGCTCAGAAAACCTGCAACAAATTAAAGAATTTACAGGCGGTACCAGTTTTCATTCTTCGGCAATATGTAAATACGACACCTTTGCTACCGAAAATGAAATTAAAGAACTTAAGCAATTAAGTTATTAATTTAATAATTGAACATGGTAAAGATCGTGACGATCACCGGTAATCGAAATATTCTAAACCTAATTTTCTACGGTAAATTTTTTGGATAAGCAATTCACTTTTAGTAAAACAAAGATTAACTTACCTTAACCCCCAAAAAATTATTCTCTAACCAGAGGCATAGTTGAACATCTTAACAGACCACCCATTTTAGAAATTTCGCGGTACGGAATTTCTTCAACCGTCATTCCCCATTCATTTCGTAAGTGATTATTCATTCTCGTAAACGCTTGGTCCGAAACTACGATCTCCGGTGAAATTGAAAAAATGTTGGGGTACATTTCAAACATCTCCTGATCGGTAACTTCAAAGCAATTTTCTTTACCGAAAATGTCCAGGATTAAATTATAATCTGTTTCATCTACGAATCCATTTTTGTAGATGATGCATTTGTCAGTTCCGACAGGATTAAAGGTACAGTCTAAATGTAAAATACCTTTGTAAGGTTCGCGGTCGTTTTTCTTTAATTCAAAATCAAGAATTCTTTTTTTAGGAAAATATTCTTTTAAGATATTGATGGCGTACTCATTGGTTCTGGCGGTTTTAAAGTTTCGGTAATCTTCAGAAAAACATGTTCCAATGAATAAGAAATCGTTCCAAACTATGACGTCTCCTCCTTCTATATGAGCAGTTTCCGGTAAGTTGATAATACCCCGCCATTTTACCTCTTCGAAGATTTTACGATAGGCTTCCTGCTCATCTGCCCGATCCGAAATTACATTAGAAATAATCATCTTATCATCAATTACGAATGCAACGTCTCTTGCAAACACTTGATTGTAATCTTGAATGATTTCCGGACGAAACACCTTTACGTCATATTTTTTAAGAACTTTTTCAAATGAGGTCATCTCGGAGATCACTGCTTCTTCTGTAGGGTAGATTCCTTTCTCGATAGTATTATAGGATTTTGCATCATAACTTTCTTCCAAAGTAGGCACAGCTCCTAAAGAGTTAGGTTGTCCTAAAACAACAGATTTCAGTTTACCAGTTTCATTCGTAATATTAAGTTTCATAGAATCTTGTCGGTTATGATTTTGCAAATTTTTATTGACCAAGTAATTCTTCATCAAGAGCCAAATATAATAAAGTTTTTGTTGAACTTCATAAATATTTGGCTTATAAAATGACATAGAAAAGCTGGAGACCTATAAAAATTATTTTTATTTTCAATAATTTCTTAAAATAAATTTAAAAACCTACGATTGTTGTTAATTATCGTTAAACTTGAAACAAACCCTTTTTTCTTTATACTCATTTAGCATTAAATTTGTTTACCAAACAATATTATAACGATCTTAAATAATTTATGAAGATGAAAAATACCTTAAAAAAACTAATTCCTTACGCTGTAGTGGGGGTGCTGTCTGGTGCTACTACAGTAGGTGCATTCACTTACTTTAATGTAAAAGATGTTGGTTCAGATTATTCTTACTTTGCTCCTAAGAATTCTGATGCAAAATATGCATCGTTTAATATGACGGGAGTAGGTGATGATTTTGTGAAAGCTGCCAAAATGACAGTTCCGGCAGTGGTGAGTATCAAAAACTTCTCTGCTAAAAAAGGAAGGTCCAATGATCAAGATCTTTTTGACCTTTTCTTTGGAACTCCCAGATCTCAACAGCAACAACAGGCTCCTCCACCAAATATGCCTACGGGAATGGGGTCGGGTGTGATCATTTCACCAGATGGATATATCATTTCCAATAACCATGTTATCGCTGGTGCTAATAAATTGGAAGTAGTTCTTTCTAACAAAAAATCTTATATTGCTAATCTGGTTGGGACTGATCCTACTACTGATATTGCTCTGTTAAAAATTGAAGAGAAGGGATTACCTTACCTTAATTTTGGAAATTCTGACAATGTAGAAGTTGGTCAGTGGGTATTGGCAGTTGGAAACCCAATGGGATTAAATTCTACAGTAACTGCAGGGATTGTTTCTGCAAAAGGTAGAAGCATTGATTTATTGAGTCAACAATCCAGAACACCGATTGAGAGCTTTATTCAAACCGATGCTGCCATTAACCCAGGAAACTCTGGAGGTGCATTAGTAGATCCAAATGGTGAGTTAATTGGTATTAACTCTGCAATTTCTTCAAAAACAGGTTATTATGAAGGGTATGGTTTTGCAGTCCCTGCAAACTTAGCAAGAAAAGTGGTGGAGGATATTAAGAAATTTGGTCTTGTTCAAAGAGGTTTCTTAGGAGTTGTGCCTTTAGATCTAGCCGATCCAAGACAGGTCGCAGCTTATAATCAAGAGAAAAAAACAAATTTGAAAGCGGGCGATGGCGTTTATCTTATTCAGGTTGCCGAAAAAGGTGGTGCTGAAGATGCAGGATTAAGAAGTGGTGATATTGTTACTAAAGTAGATAATACTACAATATCAAGTTACTACGATCTATCATTTGCGGTTGGAAGTAAACGACCTGGTGACAAAGTAATGGTAACCTATTTAAGAAATGGAAAAACAAATACAACTGCGGTAACTCTGAAGGATCAGAAAGGTGGTACAACACTAAGAAGCAAAGCAGATCTTACGGTAACGGAAAAAATTGGATCTGAATTTGAACCGCTCAGCGAGAAATTTAAAACTGATTACGGTTTAAGCAGTGGAGTAGTTGCTAAAAATGTAGTTGATGGTAGTGAAATATCTAAAATCGGAATCGTAGATAATTATATTATTATCGAAGTCAATGGAAAAACAGTGAATTCACAGAAAGACATTGAAAAGATATTACAGGGATATAGCGGAAATGTACAGATAAAATTTGTAGATGAATACGGTAGGATTACTACAAAAGGATTCAAAATGCCTTAATAACTGAAAAGGTGAAAAAGAAGAACGCCACATGTAAATGTTGCGTTCTTTTTATTTAAATAATTTTTTTCTTCGTCTTTTTTTTCTTTCATAAAGAACTTCTGTAATCTTTCCGCCGATCCAGGCAAAGGGAAAGAAAGTAAGAAATATAAGAATTTTATAAAAAGTTGGATGATAAGGAAAAATGATGATGTCTAACATCGCTATAAAAAGAAGAATAAAGCCAATTAAAATGGCGTATGCCACTTTTGCATACTTCACGATTATCGCGGTAACAACGCCGCCAACTGTTGCTGCGATTCCCGAAGAGATAAGCAATGCAACAAAAAAGTAAGGCTTATGTTCCATTGATTTTAGCAAACTCTCCCACCGTTGAAACGGTGCGAAATCATAATTAACCCATGAGGAATTAAGTCTGATACCCAAGGAGATAAGTAAAGCTGCAACCGCTAAACCCGTAAGAACGGCAAAAATATTTCTGAAGAAATTCATTTAAAATTGGTGTGCGATCATAGAAATTTCAATATCCACATTTTTCGGTAAACAAGAAACCTGAACTGTTTCACGAGCTGGGAAACTTTCTGGATTTAGGTAAGAAGCGTAAATTTCATTCATCACGGCAAAATCATCCATATTTTTTAAAAAGATAGTTGCTTTAGCAACATGACTGAAAGTTAAGCCA
The DNA here is from genome assembly GCF_007362475.1 of Chryseobacterium sp. SNU WT5. Taxonomy (NCBI): domain Bacteria; kingdom Pseudomonadati; phylum Bacteroidota; class Flavobacteriia; order Flavobacteriales; family Weeksellaceae; genus Chryseobacterium; species Chryseobacterium sp. SNU WT5. Next base: position 1,840,805 of record NZ_CP041687.1, read on the forward strand.
GCTTCCGTTAAAATTGCTTCCAGATTTTTCATTACCTGATGCGTTGCTTTTTCGATTCCTTCTTCAACGTTACCTGTTTCAGAGTTTACAGGAATCTGTCCTGAAATATACAGTACTCCGTTTACAAAATTTGCTTGTGCATATGGACCAATTGCTGCTGGAGCTTTTGGTGTCGTTATTATTTTTTTCATATAAATGAGAATTTGGCAAATATAAAACTTAATTTATTTAATTGAAATTTAAAATGGTGCATTTGGTTGTGTAAAGCTTCTGTCTTTGTATTTAAGTGCATCGCGCAAGATATTAGCTTTGATCCCAATAAAGAAATCATATACTTTGTACTGTCCAAAGGGAATCCAGTTAAAATTAATGGTAAAACTCCGTTGGTCTCGCGAAAATCCCAATTGAGTGTTCGCAATTTCTTTATTTACGACATCATAGTATAGATTTCCTGTCAAATTCCAATAAGGTGTCAATTTAAGACTTCCGTCTAATCCTACAGAGGCTACACTATTGCCAAATCGCGTTAAGCTTTTGGTATAACCATATTGTGCGTTAATGTTTAAGGTCCATGGCTGTGTAAAGCGAGCGTAATTATCTTCGTCGAAATAATAACTTTCATTCCTAATCTCTCCCTTAGCTTTATACATTTTCGAAATATCTTCTTTTTCACCAAAAATTGCTTCACTTAATGGATATGAAAGTTGTGCGTTAAAACCCTGTATACTGAAATGTCCAAAATTTTCGGTGCGAACTCCATATTCCTGGCCTGGTGCAAAGGTGATCTCGTATGGTTCTAATGTTAAACTGGTATTAAGGTTAAGTTTTTCAAATAGAGTGGTTTGTCCATTAAAGCTAAACATTGACCATTTGTAGATCGGAGCTGCAAAATTATAGCTCGTATTGAAATTTAAGCTTTCAAAAATCTTCAATTTTTTAACTCCAGTAGAATCTTTTTTAGATCTTACTTTCATTTCCACATTATTGTTGAGAGAGAAGTTAAGTGATTGTACCAATCCAGAATTTGGTGATCCAATGATCCCTCGGTCAAAAATAGAGTAAGGAGTCATTTCCCCACGATCATTATAGTAGTTTTTGAAATACCCAAATGCAGGTGTTGAAAAATCAGGTGAGTAACTGAAACCAAGTTGTGGAGTAATCATATGACGGACAGCCTCAATGGCCGAACCCTTTTTGAAATTCAACATTCCATACAACACCGTCTGTAAACTGGCACTGGTAGAAAAAGAAGAGTAGCCAGCAATTTTTTTGTTAAGAATATCTTCTACTTTATTTGAAATTGGATTATAGGTACGGGTTAAGGTTTTTGTAGTTAGGGCATTATCAATATTTGCAGAGACTGAAAACGTAAAATATTTTGCCACAGTTGTATTGGTTCCCAAAGAAATGTTATTTCTTAATCCCGTTTGCATTTTGTCCCACATTACTTTCGTAAAGAGTTCACCTTCATTGGTTTGAACGTAGTTGTTTAAATTTAAGCCAGTGTTTACTGTGATGTTTTCTAAAAGACCTTGTCTAACTCCAGTTTTAGGTTTAAATAAGTAAAATTGATTCACAGCAACATTGAGCACTGGGAGCTTTAAATCTGCCAGTCCTGTGGAGAAATTCTGGGAATAAGAAGAGGTTCCTGTAATGGTTATTGGTAAAGTCAGAAATCTTTTCACCACACTTATCGAGGAGTTTTGCTGTGCGTTCAGGTTGTTTTGGTTAAATGCATAATTGTTATTAACCGTATTGTTGTAGAATTTGTTGCTCACTACATCAACTGACGCAGAGAAAGTTAGAAAGGGGTTTGCTTTAGTATCCTGTTGGTGTCTCCACGCAATACGGTAGGTTCCGGTCTTTGAGTAATCATCCAATCCTTTGATTCCTCGAATGGTTGTTCCTATATCTGCGGAGAAATTTCCGGTATATTTATAATTTTTCTTGTAGTTGACCTCAGGCCTTAAATTCCAACTTCCTTTAGTGTAAAAGTCAGTAAGGATCTTGAAATCGAAATGTTCGCCTATGGGTTGATAGTAACCCAGTGAATTCAGGAAGAACCCAACATCTTCACGTTCCCCAAAACTTGGGATAAGTATTCCTGCACTTCTTTTATCAGAAAATGGTAAGATGGCGAAAGGCATAATTAAGGGAGTGGGGACCTGTTCAATATAGAGTTGAATAGGACCTGTGATCACTTGAGATTTCTCTTTTCCTTTAATTAATTTAATCGTTGGAGCGAGTAAATAATAGTCGGCAATCGTATCTTTTTTCTTAATGAAATATTCATCGGTCGTGTATTTCCCACGTCTCATAAAGAATACTGAATCATTATATTTTTTGGTTTTTTCCGCCACAATTACGCCTTCGCTTTCTTCGGTCCTCGCATTGAAAGCGATTGCCTGCCGGGTTTTAATATTATAAGTAAACTCATCATATTCATAAGTTTTGCCACCTTGCGTTGCTTTTGCAGGATTTTTAATCTTACCAATAGAATCAACTTCACCCCGGGCGTAAATTAATGATTTATCCCAATCTATCGAAATGTAATCTGCATCAATAACCATATCCTGGTAATTAACCTGAGCATTTTTATTCAGGTAAGTCATTTTTTTTGGGATATCGTTTCGGATGCGTTCTGCTTTTGTCTTCACAACAGATTCGAGCTGTTCTTTTTTGAGAACAACGGTGTCTTTCCTATTAATAGGTTGATTAACCATCTTATTTTCAGTCAAGTTTTGAGCCCCGAGATGTGCTAAAAAATTGTTAAAAATTAGGATAATTAGAATTTGTAGTATATTTTTGAAGCCAGTTTTGACCAAAGCGCTTAATCTATAATTGGCGTCAAAATTAATATAATTTTTAAAATTTAATGATGATTACGGATAGTTTTTCTTTTAAAAAGTGTTTATTCCTGTTTTTTACGATGATATTCTTTCTTCCAACTGCTCAAAAAAAGTTCACTATTGTTCTTGATGCAGGCCATGGAGGGAGTGACCATGGAGCAAATAGGAGTTATAGTGATTTGGGTATAGTACGAGAAAAAGATGTCACTTTAGCCATTGTACTCAAATTGGGTAGAATGCTGGAAAAAAATAAAGATTACAAAGTTATTTATACCAGAAAGATTGATGAATACCCATCACTCACTTCCCGAACTACTCTAGCGAATCGCAGCAAGGCAGATTTATTTTTGAGTGTACATGTTAATTCTTCAGCATCATCTTCATCAACAGCAATTGGGACGGAGACCTTTATTCAAGGTCCGAATCAAAATAGAAAGAATCTGGAAGTTGCGAAAGCAGAAAATGATGTGATTTTTTTGGATGAGAAAGACCGTGAGACTTTTGCGTCTTATGACCCTTCATCTCCGGAATCCTTAATCGCACTTAAAATTCAACAAAGTAAATATTTAGAAAGTAGTTTGCTCATAGGGAGTATCGTGGAAGATAACTTTGTAAATAAAGACAAAAGAATTTCGCGTGGAATTAAGCAAGCAGACTTACACGTTTTACGAATGAATGCAATGCCGTCTGTTTTAATTGAAACAGGATTTGTAAATAATTATGAGGATGCCAGATATTTAGCGTCTGATAAGGGACAAAGTGATATTGCAGAAAGTATTTACGATGCGATTAGTAAATACAGAGGCACTATGGACCGAAATGGTAGCGCGCAAAAGCAACCGAAAGAACCGGAAAAACCGGAAGAAAAGCCTTTAAAAAATGATTTTAGAATTTTATTAATGTCTTCACCGGTAAAATATACCCATACAGATCCTGCTTTGAAAGGGCTTAATTATATTTTGACCATAAAAGAAAATGATTTGTACAAATATTATTACAGTGTTACTAATTTTTCTTCCGTACGCGATAATAATTTAAAAACGGTAAAAGATGCAGGCTTTAGGAATGCCAGCTCCATCTCTTTCATTCCGAACCAAAGACTGGGAATTGGATATTACACGATAGAACTGGCTGTAAGCGATCAGAAACTGAGTTCTAACTCTTATATTTTGAATTCACTTAAAGAAGTGAACCGTATCAAGGAGAAAGGAAGGTTTTATTATACATATGGGAAGTTTGCAACCTTGGAAGAGGCTGTGAAAGTTCAGAAGGAACTGGATGATAAAGGAATTAAAAATACCGTAATTCAGAAAAATTCAAGATAAATGCAAAAGGGCCTTGCAGGATCAAAAGTAAATTAATATTTTTGCAGTCCTCAAAGCAAAGGCCTATTCGTCTAGTGGTAAGGACTCAAGATTTTCAGTCTTGCAACAGGGGTTCGATTCCCCTATAGGCTACTAAAAGAAAATTTTGAAAAGTTTTTAAAAAAAAAGTTTTGTAATTAAAAAAGATTTTTTATCTTTGCACCCAAGTTTTTAGAAAGATATGGCAAATCATAAATCAGCTCTGAAGAGAATCAGACAAAGCGAAAAGAAAAGAGTAATCAACAGATACTACCACAAAACTGCTAGAACAGCTTTGAGAGTGTTGAGAAGTGAGGAGGATAAAGCTGCAGCGACAGTTCAGTTGCCATCAGTAATCTCTTTGTTGGATAAATTGGTAAAGAAAAATATCATCCACAAAAATAAGGCAGCAAACCTTAAAAGTAAGTTGACTAAGCACGTTAACGCTCTAGCGTAACCTTATAAAAATACAAAGACGCACTGGCCCGTTCGTCTATCGGTTAGGACCTCAGGTTTTCATCCTGGTAAGAGGGGTTCGACTCCCCTACGGGCTACTACACACGCTGTAAATCAGTGATTTACGCATAGCGGGGACTAAAACAGGGACTTCAAGTCCCTGTTTTTTTATTATCTCTTTCTTCCATATTGTTGTATTTCTATTTTTTGTACATTTTCATTTTCAAAATTTTTATCAATTACTCTGATAATATTCGTCTTAAATAATTGTGAATTCTCCACCATTCTCTCCTCTAAATAACCCCTACTCTCATTAATTTTCAACTGCATTTCCTTCTCCTCCCTATACTTCTCAACCAATCCCTCCCGAACATTAGGCAAATCCTCCAACCTTTTATCCAATTCAGCAATCTTATCTTCAGTAATTTTTGTCTGCTGTTCAATCTCCGTCACATTCACGCCTTTTTGAGAAAGAATATCAATTTCCTCTTGGACTTTCTCCTTTGTCAAATCAATCGTTTTCTGATAAAATGGAAGCTGGTTTTTCCAGTATTCGGCATTGTCGCCCTCTTCCTTGGAATAGCCTAAGATTCGGTTGTAGTTATGTTGCGCTTTAGTTACTTCTTCCTGAATTTTAATAAAACTGTCATATTTTCGAAGCACAAAAGCAGAATCAGCCAAAAATTTATTTTTTTCGGTTTCAATTTGCTTTTTCATCAGTTCAATTTCTATATTCGCTCTGGTTTCGGGATTCGTGATGATGGCGGTTTTCATTTCCTGCGTGCTGATGTCAGAAATATCTAAAACATCGGCTCCCTTCTTCATTGCCTCCAAGTATCTTGCCTGTTTGGATTGCAATTTTTGAAGCATAAAGACATCAATGCTGTCATTGGTCAACATAAAGTTGATTCTTACATTTTCGTTCCTATTTCCTTGTCGCCAAGCACGACCTTCCACTTGCCGTAGAGAGGTAAAGTTGTACGGAAGAGAAAGCATGTAAATATCCGTCGTATTTTCCTGAAGGTTCATTCCTTCCTGAATCGCCTCGCTTCCGATGACCACCTTTATTTTTCCGGAATTGAAATCATCTTGAATCTTTAAACGGTTTGGTTTGCTGGTTGCTCCGGTGATGACTCCGACTTCTTCCGGTTTGTAGCCGACCTCCCGTACCAAATATTCCCTTAGTTTCGGAAATTCCGAAACAGCTAATTCAGAGTAGATAATCTGTCCCGAATCCGGAATGTCGTTTTTGTTCTGCCGAATCAAATCCATCGTTTGTTTTAGTTTCGGAGAATCCTCTATAAACTCTTCTAAAGACGGTTCTTCTCCTTCATAATAGGGAGAAAGATATGGTGAAATCGCAATCAAACGGGCATTAAGGATATGCGTAAGAATTGCCCCTTTTTGGGTTTCGGTAAAGTTTTCATTGAGCATTTCGTATTGCTCACTCGTTAAATAGTTCTGCTCAATCTTATATTCCTTGTTGATTCGGTTGGGCCGCACCAATTCTGGATTGTCTTCTTCGCCTTTGATATCAATAAATTCAGATAAAAGTTGCTGAAACAGCGAATTGTTTTTAAAACGTCGAACATTCGCCTTGAATTTCACATCACCTTTTGCGTCAATCTCCATGTCGTTGTCTGCCTCCATAAAGGTTTCAAAGAAGGTATTCACATTGAAGTAGCCCGATTCTTCTAATCTCTTGTTCGCAATCAAGGAGAGAATAGAATAATATTCCAGTGGTTTATTGGTAAATGGCGTTGCAGAAAGCAAGGTAACATTTCTACCGTCGTTCTTTTCTTGGATGTATTGCGCAGCCATCCAAGTATTGATACCCAACTTTGAAGTCTGCTGGTTTTGATTTCTAAAGTCTGAAGCAAATCGGCGGTCTTTTATTCTTACTTTTCCTACGATATGGTTCGCGTTGTGGACTTCGTCATAAGTCAGATGGTCAAAACCAAAGTCTTCCCAATCGTAAATCTTGCCACGCTTCATTTTACCCACCAGTTCTTTTTCTTTTTCCAGTTCTTTCTGAAAATCCCTTTCGCTGATGGTGTTTACACTTCTTAATTCATTTTCTGAAATATAGGAGAACTTGGAAGCCAGATTTTGGGTAATATTTTCAGAAAAACCGATATTGTTAAAACCCTCGTAAGTGACGATGGTGATTTCCCCATCCTTGTTGTCGAATTTTGAGAGGTCGAAGTCTTTTCCGAGATTTCCCAAGACATTCACTTTGGCTTCGGGAATGGTTTCAAAAATGGTTTCCACCCACTGTTTCAGAATGCTGTCATTGGGAACGACAATCAGCGGTCTTTTCGCATTTGCTCTTTCCATCGCTTCGTGCATTGACAGGATTCCAGACAATGTTTTTCCAAATCCCACTTCATGTGCAAGTAATCCGACACCTTTCGTGGTCTGCCTTCCGATTCCGGCTTTCTGAACTTCAGTTAATCTAAGTTCTCGACCTTTAAAATTCAAATGGATTTTTGAAAACAAAGGAAACTTTGAATAGTCCGGAACATAGATATTGTTGTAGTTTCGGTTAAAATCATTGACAAAACGCTTCCTTAAAGCGTCCGACAATTCTTCCCTCAAAAATTTTTGAAACAAGTCGTTGGCGGCGACTTTTCGTCTTTCGCGAACCAAGGCATTCCGTTCCTTGTCGCTTCCGGTAACGTTTTCGTTGTCTACAAAACTTCTTACTTCCCAAGATGAAGAACCTGCAAATGCCTCACTGGAAAGCGTTCCGACAAAATCCTTGAATTTTTCTGCAAGATTATAGGGAACCGTTACAGTTTCCGTCTGTCTTGTGTTTTGATTCCAGCGTTCCTTTTCTATGGATCCCAAATCAAACTGGTGGACAAATTCATGATTCGGACTGATTGAGATTTCGTCTAAAGTTTTTGGTTTTGGAAGAACATTGAGGAGTAAATCCTTTTGTTTCTCATATTGATTTTCTGTTCCGCCAACCGAGAACCTGTCCTTAAAGTCTATTTCCAGTTGTTCTAATTTGGCGTAGATATTCCCTTCGGCGTAATAAAAATCGTGAACCCAATTTCCGTCCATATAGTTGGCAAATTGGTAGTGCTTACCGTGATTGTTTAATGTGCCGTCGTAGGAAGTGTCCCGAAATGCCTCAATCTGTTCTTTAGTAATATCGGTACTGTTCTGAAGCGAGGCATTCACAATTTCATCGGCTTTGAAAAATTGGTATTTTAAAACCCCTTTCTTGATTTCCGGTTTGGTCTGAATTCGATATTCCGCATTTTTCTCTTTGTGGGACTGGATAATTTTATCCGCTTTACGATGAATTTCATCAATTTGGTCTTTCGAAAAATTTGGGGGATTATCAAAAATTTGGGTTTGGAGTTTGAAATACTTCTCAATCTCCTTTTCAATTGCGGGAGATTTGAATTTTACTTCATTAAGTCTGGAAAGAACTTGCTCAATTTTATCTTTCGTTTCTGCAAGGTCAATTTCTTCTGTTTTAGCGGGAATGGTGTTTTCTAAAGTTTTGCTTTTTGATTCTCCTTTAGGTTGATCAACCTCCAAAAACAAATCTTCAAAGAGGTTTCCAATTCTTTCGGTCTGCTTTTTATTTTTGAGTTGCTCAATCCTAGATAAGGCGTCCTCTAAATTTCCATAGACATAGTTTTCCAACCTCCCAAAACGGTTGGTTTTCTCTCGGGTTTCCCCTAAAATCCTGTCGGGATGTTTTTCAAAATAATTGGAAATATCTGTAGAAATTTTCTGGGAATTTTTTTGCAGAATAATAATGTCCGTTCCTACCTGAGTTCCGGCAAAAGCACCATTCGGCAGACGAAAACCTTCCAAAATATCTGCATTTTTTAGTTGGGCTTGTCGGTTCAACCAACCCGAAGGAAGCACCATTGCCAAAACTCCATTGGGTTTAAGAGAATCTAAAGACCTTTTGACAAAATAGTCCTCGTATTTGGAGATTTTGGGTTCTTCTCCCAAACCTTTGTATAATCCGCGATGGTCGCCGTAGGGTGGATTACCGATAACCAAATCGTATTTTTCGGCAAATTCCTTCTTGTTGCCTTTCTCTTCGATAAACTCGGTTTCAAAGGAGCGGAGATGGATGTGGGCTTCGGGATGAAGGATTTTCGCAATCTTTGCGGTGGTTTCGTTGATTTCAAAGGCAGTGATATTGGACTTGATTCCCAATTCTTTCACTGCATACAGAAAATTTCCCGTTCCAACGCTGGGTTCCAATACCGAAATTTCCTGCCTGTTCTTAAACTGGTCTTTGATTAAATTTCTGACGGCATCTACAATCCTTGAATCGGTGTAGTATTCATCCAAAATACCCCTGCCTTCTTTAGCTGTTCCGCCACTTTTGAATTGATGACAGATCTCTTTTAAATCCTCGGTAATGTTAAGACTTTCCTTGAGTTTAACTTGCTTATCGCTGGAAACAAAACAAGCTGCGGAAACAACTTCCGCAACTTGTTCATTGGTCAGTTTTTGACCTTTATATTTTGAAATAAGAACCCCTAATGCCTCATTGTTTTGAGTAGATGTTTTTACTATTTCTGCTATTCTATTGGATACATTTCTCCCGGATACGATTCCGCCCAAGGAATGTTCTGCTCCCTCATTTTTTGCAGCATTTTGCGGTTGTGTTCCGTCAACGGGTCCTCGCTCTGGTTTTCCGACCAGATGCTTCCAGATTGTGTCTTCAAGTCCATTTCCAGTATGGTTGCCGTCCACAGCTTGTCCTCCAAAGTGATTTCCGTTTTGCTTGGGTTTGCTTGTTTGGTTAGATTCTCCAGAATTTCGTTGAGAAAGTTCGGCTCCCAAGTGCTGAGTGTCGGAAATTCCTTCGGATTGAGTTCCATCGTCTTCATTTCTTATCGTTTTTTGTTCAACTAAAGTAGTATTTTTCTCTTGAACTTGGAGTTTATTTTTTAAATATTCTTCCAGGTTTTGGTTCCCATTTTCAGAAATTCCATACAGCAGGCGGATGTCCTTGATATTTTTATTTTGAAATTCATTGAGGATTTTTTGTGTAGACCTATTTCCGTCATCATCACCGGTTAGACACAGAAATATCTTTCCGTCGTAGTTTTTAAACCGTTCGACAAAGCTTCCAGTATTTTCATTATAATTGAGTGTTACAAGGGTTCTGCCGTTGTTTTGATTGTTTAGTTTCAAAAGTTCCAAAAACGAATCTTTGTCGTTATCGCTGTTAAAGACAATCAGTTCGTTTTTAGTTCCCTCAATAATGGAAATTTCTGAACTAGAATGATTTAAATAGGATGTCTCACTCACTTTTTCTGTTTTTTACGAAGTGGTTGAACTCAAAAATGTCTTTCGCCGTGTCGTCCCAGTTTTTTCTTGGAAGCAGTTGCAGGCTTACAAAGATGTCGGTCTTTTTATTGTAGGAATCGATGCGCTCCAATCTTCCGCCATAATCCTTTTCGGCGTGTCTGTAGAGGGAATACGGCAGAATCGTGTCTGTCGGATAGATGTAGAAACGGGTATAGTTCCAAGGCGAATTGATTTCGAAGCGTCTGTATTTTTTCTTGAATAACACCGTGTCGGAGAGTTTCCGCCTGTTATTATAGTTCGGAATCATTTCTTTTGAGAATATGGCGCCGTCCTTCTTGTTCCAAACCAATGCGGGTTTTTGTTTTTCAAGAATATCGGAAAGTATGATGTTGCCGTTTTCAGCATCCAATGGATAGCAGAAAGAATCTCTCACGAGATAGGCATTTTGATTCATTTCGGGAAAGGTGTGGTTTGGAACCAGTTCGATAATTTGGTTTTCCGAATAACTCATTTTCGAGATGTGGAAACTCTGCATCTTGTCCAATCCTCTGGAGGCATCAAAATAGACATTGGTAATGAGGTCGATTCCGCCTTTTTCGGATTTGATTTCCTTGTGGCAGGAATTTAGGATAAATACTGAAACGAAAACTAAAAATATGGATTTGATGTTCATAATGATTACATTTTAAAAAAAGCGGCAAATCAAAATTTGACTTACCGCCTTCGGATAATAGTCAGGTATTATTTATTATCGTTTGATGCTCTGTTCCTTCACATGGGCTTTCTCCTGTTTTTCTTCATTTTCCATTCCCTGCAAAGGTTTGTTGGTGTTGATGCGGTTCATGTCGTTGTCGTAAAGGTTCAGGTTCTTGTATTGCGGATTGAGCACTGCTTTTCCTTCCACCACCTTGTCGTCCATTTCAAATTTCACTTTCACCACATTTCCTTTTTCAAGTGACTTGATGGTGTTATCCCTGTATTCCGGCTTTTCGAAAACGAGGTTGGCTTTTTCCACGATTTTGTCGGTATCGACACCGTAGTTTTTGTAGAAATTCTGGAACATATAGTTTCCTTTCTCCGTCTTTGGCTCCTCAAAGTTGAACTGCACGAAGGCGGTTTCCGACTGGTCGCTTTTGGGGTTGTGGAACTCGATTTTCACGCTCCGTCCCTCCAAAAGATTTACGGCTTCTTTTGCGGTAAAGGTATTTTCTCTGTTTACCGAAAAATTGTGGGTGATTTCTTCGCCTTTCTCGTTCTTCAATTTGGCGTCGTAAGAGTTGAGGAAAACACCACCCGTTTCCGTCTTGTTGAATTTCAAGGCAAAATCAACCTTGTTTCCGGGCAGTGCCTTGTCCGAGGAAGTTTTGATTTCGAATTGCTGGTTTTTGGACTTGATGCCTTTTTCCAATTCTTTGTGAAGTTTTTCGTCTTCGCCGAAACCGAGGTATTTAAGCTGATTTTTTAGATAATCTACCTGGTTGAATTCTTTTTGTGTTTCCATAATGTTTGGGGTTTGATTGTTAAAATATTCTTTGTTTTTATTGAGGTGTTGTGTTAAGTCATCTCCGTTCATTTTGGCGTAATCTTTTATAGAAGGCTCTCCAATGATGTCGTCTATCGAAAATCCTGACCTTGTGGCATCCATTTCTTCTTTAAATCTCGAATGAAAATTACTTTGGCTGAATAAATTGCTCCGTTTTTTCTCATCGGGAAGAAAAAGACTTTTAAGGGAATCGATGATTTTTTCTGTTTCCTCATTTCCCTCGTAGGTAAGCAGTTCTCCGCCAACGAATAGCAAAACATGGTCTTCCGGCTTTCGATACAGCTGGATTTTTGAGGCAATCTGGCTGTAGTTCACTTTGTCGTCTTCCGTCAAGGAGATTTCAAATTCGTGCTTGGTATGACCTTCGGAATCGTCAATAAACAGTTTGACGTAATCCTTTTGTGGTGGTTCTTCCATATTTCTAAAATTTTTAGAGTAACTATTATTTAGGTTGTTTTCCGATACGCCGACAATGGGTTCCGCATTCAGATGGTTCTTGCTGAATTTGTCCAAAAGGTGGTCATAGACGTTGATTTTGGTCTTTTCGTAAAGGGAGTGGTAGTTTCCGCTTTCCAATAAAATCGCATCCAAAGCCGTGAACCCCATCAGTTCGAGTTTGTCGCGGTATTCCTTGTACATCTGCTCGTTTACATTGTTTCCATAAAGGATGACACCCGTTCCGGCGTGAATCGTCATCAGTTCGGTCAGTTTCTCGAACTGTCGATGCTGCGGAAGAATGAATTTCCCAACGATGTCGTTCGCATTGTTCAGGATGATGGCTTCCGTCTTGTCGGACAGTCCAAACTTTTGGCTTGAAATGTAGGCGGCGGAATCTTCGGGACTGTTGATTTTGAACGGCTGATAATTGGCGGCAAAAATCTGCTTGTTAAAGGAAAAGGTGCTGACTTTTCCCTGCTGTTGATTTTGCTCGGAAAGTTCCAGAACACGGTCGCTTCCCAAATCTCCGTTGAATACCAAATATTTCCCCGAACGCAGATTGATGACGATGCCGTCTTCCACCTTTATTCCTGTATGGTCGAAAATTTCGTGCAGTCTTTGCAACATGAGTCGGTCATGTTTGCTCGAAATCAGTTGTCCGCTCGGATGGTTGTGGACGAGCGTGATGCTTTCGGGCTGCATTTTGAAGACGTTTCCCGTCAACAACCGTAAATCCACAACGGTGGAAGTAATTCCGCCTGTCGAAAGATGTTGAACGAGATAACTGTCGTCCTTGAATTTGTAGAGTGCAAAGGTGTGTTCCACCGCCTCGTCTTCAAGCGCACGGAAAAGCCAAGCCACATCGTTCACATCAGAAATTTTGGTTCCCGCCATGAATGAAAGACTTTTGTTTTCCGAAAACTGCCGCTCTACGAGCGCAAAGTCATTGGCGTAACCTTGATTGTCCTTTTCCCGTAGGATGGCGGAATTTGGGTCAGCATCATTTCTCCCACTGAAGAGTTTGTACGGTAATATTTCGCCCGCCGACGTTTTGAGATATTGCGTATCCTCGTCCGTCGGAAATTGGAAATTCGTGTTCGGTCCATATTTGCTCTGGTAATTGATCGTTTCTGTTTCCATCTTTTCAAAAATTTATCTGCGGAATCCACGGCGTTTTTCCTGTTCCTGTTCGATTTCCTGTTCGATTTCTTCTTCCTGCTCTTCCCGGTTTCTGTTCGCGTCTTCGTACCTATCCCTGTCATTGACGTTCAGGTCAATTTCGGAATTGCCACCTTTTGAAATCTGCTTCTCATCGGGTGAGATGCTGTTTACGGTGTTGATTTCTCTGGAAACGATGTTCAAGTCGTTGGAAATTTCCTTGGCGATTTCGGGATATTGGTCGATTTTATCCATCAGGAAATTTTTCAGTTTCTGAAGTTCGTTTTTGTAGCGGTTCATTTCCGCGACATCCTTCTTGTCGGCAATGATTGCGGTGAGTTCGGTGGCATTTTTAATGAGGTCGAACTCGGCGACGATGTTGTTTTCCTTGTCGTAGATGAATGCCTTTTTTTCAAGCGAAAGTTTCTTCTCATTTTTGTTTGAAAGGTCTTGAATAGTGGAATACTCAATTCCATCCTTGCTGTTTCTGAGGATTTCGGAGATGCTTTTATCCCGCTCCAGAAAGATGACTTTCAGTCGGGTGTTGTTTTCCGTGAGTTGGAAAGTTGCCCTGTTTTTGTCGTTGTCTGCGACAATCGTGTAGCCCTGCAGAAATTTTTGGATGTCGTCCGCTTTCAGTTTTTTTGAAAATGACAAATCTTCATTGATGATTCCGAACTTTTTAAGTTCTTCGGTAGGTAGGTTTTCAGTTTGCATAGTAGGTTGCTATTAAATTGTTTGCTTTGTTTAGGTCGTTTAAGAAATGGTAGGGATTGATGCTTTGTCCAAACTCCTTTACTGCAAAATGCAGGTGCGGTCCGGTAGAGTTCCCTGTGTTTCCACTTTTCCCGATGATGAAGCCCGCCCTGACTTTTTCTCCGACTTTGTAGTAGATTTCGGAGAGGTGGAGATAGGAGGTTTCAAATCGGTTGAAATGTTTGATTTTGATGTAGTTTCCACCGCCTTTGGAATCCCAACCTGCTTCGGTAATGATTCCATCAAGCACGGCGTGAACATCTTCGTAGTTGGCTTTGAGGTCAATTCCGTTGTGCATTTTTGCAGTGCCGAAAATTGGATGCATCCTTGTTCCGTAAGGCGAAGTCACGCTAATTCTATTGCGCAAAGGCATTGAGATATTTTTCCGTAAACCTTCAAAGGTGGTTTCAAAATCCTTTTCCTGCTTTTTTTCGGGTTGAAAATTTTGCATCAGTTCAAATAGTGAATCTTTCATCTTTTTGTAGTCCACGTTACTTTGATTGTTTCCATTATGGTAGTTTTTAAGCATCGTCTTTAGAGAGTCGATTTGACTCGTTAACATCTTCATTGAACTTTCGGTTTCGTTTTTCAGTTCCGATTTTGGGGTGATGTTGAAGATTTCTTTCCACGATTTTTTCTCCTTTTTTTGGTTGGAATTCTCCTCTTTTGGGGTTTCCATAATTTTAAAGTCTTCCGTTTTGTGTGGTTTTGTCGGCATCAGCGTATTGAATTGAGCCATGGAATAACCGCCTGTTAAAAGGAGAATTGTTAATGTTATTATTGTCGTTCTATTTTTCATTTTTAGTAAATTCATTTACGATTAATTCAACCTCCTTATTGATTTTTCTGAAGTTGGTCATCAGGACATCGTTTTTCCTATTGTTTCCCATTTTGTCGACAAATGAGTAATAGGAAGGCATTTTCACATAGTTGTGTTCTTCCTGTTTGATGGCCTTCATATCCAAATTGATTTTGCCGTTCATCGCCGAAGTTTTGTATTCCTCGGTGTCGTTTTCCTCGCCCTGAGCAATCATTCCGACCATTTCGCCAGTTTTGAGCGTCGCAATTTTTCCTGCAGGAATCATAAAGTCCATTTTCTCGTTGATGCTGGTCGTCGTTCCTTGTTGGGAGATGGATTGGGAATAGGATTTTTGCTTGATTTTTCCGAACAGTTTCTCCAGCCATTCCAGAGTATTTTTGTCCCTTGCGGAACCTGAAAGGATATTTCCAACAATGGCGGAAATGGTGTCGGCAACTTCTTTTTTGTAAAACTGTCGGAGTTGTGGGATTTCCTGAAGTCCCAATAAGACCGCCACTTTGTTGCTCCTTGCGGTCGCCACCACGTTGTCGATTTTATGTATGTAGATGGTGGGAAACTCGTCAGCAATAATTCCTCCCGGCAAATTGTGTTTGGAGTTGATGAGTCGTAAAGTCCTGTTTAAAACCGATGAATAAAGGGCGGAATTGATGTCCTGCGTTCCTGGATCGGATGCCAAAATCAGGATGGAAGGATTCTCCCTGTTCGTAATTTTTAGTTCCACTTCGTCGCCCGAAAACACCCAGAAACTTTCCTTGGTCGCCAATCGTGAGAGAAATATCTTCAAGGTTCCGACCTGTCCCTCCAACTGGTCAAATGCCTTGTTTTCATACGCCGTCTTAAAGGGAGAAAGCAGTGAGAATATTTCCTCGTTGGTAAAAAGTGTGTCAAAAATCTCCTTGTAACTTCGGTTCATAAAGGACAGGATATGTGGTAAATCCGAATATTTTCCGTCCTCGTAGGTGGCAAAAAAGTAGATACTCGACGAAAGAAAGTTGATGGCAGATTGGGTGAAAAAAGCATCGGAGCCGCCTCCCGAACTTGAACCTCCCTTTTGGAGCGACGATACCATTGACTCCGCCATTTCCTGTGCTTCCGCCAAGGTTTGGATGTATTCTTTTTTCAATGGATTTACCCTTTTGGATTTTTCTACCTCGTTCAGATTGATGACATGAAAATCGTATTCATACCCTGAATCTTTGCTTTTCTTCAACAGATAATGGTAGTAGGCAATCTGCGCCAAATCGGGAAACTTGAAATCGTAAATACACAGGCAGAAGCCTTTCGCTATCATTTGCCTGATTGCGGGATTGATGATTCCGAAAGACTTTCCACTTCCAGGCGTTCCAATCACCATCGTCCCACGAAATGGATTGATATTGACCCATCCCTTGTTGATTTTTTTACTGTATCTGAAGAGATATGGGATATTGATCGAGGTGTCCGTTTCTACCAGTTCCTGATTTTGGGCAAAACTTTCTTCCTCTACATTCCATCGGTCTTTTCCCATTTTTTGTTGCATGAGTTTTGAGATGGCGTCTGCTCCCATTTGAAGGATTACTGCACCCAAAAAAGACAATACGGCATAGATGACCTGATAAAGATTCAGTGCAGGAAAAATTTTAGGGAGTTTGGAGTTTCCTGCCTCGTTTTGCCAAACGAGTGAAGAAAAAATCATCAACAAGCCCAATATCATGGGGATTACGATTTCCGTGGCGATGTTCAAATCCTTTTTCTTCTTCGCCTTTGTCCCGACAGCAACCAATCCAATCAGAATCAGGGTCGCAAACTTTGCGTTGATGGGTGGGTAAAAGAAACTCATCTTCGAGAAATTTTTCAATAGATTTGAAACTATAGGAATATCTGCATCGAGGTAGAAAAGCGACGCACAATCCAATGCCACGACCGCATAAACCGCCTTCTGAAGGAATCCGTAAATCTTAATTTGGTGTTGTTGTTCCTGCATTACTTCCTATAAATTGTAGTTTTTTAAAAACTCTTTCTCTTTTTCCTCAATACGGTCTTTACCATAAATCTTCACTGCAATCTCCTTATACCACGCTTTCAGATAAGCCATTTTTATAATTTCCTTTTCTATTTCCTTCTTTGCTTTTCTGAGACGGAATAAAAAAAATATGGATATGCAAGAAGCGATGAAAGCGATGAACGCCAGGAGAAGGACAATAATTAATTCTGTTGGTAATGGGTTCATAACTAAAATGTATCTGCTTTTAAAATATCTGAATAATTCACCTTCATCTCGATGGTTCTTCCCGAGAGTTGTTCCTCAATCAGGCGGATCATCATCACCTTGCTGTTCGGAAAAGTGAATTTTTTGAAGACATAGATGTTTCTGAAATTTTTCCTGAAATGTTTCGGGGCGTAAAGTCTAAAAATCGGTGTCATCTCGATGCTTTGATTGTTGGTCGCCTTGTAGATTTTTTTGTCCTCGATGGAAAATTTTAGGTCTTCGATATCGTAACTCAGGTTCGAGCTGTTTTTGAAGGTCATATCGAGAAAGATGTAGTCGCTGATAACGTACACATTGTTGAGCTGCATACTGAGTTTAAGGTCTTTTTGCTCCCTGATTGGATTTTCTTCCGTCTTCTTCTGGATGATGTCCATCGCAAACTTGGTCAGCTCCAAGTTGGAAAAACGGGTTTTGTCCAGTTCAATCGGCTGCATCTCTTCTGGCTGGATATGGATGTTGGTCACGGTGTTTTTATTTTCCGAATTTCTGTAAATAGCCTTATATTGGGCAATAAAAGACTGACCTACAACGGTTATTATTCCTATTTTGTCGCCATTCAATAAAGAGGTGGTTTTTGCCTTTTCCTTTGGGTCGACGTTGGTAGGAGCATCCGTGATCTTGATTCTCGCGATATTGATGTTCGGTAGATCACCCGTGAGTTTTTGGGTGGACAAATCCACATATTGGATGGGTTCCGGTGAGATGATGTGCAGGTTGACGCCCTCCGTAATCACTAGTTCGGGCAATTCCGAAATGACTTGTTCCTTGGTTGCGGTTTGGGCAATAAAAAGGTTGGATATAAGGAATAATAGGATATTGATTGCTGTTTTCATTTTTATTTCTTTTGTTGGTTTTGTGAGTCTTTAAGCTGTTTTTCGTCGATGAGAAATACATAGGAGTTGTATTTCAGTTTGGCTTTGTTGGTTTTAATGAGGTTGGCTATGGATTTGGAGGTGGAAGTGAACAATTTTGAGCCGATGCTCGTGAAAAATCCCTGTCCGCCCATATCCATCTGTGTTCCCTGTACGGAGTTGCTCCCCATTTCCCGAATCATGTCCCTGAAGACGCTTTCCGGAACATAAAGTCCCTTCAAACCGTCGATATCATAGATGGAAAGGTTGACGGGAAGAATTTCTCCCTTGGTAAATACCGAGACAATCTTGAGGTCAACCCGCTGCATGGAAAATCCCGAGATTTGCCCGTAAAGGATGGAGCCTTTCTCAATTTTTCTGTTGCCGACGAAGATGTCTTCCAATAATCGGAACCGGATTCTGCTTCCCAGAAATCCCTTGTTGTTTTCATCAATGACGGCTTTGATAAAACTGTTCTCATTTTCCCTGTAGAAGGCATTGAACTCGCTGTTGATTCCCGACTTGCCGACATTGAAGGTGGAATTGAGGAACTCGTCCATCTTTTCCTTGTTTGCCTTGAGTTTCTGTTCCGCCAAGAGTTTGGCTTGGTATTCGGGATCCCTCGCTTTTTCTAGGGAATCCATGACGAGCATCTGCTGTTTCAGATATTTTACGGGGTCTTGCTGTGCATTTTGATTACTAGATTTTTGATTTTCTGAAAGTTGCTCATTTTCCTGTTTCCCATTGGACTTGTCGTTCAGCATTCGGATGATTTCAGAAGACCTCTTGAAATCCTTGTCCTCATTTTGCTGTTTTGGATTGTAATAGGAAGAGTTGCCTCCTTTTGACGCCTGCTGATTTTGTCTGCTGGAGACCGCCTTCAGTGAATCGATCTTTCTTTTCTGGTCCAAAGACAACTGGTCTTCATAACTGAGCAGACTGTCCTCTTCCTTGTCCAATCCTCCGAGCATCGTCCTGTTGTCGTCCTTCTTGAAAAAGGCGTCGTAGGCATCGTTCTTCGTCATGATGGAGTCCCGTGTTTCTCCCAGAGACAGGGAAAGTTCTTTCGGCTTGTCCTTTTTAGAGGTGTCCTCTTTGGTAAATTGGGCACCTACATACACAAAGAGCAGCAGGAACGGCAATGCCAGAAGGGGCATCACATATTTTTTTTCCTTAAAGTTGATTTTCTTAATGTCCATGTTGCAGTTCTTGGTATTGGTTGTACAAATATTCTATTCTCAGGCTGTCTTCTTTTTGGAGTTCTTTTCGGTCCCTTTTCATTTTTAAAATTTTGAGTTCATTAACTATTTTCTCCATTTCTTTCTCTTGGTTTTTATTAATTTGCTGGGTCGTGTTGCTTTTGGAATAGAGGTTTGGGGGCTTGATTTTAAATGTCGACTGGCTCGGAAAGAAAATTCCCTGTATCAGCGATCCGATAAAAGACACGGAGAGAAAAACCATCGAATGGGTGAAAAACTTCTTCGGATTTTTTGCCGCCCATTCCAATCCCTTTTTTGCGGTTTGTTTTAGAAAATTTTTCATCTTTAATAGGAATTTTTGGTTTGGTTGGAGATTTCCTCGTTGTCGATAATCCTCCAATTTTTAAGCATCACACCGTGCGGATTGTTTGGACTTCGGATGATGTCCTCAAAGTATCCTTCGGTAATCAATTTTCTTGTAATCACGGCAGACTTTCTGGTAATCATCTGCTTTCCGAAAAAGGAGAATTTCTGTTGCTCCATATTGAGCGAGATGGAATCCGTATGAATACTGACCATGGAACTGGAGGCCACAATCTGGTTGTAGAAGCCTTTTTCCTTGAGATTGGTGTATTCTTTTTTTCCGCTGTCGTCAATGAGGTACAGTGATTTTTGAATATTCTCCTTGATGTAGGCATCATCGGGAGCCAAGGTGAAAAATAGTCGGTGGAACAGTTCAATTTGGGCTTTGTATTCTACGGGTCTGTTTAACAAGACATCGGTCTGCTTTGCCAGTACCGGAACCCCGTTGTCCAAAATGTAGATGGATTTTCTTGAATCCTGAATCATCCGATAGGCAAAGAAGAAGCCCGCCAATACGATAATTACGGCAAATGCTATTGTTCCCAGCGAAACTACCTTGTTGATTTTTATTCTTTGTTCGATATTTTTGATCAGCATCTTATTTATTTTTTGTTGTTATTCATCGCACTGTTGACCATTCCCGATGCGGAACCTGATGCAGCCGATTTTGCTGCTGCTCCCGCTACGGAAGCTCCACCGGTTTTGGCTGCCAATACCGTTGTTTTAGCGGCACTCGCCATTCTTCCAGCAGCACTCTTCATCTTGGTCATCGCACCTGCACCTCCCGCTGTAACAATGGTGTCGGCAATGGTGGGCGTCATCAATACCCCGATTCCCGTCACGATATAGGCGACACAGGTAAAGAGCTGGTTGTAGATCATTCCCGAATTGCTCACATAAACCATCAAGGCATCTAAATTGGTGATGGTTCCATTGGTTAAAAGCGTGTCATACCGCTCAATCTCCATTTCATAACCCGAAGCGATCAGTTGCTGACCAATATTGATGATGGTATAGGCTACAAAGGTGTATAGGTTGATGTTGATGAACTTGGAAACCCAGCTGTACAGCGAGTTTTCAAATCCTGGAACGAGCGCCATACCTACCGCAATAGGCCCCAAAATAATGAGGATGTAGGCCCAAATTTTTTGGATGAAGAAAATAAGGTAGACACAGATTCGAAGGATGGAAAGGCAAACGAACTCGATAATTTCTGCAACCAGTTTTTGGAGCTGGAACTCCATCCGTAACTGCCATTCCTTGATGGGTTGGATGAGTTTGTCCAGTCCCTCGCTGATGTCGAACCAAGAGTCGTCGGCATCTTTGCCGGTGTTGTTGATGACGTCCTGCTTCGCATCCTCGTCGGCTTTCAGTTTGATGACGGCATCGAGTAGCTGCTGCTGTTTCTTGAATCGTTGAATCCTCAAATCATTCACTTCGGACTCAATGTCGCTGAAAATGGCGATTCCCGGTTCTGCAATGGCTTCAAAGGGTGCCTGAATCAGATTGACAAAACCACTCCAATACACCAGGGTAAATCCAATGAGGATTGGTTTGAGCATCGGGGTGATTTCCCATTCCCGGTCGCCCGCCGCCATTTGCCAACCCATGTATCCGAGATACATCAACGCTCCCAGTCCTCCGATCGCCCTTCCAACCAAAGCGGATCCGACAGCACCGTCTTGAACGCTGTTGTCCAGTTTGGTAAAGACCTCCATAAACCATTTCTCAAATGCGCCGTCGCCCTTTAGAAATTGGAGCAGGTTGCTGTAGTCGCCGTCGGTTTGGGCAAAGCCGATTATCGGCAGCAATATTGCCAAGAGGCAAAATAAGGGTGTAGTATTTCTTTTCATCACTAAAATTTATGTTTGTACTGCTGCATCGTGTTGTGGATGATCTGCTTGTCGGAAGCGGGAGTCCAAGCCTGTGGCAATGCATAAGGCGAATGGTTTTTCAGAATATTTTTATAGTCCAAAAGAAGTGTCGTCTTATCGTTGTGTTTCCTTAATTCCTGCACGAACCTTCTCCATTTGATAAGGGTGTCATGGTACATCAAAAAGCGTTTTCCTCTCGGCATATCCATCGACCTCGACATTGAATATTTTTCCTTGATTAAGTCCAATTCCTCCTGAAGTCTTTTTAAAGTTCCCGTGGTATTGAGCGTTTCGTAGGTTTGCTGGTTCTTCAGCCTCCATTCGATAAAGTTTTGAGGATTGTCTGGAAATTCGGTAATGGGTCTGAGCATCCTTTTGTAGTAGAGCAACCAGAGCGGGTCTGCATCGACCGTCGCCGAAGTCCAATGGGCAAAGTCTTGGACGCTTCTTTTATAGATGGTGTCGGATGCCGCCTTTATCTTTTTTGCCTCTTCCTCTTGAAATTTCACTTGGGCAAAACGCTGGTTTTGAAGTCCCGTCGGTTTTAGCGGTCGGATATCTTCTCCATCCTTATAATCCCTGTTTCTGCTGGGAGCCCACATTCCCCAAACGGTGGCATACGCGAAGTTGGTCTGAATCCCCAAAAGGTATTTTGGATAGGGACGCCAATCGCCCCAACTCTGGAACACCATCCTTTTGTGCTGGGCTACGATGGAGGGGTCGTTCAAACGCTTTACGGTAAACTGCCCGAATACGCCGACTGCTGTCAGCAAAAGCGGAACGAGGGCAAATTTTTTAACTAATTTTTTCATCTTTTTAATTGAATATGTATTTGTATTTCTGGATAATGTCTCCGACAATCGCCCTGTCGATATTGAGGTAGTTTCTTAGCACTGGAACCTGGTACAGGTACGGAATCTTCTTGGCGTTTTCTAACCGCAATATGATGTAGAGGATGTTTCCATTGATGTTCCGAACTCGGGTAAACACCTTTTCAATAAGCATCTCCCTGTCCATCGGATCCATCAGGAAATCCTTGTTCTCGTTCAAAATATCCTGCGTGACTTCCTGCTTGAGTTTTAAGGTCTGTTTGCCGATTTCGACATAGTATTTGGAAACCAAGACGGCATATTCTGGATGTTGCGCCGACAAGTCCAGCATTTTGTTGGAGTTGTTCGCTACCTTTCCCAGATATTGGTACAGATAGATTAACTTTTTGCTCTGCGTGAGTGCCGAGTTGACATTTTTTAGTTGTTGGTAGATGTATTCCTGAATGGCGATGACCTGTGCAGTCTTGTTTTTAATGTCGTCGTACAGTTCCTTCTGTTTTTCATAAGAGTTTAGAAATGCCTGCTCGCTTCCCAGCCTTACGCCGTGGTTGGTGGTCATCTGCACCAAGAGTTTGTCGTTGATAACAATCTGCTGTCCGCTTACAAAACCAACAGAAAAAAACAAGATTCCTCCGATAAATAGTTTTCTCATTTTTAAAAGGATTTGATGTTTTTCATAATGTTCTCGACCACCTGTTTGTCCCGATTCACATAGTATTGAAAGGCTCTTTTGTTTCGTAAGACTTTTGCCTTGATGTCCCGAATCTTTAAAAGCATATGGGTAGAATTTCTGCTCAGCGTCTTGACTTCTCCCAAGGCATAATCCAATAAAATCTTGCGCTCCGACTTTTCCATCTGGTTCATTGCCCCATAGGAAACCACAATCCCGACAATCAGCCTCGTCACCATTTGCAGATCATCCACAAACTGAACCTGTGAAGGCAGAACCGCGATGATGGAATAAGGTGCGGTACTGATTTCATGGATAATGGCTTGCTGGTTTTGGGTGATTTTCGTAATCTCCCTGCTCATCGCAATTCCTGTGGGAATCGCTTGAATGGCGAACGATACGATTCGAAGTCTGTCCTGAATTTTGGTCACCTTGTCCTTGAAATTGTTCCACTGGGTTTTGTTGGCAGTTTCCACCGTGGCATTGGCAATTTGGTTTTTCCGCATCTCCTTCTGCCTCTCGTTTTCATCCATCGTCGCCTTGATTTCTAGGTTCATCATCGGAAAGGATACGTTTTCCTGCTGCCAAGACGGCGTGGAGCCGCCACTGGATGAAGTGAGCACAAAATAAATCAGCAAGCCCCCAAACCCCCGAAGGGGGCTTTTTAAAGCGTTAATTATGGGATGTTTCATTTTCATCTTATTTTTTTACATTGTTCCCCTTTGGGGACAGGGGCTAGAAATTTCTTTTGTATCGGTTCATAATATTTTCTACAATTCCCTTGTCGGTATTGATGTATCCTGCAAATGGATTGATGGAGTTCCAGAATCCCAAACGATTGGCTTTTTCCAGTCTTAACTTGATTGCCAGAAGCCAAAGCTTTAGGTTTTTGACATTCTCGGAAATGTTGTGCAATATCTTGTATCGGTCTCCCGCAGTGGCAAGGTTCAGCTCTCCCGAGGCGAGGATGTCGGAGACATCAGTCACTATTTTTATACTCTGTTCATAGGTTTTCTGTGAAGCCTTTACCCCGAAAATGGCATATTGTGGATGTGCCGATGCCAACTGAACTACCTGCGATGAATAATTGTAGCATTTGTTGAGTTCCGAATAAATCTCCTTCACCTGGATTCCGTTCTGCAAGGTTCCCGAAACTTCCTTCAGACCTTTCAGAATCTTATTCTGAATATCGTTGGCAACCACCATCTGGGTTCCCACCCACGCTTGGGCATCCTTCAGTTTGGAGGTTTCATCAATCACATCGTTCTGCTTGGCTTTCAAGTTTTCTGAATAGAGGATCATCGCCGCCGTTACCGTCGGGTCGATGTAGGTGTTTTGGGAGAAGCCCCATGTCCCCCAAAGGGGGAGAATCAACAGGAAAAGCCTCCTCCAAACCCTCCAAGAGAGGGAATTTATTGAAAGTCCCCTTTGGGGATTTTGGGGCTTATACTTTTTCATATTCCTCGTGTTTTTGGTTGATTAATTCTGAAAAATGGATATTTCGGTTTTCCAATTCCTGCGAGATGATTTTGAAGATATTTTGCCCTTTGTGCGTCTTCTTCATCATCCTGTAATAGGAAACCACCTTTTTGTCCAATGGCTTTTGATAAAGGTTGACGAGCGATACCAAGTTTTCAAGGCTGTCTCCGAAATTTTTCAAATCGCCTACAATTTTTTGCAAAGCCTCGTCGTAGTTTCCGTATTGTTGGACATAGTATTCGACTGCGGATTTTTCTGGTTTTTCCGTGGTGTAGGTTAAATACTGCTCCAAGGAAACCTCATTGCCGTGCACTTCTCCTTTGGAACCCCGCTTCAGATAAAATTCCTTGAAACGGCTTCTTCCAAATTTGTTGTTCAAATTATTGATGGTGAAAATCTTGTTTTGTTCCACCTTGTTCAATGAAAGCAGTGATGCAATCTTGTCGAAGTTGTCCTTGAACTTGGTCTGATCCAGCAATATGAAGGTGTCCGAGTTATTAATAATACTGTCTTTTACGACGGCATTTCCGATGATGTCGTCCAATTCCTGGGTAACAACCACTGCTTCTCCCCAAAATTTCCGAACCGTCTTGTAGAGATAGAGAATATATCCGCCCATCAGTTTGCTGGCAATCGCCTTCCATGCTTCCTCGATGATGAGCGCCTTTCTTCGGTCTTTTCGGAGACGCATTTTCTGGATGAAGGTATCCATGATAATGAGTGTCACGATCGGAAACAGTTTCGGGTTGTCTTTCACATTGTCGATTTCAAAGACGATGAATGGTTCGTCAAAGAGCGTGTTGTCTGCACTTTCGTTGAGTGTCGTTCCATATCTTCCGCCTTTGTAGAAATCCTTCAGCACGAACAAGAATGTCCTTAGATTAAATTCCTTTTCGGTGATGTGGTGTTTCTTATTGTTCAGGTAAAGGGGCAGAAATTTATCGCAGTAGTCATAGAATCCGTTGAAGGAAAGTTCTTTTGCCTCCAATTTTTCTTCGAGCTCCTTAATTTTCTTGATGATGGTTTTTCGGAAGGACTCGTTCCATTCTTCCGCCGTTTTCGGCTGCCTGATAATCTCGTTGGACTTGATGAGGATGAGTTGCGTCTCATTGTAGATTTTTCTCTTATCTTCATCGTTCAAGGTTTCATAAGCTTCGTAAACCTTGTAGAATTTTTCGCTGTCGTAATTCGGGTTGTTCATATTTTTGTCCGGATGATATTCGATGGCGAGTTTTCGGAAAGCCTCCTTAATCTCGTCAGAACCTGCATCGAAAGCGATTCCCAAAATATCGTAATAGTTGTACTGTCCGTTCGACTGGTTCTCAAAATCTGAAATAATGTCTTCCTCGTGGATGTTGTATTTGTTCAGATAGAGAATGAGTTCCTCCGAGGTCTTATGCTCATACCACCTGGTTCCCGAATTGAAATATTGGTGGTAATACGACATCAGCACATTGTCCAAAATAGATTTTTGTGCGGACGACATCGTGGCATCGGGACCTTGCCAAATCAGGAAAATCAAATTGGTCAAAAATTCTATTTTTTCGATGTTGAACTCTTTCTTGTTCATCAAAAAAGGATTCATGGTGATTGGTTTTTCTTCAGTGTATTGGATGTATCTCCCGCCTTTGTATTTGCAGGTTCCCGAATAGGAATCTCCCGTGTCCACAATGACCACGTCATAATTGTAGGTCAGGTATTGCTCAACGATATTGTTCATCAGGAAGGACTTTCCAGAACCTGACGGACCGAGGACAAACTTGTTTCGGTTGTTGATTCTTCCTGTCTTCATCGGCAAGTCCGCCGGATCAACTTTCAATGGAACGCCTTGTCGGTCGGTAAAACGCAGATAAAAATTGGATTCCTCGTTCACGGGGTAACTTTCTTTAAAAAAAAAACACAAGGCCGCTTCGCTTGTCGTCATAAATAAATCGTATTCCCGAAGTTCCGTGGCATTGCCTGGAATGGCGGAGCGAAATAGTTCGAGCTGGTTGTAGGCGTTCTTGGAGACGATAATTCCTTTCGTAAAAAGCTTGTTCTCGATCATCGACTGTATTCCTTCCATTTTTTCCAGTGTATGTGTTGAAAATATTAGGGAGAAATGGGCATTGACCACGAGTTGTCCGTCGATGGCGATATTGTGGAGAAGCGTTTGGATTTCTTCCGCAATAATGGCGTTGGATGGAGAGTTGTTTGCCGCCCCCTCGTGCTTCTTTTTCTTTTTGTCGAGTTCCCGCTGTTGTTGCGCCTGCAGAGGAATGGTGATGACCTGATTGTAGATGATGGTTTCGTAATCCTCCAATTCGTTGATGAAGGTGAAGTTGTCCACCGCCGTTTCCGAGGCTGCTCCGTTTCCTCCCAATATGGAAAAAGGATCTATTTCTGAAGGCAGGTCGATATTTTCGACATCCACATAGGAAATATTTTTGACGAAGCGGTTTCCGATTTGGAGATATTCGTTGGTACTTTTGATATTGTCAAAAACCGGGGTTTCCGTAAACTGCATCGACAATACACCCGAAATGTAGTATTCAAAATCTTTCTCATATAAAAATTGGGGTTCGCAACCGCTCTGCTTCAAGAGCATCAACACCTTTTGGCATTTGTCGCGAAGTTCCTTGTAACTTTTTTCGGAAAACTGGTAGTGCTTGTTTTTCTTCTTGAGTTTGTCGTCCACAATGTCCGTAAACAGGAGTACCGTTTCGATGGTTTTAAATAGTCTTCCGTCAAAATGCTCGGAGTATTTCTGCTGGAGGAACTGGTTGGAGGATTCGGCGGTATATCTCTTTTTGGAAAAGATGTCGAGTTTTTGAACGATTCTTCCTTCGCCAATAATGGATACGACTTGATTCAGCACGGTATGGAAGTTCAGGTAGTTGTCTGGGTCGGCGGAATACTGTTCCACAATGTTCTTAATTCTGATGCCGATAATCGGATTCCCGTACTGTCCGAAGAGGACATCAAAATCCCATCCAAAATCCTTTCCGTAATCGTAGCCGATGAAGGGAATGTCAAATGCCTGTTTCTTTGTCTTTACCATCTTTTAAAAATCTTTTGTTGTTGAGTTTTTTTGGAAAAATGAATATCTGGTCAAAATTTTTGGTCTTGTCGTAGAGTCCGTTTTTGTCCTGCTTCTTGAAAATGAGGTAGACACCTCCTGCGGTTACCAATAAACCTAATAATGAACCCAGCAATCCGAATTTGGATAAGATGAGTGCCGCAACCACACCTGCGCCGATGACGGCTACCGCATAAATGATGTATTTGCCTTTGAGTCCGAAGAATACAAGGGGTTTTTTGAGCCCCTTGTACAGGTAGTATCCCATCTTAAGCAAAGAATGCGGTTACAAATTCCGGAACCACGATAAGGAAGATCATCGCACCGCCGTAGCCGAGGATTTCTTTGTTGACATCCTGGTCGCCGTTCGTCCATTTGTTGTACACCCTCAATCCTCCGATAAATCCTACGAGTCCACCGACTGCCTTTAATATCAGCTTGATGGGGTCCCAATAGTCCTTAATGTCGGAAGCGGCATTGGAGATGGCGGTCGCTCCGCCCTGCGCAAGCATCGGGGTCATTGCCAGCATCACCAAGGCAAGGGTTAGAACTTTCTTTTTTGTCACGTTTTTTCTGATAAAATTTTTCATCATTTTTAAAATTTAGGTTAGTTATGTATGGTAAATTGGTTAAATCGTCGAGTGGTAAACCTTTTGTCCCTCAATATTGTCCACCAGTTTTACGTTGGTTTCAGAAAGGTTGACAAATTCTTTCCATTGGTCTTTCTTGCTCTGTGCATCATTTTTTTTCTTGGAAACTATTGGCTCAATAATTTCTGGCTTTTTGCTGATTTCCGTTTGCTGTGGCGGATTTTCATGGTGTTTGGTTTCGGGCTGTTTTGAGCTGGTCCCATCCAAATCCTCTTCCTCTTCAAATCGTTTCCTCAATTCTTCCAAACTGGGATTGTCTTCAAAATTGTTCTGTCTTTGAATCGGAATGGGTTCGCTTTTTAGGAATGATTTCGGGGTTTTGAGATTTTCCACATCCTCGATGCCGATCAAGGTGGGTTCCTCATTCTCCGCCTGTGCAAAGTCGCCGAGTGAGTATTCTTCTGCAACATCGGTCTGAACGGTTTTCTCTTTTTTTAGGAAAAGGTCGTAGACGATATTTCCGGCATAGTACAGAAAGTAGGCTCCTAAAAGGATGAGTGAGTATTTTAACATAATGTATTGATTTGAGGTTTGTGGTTTATGGATTATTTTTTTCTTGTCTCTTTTGTCTCTCGTTAAAGCGCAACTTTTTTGACCTCGCTGATCTGCTGTATAATTTCGTCGAACGGCTTCTTTACGGCGTATTTTTGCTCGTAGGTGAGTTTTCTCGTGTCGATGGTTTGGAGGCAGTTTCTCTTGAACACGGGATTTTCTAGTAGAGTTCCGTATTTTGCCAACTCGATATCCATTTCCTTTTGGTTGAGATATTTGTAGCCCTTGTCGTATTTGGAGCGGATGAAGATTCTTTCCGCCTCGCTTTCCAACAAACCCAGAAGATTTTTGAATACCAAGGTTGATTTTACGGACACATCGGAATACTCAAAGGGAATGATGATGAAGTCGCTGTACACCAAAACATCGCTGTATCTCTGGTCCAGTGTTCCCGCCAGATCGAACAGGAACAGGTCTTTGCTTTCTTTCAGGTCGACAACCTGTTCCAAGTCCTCGAAAGGCGGCTCATCGTCATCTTCGCCAATGACTTCCACCTCGTAGAGTTTGGGCAGTTCCGAGTCCGCATCCTCCCTCCATTTGTTGAAGAAGGATTTTTGGTAGTCGAAATCAAACACCTTGATCTTCCTTGTAGAAATTCTGGAGAGATAGTTGGCGAATGCGATGGCGAGGGTGGTTTTCCCTGTTCCGCCTTTTTGGGTGGCAAATGTGATGATCATTCTTATGTTCTTTTTTTATTTTTGCGTCTTTTTCTTAACTCTTCTTCGGCAGGGTCTCTCCCTGTTCCTCCCGACGGTTTGGTGAATTGGAAAATCAGGTCGTCTATGGTTCTATCCAGTTCCTTGGAAAGATTTTCATCTCTACTTTCCGGTGTCAATTCTTTGCTTGGATTGAGGAATTTTTGATAGGCATTCTCTCCAATTAAGTTTTCCAATGAACCCACATAATGCAGTTTGGAGTGGACGGCATAATATTTTCCATCTTCCGATTTTATGAGGTGGACATCCTTGTTATTCTGTGTTTCGACATAATCCTTTACCTCGTTTTTTATGGCGTTGAAAACCTCCCTGTTCTTTATTTTCTTAGACTCGAAAAGCATAAATTCTATTATAGCGTTTTCGGGATTCTGGCGTTTCAGATGCTCCATTAATATTTGTTTTGAAAAACTGTCCGCCAGATTATAGTCCTTTAGACTTTCAAAAAGTTTCTTGTCAATTTTCTCATCGGTCATCTCAAACAGGTCGTCCATCTTCATGATCTCACTTCCCTTGAACACCTTTCCCGATTTGTGGTCGATGATGCTGTATCCGAAGGGTTTCTGTCCGTCCTTGTGGTGGAAGACCACATCCAGTCCGTAGATGTCCCGCAATTTTTTCTGGAGCTCGCTCTCGAACTCTATCTTGGGTTTCCAATGGTCGCTGTGCCTTTCTTCCGGTAGCAGTGATTCCTGCGCCCTTCTGTCCTCTACCTTGAAGACTTTATTGGAACAGAGGTCTTTGTATTTGCTCAAAATGGCTTTCAGCTGTCTCATTCGTCCGTTGTCCGAATTGGGGGTAAAACTGATTTGGTTACCGTGGATGGTTTTAAGTTTTACCCCGTTCTTCAGAATGGAAAAGTCATTTTCATCATTTGTGTCTTTAGTTAGTTTGAACCCGCTTCTTTCAAGCAGGAGTTCCAGTTGGCTGAGTGAAGCAATTTGATAGTTTAGCAGTTTTTCTAATTTTTCCTCGGAACTTACTCCGTATCGTTTTTCTAGTGTATCTGCCAATGCTTTTTGGGCTTTCAAGCGTTCGTAACTGTCGTTGATTTTCTTTCCGGTCTGCTTGTCAACCCTTGTGGAGACGATATGGACGTGGTTGTTCTCGGTGTCGCTGTGGTAAACAACTATGAACGGCTGTTTTCCGTAGCCCATTTCCTGCATGAAGTCTTTGGCGATTTCGGTGATTTCTTCCTTGCCATGATTCTGATATTTTGCAGAAATGACGGCGTGGAACTGTGGTTTCTTTACCTTCTCATTTTTTGAAATGGATTTGAAGTAGTCCCGAACCTGCTCCGGACTGCTTTCCCCATTGATGAAGGAGGGAAAGTTTTTCATCAGCATCAGTTCTCCTGTTCCTTTCTCCATCTTTTTGTCGTTGTACTGAACGCCGTGAAAATCCGAGCCTGAAGCAGGAATAATCTTGACAATCATTTTGCGAGCATTTCATAGATCTTTTCGAAGATTTGGTTTTGCTGCTTCTTCAATTTGGCGATTTCTGAAAGCTTTGCGGTGAAGTTTTTCAGTTCTGATTCCGAAATAAACTTTTGTCCGTTTGCAATTTTCGCTACCTGGTTGATGTTGGTCTCTATCTTGATGAAGACGTTGTCTTGTTTTTCAATGAACGCCAGTATCTGTCTTCTTTCGTTGTCTAAAATTCTGTTCTCAACTGATGCCGTCAGTAAGTCGGTCAATGTGAGGTTTCTGTCTTTGCATATTTTTTTCCAGTCCTGTTTTTTGGTTTTGGATATTCTGAATTTTATGTAGTCTTCTTTTTCCATTAAGGACTTTGTTGAATCATCAATTAGGGCAGATAAGGCTTGATCCAGTTGGAATATCCTTGAACTTCTCCGTAGGTGTAGTAGGATGTGGACATTGCGTTTAGGGAGGTTTGCGGAATCTGGATGCTGTAATTCTCCAGCAGGGCTGGAAAATATTGCGTGGAATTTTCCGTATGCAGTAAGACAATCTGGTTGGGAATGTATCCGATGTCGCTGTAGATGCTCGCAATGCTGATGAAGGCGTTTCCCGTAATCGGTGCGGAATCAGAAGACCTGTACATCTGAAACCATACATTTACAATTCCCTGTACTTTTCTGAACAAAACCGCTCCCTTTAGTCCTCCGAAATTTTTGGTTCCGATGGTGTAATATTTTGAGGAGGTAAGATAGGCGTGGCTATTTCCCGAATAGTTTACAGGGGCGGACCAAGTTGAAGTTGCTGTCAGTGCGGCGGTGCTGTTGGGATCGAAGGTGAGTACAATTCTGTATTCGACAGGCTGTTTCTCCTTTGCGAAATTCTGCCATACGTTGCCGTCAAAATAATACATTCCTGATTCTGAAATATTGATGACCTGCCCCGAAAGATTGGAAGCCGGAGCGGTGGCAAATACAACCGCACCTTTTTTTGCCTGTGTGTAAAACTTGTTCGCCAACTGGTCGCCCGTTATCCTTGGAGGAATAATCCCGTCATGATGTGAGGTGTCGTTTGGTTTTCCTACTACATCAAAAGTAGTTTCGGGTGTCTGTGTGTTTATTCCGACCTGCGCATTGAGGTTGATGGCAAAAAGTGTCAGGAGAACATAGAGGGTTGCTTTCATTTTTTTGATTAAAATTTCTGTTGCAAAATTGGGACATCAAATCCGTGAAAACAATAGTGTTCATGGGGCGTGGGCTAAATAAGAACAATTTAGACGAGTTTAGATTCTCCGAAGATTAAAAAAGAATAATTTAGACGAGTTTAGATGCTTGAACCAGATTTGGTGATTAAAAAAAACAAGTTCCGCCGTTTTTTCCCCTTTTGCAAAAAGGCAAGACCGTCTTTGTCCCAAAACTTGAAAAGTTTGTGGGTACAAAGACACATCTTGCAACAAAAGTTTACTGATTTTTTTAGAGGTCTGAAAAGGTTCCTCGAATGCTTATATTAGGGTTGTTTTGCGGTTTTTTATGATAAAGTTGCTTTGGAAGGAAAAAAACATGGAAAACGGGGAGAATTGAGGTGTAACTTTTCTACCCACGTTTGCGAGTAGGATGTGGCTGATTTACGCAGGTTGCATGATAACCTGTAGCTAAATTACCCAACTTATTGAAAAAGATAAGTTTATTTGGTGCAGGTTTTGAAGGAAGGTGTGTCTTTTTATCATTGAAATTTTTGTCAGAATGCTTATCATTTAGGAAAATGTAGGGTGGGTCTATTTTACCCAGGTTGATTTTGAACTTGTGTCTATTTTTCGCAGGTGGTTACTTTGGGAGTGCATATTTAACAAAAGAATCGGAAGGACTGAAAATTCTGTAGATGATTATTTCAGAGTTATTTTTTAGATTTTAGTTTAGATAATCTTGGAATTAAAAATAATGAAAAAGATTCTCTTGGAAATGGGCTTTTTTACGCGGCTTTGTGATTGGGATGTGCCCAATTTACGCAGGTTGAAAAATTGCCTGTGGTTAAATCAGGCAGGTTTTTGAAAAAGATGACTTTATTTGTTGAGAATTTGCACTAATAATGCACGGAAATCCCTCGTTTCTGTAAGAAATCTTAGCATTAACAATTATTTTTTTAAAAAAAACATCAAGCTTGATACCCCAACAATTTCCTAATTTGATAGAAAAACCTTTCAATTAGCCTTAAATCCTCGGTGACAATCTCGGCACTTCCTTTGAGCTCTCTGTCAAATGGCAACTTTTTCCCAAAAGAAGTCCGCAATCCTTTTGGAAGCAAAACGTCAACATAATAGTTCCCTTTATCATCTGGAGTAAGAGAAATGTTTTGGACCTTGCCTTCAACGATTCCATATTCTTGGTATCGGTAATTATCAAGCTTTACTAAAACCTTTTGATTTGGTTTAACTTTACCGGAATTCACTGATGGAATCAACATCCGACCAACAACTAATTCCTTATCATTGGGTAGAACAGACATCACAATATCACCGGGTTTTACAAATTGGTTCTCGCCCCAAAATTGTTGGAAACTAACTACTCCTTCAGTAGAAGAAATAATGAGATAATTTTGTTCCCATTGTCTCAGTGATTTTCTTAGCTGTTCAAATAATTGGAGCGTTTGGGAGCTGTATGTAATCTTATCTTTCTCAGTATTTATTGATGCACCGCTTTTGGTTTTATTTAGATTTGAAACCGCTTCCTGCATCTGTGACAATGTTATATTGATATTTTTCAAATTTTGTTCTGCCTGTAGAAATTTTGTTTTTTCATTTTCTAGTTCCATCGCGGCAATTACACCTTGATTGAACAATTCTTGGGAGCGCAAGTATTTTTTTTGGTAAGGTCAAATTTTGTAACTTCTAAGTTCCGCTGCTGTTGTAATGTAGCAATCCTTGCCCTGTATTCCCCAAGACTTTGGTTTGCTGCAATATTTTCAGGAGCATAGGGCTTAAGACGAGTAAAAAGTTTTTCATCCTGCAATGCTTTTGCAAAACTATTGTATTCTCCCTGTATTTCGCCAAGTTTGAAGGTTGATGCCTGTTGAGTAGGGAAGTAGAGAACTTGTGATGATGACATTGAATCAACTATATCTTTTAGAGCTAGAATATCCTTGTAATCAGCAGCTGACTGAAGCACCATCATGACTTGATTTTTATTTACAGACTGATGATCTTTCACTAAAATTTTTTCAATTTTAGAATTTGTTCTTGCTTCAAGTTTTTCAGGTGGATTTTTGGAAGTTACGACTATGGGGGCAGGTATAAACTCAGGATATTTAATTACATAACTCATCAAGAGAACCATCAGGAGAATGACGAAAATTACCGTGTTTCCCCATCGAATCATCCAATGTGGCGGCTGCGTGAGAATATCCTGCACGTTTTCTGAACGTAGTTCAAGATTGTCTAATATGTCTTTTTCCTTTTCCAATTTATTATTAAATTTACTGATTATCCGTTTATGCACCTGTTATATTCGCAATTACTAGTCTGTCAAAGAGTTTGTCTCCAAAATACCGTCTGTTTAATTTGTAAATAAACTCGTTGAGATACAACTGTAAGTATTTCCTTTTGATTTTATGGTAGTTGCCCAGCAATGTCCGTTTTGCATTACTGATTGCGATATGCACCCATTTGAGTGTTTCCTTGGTGGTTTTGGCGTCTGATTTCTCGGTGACGTGCAATTCCACCAGATCGGAGATGTCAACGTAAGAAGTGCTTTTGTCCGAAAATACGATGGCATCATCCTCCATGCAGTCCCTGACCACGCCGTTGATTCCTTCACTTTGATGGCTATCCAGTACCCTGGCCTTGAAATAACGCACATGCTTCTCCTTTTTGCCCGTTTCGATATCTTCCAACGGGGTGCTTTCGGCCATCACCGCAACGTTCTGCTTTCCCTCGGCTCCCCGGCCACGTGTACCCTTGCCTCGCTCGATTTCCTTACTGGCCACCGAAAAGTTAACGAATTCTTGCGGTTTCTTTCAGCGCCGCCAATACCGCCAGCCCGTCGCGCAAGGGGCGCGGCTCGTGTGTGCGGATGAAGTCAGCTCCACCTGCGGCGGCGGCAAGCTCTGCAGCGAGTGTCGCGGCCCCGACATCCCCCGGACCACGGCCTGTGAGCGCGCGCAGAAAGGATTTGCGCGAAACAGACAGAAGCACCGGCAAATCGAAGCGCAGCCGCAATTCATCGAACCGCGCCAGCACCGAGAGCGAGGTTTCGGGAGCAGCCCCCAGAAAAAACCCCATGCCGGGATCAAGGACAAGGCGGTTGCGTTTGATACCGGCACCCGTCAGCGCCGCGATGCGCGCGTCAAAGAACGCCGCAATGTGATCCATGATGTCGCCAGCGGGTGCCTCGCGCCGATCTGCCTGCCCGTCTTGCACCGAATGCATAACGACGAGTTTGGCAGATGATTTCGCCAATTGCGGATAGAACGCAGCGTCTGGAAAACCGCGAATATCATTGAGATAGGCCACACCACGCGACAAGGCATAGGCTTGCGTCGCGGGTTGATAACTGTCGAGCGAGACGGGAATGCCATCTGCCTTGAGCGCGTCCAGCACCGGCGCGATACGCGCGATTTCTGTGTCGGACGAAACAGGCGCGGCGTCGGGATTGCTGGATGCCGGACCGAGGTCGATCACATCTGCCCCCTCGGCCATCAGCTTACGCGCCTGCGCAATGGCTGCGTCTGGCGCCAGATACCGGCCTCCATCGGAGAAACTGTCCGAGGTTATGTTGACGATGCCGAAAATGATGAGCGATTTATTCATGGGGGCTTCTATAATAATACCTAAAATCCGCAGGTAGTTAATTAGGATGTTTAAAGATTCTGATTATCCGTTTATGCACCTGTTATATTCGCAATTACTATTCTGTCAAAGAGTTTGTCTCCAAAATACCGTCTGTTTAATTTGTAAATAAACTCGTTGAGATACAACTGTAAGTATTTCCTTTTGATTTTATGGTAGTTGCCCAGCAATGTCCGTTTTGCATTACTGATTGCGATATGCACCCATTTGAGTGTTTCCTTGGTGGTTTTGGCGTCTGATTTCTCGGTGACGTGCAATTCCACCAGATCGGAGATGTCAACGTAAGAAGTGCTTTTGTCCGAAAATACGATGGCATCATCCTCCATGCAGTCCCTGACCACGCCGTTGATTCCTTCACTTTGATGGCTATCCAGTACCCTGGCCTTGAAATAACGCACATGCTTCTCCTTTTTGCCCGTTTCGATATCTTCCAACGGGGTGCTTTCGGCCATCACCGCAACGTTCTGCTTTCCCTCGGCTCCCCGGCCACGTGTACCCTTGCCTCGCTCGATTTCCTTACTGGCCACCGAAAAGTAACCCTCATCCAGTTCTATCATCCCTTCCAGTGTATACCTTGCATCCCGGTTGCCCATCGCCCTGCGGAGTTTGTGTACCATCGCCCATACCGGTTCGTAACGCTTCAATCCTAATTGCTTCTGGAGTTCGTTGGTGGAGAATCCCTTTTTTGTGCAACTCATCAGGAACATCGTTTTGTACCACACCAGAAACGGCAGCTTGGAGCTCTCCATGATCGTACCGCTGCGCAACGAGGTGCGGAAACGGCAACCTTTGCATTCATAACTCCATTTACCCTGTAACCAATAATGGGAAGTGCCCCCGCATCGCTTGCAGACAACCCCTTCCTTATCACGCTGCTCCTTGAAATGCAAACGACAATCTTCCTCCGAACCGAAATGAGCCGTAAAACTGAATATGTTCATAATCCCTGCTTTTTGAGCGCTAATATACTAAAAATATTAGGTGTGTTTGCGGAGAATCAGATTAAATTTTAAAATGTCCCAAATACGTCATAACAATATCCAAACTCTTTGTATTAACTGTGGAGCCATCATGAATACAATTATCTGTTGGAGCTATATAGTTGGTCCTTAAATCCTCCGTAGATTTTTTTTTTTAGCCATTTCATGAGTTTTTAAAAGGTTAATAAAAACAAAGTTACTAAAACGGCAAATGGGAAAAGCTACCGGAGGTTTAGTTCAACAGCTAAGTTCTTGTTGCGTGCGAATAACGAACAGTGATACCCTATTTAACGGAAGCTTCGGGAGTTTTTTTTCAGCATTATGGGTTTATCGGCGAAGGATTTTAGAGATTTACAGGGGATTTCTGAAAGAGTCTCTTTTTTGGGCGGTTTACCCGTTTTTAGTTAATTTTACAAAGTTACAGATTTAGGCGGTTGTTAAAGCTGCCGAAGCTTTAGTTCAGCGGATCTTTAAGTTATTAATTTCTTTAAAAAAATAGAAAAATCTATAATAAATCTGTTATTTCTCCAATTTATTTTTGGTTTTAAATTGGATCTATACTGTGGAAGAAGTGATGTAAGCAGGGAAGAACAGTCGATTTAAAAAAATCTATAAATGTAATTGTCCGGCAAATGAGTAAAAAAAACTTGGTTGATATCATAGAATTTTCAGAAGAGTTATCTGAACCAATTAAGACACTGAATTACGAGTGGCTTGAAAAATATTTTCGTATAGAAGAAGGTGATGTTGCATCACTTTCAGATCCCCAAAAGCATATCATAGACAAAGGCGGCCATATTTATTATGCTAAACTCAATGGTGAAATTGTTGGTACAGCCTCACTGTTAAAGAAAAGTGAAACGGTTTACGAATTAGGTAAATTGGCTGTCAGCGACAAAGCACAGGGACACGGTATTGGGACAATATTGATTGAACATTGCTTAAATATTGCCAAACAAAAACAAATAACGATACTTATTTTATACTCAAACACAACGTTGCAATCGGCTATTCATTTATTTAGAAAATATGGGTTTGAAGAAGTTGAACTTGAAAGTGGAGTTTACGAAAGAGCAAATATCAAAATGGAGAAACACTTTTAAACAGGAAAGAACAGCCGTTTTAGAAAAAAATTATAAAGAATCCAGCGGACTTTTTATCCTGGACTTTGAAAGGTCTGTCACATGCGTGTAGATTTGGGTGGTTTTAATGGAATTATGCCCAAGGAGCTCCTGAATAAAGCGGATATCGGTTCCTGTTTCCATTAAGTGAGTGGCAAAACTGTGGCGCAATCCGTGAATACCGACTTTCTTGCGAATGCCTGCCTTTTCCATCGCCTTCCTAAATACCGCCTGCGCAGACCGTACAGAATATGCCTCGCCTTCTTTACCCTCGAAAAGGTAAACCTTTGGGCGGTAGCTCAGGTAATATTCCCGCAATTCGGGCAGTAAGCTTTGGGGAAGTACGGCGATGCGGTCTTTTTTACCTTTCCCCTGTTCGATGCGCACCAGCATTTCCGCACTGTCGATATCGGAAAGTTTTAACGCTACCACTTCACTCACACGGAGCCCCATGCCGTAACACACTTTCAGAACAAGTGAATGTTTGAGATTTAGTGTGGCAGCTATTATTTTCTTGATTTCAGCTTTGCTGAGCATTTTGGGAAGCAGCAGCTTTTTCTTTGGGCGCGGAATGTCGAAAAACATTTTTTGGCGGTGGAGCACTTGCTCAAAATAAAACTTTACGGCATTCATGCGGCTGTGGATTTCGCTTTCCGAGAGTTTCAGTTTTTCGTGGCAGTAGAGGAAATAAGACCGCAAACGTTCGGGAGAAAGCTCCTGCACGGGATAACTTTTTAGGATGTAGAGCAACTGTGCAAATTCTATGCTGTAAGTGCGTAAGGTATTTTGACTGTACCGCTTCAGCAGGAGATGTTCCTGGAAACGCTGGAACTCCGGCAAATTGACAAGGTGAATTTTGGAGAGTACTGCCTTGCCGGTTATTTTCTCGGGCAGCCCAAAAAGTTTGCGGTAGTGCCTGTTATCGGTAACATACCATTTTTTTTGTGAGGCGGACCACCGTGCTTTTGTGTGTTCGCGCAGAAAGGAAATGAGCTGCCGGTCTTTTTCAAACTGCACCCAAATAACGTTGGAGCCGTTGTGAGTTCCGGAGGAAAACTGAAATCTTTTGTCTGAAAAATCCATACCACCACTGCGTATTTTTTATATATTAAAAAAAGCTAAAATCAGATGGCGTTGGATGTTATCCGCCGCCAATAATTTAAAATACGCAATCCAAATATAGCTATAAAATATTAATATACAAATACTTAATAAAGATTCAAAAAAAATTACGATTTTATGATGCTTGATTCATAAATATTCATATATTTGAGTGTTGGCGGTAATTTGAAGAAACAATTAACAACGAAAAACATTCAAGAAAATGAAGCTATAAGTAACTGTAAGATAGAATAAGAATTGAAATATCCTTTAATACGCAAAGTAGAAAGGGCGATTGTTAATATTAAAAAATTAGAAAATGACACAGTTACAAATGATTGACAAAACAAAGTCAATAGCTCAAAATGATAAAAATATTTCTGCCGTATTTATGTACGGGTCATTTACCAAAAATGAAGGGGACAAATATTCAGATATTGAATTCTACATCTTCTTGAAGGATAAAGAAAATTTTTCCGCTGAAAATTGGGTAAGCCAAATTCATCCTTTGGCATTATATTTTACCAACGAGTATGGAAGTGAAGTTGCCATTTTTGAAAATATGATAAGGGGGGAGTTTCATTTTTTGACAAACGACCAAATGGAAGTTATCAAATCGTGGGACGGTTTGGTAGAGTTTAGCGACTTTGACAAGATGATTTTAGTAGATAAAGAAGATTTATTGACTAACACGCTCAAAGAAATAAAAACTAAAGTACCTGATCGAACAACAAATGAAAATATCCTGTGGTTGAGCCAATCATTGTTGAATGTTTTACTTACAACAAGCAACTTAATTAAACGACAGGAATTTGCTCACGCTTACCAAAGCTTATCAAATGTTCAAAAATATTTACTTTGGTTAATAAGAATTGAAACATACCAAACCAAACATTGGGAAAGTCCAACAAAAAGCTTGGAAAAAGACATAGACCCAGATTGGTATTCGTTATTTCAGGAGACAACATCAGAATTAGATCCGACAGATATTAAAACAGCTTTCAAGAAGACATTAACATTGACTGAAAAACTTTTTGATAATCTTGGAGTTGAAGCAAAATTAAAGGGGGTATTAAGGAGAATTGAATAAAAAAAACTACCGCCAACATTGTATAAGCGTAATGCGGGCTGAACTGCTAAATTTGAGCATTTTTGCTCCTAAGAAACTTTGTGGTGGGCGGACAGTGAATTGCTCCGAAATCCCGCACTACGCTTATACTTGACCGTTATGTGCCATTTTTGAATGACAATGCGAATAGATACAGACAAACAAATGAATTTACTTAGTGATAAGAACGTTGCAATAATTGGTGGTGGACCCGTTGGACTGACTATGGCAAAATTATTACAGCAAAACGGCATAGACGTTTCAGTTTACGAAAGAGACAACGACCGAGAGGCAAGAATTTTTGGTGGAACCCTTGACCTACACAAAGGTTCAGGTCAGGAAGCAATGAAAAAAGCGGGATTGTTACAAACTTAT
Organism: Chryseobacterium sp. SNU WT5; assembly: GCF_007362475.1. Lineage (NCBI taxonomy): Bacteria > Pseudomonadati > Bacteroidota > Flavobacteriia > Flavobacteriales > Weeksellaceae > Chryseobacterium > Chryseobacterium sp. SNU WT5. The sequence continues at coordinate 1,880,896 of NZ_CP041687.1, forward strand.
TATGACTTAGCCTTACCAATGGGTGTAAATATTGCTGATGAAAAAGGCAATATTTTATCCACAAAAAATGTAAAGCCCGAAAATCGATTTGACAATCCTGAAATAAACAGAAATGACTTAAGGGCTATCTTGTTGAATAGTTTAGAAAACGACACGGTTATTTGGGATAGAAAACTTGTTATGCTTGAACCTGGTAAGAAGAAGTGGACACTAACTTTTGAGAATAAACCGAGTGAAACAGCAGATTTGGTTATTCTTGCCAATGGCGGGATGTCCAAGGTAAGAAAATTTGTTACCGACACGGAAGTTGAAGAAACAGGTACTTTCAATATACAAGCCGATATTCATCAACCAGAGATAAACTGTCCTGGATTTTTTCAGCTATGCAATGGAAACCGGCTAATGGCATCTCACCAAGGTAATTTATTATTTGCTAACCCCAATAATAATGGTGCATTGCATTTTGGAATAAGTTTTAAAACACCTGATGAATGGAAAAACCAAACGCAGGTAGATTTTCAAAACAGAAATAGTGTCGTTGATTTTCTTCTGAAAGAATTTTCCGATTGGGACGAACGCTACAAAGAATTGATTCATACGACGTTGTCATTTGTAGGATTGGCTACACGGATATTTCCTTTAGAAAAGCCTTGGAAAAGCAAGCGCCCATTACCCATAACAATGATTGGGGATGCCGCACATTTGATGCCGCCTTTTGCAGGGCAGGGAGTAAATAGTGGGTTGGTGGATGCCTTGATATTGTCTGATAATCTAGCCGATGGAAAATTTAATAGCATTGAAGAGGCTGTTAAAAATTATGAACAGCAAATGTTTATCTATGGCAAAGAAGCACAAGAAGAATCAACTCAAAACGAAATTGAAATGTTTAAACCCGACTTTACGTTTCAGCAATTGTTAAATGTATAAAATGGAATAAAACGGCACATAACAAACAAATTGGCAATAGAGCCGGTGAAGTACTTCTATTGAACTTTTGTGCAATGTTGAAGATTAGTAATTCTATTCAACATTTGTGCTAAAAGTCGGCTCCATCGCCAATTTGCCAAACGTTACCTGCAAGCATAAAAAACCAAACCGTAAATTCAAGAAACTAATGAAATCAAAAAGTTTATTTTCTTTTATTGTAACACTTTTCCTTATTTATGGATGTTCGTCTAACAGACAAGCAGATGGAAAATCAAATATTTTGGCTAAGAACGACATAAATATACGGGGCGACTTCCAAAATTATTTTGACAGTTGCGGAGTTGAAGGCACAATTGCTATTTATGACATTAGAAATGATAAATGGATTGTATCGGACACAGTTGGATTAGAAATTGAAACGCTTCCAGCATCTACATTCAAGATTATAAATTTATTGATTGCTCTTGAAACTAATACTATCAAAGATGAAAACGAAATAATAAAATGGGTTGGTAGTACAGATACAGTTAAGTATGGTTATAGACCCGAAATTTATCACGATATGCCAGTCAAAGAAGCCTTTGAATTATCAGCAGGTTGGGTTTTTGTAGAACTTGCAAAGAAAATCGGAAAAGATACCTATAGAAAACACCTCGCAGAGAGCAAGTATGGAAACAATAATTTATCCCAAACTGAAGCCGATTTTTGGAATTTTGGAGACTTTGCAATTTCGCCTAAAAATCAGGTCGAATTTGTAAAATCTTTTTATGAAGAAAAATTACCCTTTTCTAAGCGAAATATTGACATTGTTAAAAACGTAATGATTACGGAACAAAATGAAGAATATACTATAAGGGCTAAGACAGGTTGGACAAGGGAAAATAACATCAATACAGGTTGGTGGACAGGGTACATTGAGACCAAAAATGGGACTTATATTTTTGCAACAAGACTTTTACAAGACAGAAAAATGAAAAGGTCTGATTTCGGAAGTTGCAGAAAAGAAATTACCAAAAAAGTATTTAAAGACTTGAATATAATTTAAAAGAATGCCAGCAGGTAACAGGCGTTTGGCTCAATGGCGGGTGACGTGGTTAATTGAACATTCTACCTCGCATCAACTTTTGTGGTGTATTGACAGTTTTGTGCTCCAAAATCCGCCACTGCGCCAAGCGCCAAACCGTTATGTGAAAGAATAAAACGGCACCTCCAAAAAGAAAGTGCCGTTTCGAAATTAAATTTATAAATTCTCAATCCACTACTTCTGAAACAGTTGATTTTTCTATTAGAAAAATTCCGTCAAAAGCTTCTTCTATTTCAGTTTTTAGGCACATCGAATCAAATCGAATCTTATTACAATTTTTTAATTCCGTACTTCTGTTCATTAGTAAACAGCATTCTTTTCCTCCAAATTCTTGCATAATAAATTCAACAGAATCCGACTCTGGAAAATCAAGTGGAAATTTATCAACCCTAAAGCCAAATTGATAATCATTATCAGGATACAATGCCGCAGTTTCTCCACGTAGATTAGTTATTGCAAATGCTTTATATTTTTCTCCAAAAGTCATCGAAAGTCTTTGCCCCATTGGATAACAACTAATAAATCCATCAAAATCTACCGGAGTTTTTTGAATGTGAGCATTGTGGGCAACCAAAATAATCTTTTTACCAAGTGAATTTTTCAAAAACCAATCAATGCTTTCTGCCATATACTGGTCTTTTGCTCCCATATCTCCTTCAATTCCCCTTTCAGTAATGAAACTTTCCATAGCATCAGCATTATAATTCATATAAATCAAGCCTTTAACTTGATGAACTATCGATTGAAATTCTAAACTTTCTAATTTTGGTTGAAGAGTAATCAAACGAATGTAAACTTTTAATAGCAATGCTTTTAATTCATTATGTTCAGCTTCATCAAAAAGCGATAAATTTAACGCAAGCTGAGAAGTCGAATAGAAATCAAATTTCTCAGCAAGATTTAAAATCTTCTGTAAGACATCAGAAGAAACGATTGAAAGTCTTTGCAAATAATCAGATACAATACGAAAGTTTGGAAAATAAGAACCTCCATTTTTAGGAATATCCACACCTAAAAAGGTAATTTGATTATTATTGTCTTGATTATACCGACGAAGCCATAGCAAAGTATCTTTAAACTCATTTGGATAATAAAAGTGTGACAGTAACTTATCCAAATCGTCGAATGGAATTTGTGATTTTATCCACTTATCAACTTCTAATCCTTCAGAAAAACCAAACTCAAATGCCAAGGTGTCAAAATCACATTCAGTTACTAAAAACTCAATAACTTGATGCCTGAATGTAAAAAACTCTTTTATGAAATGTGAGTTTTCGCCTAAACCAACAATTGTAGAAGAATCAAAATATTCTCGAAATCGAAAAAGACTTTGTTTTATGGATGTATTATTTTCCGAATTAAACGGAAAAGTTAAGGGTTTTATATTTTTCATTATTACCTTATTTTAAATTAAAAATTAACGTACCAAATAGCAACCGTCTCAAAAAGACGATTTAATAATTTACTTTAATTTTTAATTACCAAGGCTTGCTGAAATACATAAAATGTGAATTATTTGAATACAAAGATACTAAAAATTCCTTCACATAATAACTAAGCTTTCGTTTTGTCTGCAAGACAAGAAATGAAAGCCCGTTGAACGGAAGCTCCAGTGGCTTTTCAACAGCATTTTGGTCCTCTTATGGGGATGTCGTTTTTAGGATTTAGAGGTACAAAGCAGTTTTTTTAGAAGGACTGCTTTTTTTTGTGGCGTTGGGTAGCCTTTGGAAGTGGTTTTCTGCGTTTTTTCTTCGCTGCAAAACACAGTTTCCCTTACCCGCAAAGTTTATTTCGCAGACAAAGGTTGGGTGACGAAAAGAAAGTCCTGCGGCGGACCGCGCTGCCCGAAAACAGCAATGGTCACCAGGTTTCCCTCCTTGCAGCACCGGCATTTATTGAGCAGCGTTTTGGGTGTTACCTCCGGGATCTTGATCTTTAAACCGGATTGCAGAGCCCGGAGTTTCCCACGTTTCCAGCTGCTGCTCAAAATCCCGTAATGGCGGATTCGCACAAACCTTCTGGGCAGAATATGAAGACTGAAGCGCCTGATAAACTCCACATGGGATAGGGTCATCTCCTTTTTTTCGCCACCTTTCCGGTAATCTTTGTAGCCAAAACGCACTTCTTTATCGGTAACTTCTTTGATGCGGTGGTTGCTGATGGCGACTTTGTGGGTGTATCTGCCTAAATATTCGATCACCTGTTTCGGGCCGCCAAAAGGCCGCTTGGCATATACGACCCAGTTTTTGGTGAAGAGCCTGTCCATGAGGTGGGCATCTTTAATTCCACAAGCCTTTAATGAAGCCACAAACTTCGCGCGGAAGACTTTGCTCATCGCTTTTACGGAGAACAGATATTTATCGGTTCGTACTTTCTTTTTCCATCTGCCCTGCCTGTTGATGCCACCACCCGGAACAATACAGTGCAGGTGCGGATGCAGGCTCAGGTTTTGTCCCCAAGTGTGTAGAATGGCAATCATTCCCAGTTGGATTCCTTCGGTGTTACCGAATTGGTTTAAAGTCGCCCAGGCGGCTTCAAATAAGGTTTTGTAAACAAGGGTGGGATTGGCAATGGACAAACCGTTCAGTTCTTCAGGAAGCGTAAAAACCAGATGATAATAGCTGCACGGCAGCAAGTCCGCTTCACGTTTCCGGATCCATTCTTCCTTTTTGTGTCCCTGACACTGGGGACAGTGACGGTTTCTGCAGGAGTTGTAACTGATGCTCATATTTCCGCATTCGTCACACGCATCGATATGACCACCCAAAGCTGAAGTGCGGCAATATGATAGAGCCCGAAGCGTTTTTTCCTGATGAACCGTAAAATTCCGGGCCGATAGATTGAGTTTACGAAGAACATCTGCAACGCCTCCGTTTTGATGCTTTGCCTTACTTCGGGATTCCATTTTTGCGGCATAAAGCGAAAACGGTATCCAGAGGGCTGTGCGGCTGCTGATCCGATAGCTGGCAGACATGGAGGTATTCCATCGTCGATTCAATTCTTTCATGACCCATAAGTTTCTGAACCATGATGATCGGAACGCCGTCTTCCAGCAGATGCGTGGCGTAGCTGTGGCGCAAAGTGTGGGTGTGGACTTCTTTGGTGATGCCGGCTTTTTTAGAAATGGTTTTGATCACCCACTGAACGCCGCGCTGGCTGTAGCGGGAATCAAAATCCGGTTTCTGTAAAGCGTTTTGATGTGTTTTTAAATCAATCTCCTCAATATTCCTGTTATGGTTCCCATTGAATAAATACTGATCCGGATTTTCAATACTGATGAAGGTTTTCAAGCCTCTGATTAAATGTTCGGACAGGGGAACATACCGGTCTTTGCCGCCTTTACCCTGCACGATATGCAGCATCTTCCGGTCGAAATCCAAATGCTGAAGCTTGATATTTCTTACTTCCATACAGCGCAGTCCGCAACCGTAGATCAGGCCGATGAGCAGTTTGTGTTTCAGGAGTTCGGCACTTTGAAGCATTCGCCAGATTTCTTCACGGCTTAAAATAGTGGGAAGTTTTTTCACTTTTGGAATCGCGGGAAGATGGAGGTAGCTGTAAGGCAAGCCTTCGGTTTTCAGCAAAAACCGCAGTCCGTAAACGGTATGTTTAAAGTACGACTGAGAAGGGGTTTTTGATCGCTTTTGAAGTTCAAAAAGGTAATCTTTAATGTCTTCCGGGTCTAATTCGGTAGGGACTTTACCGAAATGAAGCGCTAAGGCTGCAACGTGACGGGAATAATTGTCGAAGGTACGCTTGCTTCTGCCCAGGATGGAGATATTTCTTTCGAAGCGTTGCAGAAGTTCGGCAAAACCGTTAACTTCGCTCGAGGCACGATTCAGGAATTTGTTGGTCCTTAAATCCTCCGGAGATTTTTTTTTGTAGCCATTTGATGAGTTTTTTAAGGGTTAATAAAAACAAAGTTACTAAAACGGCGAATGGGAAAAGCTACCGGAGGTTTAGTTCAACATCGCATTGGCAAAATGGCAGGTTAAGTGCTAAATTGAAAGTTTCTGCATTTTATTCCGCCGAATGTGTTCCACATTCGCTTTTTATTTGTAAGTTAGCTCTGTGGAAACACATCGGCTACGTTCTCGCTAAATTGAACTTTTTGTCCAATTTATCCGCCACTTCGCCAATGCGTTTCCCGTTATGTGTAATTTTAGCCGCAAACGCAGTTAAAACAAAAAGGCTCCGAATTCCGGAACCTTCTTTTTATCATTTCATTTTTCTAAAAAACTTGTACAACAAATCGATTTTATTTGAACAAAGAATTGGCATTGCTTCAAAAAGATTTTCCTCATCCCATTCCCACCATTTCATTTCCTGCAACTTTTGGATGTCATCATCGCTAAATCTCTTTTTTATTAATTTGGCTGGATTTCCCCCTACAATTGAATAAGGTTCAACATCTTTTGTAACCAAAGCACGACTGCCAATAACAGCTCCATCTCCTATCTGAACTCCTGGCATTATCATAGCTTCACTACCAATCCAAACATCATTCCCAACAACTGTATCTCCTGCTTTTTGAAATCCATCTTGGCTTTTACTGAAAACATCAAATTCAGACATATAAAAAAATGGAAAACTGGAAATCCAATCATATTTATGACCTTGATTACCTGCCATTATGAAACTTGCACCACTCCCTATTGAGCAGTAAGAACCGATAATTAGTTTATCGACATCATTCCTGTCCGGAAACAGATAACGAGCACAATCATCAAATGAATGACCGTGATAATAACCGGAATAATAAGAATATTTACCCGAAATTATATTGGGATTAGTTATGTGGTCTTTGATTATTTTTCCTTTAAAAGGACTTTCGAAGAAATTTTTCATTATTTAACATATTTAATTTACAATAAGACAATAAGGAGACAAAGAATAGTACTAAACTATTCTCTTCCTATACGTTGCGTAAAGTAAATATGCTAATCTGATAATTTCATCTGACAAATATACAAAAAAACTACACATAATAACTAAGCTTTCGTTTTGTCTGCAAGACAAGAAATGAAAGCCCGTTGAACGGAAGCTCCAGTGGCTTTTCAACAGCATTTTGGTCCTCTTATGGGGATGTCGTTTTTAGGATTTAGAGGTACAAAGCAGTTTTTTTAGAAGGACTGCTTTTTTTTGTGGCGTTGGGTAGCCTTTGGAAGTGGTTTTCTGCGTTTTTTCTTCGCTGCAAAACACAGTTTCCCTTACCCGCAAAGTTTATTTCGCAGACAAAGGTTGGGTGACGAAAAGAAAGTCCTGCGGCGGACCGCGCTGCCCGAAAACAGCAATGGTCACCAGGTTTCCCTCCTTGCAGCACCGGCATTTATTGAGCAGCGTTTTGGGTGTTACCTCCGGGATCTTGATCTTTAAACCGGATTGCAGAGCCCGGAGTTTCCCACGTTTCCAGCTGCTGCTCAAAATCCCGTAATGGCGGATTCGCACAAACCTTCTGGGCAGAATATGAAGACTGAAGCGCCTGATAAACTCCACATGGGATAGGGTCATCTCCTTTTTTTCGCCACCTTTCCGGTAATCTTTGTAGCCAAAACGCACTTCTTTATCGGTAACTTCTTTGATGCGGTGGTTGCTGATGGCGACTTTGTGGGTGTATCTGCCTAAATATTCGATCACCTGTTTCGGGCCGCCAAAAGGCCGCTTGGCATATACGACCCAGTTTTTGGTGAAGAGCCTGTCCATGAGGTGGGCATCTTTAATTCCACAAGCCTTTAATGAAGCCACAAACTTCGCGCGGAAGACTTTGCTCATCGCTTTTACGGAGAACAGATATTTATCGGTTCGTACTTTCTTTTTCCATCTGCCCTGCCTGTTGATGCCACCACCCGGAACAATACAGTGCAGGTGCGGATGCAGGCTCAGGTTTTGTCCCCAAGTGTGTAGAATGGCAATCATTCCCAGTTGGATTCCTTCGGTGTTACCGAATTGGTTTAAAGTCGCCCAGGCGGCTTCAAATAAGGTTTTGTAAACAAGGGTGGGATTGGCAATGGACAAACCGTTCAGTTCTTCAGGAAGCGTAAAAACCAGATGATAATAGCTGCACGGCAGCAAGTCCGCTTCACGTTTCCGGATCCATTCTTCCTTTTTGTGTCCCTGACACTGGGGACAGTGACGGTTTCTGCAGGAGTTGTAACTGATGCTCATATTTCCGCATTCGTCACACGCATCGATATGACCACCCAAAGCTGAAGTGCGGCAATATGATAGAGCCCGAAGCGTTTTTTCCTGATGAACCGTAAAATTCCGGGCCGATAGATTGAGTTTACGAAGAACATCTGCAACGCCTCCGTTTTGATGCTTTGCCTTACTTCGGGATTCCATTTTTGCGGCATAAAGCGAAAACGGTATCCAGAGGGCTGTGCGGCTGCTGATCCGATAGCTGGCAGACATGGAGGTATTCCATCGTCGATTCAATTCTTTCATGACCCATAAGTTTCTGAACCATGATGATCGGAACGCCGTCTTCCAGCAGATGCGTGGCGTAGCTGTGGCGCAAAGTGTGGGTGTGGACTTCTTTGGTGATGCCGGCTTTTTTAGAAATGGTTTTGATCACCCACTGAACGCCGCGCTGGCTGTAGCGGGAATCAAAATCCGGTTTCTGTAAAGCGTTTTGATGTGTTTTTAAATCAATCTCCTCAATATTCCTGTTATGGTTCCCATTGAATAAATACTGATCCGGATTTTCAATACTGATGAAGGTTTTCAAGCCTCTGATTAAATGTTCGGACAGGGGAACATACCGGTCTTTGCCGCCTTTACCCTGCACGATATGCAGCATCTTCCGGTCGAAATCCAAATGCTGAAGCTTGATATTTCTTACTTCCATACAGCGCAGTCCGCAACCGTAGATCAGGCCGATGAGCAGTTTGTGTTTCAGGAGTTCGGCACTTTGAAGCATTCGCCAGATTTCTTCACGGCTTAAAATAGTGGGAAGTTTTTTCACTTTTGGAATCGCGGGAAGATGGAGGTAGCTGTAAGGCAAGCCTTCGGTTTTCAGCAAAAACCGCAGTCCGTAAACGGTATGTTTAAAGTACGACTGAGAAGGGGTTTTTGATCGCTTTTGAAGTTCAAAAAGGTAATCTTTAATGTCTTCCGGGTCTAATTCGGTAGGGACTTTACCGAAATGAAGCGCTAAGGCTGCAACGTGACGGGAATAATTGTCGAAGGTACGCTTGCTTCTGCCCAGGATGGAGATATTTCTTTCGAAGCGTTGCAGAAGTTCGGCAAAACCGTTAACTTCGCTCGAGGCACGATTCAGGAATTTGTTGGTCCTTAAATCCTCCGGAGATTTTTTTTTGTAGCCATTTGATGAGTTTTTTAAGGGTTAATAAAAACAAAGTTACTAAAACGGCGAATGGGAAAAGCTACCGGAGGTTTAGTTCAACATCGCATTGGCAAAATGGCGGGTTAAGTGCAAAACTGAACTTTCGTGCTTTTTTATCCGCCGAATGTGTTCCACATTCAGCTTTTTTTTAATAAATTAGCTTCTTTGGAAACACATCGGCTACGTTATTGCTAAATTGAACTTTCGGCTCAATTTATCCGCCACTTCGCCAATGCGTTTCCCGTTGTACGACATAGTAAAACCGAACCAAACAAAATGAAAGTCAGAGAAGAAAAGTTAAGAACAATTATAGAATGGTCGGAGAAAAACGAAGATGTAAGAGTTCTTCTTCTGACAAGTTCACTTGTAAATCCTTTAGCACTTGTTGACGAATTTAGTGATTTAGACATTGAATTTGTTTTTGAGGATAATACAAATTACATTTCAGACAAAAGCTGGACGCTTAAATTCGGAAATCCAATTGCTATGATTGAAGAAGACGAAAGTTGTTTTAACCATAAACACGCAATGAAAATGCTACTTTATGAAGACGGTGTGAAAGTAGATTTTAAACTTTACAGCAAATCAAAATTTATAAAGGAAACGCAAGAGAAAGAATTACCAGAAGATTGGGATATTGGTTATAAAATTTTAATTGATAAAGATGGTATTACAAAGCAAATGCTGAAACCAACTTATCAAATTTCCATTATCAAAAAACCGTCTGAAAAAGAGTTTCAAAATCTAATAAACGATTTTTGGTGGGACACAACTTACGTGGCAAAGTGTCTTGTGAGAGATGAAATATTCTATGCGAAATTTATGTCGGAAACCGTTATTCGCACAGAATATCTAATTCCTTTAATTGAATGGCACATTGCAAGTGAACACAATTGGAACATAACGACCAATAAATATGGACGACTTTTCAAAAAGTATCTTAACCAGGAAATGTGGGCTAAAACAGAACAAACATTTTCAGGGAGCGATATAAAGGAAAATTGGACTGCTCTATTTTCAATGACTGATTTAGTTTCAGAAATAGGAACTGAATTGTCAAAAAAATTAGAGTACAAATACCCGGATAAATTAGAAAATGACATACGAAAATATTTAGCTGGACTAAAACCCAAAACATAACTACGTCGTACAACATCGTATTGGCAATAGGCGGGCTGAACGGCTTCGTATCAACGGAAGTGCAAAATTCAACTTCTGTTCTTCGATTAAAGTTCAGTGCTAAAAATCCCGCCCATCGCCAATACGCGGCACGTTATCTGTCATTTTAAAAAAAAGTATGAAAAGAACAATTTTTACAATTTTAGCAACTTTACTTATTAGTTTCTCTTTTGCTCAAAATTATGAACAACAAATAGCGAAAGCAGAAGAATTTGTAAGCAAAAAAGATTTTTGTAACGCTTATGAAATATTTAAACCTCTATTAATAGATAGTAATCAAGGTACCATATACGACTATTACTATGCTTCTCTTTCTGCTGTCAATTGTAAAAAAGACGAAGATGCTTTAAACTGGCTTAATGTTGCTGCTGAAAAAGGTTTAGGATTAAAAGATGGAGAAATAGATTTTATTAAAAAAGATAAAAATTTCAAGGAATTAAAAAGCACAGAAAAATGGGCTTCAATTATCAACACTATGCAAAATAAATTTGCAGATAAAAAATTAATTGAAGAAGCAAAATCTAAAAAATGGGTTTCCACTATAACAAAGAATGCTATTCAAAAAAAAAGATCAAAATTTAATACCGCCAATTCTGGCTTTGCATTATATTATTCAAGCGCGGAAAATATCAATGTTCCATATTTAGTCTTTGTTCCCAAAAATTACAACGCTAATAAACCTACAAAAGCGATAATATATCTACACGGAGGAATTAATTCGACAGAAAATTTCAATTTTGATAAACCTGAAATAACGCAAGAACCAATTTTTAAAGTTGCAGACCATTTTAATTCCATAATTATTTATCCATTTGGTAAGAAAGATTTTGGCTGGATGAATCAAAAAAAGGCTTTTCAGAACATCTATAAAATTCTGACTCAAGTTAAATCTACTTATAATATAGATAAAAAAAATATTTATTTGGGAGGAATGTCAAATGGTGGCACAGCAACTTTTTGGTTTGCTTCTCAAAGACCAAGTATTTTTACAGGTTTTTATGCGATTTCTGCTAATCCTAAATTAGAGATTGGAAATATTAATTTCAATTTCGATAAACCTTTTTATGAAATCCATACAAAAGATGATTCTGTTTTTAAGTTTGATGATGTAGAAAAAATATATAACACAAACAAGTCAAGGAATTGGCATTTTGAATCTATAGCAAATGGTGACCACGGAATTATCTATCAACAAAACGGAAATGAAGTTCTAGAAAACTTGCTGAAAGAATTAATTGAAAATAAAAACGCCAGATAACATCGTATTGGCAATAGCGCGGAGGAATCGCAATTTTAATTATTTTTGATATTCCGCAGATTATTTTATAATAAGAAAAAGTCCGCGTTAAAGCCGCACCATCGCCAATACGTAACCGTTATCTGCCATATTATGAAGAGATTCGCTGTAGTAATTCTGATATTTTTATTTAACACTGTAAGTTCACAAAATAGGATTTATGAAATATCATTTTGTGGAAGAGAGCAAAATGTAATATTAAGAGAAAAAAATAATAAAAAATTTTCTGGAACTATCAATTCAAAATTTCATAAACAAAAAAGTAAAAGGGACATAACCAAAACAAAGAGAATAAATAAGAATATTGCGAAAATAATTATAAATGACCTTAAGAATAATGGAATATTACAATTGAAAAATGAGGATGACAAAATTAATTGTGGTGACTTTTATCTAGATGGCGATATACTAAATTTTACAGTGACAGAAAATAAAATCATTCTTAACAAGGGTTTTGATGAAGTCTATCCAGAAAGTGAATCAAAAACAATTGAACCAAATGAATGTCGAAGAAAGGCTCAATTTTTAGCCACAATTATTGACAAACAATTAAATCTTAAAAAATTACATTCGCAACAGTTCAAAAAACTTGGTTCTGGAACTTGCTACTGGACAGGAATTTCACAAGTATGTATTAAAAAGAAATGAAAAATACGGCAGATAATAGCTAAGTTTTCGTTGCGTGCGCAGCACGAACAATGAAAACCCTGTTGAACGGAACCTTCGGCAGCTTTTGGTTGGGTATTTTCCCACACTATGGGTTTATCGACAAAAGATTTTTAGAGATACAAGAGACTTTGAGAAGAGTCTCTTTTTTTGTGGGTGATTTTGGCGAGTTTTTCTTGGTTTTATCGTGCTTTCCTTCACGTTAGGTTAACATTTCCCTTACCCAAATCCGCTAAAATGCAGATTTAGGAGCAGGTAAATTTCGGCTCATCTCCAAAAACCAACTTGGCGGACCTCGTAGATCGAACGTGGCAATCGTCACAAGATTTCCATCTTTACAACACGTACATTTCGGCTGAAAAGCTTTTGGCGGAAGCTTTTCTTTGGGCTGGATGCCTAAATTTTGTTGTAGATTTTTAAGTTTGATACGCTTCCAGGTGCTGCTCAAAAAACCATAATGACGGATTTTTACAAATCTTTTCGGTAAAATATGCATCACAAAACGGCGGATAAACTCTTCATGGCTCAAAACCATCTGCTTTTTGATGCCTTTTTGGCGGTAATCTTTGTAAGAAAAAGTTACCGTTTCCGCGTCAATTTTCCTGATTCTCTGGTTGCTGATGGCGATTTTATGCGTGTATCTGCCCAAATATTCTACCACAGATTTTGGGCTTCCAAAAGGCTTTTTGGCGTAAACAACCCAAGACTTTTCCCACAGATTTTGCCTGATTTTGGTATACTCTTCAAAGTTTTTATCTTTTAATTTCTCACAAAATTTAGCCCTGAAAACTTTACTCAAAGCCTTTACCGGAAACAAAAATTTGCCGTCTGAACGTAGATTTTTCCAAGCTCCGCTTTCATCCACTCCACCGCCCGGAACAATGCAGTGCAAATGCGGATGAAGGCTCAGATTCTGCCCCCAAGTGTGCAAAACAGCAATCATTCCCATTTTTAAACCTCGATTTTCACCAAACGTTTGAAGCGTTTCCCAGGCAGATTCAAATAAAAAATCGTACAACATTTTGGGCTCGTGAAGCGCGGTTTTGTTCAATACATCAGGAAGCGTAAAAACCACGTGGAAATAAGGTACCGGAAGCAGTTCGGTTTCCCGATTTTCAATCCATTGCTCTCGGTTTTTGCTCTGACATTTTGGGCAATGACGGTTTCGGCAGGAGTTGTAACTGATGCTTACATTTCCACATTCATCACAAGCGTCAATATGACCACCCAAAGCAGAGGTACGGCATTTTTTCAACGCTGAAAGTGTTCGTAATTGCCAAGAATTAAGTCCTAAATCTTCCAATTTTGAACCTAATTTGTTTAAAACATCGGCGACTTCGTATTGAGGTTGAGATTGAGGTTGAACTGACTGTTTTTTTGAGGTTTTTAAACCGCTCATTTTTTCCCAAATTCTGAAAAAAGGGTATCGAGCGGTGAAAAGAGTTTTTGGGTTGAAAGCTGGGCAATTTGAAGATAAACCAGCGTGGTATCGATACTTTCGTGACCGAGAAGATTTTTGATGCTCAAAATATCCATCCCATCTTCCAGAAGATGCGTCGCAAAACTGTGCCGAAGCGTATGGACACTCACTTCTTTCAGGATATTTGCCGTTTTTGATGCCTGCTTTACCGCCCACTGAACGCCGCGCTGGGAGTAACGGGAATCGAAATCGCCACCAGCACGCCCTCCACGAGGTTCTCCAAAGAGATAATCTTCCGGTTTTTCCGCTTCGATATACTTTTTGAGCCCACGAATCAGATGTTCGGAAAGTGGTAAATAGCGGTCTTTTTTGCCTTTTCCCTGAACCACTTTGAGTTGTTTTCGACCAAAATCTAAGTCGCACAAACGGAGATTTCGAACTTCCATACAGCGCAATCCGCAGCCGTAAAGAATGCCGATCAAAATTTTATGTTTTAAAAGTTTACAGCCGGACAACATCTGCCAAACCTCCTGTTTACTAAGCACTACAGGCAGTTTTTTCTCTCTTTTAATTTCCGGAAGACTCAAATAATCATAGCTCAAACCTTCCGATTTAAGCAGAAATCGAAGTCCGTAAACGGTGTGTTTAAAATACGACTGTGAAGGTGATTTTGATTTTTTCTGAAGGTAAAAAAGGTAATCGTGAATTTGCTCGGGATCCAATTCTGTAGGAATTTTTCCGAAATGTAGCGACACCGCAGCGACGTGTCTGGAGTAATTTTGAAAGGTACTTTGGCTTCTTCCCAATACAGAAACCGTACGTTCAAACCTATGCAAAAGCTCCGCAAATCCCGGAACTTCGCGCTTTGCCTGATTGATGATCTTGTTTTCTCTAAGCTCTTCTACACTCTTTTTTTTGTTGCCATTTTACTGATTTTTAATTAGTTTTACAAAGTAACTAAATATAGCGCTGAGAAAGCTACCGAAGGTTTAGTTCAACATTGTATTGGCAAAATGCGGGATGAAGTCTTGAATTGAAAAGCCTAAATATTTAGCCGCATATGCTTTTCAATTCCACTTTTTTTAGTAATTTAGTCATTGGGTGCTACCGAAAAGTTTACGACCTGTTTATCGTTTTTCAAGGTGTTGATTTCTGCATTTTTGGTAATTCTACCTACGATTGTGTTCATAATCTTAAATTTTAAAATGTTAATATTTTGTTAATTTTTGTTTTGTCAAAGGTCAAATGTTGGGAGTGAATTGATTTGGTATCGAGGACACTCGGCATTTTTCTTTTTTTATATTAAGTTAGAAAACAGTATTTTTTGCTGGATTTTTATTGTTTTTCCGTTGATTTCAAAGAACGTCTATGGTTGATTTGATTCGTACAACTGAGGTTCCGGCTTTTTCTTTGCCCATGAACATAGGACGGCACCATCCATACAAAACCCGATTCGGTTCCGCTGGATAAAGGCAGAAAATTCCGAATCGGGCTTGAAATCTTTTTGTCCGAAGGATTTAGGAGTGTCTGGAAAAATTGTTGGAGCTTGTGGAAAGAATTTTTTTAGAAACCCAAAAAGATTTTTTTGTGTGGGTGGTGCCGTCCTACATTTGCAAACGTAAAAGCCCAACCGCAGTTGGGAAACTTAATCAATGGACGTGGTTGTTAATGGAAAACTAAAGGAAATTCATTGGAAAATGGTTTCTCCAATGATTTAAACTGATCAAATATTACAAAACCACTCGTTCAAGTCCTTAAAATTATGATAAATTAAAGAGCAATCCTCTACATTTTTGTATTGACTTTTAATTTTTAATTTAACCGATTTCCCATTCTTATCATTGTCTAGAAAAAGTGAAATTTTCTCATATTGTTTCAGTTTTTCTTCCACCTTGAAAAACATTGCAGTTGAATTTAAAGTCAAGTAATCACAGTTTGAATTATCTGATTTGTCTAAATTTCGGTAGGTCAGATAATCGAAAAAGCCCTCAAATATGAGAATCTCGTTCTTGAGATTGTTATCATTAACAATCAACGTCACATCCTTTTTTCCCAAACATATTTTTGACTGTGGATTGCGAATCTCAAAACCTCCGGACTTATTCTGAAATCCAATTCCGAAATATTTTCTTCCTTTCAATTCGTAGTGAATTTCCTTAACCCTATGCTTTTGCTCAAAAACTCTTCGGGACTTCAGATACTGAATTAATGCAGGATGCTGGATTTCTTTGATTTCTAAAATCTGATTGCATGTTTGACCAGTAGTTTCGTGATATTTTATTTCATTTTGAACTCTAAAATCCAATGTTGAAAGGCATTTCAATGCTTCTGAAACGGAACATTTCTTTATCTGTTGGACAATTGAAATCACATCGTAACTTTTTCCATTTCCAAAATCGAACGCCTTGTTTTTGACAAAATCGACCGCCAGACTTGGAATTTTTTCCTCCCGGTCCAACGCAAAATAAAACGCAGTTTTCGGATTTTCTTTGACCGGAAACAGCCCGAACGACTCCAAAACCGCCCGAATTCCGACGTTTTGCTTGACTTTTTCGCAATTCATTTTTTTTCTTTTAATGCAAATTACTTATCCACATTTCCCTTTTAAATAAAAAAGACTTTTAATTTATTTTTATATTACTTTTAGCAAACGGCATTCTTCTTTTGCCACAAAGGATTTAATGGTGTTTTTCGGTGAGTTCAATTCCGAAAACTAGTGAGTTCAATTCCGAAATTTGGGTGAGTGCAATTCCGAAATAAAGCCTGTTTTGGGGTGAGTGCAATTCCGAATCGATTTTTCCATTTATTCTGATAACCGTAGTTATCCACAAAACAGCTAGGTTATCCACAATTTTTGTGTTTTCTAAATCTTCGGGTGAGTGCAATTCCGAATTCGATGCTGTTATTTTGTTCATTTTTAACATTTCTTTAACTTTAGTGAGTGCAATTCCGAATTGGTGGTGAGTGCAATTCCGAAATCAGACAATCATCGGATAGCCATTAGGGAATATTTCTCCCATTTTTGTATTTCTATACAAATGCTTGATGTGTGCCTGAATTTCAATAAGAAATTTTTGACCTTTAAAGTCGGTCGATGCTATCTTTCTCATTCTGCAGTTCCTAATAAATTCCTTGAAGGCTCTTTCAATCAGTTCCCTTGTCTGCGGTATATTTTCGTATTGATGGAAAAACTGGACTGTTTCGGCTTCGTCTAATCTATATCGTTTTTTGAAATAGAGCAATCTTCGGTTAATTTTATGACTTTGGTTAAAATTCTCTTGGTTTGATTCTATAAGTTTTTTTGCTTCTTCAAATGGATGAGAAAATCCTTTGGTTAAGATAGGAACAATAAATATGGAATCCTTTTCATACCTGTATTGGAAAGAAAAACTATTGTATCTGTCGAGATTGATTTTGATGGGCTTTAGAAATTTGAAGCAGAAATCTTTGGTATTTTTATAATTTAACCCAAACTTTTTATTGAAATTACCCAGCTTCAGCATTGTTCCCGATTCGGGAATTTTTGAAAGCCAGATGGAGAAAATAATGTGTTTGTTGTTTCTGATATTATACACCAGATGATAGAGTACATAATTATATTCGGGAATAACCAATAATTTTTTCAGCCAGTAACTGCTAATTAGAAATGTGGTAAAACCTCTTTGGTCATAGGTTGGCGTAGAAATAAGTCCGCCAAATGTTTTGATTTCTTTCCCTTTTGAATTAAGCGATTTGTACCATCCCATCTTAAATTTGGCGAGAAACTCATAGGCATCCACAACCTGCTTTGTGGAACCACTCGGAGAAATTTTACTGTTCCGGATTTTGATGGAGGCGAAAATGTTATTTTCTGTTTCAAATTCTTCATCAAATAGGGAAAGTTGCTTCGGACGGTCTTCGGGACGAAACTGTTCATTGCCGATAATTGCAACGATATTGAAAATGACTCGAAGCGCATTGATTGGGATGTCCGCCGCTTGTTGGTCATCAAAAATAAAGTCGTCCACGAAATGGTTTCCCAGCCGAATCTTGTCGGGAACTTTTTCTCCCTTGTCCTCAAACTTCTTTCGGACATGGCGCAAATCTTTTTCAGATAAAGACATTTTCTATTCTTAATGTTCCTGATTTCTTATTTCCTGATTTCAGATGGTAATTATTTGGTTCGAACAGTTTTCTTTACTAGTTTTATTTTCTCACTTTTCAGTGTTTTGTCTCCATCAATGAGATTGTAGTGTTTGTAGGAATCAACACCAGTTGCTTTGAACACCCTTTTTTCGGCTTCTCCTATATTGGGGATCCTCACTTTCTGGATACCCAGATATTCGTAAGATATTTTATTGATGGTTACTTTTTGACCAGGTTTTAAGTCAGATATTTTCATTGTTTTAAGTTTTTACGATTTGTTAGAAATGAAATCGACTTTTTATTGATTTCATGATGTTTTCGGTCGTTTGATATTTGGAATGGAATCGACGGAAACTGTATCATCATTTTGACTATTCTTCAAATAGGGCAGGATACTTTTTAATGAGGATTTCCAGTTGGAAATGGGTCTTCCAGAACTATTCCGCCAGTCGTTTTCTAACCACGAATGATATTTTTCTTCAATTACAGAGTCCAAAAGAGGCTGATAATCCTCTAAAGTTGTTGCAAACTGAATAAATTCTTCCAATTCGGGAATAATTTTTGACTTGCTGCTTTTGGAAGTATCAGTAATGGAAACTTTATCACTAGATTTACTGATTTTGGGAACAACTTCCTTGGACGAATCGCTTCTCTTTAAAGTTTCATGTTTTTCAACAATTTCCAAACTTGGTACTTTTTCGATTTTTTCCTTCTCTATTTTCTCCAGTATGGGAATATCAGATAAGTAATTTAACAGAATTCTGTAATTACAAGGAAATCCACTTTTGGACTCAAATTCAACAAGACCCAACTCGCGAAGTTTATCTTTGGTCGGTTTTACGGTTTTTCTAGTTATTCCCAATGCATTACCGAGTGCAACATCGGAAATAACGACCTTATAACTATCGTTGTCCTTTCCTAATTTCAAAAGGTACAGATAGAGCGAAATTGCCGAAGAGCCAAGTCTTGCCTTGTGATTGAAGTCCCAAAATCGGTCGATAAGTTCCAAGTAATACATTTCTAACTGCTTGCAAAAAGTTCTATAGCCTTTTTCTTGTCGATGATGATGATGTTTCCTTTCTGAATGATGGCTTCATCCAAAATTCCTGAAGATTTAATCTTGGATGCTTTTGAAATGGAACAGCCCAGAATTTTTGCCAAACCTTTTAAACCGTATTCATACATATTTTCAGAATTTAAATTTTTAGATATCTCTAAAAATTCTTTTACGGTCAGATTGCAAAGAGGTGTTTGTGGGGTTATGTTTTCCATCAGCTGTTATCTTTAAAAAGTTCTAATGCTTTTTCCGAATCAATGATAATTTTTCTCCCATTTTGAATGATGGCTTCATCAAAAATTCCCTTACTTTTCAATTTTCCTGCATGATTTTTAGAGCATCCCAATATTCTTGCTAATCCAGAAAGACCGTAAACATACTTTTCATTAAATACCTTTTCTTGTGTGGGGTTTTCTGATGATTCTTGTTTTCTGGCATCTAAAATTTCCACAAATTCACCTATGGTCAATTGCCAAATTGGTCTATTATAATCTTCCATTTTGAAATTTTTATTGTAATTTGTTCTAAAAAAATACTTATTTGTATATATTTTACTATATTTGTATTGCAAATATAAAATAAATATTGAAATATATCTATATTTTAATCTCAAAAACAAAAAAAAAATTAAAGATGACTATAACTGAAAGATTGCAAAGTTACATGACCTACAAAGGGTTAAACCCCAATAAAATCACTGTTGAAGCTGGTTTGTCTGTTGGTTTAATTGGCAGAGCTATAAAAAACAACTCGGGACTCAACTCAGATACTATTGAAAAAATACTATACACTTATACCGATTTGAATCCAGAGTGGTTTATTTCGGAATCAGGTGAAATGCTAAAAACCAACAACCAAAACATTAATAATAATGGCTCAGGAAATAATGTAAACAGCAACATTAATGGAAATATTAGTGGAAATGTTACTATTTCGCATAGCGAGTTTTCTAATATGATAGAACTTCAAAAAGGCTATCAAGAAATACAAAAAGAACTAACAGAAAGATTGAAAACCAGTCAAGAGCAACTATCGGATAGCATGAGACAGGTTACTATACTTCTTGAAATTTTAAAAAAATAACTATGAAAAGGATTTTGATAATTAGTGCTATTTTATTTGGGGGAATCGTGATTGCTCAGCAGAAGAAAAATGCTTTGAATAATTGGAAAAGTAGAGATGCAGAAATCGCACAAAAGGTTTTTTCAAAATATCAGGAAAAAGAAAATAAGAAATTAGAAGATGAAAAAGCAGATTTAATAAAAATTCAAAAAAAGTTGAAAATTGAGATAATAAACGAAGGGGACATTGAGAAATACAATCAAAATATATGGCTTCGTATTGTAAAAGTGAATAATGGAAATTTAGAACAGATTGTTGATACGAGAGATAAGGATATTTCAGTTGTTACAAATACAATGGGAACGAACAATTGGAAAGATGAAGCAGGAGGGTTTAATTATACATCTTTCACTGACTTAATGAAGATTTCCCAGGAGCTTACAAGTAATAGAAATGAAACAGGAATATTAGCAAACTCATTAAAGCCCATTGAATCTTTTGAAACCCGCGAACCTGTTTTATATTTTTCTTTAAAAATCTACACACATAAAAACAGTTCAGAACAAACAACTTTACCAACCTTGTCCAAAACAATAAATATTTATGCTGACAACCAACTGATAAAGACTTTAAAATACTCTTTAGATGACTTTATAAAAGCAGAAGGAGTGTCAATACGGGACTTTAAATTGGGTTCTATTGAAAATCGATAATCAATTTTTCTAATATGAATATAAAGTATCACGCTCAATTTCTTCTTGACAGGGAAAAAGACAATCCTACTGCAAAACTGCGATATCGCATTAAGTGGGATGGCAATATTGTGGCTTTCAATTTGGGATATAGAGTAGAAATACAAAAATGGAGCAAGGAAACACAACGCTGTAAGGCCAATACAACTCACGGCGATAAGAAAATTTTCGCAAGCATTATCAACAGGAAAATTCAAGAATTTGAATCGGCTTGTCAAAGAACTTTTCAAAAATTTGAAGTTGATGTAATGTCTCCATGCTCAAAACAATTCCGTGAATCTTTTAATTGCGAAGTTGGGAGAACTTCGAAAACTGAAATTGTAGAAGAAAAGTCTTTTTTTGATGTTTTTGACCTATTTACTCAAGAAGAATCAAGAAACTCATATTGGAAAGATAAAACCTTGATGAAGATGAATACGCTAAAAAACAAGTTAACAGAATTTAATCCCAATTTAAAATTTGACAACTTGGATGAGGAGGGCTATAACAAGTTCCAACATTTTTTGGAATCAAAAAATCATAAAAACTCTACTATTCTGAAAGAGTTTAAGTCTTTAAAGTGGTTTTTAAAATGGGCAAAAAGAAAAGGATATCAAACAAATTCCTATTTCGAACTATTTCAACCAAAACTAAAGAACATTCCGAAAAAAGTTATTTTTCTTTCACAGGATGAATTGAAGAGATTTCGTGAATATGTAATTCCCGAAAACAAAAAACATCTTGAAAAAATTCGGGACGTTTTCTTATTTCAATGCTTTACCGGTCTGCGATATTCTGATGTTTTTAATTTACGGAAATCGGACGTCAAAGAAAAACACATTGAAATAAATTCTATAAAAACATCTGATAATCTCACAATCGACCTTAATGCGCATAGTCGTGAAATTTTGTTAAAATACAAAGATGAAGATTTTGTGCAAAATAGAGCTTTACCCGTTATTAGCAATCAAAAAATGAATGACTACCTAAAGGAGTTGGCAGAGTTAGTAGAAATTGATGAACCTATTACGCAGACTTATTATATGGGAAAAAAAAGAATTGACGAAGTGTTACCGAAATATTCTTTACTTGGAACTCACTGCGGTAGAAGAACATTTATTTGCAATGCATTATCACTTGGGATTCCTCCGCAAGTAGTAATGAAGTGGACTGGACATAGTGATTACAGCGCCATGAAACCCTATATAGATATTGCTGATGAAATAAAAGCAACCGCAATGGAGAAATTTGATTTAATAATTTAAATATTGGGACCAGGGGATTTGGTAATGTTTTTTAATCGGCAAGAATTATATTTTATTGTAACTTTGCAATAAGGTGAAAAATTCTGAACTACATAAACTTCTGATTAAGTTAAACTTGGAAAATACTGTTTTTTATAAAAATGAACAGGATGGCTCTTATGATTTTGATTTTCATCCGGATATCCTAAATAAAATTAAAAGAATTTCTCCCGATGCAGTCTATGTATTCAATAACCAACCTTTATTACTGTTTTTTGATTTAACCAATTCTGATGATTTAAATAAAGAATCTGAGATACATAAAAAAGTTTGGTCTTTTGATAATTCCCCAATCGTTTTTATATTAAAAGACAAAGATATTTCTATCTATAATGCTTTAAATTATATCAAAAATAAAGATGGTAGAGGCGGTTATCTCCAAGAGGTTGAAATATCTGATGAAGAAAGAGACGAGAAATTTTCTTTTTGGAGTTTGCAGTCGGGGGAAACTTGGGCTTGGTTTCAAGATGAATACTTGTCTAAAAAAAACGAAAACCAAACACGGGTTAATCAGAGACTATTTCAAAACATTAAAGATGTACGAAATTATTTAACTGATAAAACAAAATCAAATTTTCTTGATGAGAAATCTGCCAATTCTTTGATTCTAAGATTAATTTTTATTCGATATTTAATTGATAGAGGTATCAAGATTGATGAGGCGTATATTTCAGGCGAATCACTTAATGAAAAAAGAAAAAACTTTATTCTTTTAATTTCAGAACCTGAAAAACTCAATCAATTATTTGAAAGACTTAATGATAATTTCAATGGTGTTCTTTTCAAAGAGACAGATATAAAGTTAAATCAAATTCAAGCAAATTATTTAGCTGATGTTTTTAAAGGAGAGCTTGAGCAACAAGGCTCTTTATTTGAAGGCTCTTTCTTTGAGATTTTTGATTTTTCAATTATTCCTGTTGAAGTAATATCGGGTATTTATGAATCTTTGATTGATGATGAGACTAAAGATTTAGATTCAGCAGTTTATACTCCGTCTTTTTTAGTTGATTATATTTTATCAGATACTGTTGATAAATATCTGAATCAAAATAATGTTTCAGAATGTAAAATTTTTGAGGTTGCAGTTGGCTCGGGAATATTCTTAGTTCAATCTTTGAGAAGAATGATTGAAAAAGAAATTGAACTTAATGGAGATTCAAATAAAAATGAATTTAGTAACAAAATTAGAGAAATTGCTAAAAATAATCTGTTTGGAATTGATATAAATGAAGAGGCTCTAAAAGTTACTTGTTTCTCAATTTATATAGCATTATTGGATTATCAACAGCCAAAAGACATTGATAAGTATCCATTCCCTAATCTTTTAGGGACTAATCTTTTCAAAGCTAATTTCTTTGATAAGTCACATGATTTTAATAAAGTAATAAAAAATAATCCACCAAAATTTATATTGGGGAATCCACCATGGAAAAGCAAAAAAGAAGATGTAGTTCATGTTAAATGGTTAAAGGACAATAAAAAAACAGTTGGCAGATT
The DNA here is from genome assembly GCF_007362475.1 of Chryseobacterium sp. SNU WT5. NCBI lineage: Bacteria > Pseudomonadati > Bacteroidota > Flavobacteriia > Flavobacteriales > Weeksellaceae > Chryseobacterium > Chryseobacterium sp. SNU WT5. The sequence goes on from NZ_CP041687.1 coordinate 1,904,590, forward strand.
TGAAATTGCTCAGTCATTTCTTTTGAGAGCTAAAGATTTTATGAGTGATGAAACACAATCGGCACTCATTGTTACTAGTACAATTTTCTATAATGTTTCACAAAAAACTAAAGGATTTAAAAAGGATTTCTTAACTACATTTTGTGTAGAAAAGTTTTTTGATTTATCCCCAGTAAGAAGATTAATTTTTGAGAAGAAAAATAGTCCTGCTAGTATCGTTTATTTTAGACTATCAAAAGATAATGATTGCCAAAAGAATATAATTAATCATCAATCAGTTAAATTTAATCGTTTTATCAAATATTTCAAAATGTTAGTTATTGAAAGGTTTGATCAAAAAGCGTTACCACAGAAATATTTTTTAGAAAATGATTGGATGTTTAAGGTTGCCTTATATGGAAGTTATTTGGATTTTAATTTCTTGAAAGTATTACCTCAAAAAAATATTGGGTCAATTATCAATAATAACACTATCTATAAAGGGGCTGGTATAGAAAGAGGGAAAGATCCGAATTTTTTTCCAGAATTAATTGGAATGAAAATTTTAGAAAACTCTCAGATTGAACAGGGCTACACTAATACCAAAAATTACAAATCTCTAAATAAAGAAGACGTTTATTTGTCGAGGGGGAGAGATAAAAATATTTTTTTGGGCAATAAAGTTTTATTTAAAGAACAGGCTCTTAATGAATCAGAACCACTAATTTCTTTTTCAAGTGAGGATTTTGTTTTTAGAAAAGGGGTGTTTTCTATCTCTTCAAAAACTGAAAATATTATATTATTATTATATTCTTTACTTAAATCTGATTTAAGTCAATACTTTCTTTTTCTAATTTCTGGTGCCTGGGGAGTAGCAACTAGACCCGCTATAAGATTTGATGAAGAATTACTAAGGATGCCATTGCTTGATTTTGATAAATCAGTATTAGAAAAATTGGTTAATAATGCTAAATCAATTATTGAATATTATGCCACTTTTTATGACAAATTTAATCTTGGAAAGCCTTCTGTAAATCATTTTTTGCTCCAAAAAAATAATCAAATAATTAATGACTCTTATGGTGTCAAAGACTACGAGAAGGATTTAATTGATTATGCTTTAAATGTCTCTCGTTATCAGTTTCAACAAAGCAAACAGCATCTTGTTACTAATTTTAATGATTCTGACCACCGTAACCAAAAACAAGTTTTAGAGAAATATGCCGATGTTTACATAAAAGAATTTGAGGAAATATATTATGATGAGTTTGTAAAAGTTGAGATTTTTACAATGAGACATTTCATTGCAATGAATTTCATTATTACAGACAAAAAGCCAAAAGAAAAAATATCATATCCTAAAAATACTGATGAAAAAGATGTTTTGGAGAAACTGGCAAATAATTTGACTATTGAAAGAATAACAGATACCAGCGACCCATCAAAAAATCTATATATTCAAAAGGATATAAAAGGATTTGAAAGTGATTCTTTTTATATTATAAAGCCAAATGAATATAAATGTTGGCATCGTGCAATGGCATGGTATGATGTTGCAGAATTTAAGCAGGCTATTCAAGAAGCAGAATTAAAACGTCTTAATAACATTTCTGCCAATGATTAGTAACGCCGATAATTTTAAAAAGAATAGAAATCGGGTTATAGAATCTCATGTTAGGAAAATAATGAGATATGTAATTGACTGCTATCATCTTATTTTAAAGGATGGAAAGAAATATGATTATGCTACAAGGGGGAAAATAAAGCAAGAAGATTTTTTAAGAAATGGACTTGTTGATGATTATATGAGGGAAAATATCAATCTTTTAAATGACAGCCCCATTAATGAATATTCAATAGAGAATTTTATCAATAAGGAATCTGCTGAATCATATTATGATGCTAAGGATGGTTTAATGCATGACGATAAAATAGATATTAAAATTGATTATCCTTATTTGAAATTAGATTTAGAAGATAAGTTGACTTATTTTGCAATAGAATGTAAAAGAATTAAAACTAATACAGATTCTATTGCTTACATAGGTGATACTATAAAGTTTTCACAGAGAAGCTATGTAAAAGGACGAATACCTTATGAAGGGCAAATCGGATTTATTGAAAACCCCAAAATATCCCATTCTTCAATTTTTCCAATAATAAATAAAAAGTTAAAATCTAATAAAAATTTGACTACTATTAAAGATTTGCAGTCTGAGATTCTTGCACCAAACTTTGAAGGTTCTTACAGGTCTCTACACCAAAAATCAAATGAAACAAAAGACAAGTTTTCAGTCTTTCACTTATTGTTCGATTACTCCAAAATCGTTCTAAATAATTATGACTAAATTAAGAAGGTTGAACTGAATTGATTTTGGTCCCTACTTCAAAAATCAGGGACAAATTCAAGGGATGTTCAATATTGTTTATAACGCTTTAATGTTTCTTAAATATTTGTAAATTATTTAAAATCAACGAAATGAATATTTATTGTGTTTTATTGAAGTATATTAATATTCCCCTACGGGCTACTTAACTTCCGAAATTTATTTCGGAAGTTTTTTTTATATGTGCAGGTGATACTTAAATTTCAGTTTTCTATAACATTAGTCAGCCTTTTACATTTCGTATTCACTATTTCACTACAATTGGCTTTTTTTAGATTGTTACATAGAACAATCGTGACCGTCACTTTCAATCCTTATTATAACATCTACTATGAGAATATTTTGTGATTCAAGAAATTGGAAAGTATTTAATTTCTCTCGATAAGCTGAACAAATCTTTTCAGCAACTTTCCTAATTTTACGACATCTACAACCCAGTACGCAATATTCATTAATAGTTAAGAAACTGTTAATAGTGTTTCGTAGCGCTGCCTATAACTTTGCAAAAAATTTCAAAACTATGAAACGTGCTATGTTAAGCAGGAAACTATTAATGCCCCTTAGTGTCATCCTTTTATATGGGGGATTAGATGCGCAAGTAATTACCTCAACCAAAGAAAAGACCTCGCTCCTGAATGATTCAATCAGTACCACAAACATTGAAGGAGTGGTTATTACGGCCTTAGGAATTTCAAAAAAGAAGGATAATATTGGTTATGCAACGCAGGAAATCAGTACAAAACAATTTGAAAGTCTTACGACTCCGAATATATCGAACCTATTTGCTGGTCAAGTATCAGGATTAAATGTATCTAATCCACCGGGCATGCAGCAAAAGCCCATATTTACGCTTCGTGGAAATACTAATCTGATCATTGTTCTGGATGGTGTAATTGTAAACCATGAAGTTTATCAAAACTTGGATCCTAATAATATAGACAACATCAATGTTCTAAAAGGAGCTCCAGCATCAGCTCTTTATGGTTCACGAGGTCGCTACGGTGCAATTCTCATCACCACTAAAAGCGCAAAGAAGAAAGGCTTCAGTGTAGATTTTTCTCAAAACTTAATGATAAGTGCTGGCTTCACGAATTTACCTGAAACTCAACACGAATACGGAAATGGATCTCATGGTGAATATGAATTCTGGGACGGTGCAGATGGAGGCGTAAATGATGGAGACATGATTTGGGGTCCGAAATTTATTCCTGGTCGTAAGGTTGCTCAATGGAATAGTCCAATAAGAAATAAAGTTACCGGTGAAACTATTGATTGGTACGGTGCAGTGACAGGAACAGCTTATGATGACCGCTCAAAATTTGAAAGAGTTCCTATTGATTGGAAATCTCATAATAATTTAGATAATTTTCTTAAACCTGCTTTAATTTTTAATAATAATTTCGCAATCTCCTATAAAACTCCAGCCAACGAATACCGACTCTCTGGAAATTATATGAAATATGACGATAGAATTCCCGAAGCCTATTTACAAAGATCCGGACTTACATTTTCTACCGTTAATAAGATTACTCCCAGATTAACTTTTGACAGTAAACTTAACTACAATAATACCTACACTCCTAATGTTCCCAATTATGATTATAATCCAAGTGGGCACATGTATACCATTCTTATCTGGATGGGCGATGATGTAAATGGCAACGATCTGAAAAACCACATGTGGGTTCCCGGTCGAGAAGGGATTAAACAGGCCAATTATAATTATGCGTGGTACAATAATCCTTGGTTTGGAGCAAAATATTTTAAAAATAAAAATAACACCGATATTATAAACTCTCAAGCGGGTTTACAATATATCTTCAATAATAAATTGAGCGTTAGAGGAAAAGCTTCTGTGGTGCAAAACCATAATATGCAGGAAATATTAAGTCCAAAATCCTATTTTAATTACAGTGCTCCGCGTGAGGGAGGCTATCAAAAAAATGACTACAAGCAGGTTGATCTTAACTATGATATTTTAGCAACTTATAAAGAACAGCTCGGTGAAAACGTTGATATTACTGCCAATATTGGAGGTTCTGGTTTTTATAGAAAAACAAAAGTGGAGAATTCGTCGACTGACGGCTTAAAAATGCCACAGGTTTATACCCTGGAAAACTCAATTGGAGATGTAAAGAAATATAACTATTTAACTGAAAAATTAATATACAGTACCTATGCTTCCTTAGATGTTGGTCTTTATAAAGCACTTTTCCTAAATCTATCAGGAAGAAATGACTGGTCCTCTACACTTCCGAAACAAAACAGATCCTACTTTTATCCGTCTGCTTCCCTAAGTGCCGTATTATCCAAATTTATTAATCTTCCGGAATCTGTTGATTTACTGAAATTGTCAGCTTCTTGGGCAAAGGTATCTTATGATTTTGAACCTTATTCAATCAGAAATTATTATTTAAATAATGGAGGCACCACTTTTAACGGTTTGCCAATGTACTATTATCCTAGCACTCTGAATTTTGAAAACTCCATTTCTCCTGAACAAACCCGTTCCTATGAGTTGGGATTAACCGTGGGTATGTTCAAGAACAGATTCACCTTTGAAGCTACTTATTTTAATACTAAAGATTACGATAATATTCTACAATTCCCGGTGGCTCAATCTTCGGGATATGTAAATCAGTACGTCAACGGAAATGATTACACAAATAAAGGACTAGAGCTTACTTTGGGTCTGACTCCTTTTAAAAATGGAGATTTTCAATGGCGCACTCTTATTAACTGGAGTACTTTCGAACAAAAATTGACTTCTATTTATAAGAATGAGAGTACTTACAAGAACATTAAGCTGAACGAACGCACGGATAGCTATTATGATTATGCCTGGGAGAAAACTCCCGACGGTCAACTCATTTTGGATGCGACTACCGGTATGCCGACTCGTGCAAATAACCCGACGAATCTGGGACATCTAAATCCCGATTGGACTTTTGGGTTTACCAATAATTTAAAATATAAAAACCTATCCTTAAGTGTTGGTATCGATGGGAGCTTTGGTGGCGTGATGAGATCTCAAGTTTCAGAAAAAATGTGGTGGGGTGGTAAGCACCCGCTTTCTACAGATTACAGAGATGCAGAATATGCAAATCCAGGTACCTATTATTTTGTACCACAAGGAGTGAATTATAATCAGACTACAAACTCGTACGTTCAACATACCAAAGCAATCAGTTTTCAGGATTGGGCACAAAATTATCCTTACAGAGCCAGAGTTACAGAAGAAGAGGGTGGTAATTTTGCTAATGTTTTCGACCGCTCCTTCGTAAAATTACGCTCCGTTATTCTTGGGTATGATTTTACCCCTTATCTAAATCCTTCCTGGATGATCAAGAATTTTACCGTGAATGTGTCCGGCTATAACCTATTTATGTGGAAGAGATCCAAAAATCTATATTCAGATCCGGATTATAAAATCGGTGGGTCTGGCGTAGGAACTGGTAATAGTTCTGCATCCGGAAACGATATACAAGATCCGTCCAGCCGTTGGATAGGATTGGGTTTTAGCGCTAAATTTTAATTTAATCAACTTATAAAAATGAAAACAATATTTAAATATATCCTGTTATCAGGAACGTTATTTTTAACTTCTTGTGAATCTGATCTTACCTCGATCAATGTGAATCCAAACGATTTGGTGTCAGTAGACGCTAAACACCTTTTTACGTATGTTTCTAAGGATATCTTTCAGGTAGATGGCGATAACCATTTCGCATCTCGAATGATGATTGCCATCGATGGTGAAAACTCTTACCAGTATTATAAATGGAATGATGCTTCTTTTTCAGATTACAGCTCTACGTTACTCAACGTTAGTAAAATGATGGTGGAAGCGGAAAAGGTTGGGAATAAAAATTACGTTGCGATTGGCAAGTTCTATCGAGCTGTAATTTTCTACAAATTAACCCTTAAATTTGGAGATATTCCTTATTCAGAAGCATTGATGGGAGAAAGTAATATTACTAAACCAAAATATGACAAACAGGAAGATGTTTTTGCTGGAATTCTCAATGAACTGAAAGAATCCAATGATTTAATAAATGCCACTGAAAAAATAGAAGGGGACATTATTTATCAGGGAGATTCACAAAAGTGGAAGAGACTTATCAATTCTTATCGATTGAAAGTACTCATGACTTTGTCTAAAAAGAGTACTGTAAATGGACTTAATATCGCATCTGAATTTTCAAACATTGCTACAACCCAACCTTTAATGGAATCAATTGCAGATAATGGACAATTGAGGTTTTTCGATGCCGCAGATAGCAGGTACAGTACCTTTAATGACAGTGGCTATGGATCCAGTCTTTATATTGCAAATTACTTTGTAAACCTTTTCAAAGATCGAAAAGACCCTCGCTTATTTACTTTTGCAGAGCAGACCTCGGGCGCAAAAGAAGCTGGGAAAGCAATCACCGATTTTTCTTCCTACAATGGTGGTAATCCTGTCTCTCCTTATTCTGATAATGCCGCTTTGGTTACTGCAAAGAACATCTCAAAAATTAATACTAGATTTTATCTGGACCCCGTAAATGAACCTTCTAATATCTTAAGTTATTCAGAACTTGAATTTATTTTAGCGGAAGGATCGGTAAGAAATTGGATCAATTCTGCTTCAGCAAAAAGCCATTATGAAAAAGGAATCGCAGCCAGTTTTGATTTTTATCGCAGGTATGTGAAAAATGCAGAAGCCTATTTTGCCGGTTTTAATATTGCTAATTATTTACAAAGTGATGTTGTGAAATTTAATGATGGCGACAGTGTACAAGATAAAATGAAGTTGATATTGGGACAAAAATACATGACCATGTTTCATCAATCTCAGTGGACTTCCTACTATGACTATCTACGGACTCAATATCCCGCATTGCCACTTCCTGCTGGAATGTCGCATCCTCCATACCGTTTCAGATATCCGATGCCGGAATACAACTACAATTCAGAAAACTTAAACGCGGCGTTGCAACGACAGTTCAATGGCAAAGATGATATTAACGAAATGCCTTGGTGGTTACAATAATTAATGCTTTTTAATAAGGATCATATTAAAATAATTCAACTTTGATGATTAGAAATTATGGATAGAAAAACCTTTTTGGAGAAGTCTGCTATGCTTATGGCAGGTTTAGGAACTGCGGGAGTTCTGCATCCCTCCATTTTGAATGCTTTCAAGATTGAACCTGCCGGCAATAGTTTTTATGATGCTGAACACGTTGTTATTCTCACGCAGGAAAATAGATCCTTTGACCATGCTTTCGGAAGTATGAAAGGGGTTCGTGGTTTTTTGGATCAGCGAGCCTTCATAAAACCTGATGGGAAGAGCGTTTTCTTCCAGCAGAAAAAAGGGAAATATGCAATTCCTACCAGACTCGATATTAAAAATACAAAAGCAACATGGATGAGTGCTTTACCTCATTCTTGGCGAGACCAAATAGAGGCATTCAATGGTGGTAAATATGATCAATGGATAGAAGCAAAAGCTTCGGGTCGAAAAGAATATGCAGAAATGCCATTGACAATGGGCTATTATACACGAGAGGATCTGCCTTTTTATTATCAATTAGCGGATGCTTTTACCATCGCAGATCATTATTTCTGCTCTTCACTCACTGGCACTACACCTAATCGGCTCTTTCATTGGTCAGGTACTATTAGAAAATCGAAAGAAGGTAGTGTAAAAGCAAATGTTTACAATGGTCATATTAATTATGACAAACAAAATCAGGCGACCTGGGAAACTTTTCCGGAACTTTTAGAAAAGAATGAGGTAAGTTGGAAGATTTATCAAAATGATATTAGTCTGCCGAAAGGAATGACGGGCGAACAAGACGCCTGGCTGAGTAATTTCACCGATAATCCGTTGGAATGGTTCGTACAATATCGTGTTCGGTTTTCGCCAGGGTATTACCATTATATTCCCTCGCTCATTCAACAATTCGAGAAAGAACTTGCTGAAAACCCTAAAAAAGCAGTTCAATTAAATGCGATCATTGATGATCTCAAAAAAGATATAGAAAATTACAAACCAGAGGATTTTAATAATTTAAATAGTTTTGAGCAAAACATTCATCAAAAAGCTTTTTCTACAAATATCAATGATCCGGATTTCTGGAAGCTTGATGAAAGTACGGATAGCAACGGAAATAGATTAGTGGTGCCGAAAGGTGATGTCCTTTACCAATTTAGAAAAGATACAGAAGAAGGAACGCTTCCATTGGTGTCGTGGGTTATTGCTCCCGAACGTTTTTCCGATCATCCAGGATCTCCGTGGTACGGTGCCTGGTTTATTTCTGAAATGATGAATATTCTCACGAAAGATCCTGAAGTTTGGAAAAAAACAATTTTCATTATTAATTATGATGAAAATGATGGATACTTCGATCACGTCATCCCTTTCACACCTCCTAATAATCCTTCACAACCAGTCGATTATAATGGTGAAAGTGGCGCGGAGTTTATCCATAACTCTCAAAAGTATATGCAAACTGATGGACTTCAAGAAAAAGATCTGGTAGAAGGACCAATTGGATTAGGCTACCGGGTTCCATTAATTGTAGCATCACCTTGGACAAGAGGAGGTTATGTGAATTCTGAAGTGTTTGATCATACGTCGGTAATCCAATTTTTAGAAAAGTTTATTGAGAAGAAATTTAAGAAAGACGTACGCATAGACAACATCAGTGACTGGCGCCGTGCAATCTGTGGTGATCTCACTTCCATATTTAACCACTCTGGTGAGAAAAGCCCCGTAATTGATTTTGTGGATCAACGTCATTGCGCTTCACAGATCAACGCTGCGAAAGATAAACCTGTACCAGATTTTAAATATTTTAATAAAGAAGAAATTGCCGGTGATTTATTGGAAATTCAAGAACGAGGGATAAAGAAATCCAATTCACTGCCCTATAATTTTCTGGTTAATCTCACAGAAAGCGGTATTGTAATGGAGAATACAATAAAAAAAGGAGTTCCATTGCAGGTTTTTGATCGTTCTAAACTGAAAGAAGCAGTAGGATTTTATTTCCCGTATGCATTATTTGGTAAACAGAAACTGACTCATTCAATCGTTGGAGCTTGTGATTATGAAGTTTTTGGTCCTAATGGATTCTACCGTTCTTTTGAAGGGGAGTTTGAAGATATTAAGAAGAGGCTTCAGGTAAAATTACTTACAGATGAAGAACGTAAAGTTTTCTTGGTGTTTTCTCTTAAAGGTTCAAAAGATCAAAAGATAGAGATTCACGATCATTACACTGGAGGCAAACAGGAAATTTTAGTTTCCAAAAATGAAAAAGTGATTCGTATAGAAACGCCTGAGCAATCTGGCTGGTATGATCTTGAAATAAAAACGCAAGATTTTAGATGGCGCTTTGCAGGTCGTGGTGAGAATGGTAAAGAAAGTATCTCCGATCCTCATTGGGCATAATTACAGTTGAATTATTAAAAAGAATTAGGAACTACATTCTATTTTTAAGTGTCGAGGTTAAATCGTTTATTCTGATTTCATCTCGGCACTTATTTTTTTTCAGCCAAAGATTCCTGATATAATTTTTCTCCACTCCATTTCGCATGTTTCGAGGGAGTTATATTAAAACCTTTCTTTTTGGAATATACCTTGGTGAATTCTGCGCCAAAGAAAATAAGCATACAGGAATAGTTAATCCACATCATTACTAAAATGATCGTTCCAGCTTTTCCAAAGGCTGAGGTAGGTTTTAATTCTGCGAAATAGAGACTTAATAATAGTTTGCCAACATTAAACAAAATTGCCGTCAGGAATGCGCCGGTCCAAACTGCTTTCCACCGAATTTCAACATCGGGCAATACTTTAAACATAAAGGCGAAAAGTAAGACGACAATCGCGAACCCAACACCGTAATTCACGACCTCCATTAAGATGTACGTTTCTACGCCTAAACTGTACATGATAAAATTATTGAGCAAACTGATGGCAGAAGAAAGCACCATGGTGATCATCAATAAAAATCCAATCACCAGAATCATCCCGAGAGAGTTAGCGCGATCTAAAAGAAACTTGAGGATGGCTTGTTTTGGTGCAGGTTCAACGTCCCATAATTTATTTAAGGATTTTTGCAATTGGAAAAAAATAGTGGTAGCACCGAAAACCAGGGAAAAGACACCGACCGTTTTCATGAAAATATTTTCCCTGTCGATTAAGGCGCTCGCAATTAATTCCTGAATACTGGAGGCTACATCGTCTCCCATCATGCTGCCGATTTGCTCAGTAATCTGTCCCCGGATTGCTTCTTGCCCGAAAAAATGTCCTGCGATCCAGATAATAATAATCAATAAACCAGGAATTGCGAAGATGGCATAATAGGCCAAACTAGCAGAATCGCGCGTAGCATCAGAGTTCACCCATTCGGTAGCTGTTTCTTTTAAAGTTTCCCAGTAAAATTTTATCTTTTTCATTTTCCTCTTCTATCAATTAAAACGGATATCCAATCGCAATGTTTAGGATTAAATTATCCTTTCTCCAGGCACCGCTTCCGAAATCAATTTTATCAAAAGTCCAGCGATTGCCTTCTTCGTAATAAGGAACTCTAAGTGGCACCGCAAGATCAAGTCTTAAGATAAGAATTGAAAAATCCAATCGAAGACCAACTCCAGCTCCAACTGCAATTTCTTTTGCAAAGTCTTTGGAGAACTTTCCGCCTGGTTTTTCAGGATCTTCATTAAGTAGCCAAACATTTCCGGCATCAGCGAAAACTGCAGCATTCAAAAACTTATAAATATTGGCGCGGTATTCGGCATTCAATTCAAGTTTAATATCTCCCGATTGATCGAAGAAGAAATTTGCTTCTTGATTTCTAGGATCATAACTTCCCGGTCCTAAAGTTCTGGCACGGAATGCACGGACACTATTGCTTCCACCCACAAAAAACTGTTTAACATAAGGCATCGTCGTCGAGTTGCCGTATGGCAAACCAACGCCCACAACTGCTCTGGTCGCAATCGTGCTTTTTTCATTCACCTTTCTATAATAACGGAAATCATGTTCCATTTTCGCATATTGGCTGAACGGAATATTGAACAGTTCTTTTTGTTTGCCTGCTTTGGCATCAGCGCCACTCACCAAACCCGTTATGGTTCCTGCTAAATCTACACTTCCTTTATAATAGAAAGTGTTCTTTTTCGGAAGCATCGTAGTCGTATAGGTATAACTATAAGTCGGTCCGAAAATCAACTGTTTATCTATTACTCGCTGGAGCGAAGGATTTGCTTCAATACCCTTGTCAACATTTCCCGTGATTTGTTCTAAATATTCATCACTTACATTTTGAGGTTTAACCAAAGTCACCTCAATTACTTTTAAATCGTGTTCTTTGCGCTCATTTTCCTTCCAAACATAGCCGAAAGAAGTATTGAAATTATGCAACGTGTATAATTTGGTTCGGCTCAAATATTCATATCCAAGATTAACGTTGGTTCTTGGAACATAGGCGCTTGAAGAATGAAATTTGAACGGCGCCACAATTCTTGGAATTGAAAGTTGGGCATTGGCTCCAAAACGGATAATATTATTCGCATCTTTTGGACCACCAACTTGAATATCGGTCGCGCCATAAATTGAGCCTTTCAATTGTTCTGCACCGCGGAAGAAATTTCGGTTGGTCCAGTTGAGGTTGACTTCTCCACCAGTATAGTTCGCTGAATTGGTTTTTCCTAAAGTTTCCAAACGTAGAGATTGAAATGGTCTTGGCGTTAAAAGATAATATGCATCAAATTTGTGGTTCAAAGAATCTGAAACTACGAATTCGTTTTTTACAAATTTAAAAACACCCAAACTGATAAGTCTGTTCAATGATAAATTATGGTCTTTTCTGTTGTAAAGATCTCCACGATTAAAGTAAAGTGTTCGGTCAAAGATCTTTGGTTTAAATTTATTTTCCGGATCGATGATATAGAGATCATTGTAGACCTTCACCGAATCCGTTTTGTAGGGAACACCGTATTTTCCCAGTTTCACATCATCAATATTATAATCTGCAAAAACGATGGTTTTATTAATAGTAAATTGATCTTTTGCAATTTCTGGCGTGTTCTTTTTCAGTTTGACGAAAAGTTCAACTTTTGGTTCTTTCATTACCGTACTGTCCGCTTGAACAATAATATTATCAGGACTGAAATAATAGAAACCTCGATTTTTTAAGTGTTCATCAATTCTTTGTCTTTCGGCTTTTATCACATCTAAATCAAAATGACTTCCAACTTTTAAGAAGGTTTTGTCTTTAATCGATTGAATCTCAGAATTGATAACGGTTGAATCTTCAGGGAAATTTACTTGACTAATTAAATATCTTGCTCCAGGTCGCACTTTGTAGATGACTTGCGCTTTTTTATTTTTAGCAATCGTGTCAGATGACGCTTTAGCATTAAAGAAACCTTTGTTCTCAGAATAATTAACGATAATCTTTTTATTAAATTCCCGATCTACGTCACCTAATAAAACCGGTTTTTCACCAATTTTATATTTCAGCCAATAGCGAAGTCCTTTTTGCTTTTTTGGTTCTTTGGTAATATTATAAATATAAAGTCGAGGTCTTAATCCTAAAAAAGAAGAGTTTGGTTTTGGCCTTAATTGATCTTGAAGTGCTTCTTTTAAATTAGATTTCTCTTTTTTCGAAAGCGTATCATTTTTAATATTAATTTTTGCACCAGTGTAAAGCATCTGATTTTCTTGTAGGAACTTGGTATTGCTACAAGACGAAATTACAATCGCAAAAGATAATAGTGTTGCTATTTTAAAGGAGTATGTTTTCAATTTTATCATTATTTTGAAGACGTATTTTGTTTTCTAATTTCTTTATTCTTTTTTGATTTTTCAAAAATCTCCCGGAATTTATCGTAATCCAAAGTGATAATGAATCCAATTCCGGTTTCGATAATCTGACCTTGCAGTGCAACCTGATAATCATTTTTACGATAAGCACGCAACATATATCTGCCGTCTTTTGACAAACTGTAATCCAAAGTAATATCGCCAGCAATATTGGTCATCTGCTCCTTTTCACGAGCATCTCCTTCCAAGGCAAAATTATTTCCAACCGTCACTTTTAAACGGTCATCGAATAATCTTTTACTCAAACCAATATTCAAATCAGTTCTTTCATTTTTATTTCCAGTCGAATAATCTTCAGTTGATTCTAAGTCGAAATTGAGTTCAACGCCACCGATTAAGTCTTTTGCCAGATTATTCAATTGTTCTGATAAAATTCGACTCACAGATTGTTTCGCCAAAGTAGAAGCAGATAATCCAGTTTCACTTTGGAAAGGATTTTCGCCAATAAATCTGTTTAGCAATAACAAAGCAAAAACCTGTTTGTTCATTTCAGATTCGTCCCGTCGCAGTTGATCGAGCTTGGCCGTTGTATTATCGATGACTTCTGCCGATACAGAATTGTTTTCCTTGGAAGTCGTAATGTCGAATGTAATAATCGGCTTCATCAGTTCGCCTTTCATCATTAATAAAGTGTTGAAAGGAATTCTTTGTTTGTATTGATTCAACTGATTTCCAGAAACGCCCGTTAATTGTTGCTGCAATAAATCGAGTGGCGCCGCATCGGTTTTATAAACTGCCGTAATATCTAAATTCGCTGTCATCGGTTCGCCAGTCCAGGTGATCGTACTTCCTTTTTCAATCTCAAATTTTCTTTTTAGTAAACTCACCGACATTTCATAAGCTCCTTTTTCAACCTGATAAACTCCGACTAAAGTTGTTTTTCCCGATGGATCAATTCCACCTGTTAATTGTGCTTCTCCTTGAAGTTTTACAAAATCGCCGTTGGCTTTATCGATAATTAAAGAAATTTTTGCTTCTTTATTTACTTCAATATTCACGTTAACATCCATTCCTTTAATCTGGCTTTGGTCTGTCAATGAATCTGCTTTTACGGTTTTCTGTAGCGCAATTTGATCTTGATCGATAAATTCTACAATTCCTTCTCTATCCTCTAAAGAAGGTGAAGATTGCGGTAAAACAAATGTAAAATCTGTTTTATCGGTTACAGCTAAATTTCCATCAACTTGTGGTAAATCTAAATCTCCGCGAATTTTCAGGTCTGCATCAATCGCCAAAACACCGTACATTATTTTGTCATTCTCTTTTTCAGAATCTACGACTTTGAAATTTTTCGCATTCACATCTAAGTTAAAGGCGAAATCTTTATACGTTTTGGTAAGTACCGATCCGTCAATCACAATCGCATTTCCGGATTCATCTTTAATTTTAAAATCATTGAAATCGATTCCACGGTTGGTAAATCTTATTTCATCATTGATATGTTTAAAGCTGCTTCCTAATTGAGTTATTCCTAAACCTACATCATTAAATTTAATTCCACCCAAAACATTTGGCGCATCAGTTTTTCCGCTAATTTTCAAATTTCCGGAGAGAAAGCCTTCTGCATTTTCGATGGCATTCATAGATAATCCTTGAACCGTTTTCATTTGAAGTTGCTTCATGTTGAGGTTCATATCCAAACCACTTGATTTAGTATTGAATGTTCCGCCCAATTTCACATCATTGTCAAAACCAGAAAGTGCGATGTCTGCACGAATTAAATCTGCACTTTGATTACTTGCTTTTATATCTAAATTCCCAACCGGACTGCCGTAAACAAATAGATCGGTCACATCAATATCCGAGGTAAACGTCATATTGTTTTTCAAATCCCGAAGTTGCGCCGTTCCATTAATATTTCCTTTTGCCAAAAGCGAATCTTTTTTAATAAGCTCAGTAATGGTTTCAATTTTGAAATTTTTAAGGTCAATATTGAGCGGACTGTTCGGAACATTGGTTTCCGATTGCACACGAATTTCACTTCCGTTATTTGAAATTGCAAAACTGTTGGCTAAAATTCCGCCGCTGCTTATTTGTAAATAATTCTCTGGCGAAACTTGCCAATTGTCGTAGTTCAGTGTTAAACCATTAGGATTCAACGTGATTTTCGTCAAATCACCGATTTTCTCCACATTTCCAGCAACTAAAAATTGAGTTGTATCTTTTCCATCTTTCGTGGAAGCGTTGTACGTGATAAGGTTATCTTTAACATCGCCATTCAAACTCACTTTCTGAAGCGCCATACTTTCATTTTTAAACTCCGCCAGTTTTACATCGTAAACTAAAGCATCATTCAAATTGTTGATTGATAAAGTACCGCCACTGATTTTGTTGGCACCATAAGTCACTTGCGGAATTTGTCCGTTAATTTCTAGCTTTCGAGAGTCGGCATCATAATTTCCGACCAAAGTGATGGGTTCAAATTCTGTTAATTCAGGAACAAATTTTCTGAGGAGATTATCATCTTTAATTTTTGCATTAAAAGTGAAAAATTGATTCGCATCTATTTTCGCGATTTTCGTTCCTGGTTTTTGATACTGATAGTATTGATTAATGGTATTTTGAAGTGAACCTAGAATCTGAGTCAACTTATATTTTCCATGTAAGTCGATATCTGCAATTTGGGATTTCAAAGTAATTCGATTGCTGTCTGCGGTTGAAACTGCGTTTAGAAAAACTTCCTGCAAAGGAAAAACATCTTTCGTATCAGAAATGGCAAAGTTTTTTAAAGTCAAATAACCGTTGGGTGCATCAGGATTTAAACTGCTAAAATCACCATCTAAATCACCTGCAAGAATCATTTGGTCATCATAGAAACCGAGTTTATTCAAATCTAATTTCCGAATCGTTCCGTTCACTTTAATCGATGGATCTTTATCAGTAAAACTACCTGAAGCCAGTAATTTTAAATTGGCATTTGGATCTTTTGAATCGAGGTTAATCACATAAGCACCGCGATTTACTTTGCCGGTCAGTGCCATATTTTGGTAAGTATAACCGTTGTAGGCAACTGATTTTATATTTCCTTTAATATCAGCATTTGCTTTATTAGGATCGAAACTTTGTCCTTTCACCGCGATTTGTCCGGTAATAGAACCTAAATCTTTATTCTGAATAATCTTGCCGATTTGTAGATTTTGCAAGTTGGCCATAAGATCGTAACGTTCTTGATCCTTTCGTTTCATATCAACAGACGCCCGAATTCCAGCATTTCCTAAAGTGGAAGTGATTTTCAAATTGGTATTAAC
Source organism: Chryseobacterium sp. SNU WT5 (assembly GCF_007362475.1). Classification (NCBI taxonomy): domain Bacteria; kingdom Pseudomonadati; phylum Bacteroidota; class Flavobacteriia; order Flavobacteriales; family Weeksellaceae; genus Chryseobacterium; species Chryseobacterium sp. SNU WT5. The sequence continues at coordinate 1,921,080 of NZ_CP041687.1, forward strand.
AATTTGAGTCGTTCCTTTTGCTTTTCCTACAATTTTAAAATAAGAAGGAAGGCTAATATTCGTCGGAATTGTATTTTTCGGAACTAAATTATATATGGTTTTCGCTGATGATGAAAGTTCCCGAACATTTAAATCGTAATAAAGATGATCAGGATCCATCGCATTTTTCACGTTTCCGGAAGCGTGTACTTTTAATTGATCAATTCCTGAAAGTTCCAGATTTTGAATTTGTAAATCGTTCACCGTTCCTTTCAATCTTGTATTTACATTTAAAATAGCATTAGGATATTTATTAAACGGCGCGGTATTTCTAAGGGTTGGAACCAACATTAAAATATCAGAAAAGCCAACTTTAGATTTTTGGATATTGGCGGTGATTTTTACAGCTCCAGGATTTGCAGAAAGTTGTTCAATCGAATTATAATTCAAAACCACTTCATCGCGTAAAATCGTTTTTGAAGTTTGTAAATACAAATCTTTCAAATATGCTTGTTGGTCTTCAAATACAAAATCAGTCTCGAATTTCTGAATATCCAAACCACGACCTTCTTTGATTTCTGCTGATTTTACCTGACCTGCAAAAGTTCCGTCTTTCATTTTGAAATCAGAAAGTTCCAGATTCATTTTAGAAAAATTCAGATGATTGAAATCCATCCCACTTCTGGTAGGAGCAATCGCTGTATTATCGTAAACAACTTTTACATCATCCAGAATTAATTTATTGAGCAAAAGCGCTAATGAGGTGTCGTTGGAATTTGGAGTTGTTTCCGTTTTCTTTGGATTGGCATTTTGAGCCGGCAGAAATAATTTAGCATTAATGTCTGCGCCTTTTAGATAAAGATTCTCGACTCCAAAATCACTTTTTTCTAAATCGAGTTTACTGATTTTGGTGCTGAGTTCCTTGAAAATAACTTTAGCAAAAGTCTTGGTGTTGTCATCACCGTAGTCGATGTTGAAATTGGTGAGTTTAATTTTATTTAAACCTAATTTTAAAGGACTTTGTTTTTGTAGAGAATCTACTTTTTTTTCCACTTTATCGGTAACTTCTTCAAGCAAATCCTGTTTCAATTTCAAACGCAATCCATCCATATTGATGTCATTCATGGCGTAAGAATTCTTTTCAAGATCGAAGGTTTTTACCCTGGTGTCAAAAGATTTGAAATAAAGATTGATGTCATTTCGGGATTGATTATCGATAAATGAAATACCGATATCTTTTAATTTGATTTTATCTAAAGAAATAATAAATGGTTTCGACGGCGTTTCTTCTTCATCTTTGGTAGCAAAAGCATCTAAAATATAATCGAAATTAAAAGTGCCATTTTCATTGCGAATGACATTTGCTTTCACACCTTGCAAATCAACGGAGGTAATGTCAGCCGTGTTATTAAGGAGTTTTGGAATATTTAAACCAACATCTAATTTTCTAGCAAAAAGAAGCGTGTCGACTTTCTGACCTTGCAGATAAAGATTTTCCATCACCAAACTATTCGGGAAGCCGACATAAACCCGGTCTAAACTCACTTTGGTTTTTATCTTTTTTTCGAGATAATTCACCAATTTTCCTTTGGCAAAATTCTGGACAGATGGCAATTGTAAACTTAAAACCAAAACAATCACCAACACCAATAATGATGCGATGAAGATTCCAGTATATTTTAAAATCTTTTTATAAATATTCACAAGGGTAAATTAGAATTTGACAGTAATGCAAAAATACATTTTCTTTATTACAGCGTCTTTAAAAACTATTTTTTAACAGGCTGAAACTTGTATTTTGAAACAAATTGATTTCACATCAATTTTTATTCCTAAAATCTACTAATGAAAAGAAAGACATTGCTTTATAAAAGAACAACTTAATAATTCTAATATTGTTTATATTAAACTATTATTTCTTTGTAAAAAGAGAGTTAAATTGCAATAAGTACAAAGGTTTAATTTTTCAGACTACATTTCCGGAAACGTTTTGGTGGAAACAATGGTTTTGCTATAAAAAATCAAATTTTGCAAAAGATGTAGGATATTGGATTCTATTTTAAAGCTTTTTTTAACTAAAGCCATATATTTGTAAAAATTTGAGCATGAAAATTCTAATTCTTAATGGACCTAATCTAAATTTACTTGGAACGCGTGAACCCGAAATTTACGGAACTGTTTCAATGGATGATTACGTAATAAATTTGAGGACAGAATTTCCTCAGCATGAAATTTTCTCTGATCAGTCAAATGTCGAAGGGGAGCTTATAAATCGGCTTCAAAAAAATGATTTTGATGCCTTGATCATTAATCCGGGTGCTTTTACTCATTATTCTTATGCGATTGCTGATTGCCTGAAAAATATTTCTAAACCAAAGATTGAAGTTCATATTAGTAATATTTACAAAAGAGAAGAATTCCGCCAAAAGTCTGTTACCGCAGTAAATACAGATGGGGTGATAAGTGGGTTTGGAATGAAGGGTTACTTTCTAGCGATTTCAAGTTTAAGTTCTAAATAGTGTGTTAAGCTGGAAAAGAAAGCTCAATCTATTTTCTAGTTTTGGTACTCTTCATATTCGTTCCATTGTGATTCATCGAAGGAATTGCTGTCTTCCGCTAGTAAATCTGCTTCTCTTTCCAGATATTCTTTCATGGTAAACGTAACCTTGTCTTTCAGCTGTTCTTTTGCTAATTTCCTGGTCATCGCTTTGTCGATTACTGTAAATCGCTGTCCTAATCTGCGGGCAGCATAAGCTCTCATTCCCGTCGCTTTTAAAATATCAACAGCCATATTTACCGCAGTTCCGAGGGTTTCTCTGTAAATGTCATCCACACCATTGTTGATAAAGTCATACGCATCTGAACGATTTTTCGCTCTTACGAAAATTTTCATCTGAGGGAAGTTTTCTCTGGCGTATTCCAATATAAATTTATTTTTTTCTGGACTGTCTAAACATAAGATGAGTAAATCTGCAGTCTCTGCGCCTGCGGAGCGGAGAATCCCAGGTTTTGCAGCGTCACCGAAGTAAACTTTAAATCCATTCGATCTTAATAAATTAACCCGTTCAGGATCATTGTCCAAGACGGTCGCAGTGATTCCATTCACACGCAGTAATCGTCCTACCGTACTTCCAAAATGCCCAAAACCAACGATGATTATTTTTTGCATTTTGATTGGTGTGTCCAGTTCCTCAGGTTCTTTTTTTATGTTGTGAGTCCTGGGCTCAATAAATTTTTCATTAATAATAAGAAGGATTGGTGTGACACACATCGTAATCGCAGTTATGGCCATTAATTGTGCATTTAATTTTGGATCCAGTAAGTAGAGGTTAGTTGAATAGTTGATAAGTACAAAAGCAAATTCGCCAATCTGCGCAAGCCCAAATGCTACTAAGAAATTCTGATGTAGTTTTAATTTAAAGAACTTTCCAACACCCATTAAAACACCAAATTTTACAATCAGTACTACTACGGTGGTCGTAAAAATAAACATGGGGTCTTCCATGATGACGAAAAAGTTAATTGTGGCGCCTACACTAACAAAGAAGACTGCTAAAAGCAACCCTTTGAAGGGATCGATTTGACTTTCCAGCTCATGACGAAATTCGCTTGTTGCCAACATAACGCCTGCAATAAAAGCGCCTAAAGCTGCACTGAGACCAACAGAATTCATTAATTCAGAAACTCCAATCACCAAAAAAAGAGAAGAAGCAGTCAACAGTTCATTCATTCCTGATCTCGAAACGTATCTTAAAAAAGGAACGAAAATATAGCGACCCAAAATAATCAATGCTGCAATACCTAAAATAATAGAAAATGGCTGCAGCCAATCGGGTAGCAACTGCAAAAGGATTTGATTCTCATTTTTCTCTGATTGCTGTGCAATAACCGGTAATAATGCTAATATCGGAATCACTGCAATATCCTGAAAGAGTAGAATAGAGAAAGAAGCCTCGCCAACTTCTGTTCGGAAAATGTTTTTTTCTTTTAGGGTTTGCAAAACAATCGCTGTAGAGGACATTCCAAAACATAAAGCTGCAACCAGCGCTTTGTCTGTACGCCAACCGGCCCAATAAAAAATTAGAAAGAGTATGGATATCGTGAAAGCCATTTGCCCAAGACCCATTCCAATAATTTTTTTCCTGATAACCCAGAATTTTTTCGGTTCAATTTCTAATCCCACCAAAAAAAGCAACATAATAACACCAAATTCTGTGGCGTCCATAATATCTTTGGAATCATTTCCAGTAAGTTTTAATCCAAAGGGGCCGATGATTATTCCACCCAAAATAAATCCGATCACCGAGCTTAAGCCCAGTTTACGAACCAGTGGAACCATAATAATTGCAGCTCCCAAAAATATTAAGGCAGTTTGTGCCAATGATGCTTCAGCCATTATGTATTTAAGCTTTTTATAATTTTAGCGGTAATTTCTTTTAATTGATCCTCCTCCAGATCATCTGCTTCATAGACTGCTATAATTTCTTTAATTTCAATGCCGTTTACTTCTAGAGAGAGCATAAGTGTTTTCATCAACTCCTTGATCGTAGTATGGTAAAGGCCGTCTTTCTGATAATTTTCTGCGCTCGCGCCAATAGTCACAATGATAATGGCATCTTTATTATTTAAAGGATGCTTACTTTCTGCTTTCCAGCTCATATCAAAAACTTCATCAATCCAAAGTTTCAATAAGGGAGGAAGTCCAAACCAAATAAGCGGAAAATGAAAAACCAACCGCTCAAATTCTTTGATTCTTTTCCGTTCGCGGAACGTCAAAATGTGAAAATCAGGATATTCTTCGTATAAATCTTTAAAAATCAAATCATCCGAAGTGCTATACGCTTTGATCAACTCTAAATTTGTTGAAGAGTATTCGAAATAGGGGTGGGCAAAGATGGCAAGCGTTTTTTTCACAAAAATATTATTTCCCTAAAAATACTGAAAAATTTAAAAAATAATCTATTGTATGCAGGAAATCTTTATTATTTTTGAATATGGTGCAATTAAAAGTGGATACGAAAGAGGGTAAAAGAGAGTTTTTAAACTTTCCAGCACGTTTGTTCTCCAAGGATAAAAATTACATTCGACCATTAGATCAGGATATTGAAAAGATTTTTGACCCGAAAAAGAACAAGTTTTTCAAATTGGGTGAATGTGAGAGGTATCTCTTTAAGAATGAAAAAGGAGAAACTGTTGGAAAAATTGCCGTTTTTATTAATAAAAAGTACAAGCAGAGCCAACTCACTGGGGGAATTGGTTTTTTTGATTGTATTGATGATCAGAAAGTCGCAGATTTTATATTTGATTTCTGTAAAGATTGGCTTCAGCAAAAAGGTATGGAGGCCATGGATGGACCCATTAATTTTGGAGAGCGAGATCAGTTTTGGGGCTTGCTGATTGAAGGTTTTTCTGAACCTTTATACGCTATGAATTATAATCCGCCTTATTATAAAAACCTTTTTGAAAACTATGGTTTTGAAATCTTTTTCAACCAATTGTGTTTTGGTAGGAAAATTCATGATCCTGTGGCTCAGAATTTTATGGATATGCACGAGCGGATTTCTAAAAATGAAAACATTACTGCAAAGCCATTAAAAATTAAGTATTTAAACAAATTTGCGGAGGATTTCGCAGAGGTTTACAATAAAGCATGGGCAAGCCATGGTGAAGGAAAACAATTTACCACTACCCAAACTCTAAAATTATTTAATAATTTGAAGCCTGTTATTAATGAGCATATATCATGGTTCGTTTATGAAAATGAAAAACCAATTGCTTTTTGGATGAATATTCCCGATTTAAATCAATGGTTTAAATTCTTTAACGGTAAGTTTGGTATTTTGCAGAAAATTGCTTTTCTAATCATTAAAAAGTTTCGAAAGAACAGAAAAATGGTTGGGTTGGTTTTTGGGATTGTCCCCGAATGGCAACGTAAAGGAATCGATGGATTTTTAATCTGGGAAGGGACCAAGCATTTCAAAGAGACTACTGATTTTGAAGATTATGAAATGCAGTGGATCGGTGATTTTAATCCGAAGATGATAAAAATTGCGAAAAATTTAGAAACTTCAGTTTCTAGAAAATTGGCAACCTACCGATATCTTTTTGATCGGGAAAAGGAATTTGAGAAACATAAAGTTTTGTAATATTTATGCCTCCATATTATTAAACTTTACATCGCGTATACTTAAGAAGTAAGTTACATTGCCTTTCCAATGATTTTCTTCAGCGGTAAAGGCGATATCAAAACGTTTTTGTCGAAAGTCATCTGCATACTTACCTAGTTTAAAACCAATGCATTCAATGTTTTTGCCAGTTGATTCCTGGCGGATAAAAAACTTAAGATGGCTATTGTCTTTTCCCATAATTTTCACATATCCTGCAACTTTTACATTCTTCAATACTAGCACAGGTTTCATATTATCGGGACCGAAAGGCGCCAATTTGCGATGAAAATTAAAGAAATCTTTATTCAGATCATCAATCTCAACTACAGAATCTATCGTTATGCTTGGCTCGATCTGATGTTCCTGAATTTTTGCAGCAACTACTTTTTCAAACTTTTCTTTGAATAATTCAAATTTATCTTTTTCCATAGATAATCCTGCTGCTGCGGGATGACCACCAAATTTCAAAAACAGATCAGAGCACATTTCTAAAGCATGGTGAACATCAAAATCAGCGACCGATCTTGCAGAAGCAACGATTTCACCATTGTTACCATCTGCGAAAACGAGCGTCGGTTTATAATAGGTTTCAATTAAACGAGAAGCAACAATCCCGATAACTCCTTTATTCCAGTTTGGACCATAAACTACCGTACTGAAGTTCTTGAGTTGTCCAGTGGTTTCTACCTGTAATAAGGCTTCTGTGGTACTACTCATATCCATTTCTCGTCTGGAATCGTTAAGGTTTATGATGTCGTTTACGATTTGATGAGCATGTTTAAGGTTATCAGAAACCATTAATTCTACCGCAGCCTTTCCTTGAGAAATGCGACCGGCAGCGTTTATCTTAGGTGCAATTTCAAAAACAATATTTGAGATTTCGAAAGTGGCTAATTTATCTTCTGGAATGAGCATTCTTAAACCGAGATTTCGAGTTTTTCGTAATACTTTTAAACCTTGTTTTGCTAAAACTCGATTTTCACCGCTCATCGACACAATATCGGCCGCAATAGAAATTGCGAGTAGATCCGTTAATTCGAAAAGTTCCGCTTCCGGTATTTTATAGATGGTGTTTAGGCCTTGACAAAGCTTAAAGCCTACGCCACAACCAGAAAGTTCTTTAAATGGATAGCGGCAGTCTTTTCGCTTAGGATCCAGAACTGCAACCGCTGCCGGTATTTCTTCACCAGGTAAATGATGATCACATATAATAAAGTCAACTCCAAATTTTTTCGCGTACTCAATTTTATCTAATGCTTTAATACCGCAATCGAGCGCAATAATCACGGAATATCCATTTTTGCTTGCGTAATCAATCCCTTCCTCCGAAATTCCGTATCCTTCAATATTTCTATCAGGGATATAGTATTCTAAATATTTTCTTTCAACGATTTTGCTGAGATACAAGTAAACTAGGGCAACAGCAGTAGTTCCATCAACATCATAATCACCATATACCATGATTTTTTCGCCATTTTCGATCGCTGTTGCGATTCGATCTACGGCAAGTTGCATATCCTTCATTAAAAAAGGATTGTGAATATCGTTGAGGTTTGGTTTAAAGAACTCGCGGGCTTTTTGGTAATTATCAATACCACGAAGGACTAAAATTTTGGATTCAAATGTTCCAAAACCCAGGGAGGAGCTTATTGCGTCCACGGTATCCTCATCTGGTGCGGCTTTGTAAATCCATTTTTGACTCATAATGTTACAAAAATAGGAAAAATTTGTGAGCTCATAACTTGTTGAACAGGTGCAGAAAATCAAAAATAGGTCAAATGTAAAAGTTTGATTTTTTCCGGTTAATATTATTAATAGAATTAGCTTTTTATTATGGAAACTGAATTTATTTATGATAATTATTAAATAATCATAAAATAAAAAATAATTTTCAACACTGATAATCAGTAGGTTATGTATTTTGTAAAATTAATTATCAATTTCTAAATCTAAATTTTATTCTACGTCGTAGTTATTAATAGAACCTTATTAATCAACAAATAAAATAGTATGGAAAAAACAGTACATGTGTCCAATAAAGGTGCAACCTTGGATACGAGCAGAAGAAACTTCTTAAAGTTAGGGGGCGTAGGTCTAATGGTTGCCGGCCTTACCATCGCAGGATGTAGAGAAGATGATTACCAATTTCCGATGGATGATGTTTTCGATTTAGGGAAAGGAGATTTAGGGATTCTTAATTATGCCTACGCATTAGAGCAGTTAGAGGCAGACTTTTATACCAAAGTAGTCAATAATTTTTATAGAGGAATTAACGATGAAGAAAGACAACTATTCACCGATATCTATCATCATGAAGTAATACACCGAGACTTTTTCAAAGCTGCAATTAGCGGTGCTACGAGCAGTATTTTACCAAAGCTCGAATTTAAATATGATGGAGTAGATTTTAACAGTAGAGACTCTATTTTAGCAACATCCAAAGCATTGGAAGATACTGGAGTTGCAGCATACAATGGTGCTGGTAAATATATTAGTAACCTGGATTATTTAGTTATCGCAGGAAAAATAGTTTCTGTTGAGGCAAGACACGCCTCTGCAATCAGAAATATAATTAATCCAGGATCGGGTGATTTTTCTGGTGACGATGTAATCGATGTTAATGGACTTGATTTGGCTAAAGACCCAAAAGATATTGTGAAAATTGCCGGCGGATTTATCAAGACGCCTTTCACTTGGAAAGAACAGGGGATCGGTTAATCGCGACGTTTTTAAATTATTAATTAAAAAAAAGAAATTATTATGAACTTACTTAATATATTAGATAAACTGTCAGATGATCAGTTTTTCACTAAAATGACTTCCCGTTCCGAAGGACTTTCAGATATTGCCAATTTCGGCAGGAAAGCTGCAATTGCTAGTATTCCGCTTGGATTAGGATCGTTTATGGCGACATCTGCAAAAGCGGAAACCACAAAAGATTCTGTTTCTGCAGCTTCTGATTTAATTGGTGCTTTGCAGTTAGCATTAACTTTAGAGTATCTTGAAGATGAATATTATAGAACAGGATTGGCAAAATCAGGATTAATTCCCGCTGGCGATAAAGTTGTTTTTCAACAGATCAGCAAACATGAAACGGCTCATGTTGCATTTCTAAAAGCGACTTTAAGTTCATTGGGGACCAGTCCTGGATCCAAACCAACATTTGATTTTACCGTCGGTGGTACTTTTCAACCGTTTGATGACTATCAGCAATTTATGATTTTAGCGCAAGCTTTTGAAGACACGGGAGTAAGAGCATACAAAGGGCAGGCTGGAAATGTAGCTTCTAATAAAGGGGTGTTGCAAGCGGCATTACAAATTCATTCTGTAGAGGCAAGACACGCTTCCCAAGTTCGTAGAATGCGCGCGAATAAAGGATGGATAGAGTTAAAAGATGGAGGTAGAATGCCAGCCGAGACTGACGCGGTTTATGCTGGTGAGGAAAACATTATGCAAGCTGGTTTTAATACCTCTTCATTATTTGGTGCGCCAGCAGGATCCGCCTCTTTTGATGAAATACTATCAGGAGACGATGCTTCAGCGATTGCGCGTTTGTTCATTGTATAATGAAGTCCGTTATTAATAACCTTGCCCATATTTAAAAGGAGCATTGTTCTAGTTATAGTAAAGAAAAAGCCGTTCAGTAATTTGAACGGCTTTTTCTTTATTAAAATAGGTGACTAATTCTAAGAATACATTTGCTGTTGTAATTCTTTTACTTTTTTGTCTTCTAAATATTCATCGTACGTCATTTCGCGATCGATAATTCCTTTCGGCGTCAATTCCACAACACGGTTACATACTGTTTGCAACATTTCGTGGTCATGAGAAGAAAGTAAAATATTTCCTTTAAAATTCACTAAGGAATTATTTAAAGTGGTAATACTTTCTAGATCCAGATGATTGGTAGGTTCGTCCAATAATAGAACATTGGCTCTTTGCAACATCATGCGGCTAAACATGCAACGCATCTTCTCACCTCCTGAAAGGACGGTGCAGGACTTAAGTGCTTCATCACCAGAGAATAGCATTTTCCCCAGAAAACCTCGCATATATTCTTCGTGACGTTCTTCATCATTTTTTGTAAACTGTCTTAGCCAATCTACTAAACTGATATTTTCCTGAAAGAAACTCGCATTATCCAAAGGCATGTAAGATTGATTGGTTGTAATTCCCCAATTGAATTCTCCTTTATCAGCTTCAACGTTACCGCTTAAGATTTGAAAGAATTCTGTAATCGCCAAAGAGTTTTTAGAAATAATCGCTACTTTATCTCCTTTCTTTAAATTTAAGTCAATTTTTGAGAAAAGCAATTCCCCATCTTTTGTTTTTTCTAATCCTTTAATTTCAAGAATTTGGTCACCTGCTTCACGTTCCGTATCAAAAATAATTGCCGGATAACGTCTGGAAGATGGTTTAATATCTTCGATATTCAGCTTATCGATCATTTTTTTACGTGCAGTTGCCTGTTTTGCTTTCGCCACGTTGGAGGAAAATCGTGCGATAAAATCCTGTAGTTCTTTTTTCTTGTCTTCTGCCTTTTTATTAGCCTGTTGTCTTTGTCTTGTCGCAAGTTGAGATGCCTGATACCAAAAAGAATAATTCCCTGTATAAAGATTTAATTTTGCATAATCTAAATCTCCAATATGGGTACAAACGGTATCAAGGAAGTGACGGTCATGCGAAACAACAATTACGGTGTTTTCGTAAGTAGATAAGAAATCTTCTAACCAAGCGATCGTCTCAATGTCCAGGTCATTGGTAGGTTCATCAAGAATTAAAACATCTGGATTACCAAATAGAGCCTGTGCTAAAAGTGCTTTTACTTTATTTTGATTTTCTAACTCGCTCATCATCTGGTAATGCATTTCATCTTTGATGCCTACGTTAGAAAGCATCGTCATCGCATCCGATTCAGAGTTCCAGCCTCCCATTTCATCATAAAGAACGCCTAATTCTCCTGCTTTAATACCGTCTGCATCAGAGAAATCTTCTTTTGCATAAAGGTTATCCATTTCAGTTTTTATTTCAAAAAGCTTTTGATTACCTCTTAATACAGTTTCTAGCACGGTAAAATTATCGTAGGCAAAGTGATCTTGCTCTAATACTGACATTCTTTTTCCAGGTTCCAAGGATACGGATCCGCTGGTAGGATCTTGCTGACCCGTTAATATTTTTAGAAAGGTAGATTTACCTGCACCATTGGCGCCAATAATTCCGTAGCAATTTCCTTTGCTAAACATGATATTTACCTCGTCAAAAAGTACTCTTTTTCCGAATTGTAAAGATAAATTAGATACTGTTAACATATAGTTTTGTAAATTTGATGCAAAATTACGAAAAGAAATTGGGTTTACGAGTATCTATTAAATCGACCTAGATTTACCGATTGGTTGCTTTTTCCAAATTTCTACTCCCAAAATTTTAAAGTGTCTTGTTAAAATTATATAATATTTAACATTTCCGAAATTATTTAAATCCAAAGATTATGAAGATTGAAAAATCAATCGCAATTTTTAATAAACGAGCTCGTTTTGAATATGAAATTTCAGAAGAGATCGAAGCAGGCATGGTACTTACCGGCACAGAGATTAAATCATTGAGGTCTTCTAAAGCAAGCATCACCGAATCCTTTTGCCAGTTTATTGATGGGGAGTTATATATTATCAATATGATGATTGATGAGTATAAATTAGGAACTTTTTATAATCACAAAACAAAAAGGGAACGGAAATTGTTGTTGCACAAAAGAGAATTGCAGAAGTTTGAAAAAAAACTCAAAGATGTTGGGAATACAATCATTCCTTTAAAGTTATATATTAATGAAAAGGGGAAAGCAAAAATCCTTATTGCACTCGGTAGAGGTAAAAAACTTTTCGATAAAAGGGAGGGTATCAAAGACAGAGAAAACAAACGAAATCTCGACAGAATATTAAAGAAAAGTTAAAAAAAGAAGACAAATCTTTGTTTATAAAGAAAATTTATATTTATTTTGCATTATCAATTATTTAATCATTTAATTCTATGAAAAATCTAAAATTAGGAATTTCAGTATTAGCTCTTACTATAGGCTCTACTGTTTTCGCTCAGACTACCAGCAACCCGTGGTTAATCGGTGTTGGTGCTCATGGAGTAAATCACGTTGCCGGTGGAGGTAATGCTGGGAATGTACTCTCAACAGCTGTCGGTGGAACTGATCAAGGTCAATTGTACAACATTAACAATTTTACAATTACACCTCCACTTTCAAAATTAACAGTTGCTAGAAACTTAAGCAAGTTTTTAGTTCTAGACTGGCAAACTTCCGTAGGGAATGTTGATAACAAAAAATTAGGTATGGGAAAAGAATTTTTCCTAATGACTGGTTTAGGTCTTCAATTGAAAGCCAATGGATTTTGGAATGAAGAATCTTGGTTTGATCCATATGTAAGAGTTGGTGCAAACTACTTGAGACATGATTATACAGGTCAAGCTAACGCAGTGAAATCTGATGGTACAAACATTGGTGCTGACCACTTTGCTTTAGCAACAGGTCTAGGATCTAATTTCTGGATTACTAAAAACTTCGGTTTAGGTATTCAAGGTGATTACGTATCTACGCCAACTGATAAATCAACAGCTGCTAACTTTTGGCAAGCATCTGCTTCATTATTATTTAGATTTGGAAATACTGACAAAGATAAAGATGGAATCTTAGATAAAGATGACAGATGTCCAGATACTCCAGGTTTAGCAGAATTCCAAGGTTGTCCAGATACTGATGGAGACGGAATTCCTGACATTGATGATCAATGTCCAGATGTTGCAGGTCCAGTTGAAAACAACGGATGTCCTTGGCCAGATACTGACGGAGACGGTGTTGTTGATAAAGACGATGCTTGTGTAGATGTTGCAGGTCCAGCTGAAAACAATGGTTGTCCTTGGCCAGATACTGACGGAGACGGAGTATTAGACAAAGATGATGCTTGTCCTACCGTTTTCGGTCTTGCTCAATACAATGGTTGTCCTAAACCTAAATCTGTTACTGCTACTGAAGTAGAAGGAGAATTGAAAAATATTTATTTCGATTTCGACAAATCTACAATCACTGCTGAATCAGGTGCAAGATTAGACGCTGCTGCAACGCTTATCAAAACTGACGGAGGTAATTACTTACTAGAAGGTCAAACTGATAAAAAAGGTGCTGAGGCTTATAACTTAGACTTATCTAGAAGAAGAGCTGCTGCTGTAGTTACTGCTTTAGATTCAAGAGGTGTTGATGCTACTGCACTTAAATCAATCGGAGTTGGAGAAGCGAAAGCTGTAGTTCCAGAAACTGCTTCTAACTCAGAAAGACAACAAGATAGAAAAGTTGTAGTAAGAGCTATTGAAGACGCAACAGAATGGGCTACTTTCAAAAAGCACGACGTTGAAGTTAAAAAAGCTGCTAAAAAAACAACAACTAAAAAAAGAAAATAATTAATTAATTATTATTCTGAATATTTAAACACCCTCAATTTGAGGGTGTTTTTTTGTTAACAAATTTGTATTTTTGTACTTATTAATTCACAGTATATATGGGAAGAGCATTTGAATATAGAAAAGCTTCTAAAATGGCCAGATGGGATAAAATGGCTAAAACATTTTCAAAAATTGGTAAGGATATAGCACTTGCTGTTAAGTCAGGTGGACCAGATCCTGATACAAATCCAGGTTTAAGAAGATGTATCCAGAACGCAAAGGGAGCCAATATGCCCAAAGATAACGTCGAGCGTGCAATTAAAAAGGCGAGCGGTGTTGATGCAGAACATTACGAAGAAATCACCTACGAAGGTTATGGACAAGGCGGGGTTGCATTTTTTGTAGAGTGTACTACAAATAATCCCACAAGAACGGTAGCCAACGTACGTGCAATTTTTAATAAATTTGATGGTAACCTCGGTAAAAATGGGGAACTTGCTTTTATCTTTGATAGAAAAGGAATTTTCTCACTAGATAAATCTCTTATCAAACTTGATTGGGATGATTTTGAAATGGAAATGATAGATGGTGGTGCAGAAGATATCGATCATGATGAAGTAGAGGTTTTTATTACGACCGCTTTCGAAGATTTTGGAACACTTTCACATAAGTTGGAAGAACTTGGTATTGAGCCTAAAAGTGCCGAAGTACAGAGGATTCCCAATAATACAAAAGAAGTTACGGCTGATCAGTTCAAAAGTAATATGAAGATGCTGGATCGATTTGAAGAAGATGATGATGTTCAGAATGTTTACCATAATATGGAGATTACAGAAGAGCTGCTGGAACTTATTTAAATCATCATATAACGTTAATAAATAGTTTACATAGAAATGCTTTCTTTGCAGTAAACTATGAAAAGAAACGTTGATTTGGTAGTTATCTCTGATGTTCACCTGGGAACTTACGGGTGTAAGGCAAAAGAGTTATTGCAGTATCTCAATTCAATTGAGCCTAAAACTTTAATTCTAAATGGCGATATCTTCGACATTTGGAATTTTAAAAAATCCTATTTTCCCAAATCACATCTGAAAATAATAAGGAAGATCCTTTCTTTTGCGAGTACAGAAACAGATATTTATTATATAACAGGGAATCATGATGAAATGTTTCGAAAGTTTACCGATTTTGAAATAGGTAATCTTCAGGTCTGCAATAAGATCTGTCTTAATCTTGATAACAAGAAGACCTGGATCTTTCATGGTGACGTATTTGATGCATCCGTCCAACATTCGAAGTGGATTGCTAAACTTGGTGGAAAAGGATATGATCTTCTAATTATGATCAATAATCTGACGAATTGGTTATTGGTTAAAATGGGTAGAGAAAAGTATTCCTTTTCTAAAAAAATTAAGAATAGCGTTAAGAATGCAGTGAAGTTTATCGGAGATTTTGAATTAACTGCGGCAGAACTGGCGATTGATAACGGTTACAATTATGTCGTTTGTGGTCATATTCATCAACCGCAGATTAGAGAAGTTGTTACCAAGAAAGGATCTTGTGTATACCTTAACTCTGGTGATTGGGTTGAGAATTTATCGGCATTGGAGTACCACCAGAAGAAATGGAGCATTTTCTACTATGAGGAGCATAAGCATTTATTAAAAGAGGACGTATCTACAGAGTTTCCGGAAATTAGTCAAATAGAGCTGATGAAAATTGTAACAAATTTTTCATAATGAAAGTTTTATATGCATTCCAGGGCACAGGAAATGGACATGTCGCCAGAGCACAGGAAATTGTTCCTATTCTTAAAAAACATGTGCAAGTTGACACTTTGATCAGTGGTCACCAATCTCAACTGAAATCTAACTTTACTGTTGATTTTAAGTATAAAGGAGTATCATTGCTTTACAACAAAGCGGGTGGTTTATCATACCGCAAAACTTTTTTGGAAAACAATTTTTTTGAAGCTGCAAAAAATATAATGGATATTGATCTTTCGCAATATGATTTAATCATTAATGATTTTGAACCTTTGACAGGTTGGGCCTCGAGGTTTAATTCAGTCCCAATTAT
Source organism: Chryseobacterium sp. SNU WT5 (assembly GCF_007362475.1). Classification (NCBI taxonomy): domain Bacteria; kingdom Pseudomonadati; phylum Bacteroidota; class Flavobacteriia; order Flavobacteriales; family Weeksellaceae; genus Chryseobacterium; species Chryseobacterium sp. SNU WT5. The sequence goes on from NZ_CP041687.1 coordinate 1,936,745, forward strand.
TGAATTAAGTCATCAGGCATCTTTCGGCTTTAAAGAAACACCTAAACCCAAGACTAAAAATTTTCTTGGTGAACTTGTGTTGAATAATTACGTTCCTTGCGTTCGAAAAATCGGTTTTCATTTTGAAAATTATCATGTTCAGATAAAAAAGCCTGTCATTAGGGGAAAAATAAGAGATCTCTATCCCACTAAGAGAGGATATTATATGGTTTATTTACCAAGTTTTTCGAATGAAAACATCATGCACGTTTTAAAAAAAATTCCCGTGGAATGGAAAGTGTTTACAAAAAACAACAGTTTACATCTGAAAGAAGGGAATGTGGAGATTTTTCCTATCGATGAAATTAGATATTTAGAATATTTTGAAAATTGCGAAGGAATCTTATGCAGTGCTGGTTTCGAAACTCCGGCTGAGGCGCTATTTATGGAAAAGAAGTTATTTGTGATTCCGATCCGCAATCAATATGAACAGGAATGTAATGCTTGTGCTCTAGACCAATTAGGAATACCTAACTCTAAGACATTGAACGATGAGGATATCATGAAATGGGTAGCTACTGATTTTGATATTAAAGTAAACTACCCAAATGTTATTGAAGAAATACTGCTAAACGAAGTATTAACTTTTTAATTGAGACTTTTTATATTATTTTAGGACATTCACTTCAATGGAGCTATCACCAAAAATCTTGATAAACGCTTTGGTGTAATCATCTTTAGTAGCAAAGTTTGGATTTTCCATAAATTTTTGCGGATTTATTGCAAACAGAGGAAACCAAGAACTGGCGATTTGAATTTGGATCTTATGGCCTTTTTTGAAAGTGTGAAGAACATCTTGTAATTTAACAGCAACGGAAGTTTTTTGATTTGGAACCAGTGCTTCCCCCTTTTCTCTTGAATTTCTAAATCTTGCAGGCATAATTTCACTTCTTACCATTTGATGGTAATTTCCGTAAACTATTCCTTCTTTTTTTTCTTTCGGGACGAAATCTTCAGGATATATGTCAATTAATTTTACTACAAAATCAGCATCTGTAGAAGTCGAGGAAATATTTAACTTGGCTAAGATCTCTCCAGTTAGGGTGAGCTCCTCGGTTAATAATTCTGTTGTAAAAGTTAATACATCAGGACGGCCTTCTGCAAATCTTTGATCCTCACTCATGTAATTTCGGGGAGTAAACCCATTAAAATCTTTCAAATTTGCTGAACTCAACACAGGATTATTTGGATCACTGTAATATTCCGAAATATTTTTTGATGACTGATTTCTTAATGTTCCATCTGCTAAGTAAAGAGACAGTTTCTGGGTGTTGTTTGGTGGATAAACAGAGAATTCTTTCCATTCCATTTTCCCGGTGTCAAACATGGTTGCTTCTGGTAAACCTGCATCAACTTTAGCGTCTCCTTTTAAATAATGTTTAAAAAAGGGAGTTTCTAACTTTGTTTGATAATAAGTCGAAATGCTATCACCAAAAAAAATCTCGTTATGAAATTGCTTGCCTGGCTCTCTAGACCAAGCCCCATGAGAAAAAGGACCCATTACAATGGTGTTTTTAGCTTTTGGACTCGTTTTCTCAATCGTCTTGTAAATGTTGAGCGGGCCAGATAGATCTTCTGCGTCAAACCAGCCGCCAACAGTCATTACGGCATGATTTATATTTTTAAGATGAGGTAATAAACTACGCTTTTGCCAAAATTCATCGTAATTGGGATGGTTCATAATTTCAGTCATAAAGAAATTGTCTTTGTAGTATTTCTCGTATCCATCTTTTAAAGTCCCCATATCTCTGTAAAATTTAAGACCATCTTCAGAGGTTTGTTTAACAAAAGTATCCATGTACCAAGCTTTATTTTCAGCTTTTGTTTTTTGAACTCCAAAGACAGGGAACGTTCTAAAGTAACCCAGCATAAACCTTCCATTATGAAGAAAATCATCATTCCAAAAATCAGAAATAGGAGCTTGAGGTGAAGAAGCTACTAATGCGGGATGTTCGGAAATGGTGCCGGCTGCCGTATAAAATCCTGGATAGGAAGTTCCGTATTGTCCAATTTTTCCATTATTGTTACTGATATTTTTAATCAGCCAGTCAATCGTATCATAGGTGTCCGTACTTTCATCCACATCTTTTTTCGTTTTATGTTGGACTTGTGGAGTCATATTCGTGAAAGTTCCCTCACTCATATATCTTCCCCGAACATCTTGGTAAACAAAAATATATTTATCATTCATTAAGTATTTATTGGGTCCTAAAGAAGGTCTATAGACCTCTTCACCATATGGAGCGACACTGTAGCATGTTCGCTGCATTAAAAAAGGATATTTCTTTGATTTGGAAATGTCTTTAGGGATATAGATTGACGTAAATAATTTTACTCCATCACGCATTGGAATGTAAAGTTCTTTCTTGATGAAATTTTCCTTTACAAAAGAATTGTCAGGTTGCTTTTGCGCAAACGAAAAAACAAAAAATAAAAGCAACAAAAGTTGGAATGTTTTTTTCATAAAAATAATTTTAAACGAATGTAAGAATTAATTTACTATAATTACTGAACCAATAATAAGTTATGAATCTCTTCGAAAATACGGATGCTCCTACAATTAATCTATTGCCCCAAGATGGAACTGTTAATTATTTTGGTAAAATATTTGGCAAAGGTAGAGCTGATGATTACTTTGAGAAACTGTTAGACAAGATAGAATGGAAAAATGATGAGGCGGTAATATTTGGTAAACGGATCATAACCAAAAGAAAGGTAGCTTGGTATGGAGACAAGAATTTTCAATATACTTATTCGAAGTTAACAAAAACCGCACTTCCGTGGACCAAAGAACTTTTGGAATTGAAAGAAATTGTAGAAAAGAAAACTGGCGAGCAGTTTAACTCCTGTTTGTTGAATCTTTATCATGATGGTAGTGAAGGAATGGCTTACCATAGTGATGCAGAGAAAGATTTAAAGAAAAATGGTGCGATTGCCTCCTTAAGTTTTGGTGCAGAGCGAAAATTTTCATTTAAACATAAAACAAATAAAGAAAGAATAGACATTGATCTCCACAACGGAAGTTTATTGGTGATGAAGGACCAAACCCAGACATTTTGGTTGCATCGGCTTCCAGCTAGCAAAAAAATTTCTTCACCACGTATAAATCTTACTTTCCGTATGATTGAGAATCATGATTAGTGACTTGTTCAAAATTCACTATATTTGATTAAGTCTTGAGGTTAGTTATAAAAACAGGCCTGTTTTTGCTTAAATTTAAGAAAACTTTAGCATGAATTAAACAAACGGCACACTATTTATTATTAATTTTGAGTATAATTTTTAACATAAAATAACTTTACTATGAAAAAAACAATCGCAATGGCAACATTGGCACTTGCAGTGTCTTTCGGTTCTATCGCTTGTAAAAAGAAAGTTTCTGATGCAGAACTTCAAACACAAGCTACAACAGTAGTGACCTCTAATCCCAATGCTTCTGTGGAAGTGAAAGATGGTCAAGCTCATCTAAGCGGAACTTTTGCAGATAAAGCTTCAAAAGACGCAATGATTGCTTCTCTGAAAGCAATTCCAGGAGTAAAAGATGTTCACGATATGTCAACCATCGCTGAGCCAGTTGTTGTAGAAACTACTGCAGCAGTTGATCCCGCAAATGTTCAGAAAGTAACCGATGCTCTTAAAGATTTCCCTTCAGTAAAAGCTGAAGTAATAAATGGTGAACTAACTTTAACCGGAAATGTGTCACCTGCACAAGCTAGAAACATTAAAATGTCTGTCGATGCTTTGCAAGTTGGAAAAGTAAATTATAACTATACTGTAAAATAATCAAAATGAGTGCATTACAAGATAAATACGCAAGTGTAATTTCTGCAGCCCAGTCTTCGGGAGTTTCAAATCTTCAGGTTTCAGAACAGGATGGGATTTTATATGTTTCCGGAAAAGCAAGTTCTTCTTCTGCTAAAGACGCAGTATGGAATGCTTTAGGAGCAATCGATTCTACTTATTCAGCTTCAGATATTAACGTAGATGTACAAGTTGCTGGACTTGCAGCTGGTGCTTCTTTGAAAGTGAATACAGAGTCTTCTAACCTTAATATCAGACAAGAACCTTCTACAGAAGCTGCAGTAGTTGGTAAAGCTGCAAAAGGAGAGTCGGTGACTTTAGTAGAGCAGACTTCTGAAGAGTGGTGGAAAGTAAAAACTGCTGATGGAGAAGAAGGTTATGCTTACGCAAGATATTTGCAAGCGTAATTTGAAACTTACCTAAAAAATAACCTCTGATTATCCAGAGGTTATTTTTGTTTGTAGCCATCGCAGATAAGTGATAAGACCTAGCATTATTTCGTGTTAGGATCATTTCAATTATCTTCATTTTCTCTGCCATATGGAAACTTAAACAAAAAAATTGAGTACAAAATGGAAGATCGTGTTGAAATTCAATGAAAAATATAAAGTAAGAGTAGGGGGACCGTTTGTCCAAATCACGAAATCTGAATCAGTTTTTAACAAAAAAACATATATTTGTAAATCTTACAATAAAAAATTCTCATGAAAGGTCAAAACAAACTGTTCATCGCCATTATTATTGCGCTTATTATAGGTGTTGTTATGGGCGGTGTAGTCCATACCCAATATCCTGAAAGTTCCGAAGGATTTTCAAAAAACATTAAACTGTTAGGAACTATTTTTATCCGATTAGTTCAGATGATTATCGCACCGCTGGTATTTACAACTTTAGTAGTGGGAATTGCCAAGATGAGCGATATCAAAATGATCGGTAGAGTAGGAACCAAAGCGATGCTGTGGTTTATCACCGCGTCACTGGTATCTTTAATGATAGGATTGGCTTTTGTAAACTGGTTAGAGCCAGGATTGGTGATGCAGTTAGACAAGCCGGCAGCAGATGCAGCAGTAGAAGTTGTTGCAAGCAGTCAGGGATTATCATTGGAAGAATTTGTGAAACATATTATTCCTAAAAGTTTATTTGAGGCTTTTGCAACCAATGAAGTTTTACAGATTGTAGTATTTTCAATTATGTTTGGGATAGCTCTTGCCAATATGGGTGAGGAATATACCAAACCTATTGTAAAAGCCCTGGATATTTGTGCTCATGCCATCTTAAAAATGGTAGGATACATCATGTGGTTTGCGCCATTAGGAGTCTTAGGTGCGATCGCGGCAGTAGTTGCCACCAATGGATTCGACATTTTCAAAGTATACGCAATATACCTCAGAGATTTCTTTTTTGCCTTGGCAGTTCTATGGTTGGTGCTTTGTATTGTTGGATACATGATTTTAGGAAATCGTCTATTCGAATTATTGAGAAGGATAAAAGAGCCTTTACTCATCGCGTTTTCTACTACAAGCTCAGAAGCAGTTTTCCCTAAACTGGTAGAGGAGCTCGAAAGATTCGGATGTAACAATAGAATTGTGTCGTTTATTTTACCATTAGGATACTCCTTTAACCTTGATGGAAGTATGATGTATATGACGTTTGCAGCGATCTTTATTGCGCAGATTTATGGAATCGATATGACTTTAGGACAACAGGTGATCATGCTTTTGGTTTTAATGTTAACATCCAAAGGAATTGCAGGTGTTCCGAGAGCAAGTTTAGTGATCATTGTAGCAACTTGTACCATGTTTGGGATTCCACCTGAAGGTATTGCACTGATTTTACCAATTGATCATTTCTGTGATATGGGAAGAAGTATGACCAATGTTTTGGGTAATGCTTTGGCAACATCTGCAGTTTCCAAGTGGGAAGGCCAACTCGACAATCATGGTGGGGATTTATAATAAAATTCTAACCGGGATCATTCATTAAATTTTGATAAATATATTTAAGTTAATATTTTGATGTTCGTAAATTACTAAAAGACAAAATCCCGGATTTTCGGGATTTTGTCTTTGTTTAAATGTTTGTTTTCCTGCTCTCATTGACTCTTCAGTTTTCATTAAATGATGTTCCAAAGTGGAAGTTGTTTTAGTAGCGAAAGATTTTAAAGATGTTTCAGTTTCCCACCGGTGCTTCTATAAAAAAAGTAACAAATTACCCGTTTACAGATTAATACACTTTTTTTTGAATTAATCCTACAATCGCTTAGGAATGTTTTTTTTAATGCGAATTATACTACTGAAATTTTGATTTTAGATGTTTTTTGATTGTGAGTAGGAATTTAAACAAAGTCATTATTTACAATATATTGAGTAAAGAAAAAACCACTGCATTAAGGCAATGGTTTTTATTATAGGTAGTGAGTTTATTTAGAAAGTATAATTCAACCTTGTAAAGATTTGTCTTCCCAAGAAACCCATTTGTACCGGATCAAAAATACCACCAGATTCTGTATTTCCATCTGAAACAGCTATTTTTTGCATCGTCGGATACCGGTTAAACAGATTTTTCGACCCTATCGTAAAGTTTAATTTTTTGGTAAAATCATATCCGAAGGAAAGATCAGTTGTTAATCGTGCATCATAAAATTGATAATCATCGGGTCCATTGTAACCAATTAAAGCAACTTTATCAAATCTTACTTCCTGCAGATTGATATTAAAATTATTTATTTTATAATTTAAACTTAGATTAAATTTATTCTTAGGAGCAGATGCCAAAATAAAAGCTCTTTCCCGGGGACTTAAGAAAATTTCTTCCTTACCCGTTAGATTTGCCGGGGTATTTACGGACGTAATTTCCATGTCATTAAAGTTAGCAGCAAAACTAGAAGTCAATTTACCGCTTCCGATATTTTCTGTATAAGTTAAAATAACATCTAATCCCAAGGTTTTGGTATCAATTGCATTGGCGAAAAATTGAGCCTGATCTACTTTTGCGTCAATTAAATCTTGTCCTATCTGACTATCGCTTTGGTCGAAATTTCCTGTTAACACTATCCGGTCTTTTACCCGAACGTAGTAACCATCAAGGGTAGCTGTAAATTTACTGGAATTGAAGGTTATCCCGGCACTGCCGTTCAATGATTTTTCCTGTTTTAGTTGTGGTATTTGTGCTGCCTTTGCCAAATCGCTGTCGTTAGACGCCAATTGAATGGTTACAAGATTGCCACCTTGGAAATTAGTGAAATTTAAGCCATAGAATTTCTGAACCAAAGAAGGTGCTCTAAAACCACTTGAAAATGATCCACGAAGCGCAAGTTGATCTGTTATTTTGATCCTTGTTGCCAGTTTTCCATTGATTGTACTTCCGAAATCGCTATAATTTTCAAATCTACCTGCTGCGCTGACCATCCATGATTTCGTAATGTCAAGTTCTGTATCCAGATAAGCTGCAAAATTATTTCTATTTTGATTTACGGCAAGAGAGTAACCCGGGAAACCTTGTGATCCTCCTGGTCTCACGTCTCCTGAGATAGGATTTGTAACCAATAAACCAATTGGAGTTAAAGCAGTTACTATATTGCCATTAATATCGTAAGAAGCATAAGATTGTTCTTCTCCTTTAATGATTTTAAATTGCTCATATCGAAATTCTGATCCAAACGCGATATTTAATCCTTCCAGAACTTCAAAACCTTTTGAGGCGTTAAAGCCTGTGGTATTTTGCAATAAGGAGTGTCCACCAGCATTAAAATTTGTTTTGGAATTCGCTCCCAAAGTAGCATTTACAGTATTTTTGATGTCATACAGGAATTGATTACTTCCGAATGCATTGTAAAGATCTACATCCCAATTTGCAGCTTTGAATTTTAAGCCGTTATTAAAATTGAAATCTTTTATCATTGTATTTTCAATAGGATTAAAACCGTTAGGATAAATCGAAGGAATATTTCCATCTGCATCTGCCTCTCTTGTCCATGCGTAAGCATCTGTGTTTCGGTAAGAATATCCTCCAAAAGAGTAGAAGTCAGTTTTCTCCGTTAAAGGAACTTCTGCATTATAAAAAAGGTAATAATTGTTGGATTTTGCATCACCGAACCGCTGTCTTGGAGCGGTATAAAGTGTGGGATTAGCATTTCGAAATGCATAACCTTTAGAAAGAACTTCACCTGTAATATTAATAAAGCCACCTTTGCCACCAATCTTAGTCCCGTAATTACCACTGAAATCAAATGTCTGCCCATCCAATTTTTTATCAGATACTACGTCATTACCACCATCAGGACTTCTAAATAAATTCACTCCGTAGAATGCTTTGGCTTCAAAACCTTGTTTCCGGTCATTTAATATCACATTGATAACACCAGCAATCGCATCCGAGCCATATTGAGCAGAGGCTCCGTCCCGTAAGACTTCTATCCGTTTAATTGCGTCCAAAGGAATTGTATTCATATCGGTGCCCGAGTTTCCGCGCCCTTTGGTACCAAATAAATTGACCAGTGAGGATTGATGATATCTTTTTCCGTTTAATAAAACCAAAGTCTGGTCTGGCCCTAATCCACGTAAAGTGGCTGGATCAACTGCGTCAGAACCATCAGAGCCCGATTGTTTATTTGAATTAAAAGATGGAGCTGCAAACTGTAATAGTTGATTCACATCTACCTGTCCAGTGGCTTGACTGATTTGTTTAACATCAATCATATCGACAGGAACCGGCGTGTCAATTGCTGTTCTTTTTTTATTTCGGCTGCCCGTAACCGTGATCTCATCTATACCTTGTACAGAAAGAGTGTCCGAATCTTTTTGGGTATTCTGAGCGTAAGTTAAGGTACACACACAAAGAATTAGTGCTAAAACGATTTTTTTCATTGGTTTTTATTTTAAACCAAATGTAAATATAAAATTCTAATGTTTTAGCTACTTTTAATTTAAAATATTCAATAAATTGTAATAATATGTAGTGTTTGTGTAATTGTTTGGTTGTTTGTGGACGATAACGATTATTTCAATTTAAATTCATTACCTCATACTTTTACAAAATTAGTCGCGAGGTAATCAAACATTTATCATAAAGTTTAATTATTCTAAATAACAAAAAAATCCGTAAATTTGACCATCAATTTATTATAAAACGATTATGTTGACGAAAGAAAAAGTTCAGGCATTTCTGAAAGAAATAGAAGTAGATGATTTAGTGCACAACTTCCAGGTAATGGGAAATGATGTATATATTGATATGACTGCGCATTCACCAGCCATGCATGAAAAGAAAAAGCTAGAAGCAGCGATGAAACAGGCTTTTGCTTCCGAGTTTGGGGAAGAAATAGTGCTGAAGTTGAAAATTGCTTCTCCAGAGCCTTCTGAAGTTCAGCAAAATCAAATCAAAGGAAAACAAATCAAAGGAATTCAAAATATTATTGCGATTGCTTCTGGTAAAGGAGGCGTAGGGAAATCTACAGTTGCTGCAAATATCGCAGTTACCCTCGCAAATATGGGGTTCAAAGTAGGAGTTTTAGATGCTGATATTTATGGACCTTCTATTCCAACAATGTTCGATACGGAAGGGGCAAAACCAATCTCAGTAGAAGTAGACGGTAAAAGTTTGATGAAACCTGTTGAAAATTACGGAGTCAAAATGTTGTCGATAGGCTATTTTTCGGGTGCTAACCAAGCGGTAGTATGGCGTGGTCCAATGGCTTCAAAAGCCTTAAATCAAATGATTAGAGATGCAGATTGGGGCGAGTTGGATTTTCTTTTGGTAGATTTGCCTCCAGGAACAGGAGATATCCACTTATCAATCATACAAGAGGTTCCCGTTACAGGAGCGATAATTGTAAGTACGCCGCAGCATGTAGCTTTAGCAGATGTTAGAAAAGGAATTGCAATGTTCCAGATGGAAAGTATCAATATTCCGGTGCTAGGACTGGTAGAGAATATGTCGTACTTTACTCCTGAGGAATTACCGGATAACAAATATTATATTTTTGGAAATCAAGGTGCTCAATATCTGGCTGAAGATTTAGGAATTCCTGTTTTGGGAGAGATTCCTTTAATTCAAAGTATCCGTGAATCAGGTGATGTTGGCAGACCAGCTTCGCTACAGGAAGGTTCTAAAATTGCCGAGATTTATAAGAAGACAACGCAGAATATGATTGAAAGTTTGGTAGAAAGAAATAAAAGTCTTCCCCCGACTGAAGCAGTGAAGATTACCACCATGGCTGGATGTTCGCCAAAGAGTAAATAATTTATTAAAGTTTATAATTATCCAGAATTATTTTGGATTAGAGTTCAGATATGACAAATAAAGATTTGAAACACGAAGAAACAGTGACCAAGGTTTTAAATGCTTTGGAAAGTATTCGTCCGTTTTTAAATAAAGATGGAGGAGATATTGAACTCATTGATGTGCAGGAGCATAAAGTGTTAGTGAAATTAATTGGAAACTGTAATGGTTGCCCTATGAGTTTTTCTACCATGAAATTAGGGGTCGAAAATACAGTAAAACAATTTGCCCCGGAAATTTTAGAAGTGGTGGCAGTGGAATAAATGAAAAGATGTAATGTTTATAATAGAACGGACTTTCGTCCGTTTTTTTTATTAGCACTTTAAAAACGCTGTTATTTCAATTATTTCTCAAAATAGAAATAGGATTGAATTTAAATTAATATTTTAGCGGATTAAACGAAAATGATATGATTGCCATAATAGACGGCGGTTCTACAAAATGTGATTGGGTGATCCTTGATAATTCAGGTAATCCACATTTAAAGACCACAACCCTGGGTTTTAATCCCAATATTATCAATACGGATTTTATCAAACAGGAAATTGATAAAAATGAGGAGCTCTACTTTTTAAAAAGTCATATCGAAAAATTATTTTTTTATGGTTCTGGTTGTGGTACAGCAGCGAATGCAAAAAAAATTGAGCATGAGTTTGTACAAACATTTCCACAAGCAGAAATTTATATAAAAGAGGATATGACTGCCGCCGCATATGCTGCGTATAACGGAAAGCCAGGAATGGTCTGCATTTTAGGAACAGGCTCTAATTCTTGCTTTTTCGATGGTGAAAAAATTAGAATTGATTTACCGTCACTAGGTTTTCTTATTGGTGATGAGGGAAGTGGGAGTGCTTTAGGGAAGCATTTGCTCAGACGTTTTTTTATGAAAAAGCTTCCAGTGGATTTGGAGCGGGAATTCATCAGTAAGTATAATCTTACCATAGAAGAAGCGATTAAAAACATGTATCATAATCCACGTGCTAATGCCTACTTAGGCGAGTATAATCGATTTATTTCAGAACGAAAAAATCATCCTTACTTTCAAAATATGGTATTCGATGAAATGAAAAATTTCCTTGACTATCAAGTTTTGCCTTATCCGGAAGCGCATGAAGTTGAAATTAACTTCATAGGTTACATTGCTTACATTTATGAAGATATATTGCGGGCGGCCGCAGCAGAGCTTAATTTAAAGATAGGAAAAGTAGTACAAAAACCTATTGAAAGCTTAGTGGATTACCACAAAAAATATATACTGAATCTTATTTAATTCAGTGATAAAAATTTTATTAAATATTTAGAAAGATGAAGATTTAGACCTTCATTTCTTCTTATAAATTCTTAGTTTATGGCCAGTAAAAATAAAAGAGACGAAAAAAACTTTAATCAGGCGGCGCTTGATTATCATAGAAGTGATCCTAAAGGTAAAATTGAAGTAATTCCTTCAAAACCTCACTCGTCACAAAGAGATTTATCATTAGCCTACTCGCCTGGTGTTGCAATACCATGTTTAGCTATTGAAAAAGATCCTAAACTAGCCTACGAATATACGGGGAAAGGTAATTTAGTAGCAGTAATTTCAAACGGAACCGCAGTTTTAGGGTTGGGAGATATTGGAGCAGAAGCATCAAAACCTGTAATGGAAGGCAAAGGACTTTTATTTAAGATTTTTGCTGATATCAATGTTTTTGATATTGAAATTGATGAAAAGGACCCCGATAAATTTATAGAAATTGTTAAAGGAATTGCGCCAACATTTGGTGGGATTAATTTAGAGGATATCAAAGCTCCAGAGGCTTTTTATATTGAAAAAAGACTGAAGGAAGAACTCAATATCCCTTTAATGCATGACGACCAACATGGTACTGCGATTATTTCTGCAGCAGCATTATTAAATGCGCTGGAAATCGCAGGTAAGAAGATTGATACCATTAAAATGGTCGTAAATGGTGCTGGAGCAGCAGCCATTGCATGTACCAATTTATATGTTGAGCTAGGTCTTAAAAAAGAAAATATTTTGATGTGTGATTCCAAAGGAGTCATCAATCATCACCGTGACAATTTAACTCCCGAGAAATTGGATTTCGTTGTTGAAACTGAACTTGAAACGTTGGCGGATGCATTGAAAGGGGCAGATGTTTTCATTGGTTTGTCCAAAGGAAATGTGATGACCCCAGAAATGTTGCTATCAATGAGTGCTAATCCTATTGTTTTCGGCTTAGCAAATCCTGATCCAGAAATCGAATATGATTTGGCGATGGAGACCAGAAAAGACACGATCATGGCAACAGGAAGAAGTGATTATCCTAATCAGGTAAATAATGTATTAGGGTTCCCTTATATTTTCCGCGGAGCACTTGATGTGCAGGCAACAGGAATTAATGAAGAGATGAAACTTGCGGCTGTGCGTGCAATTGCAGCTCTTGCTAAAGAACCCGTTCCAGAGGCAGTAATTTTGGCCTATAATTTAAAGAATCTTAATTTTTCCAGAGAATACTTTATTCCAAAACCATTTGATAATCGTTTGATTACAAAAGTTTCAATTGCAGTAGCAAAAGCTGCCATGGAAAGTGGGATCGCCGGAAAACCAATTGAGAATTTCGAAGACTATGAAAATGGTTTGCTGGACAGAATGGGTCGTGATGAGAAACTCATCCGTATGATGCAGAACAGAGCTCGATCTAATCCGAAAAGAGTAACCCTGGGTAATGCAGAAGAGTACAATGTGTTAAAAGCAGCACAGATTCTTTATGAAGAAGGTATTGCTCATCCAATCTTATTGGGCGAGAAGAAATATGTTCAGGAACAAATGAAGAAATTCGGTATTGAGCTCAATGTTCCTATTGTAGATCCGTCGGGTGATGAGCAGGAAGAGAAGCGTATACAATATCGCGAGACGCTTTGGAAGCTTCGTCAGAGGAAAGGAATGAACGAGTACAAAGCCAAGAGATATGTGCGCCAGAGAGATTACTTTGGTCCGCTGATGTTGCAGCATGGTGATACCGATGCATTAATTGTAGGGTTCTCAAAAAATTATTCTTCTACACTTAAGCCTATTTTAAAAATTATTGAAAAGGAAAAAGGAGTAGACAAAATCTCATCCATGATGATGATCATGACGGAAAAGAAGCCTTTATTTTTTGCAGATACGTCTATTAATCAAAACCCCACCTCAGAAGATTTGGTGAATATTGCGAGAATGTCTGAACTTACCGTGAAGACTTTTGCTATTGAGCCTAGAATTGCGATGTTATCTTTTGAAAACTTTGCAGGAATATCAGAAACTTCAAAAAAGGTAGCCAAAGCAGTATCTATTTTGCATGAGAAATATCCCAAAATGATTGTTGATGGTGAAATTCAACCAGACTTTGCTTTAAATAGTGATCATCTATCCGATTATCCATTTTCAAAATTAGGGACCACCCCAGCAAATGTTTTTGTTTTTCCAAATCTGGAGAGTGCGAATATTTCGTATAAAATAATCAGAGGTCTAAAAGTAGCGCAAGTAGTTGGTCCTATTTTAATGGGTCTTAAAAAACCAGTTCACGTTTTACAAATGCGCGCAAGCGTAGATGAGATCGTAAATTTAGCGACAATTGCGGTCTTAGATGCGCAAAGAAGAGAGAACGGCTAATTCGATCATTTTAATTTCAGTTCAAAACACACATCATGATTTATTCACTTAAAGGAATTGTGCAACAATTACATCCAACCTCCGTCGTGATAGACGTACAGGGAGTTGGATATTTGGTTGGCATCAGTTTACAAACTTCTGAAAAATTGACTTTGGGAAAGGAGACTTTTCTAAATATCCAGCAGATTATTCGGGAAGATGCCAATCTGTTGTTTGGCTTTAACACAATTTTAGAAAAAGAATTGTTTAATTTGTTAATTAGCGTTAATGGAGTTGGACCTGTTTCTGCTTTGATTATGCTTTCTTCCTTAAGTTTAAATGAGATTGCTACCGCCATACTTTCTAATAACAGTGGGCTGTTGCAGAAGGTGAAAGGAATTGGAGTGAAAACCGCGGAAAGAATCATTGTTGATTTACGGGATAAAGTGCAGAAATTCAATGTTTCTGATGAAAATATTTCTACTTACACGAATAATAAAGTTAAAGAAGAATCGTTATCTGCTTTAGAGGTTTTGGGAATTCCGAAGAAAACGAGCGAGAAGATCGCAGACCGTATTCTGAAGCAAAATCCCAATCTTACAGTGGAAGATTTGATAAAGCAAATCTTAAAAAACATTTAACATTTGGACAAGAATATATTTTTTCAGCGTAGATTTTTGATTTTTATATTCACGTGTTTTTCTTTTTTAGCACTATTTGCGCAGGAGAAACCCAGTGACAGTTCGTCGGTACGTCAGGAGTTTCCTTTACCGAATCCTTTACGATATGATGCCTTCTACGATGTAGCAAGTGGCATGTATATTCTCTATCCTAAGATCGGGAACATGGTAGTCGGAAATCCGGTTTCCATGACTTCTGAAGAATACCATAAGTATACACTTAAAAATCAATTAAGTAATTATTACAAAGAGAAATCAACAACAAGTGCTTTAGGATATCGTAAAGATCAAACTGATGCCATTAAAAAAGGATTGTTGCCGTCTTTAAATATTAAGAATAAACTGTTCGAATCAATATTTGGTGGCAATAAAATTGAAATTATACCACAAGGATTTGCCTCCTTTGATATCGGTGCGCTTTACCAGAAAATTGATAATCCATTAATATTACCACAAAACAGGACGAGTTTTGCAATTGATATTCAACAAAGAATACAGCTCGGCTTATTAGGAAAAGTTGGTGAGAATCTACAACTTAAAGCAAACTACGATACTCAAAGTGGTTTTGCTTTTGAAAATCGCATGAATTTAGTTTGGCAGGCAAAAGGAACCTGGAAAGATTTGCAGTCCAAAGGTCTAAATGACAGAACGACAAGTGGCGAAGACAAAATTATAAAAAGAGTAGAATTTGGAAATGTAAATATGCCGCTTTCTACAAGCTTGATCCGCGGTTCTGAATCTCTGTTTGGATTAAAAACTGAATTCCAACTTGGTAAAACATATGGAACTTTAGTGTTTTCACAACAGCAGGGTGAAGCCAGAAACATCGTCGCTCAGGGCGGTGGAGTAATGAACACCTTCAAATTAAATGCAATTGATTATGAAGATAATCAACACTATTATTTAGGTCGTTATTTTCTTAACAGTTATGATAATGCGTTACTGAATTATCCTCAAATAAATTCCAGAATCAATATTACGAGAATTGAAGTCTGGGTTTTAGATCAAGGTTCAGGTAATCTGCAAGACCAAAAAGGGATTTTGGGAATTCGTGATTTAGGGGAAGGTACTACAGGCTATCCGGATAATGGTCAAAACAATTTATATCAGAGTATTGTCAATTTAGGACCGTCCATTCGCGATGCCAATACCGCCTATAATGCAATAAACCGTCAAACTTTTCCGAATGCCAATGGCACACCCGAAACATATATTGATGGGGAACAGTTTATTTTCAACAGGAAAGCAAGGAAGCTGAATCAAAATGAATTTACCTTTCATCCACAGTTGGGTTATATGTCACTTAACCAAAGGTTAAATGATAACCAACTTCTTGCAGTTTCCTACAGTTTTACGTTGAATGGAGATAACAAAGTGTATAAAGTGGGGGAGTTTTCAGAAGAAAGCCCAGTACTTATTACCAAAGTTTTAAAACCCAACAGTTCGGTGAAAACTACTTCTCCCATGTGGGATTTGATGATGAAGAATGTTTATTCTTTAAACAGCAATCAAGTGAACCCCGACGGATTTTTATTGAATGTTTTTTATCGTGATCCCCAAAACGGTGGAAAAGTTAATTATCTACCGACTACCGTTAATAATCCAACCTCACAGGTTAATGCTAATCTTTTGAAATTGTTCAACTGGGACCGTCTTAACATGAACAATGATTTACAACAGGGCGGCGGAGAAAACGGCGATGGAATTTTTGATTTTGTTCCTGGTGTAACAATCGATCTTGAAAATGGAAAAGTAATTTTTACGAAAGCGAAACCTTTTGGAGCATTTCTTCAAAATGTTATAGGAACCAACGACCCTAAATTTGTCTTTAATGACTTGTATGACCAGCAAAAGCAAGTTGCTTCCCAAAGCAATCTGGCACTTCGTTACACAATGGAGGGCCGGTACAAAGGATCTCAAGGTTCAGGAATTTCTTTAGGTGCGATCAATGTTCCGCAGGGATCTGTAAAAGTTACGGCGAATGGAGTACAGTTACAGGAAGGGATAGACTATACTGTAGATTATATGTTGGGAACGGTGAATATCATCAACGAAACGGTGAAGCAATCTGGCCAGGCAATTAATATCGCTTTAGAAAGTCAGCTGGTTTTCAATACCCAACGGAAGAGATTCTTAGGTTTAAATTTAGAAAGAAGGTTTAATGAGCATTTGACCGTTGGTGCAACAGTCGTAAATTATGCCGAAACACCTTTAACACAAAAGGTAAATTTTGGACAGGAAGCGGTGAATAATACCATGGCCGGATTCAATTTATTATATAATAATGAGTTGCCATTCCTAACAAGACTGACGGATAAAATTCCTTTTGTAAATACAGAAGCACCATCCAATTTAAGTTTCTTGGCAGAAGGGGCTTATTTGATTCCCGGTCAAAACAAGGGAATTGGTGACCAGTCTTACATTGATGATTTCGAACAAAGTACTTCAAAAATATCCCTAAAAGAACCTGGAATGTGGAGTTTGGCTTCGAAACCGGAAAAAAATCCAGAACCTTTCTTCTTAAATGGGAACCTAAATAACGATCTGGATCATGGAAATGGGAGAGGATTATTAACATGGTACAATATTGACCCTCGATTTTACGGAATTGGTGGTAAAGCACCTTCTGGAATTAATGCAGAAGCAGTTTCTAATCACGCATCCAGAAGAGTACAGACTTCAGAATTATACAACAGCAGAGATTATGTAGCAGGTGAGCAACTGTACACCAATACTTTTGATATCAGTTATTTCCCCATAGAAAGGGGACCTTATAACCTCAATCTTAATGCAGAAACCACGCAACAAAGATGGGCTGGGTTAATGAGACCTATTTCAGTTTCCAACTTTACCAATTCCAATATTGAATACGTTGAATTTTGGATGATGGATCCTTATGCCGACGGAAGTCCTTTGGGAGCAAATCCAAAATTACTTTTGCAATTAGGAAATGTTTCGGAAGATGTGCTGAAGGATGGAAAATTGATGTACGAAAACGGAATGCCTACACCAAATGTACCAGCAAATACTACCAATACGAATTGGGGAGTACAGCCTAATCAATTTCCTGTACTTTATGCTTTTTCTACAGAAGGCGAAGATCGTGCTGCCCAGGATTTAGGATATGATGGTTTAGATGCGATCGGTGAAGCTGCAAAATTCGGGACTAACTTTGTGAATCCTGTTACCAATCTTGGGGATCCTGCGTCTGATGATTTCGTGTTTTATTTATCCGATAAGTTCCAAGGTTCGCAAGCAAGCTCGTTGATGGAGCGTTACAAATATTTCCGTGGTCCAGAGGGAAATTCTCAGAGCAATACTTTAGAAGTTGCCACACAGACGCCGGATGCAGAAGATGTAAACCGGGACTATAATCTTGATCAAAATGAAAATTATAACCAGTATACCGTAAGTTTAGATAAAAACAATATGGTTCTGGGACAGAATTTTATTGTTGATGTTAAAGAAGTAGAAGCTAAATTTCAAAACGGTCAAACGGGGAAAAATAAATGGTTCCTGTTTCGAGTTCCAGTTGCACAATTTGATACGGGTGCTGGCGAAGCAGATCCTTCAGTTTTAAATAATGTGCGTTACGCAAGAATGCTTTTAACAGGGTTTGATCAAGCTTCCACGATTCGCTTCGGAACATTGGACCTGGTGAGAAGTGATTGGAGAAAATACACTAAAGATATTGCTACAGCGATAAATGATAATGAAGGAATTAATTTTGTAACCGATCAAAATCTGGATGTAGGAAGTGTGAATTTAGAAGAGAATGGTCTCAACCAACCTCCTTATGTTCTTCCTCCAGGGATCGACAGACAGGTTCTTAGTGGTAACGCTGGAACACAAAGACAAAATGAAGCGTCGCTTTATTTAAAAGCATCGCCGCTGGAACGTAATTCATCAAGAGGAGTTTTCAAAAATGTCGCTTTAGATATGCGTCGTTATAAAAAGTTAGAACTTTTCGTTCATGCAGAAGATTTAAGAGATGTTAATTCTAGCAGCTATGATCCTGAGGCGAAATTCTTTATCCGTTTCGGAAGTGATGCCACAGATAACTATTATGAATACGAAGCTTCCTTAAAGTACACGTCTAAAAATGCAAGATCACCACTGGAGATTTGGCCTCTAGAAAATAATGTAGATTTACAGATTCAAAATTTCATCGATGCTAAATTAAGAAGAGACCAGAATTTTCCTACTCAAATTGATTTACGGAAAGAGGATGTAGAATACGGCGCAATAGATCCTGATAAGAAAATCTATATCAAAGGTAGACCTAGTTTAGGAAATGTAACAACGATCATGTTGGGTGTAAGGAATAAAAATCTTGCGACCAATAAAGAGGTTATTGTTTGGGTAAATGAAATCCGTCTTTCTGAAATTGAAAACAAGGGAGGTTATGCGGGAAATGCCAGTCTGAATTTCAATCTAGGGGATTTTGCTTTGGTGAATGCCAATGCATCTTACTCTTCAATCGGATTTGGTGGAATTGCCGAAAAACCATCAGAGAGATCACAGACGCTGCAGTCTGCATATAGCATTAACACCACTGTTAATGTAGATAAATTTTTACCTGAAAAAATAGGGCTTAAAATTCCGGTAAATTATTCTTATACCCAGACCATCGAGGATCCAAAATACAATCCACTGGATAATGATGTTACGTTCGACGAAGCGCCAAATAGAGAAGAACTAAAAAAAGTCGCTAGAACTTACACACAACAAAGAAGTATTGGTGTAGTCAATATGCGAAAAGAGAGAATGAATCCGAACAAGAAACCAAAATTCTATGATGTAGAAAATGTTTCTGTTACCGCGATTTATAATGATGATTACTTCCGCGATGTCTATACCAAAAAGAATTACCGACAATATCTTCGGGGTTATGTTGATTACAACTATTCTTTTAAACCTTTCGTCATTCGACCTTTTAATAAAATGGTGAGCGACACTGCAAAATCTTATAAATATTTAAGATGGTTAAAAGAAGTGAACTTTAACCCAGTTCCAACCCGACTTTCTTTCAGAACTGAAATTGACCGTAATTATAATGAGTTAGAATTTAGAAATATAGATGCCATTCTTGGTGGTAATGCAGGTCAGGATTTTGAAGTGATCAGAAACAGAAACTTCTATTTCGGTTGGCAATATGGATTAGGGTTCAATTTTACCAAATCATTAAAGTTGGAAATTAATTCTGCTATGCGGACTTTAAATGATAATTTGAGTGTCTATGATATGAACAATAAATCGATTTTTACGGACCCTTTCCGAGCAGGAAGACCGGTTTTATACAATCATCGTGTTCAGTTAAACTATAGATTGCCGTTTGAATATTTACCGTATTTAGATTTTATCAATGCAGAATTGGGGTACGGATTTACCTATAACTGGAATGCCAGAAGTACCGTGATGACCAATTTCGTAAATCCAGAAACGAATCGTGCAGAAAGTTTAGGTAGCATTGGTCAAAATTCCAATAATATCATTGCCACTTCGACAGTTGACGTCCCAAAATTCTTTGGAAAATTCAAATATTTCCAAACTATCAATACCAAAATGCAGAAGCGTAAACAAGAAATTGATTCCTTGAATAATGTTTACAATATGGCGTGGCAGAAGAAAGATAAGAAGAATACATTCAAGAGTTATAAATTTAAAAACAAACTGAGTCCAATGCAAAGTATAGCTTATGCATTAACCTCAATTAAACAGTTGGATTTCTCTTATAACGAAACTAATGGTATTGTTTTACCAGGTTTGCTTTCTGCGCCAAACTGGTACGGATACGGACAGACTTTAGGTGGACCAACATATGGTTTCTTATTAGGTTCGCAGGCAGATATCAGAAGAACGGTAATTGAAAACGGTTGGATTTCTAATTCCAATTATATGAATGACCCTTATTCTCAAATGAAGAATCAGAACTTCCTGGCAAATGTTCAGATCATGCCTGTGAATGACTTTAGAATTGATTTTAATTTCCTGAAAAACTATAGCAGTAATTTCACGCAGGGTGGTTATAATGTAGATGCGGATTCTAATCCTGCGAATGGATTCCAATTCTCTTTCGGTACAGATTTAATTACTTATTCAAGAACAGCCTGGACCTTTGGAACTTCATTTACAGATGGTAGTACTATCTATGATAACATGATTGCCAATGCGAAAACGATTTCTCAGCAAATGAGCGGAACAATTAATGCAGATGGGTATTCCGATGGGCATTCATTAGCCAATGCCTATGTTTTGGTTCCTGCTTTTCAGGCAGCTATAGAAGGTAAATCTCCTAATGGTGCGATGAGAGATGCTAAAAAATCAGGTTTTCCACTACCAAATTGGAGAGTGACGTATTCCGGGTTGAAAAACATTCCATTTATTAATAGTCAGTTTTCAAAATTTGATATTTTACACGGTTATACATCAACCTATACCGCGTCGGGAATTCAGTCCAGTATTGATTATTATAATGCACAGAATCCTGGAATTTCAGATAGAGATGCCTTTGGAGATATTTATAATCCTTATACGTTCTCACAAGTTGGATATGTTGAAGCTTTTGCGCCATTAATTGGAGCAGATGTTACCATGAGAAATAACATGCAGTTTCGTGCTCAGTACAACAGGGACCGATTGTTTATGCTTGGTTTGGTGAATCATACCTTGACTGAAGATACAGGGAAAGAATATATTTTAGGCTTTGGTTATATTTTAAAAGATTTAAAAATGAAGTTGAACTTTAAAGGAAAAGAACGAACGATAAAAAGCGATCTTAATTTACGTGGAGATTTTTCTTTGAGAGACAGTCAGACCAGAATTACCAATATTTTACAGAACGATTCGCAGATAACTGGTGGCCAACGGATGATGAGTGTTAAATTTTCAGCAGATTATAACATGTCACAAAATTTTAATATTAGATTTTTCTATGATCAGCTTTTAACAAGATATAAGATCTCTACCGCGTTCCCTCTTTCAACCATTCGGGGAGGATTAACCGCAACCTTCACATTTGGAGGAACAGGAGGTTTCTAAAAAACGTAAACTAAAATTAAAACTCAGGATTTAGATTCTGAGTTTTTCTTTTTAATTATAGATTTTTTCTGGGTATGCGAAAGGGTTTGCTATTTAAAGTGGCTTTGCAATCGTAATCTTTCAGGATATTTATATTTCTGCATATTGAACAATTTCTCATTTAAGATTTTACAACCTTCTGAAAAGCAAAATTAAATCCTTAATTTTGTTTTTATATTATCAAACTTATGAATGATCATTTAGATAACGATGACGACGTATTCACCGGAAAAGAACATACTCCTTTGCGCCCTGATGCTTTTGAAAAAACACCGGAAGAAAAAATCGAAATTATTCAAAAACATTTCCATGAGATTATGGAGACTTTGGGTATGGATATGACCGATGATTCTTTGAAGGATTCTCCGAAACGGGTCGCCAAAATGTACGTGAATGAAATTTTTGGAGGGCTTCTTCCAGAAAATAATCCGCGTATTTCTACCTTTTCAAACAAGTACAAATACCGCCAAATGTTGGTGGAGAAAGATATTACTGTTTACTCATTCTGTGAACATCATTTCCTGCCAATTATCGGTAGAGCACATGTAGCATATATTTCTAATGGGGAAGTTATCGGACTTTCCAAGATCAACAGAGTCGTAGATTATTATGCAAAACGTCCGCAAGTTCAGGAACGATTGACCATGCAGATTGTAGATGCCTTGAAGGCTGCACTGGGGACCAATGACGTTGCCTGTATCATCGAAGCGAAGCATTTGTGTGTGAATTGTCGTGGTATAAAAGATACTGCAAGTTCCACAACTACTGCAGAATTGAGTGGCCTTTTCCGAACTAATCCGATTACAAGACAAGAATTTCTACACTACGTGGGAAGTCGGGCCAAATTGGATTAATTTTTTTTAACTACTACCAGCAATTTAACCGGGGAGAAATTCTTTACTAATTTTGCTGAGTAAAATGCCTTTCCCAACAATAAAGCGACATCGAAAGATTCTACTTGAAAAACGTACTCTTGGCGTCGTTGTGTGAAAGATTGGATTATCAAAAACCAATTATAAATGATTTTAAAAGAAATGACTTTAAAAATATACAATTCCCTGTCTGGTGAAAAAGAAATTTTCACGCCTATTCACGAAAATAACGTTGGAATGTACGTTTGTGGACCTACCGTTTACAGCAATGTACATTTAGGGAATGTGCGAACCTTCATGTCTTTTGATTTTATCTATCGCTCATTGGTTCATTTAGGATACAAAGTTCGATATGTAAGAAATATTACTGATGCTGGACATTTGACAGACGATGGTGATGTAAATAATGACCGTTTTGTAAAGCAATCCCGTTTGGAAAAATTGGAGCCAATGGAAATCGTGCAGAAATATACCGTTGATTTTCACAAAGTTTTAGAAGTATTTAACTTGCTTCCGCCAACTATTGAGCCTACTGCTACTGGGCATATCTTAGAGCAGATTGAACTGACTCAGAAATTAATTGATAAAGGTTTTGCTTACCAAAGTAATGGTTCGGTCTATTTTGATGTTTTGGAATACAACAAACGTGGCTTAAATTACGGTGAACTTTCCCGCAGAAATATTGAAGAACTTTTTGCCAACACCAGAGATTTAGATGGACAATCTGAGAAGAAAAATCCACAAGATTTTGCACTCTGGAAAGCAGCGTCACCTGCACATATTATGCGTTGGAATTCTCCTTGGGGTGAAGGTTTTCCAGGCTGGCATCTAGAATGTACCGCAATGTCCACAAAATATCTAGGTGAGAAATTTGATATTCACGGTGGTGGGATGGATTTGAAATTCCCACACCACGAATGTGAAGTAGCACAAGGAAAAGCATGCAATGATGTTTCACCCGTAAATTATTGGATGCATGCAAATATGTTGACCATGAATGGACAGCGAATGAGTAAATCCACCGGGAATTATATTTTACCGATGGAGCTTGTTTCCGGCAAAAATGATTTTTTTGAAAAACCTTTTCATCCGACCATTGTGCGTTTTAATTTTATGCAGGCACATTACCGTAGTGTTTTAGATATTTCTAATGAAGCAATGGTTGCCAGTGAAAAAGGATTTCAGCGTTTAATGGAAGCCATGAAAATACTTTCAAATACTAACTTTCCAACCGCTGAGGTTTCAAGTTTTGATGTAAAAGCGTGGAAAGAAAAATGCTACGCTGCTTTAACAGACGATTTCAATTCGCCAATTTTAATTGCTCATCTTTTTGAAGCGGTAAATTTCATCTTTAAATTAAAGGATGGAAAAGAAACTATAACTGAGCTCGATTTGCAGGAATTAAAAACATTAATGAACGATTTCGTTTTTGATGTTTTAGGATTACAAAATATTGAAGAGAACAATAACGAGAAATTAGACCAGACTTTACAGGTTTTAATTGACTTAAGAAACCAAGCCCGTAAATCCAAAAACTTTGAACTCTCTGACCAAATTCGTGACCGTTTGCTTGCTGAAGGAATTGAGTTGAAAGATGGAAGAGAAGGGACAAGTTATTCTATTTCCTGAATGGAGTAGAAAGGTGACTTCTAAGTTTACATTTAATATCCTCCTACAGAAATATAGGAGGATATTTTTTTGAGTTTTTCTCCTCTACTGTCTTAACTCGTTAGGATCAAGTTGCTTTTACAGTTTCCTACAAAAATTCTGTAACTTGCATTGATAAGATTTTTTTTATGAAACTCTATCTCAATATTAATTACAGAACGAATTTCGGTGAGAATTTACAAGTCGTAGTTTTTGAGGAAGGAACTAATGAAAAAACATATCCTTTACGATATTGCGAGAATGGAAATTGGACTGCTGAGGTCGATTACTTTTCTAGAAATATAGTGTATAGATTCCAGGTGATCAATGATGAGGGATTTGTTTTCGATGCAGAATTTTCTTTGCACCATTTAAAATTTCCACATAATTATGAAGAATTTGTTATTTATGATTTCTGGAATTCCAAGAATTTTCCAGAGAACTATTTAAATAATAAAATATTAAAAAACAGACTTCGTCATTTTAAAGCCGAAAAAGTTTCGGTCTTGAAAAAGCACACGCATATTTTTCGGTTAGAAGCACCAATTGATCATCTGAATTGGAAGGTGGTGATCTTAGGTAATTGTGAAGCATTGGGAAACTGGGAATATCTGAAGACGGTACCGATGTCTCAAACAGATTTTGGGATTTGGGAAGTAGCGTTAGAACTGCCGCATAATCAAATAATCCAATACAAATATGGGTTAAAGAATCTAGACTCAGGTGAAGTTTTTGATTTGGAATATGGCGCAAATCGATGGACTTTGCCAAATGACGAAAGGAATACGCTGTTCATCAAAGCAGATCATTATTTTCGATTTAAGCCTTATCAAATGTATCATGCAGCTGGAGTAGCCGTTCCTGTTTTTTCTTTAAGAACAAAAAATGGTTTTGGCGTAGGTGAATTTTTAGATTTAAAAAAGCTCGCTGATTGGGCCAAGAAAACAAATCTTTCTATTTTACAGATCTTACCTGTTAATGATACTACGGCGAATTACACTTGGTCAGATTCTTACCCATACGCTGCAATTTCGGTCTATGCGCTACATCCCCAGTATTTATCAATTGAGAATCTGGAGCATCAAATGACCGAAGAATTAATGTCAGAATTTGTAGCAGAGAGAAAAAATTTAAATTCTCTACATCATGTCGATTATGAACGAGTGGTTTCCGGCAAATGGTATTATGTCAGATCCATTTTTAAAATAAAGAAAGACGTTATTTTAAAAGACCGGCATTTTAAACAATTCATAAAACAAAATGAAGATTGGTTGATTCCTTACGCGGCTTTTTGTGTTTTACGGGACCAATACAAAACCCCTAATTTTAACGAATGGAAAACGCATAAGAAATATATCAGTGGAAAAATAAACTCTTTTTTTGATCCACAACATAAATATTTTGATATCGTCATGCTGCATTGTTGGGTGCAGTATCAATTACACGTACAGTTAAAAGAAGCAATTAATTATACGCATAGTCTAGGAATTTCTGTAAAAGGAGACTTGCCGATAGGAATTTTTAGATATTCGGTAGAAGCGTGGACCGCGCCAGAGCTTTTTGAGATGGATTTTCAAGCTGGAGCACCTCCAGATCAGTTTAGTGATTTGGGACAGAACTGGGAATTTCCCACTTATAATTGGGAGGCTATGAAAAAAGATGGTTACAGTTGGTGGAAGAATCGTTTCAAAGCTTTAGAGCAATACTTCGATGCAATGCGGATTGATCATATATTGGGGTTTTTTCGGATCTGGAGAATGCCTATGAGTGCAACACAAGGAATTTTAGGCTATTTCTATCCAGCGATTCCCGTAACAATGGATGAATTCTTTGCGAGAGATATTCCCTTTAATTATGAAAGATATTGTAAACCTTTCATCAATGATCAAATTCTTGCTATCTATTTCGGAGAACAAAAGGATAGAATCATCGACCATTTCCTGAATGCACATACGGACGGTTCTTATTCTTTTAGGCAACTATTTGATTCTCAGCGAAAACTTACCGATTATTTTAAAACCAATGCTTTTGGAGAAGCTGAAGGTCAGTTGGTTTCTTTAGCTGCAAATGTGCTTTTCTTAGAGGAACATTTAAAAAATAATGAGACTGTTTATCATCCAAGGTTTAATATTGAAAAAACTGCTTCTTACCAATATTTGAGCGATGACGAGAAAGGAAAACTGTCAGAATTATATGTCGATTATTTCTTTAAGAGACAAGATGGGTTGTGGTATCAGAAAGGCATGGAAAAACTCCCGGTGATCTTGAATGCTACTGATATGTTAATTTGTGGTGAAGATCTAGGACTGGTGCCCGAATGCGTTCCAAAAGTAATGAATCGATTAGGAATTACAGGTTTGAAAGTACAGAGGATGCCTGCAGGTAATATACCATGGTACAATCCCAAAAAAGTAGGATATATGAATGTAATCACGGCTAGCTCTCACGACAGTTCTACGTTGAGGCAATGGTGGCATGAAAATCGGGTTTTCACTCAGCAGTACTTTCACCAGCAATTAGGTCAATATGGTACTGCTCCATGGGATTTAGAACCAGAAATAGCAGAAATGATCATGAAGCAACATCTTTATAATGATGCAATGCTGGCGATTTTCCCTATTCAGGAATTTTTTGCCACGGACAAAGATCTTGTAAATCCAGATACGAATGAAGAAAGGATCAATGATCCCTCCAGTTTTCCGCATCATTGGCGATATCGAATGCATCTTAATTTAGAACACTTAATTAATCAAGAAGAATTTAACCAAAAGATAGCATCGTGGATTTCTGATTCCAATAGAAATTAAATTTAATTTTTATTAAATCAAAAGTTGTTTATCAAAGGATTTACAATTTAATCAATTGTTAATCATTGTTTTAAAAATAAGTTAGTGCCTAGGTTTTAACTTTTTTTTCATTTTGATATCAAAACATTAGCAGTGCTATGGAATTTACAATTTATTATACCTAATAAAAAGATACAGTTAAAATTTTGGCACGTTATTTTATTAATAGTTAAATAATTAACCAAAACAGCAATTTGAAATGAAAAAAATACTACTTGGTTTATCGGTGTTTTTAATGACATTGGTTTCCGCCCAAAATTACCCTGATTATTATCCGAATAGCAGTTATGGAAGCGATCAGAATTATAGTGATTATGATGACGAGTTTTATTTCCCAGATGATTACTATTATGAATATCCTTCTGATTATTATAGCAGTGATTTATACAGGAGTTATTATAATGATTACCGCAAAAGTATTTATAATGTAAATTGGAATCGATTTTTTGCGACCTACAGACTTTCACCTTGGCAAGTGCAGGAAATCATGATGCTGAATGAAAGCTTCCCATCTTACTCGGCTTGGAATTCTTATTATAGATATAATCCGGACAGATGGTACTATGATAGATTTTATGCATTACAAAGAATATTAGGACCAAATGTCTTTGTGGTTTTCCAGAATAATTATTACCGCGGTTATAACCCGATTGTTTATTATCAAAATTACAATCGCAGACATTACGCAAGAAATATTTATGTAGTTCCGAGATACCGGAACATTAATGTCAATGTTTATAGAGTGAATAGAAATGAGTATCACCAAAGTAATCCAAGAGTAAACATAGGGTTTACAAAAGATCAGAGGTCAAGAGCCACTCAAAGTAATAATAATATTGGATTTAGAAGTGAAGGAGTAGTCGCTGGAAGTAGTACTGGAAATAATGGATTCAGAAAAGATTCTTCGACTCCTACCAGAACCGAGGTGACTACGAGAGATAATAGAACGAGAAGTGAAGTTCAAATTCCTAGCAGCAATAGTGGATTTAGAACGGGCAGCAGCAGGTCAGAGCCAATGAAACCAAATAACTCGCCGGTTAGAAAAGTAGAAACTAATTCAGGATTTCGTAATGGTGGTAATTCTGGGACTTCACCACAGACAACTAACGCAGGAAAATCGGGATTTAGACTTACCGCCCGATAGTTTTAGATTTTAATGTTAATAATGATGGAGAGCAGTTTGAAAAAAGCTGCTCTTTTTTAGTATTCATTTCTAATAAATTCAGCAGTGTATTAAGAAATCATTTTTCAACGCTGTCCTGTAAAAATTAATTGGTCGTTATCCTCTTTTAACTATCTGAAAA
This sequence comes from Chryseobacterium sp. SNU WT5, assembly GCF_007362475.1. Taxonomy (NCBI): domain Bacteria; kingdom Pseudomonadati; phylum Bacteroidota; class Flavobacteriia; order Flavobacteriales; family Weeksellaceae; genus Chryseobacterium; species Chryseobacterium sp. SNU WT5. The sequence goes on from NZ_CP041687.1 coordinate 1,964,906, forward strand.
TTTACTTATCCAACATAAAATAGAAGCAGTTGAATGCAACTTTTTGTAAGTTTTTTGTTTTAACAAAAGTTTATGATTCAATGGTTTAACTATCCATAATTATCTTTATCAAACAAACAGAAAACAAGAAATACTATAATAATTTATACAATGAAAAAATTAATTTTTAGTGCAGCTTTCGTTACGATCGGGACTTTTGTAATGGCACAACAAGCGACAAAAATGCATAAAATGGATCCAGCACAAATGGAGCAGAAAAGAGGCGAGCACATGTTGAAAATGAAAACAGACTTGAACCTTTCTGATGCCCAGGTTGCAAAAATAAAAGCTTTACAAGATCAAAGAATAGCAGAGAGAAAACAGATTGCTCCACAGAAACAAGCTGAAAGGAAAGCCAAAATGGAGCAGATGAAGGCCAAGAGAATGCAGCATCAGGCCGAAATGAAGCAAATTCTAACGCCTGAGCAATACCAGAAATGGCATGCAAATAACAAGGGTAGGATGCATAAGAATGGCAAAATGATGAAAGGAAAAAAAATGATGATGATTCAAAAAGCGAAATAATCAGTTCATAGTTTTATTTTTTAATGTTAGGCGGAGCAAATGTTCCGCTTTTTTTTTGCTCCTATTTTTAATATCTTTGTTTTAAATAGAATTTACAATGATCAGTACAAAAATAGCAAGTTTGGTTAACGACCAAATTACGAATGAGCAGTACGCTGCGCAATATTATTTATCAATGTCTGCTTGGTTTTCTGCCCGCGATTTAGATGGAATTGCTAATTATTTCCGCATTCAAAGCAAAGAAGAATTGATGCATGCTGATAAGATGTTCGATTATCTAAATGATGTTGGAGCAGAAATTAAAATTGGGGCAATCGAGCAGCCTCCTCATCAATTTGAAGATGCTACGGATATCTTTGTAAAAGCTTTAGAACACGAAAAAATTGTTACTAGAAGTATTTTTAATATACTTAAAAACGCCAATGATGAAGGTGATTTTGCAACCGTATCTTTTCTGCAGTGGTTTGTAACCGAGCAGGTTGAAGAAGAGGCAAACGCTTCGCAATTGGTGACTAAAATAAAAATGGTGTCCGAAAATCCTTCTGCGCTTTATCTGTTCGACCAGGAATTGGCGCAAAGGGTATTGTTAGCACCTTAAATTAAAAAGAGCTTTTGCCTTTTAAAAAATAAACCTGCCTCGGAAGAGGCAGGTTTTCTTTACACGTAAATCAATTCGCTCTTCATTACTTTTTTACCCAGTTTTTCCAGTACAGATTGGTATTGATCCACTTGCAGCTGATGTTTTTCCTGTGGATCTCCAGTTTTAAAGTCGATGATGATGATTCCGTTTTCTGTCTCAATTAAACGATCTGGTCGGTATAATTTAGACACTCCATTTTCAGAGATCATGATATCTTTTTCGTTAATGATTGTACGGTTTTCTAGGAAGTAATCCTTATACCGCTCATCCTCAATAATATGCTGAATTCGCTCAGTGATTCCAGTTTTCTCTTCATTTGTAATAATCCCATCCAAAAGGTATTTCTCCAAAACCTTCGCAACATCTTTAGTAGTATTTATTTCTGCTAAAATCTCATGAGTAAAAATTCCCATTCTCACTTTTTCTACGCGATTTTGATAGCTTTTTGAAGGAGTTGCGATTTTCACGGCATCCGGATATTTGTGTTTATCGTTATGAAACTGGATCGGTTTAGTGATGAATTCTGTCTTTTTTGTCTTTTTTATTTTTATCAATTGCTCCGTAGGCGTTTCGTATAAATCGAAGGAATTGATCATTTCGCCACTTCCATTAAGTGGAATTTTAGTTTCTAAAAATCCATAAATATCAAGATGGTTGCTGGTCTGATTCGGTTTTTCAATGTAAAGGAAAAGTTGTTCTGCGGCTCTGGTAGTTGCCACATATTGTACACAGAACAGATCGATCTTTTCCTGATAAGAATTTCCCTGATTAAATTTTTGTATTTCATCATCGTAAATTTCCAGATTATTTTTGAACAATTCTACATTCACAGAATTCAACTTTTCCTGAGAATGCGTATCAAACCAGTAACTTCCAGATTTTTTTGGCGCAGAATTTTTTAGGGGTATTAAAACCACTGGAAATTCTAACCCTTTGGATTTGTGAATTGTCATAATCTGTACTGCATCTACATTCTCTGAGGCTTGTATGGTCTTGGTCTGAGCTTCTTCTTCCCAGAATTTTAAAAACTCTTTCAAAGTAGAACCTGCGTTTTGCGAATAGGCGTAAACCATCTCCAGATAATTAAATAGAAAATCGGTTTCCTTTCCTTTAACTGAGAATTGCTGCAGATGATGTTCGATAAAATTGTAAAGATTCAGCTGTAATAAGTTTTCGGAACTTAGTTGAAGTTTATATTTCTCTGAAATGAATTCCTGCATTTTTGTTTTCTCGTTCAGCAGTAGTAACTCCATAATTTCACTGCTAAAATCTTTTACTTCTATGCGCCCCAAGACTTTTAAGTAATACAGCATCTTCACCGGAAATTGGAAATTCTTTGGATTCTCTTCCCATTTCAGGAACTCATTTAAAGCTAATAAGGTAATTGACAGATTGAGTGTTAATCCCGATTCGGAGATGGTTTTGATGAAGACCTCGTCGCCCTTATAATTGACTTTCAAATTGCCAAGTAATTGGGAATAATTTAAAATATCAAAATTGCCACGACAAAGAATTGTGATATCTGAAAAACTAAAACCTAGATCAAGAGTCGTTTGGATATCGTCCCGCATCTTTTCGGCTACACTTTCATAGTATAGTGTTTTTTTGCCGGTGTTTTCGATCAGGTTAATTCTCACGCGACCATCCGATCCTGATCTCGCAATTTGCTGAGAACCTTCACCAAAAATTTTTTGATGTTCCAGTTCTGTGAATTGTGACATATACTGGTAGAGTTGGTTGTTAAAATCAACAATATTTCTTGCACTTCTGTAATTAAACTCCAAATTTTCTACATCTGCAAAAACAAGTGGTTTTGGTTCTTCCTTCTTATTAATGATGTCTAGCATCAATTGTGCATCGCCGCCACGAAAGCGGTAGATACTTTGTTTAGGGTCGCCCACAAGCGTAAAGCTCATATTTTCCTGGGAAACAGCATGATTTCGGAGTGGTAAGAAATTCTGCCACTGGAGTGATGAGGTGTCTTGAAATTCATCAAAGAAGTAATGCGAAAATTTTGTTCCTATTTTTTCATAAATAAATGCTGTAGGCTCTTCGCTCAGGTTTTCATGAATCATGATATTGAACTTTGATAAAAGAACCAAGTCATTTTCTAACTCAATTTCTGCAAGTTTATCCTGAATTTCCTTATTAACCTTTAATGGAAGAAGCGCATTGAGAATCTGCTGCTTTTTCTCGGCCTCTACATGATTGGTGATGATCTTTTTTCGTTGTGAAATTAAAAAATCGATGATTTCTAGAATTTCACCTTGCCGATGTTTGCTTTTCGTGGAGCATCCTTTTAGAATCGAAGCAATTCTTTTTTCTTCTGCTTCCATATTACTGTAGAGTAAAGGTGTTTTATTTAGTAGAAATTTTTCAAAAAAACCACCTATTCCGTTCTTTCCATCTGCAAAATCACCTGTTTCAAGGTTTTTTTCTAAAAGTAAGTTCAAAACTTCTTCCGCACTTTTTATAGAGTCTTCCCGCAAGTCTTTAATTTGTTCGCGAAGATTTCTTTTAGATTTTTCATAAACTTCCCAGTCGAAATCCTTGTTTTCATTAAGTCTGAAATAGTGTTTGTCTTGAACATATTCTTTAGCAGAATTGTAAAGGGTCTTATTGAGGTCAATACGGTCGTTATTATCTAAAGTGTAATTGACGAAATCCATGAACGCATCTGAGATTTCATTTTCTGCACCAATGTCCTCCAGCATTTTATCAACTGCTTCAATAAGGAAAGGTTCTGCATTAATTTCTAAATTAAAATTTTGAGCCAATCCTAATTCCTGAGAAAAGCTTCGTACCAACTTTGAATTAAATTTATCAATGGTGCCAATATTTAAAGTAGAGTAGTGGTGCAGAACATAGTCCAGCATTTTTTTTGAACGTGCATGTAAATCCGTAAGAGACACATGAGTACCTCCATTTTTAAGTTTTTGCTGAATATTGATTAAATCCTGATCGTTGACGTAAGATGGCAGAGAAAACTTTTTTAACCATTCTATAATCCGATGTTTCATCTCACTGGCAGCTTTGTTTGTGAAAGTTAACGCCAGAATATTTCTTATTTTGTCTGGTTGGGAAGGGTATTTTAAACAAATAGATAACAGGTTCTGTACCAGGGCATAAGTCTTACCAGAGCCAGCAGATGCGTAGATTACTTTATAGTCAGATTTCATAGAATAACTTAATTGAGTTTAAAAATAGGAAATTAATTTGTCAATTCAGAAAAAAAACATACTTTTGCAATCCAAAATGAGATGTAAATTATGTTAATAATCCCAGTAAAAGATGGTGAATCCATCGACAGAGCATTAAAAAAATACAAGAGAAAATTCGACAAGACAGGAACGATCAGAGCTCTTAGAAGTCGTCAACAATTCAACAAGCCTTCTGTTGTTAAAAGACAGAAAAATGTTAAAGCTGCTCACAAGCAAAGACTTGTAAGTAAGGAAGAACAAGCTTAAAGAAAAAATTTCTTTTAGAAATACAATAATCACTTTTCAAATAAGTATATTTGAAGAGTGATTTTTTGTTGTTATATATGGAGATGATAGAACGGTTTTTGGAGTACATTGAAGTGGAAAAGCGTTATTCAGCACACACGGTAACTTGTTATCGGAGTGACTTACTAGTGTTTGCGTCATTTGTACTTAGAACAGAAGGTCATCAGGATCTTCTAAAAGTGGATAAAAAAATCGTCCGAAATTTCATGTCAGACCTAAGTGTTTCTAATATTTCTAAGCGAAGTATTAATAGAAAGCTATCTACGCTGCGTAGTTTTTACCTGTTTTTATTAAAACTGCAGCAGATTACCGTGTCCCCTTTAGAAAGTATTCAGTCCTTGAAGTTTTACGCCGAAAAACAGATTCCCTTCTCCCAAGCTGAGATGGAGGAGTTGAAGGTTACAACGGTAAAGCCTAAAAACTCCAGCTTTCTGAAAGAGTTAATTGTAGAAACTCTATATCAAACAGGAATGCGTCGTGCCGAGCTTTCTGCACTGTTACTGGAAAATGTAGATTTCAGTAAAAAAGAAATTAAAGTGATTGGTAAAGGGAATAAAAGCCGCATCATTCCCGTTTCCGAAGATCTGCTTAATGTATTCACCGAATACCTGTCTAAAAGAAAACCACTGGAAGAGAGTGAGATGTACTTTTTCATCAATGATAAAGGTAAAAAACTCAATGACAAATTTGTCTATTCTACTGTAAACTCCTATCTTAGTATTGTCTCAAATAAGGTGAAAAAAAGCCCGCATATCCTAAGGCATAGTTTTGCAACACATGTTTTAGATAACGGAGCCGAAATTTCTAAAGTGAAGAAATTGATGGGACATTCGTCGTTGGCATCAACGCAGGTTTATACCAATGCGAACATCGAGCAATTAAAGAAAGTGTTTAACAATGCTCATCCGAGAGCAAAAAAAATCTAGATTATGAAAATTAAAGTTCAATCAATTGGATTAACCCCACATGCACCATTAGAAGAGTATTTAGAAAAAAAATTAAATAAGCTCGAAACCTTTTACGATAAGATTCATGGGTGTCAGGTTTTTTTAAAGGTAGAAAATACAGGAGCAAAAGATAATAAGACCGCAGAGATCAAATTGGAAGTTCCTGGTGATGATATCGTCGTAAAGAAGACTTCTTCCTCTTTTGAAGAGAGTATTGACTTATGTGCTGATGCAGCTAAAAAGCTGTTAATCAAGAAAAAAGAACTGGCTTAAAAAAAACTTTAAAAAAAAGTAAAGAAATATTTGTAAGATTAAAAAAAACTACGCTATATTTGCACTCGCAAAAAGAGATAAGTAGTTCTTTAAAAATCTTTGCCTCCGTAGCTCAGCTGGCTAGAGCAGCTGATTTGTAATCAGCAGGTCGTGGGTTCGAGTCCCTCTGGAGGCTCATAGAAAAAATAAAAATTGGGGAGGTTCCAGAGTGGCCAAATGGATCAGACTGTAACTCTGCTGTCTTACGACTTCGTAGGTTCGAATCCTACCCTCCCCACATTTTTTATTATTTGCGTTGTGTAGTTTAAAAATTATTTTTAAATTTGCAAACCGTTTACCAACAGTTTTTGGAAACAAAAATGCGGAAGTAGCTCAGTTGGTAGAGCGTCAGCCTTCCAAGCTGAATGTCGCGAGTTCGACCCTCGTCTTCCGCTCAAAAGAAATCACAACCAATATACCGGCTTGTGATTTTTTTTTAAACTTTTCGCCGACTTAGCTCAGGGGTAGAGCGTTTCCTTGGTAAGGAAGAGGTCGTGAGTTCAAATCTCATAGTTGGCTCTATTTTAAATCTCTCTTTCTTAAGGGAGATTTTTTTTCTATCATCTCTTCCATTCATTCTTATCTGATAGTTAAAGTTTTTTTTATTTGTCTATAGTAGTGATTGATTAATTAATGTAGAATGGTCCTTCTAATGCGAATGCTGTTTTCTGCATCGATTTCTCGGACTAGTTAATGAAAAAAGAATAATTCTAATTTTGTCTCGCAAAAGAATATCCCAAGTTTTCAGTGATATAAATGGAAGCCGAACGTATGTGTTTTTTTTAATTCGAAATATAAGAAGCGTTTCTGTAAATTTAATTCACAGACTTTCATAAATAAATAATTTTCCTTAAATTTGCAGTCCCATATTTATAATAGAATCGTGGGCTGCTGCAATCTGTGATTACGAATATTTAAATTTTTCTCAAAAAACATTTCCAATATTCAAAAAATCACTATATTTGCGCACTGAAAAAAGGAATAATTAATTAATAAATAATTTATATCATGGCAAAGGAAACGTTTAATCGTAGCAAACCGCATTTGAACATTGGTACCATCGGTCACGTAGACCATGGTAAAACTACACTTACTGCTGCAATCAGCAAAGTATTATCTGACAAAGGATACGGAACAGCAAGAGATTTCTCTTCTATCGATTCTGCACCAGAAGAAAAAGAAAGAGGTATTACAATTAATACTTCACACATCGAATATGAAACTGCAAACAGACACTACGCTCACGTAGATTGTCCAGGTCACGCCGATTATGTGAAAAACATGGTAACTGGTGCTGCTCAAATGGATGGTGCTATCTTAGTAGTTGCTTCTACAGACGGACCAATGCCTCAAACTAGAGAGCATATCCTTCTTTGTCGTCAGGTAAACGTACCTAACGTACTTGTATTCATGAACAAAGTTGACATGGTTGACGATGTTGAATTATTAGAGTTAGTAGAAATGGAAGTAAGAGAGCTTCTTTCTTCTTATGACTATGATGGTGACAATACACCGGTTATTCAAGGTTCTGCTCTAGGAGGTCTTAACGGAGATCCTAAATGGGTAGCGAAAATCGAAGAATTAATGGATGCTGTTGATACTTGGATCGAACTTCCAACAAGAGACGTTGACAAAACTTTCTTGATGCCAATCGAAGATGTATTCTCTATTACAGGTCGTGGTACAGTTGCTACAGGAAGAATTGAAGCAGGTGTTATCAATACAGGTGATCCAGTAGATATCGTAGGTATGGGTGATGAAAAATTAACATCAACTGTAACAGGAGTAGAAATGTTCCGTAAGATCTTAGATAGAGGTGAAGCTGGAGATAACGTAGGTATCTTGTTAAGAGGTATTGAGAAAACTGACATCAAAAGAGGTATGGTAATCGCGAAAGCAGGTTCTGTAACTCCACACAAAAAATTCAAAGCAGAGGTTTATATCCTTTCTAAAGAAGAAGGTGGTCGTCATACTCCATTCCACAACAAATACCGTCCACAGTTTTATGTAAGAACTACAGACGTTACAGGTGAGATTTTCTTACCAGAAGGTGTAGAAATGGTAATGCCAGGAGATAACTTAACAATTACAGTAGAATTGTTACAGCCGATTGCTCTTAATGTAGGTCTTAGATTTGCAATTAGAGAAGGAGGTAGAACAGTTGGAGCTGGTCAGGTAACTGAAATTACTGACTAATTTCTAAAAATATATTAGAGGTTCCGTAGGGAAACTTACGGAACTTTCTTTTAATTACGGGCATCGTCCAATGGTAGGATACCGGTCTCCAAAACCGTTGATCAGGGTTCGAGTCCTTGTGCCCGTGCAAATAAATGATAATGAGCTTAGTAGATTTTATTAAAGGTTCTTATATAGAATTCAAAGACAAAGTAGAGTGGCCCAAATGGCCAGAGTTGCAATCTTCAACGATTGTAGTAACTGTGTCGACTGTTTTATTGGCCATATTTGTTTTTGGTGTAGATTCATTGTTCAGTAAATCTATTGCGAATATTTTATCGCTCTTTATCAATCTGTTCAATTAAAATTATTTTCCAAAGATGAGTGACTTAAAGTGGTATGTTCTAAAATCCATAAGCGGACAGGAAAGTAAGGTGAAAGCCTATATTGAGAGCGAAATGAAGCACTATGGTTTCGAAGATTTCGTAACTCAGGTAGTCATTCCTATGGAAAAAGTGATCCAGGTAAGAAATGGTAAAAAGGTACCGAAAGAAAAACCTTATTATCCAGGATACTTAATGGTTGAAGCTAATCTTGTAGGAGAAGTTCCGCACGTTATCAAAAATATTCCTGGAGTAATTTCATTCTTAAGTTCTACTAAAGGTGGGGATCCTGTGCCAATGCGTAAGTCTGAGGTGAACAGAATGCTTGGTAGAATGGATGAACTTTCTGAATTTGCCATGGAAACTGCAATTCCTTTCGTAGTGGGAGAGAATGTGAAAGTAATCGATGGACCTTTCAATGGTTTCAATGGTACGGTGGAAAAACTTCATGAGGAGAAAAAGAAAATCGAAGTTTCAGTAATGATTTTCGGTAGAAAAACTCCAATGGAATTAAGCTTTATGCAAGTAGAGAAAGTTTAAAGAAACTTCTTCAAAAAAAAATAAAAGAGATCGTTCAACAGAGCGATCTCTTTATTGTGTTTAACTTTCATTATTTGTTAATCGTTTTTTGAAATTAAAGTTTTTAAAAGTATTTTTAAGTTTCTTTTTGCTGCTGCAATTTTCCTTTCTTAACATAATATAGGATCGTTTTTATATGTTTTTTTTTTTTTTAAATAATTGAAAATGAAGCTGGATTAAAATACCTCTTTTTGGGAAATTATTTATTACCAAGTGTTTTTTAATAAAATTAGGAATGGCCGCAATTCGTCATTATTTATTTTCTCTGCGAGCTTTGCTAATTGAAATACCTTTGCGAAGCTCAATAGAGCTTGAAAAACAACATTTTTGTATAAAATCTTTGCGGAATTTGGGATTATAATTTGCAATAAGATTGTAAATGGATATACATTAAATTAAATCTATTTAACCGACCAATATTGTGATTGCATGAAAACTTATGAAATTCTTTCTAAAAATCAACATCTTACCTCTTGTGTATTTAAAAATTATTCTTAATTTTGCAATCCGAAATGTAGAGTAGTGAGATAAGATCACTTCTTTACAGATTTATAAATGCTTCCACATTCATAAATTTCTTAATTTTTTAAAAAATCAAAATGGCTAAAAAAGTCTTTAAAATGGTTAAGCTCCAAGTAAAAGGAGGAGCAGCAAACCCATCTCCACCAGTAGGTCCAGCATTGGGTTCTGCAGGGGTGAACATTATGGAGTTTTGTAAGCAATTTAACGGAAGAACTCAGGACAAACCTGGACAAGTTTTACCTGTAGTTATTACAGTATTCGAAGACAAATCTTTTGAATTCGTAATTAAAACTCCACCAGCTGCAATTCAACTTTTAGATGCTGCAAAGCAGAAAAAAGGTTCAGGAGAGCCAAACAGACTGAAAGTAGGTTCTGTTTCTTGGGATCAAGTTAAAAAAATTGCTGAGGATAAAATGGTAGATCTTAATTGCTTTACGATTGATGGCGCCCTTACTATGGTTGCAGGAACTGCAAGATCTATGGGTTTAAAAGTAACAGGAACTAAACCAACTAACGCTTAAAACTTATAGAAATGGCAAAATTAACTAAAAAGCAAAAAGAAGCTTTAAGCAAAATAGAAAAAAACAAAATTTACTCTCTTGACGAAGCTTCTGCTTTAGTAAAAGAAGTAAACTTTGCAAAATTTGACGCATCTGTTGATATCGCAGTTCGTTTAGGAGTAGATCCTAGAAAAGCGAATCAAATGGTTAGAGGGGTAGTTTCTCTTCCTCACGGAACTGGTAAAGATGTAAAAGTATTGGCTTTGGTAACACCAGACAAAGAAGCTGAAGCGAAAGAAGCTGGAGCTGATTATGTAGGTCTTGACGAGTATTTACAGAAAATAAAAGATGGTTGGACAGATGTTGACGTTATCGTTACCATGCCAGCTGTAATGGGTAAATTAGGTCCATTAGGTAGAGTATTGGGTCCAAGAGGTCTAATGCCTAATCCAAAATCAGGAACAGTAACTATGGATATCGGTAAAGCGGTAGCTGAAGTTAAAGCTGGTAAAATTGATTTTAAAGTTGACAAGTACGGTATCATCCATGCTGGAATTGGTAAAGTGTCTTTCGATGCTGCCAAAATTAAAGAAAATGCTTCTGAGTTAATTCAGACATTGTTGAAATTAAAGCCAACTGCATCTAAAGGTGTTTATGTAAGAAGTATCTATATATCTTCTACCATGAGCCCAGGTATTGCAATTGATACTAAATCTGTAAACTAATAAACTGAAGAACAATGACAAAAGAAGCTAAAGTATTAGTAATACAAGATATTAAAGAAATGTTGCAAGATGCCAAAGTAGTCTATGTAGCAAATCTAGAAGGAATGAATGCTGCTGCAACTTCAGAATTCAGAAGACTGGCATTTAAGCAAAATATTACAATGAAAGTTGTAAAAAATACGATGCTACAAAAAGCAATGGAACAAATGGAAGGAGTAGATTACTCCGATATGTTCCCTTCTTTCAAAGGAAATACTGCTTTGATGATTTCTGAAACAGCAAATGCTCCGGCAAAGTTAATTCAGGGATTCAGAAAAAAAGCTGAAATTCCAGCTTTGAAAGCTGCTTATTTACAAGAAACTTTCTACATCGGAGACGAAAACTTGACCACTTTGGTGAACATCAAGTCTAGAGAAGAAATGATTGGTGAAATCATCACATTGCTTCAATCGCCGCTTAGAAATGTTCTTTCTGCACTTCAAAATAAAGAAGATGCTGCTGGAAAAGCTGAAGAAGCCGCTCCGGAAGAAGCAAAGGCAGAAGAAACTCCAGCAACAGAAGCTGCTCCAGAAGCAAGTGCTGAAGCTCCAGAAGCACCTAGTGCAGAGTAATTAGACTCAAAGAAAAATCAAAATAAATCGTTCAACAACAAAAACATTATTAAAATGTCAGATTTAAAAAACTTAGCGGAAACGCTTGTAAACCTAACGGTAAAAGACGTAAATGAATTAGCTACTATCTTGAAAGATGAGTACGGAATCGAACCAGCTGCTGTAGCTGTTGCTGCTGGAGGTGGTGCAGGTGAAGCTGTTGAAGAAAAAACAGAATTCGACGTAATCCTGAAAGCTGCAGGTGCTTCTAAATTAGCAGTTGTAAAATTAGTTAAAGATTTAACTGGTGCAGGTCTTAAAGAAGCTAAAGATATGGTAGACGGAGCTCCGACTGCAATCAAAGAAGGTATCTCTAAAGACGAAGCTGAAGCTTTGAAAAAACAATTAGAAGAAGCTGGTGCAGAAGTAGAAGTAAAATAATTTCTATTTACACGACATACAGAAACCGCTTTCCATTGGAAAGCGGTTTTTTTTTTTATTTTATCAATATGTTAAAATGCTTAATGTTAATATATTGCATTTTAAAAGTATGATTTCTATCAAGATCACTTTTAATTTCGAGGTTCATAAAAGTCCAGTAAACTACTGTGTGGCGCATATCGAATTATTGTATTCATCAAATATAAGGCGTATTTTTGCAAATTAAATTTTATATTAAAAAGGAAGCAGTTGTGAAATTGTTGATCAGTTTATTATGGGGTTAATTTTATTAAACAACTTTACTGAAATCCTATTATGATCTCCTTTTAATTTAACAATTGACCTTATAAACACTTACTGAATGAACATGAATTTTACTAGATTCTTAAGATCTTTTGCCCTTATTTTGAGTGGATGTGCTTTGGCACAAAGTCCCAATCTGGAAATGGCCAAAATTACTGGCGATGGAAATCCCACGGGAAACGGACCCGCTACTTCAGCTACGATCACCCTTCTCAAAAATAGCAATAATCCCACAGGAAATACATTTAGTACCTATTCTCCTGACTTGACAGCTACCTATGCTATTTCTAATTCGCAATATGTTCCTACAACGACCTTCACAAATTCTAGTGTTGTGATAGGTTTAGATACCGCGGGTGTTCCTGGCTATGGGCCCATGAACTCTTACGGTGCTCCAGCAAACAATAATTTTACCTCATCGGGTTCCACGGCAGGTAATGGAATTGATGTTCTGAATAATTATGGAATAAAATTTTTAGTACTCACTCAGCCTTTACGGACCAATAATATATCCACTAGTGGTGCTTATTATATGGCGGACCTTACTATTACTTTTAATCGAGCCGTAAATAATCCGATTATTCATTTAGGTGGTTTAGGTGGATACGTAAATACTTTAGGGTTTGCTTCAGGATTGGAGCTAACTGGTTCTAACATTGCTTTGAGTAATCTGCTATTAGAACGGGTTTCGGGAAATAGTCCTGCAGGAATAACAGTATCAGGAAAGCAGATTTATAATAGTTCTACATACATCTATGCTGATGGGGTAAATTCTGGTAGTGGTTCTATTAGGGTTAAAGGGAATGGAATTACCTCGCTGAAATTTCTTGTATTTATCCGCGGTGATGGTTACATGACAGACCCGATTAACTGGGCTACTTATGATACAGACGGTGACGCTTTCACCATGGGAATCAGTGTTCTGGAAAGTGACCTCCAAGTGACAAAAACCGTCAACAATGCAAATCCTACCATTGGCAGTAATGTTATTTTTGCAGTAACTGCAAAAAATAATGGACCATCTAATAATACGGGAGTTCGGGTAAATGATTTACTACCCTCAGGTTATACGTACGTTTCGCATACTGCTAGTACAGGAAACTCATCTTACGTGCCGGGAACTGGTATTTGGACGATCGGAAACCTTGCTGATGGTGCAACAAGCACTTTATCGGTTTCTGCAAAGGTAAAAGCAACGGGTAATTATACCAACACCGCAACAATTAGTGGGGATAATGGGGACTTTAATATTAATAATAATAGAGCGACCGCGCAAATTTTTGATCCCCTGGATTCTGATACCGATGGCTATATGGATAATGTTGATTTAGATAGCGATAATGATGGGATTCTTGATAGCAATGAAGGACGGTGTGTAACTCCTGTCAAATCAGGAAGCTGGACGTCTTCAGGAAATCAGGCGACTGGGGCCGCAGGGGTAGGGATTTCATTCAACTCTACACCAATTAGCGGATCTACCAGTAATTCTTATACTCCTACAGGGGCTTTTGCGAATGCAACAAACTTTTGGCAATCTACAGGAATTATGGGTAGCCCTTCACTAGAATTTGAATATTTTTGGGATACTTCACCAGAAGGAGGTACAACGCCAGCAAGTACAGATGCTGGAACGAGACAAGTTACTGTAACATTTGCTTCTCCCGTAAATAGAGTATTATTAAATGTTGACCGCCTTGGTGGGTATGGCATTAGCAGCTCTAATTATTACTCTAACTCCGCTGAGTTTAGCCTTACTACTGCTAATGTTTTAATGCGTAAACTAAGTGGTAATAGTCAGTTCATTGTAAATAACAACAAATTTTTTAGGGACCCTAATGTAAATCTAGGAACTGCTATACCTTCTGCAGAAGCAACAACTGGAATTACTGGGACTGCTGCTGGCACGATTGAACTGAAGAAAAATGATGGTACAGCATTTACTTCGTTAACATTTACGGTAACAGGTGTGGGCGTTGAGGGTACCGGTGCCGATGGTTTAGAAATGATTTTTGAAGTTTGTAAAGATCAGGATACAGACGGAGATGGTATTCCAGATTATTTAGATTTAAATTCAGATAATGATGGTTGTTCAGATTCTAATGAATATTATAATAATGCGACCAGTGCCGCTTCCGGTCAGCAATTTGGACAAACTGGGGGAGCTATAGCGCCTGTAAAAGCAGACGGAACTGTTAATTTACCTGCAGCAACATATTCCAGTTCAACTGGCGGAAATGTAACTGTAGCAACTACTGCTTCTATTAACTCACAACCTACAGACAAATCCGTTAATTCAGGATCAACTACAACGTTTTCAGTAGGAGCAAGTTCGGAAAATAGCACCTCGTTTGCAAGTGGGATGCCAGTTTATGGAACACCGGGGAATAATAATTCAAACCTCACTTATCAATGGCAAGTTAGTTCAAATGGTGGATCCACTTGGACCAACATTTCCAATGGAGGAGTTTATTCGGGTGCTACTACTAACACAATAACCATCACTGGAGCAACAGTTGGGATAAATAATTACCAGTATCGTGCAAAAATTACCGTTAAGAATAATATCTGTACCTCTTTAACATCTCAGGCAGCAAAGTTGAATATTCTTCTGTCTTTAGATTCTGATGGCGATGGTATTCCTGACGATATCGATTTAGATAACGACAATGATGGGATCTTAAACACTGACGAAATGTATTGCGATCAGAATACAGCGCCAAATGGGGCGTTTCCCGTTTCAACTGGTCCTGCGACGACACCTGCATTTACCAACCAATTGCTATTTTTTGACTGGTCTGGTGTGACTTTAAGTGGGGCCGCTACATATCCAATTGTAAAAACAGTCGTTCATAATGGGGTGACTTATACTGCCAGTATTAGTAATTTCGCAGGAGCAAATCTTATTTCCAGTAAGAATTTAACGTACGGTGGACCATCCCAGATGGTGGGGCGTTATTATGATCTAGGGGGAACTTTTCAAGCGGCCTTTAAAAACACAGCAAATACATCAACAGCAACATCATTTAAGGTTACGATTTCTGCTAAAAAAGGAACCATTGAATACCCTGTGAATGTGGTCGTTTTTGATGCAGAAACAACCAACAGTGCTCAAAATGAGCAAGTGAAATTTGTGGTTGATGGCAATGGTTCGCCCTTCGCTTTGCTCGAGCAGACTGGCACGGGATCTATTGGAACTAACATTACGGGAGTAGGAACAAACACCATCACCTACGTTAACACCCAAAGCAGTAATGTGAACGCGCTGTACACCACTCAAGGTTATTCTCCCTCAGTGACGGTAAGTACAGTCGTGAATAGCAGTCAGCAGGGTATCGGATTTGGCGTACGCCTTTATTGCGACACCGATAATGATGGAGATCCAAATTTTTTAGACCTTGATTCCGATGGCGACGGATGTCCAGATGCCGGCGAAGGTGGTCGGAAATTTCCGAATACCAGTTTTGCAACCGCTATTGGATTTTTAGGAACTCAAGTACCAAATAAAAATCTTGGAAATACGGTAGATGCTAATGGTATTCCCATTATAGCAAGTCCAACAGGGCAAACAATAGGAGATTCGAAAAATGCAGCGGTTAATTCTTGCATCTGCTACAACGATGCGAATACCACCGGAACTGCGCTACCAACAAATCACGGCATTACCTTATTGAAAAGAGCGGGCGCGGGTAATGGTAATTGGCCTATGATCAGGACAGGAGCGCACACGGCCTTAGAATCTAATACCAAGGGATTTGTGATCACCAGGATTCCAACCAGTGGTTTAAGTAATATAGTGGACCCCGTTGATGGAATGATGGTTTACGACACCACTGCAAAATGTCTCAAAATATACAATGGCTTTACATGGAGTTGTTTTACTGAACCTACATGCCCATAAAAATAATTAACAATGAAAAAAATATATAGCTTACTGTTTCTTGCGATATTTCCTGCTGCAAAAGCGCAGGTCATTATTGGTGATGTCATCGGAACTGCTCCTTCCAATAAAAAAGGTTCTGTCTTATTAGAGTTTGCCAATACCAATAATAAAGGTCTTGTCTTGCCTTATCTTCGAACGCTGCCCACTACTCCCGCAGAGGGAACGATTGTATTAGATGCGTCTTCTGCAAATGCTGCTCGAGTGAAATATTATAACGGAGGGTGGATCGACTTGAGCAATCAGAACGGGATCGTCACGAGTTCGCTCAACCAGCAACCCACGATTGCAAAAGCTCCTGAATTACCAGCTGCAAAATCGATTATAGGGTCCAGTTCTTCTACTGCAGATGGTGTTTTGGTTTTAGAATCTACAACCAAGGCCCTGGTTTTACCACAGGTTACAACAGTCGAAAATATTATTAATCCTGCACCTGGAATGATGGTTTATATTAACAAAGACGGAGCTAAAAGGCTTGCCGTTTTCAATGGCTCGAAATGGTCATTTTGGAAACCTTAAAATTCCGATAGTCAGTAAATTAAGTCACTTCTTAAGGGGTGACTTTTTTTGTTGAATAATGAAAAAATTTATTTATTTTTGCATCCACACAAATAGATCGAAAGATAATTAAACTTTGGAGAGACTTTTACTCTTTATTTTTCTAGCTTCTGCAAAGAACCTCTCTGGTATTCTACATGCCAGGAAATTTCTGCTATTTTTATTTTGCTTTTCTCTTAGTGTTAACCTAAGTGCTACCGAACATGAGACTGCAGACAATAGTACCAATGAGGATATTATATATGTAACAAAGGGTGCTGCGGTTTATGGTGAAACCAATACTATTGAGGTAAAGGTAGGTTCTGTTTCTACCAAGAAGGAGGAAGCAATTAAACTCCAGGTGGTTAAAAAGTCTCCGGTCAGTATTGTTAAGAAAAAAGAATCTAAACAGTTACAGGATTTACAACAAATAATGGTGGCTGGCCAATGAGTAGAAAAGGTGGTCATACAGCATTAGAATCGAATACCAAAGGTTTTGTAATTACCACAATTCCAACAAGTGGTCTTTCTGATATTACCAATCCAGTCGACGGAATGATGGTATATGATACGACGGCAAAATGTTTGAAAATTTACACCGTAGATGAATCTTTACCAGTTAATACCGGATGGAAATGTTTTAAAACACCGGCTTGCCCGTAATCTAAACCCTTTTAATCCTAAAAGCAAAAATATCTGCTCTTAGGATTTTAACAATCAATTATAGAAAAATGAAGAAATTAGGAATAATAACTGCACTATTGATAATGACCGCAAGTTCTGCGCAGGTCATCATCGGTGATGATAAAGGAACGGCACCGTCAAATAATAAAAGTTCTGTTTTATTGGAATTTGCAAACACTAATAATAAAGGAATTATACTGCCTTACGTGCGTACGGTTCCGGCATCTGCGACAGAGGGAACTATTATATTGGATGCCACTTCAGCCACAACTGCCCGTGTGAAATACTACAATGGAACGTGGGTAGACTTAAGTGGGCAGGATGGGACAGTGACCTCCGCATTGGCAGACCAACCCACTCAGGCGGCAGTTGCAGAAATTGCAGATGCTAAATCAATTATGGGTGCGCAATCTTCTGCTGCAGACGGGGTTCTTATATTGGAATCAACTACCAAAGCCATGATTCTACCTCATGTGACAGATGTTCAGAATATTGTAAGACCAGCTCCTGGTATGATGGTTTACGTGACTAAAGCCGGAGCCAAAAGGCTTGCCGTTTTCAATGGTTCGAAATGGTCTTTCTGGAAACCATGATATAAATAATTTCAAATTAATCAGCCACTTCTAATGAAGTGGCTTTTTTAATAAATAAGTCTCTTACAATTTCTCCGTCAGGTATTTCCAATACCTTTTCGGTAAAGACTGTACATGAAGTTTTAAGTTTTTACGCTCCGGAATATTGGTTTTAAAGAAGTAGCGCTGCCATAATTTTTGGTACTGCATTTCTTCTTCGTGCAGCAGGTTTTCAGTTTTTTTAAAATGCTTGGTTTGTTCCCGGCCGGGTTCAAAAAACTGGACTTCTTTTAAATCATAGAAAATTCCGTACTGTCTTTTCAAATCGTAGATCATCCATTTCTGATCCTGATAACGGTTTTTAAAATGGGAGATGATCAGCGGCAGTACATTAAAATCAGGTTCTATCTTAGCGAAAAAGACCTCGTCCTGTAATTTCTCAAACCGAACAAAAGCATGCATCCGGTGAACTTCGCGACTTATTGATTTGGTGATTTTTGCGATGTCCATCATGTCAGCATTGGCAAAGTTATTCAGAATATTTTCTTTGGGAAATTGAACTGAAAGCGAAACCGCGGCAAGAATTAAACGCTCCGCCTGATCGCTTTCCGATAAAAAAACCCGTAACAATTGCGAAACACCTTTTTTACCGAGGTGTTTCTCCATTTTTGCTAAAACGCGGTCTGCTTTATGCTGATCAGTAAGGACTTCATGGGGTAAATCAAAGATCGATTCGGTATGGTATTTTTCGCTCGAAATAATAGTTGCCGGCTCCAAACGGTATTCGTACCCCTCGAACACGGCAGTCAGCAAGCCTTCAAAAGTTCCGTCGTATAAAAGAATGGTCATTTAGAATAGAGATAACTGTTCCGAGAAAGGATTCTGAAATTTCGATTTCATTCCCTGCAGGATGATTTTTCTAAAATTGAAATCGTCAATGTATTTATTAAAAATATTTTGCGAGTCAAATTCTACGAAATATTTAGCGCGGTTCGTTGCCACACCCATTTTTTTAAGATGCTCCAAATTGAGTTTTTGAAATTTTCGGGCATGTAAAATTTTATTCACAGACTTGCCGCCAATTCCCGGAATTCTATAAATCATTTCCTTGGTAGCGGTATTTATATTCACCGGAAACTGTTCGCGATGTCGTAATGCCCACGCGAGTTTCGGATCGACTTCCAAATCGAGAAAAGGATTGCTTTTTTCCAAAATCTCATCTGCTTTGAAGCCATAAAACCGCATGAGCCAGTCGGCCTGATAAAGACGGTTTTCACGCAGCATCGGCACTTGGGAGTCGATGGATGGCAGGCGTTTATCTTCCAGCATCGGTACATAGCCGGAGTAATATACTCGCTTGAGATTGAAGTTTTTATAAAAATGATCTGCGACTTTTATTATTTTAAGATCGGTTTCATCCGTGGCACCTACGATCATCTGTGTAGACTGGCCGGCTGGAGCAAATTTGGGCGTGCTCTTAAAAATTTTCTTTTCCTCTTTGTACAGGATCAGTTCATTTTTAATAAAACCCATGGGTTTGATCATCTGATCGTGCGATTTTTCAGGTGCTAATAATTTCAATCCAGCGGTGGTCGGGATTTCTAAATTGATGGACAGTCGGTCCGCGTACAGACCTGCTTCTTTCATCAGTTCATCACTGGCACCGGGAATGGATTTTAAATGGATATACCCATTAAACTTGTGCTCGTTACGTAATTTCTTGGCCACACGCACCAAGCGTTCCATGGTGGTATCGGCATCTTTAAATATGCCGGAACTTAGAAACAGACCTTCAATATAGTTTCGGCGGTAGAAATTAATGGTCAGATCGACGACTTCCTCTACCGTAAAAGCGGCACGCTTAATATCATTGGATTTTCTGGAAACGCAGTAGGCGCAGTCAAAAATACAGTGATTGGTAAGTAAAATTTTTAATAAAGAAACGCATCTGCCGTCCTCGGTGTAGGAGTGGCAAATTCCCGACGCGTGGCTGTTACCCAATCCGCCTTTGCTGTTTTTCCTGTTGCCACCGCTTGATGAGCAGGATACGTCGTATTTCGCCGCGTCTGCCAGGATCTCTAATTTCTCTTGAAGACGGGGAAAATTCATATTTTAGTATTTTGGGATAACAAATTTACAACCTAAAAAACCGTCTGGCAATATATTAGTAAACTTTAACGTTAAGTCTAAATCATTGTCTGGCAGTAACTTGTCTGTTTTCGATTTAACATAATTTTCAGAAGTCTGACGTGATGCTTTATGGGGTCAATTTAATATTTGCCCGAAGGAGTTCGTTTCTTTGTTGGTGACTGGTTAAAAATTTCTTCCCGTGCATATTTGAGTGGTGTTTGGGAAGTTTAGGGTTCATTTTCAGTGACATAGTGGGTAATAATTTGCCGGAATCAAATAGAAAACGTATCTTTGCACTCAATTTTGGCGCAAATAATTGTTTACTTGACTTTAAAATATTGATTACCAACTCTTTCATTTTGTGAAAGGGGGTTTCTTGTTTTAAAAACATATCATCATTTAATATCCGCCAGAATTGCAGTGAAAATATTTTGCACTACGTCGTGAAAAGATATACCGATGTTGCAGTTAGAAAGAGCCAGGTAAAAAGAGCCTAGAGCCAAGACTTCTCCTGATTGCGCCAAAAATCAACCGTCTGAACTCTGATTCTTTTCTAGTTTCTTTCTGATATTTTGAAAACAAAATATTTTTTAACCCTCATTCTTTAATTTTTTTATGAGTAAATCTAAAGCAGTCGCTAAAACTCAGGCTAATGAAAGAATCAATTTTTCCGAAGCAAAAGGAAAAGTTGTGACTCCTGACTTTTTGGACATTCAGATCCAATCTTTCAAAGAATTTTTCCAGTTGGATACCCTTCCGGAGCAGAGACTAAACGAATCTTTGTACAAAACCTTTGAAGAGAATTTCCCAATTACCGATTCTAGAAATAATTTCGTTTTAGAATTTCTGGATTACTTGGTAGATTCGCCACGATACTCGAGAGACGAGTGTGTAGAAAGAGGTTTAACCTATTCGGTTCCTCTTAAGGCTAGACTTAAATTGTATTGTACTGACCCGGAACATGAAGATTTCCAAACGGTGGTACAGGACGTTTATTTAGGTCCGGTTCCTTATATGACGCCATCTGGATCATTTATTATTAATGGTGCAGAGCGTGTAATTGTAACTCAGTTACACCGTTCACCAGGGGTTTTCTTTGGTCAGACTTATCACGCCAACGGAACTAAATTGTACTATTCCCGTATTATCCCGTTTAAAGGATCCTGGATGGAATTTACAACCGATATTAACAACGTAATGTTTGCCTATATCGACCGTAAGAAAAAATTGCCTTTAACAACTTTGTTAAGAGCGATTGGTTACGAATCCGATAAAGATATCTTGCAAATTTTCGACCTTGCCGAAGAAATTAAGGTTTCCAAAGCAGCTTTGAAAAAAGTAGAAGGAAGAGTTCTTGCAGCGAGAGTGTTGAACACTTGGTTCGAAGATTTCGTAGATGAAGATACGGGTGAAGTAGTTTCTATCGAAAGAAATGAAATTATTTTAGACAGAGAAACAGTTCTTGAAAAAGAACATATCGATATGATTATGGATTCTGGTGTGAAATCAATTTTGATTCACAAAGAAAATTCTCATGAATTTTCAATCATTCAGAATACATTACAAAAAGATCCAACCAACTCAGAAAAAGAAGCGGTTGAATATATTTACCGTCAGTTGCGTAACGCAGATCCGCCCGATGAAGAAACAGCACGTGGAATTATTGAAAAATTATTCTTCTCCGAGCAACGTTATTCATTAGGAGAAGTTGGTCGTTACCGATTGAACAAGAAATTGAATTTAAATATTCCTGAGAAGACAGAAGTTTTAACAAAAGAAGATATCATTGCGATCGTAAGACATTTGATCCAGTTGGTAAATTCTAAAACTGAAGTTGATGATATTGATCACTTATCAAACAGACGTATTAAGACTGTTGGTGAGCAATTATCAGGACAGTTTGGGGTAGGACTTTCTAGAATTGCAAGAACAATTCGTGAGAGAATGAACGTTAGAGATAACGAGATCTTTACGCCGATTGATTTAGTAAACGCAAAAACATTAACCTCTGTAATCAACTCGTTCTTCGGAACCAACCAGTTGTCTCAGTTCATGGATCAAACCAATCCACTATCAGAAATCACGCACAAGCGTAGACTTTCTGCCCTTGGACCTGGTGGACTTTCAAGAGAGAGAGCAGGATTTGAGGTACGTGACGTTCACCATACGCACTACGGACGTATTTGTCCGATTGAAACTCCAGAGGGACCAAACATTGGTTTGATTTCATCTTTAGGGATCTATGCAAAAATCAACACTTTAGGTTTTATCGAAACTCCTTATAGAAAAGTAGAAAACGGTAAAGTTGACTTAAAAGGTGCTCAAATTTATTTGAATGCTGAAGATGAGGAAGATAAAGTGATTGCACAGGCAAATATCGAGATGAAAGACGACGGAACAATCAACACAGACAGAGTTATTGCTCGTTTGGATGGTGATTATCCAGTTGTTGAGCCTCAACAAGTAGACTTGATTGATGTTGCACCTAACCAGATTTCTGGTATTTCTGCGTCATTAATTCCGTTCTTGGAGCACGATGATGCGAATAGAGCCTTGATGGGATCGAATATGATGCGTCAGGCAGTACCATTATTGAAACCAGAAGCACCAATTGTAGGAACAGGTTTGGAAAAACAAGTTGCCAGTGACTCTAGAGTTTTGATCAATGCAGAAGGTAATGGTGTTGTAGAATATGTAGATGCTGACAAAATCACCATCAAATATGACAGAACTGATGATCAGGATTTAGTATCTTTTGAATCAGGTACAAAATCATATAAATTGACCAAATTCCGTAAAACCAACCAGAGTACAACCATCACTTTGAGACCGAATGTAAGAGTAGGTGAAAAAGTAGAAAAAGGTCAGGTTCTTTGCGATGGTTATGCAACTGAAAATGGAGAATTAGCAATCGGAAGAAACCTTACTGTAGCATTTATGCCATGGAAAGGGTACAACTTTGAGGATGCAATTGTGATTAATGAAAAAGTAGTTCGTGAAGACTGGTTTACTTCAATTCACGTAGATGAATATACGCTGGAAGTTCGTGATACCAAATTAGGTATGGAAGAACTGACTGCAGATATCCCTAACGTTTCTGAAGAAGCTACTAAAGATCTTGATGAAAACGGAATGATCAGAATTGGTGCAGATGTGAAACCTGGTGACATCTTAATTGGTAAGATCACTCCAAAAGGCGAATCTGATCCAACTCCGGAAGAGAAATTATTAAGAGCGATTTTCGGTGATAAAGCCGGAGATGTGAAAGATGCTTCCTTAAAAGCAGATTCTTCGTTAAGAGGAGTTGTTATTAACAAGAAGTTATTCTCAAGAAATATCAAAGACAAGAAGAAAAGATCTGAAGAGAAATTGAAACTTGAAGAAATCGAAAATACCTACAAAAGTAAATTTGATGAATTGAGAGGAACCCTTCTTGAAAAATTAGGAACACTTGTTAATGGTAAAACTTCTCAAGGAGTAAATAATGATCTGGCTGAAGAAATCATCGGTAAAGGGGTGAAGTTTACAACAAAATTACTTCAATCTGTTGAAGATTATGTGAATGTAAGCGGAGCTGACTGGACGGTTGATGCAGAGCGTAACGACTTGGTGAAGCAGTTGATTCACAATTACAAAATCAAGTACAACGAAATTCAGGGTGTTAAAAACCGTGAGAAATTTGCTATTTCAATTGGTGATGAACTTCCTGCAGGAATCATTAAGCTTGCAAAAGTATATGTTGCTAAAAAACGTAAACTGAATGTAGGGGATAAAATGGCGGGTCGTCACGGTAACAAAGGTATTGTATCCAGAATCGTTCGTGAAGAAGATATGCCATTCCTTGAAGACGGAACACCGGTAGATATCGTATTGAATCCCCTTGGAGTACCTTCTCGTATGAACATCGGACAGATCTACGAAACCGTTTTAGGTTGGGCAGGTCAGAAGCTAGGATTGAAATTTGCAACGCCAATTTTCGACGGTGCAAGTTTAGAGCAGATTACAGAATATACTGAACAGGCAGGTTTACCAAAATATGGTAGCACCTATCTATATGACGGTGGAACAGGTGAAAGATTCGCACAGCCAGCAACGGTTGGAATTATTTACATGTTGAAACTGGGTCACATGGTAGATGACAAGATGCACGCACGTTCTATCGGACCTTACTCATTGATTACGCAACAGCCATTAGGAGGTAAAGCGCAGTTTGGTGGACAAAGATTCGGTGAGATGGAGGTTTGGGCATTGGAAGCATTTGGTGCTTCGAATATCCTTCGAGAAATCTTGACCGTGAAGTCTGATGACGTGATTGGTAGAGCCAAAACTTATGAAGCGATCGCGAAAGGAGAAGCAATGCCTGAACCAGGTATTCCAGAATCTTTCAATGTATTGTTACATGAGCTTAAAGGTCTTGGTCTTGATGTAAGACTTGAAGAATAATTTTAAATTTTAAATTATAAATTTTGAATGTAACCATTCAGAGAATTAATCTAAAGTCTAAAATCTAAATTAAAATCGAACAGATGTCAAACAAAAATAAAACAAGTAATTTTACTAAAATTACGATTGGTCTTGCTTCTCCGGAGAATATCTTACAAGATTCCCGAGGTGAAGTTCTAAAGCCCGAAACTATTAACTACCGTACGCACAAGCCGGAAAGAGATGGTCTTTTCTGTGAAAAGATATTCGGTCCTGTAAAGGATTATGAATGTGCGTGTGGAAAATACAAAAGAATCCGATACAAAGGAATCGTTTGTGACCGTTGTGGAGTAGAAGTTACCGAGAAAAAAGTACGTAGAGAAAGAATTGGGCATATCGGTCTAGTTGTTCCTGTGGCTCATATCTGGTACTTCCGTTCTTTACCGAATAAAATCGGTTATCTTTTAGGATTGCCGTCTAAGAAATTAGACATGATCATCTATTATGAAAGATATGTAGTAATCCAACAAGGGATTGCTAAGAAAGCAGACGGTGCGGATTTTGATGATAAAGAGTTTTTAACAGAAGAAGAATATCTAGATGTTCTGGAAACACTTCCTGCTGAAAATCAATATCTTGATGATGCTGATCCGAATAAATTCATCGCCAAAATGGGTGCTGAAGCGGTTGAGCAATTATTAAGCAGAATCGATCTTGATACTTTATCATTCGACTTGCGTCACAAAGCGCATAACGAATCTTCAAAACAAAGAAGAACAGAAGCCTTAAAAAGACTGAACGTTGTAGAAGCGATCAGAGGAGCAAATACAAGAATGGTCAACCGTCCGGAATGGATGATCATGAGAGTGCTTCCTGTAATTCCACCAGAATTGAGACCTTTGGTTCCATTGGATGGTGGTCGTTTTGCGACTTCAGATTTAAATGATCTTTACCGTAGAGTAATCATTAGAAATAATCGTTTAAAAAGACTTTTGGAAATTAAAGCTCCTGAAGTGATCCTTAGAAACGAAAAAAGAATGTTGCAGGAATCTGTAGATTCATTATTCGATAACACGAGAAAATCTTCTGCTGTAAAATCAGAATCTAACAGACCATTGAAATCACTTTCTGATTCATTGAAAGGTAAACAAGGTCGTTTCCGTCAAAACTTACTTGGGAAACGTGTGGATTATTCCGCCCGTTCCGTAATCGTCGTAGGTCCAAACTTGAAACTACACGAATGCGGTATTCCAAAAGATATGGCAGCAGAACTTTACAAACCGTTCATCATCAGAAAACTGATTGAAAGAGGAATTGTAAAAACGGTGAAATCGGCAAAAAGAATCATCGATAGAAAAGAGCCAGTTGTTTATGACATCCTGGAAGGAATCATCAAAGGTCACCCGGTTCTATTGAACAGAGCACCTACTTTGCACAGACTTGGTATCCAGGCATTCCAACCGAAATTGATCGAAGGAAAAGCAATCCAGCTTCACCCATTATGTACCACTGCATTTAATGCGGATTTCGATGGTGACCAGATGGCGGTGCATTTACCTTTAGGTCCTGAAGCGATCTTAGAAGCACAACTTCTAATGTTAGGTTCTCAGAATATCTTGAACCCTGCAAATGGTTCTCCGATTACTGTACCTTCTCAGGATATGGTTTTGGGTCTGTATTATATGACCAAAGAATTATCTTCAACTGACGATATGAAAGTATTAGGTGAAGGCCTTGCTTTCTATTCTCCACAAGAAGTAGAAATCGCTTATGCAGAAGGAAAAGTTTCCTTGAATGCAAAAGTAAGATGTAGAGTTCCTGTAAAAGAAGAAGGTGAATTAGTAACCCGATTGGTAGAAACAACTGCTGGTAGAGTATTATTCAACCAAATTGTTCCTCAAGGAGTAGGATATGTGAATGAACTGTTGACCAAGAAATCATTAAGAAATGTAATTGGTAGAATTTTGGCAGATACCGATTTCCCAACTACAGTAAAATTCCTGGATGATATGAAAGACTTAGGTTATTCTCATGCATTCCGTGGAGGACTATCATTTAGTTTAGGTGATATCGTAATTCCAGAAGAAAAGAAAGGCATGATTGCAACTGCTGTAGAAACAGTAGATGAGATCAAGGCTAACTATAACATGGGGTTAATTACCGATACAGAGCGTTATAACCAAGTAATTGATGTCTGGACGAATACCAATGCAGGATTAACCGAGATGATCATGAGCAGAATGAAAACCGATCAAGGTGGGTTCAACTCTGTATATATGATGCTGGATTCTGGAGCGAGGGGTTCCAAAGAACAGATCCGTCAGCTTTCCGGAATGAGGGGATTGATGGCAAAACCACAAAAAGCTGGTTCTACAGGAGCAGAAATTATCGAAAACCCGATTGTAGCGAACTTTAAAGAAGGTCTTTCCATTTTGGAATACTTTATCTCTACTCACGGTGCTCGTAAAGGTCTTGCAGATACCGCTTTGAAAACGGCAGATGCTGGTTACTTAACAAGAAGATTGGTGGATGTTGCACAGGATGTAATCATTACCCAAACGGATTGTGGAACTTTAAGAGGAACAGAAATTACACCACTTAAGAAAAATGACGAAATTGTTGAAAGACTTTCTGAAAGAATCTTAGGTAGAGTTTCTTTACATAATATTTACGATCCGGAAACCGATGAGGTTATTGTTGAAGCAGATGAGTTGATCAACGAGGCTTTGGCAAAACAAGTGGAAGAATCTGGAATCGATCACGTAGAAGTTCGTTCACCATTAACTTGTGAAGCAACAAAAGGTATTTGTGCAGCTTGTTATGGTAGAAACTTAGCGACTGGTAAACCTATTCATATGGGTGAAGCAGTAGGAGTTATCGCTGCGCAATCTATTGGGGAACCAGGAACTCAGTTAACATTGAGAACCTTCCACCAAGGGGGAACTGCAGGAAATATCTCTGAGAATCCATCGATCGTTGCAAGACGTGATGGTATCGTAGAAATGGATGAGATTAGAACGGTTACCTCTGAAAACGAAGCTGGTAAAAAAGCAGAGATCGTAGTATCCCGTTCAACAGAATTCCGTTTGGTAGCAGACAATGCTGCAAGAACACCGTTGATGGTAGCAAATATTCCTTATGGATCTGAGTTAGCTGTTAAACCAGGTGACAAAGTGAAAAAAGGAGATCTAATCTGTAAGTGGGATCCGTATAATGCGGTAATCATCGCGGAATCTGCAGGTAAGATTGAATATGAAGATATTATTCAAGGGGTTTCATTCTCATTGGAGATTGATGAGCAGACTGGTTTCGAAGAGAAAGTAATTTCTGAATCGAGAAACAAGAAAGCAGTACCTACTTTGAAAGTTGTTGACTCGAAAGGAGTGGAGCAAAAAGCATACAATTTACCAGTTGGTGCACACATCATGGTAAATGATGGTGAGAAAATTAAGTCTGGTAAAGTTATGATCAAGATCCCAAGAAAATCTGCAAAATCTGGAGATATTACAGGGGGTCTACCAAGAGTTACCGAATTATTTGAAGCAAGAAATCCTTCAAACCCTGCAGTAGTAACAGAAATTGATGGAGTAGTATCTTACGGTAAAATCAAAAGAGGAAACCGTGAGCTAGTTGTGGAAGCAAAAACTGGAGAAATCTCTAAATACTTAGTAAAACTTTCGAATCAGATTCTGGTTCAGGAGAATGACTTCGTAAGAGCTGGTTCGCCACTTTCCAACGGATCTACAACACCAGATGACATCTTGAAGATTAAAGGACCAACTGCCGTACAGGAATATTTGGTGAATGAAATTCAGGAAGTATATCGTCTGCAAGGGGTGAAAATCGATGACAAACACTTCGAAATTATTGTTCGTCAGATGATGACGAAAGTTTCAATTGTGGATGGTGGAGATACTCAATTCTTAGAAGGTGCTCTAGAACACAAAGGTGATTTCTTAGCAGAAAACAACAGAGTGTTCGGATTAAAAGTAGTTGTAGAATCAGGAGATTCGAAAGAATTTAAACCTGGTCAAATGATTACTGCCAGAGAACTAAGAGATGAAAACTCGAAACTGAAACGTGAAGACTTAGCTTTAGTAGAAGTTCGTGAAGCGTTATCTGCAACAGCTACACCGGTATTGCAAGGTATCACCAGAGCGGCACTTCAAACGAAATCATTTATGTCTGCGGCATCGTTCCAGGAAACGACCAAAGTATTGAACGAAGCGGCGGTTTCAGGAAAAGTGGATTACTTAAGCGGACTGAAAGAGAACGTAATTGTAGGTCACCGAATCCCGGCAGGTACGGGTCTGAAAGACTATCAAAACGTTATCGTAGGTTCGAAAAAAGAATTCGAAGATATTAACTAAAATAAGAAGTTAGAGTTTAGAAGTTAGAAATTAGATTTTTTCAAGACCATGAAATCTTTCTAATATCTGGCTTCTAACATCTAATTTCTAAAATCTAATTTATAATTAAAATATTTAACAAAAATGGACAATAATCAAAACCAAAATCAAGATCCAAACAACATCAACATTCAATTGAACGAAATGGTAGCAAGTGGTGTTTACTGTAACCTAGCACTAGTTAACCATTCTCCTTCAGAATTCGTAGTAGATTTTATCCAAATGATGCCAGGAGTGCAACAAGCGAACGTAAGATCAAGAGTAATTCTTGCTCCATTACACGCTAAGAGAGTGATGGCAGCTTTGCAACAAAATATTACTAACTATGAGCAACAATTCGGAGAAATCAAAGAAATGGAACCTTTCGTAGTAGGACAAAATAACGTACAAGCTTAATTAGCAACGTTTTTTATATTGATCCCGATTCATTTATTTGAGTCGGGATTTTTTGTGATCAAATAAGAAACTTAGAAGAATAGACATTTGTGGGAGTGAAAAATATTTACTCCAGGATATTAATATTTACTTTGATACTAAAAATAGTGCTCGATGTTTTTATTAATTGTAAAGAATTTAAGTATCTTCTCCGCTTCACCTATTTAATAAAACATGACATCTTTCTTGAAACGAAAATCAATCATTCTACTGACTCTCTTCTTTTTTGGAACCAGCTTTCTAACCGCTTTCTTCGACTATCCCACGCAATTGAACCAACTTGTTCTTAAAGTAAAAATAATTGGTGTAAAAGATGGCGATACCGTGGAGGGATTGTACTATCAACTTCCGATCGTGATTCGGCTGGAACATATTGATGCTCCTGAAAAGAAGCAGCCCTTTGGCACCGTTTCAAAACAAAAACTCTCTTCTTTAGCGTTTGGGAAAACAGTCACTATTATCAGTAAAGGTAAAAAAGGTAATTATGATCGAAACGGTAGACTGATTGCGGAAATCTATTTAAATGAAAAAACCTGCCTCAACAAAGAAATGCTGAAAACAGGTTTAGCCTGGCATTATAAAAAATATTCTACAAATACCGAGTATGCTCAATTAGAAAATACCGCACGGAAAAATAAAACAGGTCTTTGGAATGATAAGAACCCAATTGCTCCCTGGAGTTTTAGAAAATAGAAGGTAAGATCTTTTCTGTTAAAGGTAGTTGAGCTAATTTTGACAATCTACAATCTACAATCTACAACCTTCTACAATTCTACCATCTCTGTAACCTCAACATCATAACCACCTACAAGGGGTTTCTGTGCTGTGTTTTGAGAAATTACCCGAAATTTATTAATTCCTAAATTCTTTAAAATCTGTGTCCCTATACCATAATCATGGAAATTAGAAGCCAGCGTCGGTCTCTTTTCCTGACCATCCTGGAAATCTAGAAACTGTTGCAATTTACGCATCGTATTTTCAGAGTTGGAAACATTGTTAATGAAAATAATTGCGCCTTTGCCTTCTTCATTGATCATTGAGGTCACTTTTTCCAACAAGGGTTTTTCGCCACTTGTTAAACGGCTCAACACATCAAAATATGAATTTGAAGCCTGAACACGTACCAAAATAGGTTCGTTTTCTGCCCATTTTCCTTTCGTTAAAGCAAAATGAATTTGGTCTGTACTTGTTTCTTTAAAAGCGAAGAAATCGAAATCACCATAAAAGGTTTTTACTTTTCTTTCTTCCAGACGTTCGATTAAATCTCCCTTTCTTAATTGGTATTCAATTAAATCTTCGATGGATACCAATTTTAGATCGTGCTTTTTTGCTAAGGCATATAATTCAGGAAGTCTGGCCATAGAACCATCATCATTCATTATTTCGCAAATCACACCACCTTCTTTCAGACCGGCTAATTTGGTTAGGTCTATCGCTGCTTCAGTATGACCAGCTCTTTTCAGTACA
The DNA here is from genome assembly GCF_007362475.1 of Chryseobacterium sp. SNU WT5. Taxonomy (NCBI): domain Bacteria; kingdom Pseudomonadati; phylum Bacteroidota; class Flavobacteriia; order Flavobacteriales; family Weeksellaceae; genus Chryseobacterium; species Chryseobacterium sp. SNU WT5. Next base: position 1,995,686 of record NZ_CP041687.1, read on the forward strand.
CCACCTTTTTTTGCTCTCAATGGGAAGATATGTCCCGGACGCATAAAATCTGCCGGTTTTGTCTGTTCGTCCATTAAAGCTAAAATAGTTTTGCTTCTGTCACTGGCGGAAATTCCAGTAGAAACGCCCTCACCTAATAAATCGACAGAAACTGTAAATGCGGTCTCTTTGGGATCACTGCTTCGAGTCACCATGATATCCAATCCAAGCTCATCACATCTTTTTTCAGGTAGTGGCGTACAGATAAGTCCACGGCCATGAATCGTCATGAAATTAATAATTTCCGGAGTGGTTAATTCTGCTGCAGAAAGAAAATCTCCTTCATTTTCCCGGTTTTCATCATCAACTACGATGATTATTTTTCCGTTTTTAAGATCCTCAATTGCTTCAGCAATCGTATTTAGTTGAATATCTGACATTTTACTTTTAGATTTTTGCAAAGGTACTGAGATTTCCGGCAACAGACAATTCTAATTTGGGTGTCTATTCCGTCTTCCACTCCCGTTTTTTTTCCACACCTCAACCCATACCAAAACAAAAGAGGGCAAAGGAAAAAAGAACTCCGTTCAAACCGGGACACAGATTCTGGCATTCTTTAACTTTTGGGATAAATAATTAAGAAGTTTTGTTTTTAATAACTAAATAAAGATATACCCTGACAAGGTTCTTGAAAACAAATTATAATAGCGGATCATTCAATTCATCAACCGCACTTCTAATAATTTCATACGATTTAATTCGGGCTTGATGATCGTAGATAGGCGACGTAATCATCATCTCATTCACTTGAAATCTTTTTTGAAACTGCTCAATTTCTTTTTTTACGGTCTCTTTACTTCCTATAAAACTATATTTCAACATTTTTTCAACATGCATTTTTTCCATCTGATTCCAGATTTCATCCATATCATTAACTGGAGGAGCGTACGGTTTTCTATCATTTCGAATCAGGTTAACAAATGCTTGAAACAAAGTGGTTGAAAGTTTCCTGGCTTCTTCATCAGTTTCAGCTGCGATTCCATTGACGCAGGCAATCGTAAAGGGCTCTGGAAACTCTTTGCTCGGTTGATAATTTTGATGGTAAATCTCAAAAGCCGTTTCCATCATCTGAGGTGCGAAATGTCCAGCGAAAGCATAAGGCAAGCCCATCTCTGCAGCAAGCCAGGCACTATCCGTACTCGATCCCAAAATATAAATCGGAATATCACAACCTTCACCCGGAATGGCTCTCACCAAACTATCAGAATTCTCAGCGGAAAAATATTGTTGTAATTCTTGGATTTGTTTCGGAAAATGTTGATTAATATTTTGGGGATTTCGTCCCAAAGCGTTAGCCGTTAAGCCATCCGTTCCTGGCGCTCTTCCAACACCCAAATCTATTCTATTGGGAAATAAACTTTCTAAGGTTCCGAACTGTTCAGCAATGACTAATGAACTGTGGTTTGGCAACATAATTCCACCAGAACCTACCCTTATTTTCTCAGTTCCATTTGCTATAAATCCAATTAAGACAGAAGTTGCGGAACTTGCAATACTTGTGATATTGTGATGCTCGGCCAGCCAAAATCTTATATAATCTAATTTTTCGACGGCCCTCGCTAAATCTAAACTGTCATTAAAGGTATCGTGAATGGTTTTATTTTGTTTGACTGGTGCTAAATCCAGTACAGAAATTTCGAATTTTTTCATTGTAATAAGTTAAGGAAATCGATTGGTTTTTACTGCGCTATTGCTATAGGGCTATAAAATCGAAGCAAGTTCTTTTAAAAGATATCCAAAATTTATGCAACTTATACTTATTGACGAATAAATGTAGAAGTTTTTAGTGGAAAGTTTAATTTGAATCTAAAATAGTTGATTTGAATGGTAACAACTAGGATTTGTAATAATCCACAAAAACTGGAACAATTAAAAATTATACTTTTAATCGTTCCTGTTTTTGGGGAAGATTACATAGATCTTTAAACATTTTTGTACCAATAGTCAACTAGTTTATTCAGCTTTTTATTTCTAGTAATTAAGTATCTATCAATTTTACTAGAATGAACGTAGGCCTATATAGTAATATGCCCTAGTCATTTGTAATTATCAGGATAGGTTTGTAAAACAAATTGTTCTTCTTCGCTTTGATATAGAAAACAAACAGTGTTATTCAAAATAAGTTTTAATGTATGTCCGTAACTTCCCATAATTCCGTATATTTGTTTGATAATTAAATAATTGAGATGAATATTTTTAGTTTTGGCGTAGAGTTTAGCAGTGAAGAGGATTGTATATCTCATTTCAAAGCAGAACGTGACAAAATTGGTGTTTCCTGCAAGTGCGGAAAAACTGATTTTTTTTGGATTAAAAGCAGATTAAGTTACGAGTGTAAATCTTGTAGAAAGCGAACTGCATTACGAAGTGGAACCATCATGGAGAATTCCAATTTGTCCTTTCTAGTTTGGTATAAAGCGATGTTTTTGATGAGTGCAACAAAAAAGGGATTTTCTGCTAAAGAAATGCAAAGGCAATTAGGTATGAAGCGCTATGAGCCAGTTTGGGCCATGATGCACAAATTGAGAAAAGCGATGGGAAAACGAGATGAAAGATACACTTTAGAGGGCATGATTGAAATGGATGAAGGGTATTTTACAGTTGAATCTAGAGAACTGGAACAAGAGAAAGGGATTCGTGGAAGAGGTGCAGTTGGAAAGCAAAATGTTGCAGTGATGGCGGAATCTACGCCATTAGAAAATATAGAAACAGGAGAGACATCGAAATCTTGTAGATATTTTAAAGCAATAGTATTAGAAGATCATACAGCAGAGGGAATTAATGAGACTATTAAAGAATCTTTGGCAGAATCCAGCATAGTTTTTACAGATCAAAGCACGTCATATGTTGATATATCACAACTTGTAGAAATTCATATTTCAGAAAAATCTTCGAAAGAAACTACAAAAGATACTTTGCGTTGGGTTCACATATTTATCAGTAATGCGAAAAGGAATTTATTAGGAAATTACCACAAAATAAAACGCAAAAACCTTCAACTTTATCTAAATGAGTTTGTTTATAAGTTAAATCGGAGATATTTTGAAGATAAACTGTTCGATAGACTTGTGCTAGCAAGCATTACAGGAGTATGATTAAAAACGGATATACATATAAGTTTTTTATCCTCCTGCGTTTTATTCTTTTTTCAAACTAAAATGCCTACTGAAGATATATAATAAGCTGAGCACTATTTTTATATATTCAGTATCTAACTGGATGCCTATTTTCCCCTTTTCAAAATATATTTATAATCTTCTTTCTCATCAACAGATTCATCAATTTGTTTTGTCTCTCCAGTAAAAGAGTTAATTTTTAACTCTAACAAGTAGAAAGATTTATCTTGTTTATCCTTTGTTGGATCTGTTTTATATCCAAAATAATAAAAGTTGTTAGAGTAATAATAAAATATAGGTTCAAGACTTTTAAATTTATTTTGTTCGTGATAAAGTATAAATATTTTTTCAGCATCATCAAGCGATATTTTTAAAGATTTTTGCAGTTCGTTGAACTTTTTGTGAATTTTGGTAGTATTTCATATTAGTATTATTTCTATTTAATTTGTTGCATGAAATAATTAATAAAGAAAGTATTAATAATTTTAACATTACTTTTATGGTTTAAAGTTTGCTGACTCTTTTTTTATAACCTCATCATCTGATGGCTTGCCGAAATTTTGTTTTGATGAACTTACAAATTTTTTCAACTCTGATAATAGACCGGAAGGCATTTGTGTATCATCAGAAATTTGATTAATTACTTTGCCAAATTTTACAGGATATCCTTCTTGAATTGCTGTTTTTACAGCGGTAGTGCATTGTTCTCCTGTCCATGGGGACACGCTATAAACTTTCAAATATATATAGTGTTCTTCTTAACATTTTTGCATATGCTTCTCCTTACGTAAAATTTTATTTAACAACAGAAATTTCTCCAGTATCTGAATTTATTTTCGCTAAAAAAATTAATTGTGTAGTTTTTTCAGTTCTTTTATCATTTTTACTTGCAAATCCTATATAATAAAATCCATTACATATGTATACGACTTGGTAAAATGATTCTTTGTCATACGGACTTTCTTTAATAGTAAAATTTTTAGCAAAAGAATCTTTATAAATTTCAAAAGCTTGTTTGCTTGAAATTTCTGATTTATTTTCAATTTTTGTGAAATTGTCATTATCTGAATAAATTTTTTCAAATTTATTACAACCTAAAAGTGATAATATTCCCATAATTATTATAATTTTTTTCATATTTAAGGATTAGGATAATCTTTATCTTCATTTTTTAAAATTACTTCATTTGCAGATTCATTAAAGTGTTGTTTTGAACTTGAAATAAATTTTTTGACTTCAAAAAGTAAACCAGACGGTTTTTGAGTTTCATCAGATATTTTGTTTATATTTTACCTATTCTAAAAGGAAAAGCTTCTTGTATCGCTGTTTTTACTGCTGTAGTACATTGTTCACCAGTCCAAGGAAAAACACTATATATTTTTAAATGTTTGTATCGTTCTTCCCACCAATTCAACATTTTTTTTGCTTCACTTTCTTTTACATAAAATTCTATTTTATGAATCTCACCATAAATATTTGTATCATCATCATACCAATCAAGTTTAATAAAATCTAAAACCTGATTGAGTTTCACATCATTCGGACTAATTCGCAATCTATCAGCAATCATTTCTCCCCACCATGGGCGTCCTGGTGAAAATGTTTCACTGATAGAATAAATAGGTTTACCATCTTTGTCCACAGCTTTTAAATCTACAAAATCATCCTTATCACCACCATCATTAAAATCGTAATCATATTTTTTTTCACTAATTATTGTTTGTGAATAATCAGGACCATAATCAAAATATCTTTCACCAATTGCCATTGCAGAATGACCTGCAAGACCTATTGCATTGATAGCTTCACCATAATCAATATTTTTAGCCGCTCTTCCTAAAGAATAGTGAGAATGTGGAAGTTCTACCAAAACAGTTATTAAAACTTCTTCTTCGTAAACAATTAAATAATTAGATTCTTCAATTGGAAGAGATTTGGTCTCATATTCTTTATCACTGATATCAAAATATCTACAATCGAAATACAATTCTATCTCATTTCCACCATCATCAACTGTATATTTTACTAATTCATCTGTTAAGGTTATAAGAAGGCTTGCTTTTCCGTTCGAATCTGTAAATAATTCATTTACTTCTTCATATTTATTTGTTGCAGGGTTCTTATCGCTGCTATATAATTTAATTGGATCATCAGGGTTTAAGAACCCATCCCAATCCATCAAATTAACAGTTATTTTACTATTTTTAGGAACCTTGGTTTTGTCCATCTGAATGTGAAATTTCACTTTTTGACCTATTAATGCTTCTTTAATAGTCCGATCTTTTTTATCCGTCCACCAACCCTTGATAAAGTAGTTTCCCACTGGTGGTGGCTCAATAGGATTTCCAAAAACAGTTCCTTTATCAGCTGTAAAATGGCTTCCTTTTCCTGCGTATGCTGTAAATTTATCTGTAAAAACAGTCCATTCTTCAGTCTCTATAAGATTCTTACCGCCTACAATTCTAGTTATATTTCCTCCAGCCATGATTAATGGTGTTTTGAGTTTTCGCCACTGTTATTATCAAACGTACCTTTTGTGTGAATTTCATTTTTATTTTCAGATATGATAGATTTTTCCTGTGACTGATCATGTACTTTTTTTGCGCGTGATTTTCTTTCTCCCTGTGCAATTTCTGTTATGTTTGCAGCCATTAATGAATAATCTAGAATTGCATTTTGCACCATCGTTCCTCCAGCAGTTATCGCATGATTTGCTCCAGCACTTTCACTAATGTTGATTTCAGCAGTTGTACTGATATTCATTCCTGCAGTAGTATTAATATTCTCAGCTACAATAAAATTCATGTTTTTAGAAGTGAAAGTCATCGTCTCCGGCGCTGTAATATTAATATTGCTTCCCGTCGTATCTAAATGAATCTCATTTCCAGATTTATCGGTGATAATAATACTTTCGTCTTCCGTAAAAACGATTCGGTGTCCACTTCTGGTTTGAATGGATTTTACACGATTATCCGCCCCACCTCCAAGACCAACCTGACCATGAAACATTCCACCCATTACAAACGGGCCATCCGGATGATTGTGCACAAAACCCACCATCACTTGATCACCAACTTCGGGAATGGCAACATAACCACGGTTTTGAGAAAGCTGGTCCGTTCCACCTGCATCAGGACTCATCATTCTGATGAAATCGGTAGTGTCGTGCAGTTGCCAGTCCAATTTTTCATTCACTCGTCCATAACCTACTAGATCTCTTTTGCTGGTTACAGTGGCTAATTGTGGATGTGGATTTGCTGCAGTTAAACCAAAATAAACCATCACTTTAATGATAGCTATTTTTGCAAAATAGAATTCTTTGAAACTATAGAATTGTTAATTATTTATAAAAGGAACGATTTTTCTACTTAGTTTTTCACCGGTCTTACCATATAGATAAATTTCTTTTATCTGATCACCAGAAATTTGGTGGGAAATGAACCAAACTTTTTTACCATCAATTTCTTGCTTTAAAACTTTTGTTTGATAACCAGAATCTTGATAACCTTTGGGCAAATTGATTTTATGTTTTTCGCAATAATTAATAAGATTCTCTGGAGTAAAATTATAACCTTCATCTGTATTCTCTTCCTTAATGAGTTTGCCAGTTTCATCAAAATAATACCAAATTCCTACTGGCGAACCGTTATTAAACGCAATTCCTTTATTCTCAATACTTTTTGAAGGATAAAAATTTTTAACAAATGAAAAATAGGTTTCTTCGTTATATTTTACTTCTCCAAACCCCACATTAGCAGAGGTATAAATAATATGTTCTTTATTTATAATTATATCTTCTCGACTATCCTTCATTATTTTTGTTAATTTTTCAGATTTATTATCTAAGTTTGAGATCATATCTTTTGAGATTTTTTGAGATTGGCATTGTATAAAAAACACATTTGATACGCCCAAAAATATTAATTTTTTCATCTTTTTTATTTTATTGATGCATTTGATTGTTTCCATTACCAATAAAATCGAGAACATCTGTTGTTATTATTTCCGCTACCTAAACGGTGCGAATAATCTAATTAATTATCGGTCTTTGTAAATTCGTAAGTAAGTTGGGCATTCGGGGAGGTCTCTTTGTTAGTAAATGTATGCGGCAAATTCATGGCTTGCAGTCTGCTCGTTTTTACTTTTAAAAACCACCATATAATCGGCCTTTGGTGCAGAAAATCCTGAAACGCAGGCACCGTTGGGATGATCCCCATTTTCTGCAAAATAAAAGGCTTTAAAGTTTACTTAATTATTAATAAACGGAACTATTTTTTTACTCAATTCCTTACCAGTTTTGCCGTCTAAAATTAACTTTTCGATCTCGTCCGCAGAAATTTGATGAGATATCATCCAAACTTTTTTACCGTTTTCTTCGCGTTTATCTACTATTGTTTGAAAGCCGGAATCCTGATAGCCTATTGGTAATTTTATTTTGTGTTTTTCACAATATTCCACAACATCTTCGGGAGAAAAATGATAGTCCTCATCAGTGTTTTCTTCTTTGATAAGTTTGCCTGTTTCATCAAAAAAATACCATATACCAATAGAAGAACCGTTAATGAATAAAATTCCTTTTTTTTCAATATTTCCATTATCACTAAAAAATTTATTATATTTAAAAAACGAATTTTGTATAAATAAAGTTTCTCGATATCCCGGAGATTGAGTATCTTGAATATAAATGTTAGCATCTTCTTTATACTTAAAATATCCTCTTACTTCATTTTTTTTAAACTTTGCAATATCAAATCTTTCAAATTTACTATCAGCTTTTGGTATCATATTTTGGTTTTTTTGTGAACTGCATTGTAAAAAAATACTCAGCAATGCAATAATTATTATTTTCGTCATAACATTTTATTTAATTGAAGCATTGGCTTGCTTCCATTGCCAGAAATATAGAGAACATCTGTTGTTATTATTTCCACTACCTAAACGGTGCGAATAATCTAATAAATTATCAGTCTTTGTAAATTCGTAAGTAAAGTGGGCATTCGCAGAGGTATCTTTGTTAGTGAATGTATGCGGCAAATTCATGCAGTGCAAAAATTCATGGCTCGCATTCTGCTCATTTTTACTTCTAAAAACCACCTCATAATCCGCCTTTGCTGCAGAAAATCCTGAGACGTACCCACCGCTGGGATGATATCCATTTTCTGCAAAATAAAAGGCTTTGAAGTTTACTTAATTATTAATAAACGGAACTATTTTTTTACTCAATTCCTTACCAGTTTTGCCGTCTAAAATTAACTTTTCGATCTCGTCTCCAGAAATTTGATGAGATATCTTCCAAACTTTTTTACCGTTTTCTTCGCGTTTATCAACTTTTGTTTGAAAACCAGAATCTTGATAGCCTTTCGGTAATTGTATTTTGTGTTTTTCACAATATTCCACGACATCTTCGGGAGAAAAATCATAGCCCTCATCAGTGTTTTCTTCTTTGATAAGATTGCCTAATTCGTCAAAATAATACCAAATTCCTACTGGCGATCCGTTATTAAAGGCAATTCCTTTATTTTCAATACTTTTTGACGGATAAAAATTTTTAACAAATGAAAAATAGGTTTCTTCGTTATATTTTACTTCTCCAAACCCAACATTAGCAGAGGTATAAATAATATGTTCTTTATTTATAATTATATCTTCTCGACTATCCTTCATTATTTTTGTTAATTTTTCAGATTTATTATCTAAGTTTGAGATCATATCTTTTGAGATTTTTTGAGATTGGCATTGTATAAAAAATACATTTGATACGGCCAAAAATATTAATTTTTTCATGTTTTTTTATTTTATTGATGCATTTGCTTGTTTCCATTGCCAATAAAATAGAGAACATCTGTTGTTATTATTTCCACTAACTAATTGATGTGAATAATCTAATAAATTATCTGTCTTTTTAAATTCGTAGGTAAATTGGGCGTTCGCAGATGTTTCTTTATTGGTAAATGTATGCGGTAAATTCAAGGAATGTAAAAATTCATGGCTTGCAGTCTGGTCATTTTTACTTTTAAAAACCACCACATAATCTGCTTTTGGTGCAGAAAATCCTGAAACATTTCCACCACTTGGATGATAACCATCTTCTTCAAAGTAAAAGGCTTTAAAGTTTGTCGTGTATTTTCCCGGGTACGTTTTCTCCAATTTGCTTTTCAAATAATCCTGCAATCCTTTCCCGTTACTTTTTTTATTAGAATCTATTTGGCTGTTAGTTACAAAATTAATAAAATCTTTCTCGGCCGTTAAATCTAATTCAACAATATCTGATTTCGAAGATAATTTGATGTAGGCCTGTGCTAAATATTGATTGATACGGTCTTTTTCTTTATCTATATTCGGAATTTTTGGAGCAGAAGTAGGTGATAATTTAGTTTTAACCTTCACGAACACCACATTTTTTTGTTTGGTAATGTCATTTGCCCAAACACTTAGTTTTCCAGCAATGGCCTCTGTATTTGTGCCGTTATCATTTTTAAAGGCTTTCAATTCAACAGTTTGGTCTTTGGCGAATTCTTTTATGCATTTAATAGTAACATCAACATCATTTAATGCGACATTCTTTTTTCCTTTAATATCAATTTTATTGGGTTTAAAAGTAAAATAATCAGATTTGGTAAATTCAAGATAATCTGCCTCCTGATTTATTTCGGCAAAGAAAGTGATTTTGACCTCTTTATCTTTCATGAGGGATAACCAAGGACTATAGTATTCTTCTGCGACATCTTTTCCTGTTTTTTTATCTTTGTGAGTTTTCCAAGGAATTGAATATGGTTTGTACTCTTTTTTCAATTTATTAAACATTGTTTCATCTGCTTTAAAAAAACCATCATATTTATTCACATAATTAGGATCAGAATGATCTACTTTTTTTGTGAACTTTGCATCTAAATATTGATATGCAACTACTTCTTCAAACTTATTGTCGTTAAAAAGTTTGGTATCATTCATTCTTAGCCAATCAAAACCGAACTCTCCCTTCCAATTTTTATGAGGGCGAAAGGAGACAATTAGTTGTATTGGTTGAGGAGCAAGTGGCGGAGTTGTTGGACTTCCATAGCTTACTCCGCTCTTCTCACCTTTTTCTGTAACAAATTCTGCTGCATTATCTATAATACTACTTTCGGAAAAAATGTTATAATCTCCTCCAATAATTTCCGTTATTTTACCTTTTACAATTCTTGTTCTACTCATTTTACAGAAAATTAATAGTTTTTAGACTTTTCACCGCTGTTGTTTTGAACTTCTTCTTGCGCATGTCTATTTATGGACGCACTGGAACTACTTTCTATACCTTTGTCAGAATTTACAGTTGTTTTTCCTTTCTTCGTTTCACTATGCACATCGCCTTCAATCATTTCCGTTAGTTTCCCTGTAATAAACATACTTGCATCACCAACAACTGAAGTCATTTTCATAGCTCCAACACTTTGGGTTGCATTCATTCCAACCGTTTGGCTATTATTCATTCCAATCATTTCGCTGGCATTCATACCCACATTCGTGGTCATATTCTCTCCAACATTAATATTCATATTCTTACAATTCAGCGTCATCGTTTCCGGCGCCGTAATATTAATATTGCTTCCCGTCGTGTCCAAATGAATCTCATTTCCAGATTTATCGGTGATAATAATGCTTTCATCTTCTGTAAAAACGATTCGGTGTCCGCTTCTTGTTTGAATGGATTTTACTCGATTATCCGCTCCACCTCCTAAGCCAGTTCCCCCATGAAACATACCACCCATCACAAACGGCCGATCCGGATGATTGTGCACAAACCCCACCATGACCTGGTCACCGACTTCCGGGATTGCAACATAACCACGGTTTTGAGAAACCTGATCCGTTCCGCCGGCGTCGGGAGACATCATTCTGATAAAATTAGTCGTATCGTGCATTTGCCAGTCGAAGCGAACGGTCACGCGGCCTTGCCCTGAAGGGTCTGTGTTAGAAATGACGGTAGCGATTTGAGGTTCAGCTTTGGGTAAAACAAAATCCGGTTTCGGCATGTAATCCGTATCCGAAGCAATGGCTTCAAAAGTTCCGGTGTAATGACCCAAGGTATCGATATCGTGCGTGACTTCCGTCATCATGACGCGGGTGAAGTAACTCGTTTGGTTAGAATCTGTTTTTCGCATTTTCAGATCTGCGACACAGCCTGGATAGAGAAAAGGAACCGTGGTGCCACCCGAGACGGTGAAAACTTCTACGGCTTTACTCCCGGCTTCACTTGTCTGAGAGTTCACGATATCCATATCGGTGGTCGCTTTGATAGGCGCTACCTGAAGTGATTTTGTTTTGAAGATTCCTTCGTTATTAGTGTACGACGTTTTCGCCAGATCACTTTTATGTTTAATAGGTGTTTCTCCAGAAGTCAGTTTTGCATGAGAACTGCTGTTGTAGCCATAAAAAGTCGGTTTAATGTGAACTGCTTTTAATTCGACATTGATATCGGAAACATTGCTGCCGAAAGTCAATTCAATTGCTTTGTTCTGAGGTGGCATATTTCCAAAGTGCAGGACCTCACCATCGTAGAAAAACTGTTCGCCGTAAGCTTCTGCCATTCTCGCGAGATAATTATAATGCGTTTCTTCATATTGTGCACTATATAATATCTGAGAAGAAGCTTTGGCATCCACTCTTACATCATAAGCACTGCTGATTCCCTGTTTAATGACACGATCTGCAATGATTCCCATATTCACCGGACCATCACCGCCAAAACTCTGGGTGTGTGGCGCAGCATCCAATAAAATAGTCGGACTGAATCCTTTCAAAACAATATTTCCTAAACTGTGACCGTCCTGACTGAAACTCACTCCCGTAATGACGCCCACAAAAACACGCTCCGGACTGTCGTCGATATCTTTGTGCATGATCTTTACCGTCAATCGGTTGCCTAGAAAGCGGTTGGCTTCTTCCAGCTGATGAGTTTGTCTTTCTCCTAAAGCATCATGGGCAAGGGTCAATTCAAAACTGTGGTGCCGTCGTGCACTTTGAGTGAGTTTAAAATGTTTGTAATGCTTGATGATCTTTCCATTGATGACGACAGAAAGTTTCACCAAACGGTTGATACCAGCCTGATGGTTATTTTTAATACTATCTGCGTTATTTTGAGGCGTAAACTTCTGGGGTTTGAAAAATACTGCTTCTGAATTTCCGTTCTTTTCCATATCGTGTGTTTTGAAAAATTAAAATTATACCTTGTAAACCTTAGTGTTCAAGGTGATTTCAAAATAGGTGATCGTTGGCTTCGTTTAAAAGGGACCAAGTACAAAAACAAATTTAGTTTAAATACTTCAATCTAAGTTGTAGTAGATCTACTACAAAATTTCGGGATTTTTCGTGATTTTAGCTGTAAAATGAAAATTTTGCTTGGGAATTTTAAAAATCAAAAAATCCGCGTGCGCCTATTACCAAAGAGTTTAACGCCAAATAAAAGAGCGAAATCAGCTCTTTTCGGGCTTGTAGTAAAACTACTACAAATTCCAAAATAAATAAAAATCGCTTGTGATTGAACTGAAAGACTTGTAGGTTTGAATTATTAAAATCAATCACAAATTAATAGTTAACCTTAAAATTTAGAAATCATGGCAGCAAACAATTCAAGAGCAGTCTTAAAATTCAATAACGGAGAAGACTCCAAAGTACTAAAACTAAACTACAGTGTAGCGAGATCTACAGATGTTTCGGGTAGAGTAGCATCTGATCCAAGCAATGCAATTATTAAAGTAACGATCGAAGCGACAGACAAATCTGACATCATCGAATCATTATTGAATGGAAAATACAAACCAACGGTAGGTGAAGTAACCTTCAATAAATCTCATGAAGAAGGAACTTTGATCAAGTTGAACTGGGAGAACGGATATGTAATTCAGCACGAAGTAGAATTCGACGCAATGGACAGCAACAGTATGTTGGTTTCTTTCGTTATCAGTGCCGAGAAGATCACTTACGGTGGTGGCGAATATGAAGGTATTTGGCCAGGAAAATAAGAAACCGAATCAATTATTTATATTAATGCCTCATCTATGAAAATATTTGGGGCTATCTGTTACTTCGCTGGGTTTAAAATTTAGAATATTGTTTTTTGACCTATAATTTTAGATAATATATAGAGGAGTAATTTATTAAAATAAACCTAATAAGAGTGTCAAGAGAAGTGAATTCTTATAAAAATCTACAACACCATTAACACCTGATCTTAAGCCTGTATTTATGTTGAATGATCTTTTAATATATCAGATAAAAACTAACGATACACTGACTTCTATTGCTGAAGAAATAGGGATGAGTTCGCAGGAATTGCTGAACTTTCACAATTCGAATTGTCAGAAAGTGGGACTATTGTGGTTCAATGGTCTTGCGGGTATTGAAAAAATAGTTATTCCAAAGAATTATAAAAGCGAGGCTCAAATTAGGAAAGAAATTGATCAGTCGTTACCTTCTCAGAATTTAGCGCCTGCTTTTTTTGCGGCTTCATATCACTGCAAAGAGTCGTTCCTGAATGCGGGCGAAAAAACCATGAATCTGGAGTATGAGGTCGAAGTTGCTCTTAGAGAAAATGAAGAAGAAAGCTCTTCAGGTCTGATCGCATCGGTAAAATGCTTTAGTTTTAAGAAAGACGGCCGTACACCTGATGATAAAATGAGCGAATTATCAATATCCTGCATTGACAGTATTAACCCACTTTTATTTGATGTTGCTATTGGTGGTACAATCAAAGGTATTCCTCAATTTAAAAAATTAGCAGAAACTTTTGCAGCTAAAAGAATTGAACTCGAAGACTTTTTTACAGGTGAAGTATCTCAAAAGTATATGGATAAGTTTGCAGGTATTTTGGATAATGAAGCGTATTTTCTATCACAGATCCAATCCACTTTGCTTTATCAGCTCCTCTTTCCCAAAATGGATTTTTTCTACCAACGGAAAGCCAAATTGGAACCTTTTTGTCCGGTTAAAAATTCGTTTCCTGCCGATTTTCTTTTTGAAACAACGTATGAACATGTGAGTGAGCAGCATTTAAAAACGATAATGTCCGGGAAAATTGCAGAGGCGATCAGTTTGCCGGAGCTACTTCGAGGTCGAAGATCAGGAGAAGAACCGGAAGAAGCTTTAGAAGCCGGTATTATTTTGAAATATACGACAGATAAGGAAACGAAAGAGTTGCAGAATGCGAAAGCCCTAATCACCTTGCAACAGGACGGCGAGCTTTATAAAGAGCAACACATAGAATTGCGTAAGAATTAATATTGGCGTTAAATAACGAGCATATAAAACAGAAGATATGGGACAAGACAGCGAACATGACGGTAAATATTTTGTGATCCCCAAAGGGAAAGCGATGTGTGATAAAGGAACATCCTTTCCGAATTTTAAAGTCACAAGTCACCAAAAACATTATTGGAACGATGAGGATGGTAAAACAGATTATCTCGCCGTGACCGAAGATGATCTTACTTTTAATCCACCGGCCGCACCCTTTGGAAGTTGCTCCGTGAAGAATGGCAATCCCTGCACTTTTGCACCAGCTGGGAAATGGCAAAAACCGTATGAGAAAGTAAAAGTGATGGGCAAAAGTTGTCTAACGGAAGCCTCAGAACTGATGTGTACCATCGGTGGAAAAATTACGGTGATGAAGCATGGGCAGCAGAGTGAGGCGGGGAAGAGTAATGTGAAAAATGCAAGTGCTAAAGAACAGCACGTGTACAATCCCTTAGTGGATTTTGAGGAGTTTCAGGAGGAGATTAATGGTAATGAAGCAGAAGTCTGGTAACATTAAAAAGAAAAGTTATGGCAAAGAACGGAGTATCAGCAGTTTCTGGAAATATCAGTCCAATAGTGGGCCAAAAATATAATTATAAGATTGCTTCATGGTATCCGGCTACACATGTTTCCGAAAAAATCCCTGCAAAAGTTACCTGGGAATTGTTTAAAAAACGGAAGAACGGAAAATTTACTTCTACCAACATCAAAAAAATTGGAAAGAGTGATTTTACTTTTGGCGAAACTGCTGCCGGAGAAACCTACCGTCTGGAAGCTTACTTATACAAACCGGAAGGTGGTGGGCTCATCATTACGCCTAAGCCTGCAAAAATTCCGAAAATAAATAAAGTTGAGCTTTTTTATGTTGACGATACTAAAGGCACTTTGTTTAGTTTTATGGAAAAGCTCCGCGCTCGCGCCAATTGTGTGAACATGTTGGGGAAAGAACTCGTTTTTACACTTTGGGAAGACGATGCAAAAGGAGCAGGTCACAACCCTGCTAACCGCGCAATTGATGCGAAGAAAGCAAAAGTAAATAAAGATGGAGTGGCGGTGGCAGAATTTTCGCTCTCTTCTGCATTGATGTTGAAAGCCGCGCAAGGCGAAGCCGATTCCAAACTAGAGTTTTACGTCACGGTGGAATATTATAAAACTAACAAGCACTCCACTAATAATGTCAACGTAAACAATCCTTATCCGCAGCAATCAAGTCCAAAATCACCGTCGCCAAAGACTCCGGCAAAACCCAAAGCTAAAAGTTCTCCGGCGGAAAAAAAGCAACCAAGCAAGAAAGAAGAAAAGGGAATATGGGATAGTTTTACTGAAAGTGTTTCACAAACAAGCGGCGAAATATGGGATTGGGCAGAAAGTTTAGGAACAGCGGTTATGGAAAAATTACCAACGATAGCTAAACCGGAAGGGAAAAGTCCTGCGATTGTGAAGGAACTGAAGATTGAAAAGAAGGAAGAAGTTAAAAAAGACAAATGTCTTTGCAATAGGAACTTTACTCCTGAAGAGTTTGAAAGCATTATCCACGGTTTAAGAAATAGCGAAACAAATGTAAAGAGAGATAGTGGGTATTCATTATTTGGAGCATCTAACTGTAAATTGAAAAAAGAAGACAAAACTATAGACAAACTGCGAGATCAAATAAACGGTATATTTAATAAGTATGGAATAAATACCTGTATAAGAAAACTTCATTTCTTGGCACAAATATATCACGAAACAGACCGCTTCAGAACAACATTAGAATATGCAACTGATAAAAGTTATAAGCCCTATTTTGGGAGGGGATTAATGCAGTTGACTTGGAAAAGTAATTATGAAATTTATAAAGCCTATAGTGGTGTAAATTGTGTGAAAGACTATGATTTAATTTCAAATAATTTAACTTATGGTAGTGATTCTGCTGGTTGGTATTGGAAACAGGGGAAAGTATTAAGTGTTGGGAAAAGATGGAAAGGACCTTCTGATGCTCCTGCCTACGTTAAAGTTCATAAACCAGATTATCCAAAGAGTGTAATAACATACAAAAACGGAGATAAAACTGTTAAATATGGAACAGTTGACTTTGGTTTAATTGCTGATGATGATAAAGTTGACTTAATAAGTTATTTAGTTAATGGTGGTTCAAATGGTTTAAATGAAAGACGAAACTATGTTTTCACTCTTAAAAATATTTTTAAATATCCTCAAGAATGTATTAACGGACAAAAGAAAAAAACGGCTTCATCAGAAAGCTCAACTGATACTGTTACTATTCGATTAGTTAGAAAATGGGAAACTCATAAATCTACTATTGGTGAATTTACTATTGATAATACAGAAATTAAAGGGTATTTTCTTGAAGAAAAGGGACCCGATACAATAGTATCTGGAAATGAACAAAGGGTTCCTATTGGGACATATAGTTTAGAATGGCACGCAGGAACAAAAATTAAAAAGGGTTTAAAATTATATAATGATGTTGTTTCAAAATCAAGAGCAATTTTAATACATTCAGGAAATACATCAGATGATACAGAAGGTTGTTTAATTGCAGGATCGACAAGAACTACGGATTTTGTAGGCGGAAGTAAAGTGAAATTAAAAGAAATTTTCGATTACGTAGAGGAAATAGGTATAAAAGACGCTAAAATTATTATAACACAAGCATATGAATAAACTATTTTTAATCATCATCACGTTATTTATATCGTGTAAAAATCCGTCACAAGAGAAAATTGATTCGTCGAAAGACTTATCAGTTTTAATGGAATCTTTCTCAAACAAAAAGGAAAAAAAATTTTTAGAAAACTTTCCAAAAGATTTCAGTTCTTTTAAAAACACCTTCGGATGGAATGATGAAAAAGATTCGCCAGAAATTTTATATAAAGATTCTAGTAAATATATTGACTATTGGTTTTTACTTATTCAAAAACCAGCGTATACTTCATATGAGAAGCAAATTATCTCCATTTTAAAAAACGGGCACTGGGAAGCAGATGCAGTAAATTATTTTAAAAATAAATCTTTTGACTACATCAAAACAAATAAAAAATATAATTTAATAAACTCGTTAAAAAATGCTGAAGCAGAATATGTTTTATTATTTCTATTTAATCCCTCGCACACAAAATATGATGCGAATTTTGTCTCCAATTTGGATAAAGATAAACAAGAAATAATTAAAGCACTCTTTTCCAACACAATATCTTCCGAAAAGAAGAGAAGTTCTTTCAGTTTTTATGAAGAAAATCAGGATTATTTTGTAAGATCTTTCGATGTAAATAAAGACGGAAGGACTGATAAAATTGTAAGCAGCATAGCATATCACGGAGAAGATCTTTTTGTTTTTTATGGAAATAGTTCAAATGAATATAATTTGGCACTCGAAACCCGCAATTTTTCAGAAGACGGAGGTAATATAATTGAAAATATATATCCAATAAATAACTCTAAAGGCTTGATTATAAAAACATATTTTCCTGACAGAGGATATTATGAAAAAGAATATTATATCATTCCACAAGATAATACATGGATTCTGAAAAATACAATTTATAAAACAATGTCTGATGTATCAGAAAATGCAGTAAAATATATTTGCGACGTTACACAAAATATTGATATTACTAAAGCAGGTTGGACAAATAAAATAAATCCAATACCAAAAGAAAGTGAGAGAAATAAAAAATGTAGAATTGAAAATGTTTCACGAGATAGTAGAAAATACTTTATCCAAGATCCCGATGGTTACACTAATCTTAGAAAAGACAAACTTGCAACATCAGAAGTTTTACAAAAAGTAAAATCTGGTGAAAATATCGAAGTTATAGACAATTCTGGTGATTGGTTTTTAGTAAAAACTAAAGAAGGAAAAGAAGGATACATTCATAAAAGTAGAATTAAAAGCAAATAAAATTTCAATAAAAAACTGTTTTTTCCGAGCAGTTTTTTGTTTTTTGGAGAACGATGAGATCTTTGACATTTATGATAAAGTATATTTCGTGATCCCAAAAGGGAAAGCGATGTGTGATAAAGGAACATCCTTTCCGAATTTTAAAGTCACAAGTCACCAAAAACATTATTGGAACGATGCGGAAGGACAGGCCGATTATTTGGCCGTAACCGAAGATGATCTTACTTTTAGTCTACCAGCCGCACCCTTTGGAAGTTGCTCCGTGAAGAATGGCAATCCCTGCACTTTTGCACCAGCGGGGAAATGGCAAAAACCGTATGAGAAAGTAAAAGTGATGGGTAAAAGCTGTTTAACGGAAGCCTCAGAACTGATGTGTACCATCGGTGGGAAAATTACAGTGATGAAGCATGGTCAGCAGAGTGAGGCGGGGAAAGGAAATGCAATCGATGCAAATTCAGCGGAACAGTAAATTCTAAATCCTATCATAGATTTTGATCAATTTAAAGAAGAGATTGAAGAAACTGATGATCGCCATGCGTGGTAATTATAAATTTTAAATTATGACAAAAGGAGGAGTTTATAGAATAAAGGGGGATAAGAATCCTTTAACCGGCGTGAAAACTTTTTACAATGTTGTAGAATGGTATGCAGACACACCTGTAGCTAAGAGAAAAGAAGAGTTGGTTATTTGGGAACTGTATGTCAAAGGAGATAATGGGTATAGAAGCACCGGAATTAAAAAACGGGGAATCAATCATTTCACTTTCGGCCCCAACGCGCATAAATTTTCTTATAAAATAGAAGGCTATCTACATCAGCCGGAAGGCAAAGAACCTATGGCGATTTTTGTGCAGCCGCAGAGAAATGAAAAAGTGAAACCTGTAGAAAAAGATATTTTAGGCGTAAGCTTGACTTATCATGATGGTTCTAAAATTACCAAAGCACTCAGTTACATGGATCGTCTGAAAGCTCTAGCAAAATGTCAGGGTTTGGAAGGATTAAAAATTGTTTTTACTCTTTGGGAAGATGATGAAGCTAAAGAGGGTCACAATACTAAAAATCAATATATTACTAAATCACCAGAGATCGAAGTTGACAGTAAAGGTTATGCGCGCTGGAATTTCACTCTGTTCAATACATACATTACTTTGGCAAACAAAAGAGAAGATGAAAAGAAAAAACATGAATATTATGTAACTCCGAAATATGTTGGAAAGCATACAGCATCAGGAAATGTAAATGTTAATAATCCAAGTGGTGAGAAAGCCAGTACTTCTACTAAGCCATCTACAGAAACGCAACAACCTCCTCTGAAAAAAACGCCAACAAAAAAACTAGCTCCTAAAGCTAACTCACAAAAAAGTTCTACAAATCCTTCTTCAGAAAACAATCAGGCAGATGTAAAAGGGTATGTAAAAAGTGTGAGGATAACAGATAAGAATGGGGATGCTTTCACGTCTAATCCAAAATTTGGAGACACTGTAAGAATTACTATTAATGCAAAAGATGTGAAAGGTTTAGCTTATAATTTAAGAATTTGGGAGAGAGATTACATTGGTAAACCTGATATATTGTATAATGAAATTCATACCTTCAAAAATGATTTGCAATATGTACTCTGCACCCCAGACTACAAATTGAGGGAAAGTAAAGCTTATGAAGATAAGAAAGCATCTTTTGCTTGGGGGCTATGGCACGATCCAAATTTCTCAAAATCAGGTTGCAAAAAAGATAAAACACTTGCAATGGAAGGTTATCAGAGATATATTGATTTAACAACAGATAATGATTCTACAACAAATTATTACGGCATTCAAGGTTTAAGTTATTTTTCGGATTTAGTTTAAGCCAAAACTGTAAAGGGCAAAGTAAAAAAATATGTAAGTGTCAGGAAAGCAGCTTTATAATGATTAAAAGAATTAAAAGATGAATAAAATATTATATTTATTAGTAATTTTTCAATTCGCCAATTGTAAGCAATCTGCTGACAAAGAATTGAGGAGCAAGCGGATTGTTGAAAATAAAATAATTAACAATCAGAAAAAATTAGGAGACACAATTCACGGGGATTTTAATAATGATTTGATAACAGATTATATGGAAATCATAAATAATAATTCTGATAAGATAATAAATATCTTCTTGGGGAGCAGTGCTGGAAAATTTGATTTGGTAAAAAATTTTTCAATTTCAAATGATGATTTTAGTGAAGTAGAAAATCCACTTCAGAATTTTTTTATTTCGAAAGGAAAACCTGGCGAAATTATCTATGGAGCTTCTTGCTGTGCAAACTTTAAAACCACGGAAACTTACTATTATAAATTTTTTAAAAACAATTGGTTTCTATTTAAAACATCTGTTTCAAATGTGGAAGGAGATTTTATTCCGGCTATAAGTATTGAAATAAATGATTTATCTAAAAGCATCGATGGAAAAGTTGCTACTAATAAGACTGAATACAATATAGAAATTACAAAATTGAAAAGAAATAATTTGGAGCATCTTTTAAATTATGATAAAAAATATAGAACCGCTTACAAAAACAAAACTTTAAAATTTGTAAATACTTTGGGCTTTGATGAATTGGCTGAAATGACATATTTTATTCCAATTACCGAAGCAAACGTTAATTCCTACAATGATATTGCATTTTATAACTCTTTCACAAAAGATGGAAATAATAGTTCTATCTTTTTATTAAAAAAAATAATTCACCAATTTCCCGACAGGGTCGTAGCTTACCTAAATTTAGGTGATTCTTATTGGGCAAATGAAAATAAAGAGCAAGCAGAAATCGTTTATAAAAAGTATATTGAAATTATGAAAACACAGAACAAAGACTTATCAAAAATACCGCAAAGAGTTTTTGAGAGAATAAAATAAAATATTTAAACTGTTATTATTGATTAGTTTTTTAATAATTACTAAAAAGAAAAGAGCTTAATGAAATTGCGATTAAATAAAACAATATTACTAATAATCTCGTTATTATTGCTTTCTTGCAAAGGAGATTCACAACAAAGCAAAATTCCTGAAAAACAGGAAATAAAAGTAAATAATGAAATAAATTTTTTTGATAAAAAATTTGATAAATCTTTTTATTCCTTAATTATCGATGAATCGAACATTTCAGATCATCCAATAAAATCCTATATCGATTGTAACCAAGAAGGATATTTCACTGTTCATTTTATTCCTAAAAGTGACGATTTAAGATATTTTTGGAAAGGTAATTTTTTGGAAAATTATGATTTTGACAATATCGATATCGAAAAAGATAGTAAAAAAATTCATGTAGTTTTAAACAATAAACTTAACGAATATAATATTTTTGCATACCAAATAAAAAAAGATTTTTTGTCCTCTAATGTAGATTGTACAGCAGAAAGTGCATTTGCAAAAGAAAACTGTGTTGCTAATATTTACTATTTTAATCCCACCAATAAAAAGTGGGAATTATTAAAAAATCAGAAATCAGAAACCCTACCTCCATATTTTAATTCAGATTATTTTTTAACCAACTTCCCCCAATATTTTACGACATCAACAAAAAATACAGTTAATAACAAACAATCAAACACTTCAAGAATATGCTCAAACCAATCAGAAAAATGGAATGGAGTTTATGATTTAAATATTGATTATGGAAAATTAGATGATAATGCAGAAATGTCAATTACCTATATTTTAGAAATTAAAAATGGAACATGTACATTTTCAGGACTGGGTTATAAGACCTTTTTTACTGATGTTTGTGAGATAAAAGAAGAAAATAATAAACTGAAATTAAAATATTTAAAATCTACCGACGGGGATGGGTTTTCAGACCATTCAAACATTAAAATTTTAGGAGAAATAACCTCTAAAAATGGTGCCTATTACATAAAAAGCCCAATAGTGGCAGATTTAAAATGGAACTACAACAAAGAAATAAAATTAACTAAAACAAATTAATCAAATTTTTGAAAATTGCTATATAATTATTATGCTAAAATATTAAAATTTTACGTCAAGATGGGTTATAGAGATAAAAAACGATGATTTTTACTTGAAATTTAGAAATTAAAAAAATCATGCATTTAATTTTTCTACTTATCCGAATTTTACAGAAATTTGCGTTAGATAGAAAATACAATAATGAGAAATTCTTTTTTAATTCTTTTTTTATTTTTAACGATAAAATTATTTTCGCAGCAGCCTGGCGATTATTCAACTTTGCCAAAGTTGGAATTTCCGAAAATTAAGTCTTCGATTACCATGCCGGTGAAAATTCCTCTTTCTGAAATTGGAAATGTGATCAATAATTCGGTACCCAATTTAATATTTGAAGATAATTCCTATACCGATAATGAAAACGATCAGTTTAAAGTAAAAGTTTGGAAAACGCGACCAATTCGCTTGGTAGGTGGAACAAAGCAAAATCTATTAATAGAAGTGCCTTTAAAAATCTGGGCAGAAAAAGGCATTGGTACATTTGGACTATACAATTATCAAAATACGACCTTCGAAACCGTTATGTACTTCAATATCCAATTGTTCTTTAATAATAACTGGACTATGACTACTAAAACTTCACCATTAGGTTTTAAATGGGTTACGAAGCCAGTTCTGGATTATGGAAGAATCAAAATTCCTATTACCTCTGTCGTAGAATCCAGTTTAAAGAAACAACAGACGGACTTTTGTAAAACCATTGATAATATGATGTTGGAGCAGTTAAATTTTCAACAATATGCAATCATGGCGTGGAATCAGTTTTCGCAGCCTTTTGAAATTAGCGAAGAGTATAAAACCTGGTTGAAGATTACACCAGTAAGTGTGAATATTACACCGCTCGTATTTTACGGAAATAGAATTGATGCAAATATTGGGATCGATACGTATTCGGAAACTTTTACGGGGGAGAAGCCAATGTCTTCGCCTTTAATAAGTACGGTTACCAATTTTAATTATGTTCAGCAGCTCCCTCAAACATTCCTTTTACAGACAACCGCAAATATCCCTTTTAGCGAAGCAACAGCTATAGCCGAGAAAACTTTTTTAGGAAAAGAATTTGATTTCCGCGAAGGAAAGTCGAAAATTAAAATAAGTTCAATTAGAGTGTACGGTGAGGATCAAAAGATTATGATTGAAGCCCAAACAGAAGGAGCTATTGAAGGAATTTCTTACATTACAGGAGTGCCGGTCTATGATGAAGCCAGAAGGAAAATTGTTCTTTCTGATACCAAATTTAAGTTAAAAACGAGTAATATTTTATACAAAGCTGCAACTCTCTTATTCCACAGAAAGATTGTGAAAATGATTGAAGAAGAATATGGAATCCCAACCGCGGAACTTGAAGACACTTCCCGAAAGAGCATCGAAGAAACGTTTAATAAAGAATATTACAAAGGTCTGAAAATGCGTGGTAAGGTGTTTAAATTGAAGCCTTCAAATATTATTTTAAATGCAACTGGAATTACCGCTGTTATTGATACACAAGCACAATTGGAGCTTTTTGTGAAAGGATTATAAATTAATTTTACTTTTAATTTCTTCGAGTTTAGAAAATTTTCTATATTTGCAAACCCAAATGGTTCTTTGGCCGAGTGGTTAGGCAGTGGTCTGCAACACCATCTACAGCGGTTCGAATCCGCTAGGAACCTCAAAAACCCTATTAATCTGAACATGATTTTTAGGGTTTTTTTATAATAGCACTATGTCTTAGAGTTTTAGGGTGAATTGATTGTCTTCTTAAAACGAAATTTTATAATTAAAATGCTTCCTTTTATTCTCTACATTTGTTAACTTTTTAATTTAAGATGATGAACAACTATTTTAATCTCCAGGAAGGAGAGGAGCAAAAAGAAAAAGTGCTGGCGAATATCAAAGGTAGTCTTGTTTTTTCTGGTGCGAATGTATGGATTTTAGCGTGTGCAATCATGATTGCATCTGTGGGCTTAAATGTGAACTCTACGGCGGTAGTAATCGGTGCAATGCTTATTTCACCTTTGATGGCGCCAATTGTAGGTGCCGGTTTCGCATTGGCAATGTTCGACTTTCATTTGTTGCGTAAATCTTTAAAGAATTTACTGATCTCAACTTTGGTTGGCTTAATTGTGTCTTTTCTATACTTCTTGCTTACTCCTTTTAAAGAGGCACAGTCTGAAATTTTGGCAAGAACTTCACCTAATATTTATGATGTGTTGATCGCTTTTTTTGGTGGTTTGGTAGGTGTAATTGCGGTCACGCGGGTAGAAAAAGGAAATCCAATACCAGGGGTAGCGATTGCGACCGCTTTGATGCCACCGCTTTGTACTGCGGGATATGGCTTGGCAACTGGTAATCTCACTTATTTTGGTGGCGCTTTGTTTTTATATGCCATCAATTGCGTATTTATTTGCATTGCAACTTACTTTATTGCAAAATTTTTAAAATATCCTGCCGTAGGTTTTGTCGATCAAAAACGGGAAAAGCGGGTACGTAATTGGATTACAATTATTACGATAGCGATGATTGTTCCAAGTGTTTTCTTTGCGTATCAATTTATACAGCAGCAGCGATTTCAAGAAATGGTTACAGATTACGTGCAGAAAGAATTTGAATCGAAAGGAAATACGGTTGTTTATCAGAAAACGAATTACTCTTCTCCTGGTGCACCTCGAACGATTGAACTGGCATTTTTGAACCGAAAATTTACCTCAAAACAGATAGAAGAGGAGAATAACAAATTACGAAATTTAGGGCTACCCAATACCAAACTTATTATTCGGCAAGACAGTGCGTTCCTGGCAGATGCATCCGCAAAGAAAATTGCCAATAATGAAATTGATAATGACCGTACCAAGTTAATTTCAGATTTAAATGCGTCTGTGGAGAAATATACTTTCCGCACCGAAAATTTATACAAGGAAGCTTCGTCTATTTTTCCAGAACTCCTTTCTGTGTCGGTAGCGAAACAAGAGGTTTTCTCTAAAACAGATTCTACCAAGTTAATTCCGGTAGCGTTCTACGAAACAGAGAAAGCGATGAGTAAACCAAATGAGGAAACTTTACGCAAATGGTTGAAAGCAAAATTGAAAGTAGATACAATCGAAATCTATCGCCGACCATAATTCTTATCCAATTTTAACGTTGACAGTCACCTCTGTAGGTGCTTTTTGAAAAGAATCTTCAGTTTAACAATTCTTTAACAGTAGAATGGTTTCCTTTTTGAAACTGTTGAGTTTACTGATTAATTTTAAGGAAATTTAAAAAAAGCAATTATGAAATCATTTAATGACTTCCCACAAAAAAACAATACCTCAAGCGTATTCAAAAATATATTTCTAACAGGTGCATTTTCAGTTGTTATGTTAACGGCCTGTTCTAAAGAAAAAGATACAGTCTCTGAAAAATCTTTGGATCAGCAAAAAATAGAATTTCAAACAAGACAATTAGAGATTGAGAAACAGAAGTTAGCTATTGAAAAAGAAAAGATGGCTTACGAAACTCAAAAAAAAGCAGATAGTATTGCGCAAATTCAACAAGCAAAAGCAAGTGCAAAACCACAAGTTATTAGAGAAACAAAAACAGTATACGTAAATAATTCTCCAAGAAGAGCTTCCTCTTCAGGAAATTCTAACGCAGGTTCTTCACAAGGGTCCAATCAAACTGTTGCACAGAAAAAAGGAATGAGTAAAGCTGCTAAAGGTACGATTATTGGAACTGTAGGTGGAGCAGCAGCAGGTGCAATTATAAGTAAGAAAAATCGTGGCTTAGGTGCGGTAATTGGTGGTATTGCTGGTGGAGCTACTGGTTATACAATCGGTAGAGCGCAAGATAGAAAAGACGGAAGAGTTAAACCAAGAAATTAACATTTGATCATATTTTAAAAAAAAGATTGCTTATTTTTAAGCAATCTTTTTTTATGCTTTATATCGCAGCTTTACTCATTATGCTTTTGCCTGCTTTACTGGGTATTGGGGCCCTGTTTCAAAAATACGTTTGTATTTTTACAGAAAGTATAGCTTTACAGTGTTTTACTGGGATTTTTACGGTCACTGTTATTTGGGCTGTACTCGCATTCTTCATACCGTTAGATATTGCTGTAGAAGTATCAACATTAGTGATAGGATTGCTTGCATTTTTTTATTTCAAAGTATATGTTAAACTTTGGAAGTTCTTGTGTTTCCACCGCTTCCTGTTTCTCATTCCCTTACTGATCATTGTTTTTTTTGGATCTTATTATCCTTTTATTTTAGATCATTTTGGATATTACGTTCCAACAATCAGTTGGCTTTCTGAAGTAGGTTTGGTTCAGGGCATTTCTAATCTCGATTTACTTTTGGGACAAATGTCTCTGTGGCATATTTTTCAGGCAGGATTTTCTAATTTTACAGATCCTTTTTTAAGAATAAACGTATTGGTTCTTGTAGTTTATCTGATTTACTTGTTGGAAAATAAATCGTGGATTCATTTCGTTTTTTTACCTTTTTTATTCCTGTTCAGTCAATCTCCTTCCACTGATCTACCTGTCACTGTTTTTTCATTAATTATTCTAAATGAAATGTTCCGTAGTCATAAAGACGTAGGATTTTTACTGGCATTGTCGGTCTTTGTATTTGCTATAAAACCTACCATGATTTGGTTGCCCATATTTGTTTTTCTATACAGTATTCTTATTGCAAAAAACAACTGGAAATTTATACTGCCGGGAACTTTTATCATGGTTCTATTTCTATTTAAGAATGTATGGACCTTTGGATTCCCCATATTTCCGGTACAAATTTTTGATTTTGGTTTCTTGTGGAAACCTAATCCTGAATTATTACAGAATTCTTCCGAGTTGGCACTCAGGAAAACGTATGATATGCAATACAGTTATTTAGAGATCATTCGTTTCTCATCTTTTGACTATATTAAGAATTGGTTTTTTTTAAAGGGAATCAAAAGCTACATTCACATCCTTTTTTTATTAAGTGTGATTGCTTTTTTAATTTTTGCTTTGTGCAAAAAATCAAAATTGATCTGGTTGCTTTTTATTTCAATATTTATTAAAACTATTTTGGTGCTTTTATTTTCTGCACAATATCGATTTTTCTTCGACGTCTTTTTTGTGATGATGTTTGTATTTTTTTATCGGGTAATACCTTCGAGATTAGCACTCTTCGTTTTTACTGTATTATCAGTATTTTTCTTTGGATTTTTATCTTTTCCCCGAATGGTTCAAACTTATTTTCCGAGTTTCAAGCTGGGGAATTTTATCAGCGGTGTTAGCAAAAATCAATTGATAGAACCTGCTCACTTTAAATATAATAAATACAAAGCATACCAGCTCGGTAATCTAAAATTTAATGTTGTCGATGGGTATGTCTTTAGTTTTGACACTCCTATTCCTGCAATTTCACCTCAGTTTATTAAAGAGGATTTAGATGCAGGTGTTTTTCCACAATTAAAAGGAAAAACTGTAAAAGAAGGTTTTGTATGGCGAAAGATCACCTCTGAGGAAAAAGAGAAACTTAGAAATATTTTGAAGGATTTTCGATAGGTAGTTCGTTTCTTGCTCATCAAACATGATATTAACTGATTCTAAAACCAAATTATCTCATTAACTTTGCTTTATGTTCAATTTAGGAAATTTTCTCACGCTGTCCACCTTTGGCGAAAGTCATGGGGAAGCCTATGGCGGAATTATCACCAACTTTCCAGCTGGTTTAAAAATCAATTTAGAAGAAGTTCAACATCAACTTGACCGGAGAAAACCTGGACAGAGTTCGATCGTTACCCAACGAAAAGAAAGCGATATGGTGAAATTTCTATCTGGTATATTTGATGATAAAACTACGGGAACGCCGATCGGATTTTTAATTGAGAATGAAAATCAGAAATCTAAGGATTACGATCATATCGCTAAGTCCTATCGGCCCAGTCACGCAGACTACACCTATGACCAAAAATATGGAAGACGGGATTACCGTGGTGGCGGCAAATCTTCGGCGCGCGAAACGGTTAACTGGGTCGTTGCGGGAAGTATGGCAAAACAGATTTTACCTGAAAAGGTAGAAATCAATGCCTATGTTTCGTCAGTTGGAGAAATTTTTTGCGAAAAACCCTACCAAAATTTAGACTTTTCAAAAATTGATTCTAATGATGTTCGTTGTCCCGACGCGGAAACGGCCGATAGAATGATCGACAAGATCAAAGAAATAAAAAAAGAAGGAAACACCATTGGAGGTACGATAACATGTGTTATAAAGAATCTGCCAATTGGAATTGGGGAACCTGTTTTTGGAAAGCTACAAGCTGAAT
Organism: Chryseobacterium sp. SNU WT5; assembly: GCF_007362475.1. NCBI lineage: Bacteria > Pseudomonadati > Bacteroidota > Flavobacteriia > Flavobacteriales > Weeksellaceae > Chryseobacterium > Chryseobacterium sp. SNU WT5. The sequence continues at coordinate 2,024,282 of NZ_CP041687.1, forward strand.
TAGCAAAAGCAATGTTAAACATCAATGCCTGTAAAGGATTTGAATATGGAAGTGGATTTTGTGGTGCAAAAATGACTGGTAAGGATCACAATGATTTGTTTAATGAAGATTTTTCCACCAAAACAAACTTATCGGGTGGAATACAAGGTGGTATTTCAAATGGAATGGATATTTATTTTCGTGTGGCCTTCAAACCGGTAGCAACAATATTACGCCCGCAGGACAGTTTTGATAGCGATGGGAATCCAATTATCGTAGAAGGGAAAGGGCGCCACGACCCTTGCGTTTTACCGAGAGCCGTTCCTATTGTTGAGAATTTAGCAGCCTTCGTTTTAGCAGATCTGTATCTCATTAATAAATTGAGAAAACACACTATGTGACTTAAGTCACCTATTAATTAAAGATTTATACGGAAATTTGACAAAATAAAAAGAATGAAATCAACGATTCAAGAAGACCAGGATATCAATAACGCAGAAGCGAGTAAAAATTACTGGCAGAACGCGATCTCTTTCGATGAATACATGAAAGTTGCAGAAGAACGATTCCATAATAATCCCGATCAAAACGATGAGCATCAGGAATATTATGAATTAGGATTGCAAAGACTTAACCGTACTATCAAAACCTATAAAGTTGATCCAGCGCAATTGGAGGAGCTAAAAGCAAAAAATTTTACTGGTAAGATTTTAATTGTTTCGGAGCCTTGGTGTGGAGATGCAAGCGCCACTGTTCCTGCAGTTTCTACGTTTTTCACAGAAGCAGGTATACCGGTCAAAGTGTTCCTTCGCGATAGCGACCTTTCTCTGATTGATCAATTTCAAACCAATGGTACACAATCGATTCCGAAAGTACTGATTATTAATGACGATTTTTCCATCAAAGCAAACTGGGGTCCACGCCCGCAATACGGAAATGAACTTTTGAAAAAATTTAAAGAAAATCCAGAAACTTATCCCAGAGAAGTTTTTTACAATGACTTGCAAGTTTATTATGCCAAGAACCGGGGCAAAGATGCAATACAGGAAATTATTTCTTTACTTTAATTATTAAAACAGACTTTAGATGAAATTCATAAAGAAGAACGGGTTTTTTATTTTAGCAATGGCGTTCATCGCAGTGCTTTATATTTTCCCTTCTGTTAAGCTGAAACTTAAGGATCTTTTCTTCCCTGTCGCAGCAATAGAAAATGCAATTACATTAAGCGATGAAGATTATGATATTCAGTTAAAAGGAATCAATGTTCCAGATACCAACCTTAAAGATCTGAAAGGGAATAAGTTGGTTCTGTTGAATTTTTGGGGTACTTGGTGCCCGCCTTGTCGAGAAGAATGGCCTACCATTCAAAAACTGCATGATTCAAAAAAGGATAAAATTGATTTTGTTTTAATTGCAATGCAGGATAAAGAAGAAGATGTAAGGGCTTTCCTGAAAAAAAACAATTATTCTGCTCCCGTTTATATCGCCGAAAGTCCGATTACCAACCATGTATTACCGAAAGTTTTCCCAACAACATTTTTATTAGATAAAAATGGTAGGATCCTTTTGAAAGAGGATGGTTCCAAAGACTGGAATTCGAAATCTGTACATGAATTCATAGACAACGTTTCCCCTTAGTTTTAACAGTAATTTAGAAATTGTGGTATGGATTTTGTGATTTAGTAGATGTTCAAAACCAAAATCAAAATGAAAATTTCGAAAATTCAATTAGCTAAAGAAGCATTTAAGCATAAAGGATTCATTCAAAAGATTCCCGTGATCATTCGTATGATTAAATCCGCAACTAAAAAAGGAGGGTATAAACCTCAGTTTACAAATGTTGTAGTACCGGCTTTGGTATTGGTGTACCTAATTTCACCCATTGATATTATCCCGGATTTTATCCCTGGCATCGGTGTATTGGATGACTTTGCACTGTTGGCTTTCGCAATTCCTTTATTGGTGAAGGAAGCTGAAAAGTTTATTGCTTGGGAAGTTTCAAATAAAGCCGAAGATAAGGTGAGTGAAGCCCAAATTATAGCTTAAATTATTAATACATTTAAATAAATACCGTTTCTGAAAAGATGCGGTATTTTTTTGGAGCAAGAAGAGTAGTCTATTTTTTGATTTTCGTACCCGCTCTTCGTTGCAATCTTTTTTGCTTTCGCAAAAAAGGATTTCCGCTGCGATCGGGGCTATAATTTCAGGTAAGTTGTAAATTTACCAGAATATTTTATTACTGGCAGCGATCAGCTTTAGTAGATTTACCTTAATTTTTCTTATTATCAGAAAAAATTTAAAAAATGATTTTGTACAATTAATTTTTTATATATATCCATAAATTGTCATTATTGTATTTTCTCTGCGAACTTTGCTCAATGAAATGCCTTTGCGAAACTCAAAAAAGCGTGTAAAAAAGCATTTTTGTAATTAAATCTTTGCGTCCCGATGGCTATCGGGATTGTGTTTAGAATTTGCAACATGATTGAAAACGAACATACATTATTAATATTCTTATAAATTTTATTCAAAAAAAATCAGGAAATTTGCAGGGTGAAAACATTAATTTCAATTATTGGAACAACAGGCATTGGGAAAACCAAATTAGCCATTGAAATTGCTAAACATTTCGAAGCTGAAATCATTTCCTGTGACTCCAGACAGTTTTTCAATGAAATGAATATTGGGACCGCAACTCCTTCTGCAGAAGAATTAGCTGAGGTTCCGCATCACTTTATTGGGAATTTATCTGTCGGGGATTATTATTCTATTGGGCAATTCGAAAGAGATGCTGTACAGAAGATTGAAGATCTTTTCCATAAACATAAAGTAGTCGTATTAGTTGGTGGTAGTATGATGTATGAAAAAGCGGTAATAGAAGGCTTGCATGATCTTCCAGAAGCAAATACAGAAAATCAGCAGAAGCTTGAAAAAATCTTGGAAGAAGAAGGTATCGAAAAATTACAGAATATCCTTAAAGATTTAGATCTCGTTTATTTTTCTAAAGTAGATCGGGATAATCCAAGAAGGTTGTTTCGTGCGATTGATATTATCTGGCAAACAGGTAAAACATACACCGAGAATATTTCAGAACAGATGAATAAGCGGAATTTCGATGTTATCCGAATCGGTATTCAGGCACCACGAGAAATAATCTACGAGAGAATCAACCAACGCGTAGATTTAATGATAGAAAATGGATTGCTCGCAGAAGTACAATCTTTGATCCCCTTTAAAAATAATCTGGCTCTACAAACGGTTGGCTATTCCGAATTGTTCAAATATTTTGACGGAATTTGGACTTTAAATTTTGCCATTGAAGAAGTTAAGAAGAACTCGCGCAGATTTGCAAAAAGACAATTGACTTGGTACCGCAAAGAAGAAAACATCAATTGGGTAAATTTTGAAAATTCGGTGCAGGAATCATTATCTTTGCTCCATACTTTAAATATTAAAAAATAATACAATGGCAAATACTCCTTCAAATATGCTCGAACTTGGAACGAAAGCTCCTTTCTTTGAACTTCCAAATCCTTCACAAAGCAACGAATTGCAATCTTTGGAGGATTTAAAAGGAGAGAAAGGAACGTTGGTCTTTTTCATGTGTAATCATTGCCCATTTGTGCTGCACGTGATTGATAAATTGACAGAATTGTATGAGGATTATCAAGAGCAGGGAATTGAATTTATCGCGATCAACGCAAATGATGTCGATAAATATCCCGCTGACGCACCCGATAAAATGGTTGAATTTCAAGTAGAAAGAAAATTTGATTTCCCTTATTTATATGATGAGAGCCAGGCCATCGCCAAAGCATATGATGCTGCATGTACACCAGATTTTTTCTTTTTTGATGACAAACTGGACTTGATCTATCGCGGACAAATGGATGACTCAAGACCAGGTAATCAAAAAGAAATTACAGGTGAAGATCTAATCGTTGCCTTCGAAAATTTATTGGCAGGCGGACCGCAAGAAGAGATCCAAAAACCAAGTATGGGTTGCGGTATCAAATGGAAATAATAAGATCCTATAATACGATCTGGCGTATAGCAAAAAAAAGACAAGAATTTCAGTTCTTGTCTTTTTATTTATTTAAAGAAGGGACTGTAATTCTTCTCAAATCCAATAGTGGTGGGATTTCCATGTCCGTTGAAAACCTGAGTGTCCTCATGAAGAATAAAAAGTTTCGTTGTAATGTGCTCTAAAAGCTGTTCGTGGTTTCCTTTGTATAGATCAGTTCTGCCGATACTTCCCTCAAATAAAACATCGCCCGAAATCATGAATTTCTGGGCTCCATTATAAAAAGCAATACTTCCTGGCGAATGACCTGGTACATGTATTATTTTAAACTCATCATCTCCTAATTTAATAATTTCATCTTCCTGTAAGTAAATGATCTCACCTTCAAAAGGTTTAAAGAAAAAACCAAATCGATTAGCATCCATAGGATTTCGATCCAGGATCTCCTGATCTAATTCATGCATTAATACTGGAACTTTGTACTGATCAAAAGCTTTCTGCAAGCCCAGAACGTGATCAATATGAGCATGGGTAAGAAGAATATTCTGGACTTTCAATTGTTTGTCCTTAATAAATTTTTCTAAAACAGCTGTTTCCTCGTCTGAGAAATTTCCAGGATCGATGACAAAGGCGTCTTTATTTTCATTATAAACGACATAGGTATTTTCGGAGAAAGGATTGAAGGTGAAAGATTGAATATGCAACATGTACTTTTTTTACAAATTTAGAATCTAATTTTAAATTAAAAAATTTTAAGTCATAACAATATCTGTAATAATATTGTGTTATTGAAGCAGAAATCAGCTCATCAAAAAACATTACCTTCGTATCAATGAAATATTTACCACTTTACTTTCTGTTTTTCAGTATATTCTTCTCTGCGCAAGATATTCGCAGTGTACAGCTTTTTAATCCGCAAACAAATGATGAAACGGCGGTAATTAGGTTTAATGAAAATCTTATTTTACGATTTGATGATTTATCTAATTCGAGCACGATTTATCGTTATACTTTAAAGCATTTCGACAGAAACTGGAATGATGACGGTTTGTTTTTTACCGAATATGCCAATGGAAGTTTAAACGGGATATTAGAGACGCTTCGGTATTCATTTAATACTTCACAACCTTACACCAATTATACCTTAACGTTTCCCAATGATAAAATTCAGCCCAAGATATCGGGTAATTTTGAATTAGTGGTCTATCAGGATTCACCAAGTAAACCACTTTTTACCAAAAGATTTTGTGTAGTAGAAGATGGTGCAAATGTAGGGCTTAACATTTCCAGAACTTCTGATGCTAAAAATAGGGAGATCAATCAGAGGGTAGAAGTTCAGGCTATTGGAACCAATTCTGCAATGAATTCTAACTTAAATTCTTTGACCCTTAATGTCATACAGAATAACAATTGGCATACAGGTGTGTACAATCAAAAACCCAGTTCGAATCTCGGAAATAAAATTCTGTTTCAGCAGATGAATTTAGCATTTCCCGGGAATAATGAGTTCTATTATTTCGATAATAAAGATTTGAAACAGGCATTCGACATGGTTGCTCAAGCAGAGAATGTTGATGGAATTAATTACACCTATCTTCATCCCGTTTGGGCTTTCCCACTCAATTATCAATATCAACCCGATGTTAATGGTGCCTACTATTTTCGAAGAAATGACTTAGGAATTGAACGAAATGCAGACCGGGAAGCTGATTATTCATGGGTTTATTTCGCATTAGATTCAGAGAATACCCATAAACAAATCTATGTTTTGGGGGGCTTTAATGATTTTCAGGCAACTAAAGAAAATCAAATGATCTACGACGAAGTGACAAAAAAGTATATCGCGAAAATATATTTAAAACAAGGTTTCTATAATTATATTTTAGCCACAAAAAACGCCGATGGTTCTATGAACTTCGGCGAAATTAACGGTAATTTCTGGCAGACAGAAAACCTGTATCAAGCTTTTCTGTATTATCAGCCTTTCGGTAGAAATTATGATGGTCTGATTGGTTATGGTGAATTCAGGACTCCTGTGCGATAATTTATTTCTCTATTTTTTCAGAAGAAACGATAATTTTATAGCTTTCGCAGTCTTTAAAGCATTGGAGTGCGTTCGGTAGAGAAATACCATGGTTTAAACCAGATAAAAATCATGCAATTTTTCCTCGCACAAAGTCTTTACAACTTCAATCCAACGGTCCTCATCGTTAAGACAAGGAATGTAGTGGAAGGTTTCCCCTCCGCCATGCATAAACTGCTCTTTGCCTTCTACGGAAATTTCTTCCAGAGTTTCCAAACAATCAGAGACAAAAGCTGGGCAAACGATTGCAAGGTTTTTAATTCCTTTTTTACCCAAATTCTCTAAAGTTTCGTCTGTGTAGGGTTCCATCCATTTATCATTTCCCAATCGTGATTGGAAAGTAACCATCACTTTTTCTTTTGGTAGATTTAATTTTTTAATTACCTCTTCCGTTACTTTAAAACATTGGTGTCTGTAACAAAACTGATGACTGGGATTGTCATCTCTTGAACAACAATCATTTAAGTTACAGGTGTTTGTAGGATCAGTTTTATAGATGTGCCTTTCTGGTACCCCATGATATGAAAACTGAAGAGCATCAAAGTTTTCAGGAAGTTTCTCCCGAATACTTTCTGCGAGACAATCAATATAAATTTCACGATTATAAAATGGCTGAATATAATTGATCTTAATATCAGAAAAGTGCTTTTTGCGAACCTCTTCTGCTTTTTCAATTACGGTTTCGGTGGTACTCATCGCATATTGCGGATAGAGTGGGAATAATACGATTTCCGTGACACCTTGATCCGTCAGGTTTCGGATTCCAGTTTCTATGCTTGGTTCTGCGTACCGCATTCCAATTTCTACGGGACCATCAACGATTTTTTCCAACTTCTTTTTAATCCGTTCGGTAATAAAAATCAAAGGTGAGCCTTCATCAGTCCAAACTGTTTTATACGCTTCTGCGGATTTCTTTGGGCGGGTATTAAGAATAATCCCCTGCACGAGTAAAGATCTGAAAAACCAGCGATAATCAATCACTTTTTCATCCATTAAAAACTCATCCAAATACTCCTTTACATCTTCAACTTTCGTCGACCTTGGTGACCCGAGATTAACTAATAAAATTCCTTTTTTTGACATCTGTTTTTTATTTGGGTACCTTAAACCGCCTTTCGCTCTCGCTTTTTTATAGTTTCCTCGCCCTTCAAGAGGATTCGGGTGAGGAAAAAAAAGCTTCGTAAATCGGCGCGCAACCCAGTTATATTTTTAAAATTTTGAATTAAGAAGAAATGTTTTCCTTTCTAACATCTAACATCTAACATCTAACATCTAACATCTAAACTATCCGTTCACCGCTTCCACATGTTGAACCAACTCAGGTACAAATTGTTTCAAAAGATTTTCAATCCCACCTTTCAGCGTAGCGGTTGAGCTTGGGCAGCCGGAACACGCTCCCTGTAATAACATTTTCGCAGTTTTCGTTTCTGCGTCGTAGTCTATTAATGATATTTTTCCACCATCGCTCTCCACGGCTGGAGCAACATATTCTTTTAAAATATCCGATATTTTTTGTTCCGTTTCGGTATATTCTCTGTTGATTAATGCTTCTACTGGGCTTTCATGTTTTTGAGCAGCTGTATTGGACACGATACCACCTTTTTGAAGATATTCTGCAATAAATTCTTTTACGGTAATCATCACCTCATGCCATTCAACCGATACGTTTTTAGTAATTGCCACGAAATTATCCGAAATAAATACTTCTTTAGCAAAGTCATATTCATCAAAAATCGCTTTAGCTAAAGGGACGGCAACTGCTTCTTCTGGAGTTTTCACTTCGATAAAACCATCAAGTAGCAACGTATTCGAAACGAATTTCATCACCATTGGATTAGGTGTCATTTCAGCATAAATCAAATGCTCTTCATTTTTTTTCTGAAGATATATTCTTGGATTTGCCGCCAGTTCTTGTTCGATAATTATTTTTAGAGGATCGATAACATTTTCCCATTCTACACCATCTTGTTTCGCAACTGCAACAAAGTTTGCCGTAATAAAAATTCTTTCGACAAATGGATATTGGAATAGCTCTTTTGCTAACGGTATTTCTGTAATGTCAGAATCTCTGTCGAGCTCTAGAGATCCTGGAATCAAGTTGTAATCTGCTACAAACTTCATTACCTTTTGGTTCTCTGTGGGCTCTATAATTATTGGTCTCATTTTATTTTCCTAAATTTGATTTACAAAAATACGGATAACAAATCAGATTTCCGCATCGATATCTTAGACCTTGTCAATGAGTAATATCAGTTGATAGTAAAAAAACCAAGATTATCTTAAAACTTAATAGAATTGATTTTATCGGTCTAAATTATCAAATTGGCACATCATCAAATTAAAAAAATAAACATGGCGCTTATAAAAGAACTTTTAGGTAAAACACCGCAGATTGGAAATGATACATTTTTAGCGGAGACTGCAACGATCATCGGTGATGTTACCATGGGCACAGAATGCAGTATTTGGTACAATGCAGTTATTCGTGGTGATGTGAATTATATCAAAATGGGTGATAAAGTAAATGTTCAGGATAATGTCATGTTGCATTGCACCTATGAAAAATTTCCGCTCGTGATTGGAGACAATGTTTCAATTGGTCATAATGCAATTGTCCATGGTTGCACGATCTATGATAATGTTCTCATCGGAATGGGAGCCATAGTGATGGATGATTGTTTGGTCGAAAGTAATTCCATTGTTGGTGCAGGATCCGTAGTAATCCAGGGGACTCATATAAAATCTGGTGAAGTTTGGGCAGGAACACCAGCACGAAAAATAAAAGACATCTCCGCTGAATTATTGGAAGGTGAAGTCAACAGGATTGCTAATAATTATGTGAAATACTCTTCGTGGTATAAGGATTAATTTCCAAATATTCTACTCAATCAATTACTAATTTCTGATGCTCGGGAGTTAGTTCCTACTAATACGGCTCTTCCGTTTTCGCATTGTATAGTTGTAGGCTCTGGAACTACTGCACAATCCGACATGAGTCCATATTTGGTATTAAACACCGATTGCATTGTGGTGAAGGAAGTTATTTTTGGTACAATTTCACTCTCTAAAGTTTTAGGATAAGCGATATAAGAACTCGCTCCTCCACATGGTTTTGCTCCAATTGCTGTAAATTTCCATTCGGTTGGATCAGAACAGGTTTCAGTAGCAATTAATGAATCAATTTCTGCAATGAGTTTTTGCATTTTTAGTCGATCATCTTCTTGCGTAGAGTTATTGTGGGGTTTTTGAGAAATATCTTTTGGTAAAGTCTCCTCATCTACAACCCCTTTATTGGTAGAACAAGCGGTTAATGTTAAGACTGAAATAACGGTAATTAATAGGTTCTTCATTTGGATTTTTTCTGCACTTACAAAAATACGGTCTTTTTTATAAATCGTTTGAAAAGACATTTTCACCTCGCTCATTCAAGCCAATTTTCTTAAATTTGAACAATGGACGAATCTCTCTTTAATTTAGCCGAACATACCAATCGCAGTATTTTTCTGACCGGAAAAGCAGGAACTGGAAAAACTACTTTTCTTAACGATTTTGTTAAGAAAACCAATAAAAAACATATTGTGGTAGCTCCTACCGGTATTGCAGCAATTAATGCTGGCGGTGTCACCATTCATTCTATGTTCGGACTTCCATTGAGAACATTTGTACCTACAACCGACAGAATAGACAGCAATTTGGGGAATAATATCTCCGATTTGATGCAACACTTTAAGTACCGTAAAGACAAACTGAAGTTATTGCGCGAAATAGAAATCATCATCATCGATGAGGTTTCAATGCTGCGTGCTGATGTTTTAGATATGATGGATTTTTCGCTGAGGTTCGTTCGTCGGAATCAACAAAAATTTGGTGGTGTCCAAATGCTGTTTATCGGAGATTTGTATCAGCTCCCGCCAGTTGTAAGGGATGAACATTTTTTAGGATTGTATTATAAGTCACCCTTTTTCTTCGAAAGTTATGCCTTAAAGGAAGTGCCTTTAATTACCATAGAATTAACCACCGTTTACCGTCAGACGGACGAAGTGTTTTTGGATATTCTGAATGACATCCGGGATGGGGCAGTGGGAGATATTGATTTTGAAACTTTGAATGAAAGATATATTCCCGATTTCGAGCCAACCAATGAACCTTACGTTTATTTAACTTCTCACAACAGAATGGCCGATGAGATCAACCAGAAAAAGCTCGCCCAATTAAAGGGAAAACCTTATTTCTATAGCGCAGATATTGTTGGGAATTTTAATGAGAATCAATATCCAAATGAGGAAGAACTACAGTTGAAAGTGGGTGCGCAGGTCATGTTTATTCGGAATGATGCAAGTAGTGAAAAAAGATATTTCAATGGCAAGCTTGCAGAAGTGATGAGTTTAGATAATAAGGAAGTTACGGTCCTTATTGACGGCGATGATGAAGTTTTTACCATAAAGAAAGAAACCTGGGAACAGAAAAAATATGGTTTAGATGCAGAAAAAAATATTACAGAAGATGTTTTGGGAAGTTTCCAGCAGTATCCGATCCGTTTGGCTTGGGCTGTGACCATTCATAAATCTCAGGGCTTAACTTTTGACCGCTTGATCATCGATGCAGGGAAATCGTTTGCATCTGGACAGGTTTATGTGGCACTTTCGCGTTGCCGGACCTTAGAAGGTATCGTCTTAAAGTCTAAGATTACACCGAACGTTATTTTTGCAGACCGTAGAGTTTCTCAGTTTCAGGATGAAACCAATGCGAATGAAAAAATAGAAGAGATTCTTCAAACGGAGAAGTACGATTATAGTATTAAAAAAGTGGTCAGTGCTCTCGATTGTTCCTGGTTTAAGTATTCGCTGGAAACTTGGTTTCAATCGACCAGGACGAGTAAAGCACTTGATAAAAATAAAGCCACATATCTCTATAAAACCCTTCGACCCAAAGTTGAAAATTTTGAGAGTGTTTATGGTAAGTTTGCGAAAGTGATGCTGCAGAAAACATATAAATTTATCAATGGTAAGGAGGAGTGGAGTGAAATAGAAGACAAAGCAAAAGGGGCCGTTAATTTCTTTTTTACCAAAGTGAATTTAGAGGTATTTCAACCATTACTCGATTTTTACTCAGAGAATAAAGGGACAAAAGGTTTAAAACAATACAATGAAGATTTCCGGGTTTTTCTGGATGATTTAGAAGATTACCTGAATGATCTGAAGAAAGTTAATTTGCTCGAATCATCACTGTTCAACACCGATAACAATGTTGCCATTTCTACAAAGGTTGCTAAAATACCCTCGCACATTTTAACTTTCCAGTTATTTGAGGCGGGTAAAACCATTCCTGAAATTGCAAAAGAACGCGGTTTGGTAACCGAAACGATTTTTGGGCATTTAGCTAAGTTTGCGGAACAGGGTTTATTAGATTTAACCAGAATTTTTGATAAAGAAAAGATTAAAACTTTCGAAAAAGAATTTAAGAAAAATCCCCATGAAACATTAAATGACTGGAAAAGGGCTTTGCCGAATGATTTTGAATTCAATGAAATACGCTTATTATTAAATCACTTTACTTATAAGAAATCAAAGTAAATAACTGATTTCTAATAATTTATAACTAAGGGTGAGTTTTATAGATGAAGTAATGATTGCCATGATAAAAAAAGCAGAGGTTAAAATATAATCTCTGCTCATTTAGCTTTAAATAGGGCTGTGCTTTATGGTGAAAAATTGATTTCGTTACCTTTTAATCACAATTTTTTTCATGGGTTCCTGTGGTTTTCTATTCTGATACTTTTTAATCAAAGTATAGAAAACTAAAAAACCAAAAACGAATATTGAAATTCGTGATAGTAGGTCACCAGCTCTTGTGTAGAAAGTTTGATGTTCGTAAAGATTCACTTTTGCAAAAAGAGTCGTCTTATCTCCGTATAAAGTATCTGTAAGAATATCACCTTTTGCATCAATATGGGCAGAAATGCCACTATTGGCAGACCTCGCGATTTCACGACGGGTTTCAATCGCACGCATTCTTGCATAAGCGAGTAGTTGTTTATGTCCCTGTGTTACACCCCACCAGGAATCATTGGTCATAATTCCTAAGAAATTTGCCCCTTTTTTTACATAATCAGTTACAAACTCTCCGTAAATACTTTCATAACAAATGATTGGCGCCATTTTCCCATTGTTAAAAGGATTCTTAAAAGCTTTACGTTCCTCATCCGTTCCCAAAGAGGCAGTTGTTCCTCCCAGATTAAGCATTGCATCTCCTAAAAGGGGTTTCAATACATTGATGTAGGGGAAGATTTCCACGCCGGGAACTAGTTTTCCTTTATGGTAAACTTCAACTTTCTGATTGGGGATAATCTGTACTGCCGAGTTGTAGCTGTCCACATAAACTCCTTGTGATGTTTTGTAAGCATTTTTAGATTTATCTTTTTCATTTGGGTAAAAGCGATGGGAGGAAATACCGGTTACAAAAACTGATTTTGGATGTCCTGTTAAGAACCCTTTTACTTTATTTAAAAGTTCGCTTTGTTCAAAACCTGTTTCAGAAATAGAGCCGAATCCAGGCAAAGATGTTTCAGGGCCAATATAATAATCAATTTGCCCTTTGGAGTTTTCCTCAGCTAAAGTGAGTAGGTCATTTAAAATGGTTAAACTGTCTTTAGAATATTTTTCGGTGTAGGGATTAAGTTCTGGTTGCAACATTAAAACGTTGACGGTTCCAGTCGGTTTTAGATCGAAATTTTGGTATTTTACGATAGAAATTACCATCGGTAAAGCAATTCCTGCAAAAAGTATAACGCTGTTGATAATTAAAGGATTACGTTTTCGTCCCGCTTCCCAAATTCTTAAAGTATAGAAGGCGAACACATTCACGACTAGAATCCAAAAACTACCACCAGTTGCTCCCAGCGTATCGTACCACTGAATTAATTGGGGATAGTCGGCAAACACATTTCCTAAGTTTAGCCACGGCCATGTTAACTCCCAACTCAAATGGATCTTCTCGAAAACCATCCAGATGGCAACAAAGAAAACCAGTCCAAAATAAGTTCCCTGCGCATTTTTGTACCAATGGTAACATTGAAAAATGAAAGAATAGAATAAAGAATTCAGCAAAACTGGGACAACTACTGCGAATAATGAATGCGATCCGTCGGGGTTTCTGGCACCATATAACCATCCTGTTGTTACAATGTTCCAAATTACAAAACAAAGGTAAGTAAGACCGAAAATGGTCCAGCTTTTATTCTTGATTTTTGAAAATTTAGAAATATCGTGTTCGAGAATGAGTAAAGGAACGAGCGCGAAAAATATAAAAAATGGAATTCCGTAGGTAGGCCAGGAAATACTCAATAAGATCGCCGAGAATAAAGATAGGATAATATATTTCATAGTTTGTTTAAACTGATTATGTTTCCAAAGTTAATCAATTATTGAATTTCCACTGATACAGATGATTTGATTTATCTCAGGTTACAGGCGTTGTAGATATTCAATTCCCAGTACAATGTCCGCTTGTACCTTTTGCAACCTCCTTTTTTTTTAATATTAAATTTTAGTTCTTAAATTATTTAAAAGTGATTTTCTATTTCCACACTTACGCCGTGCATTTCGCCCGTCATTGGCGGATTTGTTTTGGTCATTCTTATTTTAATAAAAGAAATTTGCGGAAATTTTAACTTGATGTTTTTCAAAATTCTACCTGCAACGTGTTCCATCAATTTGGAGGCAACTTTCATTTCATTATGAATGATCTCATTGATTTCTGCGTAGTTAATCGTATCGAGCAAATCATCGGTTCCAACGGCTTTCCAAAGATCAGCATGAACTTCTACATTCAAAAGATAGTACGTTCCAATGAGCGTTTCTTCCGGAAGAGCACCGTGGTAGGCGTAAATTTTCAGGTCTTCTATAATTATTTTTGAAGTCATCTTTTATTAATTAAGCTCTAAATTTTATATTCAAAATACGAACCCCGCAATAGGGATGGAAGTGGAAATCCCACAGCAAGCGGTGCCATTGCGTAGGCGCGAGGAATTGCAACGGACAGCCCGGCTTTTTTTGTTTTGCTTTTGCGGAGGAAAAAAAAGATTGCCAAGAATCTCACCTTACTTAATCGTCGTAGAGAGATCCAGCATGGCTTCAATCGGTTTCAACGCTTTCAGTCGCAACTCTTCATCCATGGTGATTTCTGGTAATTCATATTTCATGCAGAGATACAGTTTTTCCAAAGTGTTTCTTTTCATATAAAAGCATTCTGAACAATTACAGGATTCATCGAAAACCAAAGCTGGTATTAGTTTTTTATGCGGTGCTCGCTTTTGCATTTCGTGCAGAATCCCTTCTTCGGTTGCCACGATAAATTCCTGAGCATCGTCTTTTTCAACAAAATTTAAAAGGCCAGAGGTGGATCCCACATAATGAGCGAGATTCAAGACCGCTTCTTCACTTTCAGGATGAGCAATCAATTTTGCCTGTGGATGATCTGCGAGTTGCTGGGCGATTCTCTCCATAGAAAAAGCTTCGTGTACGATACAGGTTCCGTCCCAAAGAATCATGTCGCGTCCGGTTTTCTTCATCAGATAGCTTCCTAGATTTTTGTCAGGTGCAAAAATAATCGGTCGGTCTTCCGGCAAAGAACGAATGATGGTTTCGGCGTTAGAACTCGTCACGATAATATCGGATTCTGCCTTTGTTTCTGCGTTGCAGTTGATGTAAGTGGCAATTAAAGCACCAGGATGTTTCGCGCGCATGGCCCGTAATCCTTCGCCGCTGCAACCGTCTGCCAATGAACATCCAGCTTGAGTGTCTGGAAGGACAACCTTCTTGGTAGGATTTAAAATTTTCGCTGCTTCTGCCATAAAATGAACCCCACAAAAAGCAATCATATCTGCGTCCGTATCTTTTGCAGCTCTGGCTAATTGCAAAGAATCACCCAAATAATCGGCGATATCCTGAATAGCAGGCGGTTGATAATAATGCGCTAAAATTACCGCATTTTTTTCTTTTTTTAAGTCCAAAATTGCCTGCACCAACTCTTCTCCTTGCGGAATGATCAGGTCGTCAATTTTTAGAAAACCTCTTACCGGCAAGTTTGCTTTTGCTTTATTTATATTTTCTGTGCTCATTATTTAAAAATCTTTAGGATTGGGATGTATAAATGTATAATTAAAATCTTGAATCAAATGTTCCGAAGAAATAATTCTGTTATTATTTTGCTCGTCTTTCTCTGTCTTGTTTTGACTTTCTAAATTTAAGATCTCTTGAATTGAAGGATGTTCAGGTGCGACAACATTATAAATTTCAGATCTTTTTTCGGAGTGAATCAAAAGGTCTACAACTGCTATAATATCTTCGAAATGAATATAATTTGCCTTTTTTTTTGGATTCTCGGGTGTTCTGTTTTTAAATATATTGTTAAGTGAACGTTCATCACCCATTAATCCTCCAAAACGTAAAATATTAGTTTGTGGATATTTCTTTGTTACCAAGGTTTCAGAGGCTGAAATATCTGCTCGTAAATGGTCTGTATCTTTTTCGGTAAAGACTTTATTTTCCGTAGGATATACGCCAGTGGAACTAAAAACCATGGTTTTTGGAAAAGTTTTCTCCAGTTTTTGAAATCCTGTGTGCCAATCATCTCTTGAAATCGGCATGCTAAAAATAGCCATGTCTACCGAATCCAGGATACTAAAGTCCGGATTTGAATTAAAATCAAGCAAATGGACCTCTTTCGCTACTTTTTGTAAAAAGTTAATTTTTTCTGGCGTGGTGGTGGTGGCAATAACATGCTCACCTTTTTCGGATAAATGTTGTGCTAACTTTTCGCCTACCCAACCACAGCCAATAATAGCAATTCTCATGATTTCAGGAAATTGATTAGTAAGTTTTCGATTTCAGTTTTCGCGTCATCCAGTTGATCATTAACTACAATTTGATCAAACTCATCTTTAAATGCTATTTCCTCGTTTGCCTTTGCAACGCGTGTTTTAATGGTTTCAAGATCATCAGTTCCGCGTGCGATTAACCTTAATTCCAAAGCCGCAACGGAAGGCGGCATAATGAAAATAGAAAGTGCTTTGTCACCAAAATACTTTTTTAGTGAAATTCCGCCTTTCACATCTACATCAAAAATGACCGCTTTTCCTTCTGCCCAGATTCTCTCGACTTCTGATTTTAAAGTTCCGTAATATTTATCAATGTACACTTCTTCAAATTCTACAAAAGCTTCTTCCGCAATCTTCGTTCGAAATTCCTCTGGATTGATAAAATGATAATCAATACCGTTTTTCTCCTCGCCTCTGGAATTTCTGGTGGTGCAGGAAATTGAAAATTCCAGTTGTGAGAATTTTTCCAGACAATGTTTTACTAAAGTCGTTTTTCCGCTACCTGATGGCGCTGAAAATATGATTACTTTTTGCATTTAATTTATTTTATAAAAAAGACAAAGAGAATATAGATAATAATTCTGCTTTTTCTTATCTATTATTATCTTAATTTCTTGTAACTACAAAACATTGAGTGTTTGTTCTTTGATTTTTTCTAGATCATCCTTCATCATCACAACAAGTTTCTGAATTTCTGCGTGATTGGCTTTTGAACCCAAGGTGTTAATCTCCCGGCCAATTTCCTGAGAAATAAAGCCAAGTTTTTTACCATTGAAGTTTTCGTTTTTCATCACTTCCAGATAATATTTTAAATGTTGCGTAAGTCTTACCTTTTCTTCAGCGATATCAAGTTTCTCTGTATAGTAAGCCATTTCCTGATAAAAACGGGTTTCATCAATCTGATCAAACTCGTTAAGGCTTTTTCGGTAACGCTCTTTCACAGCATCCATTCTTATTTCTTCATAAGGTTCTACCTGACTTAGATAATTTTCTATTTTTTTGATATTTCTTGTAAGTTCTTGATCCAGAATCTCCCCTTCTGTCTCGCGGAAATTGTCAAATTTTGCAATCGCTTCCTGAATCAGTTCCCTTAGGTAAATCCATTCATCATCGCTTAACTGATCGGATTTAGTTGAAATAACATCTGGCATTCTAACGGCCATTTTCAGATATTCGAAGTCAGGACCGTCGCTCGCAATTTTCTTTAATTCATCGATGTATAATTTTACTAAACGATGATTAATGGTGACATCATTGGTGTCATTCAGGGATTCTATATTGATATAGCAATCTACCTTCCCCCGTAGTAGCTGATCATTGAGCGCTTTTCGAACTTCGAATTCTTTTTCTCTGTATCTTAAAGGAATTTTTATATTCAGGTCAAATGATTTGCTGTTTAAGGATTTAAGATCGACGGTAATTTTTTTACCTTCAAAAACACCTTCGCTTCGTCCGAAGCCTGTCATGGATAAAATCATGTATATTCTTTATCAGACAAAGATAATTATTTCAAATCTTTTAAAGTTAATAAAAGAGACCAACAATATTGAATGAGGACAGAAAAGATTATTTTATATATTTGCATTTATAATAAAAGAATTAGAAATATGCTAAAATCGCTCTTTCATTGGAAAGTTTTGGTTAATATACTGGTAGCGGCTGCAGTATTTATCGGTCTGGTTTGGTTAACTTTTCGTTGGCTGGAAGTACATACCAATCACGGCAAAGAAATTCCTGTGCCCAACGTAGTAAATAAATCCGTACATGATGCGATTAAGATTTTAGATGATACTGGCCTGGAATATGAGGTTGATAGCTTTAAATATGATCCTAAATATCGGCCTTTTCAAGTATTGCAAATTTATCCTTCTCCTGGCTCACGTGTAAAAGGCGGAAGGACGGTATTATTGAAAGTTAATCCCAGAACTTGGGCTCAGGTTTCGGTTCCTGATATTTTGGATAGATACAAAGGTTTGGCTTTTAGACAATTGGAACAGGTTGGGTTAAAGGTAGGTGATACGATCTATGAACCGAGCATCCAGCGAGATGCTGTCCTTAGGATGATATATAATGGTGCGACCTTGAAACCGGGGGCTTTGTTACCAAGATTTACAACCATTGATCTGGTGATTGGAGCTGGTCCAAGAAGGAATATTTCGGTTCCCAATCTTGTTGGTTTAACCGTTCAGGAAGCTAAATTGATCATTGCTCAGAATCTATTCGAAATTGGGCTGGTCGAGCATGAGGACGGAGGCAGCGATGCATCAGATATTGTTTATTATCAGGATCCAGCATCTATGGATGTAAGAGATCAGGGAATGCAAATTGATATATGGGCAAGTAAAAAAACACCAGCTGAAATGGGTGCAAAAATAGCTCAGCTCAATTCAATTTATAGAATAAAGATGGATTATTCTGAGCCCACTTACTATGATGATGCACCTGTTTACAGTACACCATCTGCTCCTAGTACAGGTGGGACGCCAGAAGCTCCTAAACAGGTGGTTCCGAGAGAAGAGGCTCCCCGACCAAATGTTAATAAACAGGAAAATCCCAAACTGGCTACGGAACAAAAACCTAAAGTAACCGAGCAAAAATCCAAACCCGCAACAACTACTGCTCCCAAAACGGAAGAAAAGCCAAAAGCTAGAAAAGTTATTGTTGAGTAGGCAAAAGACAAATATGATTAAAAGCTTCGACCAATTAGTTGAAGCTTTCTTTTTAAAAATAACATGACAGAAGATACCGACCCAATTTTAGAAGACGAAAGCTTGAATCATGATTCAAACGAAGAAGAGTCTGAAGGACTTTATGAACATTTATCAATAAAGGTTGATAAAGGTCAGGAACTGCTTAGAATTGATAAATTTCTGCATATTTTTCGCCAAAATTCTTCCAGAAATAAAATTTCGCAGACTTGTCGCGCTGGCAATGTGGTTGTTAATGGCAATCCGGTAAAACAAAATTATAGGGTAAAACCCGGGGATGATATTTCTGTTTTGTTGACCCATCCGCCAAGAGAAAATGTTATTATTCCACAAGATATCCCAATCAATATTGTTTATGAAGATGATGATGTATTGGTTGTTGATAAAGAAGCCGGAATGGTAGTTCATCCTGGACATGGTAATTATGATGGCACTTTGGTTAACGCTCTCGCTTTTCATTTACAAAAGAACGGTCACCAATCAGATCTTGACCGCGTAGGTCTGGTTCACCGGATTGATAAAGATACCTCTGGACTTCTTGTAGTGGCAAAGACCGAATATGCCCTGAGTTTTCTGGCGAAACAATTTTTTGACCGTACTACCAAAAGATTGTACTGGGGTTTTGTATGGGGCAACGTAACTGAAGATGAAGGAACGATTCGAGGCAATATCGGAAGACATTTAAAAAATAGAATGCAAATGGCCGTTTTTCCAGATGGTAGTTTGGGTAAACATGCGGTAACGCATTATAAAGTTGTAGAACGCTTACGGTATATCACTTGGGTAGAATGCAAACTGGAAACCGGTAGAACGCATCAGATTAGAGCACATTTCAAACATATCGGTCATACTTTGTTTAATGATGAACGTTATGAAGGAAATCAAATTTTAAAAGGAGTAAATATGCCGAAATACAAACAGTTTATTAAAAATGTATTCGATGTTTTGCCCCGTCACGCGTTGCATGCGCATACTCTAGGTTTTACTCATCCAACTACTAAAAAAGAAATGTATTTTGAAAGTCCAATGCCAAAAGATATGGATGACGCCCTGGAAAAATGGAGAAGATATTTGGAATCTTAGAAATCGCAAACTTTTTCTATATTTGTTATAAATCCACCAACCAGTTATTATGAGAAAGATATTATTTTTATTTTTCATGGTAGTATTTTTCGGAAGCTATAAAAGCCAGGAAACTTTGCCACTTTACCAACAGTATCTCCTCGATGGTGATTTCCTATTTAATCCTGCATTATATGGAAATTCGGATGATGTAGTTCTGAATTTAAATTATCAGAAGCAGTTTTCTAATTTCGCTCAGTCACCGAATGTTCAGTCAATAGGAATGCATGCGAATGTTATTGATAGGGTAGGAGCTGGATTATCTTTTTTTAGAGACCAGAACGGACCAATCTCTTCTAATGGGATTTCTGCAGGTGCTGCTTATTTTATCCCGCTTGATGATGATGGTGAACGTAAAAGCCAGTTTTCATTCGGAACCAACGTTAATTTTTATAATATGAACATTGATTTGGGAATGCTTTATCCGAAAGATCCAGGCGATCCTTTATTAAGCAGTGAGAATATCTTTCTTGTCTATGCAAATATAGGGATGGCAGTAACGTACCGTAATTTTTTCGCTGGGGTTTCTGTAAATGATATTGCTTTAAGTAATGATATTCCCATTGTAAACGGAATCGAACCCGAACCTTCGAAAATTCTATTAAATTCCGGTTATAACTGGTATTTTAATGACGAAATCTATGTAACACCATCGGTTATGGTTAATCTAAATACCAACTCTTCAAAAATCGTGGATATTAATTTGATGGCAACCGTTTTGGGAGAAACAAATTCATTTTCTGCTGGTGCAAGCTTAAGGTCTGCGAGCAATAAATTTGGAAGTCAGAATCTGGGGGTATCTCCAATTGTAAAAGCAACCGTAAATAATTTCTTTTTTGGCGCGACTTACAATTTTGGATTGTCTGACATTCAGCAGTATGCGGGTTCCAGTTTTATGTTGAGCGTAGGTTATAAATTGGACAATTTCATCAATACCAGAGGATTTAGATACTAGATAACAGATTTCAAGAGGCAAGAGGCAAGAGCCAAGAATCAAGAGGCAAGAACCAAGAATCAAGAGCCAAGATGCCAGATTCAAGAAAATAAATTTTTGTCATCGATGAAAATGTTATACTCTTACATCTAATTTCTCGCATCTAGCATCTAACATCTAACTTTTAGCATCTAATCTCTACCATCAAATCTCTAACTTCTAGCATCTAACACTAATTTGATCTATCTTCACATTCCTTTTTGTAAACAAAAATGCAGTTATTGCAATTTTCATTTTTCTACCTCTTTAAAATCTAAAGACGAGATGATTTCGGCTATTAAAAGAGAAATAGGCCTTCGAAAAGAAGAGTTGGAAATCAAAAATTTAAAGTCACTCTATTTTGGTGGTGGGACGCCATCTATTTTAAAAGTGGATGAACTGCAATCAATTATTGATGAGGTTTTGAAATATTTTACTTTTGATTCAGATATCGAAATTACCCTGGAAGCCAATCCAGACGATTTAGAGAAGAATTTTGTAAAAGAACTATCCAGAACATCCTTTAACAGGCTGTCGATTGGGACCCAAAGCTTTTTCGATGAAGACTTGAAATTAATGAACCGCGCTCACAATGCCGGTGAGGCAGAAAGTTCCATCAAAAGAGCACAAGATTCTGGGTTTGAAAATATCAGTATTGATCTCATCTACGGATCACCAACTTCTAATTTTGAAATTTGGAAGCAGAATCTAAATAAAGTAATCGACCTCCAAGTTCCACATGTGTCTTCTTACGCCTTAACCATTGAGCCAAATACGGCTCTGAATGCATGGATCTCACAAGGAAAGATTGCTGCACCTAAAGAAGCAGAGCAGCATCAGGAATTTTTCTACATGACAGACTTTCTAAAAGACCATGGTTTTGACCATTATGAAATCTCTAATTTTGGAAAATCTGGATTTCATTCTAAGCACAATTCAGCCTATTGGAAATATCAGGAATATTTGGGGATTGGTCCCTCTGCACATTCGTATAACGGCCGCGATCAGCGAAGTTGGAATATTGCCAATAATCAGCGGTACATGAACTCCTTAAATAATAATATTTTAGCAAAAGAAACTGAAATACTCTCCGAGAAAGATCAGTTTAATGAAATGCTGATGATTGGATTACGGACCACTTGGGGTGTAGATCTGTCTTCTTTAAAGGAGAAGTGCAGTGCAGAATTATTGGAATATTTCCATAATGAAATCAAAGTGAAACTTGAAGACGGGTTTTTAGAGATTGAAAATAATCATGTAAAGATTCCGGAAAAACACTGGTTTTTAGCTGATGGCATTGCTTCAGATTTGTTTATGGTTTAGAAAATTGGTGCTGGATAATATTAGATTCTTATTCATAAATAAGATAAAACTTACATAGATCCGCAAATCGTCATTATTGTATTTTGTCTTCGAACTTTGCTAAATGAAATACCTTTGCAAAACTCAAAAAAGCGTATAAAACAGCATTTTTGTAATTAAATCTTCGCGTCCCGATGGCTATCGGGATTGCGTTTAAAATTCGCCACATGATTGAAAACGCCTATACATTTAAAACATTCAATTATCATTCTGCAATACAAATCACCATTATTTATAAATTTCTATAAATAGTAAGGAAAGGGATTTTCTAAGTTCTCTTCACTAAAATCTAACTTCTAGCAACTTATTTGTATTTTTGCAGAAATTGCAGTCAGTTGAAAACTAAAAAACCAGATTTTACCCATTTATCCGCCAATCAACCTATAGGAATTTTCGATTCTGGTGTTGGAGGTCTTACGGTTGCGAAAGAGATCAAAAAGTTGCTGCCGAATGAGAATCTGATTTATTTTGGGGACACTAAACATCTGCCCTATGGTGAAAAATCCCGTGAGGCGATTGTAGGTTATTCTACGAAAATAACTAATTTTTTATTGGAGAAAAATTGTAAGGCCATTGTTATTGCTTGTAATTCTGCCACCGCAAATGCATTAAAAGAGGTGTTGGAATTGGTTGATAATAAAGTTCCTGTAATTGATGTTATCAATCCAGTTGCCGAAAAAGTGTCTTACGAGATTCATAATAATGTCGGCGTCATTGCGACCAAAGCAACGGTGAGTTCTGGGTTGTACAAAAAATCAATAAGAAAACATAATAAGTTTATTAAGGTAGATGAACTGGCCACCCCGCTATTAGTTCCGGCTATCGAGGAAGGGTTTAGAAATCACCCTATTACCAATGCTATTATCTATAATTATTTGAGTAATAATAAATTGAAGAATATTGAAACTTTAATTTTAGGATGTACCCATTATCCGCTTTTGCTCAACGAAATTAAACAGTATTATGGAAATAGAGTGAGGGTAATTGATTCCCCAAGTATAGTCGCCAATCAATTGAGGATTATATTGGAAAAGCATCATCTGCTAAATGACGGTAATCAAAAACCGACCTATCAATTTTATCTTTCAGATATTACCAAGAATTTCGAGAAAATTTCTAAGAAATTCTTTGGTAATAGTATTGATTTAGAAATGAAAGTACTTTAAGTCAATTTATGAAGGAAGGTTTTCTTCTTCAGTATCTTCAATCTCTTCAACGGTATTCTCGTTTGGTTTAAAGAATGAAAAGCTTACATTTCCGTATTTTCTGGTATCGGTAATATTGGGGTGTTGCAATTTTGTTCTACTTTGGTGTTCCAGGATAAAGACACCATTATCTTTTAGATAGTTGTTTTTTAAAACCAAAGAAATTAATTCTTCGTACTGAGCTACTTCCATATCGAAAGGGGGATCTGCAACAACTATTTCATAAGATTTTCGGTTTCTGTTTTTCTTTAGATACTCAAAAACATCCGCTCTAATAGCATTTACCTGCGAGTCCATTTCAAGTTCAGTCGCCGTACCGTTGATGAAGCCTGCATGGCGTGCATTCATTTCTACTGAAGTTACATCCTTGCAGCCTCTGGAAGCGAATTCCAGTGAGATGGAGCCTATACCAGCAAACAGATCAAGAACGGAAATCGAACTGTAATCCAGTCGGAATCGGTTTTCAATAATACTGAATAATGCTTCTTTTGCAAAATCGGTCGTTGGTCTTACATCGAAATTTTTTGGAGCGGAAATTCTTTTGGCTTTCCATTGGCCACTGATTATTCTGTACATGTTTATATTGATGGGTGTTAGGTGCTTGATGCGAAATGCACACGAGCGGAGATTTAATTCAATTTATTTCTAAAGGCAATAATATGATTTATTATTTTATAAGCTCACTATATAATTCTAAAAATTGTTCTTCTGTGATATCGTTCTGTATTTTGCTTTGTAAAGACAAGTTACTGCTTCTGCCAAGGTGCGAATAGAATATTCTGGAAATTTTTTATACTCTGGATTGCTTTGTAATATACTTCCCTCGGCGATATTTAGTGCGATGAAATCTGGAGCTCTTCTAATTTGTGACGTAAGATTAAATGCTTCATTTTTTGGAAAATCTGATGAAATCTGAAAAATTTTTTCTCCATAACTCATTGAATCTTGCCAGATAATTTATTTTTTCAAATTTGAAACTCATCCTTTGTATTTTAAATAAAGAGATTCAACCTTTCTCAATAGTGCTTATCAACACCCAATCATCCGACATCCCTCATCTGCCATTTAGAATAAAGTTCTTTTTTGGAATATTATCGTAAACAATTTTTAAGTTTTTTACAAACTTTCTAAGTTCAGAAATAAAAGTTTCATTTTCTGTAGTCTCACCATAGACGAAAAAGTGCGTGTCGGCAATTGCAAAGTCAATTTTACTTATGGTAAACATGATGAAGTATAAAAAATCTACTTCTGAATTGACATCTAAGTTGTTGTAAAGAATTACTTTTTTATGATCCAAAGCAAAGAATTCACACTGTTGATGATACAAATTGATGTGGATTTCTTTCTGGTTTTTAGCCGAAATTTTATTTAAAAACTGTTCGCCCGAAAAATTGAATTTTGTTGGAAGAGATAAGTCTTTAATTAGTAGGTAAAGCGGTTTTGGGAAGGTATAATAAAACTGGATCCCAAATTTTTTGTTTACGGAAAGCATTAATTCTTCCGCATTTTCATCAACAGGAGCGTTAAAAGCGATTAATTCATAACCGACCTCATGGTGTGAAAATCCCTCAGGCATCAGTGTAAAATGGTTCAGGGCAGATATTACCGTAATTTCTTCGTATCTTCTCTGAATTAAAACCTCCTCAATTTTCTCATTTAGAGCATTTTCAGCTGACTCTTCAGTTAAAAAAAATGATCCTTCCAAAGAAACAGTTTTGTTTCTTGATACTTGATATTGAAAACCGTCTTTGGTAAAAAGTAATTTAAGTTGTTCCATCGTTTAGGGCTACAAATTTATTAAAATTAATCGGCTTTTGAAATTTTGCTGTTTTTTAGTTGTTCATGAGGAAAATCATGATTGGATATGGAACAGTTTTCCTATTTTTACAATAGGATTGAAAGATGATTTATTAAAAATTTAAAAGATCTATTTCCTATTCTTAATTTATAATTAAAGTTAGTTTGATATGAAAAATGTAATTGTTGTTTTATTGTTAATGTTTTCCGTAAGTATTTTCGCTCAGAAAAAAATTGAAAATCAAACCGTAGAAGCTGCTTGTGGCATGTGCCAGTTTAAAGTTAAAACTGATAAAGGTTGCGCAATGGCAGTTAAAATTGATGGTAAGATTTATAATGTGGAAGGTTTAGATAAGAAAACCTATGGCGACGCTCACGCTGCAGATGGTTATTGCAAAATAATGAAAAAAGCAATCGTAAATGGAGAAATCAAAAAGGGCAAATTTTATGCAACCAGTTTCAAATACGTTGATTAAATGTAGGTAATAGGCGGTAGGCGGTAGGTAATAGGTTGCAGGTCGTAAAAAAAGATAAGAGTTATTGGAGAAATTAGTTAATTTTCTAACCTCTAACCTCTAACCTCTAACCTCTAACCTCTAACCTCTAACCTCTATCACCTACATCTAACCTCTTACCTAAAAAAAACCATCACGGTACCCGATTGGTGGTGCAGTATTTCTTTATTGTGAAACTCAATATTAGTTTGGCTTTCCAAAACATCGTAGACCATCTGCTGCAAAACACCGTCGCCAATTCCGTGGATGACTTCCAGTTTTTTTAAATGGTTCTGGCGGCAATAGTCAAGCGTTTTTAACAGTTTGTCTTTCTGTATGAATAATCTTTCAAACGAATCTATTTCAGTTGGGTTATTTGTGAATTTCTCAAAGTGCAAATCCAGTATAAAAGGTTGTTTATTATGTTTCTTGGAAACTGGTTTAGAAAGTTCTTCTTTACGAACAGTTTTAATCTTTTCGTAAATCTCAGCTTCTTGCAGGACTACTTCACCTGTAGTGAATTCGTAGGGAAAACCGTGTTCATCTTCGATAATCACTATGTTGTTATTGATGGTGATGATTTTTCCTTTTAAATCATCGTTAACTACCGAAACCAAATCTCCTACTTTCACCTGATGTGTTCTACTGTTTGGCGAAAATAAGGAATTTGGTAGATTTCTAAGAATGAATTGCAAAGCTTCCACGCTCAAAATTTGTCAAAAATGAAAAGAAGGTAAGCTGAAGCTTTTCTAAAAAGGAATCTTAAAGATTTTTTTAGGCTCAAATATTTCTTAAATCTGAATTTATTTGTTCTGATCGCATTGAAATCGTTGCATTGGCATTTTTTGTTGAAATTCAATCCAATCGATAGGTGAGGTTGAGCTTGTCGAAATCTTTACATGGAGTGAATTGGTAATTTAAGCTTTTCAAAAAAGAAGAATAAATGTTCTAGCCCGATTTTTAGTGGAAATCCTTTTTTTTTGTCCTAAAAATAAGAAGCGGAAAAAGATGATAGGAGAAAGCTGGGAAAGTTTTCGAAAGAAACCAATTTTTCAAGATCCCTGAAAACCTTCCGTAACTTCTAAGTTGTTATAATCATAAAAGAATGGTAGAAAAAATCATTTATTCATCTTTCGAATTCTTCTTAAAAAATTCCATAAATTTGAATCTTTAAAATCAAGAATTAAAAAACATCAAATATACACTATGGATCCTATTTTTGACCTTATTGAACAGGAAAGACAAAGACAAACACACGGAATTGAATTAATTGCTTCTGAAAATTTTGTTTCAGAAAATGTAATGAAAGCAGTAGGTAGTGTATTGACCAACAAATATGCGGAAGGTTATCCCGGAAGAAGATATTATGGAGGTTGTGAAGTGGTAGATGAAATTGAAACATTAGCCATCGAAAGAGCAAAAGAATTATTCGGAATCGAATATGCGAATGTTCAGCCGCATTCTGGATCACAAGCCAATGCAGCAGTTTATCTTTCCATTTTAAAACCTGGAGATCAAATTTTAGGACTAGATCTATCGATGGGTGGCCATTTAACCCACGGATCTTTCGTGAATTTCTCCGGAATTCAGTACAACGCAAATTTCTATGGGGTAGATCGCGAAAGTGGTTTGATCGATTATGATGCCATGCGCCAGAAAGCTTTGGAAGTAAAGCCAAAAATGATCATTGCGGGATATTCTGCTTATTCAAGAGATTTGGATTTTAAAAAATTCCGAGAAGTTGCGGATGAAGTTGGTGCTACTTTATGGGCAGATATTGCACATCCAGCTGGATTAACTGCCAAAGGTTTACTTAGTTCTCCTTTCGAACATTGTCATGTAGTAACTACAACTACACATAAAACTTTGCGTGGACCAAGAGGTGGACTGATTATGATGGGTAAAGATTTTGAAAATACGTACGGTCATAAAACTCCAAAAGGCGAAACGAAAATGATGAGTCAGGTTTTAGACAGTTCTGTGTTTCCAGGAATTCAAGGTGGTCCGTTAGAGCACGTGATTGCAGGAAAAGCGGTAGCATTTGCAGAAGCGATTGATCAAAAATTTGAAGTTTATGCAAAACAAGTGGTAGCCAATGCTCGTGCTTTGGCGAAAGCGATGATCACCCAGGGATTTGATATTGTAAGTGGTGGAACAGATAATCACTTGATGTTAGTTGATCTTAGAAATAAAAATGTAAACGGGAAAGAAACGGAGAAAGCTTTGGTGAAAGCCGATATTACCTGTAATAAAAATATGGTTCCATTTGATGATAAATCTGCCTTTACGACGTCGGGTATTCGTTTGGGTACCGCCGCGATCACGACCAGAGGATTAAAAGAAGCAGATATGGAAGTTCTTGCTGGATTAATCAATGACGTAGTCATCAACATTCATGATGAAAACAAAATCGCTGGTGTTCGTAAAAAAGTAAACGAAATGATGGAAGGTAAGGCGTTGTTTAATTATTAAATAAAAAAGTAAAGGTAAAAGGTAAAGGTTTAGTGGGGTTTCAAAACTAAACCTAACCTTAGCTTCCGCCTCTCAATCATTGCTCTACACGGATTTTACTCAGATGCCAGTTTGAAAGAGGTCAATGGATATTGCGGAAAAGTATTTTTTATTTCAGATTCTCTTCCCAAAAAAGAGGATTATGCCCTAACATCGCAAATACGAAGATCAGCGGAGTATTCCCGTTAATATATCTGAAGGATTTGGCAGAGCAGAGAGTAGAGATAAGACGATTTTTTATAAGTATTCCAAAGGCTCGGCGTACAAAACGAAGAACCATTTGGTATATGGTAGGTTGGTAAAATATTTTGAGGAGCAAAAATCTCAATTAATTATTAATAAAATAGAGATTTTGATACATGAACTTAATAAAATTATTAAGACTTTAGAGCATAAACTCCCACCTCCTGCTTAGCCTTAATCTCACCCTCACCATTAACCTTATCCTTAGTTGGAACAAAAAAAATCATATACTTTCCTCGAAATAAAGCAGAAAATGGTGAACTATTGTGTTTACCAGGATCGTTGCCATCAGGAAGTGGAGCAAAAAATGCGTGATTTTTTATTAGTTCCCGAAGCTAAAGATGAGATTCTTCTTTATTTAATGCAGGAAAATTATTTAAATGAAGAGCGCTTCGCCCGAAGTTATATTCGGGGGAAATTTTACATAAAATCATGGGGACGTAATAAAATTCGCAACCATCTGAAATTCAAAGGGGTCCCGGAAAAGTTAATCAATAATTGTTTCGACGAAATTGAGGATGAGGATTATCAAAAAACTTTAAGCAAGTTGTTTCATAACTACTATTCCAAGCTGAGTGGTTTACAAGTCTACCAAAAGCAATCAAAAACAATTAAATACTTATTGGGAAAGGGTTTTGAGTATGAGGAAATCAAAATTGTAATTTCAGAGATCGACTCGTAATCACTTTAGAATTTGTAGAACAGGAGTTAAGTTTACTTTTCCATATCAGTGTTTTTTGTAATTAAAAGTAAATTTTTCACAATTTTAAAAAATCATCGTAAGAAATGAGTAATAATAACGAAATGAATGGGTTATTATTGGAATTAATTTAAGTAATTTGCAAAACAAATTTTTTTTAATCCAATTCCGACTTTGATTATAATTATATGAAAAAAATCAATCTTCTTATAGCCATTTTTTTGATGGTATCACTTAGCGCGCAAGAGTTCAAATACGGGGTTACCGGAAATTTTCACAAAGGGTCTATTGTTGGAGTACATGATGTCTCTAAAGGGGCTTATGGTGGTACTTTGGGGTTTTTCGGACAATGGCCGCTCGTTGAAAATGACGTCTATGATTCTGCGTGGTTATATATTACCCCTCAGCTTGAATATCATATGGGTGGAGAAATTGCCAAAGCAGATCAAGAGCTTTTCGGAATCCAAAGGTACAGTCATGATTATGTAGCGATGGAAGTGTACTTGAAATGGTTTTTCCACAAAGGAAATATGAAAAGAGATTTATTCCTGTTTGCCGGTCCACGCATTGAATATTTAGTTAGACAGGATAAAAAAGTAGATCCAGGTTATGATTTAGCCTATTATCAGTACAATCTTGATAGTACAGTGAAAAAGTTCGGTTACGGAGTTTCTTTTGGTTTAGGACTGAAAGTTTCTCAGCAGGTAGAAGCCTATTTGCGTTATGATCGTGGATTCAGTAAGGTTTATCCGGATAATAATAACAGAAATACCTACAATAGAATGTTAGGGCTTGGATTTAATTTTTATGTGAAGGAGAACTGGTGGTAAAACTCTCATTATTTAGAAGAGTAAGACTTGTAAAAATAAATATTATTTATCATTTTGGTCTACAAAATATATAACATGAAATATTTTTCGGTATTGATAATGATTACGGTCTTGCTGTGTCAGTCCTGTAATCCTAAGAAAAATATTGTTTACTTGTCCAATAACAACTTTGAGCAAGAAATTTCTCAAGCAAAATACCTGGGTCTTCATATACAGGAAGGAGACCGGTTACAGATTTTGGTTTCAGCTTTTGATGAAATTGCGGTCCGTCCTTTTAATAAATCCAGTATGTCCACCACATCTTCGGTTTCGGCTGATAAGAGTGGAGTTTCTGGTTCGTCTGGCAGTCCCAGTGAATATGTTGTCAATTCCGATGGAACCATTTTATTGCCGACTTTGGGGGCGGTGTATTGTAAAGGAATGACTAAGCAACAGTTAAAACAGGATTTAGAAAGCAGGCTCATGAGGTATTTAACAGATCCTATGGTGACCATCAGCCTTACTAATTTTAGTTTTAGTGTGCTTGGTGAGGTCAAAAGCCCGGGGCAAAAGACCAGTACCAATGAAAAACTGAATCTATTTCAGGCAATGGCTTTAGCAGGCGATGTCACCTATGATGGAAATAAAACCAATGTAAAGTTGATTCGCTACTCGGATTCAGAGGCTAAAGATCAGGTTATTTCACTTGATTTATCAGAAGCTTCAATCGTGAACTCCCCGTACTATTATCTGCAACAAAATGATATTCTGTATGTAGAACCTGATCGAAATAAGCAAGTTGCCGTTCATAGCAACTCCAATGTTGATCAGTGGATCAAATATGGAGGGGTAGGTCTCGGTTTACTCACCTTAATCTTAAGTTTAACACGAAAATAAGGTCGATGGAGCTTTTGGAAAATTCTGTAGCTGTGAAAAAAACACAGTCGGTTGATATAAAAAAAGAAGTTTTTAAGTATCTTAAAAAGTGGCCTTGGTTTCTACTAAGTATGGCGGTTTTTTATACAGCTGCGAAGGTTTACTTGCGCTATGCAGAACCCCAGTTTTATACGAAAACATCCCTAAAACTTCGAGAATCTAATGGTAAAAGCACCGCTCTGAGCGATTTGAAAAACTTGGGAATGGGAGTTAGTGGTGATAATGAATTACAAGGAGAAACTACCGTGATTCTTTCTAAGCCTATTTTAGCCTCTGTCGCAAAGAACTTGAATCTGGATGTGAGTTTTTTCGGAGTTGGTACCATTAAAGAAGTGGAATTATACAACGATTCTCCACTTTCCGGTAAAATCTTGAAAATTTCGGATCCAGCCAAATTTAACGGAGCAACTTATACGATCGATCCTGTAGGAAAAAATTCTTTTAAAATTTCGGGAACTAAACAGGTGTACCGCTTTGGTGCACCGATGAAATTCCCTTTTGGAACCGTTCAAATTGATCTGAAATATGGCACAGTGTTAAACACTCCTATGAAGGTTGTTTTTCGATCTGTTAATAATGTAGTAGGTCATCTGGAAAGTATCATTAATGTAACTTTACCCGAAAATAAAGGTTTGCTGATGGATGTTTCTATGGTGGGCCCTGTTCCCCGAAAGTCAGAGGACATCTTAAATGAACTTGGGAAACAGTACATTATCGATGGGATCAACGATAAAAATCAGGAGGCAAAAAGCACCCAGGATTTCATTAATGAGCGTTTAGAGATTATTACGGATGATCTTTCCGGAATTGAAGGCGAGAAAGAAAAATTCAAAAGGAGTAATCAGATTACCAATTTGGAAGCGCAGGCAAATATCTCACTGGGTAATGCAGAAGAAAATACGAAAACTATCCTAAAGCAGTCTACCCAGTTGGATTTAATCAATTCCGTAATTTCTGCCAGTGCAACGGAGCAGTTGCTGCCTACCGGAATGGGACTTCCCTCCGGAGCCGAAACAACAATTACGGAGTATAACAACTTATTATTAACGCGTAACCGGGTTTTAAAACAGGCTACCGGCGAGAATCCCGCCGTGATTGAAATGAACAAACAGATCTCTGTTCTTAAAAATTTATTGAGAAAAAATTTGATTGAAGCCCGCGAGACCATTCAGTTACAGTTAGGCCAGGCGAATGCGCAACTTAATCTTGCTAAAGGAAACATTAGCAAATTTCCTACTCAGGAGAAAATTTTTCGGAGTATCGACCGGCAGCAGACGTTAAAAGAACAGCTTTATTTGTACCTTCTCCAGAAGCGTGAAGAAAATGCAATTACTTTAGCGGTTACCGCACCAAAAGCTAAAATTATAAATCCTGCCTTTACGACCGGAATTGTAAAACCAGATTACAGGCAGATTATTTATGGGTCTTTAGCAGCAGGCTTTTTTCTGCCGTTATTGCTTTTCATTGGTTGGCAGACTTTGGACACGAGAGTTCATACGAAAGAGCATATTCTGTCTCAAGTATCCGATGGTTCTGTCATTGCAGAAATTCCGGTGAATAAAGAAGAGAATGCGATTGTAAAACCTAATGATTTCTCAGTATTTGCAGAGTCCTTCCGGATATTGGGTTCCAATTTAAAATATCTTTTAAAAGCTAAAGAAATTCGGGATGGAGCCGTTATCCTGATTACTTCATCGGTAAAAGGAGAAGGGAAAACGACTATTTCAATGAACACTGCTTTGACGTTAGCGGGAAAGAATAAGGTAATCATTGTAGGAGCAGATATCCGAAACCCTCAGCTACATCGTTTTGTTGAAGGTGAAAATGTAGGATTAACAGATTACTTGGTCTCCGATGAAGACCATCCTGAATCTTATATTATTTCTTCTAAAATTAATGAAAATTTAGACGTCTTCTTTAGTGGAAGAATAGCACCTAATCCCAATGATTTACTGGATATGAATAAGTTCGACCAGTTAATTGATTTCCTAAAGACGAAATATGATTATGTTATTTTAGACACTGCGCCAGTAATGTTGGTGAGTGATACTTTGCATCTGATTGAGAACTCAGACTTGGTGCTATACGTGGTGAAGTCTAACTTTACAGAGAAAGATATGATCCATTTCGCCACAGGTTTCCAAAAAGATAACCGCATCAAAAATATGGCTTTTGTATTGAATGGAGTTAAACCAGAAGATACCCGTTACGGAAAAAAATATGGTTATGGTTATTATTCCTATACGCATGATCAACCTTTAAAATGGTGGGAGCGTATTTTTTAATTCTTTTTTTAGTAATAGTAGATTGTATTAAATTTATCTATAGTCCGCAGTAATTGTAGTTATAATATTTTAGATGGGTGATCCTTTAGTTAGTGTTGTTGTTGTTTCCTACAATCAGGCGCAGTTTATCGTACAGAACTTAGATTCTTTGAAATCCCAAACTTATACTAACTGGGAACTGATTGTTGCTGATGATGCGTCGTTGGACAATTCTGTGATCGTTTTTAAAAATTGGCTACGTGAAAATAATATTTCAGCAAAAGAAATTTTTCATACCAAAAACACGGGTTTAGCAACTGTTTTAAATGAAGCAGTTAAAATTTGTTTAGGGCAATATGTAAAATTTATTGCGGCTGATGATTTCATGCATCCGGAATGTTTAGAAAAGTCAGTGCGTTGTCTAGAAGAGAAAGGGAAGGAATATGGAATGGTATTTACTGATACTTTTTGCGTGGATGAAAACAGCCAACCTTTACCCGATATTGCAGATTATAATAAGTTAGGAAATATTCCACCCGAAGAATTTAAGAAGGAATTAATTGAAGGAAATCGAATTGCTGCATTAACAGTTTTAATGAGAACCTCCGTTGTAAAAGAAACAGGAGAGTATGATTCAAAATTTATTATTGAGGATTATTATCGGTGGCTAAAAATTAGTGCAAAATATTTAATTGCATATATTCCCGAAAAATTAGCATATTATCGATTACACGGAGAAAATATTTCTAAAACAAAAGCAGAAAGAATATCGACAGAATGCCTGATGCTTCAATTAATGTTCGATCACACAGGCATTTTAAAAGATCGTATTAATAATTTTTTTACTGATCATTATATTTTAAAAAAAGATATTTCAAAGGAATTATTGCGACACTATAATAATTATCCATTTGGTATGAAGATATTAAAATTTTCTATCAGTAATAACGTACCTACCTTCGTATTTAAAATAATATATTCTATCTCCCGCAGAATGAATTTGAAATTACGATAACACTCTGAAAATGGATAATGTTTTAATCTCCGTCATCGTTCCCTGTTACAACCAAGCGCAGTATTTGGATGAATGTCTGCAATCGGTGCTCGACCAAACGTATCAGGATTGGGAATGTATTATAGTTAATGATGGTTCACCGGACAACACTGCAGAAGTTGCTAAAAAGTGGTTGGAAAAAGATGTCCGTTTTAAATATTATTATAAAGAGAATGGTGGTTTATCTTCTGCCAGAAATTTTGGCATTGATAAAGCAGAAGGGGAGTGGATTTTACCACTGGATTCTGATGATTACATTTCTAAAGACTATTTAGATTTAGCCAAAAGTCATTTCGTAAACCAAGACCTAAATGTAATTTATTGCGAAGCGCAAAAATTTGGTGCGGTCAATGAGAAATGGGAACTTGAAGAATTTACTTTGACAAAACTTGCATTGGAAAATTTAATTTTTTGTAGTGCGTTTTTTAGGAAAGCTGATTGGAGGAAGGTTAGCGGCTATGATGAGAATTTGGTGCACGGCTTGGAAGATTGGGACTTTTGGATTTCTCTTTTAAAGGATGGTGGAAAAGTTTTAAAGTTGCAAGAAATTTGCTTTTTTTACCGAATTAAGGAGAAGTCGATGTTGCAAGATCTTAAAGAGAGTAAAAGTATTTTTCCGATTATGTACATCGAAAGCAAGCATATAAACTTTTTTCATCAACAACTTGGTACTTTTAATAAAATATCTAAACTAAATAGGCAGCATGAAGAACTAATTGATATTCTTATTCATAAAAGAAAATTTAGCAGATTTGTAAATCAAATTTATTCCTTATTTGAAAGTAAACTTTTTAAATATAAAATGTAGTTCAATCATGTATTCATTTGCGATCGTAATCCCATTCTATAAACTAACTTTCTTCAAAGATACCTTAAGGTCTTTGGCAGAACAGACCGACCAGCGATTTACGGTTTATATCGGCAACGATGCCTCTCCCGAAAATCCTGAGGATTTGTTGAGAGAATTTGCTGGGAAATTTAATTTTGTTTACAAAAGGTTTGAGCAAAATTTGGGTAGCACTTCGTTAACCAAACAGTGGGATCGGTGCATTGAAATGATGACCGACGAAGAATGGTTTATGATTTTGGGTGATGATGATTATTTAAGCAAAAATTATGTAGAGGAATTTTATAAAAGTCTTGAAATTGCTCAGAAAAATTGTATCAATGTAATTAAATTTAATTCTTCTACCGTTGACAAGAATAACAATGTCAGATCAGAGAAAAAAATAGAACCTCTTATCAAATCGACAATCGATCATTTTTTTGATAAATTTCTGACTGAATTTAGAAGTAGTTTATCTGAACATGTTTTTAGAAAATCGGCCTACAATAATTGTGGTTTTTTCGACATGCCTTTAGCGTGGCATTCTGATGACTTAGCATTGTTAGAATTTTCACATTATCGAAATATACTATTTTTAAAAGGTGCAAAATGTTATGTTCGTGTTTCAGCAGAAAGTATAAGTGGCAATCGAGACAAGAACAAAGTACAAATGGAGAAGGCGTCTAAAATGTTTTATGACCGTATCTGTCAAAATTTAGATAAATTTACGACGGATGAAAAGAGAAAATTATTTGGTATTATCCACTGGAATGAAGAAGTAAAAAATATTAAAATAAAAATTCCTAATAAAATTTATGAATTTTACAAATGCTACGGATTTAAGTCTGCTCTAAAAACTTTTCTTACATAATGAAAAAATACTTTTCTCATATTTATTGGATGTTCAGAACCTGGCCTCTACGCTGGGACTTTCCAAGCTATAAAATCATGAGCATTGACTATACAATTGATGATATTATAAAAAATAGAAAAAGTGTTTCAAGGTTCGGTGATGGGGAATTTGTGTTACTATTGAAAGAAGGTGATATTGGTTTTCAAAAGCCAGACCTAGTATTATCCAATAAGATTTTGGAAGTTTTGCATAATAGAAATCCAAAATTTTTAATAGCAATTCCAGATAGTTTATCTTCAACAAATGTTCTTAATCGTTTTTCAAAAGTTTTTTGGTTAACGTTTATTAATACGCATGGTAAAGCCCTTTCAAAAATACTGGATAAAAAATATAGATATGGGAATGCAAATATAACACGGCTTTATGCTACCAGAAAAAATAAATCGAAATCAAAAAAGTATTTTGATAAAATCAAAACTATTTGGGAAAATGAAGATATTTTAATAATTGAGGGAAACCTTTCGCGATTAGGAGTAGGAAATGATTTGTTTGATAATGCAAAATCATTACAAAGAATTTTATGTCCACACAAAAATGCTTTTGATCGATATGATGCTATAAAACAAGCTGTAACAAATTATGGTAAAAATAAATTAGTACTTGTTGCATTAGGACCAACTGCAACGGTGCTATGCTCGGAACTTTCTAATGAAGGTTTATGGGCTGTAGATATTGGGCATATCGATGCGGAATATATGTGGATGTTAATGGGAGTAAAACACAGAATAGCCATTAAAGGAAGACATGTTAATGAATCCAATAATTCCGAAGGATATGAACTAGATTTGGAATTTGCAATACCGTACAATAAATCAATTATCTTAGACTTATCGAAATGAGACCGCCGTTGATTTAAATTAATAGTTTAGTTCAAACTACAGCTTGCAAATTACTGTGACAAATTAAACATTAAGTTAGCATCCTGCGATATTAAGAAAACACTACGTTTTTTAAATTATATATATTAATGAATAGCCCTCTTTTTTCAATTTTAATCGCACAATATAACAACGGAAAATATTTCGAAGACTGTTACAAAAGCATCATTGCTCAAACTTACCAAAACTGGGAAGTGATCATTGTTGATGATGGTTCTACCGATAATTCTGTGGAAGTGATGAAGCAAATGATTGGTAATGATTCCCGCTTTAAAATCGAAATCTTTCCTGAAAACAAAGGATGTGGTTGTAGCAAAAGAAGATGCGCCGAACTTGCAAGCGGTGAGATATGTGCTTTTTTGGATCCAGATGACACAATTACACCTGAAGCACTTTCGGTCATGGTGGCAGAACACGCTAAACATCCTGAAGCATCTGTAATTTATTCTAAGACATTTATTTGTGATGAGTTTTTAAATATTAAAAGTGAGGGGAAATCGAAACAAGTCAAAAATGACAGTCTTTATTTTTATAATTTCGATGGTTTTGTATTTCATTTTTTATCTTACAAAAAGAAATTCTATGATCAAACCGTCGGCATTAATAGTTATTTGCAAAGGGCGGTAGATCAGGATTTGGTATTTCTACTCTATGAAGTGGGTCCTTGTTTCTATGTTGACAAAACACTCTATAAGTACCGCATTCACAACAAAGGTATTTCTACGACGATTAATCAAGATAAAGCCTATTTTTGGTATTGGGTAGCTATCATGGATGCAGCTAAAAGAAGAAATGTCAATATAGAAGAACTTTTTATTGAAAAAGCTTTACAAAGCAGGAGAGAAGCCGCACTGGAAAAAGAGGTTGCTTCTTATAATAAATCTTGGGTTTTTAAAGGATTAAGGAAATTAGGGGTATTTAAAATATAAATTAGTAGGCATGACTAAAATTCTATTTCTCATTCCAACCTTAATGCATGGCGGCGCTGAGAAAGTCCTCGTTAATTTGGTGAATAATTTAGATCCCAATAAGTATGAGATTACTTTGTATTCGATTTTTGATGGGGGCGTAAACAAAGAGTTTTTAAAGAGTCACGTACATTACCGATACAAATTTAAAAAAGTGTTTCGAGGCAATTCGCAAGTCATGAAATTGTTTTCTCCAAAGTTTTTATATCGCTTCTTCATCAAAGAAAACTATAATGTGGTCGTTTCTTTTTTAGAAGGTCCGGCGGCAAGGATAATTTCTGGATGTAATGATCCCAAAACAAAAAAGGTCGCCTGGATCCATTCTGACATGCTCACTCATAATTTAGCGGCAGTAGGTTTTAAAAATTTCGCAGAAGCACAGAAATTATATAACAAATTTGATCTGATTGCAGGTGTTTCTAAAAATGTGGTGGATTCTTTTCAAAAGATCTTTAACTCAAAGGTATTCGTTCAGGTTTTATATAATGTGAATGAAACTGAAAATATTCAAAAACTTGGGACTGAAAAGATAGTCTACAACTTTTCGGAAAATATAATCAAGATATGTTCTGTTGGAAAAATAACAGGTAACAAAGGATTCGACCGTTTATTAGAAGCGCATCACCGATTATTATCTGCGGGATTAATCCATCAGATTTATATTCTCGGAATCGGCGAAGATCAAATTCCGTTGAAAAAAAGAATAAAAGAACTGGGTGTCGAGCAAAGTTTTACATTATTGGGCTTTCACAAAAACCCTTATCAATATATGAGCAAATGTGATCTCTACGTGTGCAGTTCCCATAGAGAAGGATTCAGCACGTCCGTTACAGAAGCTTTGATCTTAGGTGTACCTGTAATTTCTACAGAGGTTTCTGGTGCGAAAGAATTGTTGGGCAAAAATAACGAGTATGGTATCGTCACAGAAAACACTACGGAAGGAATTTATCAGGGATTACAATTACTTTTAGGAAACCCACAAAAACTATCCCATTATAAAATACAAGCCGAACTGCGCGGGAAAGAGTTTTCCAAAGAAAAAACCGTTATAGCAGTCGAACAATTATTTGATTCCATGCTACATGAATAATTTGATCAGTGTCATTATCCCGGTCTTTAACAGTGCCCAATATCTGGAAAGATGTCTGGATTCGGTTATTTCCCAAACGCACCGAAATTTAGAGATCATTATTGTTAATGATGGTTCCGAAGATCGTTCCGCAGGAATAATTGAACAATTTTCCGTACGAGATCAAAGAATTATTGCAATTCACCAGGAAAACCAGGGTGTTTCTGCTGCCAGAAACGCAGGTTTAGCCATTGCAAACGGGGATTATATCGGTTTTGTAGATGCAGATGATGAGATTTACGCTGACATGTATGAATTTCTAAGTCATAATTTAGAAAAATATGAAGCCGATATTTCCCACTGTGGCTTTGAATTGGTGAAAGAGGATGAAACAATAAAATTTCATGATACAGGAATTGTTTTAGTGCAGAATAAAATTGAAGCGCTGAAAGAATTACTTGCAGGCGATAGAGTAGAACCGAGTACCTGCAATAATTTATTTAAAAGGGAAATCCTGAAAAAGATACGTTTCGCAGTAGGTGTTAAAATTAATGAAGATCTTCTTTTTAATATTGAAGCGTTCAATAACGCACAAAAAACTGTTTTTGAAGATGTCGTAAAATACAAATACCACCATAATCCAGTTTCTGCTTCGCACTCATCTAAAATACTTTTTATTCAAGAAGAAGTTTATAAAGCAGCCCAAAAAATCAGATTGCTTTTGCAGGATGCGGAGATGAAAGAAGCCGTTGAAAAATTCTATGTTACCAAATTGCTGACCATTTTAAAATCCTTAAAAAAGCATCACTTATTTAGGTCAGAAATGTCCCTAAAACTTCGTTCAGAATTAAAAAATAATTCCACGAGAAATCTGGGTCTGCGAGTTTCCCTTTTAAAAAACTTATTGGTTTACTTCCCCTTTTTCTACAATCCTTTTATCTATTTTTACAATCTCTTTTTTGCGAAGAATCAGAAGTGGAAATAAAGGGGTGATCTGACTACGTATTAAACAAATAGAACTATGAGATTTGATCAAGGTAAAGTATATATTGACCCCTCCAGCAATATCATTTATTCCTCTTATTATATAAAAGGTCTCTATGAAGTTTTTGGTAAAAAAAATGTTTCGTTTTCTACCTGTTATTTCGAATCTTTAAATAAAAGAAAAGACGACTATTCATATGATGCCTACATGGCTCTAGTGATCGTAAGTAAAGGGAAGAAAAACAAAGTAATTATTGATTTTGGTGATGATTATCCCATCCGGGAAAATGCATATGAATGGTGTGATGTTTATGCGAAAATCAATTATGATCCAAAACGAACACGGCCTTACTTTAAAGAAAAAATCCATTCCATACCGCCAAGTTTTGGCATCAAGATCTGGAATGTTTCAAAAGCCATATATTATTGCGTCTCAAACCTCATCAAACTAAAATTTAATCCTCAAATTTCTTTGAAAAATTACTTTCGCTCTTATTTAAGCCAAATTAAACAATTGCGGTTGGAAAGTTTTTTACCAAATCACAAGGAAAAATCTGTACAGGAAAAATCTGTGTTTTTTATTGCCAGTTTATGGCCGCATGCAAATTGTCTCACAGGAACCAATAGGTATCGGAAAATGTATATTGACAGTTGCTTAAAAAATGGGGTGCATTTTGAAGGTGGTTTTTGGGTGACAGATACCGGTCATCCGCAGTTTAAGGAATTTAAACAATTAACTTTTACTAGAAGATATCCTTTGCGGGAATTTATTGAGAAAACTAAAAAGTCACTTTTCGTCTTTAATACTCCAGCAGTTCACCACTGTCATGGCTGGAAATTAGGACAGTTTTTAGCCATGAATAAAGCGATTATTTCTACTCCTTTCCAAAACGTCCTTCCCGTTGATTTGGAACATGGTAAAAATATTCATTTCGTCAAAAATGAACATGATATTGCGGCGGCGATTGAGAAGTTGGTGCATGATGAGGAATACCGCACAAAATTGGAAGAAGGAGCTCAAAAATATTATTTAAAATATGCGGAACCGGCGGCAGTCATTTCACATATAAATCAGAAATTAAAATTAAATTCTGCTCATGAATGATAAAATAAGTATTATTGTTCCGGTCTATAATGTGGAAAAATACCTTCCGCAATGTATGGATAGCATCATTTTTCAAACCTATCAAAATTTAGAAATTATTTTGGTGGATGACGGTTCTACAGATTCCTGCCCCCAAATTTGTGATGATTATGCTTTAAAGGATGAGCGAGTAAGAGTAATTCATCAGAAAAATACCGGCGTTGCCGTAGCCCGAAATATGGGCCTAGGAATTTTAACTGGTGATTTTGTCGCCTTTGTAGATCCAGATGACATTCTTGCTCCTCATTTTTATGAAAATATGTTACGATGTCTCATCGAAAATAATGCCGATATTGTGGAATGTGACTTCATTAATTTTACAAGTGAAATAGACATAACTCTTGACTTATCGAGTGTTGCAATTAGAGAAAAGATTTATGACGCAGAAAAAGCACTGGAACTTTTGATGAAAGAAGAAATAAAGCAAATGCCATGGAATAAATTATTAACAGCAGAAATATGCAAAGGTGTTTTGTTTCCAGCAGGTAAAAAGCATGAAGATGATTTTTGGGCTTACCAAATTTTTGGAAACGCCAAAAAAATCATCAAGCGAGACGAAATTCTGTATTTTTACCGACAGCATAATGAAAGCAATATGGGAAGGCAATACAATTTGACCAGGTTAGATGGTTTATCAGCGATAGAAAATAGAATAGAATATATACAAAACCATTTCCCTAATTTAGAAACTTTAGCAATTAATAAATTTTGTTTTGGCTCTTTATGGCATTATCAGCAAATTGAAAATAACCCTGAATTAGATCCGCAGATGATTTGTCGAAGCAAAATTTTAGAAGATGTGAAGGGATATAATAAATGGTCACTTATTAAACAATGGAAATTGAAGGAAATATTCTGGTACCAGTTTTTTATAAATGCACCAAATATTTGCATCGGATTTAGAAATCTCATTAATAAAGGCAAATGAAAGCTTATCTATATTAATTTTTCTAGTTTACCGCTCGTTTTGATTTATAATATGGAGTTCTAGATTCATTCAAAATAGGAAAAAGTAATGTTAGAAACAGTTCTAAATAATTTTATTGTAAAACTCAACAACTACCCACACTTCAAAAAAAGTTTGGTGAAACTAATCGACTTTTTATTCGAATTCCGAAAAGTGACCGTAGGAAATCTCACGCGAAATCCAGCTTATATCTGTCATATACTGCGTTCAAAAGTAATTGCAAAACCTGGAACGCTTTCCTTTGGAGCTGTTTTTAACCCTGGGGTTTTAATCGTAGATAATCAAGTCATATTGTTGGCAAAAGCTCAGAAGATTCCTTGGTTTAAAACACAGGGCAAAAAACGTGAATTGTATTTGCAGGGAAATCCAGTCTTGATGACCCTTGATAAAAATACGATGCAGGTTCTGGAAGAAAATGTTATTACTAAAATTCTGGATTTCCCACAAGAAATAGACTGGGCAATTGAGGATACCCGACTTTTTTATTGGAAAGGTCAAAAGATGATCAATCATAGTTTAGTGATAAAAGGAGTATTAAATGGTAGCCTTAATCAGACCTCCGTACTTTCTTCCTTATCAGTTTTAGATGAAAAAGAAAAAACTTTTCGTTTTTGTGCGTTACCAAAATTAGATTTCCCCCTTCAGAATTTTGAAAAAAACTGGGTCTACAAAGAATCCCGTAGTGAATTGTTTTTATTTTATTCGATCCATCCTTTTCGGGTCTTAAAACTGGAAAATGAACAAACTCTGCAGTTTAAAACTATTGTTAATCAGCAATCATTTTCGAAGCTTTCTGATCCTGGTGGTTTTGGCACCATGGTTTCTTTTAGTACCAACCCTATTGATTTCGATGAAAAGTATTGGCTGTTAATTATTCATCAAATAAAAAATAAAATTTCAGGAAGATGTTATTATCATTGGGCGCTTTTAATCAACAAAGAAACTTTATTACCAGAAAATATAACTTCAAGACCTATTTTTTCAGGAATGGGAGCGCGTGGCAGAACTCCTGGCATTCGGTATATTTCTTCCATTTTAAAAGTGGAGGATGAGATTTTATTTTTCGCTGGAGAAGGAGATGTGTATATTACGGTGACCAAAAAGAAAATAGTAGACATAGAAGCGATGTTTGTCGGATTATAGCGGAAGGATCGCCTCTTTATCATTATAAAAGAAGCATAAAATACCTTTCCTGTTTATCATATCAGAAATTTAGAATACTTTTGTCCTTAACCTTAACCTTAACCTCAACCTCAATTGTTCGACTGGGTTCCCATTAGTAGTTATACTGCCGTATATTTTAATGTTTTGATGATTGTTGCAATTATCATTCTTTTTCATGCTTATCAATATGGTAATTTTGGAACTTCTACAGAGTCATTTTCAAAAAGTGCGGGAGTTTTTATGCTGGCTTTTGTAATGCTGTTCATGGGGACAAGGCCTGTTAGTGAGGTTTTTGGTGACATGAGTAATTATAGTGGTTTTTATAAAGTAATTGAGCAAGGAGGAACGGTTATAATTAAAAGTGATTTCCTTTTTAATAAATTTATGATCTTCTGTGCCAGGTTGATGAGCCAGTACTATTTCTTTTTGCTGTGTGCCGTTATCTATACATTACCTTGCTATATTTTTTCAAGAAAATATTTTGGTCCTAATTGGTTTTATGTATTTTTTATTTTTGTCGGTTCCTATATGTTTTGGCCCTATGGCACAAACGGAATAAGAAATGGTTTAGCAACTGCCGGGTTTCTTCTCAGTCTATGTTTCTATAATAGAAAAATAATAATGTATTTGCTAATGGCATTATCTTTCGGGATTCACAATTCGGTAATAATTCCTATTGCAGCATTTGTTGTTTCCGGTGTTTATAAAAACCCAAAAGTATATCTTTATATTTGGTTGGCATCAATACCATTATCTTTAGTTGGCGGGAGTTTCTGGGAAGGCTTTTTTGGTGCAATCGGTATTGGTGGAGACACTAGAGCTGAAGATTATTTGACGAATGCTAATGTAAACAGAGCTGAGTTTGCTTACACAGGTTTTAGATGGGATTTTTTGTTTTACTCTGCTTTTGCTGCTTTTGCAGGTTGGTATTTTATTTTTAAGAAGAAGGTTAATGACAAGTTTTATATTCACTTATGGGGAATTTATATGATTGCGAATGCATTTTGGATTCTGGTCATTCGAGCCAATTATTCGAATCGTTTTGCCTATTTGTCGTGGTTTTTGGTAGCGCCAATCATTGCTTATCCTTTATTACGCTACAA
Organism: Chryseobacterium sp. SNU WT5; assembly: GCF_007362475.1. NCBI lineage: Bacteria > Pseudomonadati > Bacteroidota > Flavobacteriia > Flavobacteriales > Weeksellaceae > Chryseobacterium > Chryseobacterium sp. SNU WT5. Next base: position 2,068,439 of record NZ_CP041687.1, read on the forward strand.
ATTATTTCCTAATCAGTACAGAGTAGTGGGAGTTGTAATATCTGTTTATTATTTATTCACTTATTTTATGTTTTTAAGAGGATAATGAAAAAAATAACTATTATCATTCCCTGCTACAATGTAGAGCGGTATATTGCGAAATGTATCAGTTCTGTCTTTCAGCAAGATCTTCATGAAGATGAATTTGAAGTGATTATTGTTGATGATGATTCGCCAGACGGAAGTTTAGCAATCGCACGAGAAGTCACGCAAAATCGAAAGAATATAACAATAATATCACAGGAAAATAAAGGACTAGGTGGTGCTAGAAATACGGGTGTCTTAAATGCTACTGGAGAATACCTTCTTTTTTTGGACTCGGATGACTGGTTGTTACCGAATGTTTTGAAAAACTTACTCATTATCGCAGAACAAGATGACTTAGATATATTGGAGTTTTCAGCACAAGGTATTAATTCTGAAGGAAAAATTCTTTACCAGATCTCCAACAACAGTACCGTTTTTAACTCGGGTTTTGATTATTATAACAACATCCGATATATGAATTCTGCCTGTAATAAATTATACCGCCGCGATTTTTTGCGAAAAAATAATATTTTATTTTTAGAACAGATTTTTATTGAGGACTTTGAATTTAATACAAGATGTTTCTCTAGTGTAAAACGAATAAGAGCAACAGATTTAGTGGTAGCCCAGTTCTTGCAGTCAGAAAACTCAATTACGCGGAATACAGATGATTCGAAAAAAAATAAAATGATTTCGGACATTATTGCTGTAATCAAAAAAACCCACAACTTATCTACCGAATTTCCAACTTGCAAACAAACCGATTTATTCTTTTTAGAAAGAATGAATTTTTTAGTTGCCACCTTATTTTTTCAGTTGGTTAAAAGAAGAAGTTCCTATGAGGAGGTGAAAGCATTAAAATCGCAGTTGATTAAAGAAGATGTTTTTTATGTTAATCATCAAATCTTTGATGTTAAAAAGAATATTTTCAGAATTTTACTTTTAAAAAATTTGTGGTTATATCCCGTGGTAAGGTTTTTTAAATAAATAACGTTTTAATGAATAAAAAGAAGATTTGCTTTATTGTTTCCAGTCCTTTAACGGTTAAGGCATTACTATTGGAAAATATAAAGGCGCTATCTACCGAATTTGAAGTCTATCTGGTGGCTAATTTCAAAAATGAAGAGCAGATTAATATTTCACCGGATCTTACAGACATTTTTCATGTTCAAATAGAGAGGAAAATAAATCTTATTAAAGATTTACAAGCATTAAATAAGTTAAGAAAAGTTCTGAAAGAACAGTCTTTTCATGCCATTCATACGGTAACACCAAAAGCTGGTTTAATAGGAATGTTGGCTGGAAAAATTGCAAAAACAAAAGTGCGTACTCACATTTTTACCGGGCAGGTATGGTATACCAAAACTGGCTTAATGAAAGCGTTACTGATGAACTTGGACAGGTTTTTAGTTTCCTTATCTACTAATATCTTGGTAGATGGGCAATCGCAAAGAAAGTTCTTAATTTCTAAAAAAGTAATAACAGAACACAATTCAAAAGTTTTGGGCAAAGGTTCAATTAGCGGAGTAAATATTAATAAATTCAGACCTAATATCAATAGTAGAGAAAGGTATCGAGCAGAACAGAAGTATAGTCAAGATGAGGTCGTCTTCTTATTTTTAGGCAGAATTAATAGAGATAAAGGAGTAATTGAATTAGCCAGGGCGTTTTCCAAATTGCAACAGGAAATCCCACATGTTAAATTACTGCTGATCGGATTTGATGAAGAGAAATTAGTGCCTCAGATTCTTTCTATAGTGGGAGATCCCAACTTTAAATTCTATGGATCTACAAACGAACCTGAATTGCTGCTTCAAATAGGTGACGTTCTTTGCTTACCGAGCCATCGGGAAGGTTTTGGTACCACAGTAATAGAAGGTTCATTATTGGGATTACCTATTATTTGTAGTGATACTTATGGATTGATGGAGACCATTATTGACGATCAAACTGGTTTCAGACATCCTGTACATGATGTAGAGTCTATTTATGTTCAAATGAAAAAACTGGCAACCGATCCGCAATTAAGAACTAAAATGGGAGAAGCGGGCAGAAGATATGTTTTAGAAAACTTTACGGCTGCTCAAATATCAGGAGAATGGTTACAATATTATAGAGATTTACTAAAGTGATCCACCAAATTCCGCTGATTTCAAAGTTAATACGGTAACCAAAATCAACCTACTTAAATCCCTCCAAAATTTCCTCCTCCGTCACTTTTCCGAAAAATGCCGTTAGGTCGATGGATTGAAGAAGTCTTTTTAAACTGGTGAGTTCATGATGCTGACCAACTAACTGCTCTTCAAAAAGTTCGATGGGTTTGGAGGCAAAGAAATCACCAAATATTTTCGCTTTCTCAATGATGCCATGAACGACTTCCAGGTGAAATTCTATAAATCCAGCCGGTATTTTTAGGGCCTTTTTGAAATTATAGTTGGGGGAGAAGCCAAAATTCCAGTCCCATGTTTCATATTTTTCTTTCATTAATTTCTCGATTCCTTCCAAATCTTCTTTCGTCAACTCATAAGTCTGGGCTCCGGGATTGTTTTTTATAATTTCCTGGGTCAGGAGATTCTTGAGATCATTGGTCGTAGTGTCTTTTGGTAAATAATCGATGAGGTTGGTAACCCGTGATCTCGTAGATTTGATGGCTTTATCCACGTATTTTAGGGGATTCACCTTTAGGGCTTCTCCCAATATTTCCATTTCCGAATTCAATAAAATCGTTCCATGTTGGATCATCTTGCCGTGTCGCGCCAGTTTTGCATTACCACTGAATTTTTTACCATCCACCAGCAGGTCATTTCTGCCCTGCAATATTGCCGGAACTCCCAAACGGTTCAAAATCTTAAGCACCGGTTCTGTAAAGATCGAAAAATCCATAAAATCATGCTGACCTAATAACGTATGAAAAGAAAAATTAAGATTTCCAAGATCGTGATAGACGGTTCCGCCACCAGACATTCTTCTTACTACCTTAATGTGATGCTCGTTTACATAATCCAAATTAATTTCTGCCAAGGTATTTTGGAACTTACCCACAATAATGGAAGGTGCATTTACGTACAATAAAAATAGATCTTCTGTAGGAAATTGTTTTAACAGATATTCTTCAGAAGCAATATTAAAATAGGCGTTGTGGGAGGGCGAGTCAATTAAAAGCATAGGTCATTGTTTCTTGTAAAATTAAGGCTTTTAATAAAGATAAGCCAAACCACCTTACCCTTTATTTTTCAACCAAAACCAAAACCTCAGCCTCAGCCTCAACCTCAGCCTCAACCTCAACCTTAACCTTTTGCCCTCTTATGATAAACTCAACACCCAAACTTTTGTTTCTTTTGTGGTAAAATAAATCTTTCGAAATCAGAGTAACCCACCAAAATACAGTACCTCGTTATTTCTAACCTCTAACCTCTAACCTCTAACCTCTAACCTCTACCACCTTCTTTTTTACTGAAACTCCATTATGACCTTATATTTTTAATTAAAAATTGACGAAACAAATTGATTCTTAAGGGTATTGTTTTTTTGTCATAATGATATATCTTTGTACCGTGAAAAAAAATTTATAATAGTATAACTGCCAAAAGTTTTATATGAATAACACTCTACTCCTGTCCTCTCAAAACACAAATCCAATTTTTACTAGAGAAAATCTTACCCAAAAGATAAAAAGTTCTATTTTTTTATTTTTAATTCTATTTTCTTCTTCTTTATTTAGCCAGACGACGATCATTCTTCCTGCTGACCAAACCAGTTGGTATGTCCCTTGTGATGTAACGACAATAACGGTAGAGGTTTGGGGAGCTGGCGGCGGCGGGCAGTCTGTTACCGGAAATGGTGTGGCAGGGAGAGGTGGAGGAGGTTCTGGAGGGGGCTATGTAAGAAATAGTTATACGGTTACTCCTAACTCCAAAATCAGTTATTCTGTAGGAATAGGTGGTAACGGTTCTGCTTCGGCTGCAAATGATGGTTCAGCTTCGTGGTTTTCAACACCTATCACTTTATTAGCGGTCGGTGGAAAAGGTGCTGCGACTATGGGAACGGGTTCAGGTACTGGGAGCATTGCGCTAACCTCAGGTAACGTCGGAGGTACAACAGTGAGTACCTATGGAGGAAATGGAGGAAATGCTACTTCAACTACCACTGGAGGAGGTGGTGCGAGTGCCGGAAACGCAAAAGGAAATAATGCGAATGGAGCTACTGGCGGAGCTGCGGCAGCCAATAGTTATGCAGGTGCCAATGGAATTAACTCAAGCTGGGGTGATGGTGTCAGTGCGACTATTGGTGCTGGTGGATCTGGGTCAAAAAAAGGAACGAGTAATGATACCTGGAAAGGTGGATCTGGCGGTCCTGGACAAATACGGATTACCTATACCAGTAGCATACCATCTAATTATTGTACCAAGGTTTTCCTTAATTCAGAACCCATTACCAATGTCACCTTTGGGGGAATCAATAATACTTCCTCTCCATTGCTATCCTCACCTGCTTATGAAAGTTTTTGTGGAATTCCCGCAAATATAGCACAGGGGCAAACGTATCCCGTTTCTTTAAAAGGGAATACAGATGGTGATTTTACCGATTATTTTACTGTATTTATTGATTTAAATAGAAATGGAAGCTTTGCCGATGCCGGCGAGCGTTTCGATATTGGAACAATTAAAAATTCGACCGGAACAGATGCTCTTGTAGCTACGAATAATATTCTAATTCCATTTTCGGCTACTTTGGGACTTACCAAGATGCGTGTGGCTAAACATTATAATAGTTATCCTGATGATTGCGATCCACAAACGTACGGTCAGGTAGAGGATTATGTGATCAACATCACGTCTCCGCCAGCTTGTACAGGAACACCTTCGGGTGGACTGGTAACGCTTACGCCAAATTCTGGAGCGCCTTCAAGTGTTTTCGTTGCAAGTGTTGCTGGCGGAAGTGGAGGAACGGGATTAACCTACCAATGGGAATCTGCAACAAGTGCGGGTGGACCTTGGACTAATGTAACAGGTGCCACTACCGCTACAGCAAATATTACAGCTGTCAATACTCCAGGCACTACCACCTATTACAAGAGAAAAATAACCTGTTCTGGGTTGTCAGGTTATTCAGATACAAAAACTTTTGTAACAGGTTCTGGAGTTTATAAAGTTCCTGCAACGGGCAATGAAACAATTACAACTTGTTCTGGAACTATTTATGATAACGGTGGAACTGGGCAGTATAATAATAGTTCTAATGGATTTACTATTATTAAACCTGCTACAGCTGGCGCATTAGTGAGATTGAATGTAGTATCATATAATGTAGAACGTAGTTATCCAGATTATGTAACGATATACGATGGAGAAGGCACTACGGGAGAAATTCTGGCCGGTGGTTTCATTCACACCTCAGGAACAGGCACATGCAGAGATTATAAATCAGATCTGCCATCTCAAATAACATCTAAAACAGGTTCGCTTACGGTCAAATTTCAGTCGGATACTGGTACACCATGTGATGGATTTGAATTTACAATAAGTTGTTTTACACCAACTCCTTGTTCAGGTGCACCAACCGCTGGGACTTTTACTCTATCTTCCAGCACAGGTGCACCTTTATCTGCATTTACTGCGACGGCTTCTGCACCTTCCACAGATGGGGGATTAATCTACCAATGGCAAATTGCAGAAACTAGCAGTGGTCCCTGGACCGATATTGCCGGTCAAACGAAGATAAATGCTGGTTTTACAGCAGTTCCAACGCCTAATACTACCAGAATTTATAGAAGAAAAGTAACCTGTACCAATTCTGGACTTGTTGCTTATACTCCTGAAAAAAGTTTTACAACAAATCCGGTAACTTATTGTACTCCTACGGTATCCAGTGGATACGCAACCACCAATTATATTACATCGGTCGCTTTTAAAGGGACTTTAGTGGAAGCTGAAAATATTCAAGCTACACCATTTAACAATACTACTGCGCCAATAGGCTACCAAGATTATACAGGATTACCTAAAAGCGTACAAGCACAGGGTGGTGGTGTCAATGTATTGATGGTAACTACCAAAGAAAGTTTATACAAAGCCTGGATTGACTGGAATGGTGATGGCGACTTCACTGATCTTGGAGAAAATATTTATAATGCGGGTGGTACAGGGCAGTTTTCAACCACGATTGGGTTTAAGATTCCTGATAATGCACCTCCGGGTGATTATAGAATCAGGATCCGAACAAGTTCAGTTGATGAAAATTTTAGCAGTTGTGGAGATATTTCTCAGAATGGAGAGACAGAAGACTATTTATTTACTGTAGTTGCTAATTGCTGGAGTATGGTAACAGGTACAACCGAGGCGACAGGTTGTGCAGGAACATCTGTGGATTTAAAAGCCGAATCTTCTGGAGTAGTTACCGAGTTTCGTTGGTATGATGCCATAAAAGGAGGATCCTTGGTAGGAACATCTCTTCCAGACGGTGCGGGAAAAACGGTATGGACGACGCCAATTCTTTCTGCAACCAAAACTTTTTACGTAACAGCCTACGGAGGCTGCGAATCTTTAAGCAGGGTTCCAGCGAAAGCTTTTATCAATCCTGTGCCGGTTATTACCTTTACCCCGTCCAGTGCGAAGGCATGTGGCGATAACTCCATCGTTAGATTGTCGGCTTCAGGGAATAACCAAACAGACTGGTTAATTAATGATAATTTTCAGGCAGCTGGAACCGGAAAATTTGTGCCCGGACGGGAATACAGTATTGATACAGGAGGACCTCTTGATATAAAAACCCAATGGACCAAACAGTCAAGTGCTTTTGTGGCCAATGGAGGAACAACCTGGACGCCTGCTGTAGCTTCTGGAGCGCAGGGCAATAACTTTTTATTTACAACTTCTGATATTGGATCCAAAAAAAGAGTAGAGACAACCTTAACTTCCATACCCTTAGATACAGGAGGATTCAATACATTAAGATTTAAGTTTAGAATGTATTATTCCCGATATTTTAAAGGGTTGAATGAAGAGCCACTCAAAGATTTTGTAAAAATACAGGTTTCGGATAATGGAGCCCCTTGGGTTGATCTGGATTATATTACCCGAAGTATTGGAGAAGCCAGTAATTTTGCTTTCCCTGGTGAAAGTGCAGCAGTTCCATTCTCATACTATGATTTAAATGCTTATAAAGGGAAAACTAATTTCAAACTTAGAATTCTCTATTACGCTGATGACTGGTGTGATGGAGTAGCGATTGACGATGTAGAATTGTATGGTGAAAAAGATTTGGCAGCTTCGTTTAGTTGGACCAAGGATCATGCTATTGATTTTTACGCTGATGCGGCAGCGACCGTGCCTTACTCGACAACAAGTTCCACCGCGGCAGTATATATTAAACCGAGCCCTGATCAGATGGAACAGTACACCAGCTGGAATATCAATGCAACAGCACTCCTAAATAATGGCTGTACCGCAACGGGTAAAGTACAGGTGGAGAATTTTAGTAAAATATGGAATAATGCAGGTACCTCTTGGAACACACCAGCAACCTGGAAACCAACAAATGGCTTACCGGATCTCAGCACATGTGTGATCGTGCGGACTCCTTTAATTGTAGACAGCTCTCTAAATCCAGCCGGTGCAATGGCAAAGAGCATCACAATTATTGAAAATGGTAAATTAACGGTCAACACCGGTAGTGCCTTAACAGTAAATGATGAGATCATCAACAGAAAAACAGTAGACCGTTTGATTGTACAAAATGATGCGAACTTGGTGCAAAATACGGATGCAGCGGTCAATGTAGGACCAATTACGGTCAATAGAAACTCTACCTCAAAACGGGAAGATTATACTTATTGGGCAAGTCCTGTTAAAGCGCAACAGTTAAAAGCATTTTCTACGGGAACGCTCGATGCTGGATTCTATACCTACAATGAAACTGATGATAAATTTTATCATATTCCTCCAACTACAAACGTTTTTGGAAATAACAGTGCTGGTATTTTCGAAAGTGCTGCCAAAGGCTATGGTATTAGAGCCAATAACAGTTTTTCCAATACAGTACCATCGGTATTTGAAGGTTCTTTTAAAGGAGTTCCTAATAATGGGTTAATTCCATTTGCGTTGCAATACAGAGGGGCTAGTGGAGGGTATAATCTTGTTGGGAATCCATATTCGTCGAATATCAATTTTACAACACTGGTTGCGGACAACAGCACGGCAATAGAAGGACTTGCTTATTTCTGGACTAATATCAATCCAAATGGACCGATGCAAGGAAGCAATTATCCTTCAGGAGGTCTTTTTAATAACTATGCTATTTTAAATCTTACAGGGGGAATACCGGCCACCAGTTCAGTGACCTCGCAGGCTAATAATACGATTAAAAGTGAAACTCCTACGAATATTATTAAAGTAGGCCAAGGTTTTATCGTGAAAGCGCTAGGTACAGGTAAGACCCTGAATTTTAAAAATGCAACCCGGTCTATTTCTTCCACTTCAAACTTTTTTAGTAAAGGAGTTGAATCAAAAGAACAGGCTGAGGTTTCAGATGATCGTTACTGGATTCATTTAACGACGCCTCTTGGGGTCGTAACCACCGCCTTGGTTGGTTATAAAAAAGAAGCCACCAATCAGTTTGATACCAATTATGACGCAGAACTTCCCGTAGTAGGATCAGATGCGTTATATACCACTTTAGCGGATTTCAAATTAGGAATTCAAGGAAGAAAAGGACCTTTGGTAACGGATGATGTCGTTCAGTTAGGAACGAGTCACTATGCTGATGGTTCTTACGTATTCAGCTTAGGGGAAAGAGAAGGAATCTTTACGAATGGCCAAAAGATCTATTTGCGTGACAAGGAAACTGGTATGGTGACGAACCTTATGCAGAACAATTATAGTTTCGTGGCCAAATCAGGACAAACCAACGGAAGATTTGAGTTAATTTATAAATCAGATAACGTTCTGGCAACCAGTGACCTGTCCAAGGAAAACCTTGTGGTATATAAAGACGGGAGAGATTTTGTTATTAAATCAGCGGATAAAAAGATTACAAACATAGAAATGTATGATGTCAGCGGTAGATTAATGTACAAAGAGCAATCTAATAATTATAAGATTGTTATTCCTGCAGAAAATTTCGCACAAGGAGTGTATATTTTAAAAATTAATCAGGAAGGGGAAATTACTTCCAGGAAAGTTTTAAAATAATTACGAACGATGAATAATAAAGCCAGTTCTGGTGCTGGCTTTTTTATTGATGTAATTTGATCAACGATAGAGATGATTTGAATTTTCAATTGATAAAAGAAGGTTAATTTATTGTTATCAATCAAATATGATTATTCATTTAATTTTAAATCATAAATAATCATAAAAAAATTTGATTTTTGTCTTATAATTATATTTTGAATGCTATTTTTGCTAAAACAAAACTGATGAAAAAAATTCTTTTCGTAATTCTTATTCTTACGGGTTACTTCCTCCATGCTCAACAAGCAGACAACCCATTTTACGAAACAGAGAAAGCGGTGGAAAAACCTAAAGATATCCCGGAAAGTGGCGAAAATGAAACGGACAGACTTCCTGGAAATCCTCCTAAGCCTGTTCCCATTGATGATTATATACCCGTATTAATAAGTATTGCAGTAGGTATGATCATATACAAGACTTACCAAAAAAAGAAATTACTTTCGTAGTTGATGAACGCCTAAAATGAAGTGTATAGATTCTAATTCTAATCCCTTGTAAATTATCAATGTATCGAAGTATTCTAAAACCCATTACAGGGTTCTCGATTGCGTTTTTAAGTCTTGTCGCGTTGAGTCCCGTATTTTTATTGATCACTTTTTTGTTGTCAGTTAGTAATAAAGGGAATCCTTTTTTTATCCAGAAAAGACCCGGTAAGAACGGTAACATATTTCATATCATCAAATTTAAAACGATGAATGATAAGAAATGCGAAAATGGTATTTTATTATCGGATTATGAACGTTTGACCTTCGTAGGCAAGGTAGTTCGTAAAACATCGCTGGACGAAATTCCACAACTGATCAATGTATTGAAAGGGGAGATGAGTATTGTAGGACCGCGACCTTTACTTCCGGAATACTTAGACCTTTACAATGAAGAGCAGCACAGGAGACACCATGTGCAACCCGGAATTACGGGTTGGGCACAAGTTAACGGCAGAAACGCTTTATCCTGGGATGAGAAATTTAAATATGATGTGGAGTATGTGGAAAAAATTTCACCAATTTTAGATGCCAAGATTATGATGATCACCGTTCAAAAAGTGATTAGACGACATGGGGTGAATGCCAATAATTTAATTACAATGGAAGCTTTTAAAGGGAATGCCGCATGATTTTATATGGAGCCAGAGGACAGGCTAAAGTTATTTACGACTTGATCCTTTCCAATAATCAATTAATAGAATATCTGGTAGACGATAATCCGCCGGACCATTTTCCGCATCATCTTGAAATTCTTAAACCAACAGAAGGATTATTAAAGGACAAAAACGTTATTATTGCTATCGGTGATAATCGCATTAGAGAAATTATTTATCATCGAATCAGAAATTGGTGTCACTTCGAGACAATGCAACATTATAGTGCGTACGTTTCTCGTTTTACAACAATAGGGGAAGGAACTGTAATTATGCCTAATGTTTGTATTAATGCTGAAGTTAAGATAGGAAAACAATGCATCATCAATACTGGAAGCATTATCGAACATGAATGTGTGATCGAAGATTTTGTACATATTTCACCAAAAGCATCTCTTGCAGGTAATATCATTGTGAAAAAAGGAGCTCACGTTGGTTTAGGGGCAAATGTGATCCAGGGCATTACCATCGGAGAAAATGCGATTATAGGTGCTGGTGCAGTTGTTTTAAAAGATGTTCCGGCAAACGCAGTTTTAGTGGGCAATCCAGGTAGAATAATTAGATTTATTTCAGAAGAAAATTAATGGAAGAGAAAATATGGTTATCATCTCCGCATATGGGTGGTGGAGAAATGAAGTATATTCAGCACGCGTTTGATGAAAACTGGATTGCGCCTTTAGGACCGAATGTAAATGGACTTGAAAAAGACTTAGAAAAATATTTAGGTCAGCATTCTCATGTAGCCGCTTTAAGCTCTGGATCTGCTGCGATACATCTTTCCCTGATTTTACTGGGAGTAGAGCGCGGTGATTTTGTAATTTGTCAAAGTTTAACTTTCTCTGCAACGGCTAATCCTATTATTTACTTAGGAGCGCAACCATTATTTGTAGACAGTGAAAAAGACACTTGGAATTTGTGCCCAAACGCGGTAGAAGAAGCAATCAAATTCGGGATTTCCAAAGGAAAAAAACCAAAAGCAATTGTTACCGTTAGTTTGTACGGATTACCCTACCAGGTAGATGAGATCAAATCTCTTTCGGAAAAATATGATATACCAGTTATAGAAGACAGTGCAGAAGCTTTGGGAAGTACCTACAAAGGTCAAAAGTGTGGTACATTTGGTGATATTTCAGTAATCAGTTTTAATGGAAACAAGATCATCACCACTTCTGGAGGTGGTGCATTAATTGTTAAAGATGAAAGCCTAAAAAAAAGGGCAGTCTTTTTGGCAACGCAAGCGAAAGATGATGCACTTCATTACGAACATTCTTCCATAGGATACAATTACCGGATGAGCAATATCAGTGCGGGAATTGGTAGAGGACAAATGGAGGTTTTAGAAGAGCGGATTGCCCAGCGCAGAGCAAATCACCTTTTTTATCAGGATATCTTTAAAGATCACCCTTATTGTTCCTTGCATACGGAACCTTCTGATGATTTTTATTCTAACCATTGGCTGAATATTATTACTATAGATCCTGATTCTAAGATTGAGATTAAGGAAGTAATAAACGGATTCTCGGCTGCCAATATTGAAATCAGGCCAATTTGGAAACCAATGCATTTACAGCCAGTCTTTATGAAATGTCATTATTTTGGTAAAAGCATCGCAGAAGATCTCTTTAACAGAGGGTTATGTTTACCGTCAGGTTCTAATCTCACGCAAGGCGATAAACAACGAATTACAGAAATCATAAAAAAAACACTGCTTTAATATATTCCTTCTTTTTTTGGCATATTAATTGTAATTTGCGTACAATTAAAAATAAGGAATGAAGGTGAATGGTGTCGATATTAAAATACTTATATTTAAATATTTATTTTAATGAGTTTACGGACTATTTTGAAAAAAAAAATATACGGCGGGGATAATTTGATGAATTTTTCAGACGTTCGTTATTTACCCCGTTGGGTTATCTTGGCGATCGACGTTTGCTTGATTATTTTATCTGTATTCTTTTCTAGATTCTTAATAGAGAAATTAAATGCATCTGCCGACCATATATTTGGGACTGCAGATTTGGTTTTTCTAATAATCGTTGTATTAAGTGTGTTTTTTATGATTGTCTTTAGAACTTATTCTGGGATCATACGACACTCTACTTTTATCGATCTTTTTAAATTATTTCTGGCCATTTTCAGTACGACAATTTCAGTAGCCATTATTAATTTTCTGTATTATTTTCTTTCGGATAATAGATTGATTTTTAATTCACTTCCTTTTCTTACCCTCTTTTTTATTGTTTCCTTCATGTTCCTATTTCTTTTCAGATTATTTGTAAAGGAATTTTTTCATATGATGCGAGACTTCCAGCGCAGTACTTCGCGCAAGAGAATCTTGGTATTAGGTATTGACGAGCAATCTGTCGCGATGGCTCGTGCAATTATCGATAATCCACATCTTCCATATCATATTGTTGGTTTTGTTACGCAGCGTCATGATTCGAACAGAGCCCATCTTCTGGGAAAACCGATCTATACAAAAGAGAAAATCCAACACAGTACAAAAGAAGAAATGACAATTGACGGGATTTTACTCATCAATGAACTGATGGATAAATCCGAAATGAATTTTTGGGTAACACTCTTTCTGGAAAAGGATCTACAGATCTACAAAGCACCTTCCTTACAAAAATTGAAAAGTAATGAACATGAAGGGACGATCAAGACGTTACAAATTGAAGATCTATTGAATCGTAAACCGATCAAAATAGAAAATGAGGAGGTAAGAAAAAGACATCTCAATAAAACGATTTTAATTACAGGTGGAGCTGGTTCTATCGGTAGTGAAATTGTTAGGCAAGTTGCCCTTTTTGAACCTCAACTAATCGTAGTTTTAGATCAGGCAGAAACACCACTTTATGATATTGAAATAGAGATGCGGAGTCTGTTTCCGCAAATTTCTTTTAAATTTGTTTTGGCAGATATTTCAAATAAAAACCGCTTAGAACCGTTGTTTCGACAATATAATTTTTCAATGGTGTACCATGCGGCCGCGTATAAGCATGTCCCTTTAATTGAAGAAAACCCACATGAAGGAATTTTAGTTAATATTCAGGGAAGTAAGAACTTGTCTACTTTAGCTTCTCAATATAAGGTCAATAGATTTGTAATGATTTCGACGGACAAAGCTGTAAAACCGACCAATGTGATGGGAGCTTCTAAACGGGCTGCTGAACTTTTTGTACAGGCATTACAAAATACCGAAAATAATTCAACAAAATTTATCACCACCAGATTTGGAAATGTATTGGGCTCCAATGGCTCCGTAATTCCTCATTTTAAGAAACAAATTGAGCATGGTGGTCCTATCACTATTACCCATCGTGATATTACCCGATATTTTATGACCATTCCAGAGGCGTGTGATTTAGTTCTACAGGCAGGAACGATGGGAGATGGTGGCGAGATCTTCGTATTTGATATGGGAGAGCCGATCAAGATTTTGGACTTGGCACACCGTATGATTAAACTTTCTGGTCTGGAACCTAATGTTGATATTAAAGTAATTTATACAGGTTTACGCCCCGGTGAAAAATTGTACGAAGAATTGTTAAGCGATGATGCTACAACAATGCCTACACATCATGAAAAGATCATGATTTCAAAAGATCCCACGATTGACTTCGAGGTGATAGATGGGTTATGTAGCAACATTGCAGATGCCGCTTGTCGTGGAGAGAAAACGGCAGTAGTGCAAATACTGAAAGATATCGTACCAGAATTCATCAGTAATAATTCAATTTATGAGGCCTTGGACAAATAATACAGAATTGTATATTTGCAAATATTTTTTAAAAGAAAGAAATGAACAAAAACATATTTTTAAGTCTTCTAACCCTTTCATTAGTGCTGTTTTCGTGTAAAACGACAGATAAAGCAAGTGATTTGGGTTATATGCAGGATATTGAACAAATCGCTACTCAAACAGCTATTAATACCAGCAATACAACACTTAAAGAAGGCGATCAGCTGGTAATCGTAATTACCGCTAAAGATATGGATGTGGTAAAACCCTTTAATCAGAATTACTCGTCTGGGGAAATAACGAATTTATCTTTACCCAGTAGTAATACTCCAGCTCAGGGACAATCTTCAGTTGCTGGACCTACCTATATCGTTGATACGAACGGACAAATCGACTTTCCTACTTTAGGAAAATTACAAGTTGCGGGAAAAAACTTAGTTGAGTTTCAGGATGATCTAAGAAGGAAATTAACTTATTATATTAAAGATCCGTCCGTAAATGTGAAAATCACCAATTTCAAAATAACCGTACTTGGAGAAGTTGCAAAGCCTGGCCAGTATATTATTGCGGATGGACAAGCAACTATGCTTACTGCTCTGGGTTTAGCAGGAGATCTTACCATGTATGGTAAAAGAGATGATGTTTTAATTGTGCGTAATGAAGGTGGCCAAATAACCAAACAACGGGTAAATATGTTAAAAGCAGATTTTATTAACTCTGAATTTTTTAACCTTAAACAAGGGGATGTTATTTATGTTTCGCCTAATCAAACTAAAGAGAAAACAGCCAGATTAGATCCTAACATGCCGATTTATATATCAGTAGCTGGAATCGTTGTTACCATTTTAGCTTTAGTTTTCAAAAAATAATATTCTACTTCAATATATAATGAATAATAGTTCTTTAAATAAAAGCAATCTCGATGACAATTCGGGTGATATTGATCTAAAAGAGGTTTTAAAGCCTTATACAAAGAGAATCTCGTGGTTTATTATGAGCGCGCTCCTTTTTTTAGTGCTTTCTTACTTATATCTCAAAACTCAAAATGAAATTTACGAAATTTCCTCTACCGTACTTATAAAAGATTCCAAAACTACTCCTGTAAGCCAGGACTTCGGCGCTTTGAGAGATATTTCTGGTTTCGGAAAAATAGGGAGTAATGGGGTAGAGAACGAGATGGAAATCTTCAAGTCTAAAAAACTGATGCGTCAGGTTGTACAAGAGCTAAGATTACAATCCTCCCTTTACGCGAAGGGAAAATTCCAGGATACCGAACTTTATGGCGAGAGTTCACCAATTATTATTCAGGTATTAAATGAGAAACAAAATGCTAAGTTCTTTAAGGAGCCAATAAAATTAAGTTTTAGTGGGAATGAAATAACATTGGGTTCCGATGAATTACCTACGCTCAAAAGTTCATTTGGGAAAACGATAAGTTTACCTTTTGCCAATATTATCATTACTAAAAATAATAAGTATGTAAAGCCTGCGGAAGTGGCTACAGAGTTATTATTGGACATCAATAGTTTACAGAAAGCAACTGATCGTTTACAGTCTAATTTACGGGTAGCTCTTGTTAATAAAGATGTTACCGTAATCAAACTGTCAATGAATTATGCAGCTCCTGAAAAGGCAAAAACAATTTTAAACACTTTAGTCCGTGCTTATAATAATGATGCAATTGAAGATAAAAACTCAGAATCAATAAAAACCGCAGAATTCATCGAAGATAGAATTCAAATTATTGCAAATGAATTAGGGGAAGTAGAAAACCGTAAAGAAAGATTTAAAGAATCCAATCGTATTACCGATATAGAAACAGAAGCCAAATTAGGACTCCAATCCTCTGCAGAGGCTCGTGCCAAACAGATTGAGATCGAATCGCAGTTAGAAGTTACCAATGCCTTACTGAACTTTGTCAATAAACAAGGTTCAAATCAAATTTTACCTGGGAATGTAGGTTTAGATAATCCTGCAACGATCACTAATATTGCGACCTATAATCAGTTAGTTTTAGAAAGAAATAGGTTGTTGGAAAATGCGACGCCGCAAAATCCACTTGTAGTAGATCTTTCTAAGCAAATAAATAATATCCGGTCTTCAGTACTAGAGAGTCTAGCTAAGAATAAGAATGCATTGCAAATTGCCAAAAATAATTATCAAGTTGAGCAAAATAGTTTGGCGGGAAAGATATTGAAAATGCCTGCACAAGAAAAGTTATTTAGAGAAATTGAGCGTCAGCAACAGATCAAAGAAAGTCTTTACCTGTTACTTTTACAAAAAAGAGAAGAGACGGCAGTTTCGCTAGCTGTTACTGCGCCAAAAGCGAGGGTGATTGATGAAGCCTACGTTTCTCCTTTGCCAGTGTCACCTAAACGCTCTATGATTCTTTTAGGAGGTTTAATTTTAGGAATTTTACTACCATTTATTGCTATTTATTTAAAAGAATTATTTGATGATAAATTAGAAACGAGAGCGGATCTTGAAAAATTGACCTCATTCCCTATTTTGGCAGAACTTCCCCAATTGGAAAAAGGTCAAAATGAAATTATCGAAGTTAACGACCTTTCTCCAATGGCGGAAGCATTTAGGATTTTGATCACCAATATGAATTTTATTCTCCCCAAGAAGAATGACGGGAAAGTAGTTCTGGTCACATCCACCGTAAAAGGAGAGGGTAAAACATTTACCTCTGTAAATTTATCACTCACGTTAGCAAATCCATCCACCAAAGTAATAATTATTGGAGCTGATATAAGAAATCCACAACTTCAAAGATATAATGAGAGCAGGAGAGGCCTGGCTGGGGTAAGTGAATATTTATACGATAGTTCTTTCGAAGTAGATCATGTTATTCATCAATCTACTTTTAATGCCAATCTCGATGTTATTTATTCCGGAAGTATCCCTCCAAATCCGACAGAATTATTAAGCAACGGTAGATTGGAGGAGCTGATTTCTCACTTAAAATCTGTTTATGATTATATTATTTTAGATACTGCACCATTATTGTTGGTGACGGATAGTTTCCTTATTTCAAATCTTGCAGACGCCACTTTGTATGTGACGCGTTCAGGGTATACAGAAAAATCTTTAATTGCTTTTGCGAATAAGAACATAGAATCAGAGAAAATCGTAAATGTTGGTTTTGTAATAAATGATATAGAGAAAGGAAATTTCGGGTACGGTAATAAGTATGGGTATGGTTATGGAACCGAAAATAAAACATTTTTTCAAAAATTAAAAGAGAAATTCTAAATGTATAAAATTGCAATAATTGGTCAGGGTTACGTAGGATTACCTTTGGCACTTGAGTTTTCAAAACATTTTCCGGTATATGGTTTCGATATCAACGAACAGCGGGTAAACGAACTGAACGATGGAAAAGATCATACCCTGGAAGCGGATTTGGATTTGTTGGATAGCGTTTTACAATCCGCGAAGGAATCTGATTTTGCAACAGGTTATAAAGCTACTGCAGCTATTGAAGAAATAAGAAACGCTAATGTATATATCGTTACTGTTCCTACGCCAATTGACCGTTTTAATTCTCCGGATTTAAGACCATTGATCAATGCGAGCGAACTGATAGGTAAAGTATTAAAAAAAGGAGATGTGGTGATCTATGAATCCACCGTATATCCTGGATGTACCGAAGAAGAATGTATTCCTGTCTTAGAGAATAATTCTGGATTGGTCTTCAACAATGATTTCTTTGCCGGATATTCCCCCGAACGCATTGTTCCTGGTGATAAAGTGAATACGCTGACTACGATTGTGAAGGTGACATCAGGTTCAACTCCTGAAATCGCAGAAGTGGTGGATCAATTGTATAAAAAAATAGTTACCGCAGGAACACACAAAGCTCCAAGTATAAAAGTTGCGGAAGCTTCAAAAGCGATAGAAAATGCACAACGAGATGTGAATATTTCTTTTGTTAATGAATTGGCATTAATATTTGACCGTGTCGGAATTGATACCAATGATGTTTTGGAAGCTGCCGGAACAAAATTTAATTTCTTAAAATACAAACCAGGATTAGTAGGAGGTCATTGTATTTCCGTTGATCCATACTATCTTGCTCATAAAGCAACTCAGTTAGGATATCATCCTCAGGTTATTTTAAGTGGCAGAAGAGTCAATGATATGATGGCTCAGTTTATTGCGGGTAAAGTCGTAAAATTGATGATTCAGAAAGGTCAGGCTATTAAAGGGGCGAAAGCGCTAATCCTGGGAGTAACTTTCAAAGAAAATTGTCCAGATGTCAGAAATACAAAAGTAGTAGAAATTCATGCTGAATTAAAGCAGTTCGGATTAGATGTTGATTTGTGGGATCCTTGGGCCAATCAGGCAGAGGTGAAACATGAATATGGCATTGATATTATCCCCGCTCTAATTGAAGGAACAACTTACGACGTTATTTTACTTGCAGTAGCTCACAATGAATTCCTTACTTTGGACTTTAATAAAATCAAGAATGATAATACGGTTATTTTCGACGCAAAAGCAATTTTGAATAGAGATATCGTAGATTCAAGATTGTAATTTAACATTGGTGATTCAAAATATAATCTAGAACGAGTTGCAGTGAAGTGCAATCGATGAAGGAGGAAATTTCTTTTAATGAAAAGAATTTTTCGAATCCTTCTTATTCATTATATTTGTAAAGTTGAGTATTAAAAGGAGAATTTGCCGGTTGCTTTTGAACTCTTTTTTATTGATCATTGAATTGAAGCGTTTCTCCCAAAAAAGTACTTTTTAAAAAAGGGAGAATTCTTTAATAAAAATAATACAATAATTAGGTAGCGATCGCAGATAAACAGTATACAATCTAGAAATTTGATCATATTCAACATATTTTCTAGGTTACAAAATAAAATAATAAGATGATTCCATTAGTAAAGCCTTTTATTCCACCCAAAGAAGAACTTATGCCTGCATTAGAAGAAATTCTCTACAGTGGATATATTGCGGAGGGTGAACCGGTGTATGAGTTTGAAAGACAATTTTCTACCTATTTGGGAAATCCTAATTTACTGGCACTTCATTCTGGTACAGATGCACTTCACCTCTCATTAATTTTGGCCGGAGTAGGCAAAGATGATGAAGTCATTAGCACTGCCTTAACAGCTGAACCTACAAATGTTGCTATAACGATGGTTGGAGCAAAAGTTATCTGGGGAGATGTTGATCAAAATACTGGTTTATTATGTCCAAAATCTGTAGAATCTTTAATAACAGAGAAAACGAAAGCTATTCTTTTAGTTCATTATGCGGGAATGGTGTGTGATATGGATTCTTTTAATGATATTTCTGCCAGATACGGCATTCCGATTATTGAGGATGTAGCACACGCTTTAGGAAGTAAATATAAAAATCAAATGGTAGGGTCCAATTCCCCTTTTTCTATATTTTCCCTTCAAGCTATTAAACATATGACAACGATCGATGGAGGTGTTTTATCATTTAATTCAAATGCTAATATGGATCGAGCCCGAAGAATGAGATGGTTTGGCTTGGACAAAGGCAAAAGCCGTTTGGAGAATGATATTACTGAAACAGGGTATAAATATGCAATGAATAATGTAAATGCAACGGTTGGTTTAGTTCAAATGAAGTACGTTGATTCTATAGTTAAAAAATATATTAGCAATGGAAAGTATTTTGATAATGAATTAAAAAACGTTGAAGGTGTTGAACTGCTTAAATATTATGATAACACTGACCCTTCCTATTGGTTATATACGATGAAAGTAGAGAGAAGAGATGAATTCATTAAGAAGCTTGCAGAACATAATATTGCGGCCTCACCGTTGCATCACCGAAATGATTCTCACAGTATATTCGCCTCATCAAAAAGAGAGTTGCCGAATTTAGATATTTTTTATACAAAAATGGTGCATATCCCTTGTGGATGGTGGGTGACAGAGGAAGATAGAGCGCATATTGTCAATGTAATAAAAGCCGGTTGGTAGTAGTTTATGATACCTTTATTTAAACCTTATATGCCAGATGATATAATGAGCTCTGTACAAGAAATCTTGTATTCGGGTAAATTGGCTTATGGTAAATGGGGAGAACAATTTGAAAATGAAATAAAATCCTATTTAGGAACTTCGTTGGTTTCCTTAGTTAATTCCTATTCATCAGCATTAAATATCGCTTTAGATGTTTTTGAAATTGGGGAAGGAGATGAAATTATCATGTCTCCCATGTGTTGTCTACAATCAACGCAACCTCTGGCTCAGAAAAAAATTAAAATTGTTTGGGCAGATGTTGATCCTACCACTGGAACTTTAGACCCAACCAGTGTTGAACAACAAATAACCAGTAAAACAAAAGCAATATTCCACAATCAACACTTAGGATATGTTGGCTATATTGATGAGATTAATGAAATTGCAAATAAATACAGCTTACTTACGATAGATGATTGTGTAGATGGTATGGGCGGCGTTTATAAAGGAAAGAAAGTAGGGAATTGCGGTAGTGACGCAACCGTTATCTCATTCCACGCGGTGAGATTACCTAATGCTTTAGAATGCGGTGCCATTACTTTCAAAGATCCCAAACATTTTGAAAAAACAAAATTACATAGGGATCTTGGATTAGATAGAACACAGTTTCGTAAGAAAAATGGCGAAATTAATGAGTTATATGATGTAACTACTGCTGGGTATGGAGCTACAACTAATGAAGTAAATACTTATATAGGATATAAGCAAATGAGTATCCTTGATCGTTTGCATGAAAAGCAACGATCCAATGCTCGAGCTTGGGAGAAATACTTTATACACTCTGGAATAGAATGCAAACCAATTAATATCGTAAACGGCACCGTTCCTACTTATTGGGTTTTTGGGGCCTTTTCTGATCAGAAAGAAGACTTAATCCAATCATTTAAGGAATTAGGATATATGGCATCTGGAGTCCACTTGAATAATAACAGATACTCTTTGTACGGAGAATATGTTGATCTGCCTGGGGTCAATAGTTTTTACAACAGATTTTTAGCACTTCCATCCGGTTGGTGGGTGAATATATAGATGAAATAAAATTTATGGAGAATACAAATCAAATTCACGAAACGGCGAAAATTAATCCCAAAGTCAAATTAGGGAAATATAACAGAATCGGTAAAAATGTGGTTATTGACGTTTTGGGTGACAAAGCTGGACATGGAGTTTTTATTGGAGATAATAATATTATTAATGATAATACAAGAATATTCGTTCATGATACGCTGTCAATCGGAGATTGGAATGTGTTTCACAATGATATGCTGATTATGGCAGAAGAAAAAATGTCGATTGGCCATAATTGTTGGTTTGGTCAAAATACAATTTTAGACTCTACTGGCGGACTACAAATTGGAAACGGAGTAAGAATTGGTATGTATTCTCAAATTTGGACCCATGTTGCAAGCGGAGAGCAGATTGAAGGCTGTACTTTATATGCTAAAAGGGAAACGATCATTGAGGATGATGTTTGGTTAGTGGGCAGTTGCGTTGTTGGATCTGGCATCCATCTGAGAAAAAGAAGTATCGCACTGATAAATTCTGTTGTAACTAAAGATACTGAAGAGGGAAGAGTTTATGCGGGAAGTCCTGCAAAATTAATGGAAAAGGCCAATTTCTATAAAGATATTTCTTTAAAGGAAAAACATGATTTGCTGAATGGTTGGTTAACAGAATTTGTTAATCTCTCGCCAGAGATCGACTTAGTGCTCAATGATTCAGAGTCAATTTTATCTTATAGAGATTGTCAAACTGTTTTCACGAGTATTGAAAACAAAAACGATATCGGCAGTACTTTTTTCTTATTTGATAAAACGTACAACAAATCTAATACCGAATTAGAAAGGAAAGTGTATAAATTCTTATACAATAATAAAGCTCGCTTTTTGCCTAACTAAAAAAGATAAGAGTATTTAGTATAGCTGAGGTAAATTGCTTTTAATAAATAGCATACTTTTTTTATGTTTAAAAATATCGCTGCTAATTTTTTTGGCAGATTTTGGAGTATTATTTCCAACTTTCTCTTTCTTCCTTTATATATTCACATCTTAGGATTTGAAAACTATTCTATCATTAGTTTCACGCTAGTGATTGCTGGTTTTATGGCCTTTTTAGATTCAGGACTAACCTCTACATTATCACGGGAATTTGCAAAAAACACTTCAGTATCTGAGAAGATAAATACATTCATAACGCTGGAAACGATGTATTTGATCATTGTAACGACCGTTACGATAATCATTATTATTGCTGCTCCTGTTATTGTAGAAAAGTGGATTAATTTAGAAACCAATCAAAATGTAACTTGGTTAATTCGCATCATTAGTTTTGATATTGGTTTTCAAATGTTATTACGGTTTTATTTGGGAGGCTTACTAGGGCTTGAGAAACAGGTGAAAGCAAATGTAGTGCAGATATTATGGGGTATTTTCCGCAATGGTTTGGTGCTTATAGTGATCTTATTCACACCTACTCTGGAAATGTTTTTTATGTGGCAGTCTGTTTGTACCGTTATTTTTGCTATAATTTATCGATTATTTCTCACAAAAGAATTGTACGGAAAGCCACTTTACAATTTTACCTTATGGATAGATAGAAAAGTTCTACAGACGATTGGGAAATTTGCAGGTGGTATGCTCCTTATTTCACTGGTTGCAGGAATCAATACGCAATTGGATAAAATGACCATAAGTAAACTCTTACCTTTAGAAGAGTTAGGATATTATACCCTGGCTGTTTCGCTGGCAACCGCAGTTGCGGTTTTAGTTAATCCCATTGCTACTGCACTATTGCCGAGGTTTACCTCTTTGTTTTCAATCGAAAAAAAGCAGGATATAATTGATCTTTTTAAAAGAGTAAATCTTTATACCATCATTATTATAACTTGTATCCTGGCAATTTTAGTTATATATCCTAAAACAATACTTTGGATTTGGACTGGTGAAAACTATGGAGAAAAAGTGTCTTCAATTTTGCAAATAATGGCTTTTGCGTATGCTTTTATTTCATTTTCTATTATTCCATATAATATTGCTATAGCCAATGGGTATACTAAACTAAATAATATTTTGGGTATTTCCAGTGTTTTATTTACAATTCCAGGCTATTATTTTGCAACAAGATATTATGGAGTTTTAGGTGCAGCTGCCGTCTTCGCATTTGTGCAGTTTTCTACTACTTTTATTTATGTTTATTTAGTAAACAGGAAATTTCTTCAAATTCCCAATTTTGTTTTATATATAGTAAAAAATTTCATACTCCCTATTTTTACTTCTATAGCTGTTGCTTATTTTTGTTCCATTATTTTTAATTCTTATCTTGGATACAATAAATATATATCTGGTCTCGTAATTATCTTAACTTCAATTCTTATTTGTTTGCTTAATTTTGTACTCTTTATTTCAAAAGCAGATAAAATTTCCCTATATCAAAAAATAGAACTAGCTTATGGTAAGCTTAGATCATCAAATTGAAAATATGACTGAAAAACTTTTAAGTATTGTCGTTCCTACCAAAAATAGATATTTCTATCTCAAGTATTTGGTAACCTATTTTAACCAGATCAAGGATTTGGGAATCGAACTAATTATACAGGACAATAGTGATGAATTAGAGGATCAACCTGATTTTAAAAATTTTTTAGAAAACCTTGATGATCCCAGGATTATTTATTCTTTTATAGAAGAAGGACTTTCCGTAATAGACAATTCAGATGAAGCACTACTAAAAGCGTCAGGCGAATATGTTACTTTTATTGGAGATGATGACATTTTTAGTCATCATCTAATTTCTTTTTTAAAAGAAGCGAAGGCTAAAAATATTTCCGCCATTCTTCCAGAGAAATCTTCTTACAGTTGGCCAGATATTACGTCCAGGTTTTATGGCAATAAACTTTCCGGTAAATTTACCCAAACTAAGATTTCAGGAGAAAAAAAAATTATTTCAACTTCTGAAGAATTAGATAAGGTTTTAGAACTTGGGGGAACGGAAATTTTAGAATTACCAAGAGTGTATCACGGTATTGTAAAGCGCTCGATCTTGCAACAAATTTATGAAGATACAGGTAGTTATTTTCCTGGGCCAAGTCCAGACATGGCAAATGCGGTAGCAATTTGTAATTATCTGGATAAGCTATTAGTCATAGATATTCCGCTGGTTATATCTGGTCATTCTAAAAAAAGTGGAGGGGGTTTAGGAGTAAGCGGAAAACATTTGGGAGAGATTTCTGACTTTAAACATTTACCGAAGGAGACTGCAGGAAATTGGACGAAAGAAGTCCCTATGTACTGGTCTGGATATACCATCTATGCCGAATCGGCAATTCAAGCCTTAAAAAGATTAAACCTTGCGGACAAATTACTGAAGTTAAATTATAATTTTCTGTATGCCACTTGTCTAGTGTTTGATACCCATTACAAAGAAAGAATTATCAAAACAATTAACAGTTCGGTTGAAAAGAAAATTGGCGTTTCGAAAATTAAAATTAATTTTCTGTATATTAAAGTTTGGTTAAAAAGAATTTCTTACCATTTGAAAAGTAATATGAGATACATTTTTAAGGATGGCACAAATGGTAGTGTTTTCGAAAAAGGAGATATCTACGATGTAGCAATCCTAAATGATCAAATGATTGAGAATTATCTTAATTCAAATATGACATTTTTGTAACATTTTATTTTTTAAAACTATTTGTAGTGAATATTACTAAAATCAATGTCTATCTTAGTACTTTGAGTTTTGTGCTCTGTATTATTGGATATTCACTTGCAACCACCTTTTTTCTACCAAGCTCTTCCGACCTGGAAAGTGTTTCGCAATCAGTAACTATTCCATATCGAGCATTTGCTCTGTGTGTAATGTTATTGGTAGTATCCTTAAATATTAAGAGAAGTGTATTTCCGATTTCCTTACCATTATTAGTATTAATATTATATTGGTTCTTTCTAATCATCAGAATTTTTTCAGATATTTATATGCGTACTGATTATTTTTTAACAGATACCTCTCAACTTTGGTTATATATTTTTGGTATTTGTCTAGCAGGGTTATACAGCACAATTAAAAGTTTTGATCATATTAATACCGAAAAAGCATTTTATTTTGTTTGGGCGGGGGTAATTCTGATGTTAACGCTTACCTTATTTTCGAATCAGGCTTTGTTAACCAATACCAACAATGAATATAGGGTAGATGCGAATGTCGCGTTGAATACAATATCTTATGGGAACTATGGTGTTCTAGGTCTGCTACTATCCATCTATATTCTAATCAATAAAAAGGTAAATAAATTCTGGAAAATATTTGCAATACTTTCTATCATATTATGCGTTTACAGTGTTTTGCGCTCTGGTAGTAGAGGGCCTATCTTAGCATTTTTGCTCGTTGTTTTATTTTGGTTTTTCTCTAAAGGTAAAAACTTAAAAACAGGTTTAGTAATTTTGGCACTTTCTTTTTCGGTACTGTATCTGTTACAGGATTTTATTTTATCGTTAATGGGGGAAATTTCACCTGTTATCGAAGTTCGGTTGAGAGAATCATTAGAAGGTGGAGTGGATGATGGAAGGTCACGACTGTATGATGATGCTATTAATATTTTCCTGAATCATCCTTTATTTGGTCATCAATTCGCTATATTTGATGGACAAGGTGGATATGCATATGCACATAATTTAATTTTAGATTCAGCGATGGCTTTAGGAGTTTTAGGAGCTCTAGCAATGATTTATATAATTTTTTCGGCACTAAAAGTATGCTATAAAAACATACATTACAATAAGAAGTATTATTGGGTAAGTTTAATTTTGCTTCAACAAATCACCATACTAATGGTTTCTGGTACATTTTATCAAGACCAATTATTATCTGTGCTATTAGTTTTTCACTTTATGGCCGATAAAAAAACAAAAATTTAAATGAAAGTAGCAATAATCACTAATATTGTAACAGTATACAGAGAGGGGTTTTATGATAGATTATTCAGTAATAAAGATTTTGTTGTAACGGTTTATTGCAATGACCATATTAAAGGGACTAATCTTAAGTCTATTCATGAAAAATATGGAGATCGAGTTAAAATAGTTCCTCATATAGGATTGAAGAATGAGAAAATTGGATTTCAATTTTTGCCTATAACAGAAATAATTCGATCACATGATGTTATATTTCTAGACGGTAATCCTCGAACATTATCTAATTTATTGATTGGCTTTATAGCACTTTTTTTACGAAATACTAAAGTAGTTATGTGGACTATGGCACACTCATATGGCGCAAATAAAATCACGGAAAACTTACGATTAAAATGGACTTCCATTTATAAAAATATTTTTGTTTATACTGATAAAGAAGTGGCGACCTTAAGGAACAGAGGTTTCAAGAAACAGAATATTATCGGAATGAACAATGGACTGGATCAACGTAAAATTGATGGACAAATCGCAATTTGGACTGGTAGTAGCATTGATAATTGGAAGAAAGACAGACATTTGGAAAGCAATTTTATTCTTCTTTCGGTTGCAAGATTAGTACCCAAAAATAAATTTCAATTAATGATAAAGGCCCTTCCGTTATTAGTGCAAAGTATTCCTGAAGTTAAATGGATCATTATAGGAGATGGTGAGGAGAAAATTTCTTTAATAGAACTTGCAAAAAAATTAGACGTAGCAAAATATATCATATTTGCAGGATCTATATTTGAAGAGGAAGAATTGGCCCCTTATTTTTTATCATCTAAAATTTTTATTCACCCTTCATCAGTAGGTCTTAGTATCATGCACGCATTTGGGTATGGTTTGCCAATCATAGTAGATGGTGTTGAGGGTATGCATGGACCAGAATATGGAGCTTTCAGAAATAATGAGACGGGAAAAAATTACGATCGTAACGATTCTGAAGATCTTGCAAATAAAATTATTGAGATTGCAAAACAACCTCTTCTACTTGAAGAAATGAAAAAAAATGTTGTTAAAATTGCGAGAGAGAAATATAATATAGATATAATGGTGAACAGATTTATTGAAATGATAAAAGTCGCTAATTGATAATTTTAGTAGAGGCTAAATGAATGAAAGTAGTACAAATAAGCATAGAAGTTAACTCTGGTTCTGTGGGTAGAATCGCAGAACAAATTGGAGAAAAAATTATTGAAAATGGCGGAGAGAGTTACATAACATTCGCTAGGAATAATTTACCAAGTAAATCAAAAGTTATTCAAATAGGTTCTATGGTGGATGTTTATTATCATGTTCTTAAAACAAGGATATTTGATAATCACGCACTCGAATCAAAGTCGGCTACTAAAAAATTAATTAAGCAAATTGAAGAAATTAATCCTGATATTATTCATTTGCATCATTTACATGGTTATTTTATCAATATCAAAATTCTTTTTGATTTTTTAAAAAAAATTAACAAACCTGTTGTTTGGACTTTCCATGATTGTTGGTCTTTTACAGGTCATTGTGCACATTATGAGTATGTAGCATGTAATAAGTGGGAGACAGAGTGTTTTAAATGTCCCCAAAAAAATCAATATCCTAAAAGTCTATTAATAGATCGTTCAAGAAAAAATTTCCAACAAAAAAATAAGATTTTTAACTCTCTAGAGAATATGACTGTAGTTCCAGTATCTAATTGGTTAGAAGGGGAAGTGAAAAAATCATTCTTAAAAGATCATAATATTTGCACTATACAAAATGGTATTGATTTAAAGTCCTTTGTTCCTCTTCCAACAAGAGAAAAAATAGTTAAAAAATATAACCTTAAAAATCAGAAAATTATATTAGGAGTTGCAAGTACTTGGGACGAGAGAAAAGGTTTGGATTATTTTATTCAATTATCTGAAAAATTAAATAAGGATGAATTCCAAATAATATTAGTAGGTTTAAGTGGTCAACAAATAAAAAAATTACCAAAAATTATTGTTGGTATTATGAGAACTGAATCCGTAAAGGAGTTGGCAGAACTTTATTCTGCGGCCGATGTTTTTGTAAACCCCACATTAGAAGATACTTTTCCAACAACTAATTTAGAGGCATTAGCATGTGGAACTCCTGTAGTAACATTCAATACAGGTGGTTCGCCAGAAGCTCTTAGCAAGGAGACGGGATTAATAGTTGAGAAGGGAAACACAGATGAATTAATTGTAGCTATTAAAAAAATTACAACTAAGAACAAAAGTGAATATATGATGAATTGTAGAAAAAGAGTTGAAAAGTATTTTAATAAAGACATCCAATTTATGGAATACCTAAAGCTTTATGCCCAATTGTTAAGTAATAAAAACTAACTCCTATGAATTTGGTATCAAAGAGTCTAATTTTTGTTTTGCTTTCACTTTTTAGTTGTAAAACAAATCCGATTGAAAAGAAGGGAAACAATTTAGTTGAAGATTCACAATATTCGAAAAAAATTGTACCGCGAGAAATGAAGCTGTTGTATTATCTGGGTTCTACTGAAAAGCAATTCAAATCATTGCAGGTCGCTAATCCGAATGTAGTAGAAGTGAAGTATTTAGACGAGAACATGTTAATTAATCCTAAAAACAAAAAGGTTGACCATGTAAAGTTGAAAGCAGCTGTTGAGCTGTATTATCCGCAAAAGGATCAACAGGGGTACTGTTATTTGAATGTGGAAGATCCATACCTGGGCATGATTCTAAACCACGACGAAGGAACTGCGGAATTTAAAAAGGGCTTAAATCTTTTCCTGGATATTATTAGAACGCTTAAAAAAATGAGACCGAATGTGAAATTTGGTTTTTATGCGATCCCGTTTTCCACTTATTGGGAAACTAAAACTGGTTTTTTTAATAAGAATGATAAAATTGAGCTATTACTTCGAGAAGTAGATGTTTTTTTTCCCTCATTTTATATGTTTTATGATGATGGCGTAGTAGGGTTTTTAAAAAACAAGGAATATCTGGAATCTAATACGCAAAATGCCATAAAGCTTAGTATGAAGTATCATAAGCCTGTTTACCCATTTGTAATGCACCGCTATCATCCAAGTAACAAAAAATTAGGGTGGAAGCTTCTATCGGATAAGGAATGGACCAATTATATTACGACAGTGGTTGCATATCGATATGAAGATAACCAGATTAATGGAATAACTTGGTGGGGCCCTGATTCCTATTTTTACGGACTTGGGACATTGGAGGCCTTTAAAAAAGAATTTAAAGGACCTACGAAGTCGTACCAGTTAAATAATGATCAGCAATTAACCAATAAAGCAACAGAAGTTTTGAAAATTTTCAGAGAATATAATCAACACTGACACTTCCTAACTTGTTAAGTGCTTTTTTTTATTAAAATTGACTAATTTTGCAGCACAATTTTTTCTGTAAAAAATATATATTAAAGCTCCTTTTAACTCTTTACCATATTCATGCAAAATCCACACTATCAAATCTGTACTAAGACCATCATGGATACCACAGATCCTAATATCGTGTTCAACGAAAAAGGAGAAAGTGATTACTACACCAACTACAAAGAAAACATAGAGCCCAATTGGCATCCTGACGAACGGGGCTATGAGGAGTTAATGAAAATTGCTGATAAGATAAAAAAAACCAGTAAGAACAAGGACTTTGATTGTATCATTGGTCTTTCTGGCGGATTAGATAGTTCTTATGCTGCTTATATCGCCAAAGAAGTAATGGGAATTCGACCTCTCATTTTCCATGTTGATGCTGGTTGGAATACGGATAAAGCTGTAGGTAATATAGAAAAATTAATAAATGGTTTAGATTTAGACCTATACACAGAAGTGATCAATTGGGAAGAAATGAAAGATTTGCAAACCTCTTTCTTAAAATCTCAAATAGCAGATCAGGATTTACCACAAGATTATGCCTTCTTTTCTGGCTTGTATAAATTTGCCAGAAAACACAAAATAAATTATGTCTTAACAGGAGGTAATTTCTCCACAGAATGTTGCCGAGAACCCGAAGAGTGGGGAGGGTTCCCAGGAATAGATACTACTTTGGTAAAAGATATTCATAATAAATTTGGAAAAAAACCGCTAAAAACCTTTCCTTTAGTTGATATCCTATCGTACAAAATACTTTACAAATATGTCTATGGGATGGAAGTGTTCAAACCATTAAATCTTGTTCCGTATATTAAGAAAGACGCAGAAAAATTATTAATGGATAAATTTGGTTGGGAGCCTTTTCAGCATAAGCACCATGAATCCAGATTTACCCGATTCTATGAAGACTACTGGTTGCCAAGAAAATTTGGTTATCAAAAAAGAAAAGCTCATTTCTCTAGTTTAATTTTAACCGGACAGATGACCAGAGAAGAAGCTCTGGAAAGAGTTTCAAAACCTGAGCTGTCTGAGGAGTTTCTGCAAAAGGAATTTGAATATGTGGCTCACAAACTAGAAATGACTACAGATGAATTGCAGCAAATATTTGAAGGTGAAAATAAGACCTACAAAGACTATAAAAATAAAATGGGACTCATTAAAATGGGTGCTCAGGTCATGCAGAAACTTGGCCTAGAAAAAAGACTTTTTAGATAATATGATCACAATTATAGATTATGGTGTAGGAAATATAAATGCTTTTGTAAATGTTTATAAAAGAGTGGACGTTCCTGTAAGAATCGCCAAAACTTCTGCTGATTTAGAAGGTTCAGAAAAATTGATTCTTCCTGGGGTGGGGCATTTCGATTATGCAATGTCCAAATTGAATAATTCCGGAATGAGGGAAACGTTAGATGATTTAGTTCTTGAGCAAAAAGTTCCGGTAATTGGAATATGTGTAGGCATGCAAATGATGGCTAACTATAGTGATGAAGGAAACGTGGAGGGCTTAAAATGGATTGATGCATCCGTGAAAAAGTTCGACGAGTCCAAAATACATCAGGCAACCAGACTTCCGCATATGGGTTGGAATGATGTAAAACCTGTAAAAGATGTAGCCCTTTTTCAAGGATTAGAGAGAGATGCAATTTTCTACTTTTTACACAGCTATTATTTTGAATGCAATAATTCTGATGATGTAATGGCAATTTCAGACTACGGAATTGAATTTGCTTCGGCAGCACATCACGAAAATAAATATGGAATTCAGTTCCATCCAGAAAAAAGTCATCATTATGGCGAAATTTTACTCCATAATTTTGCAAAACTATAAGAGATGCTTAGACCAAGAATAATTCCCAGTTTATTATTACAGGATAATGGCTTAGTGAAAACAGTTAATTTCAAGAATCCTAAATACGTTGGTGATCCTATTAATGCAGTGAAGATATTCAATGAAAAAGCGGTCGATGAGCTCGCTGTTTTTGATATTGATGCCACTGCAAAAGGATTGGAACCAAATTATAGTTTAATAGAAAGGATTGCAAATCAGTCCAGAATGCCTCTTTGTTATGGAGGTGGCGTGAAAACAGTGGAACAGGCACAAAAAATTTTTGGATTAGGAATCGAAAAAATTGCTTTGAGTTCTGCAGTTTTACAGAATCCAGATCTAATAACAGAGATTGCCGACAGAGTAGGAGGTCAAAGTGTTATTGTGGTTCTGGATGTTAAGAAAAAACTTTTTGGTGGTTATGAAGTATATACGCATAATGGAAAAAAAGCAACCGGAATAAACCCTTTTGATTTTGCTGCGAAAGCACAGCAGTTGGGAGCTGGTGAAATCCTAATCAATTCTATTGATCAAGATGGATTAATGAAAGGATATGACCTTAATCTTATTGATAAAGTACGTGAGAAAATAACCCTTCCACTTACGGTACTAGGTGGTGCAGGATCACTCGCAGATATTAAGAAAGTAATCGATAAACACCGAATTATCGGTGTTGCTGCGGGAAGCCTTTTTGTATTTAAAGGGGTATATAAAGCAGTTTTAATTAATTATCCGACTAAAACGGAAAAAGAAAATATTTATTAAGATGAGTATGGAAATTAAAAATAAAGTCCTTCTAATCACAGGCGGAACGGGTTCTTTTGGAACTGCAGTTTTAAACAGGTTCTTAGAAACAGACCATTTTAAAGAAATTCGTATTTTCTCTCGTGATGAAAAGAAGCAGGACGATATGCGAAACCTTTATAAAAATGATAAAATCAAATATTATATTGGAGACGTTAGAGATTATACCAGTGTAGAACCTGCAACCAGAGGAGTTGATTATGTTTTTCACGCAGCGGCATTGAAACAGGTACCATCATGTGAGTTTTTTCCTATGCAAGCGGTGAAAACTAATGTAGAGGGAACTCAAAACGTTATTCGTGCAGCAGCACTGAACAAAGTAAAAAAAATAATATGCTTAAGTACAGATAAAGCTGCCTATCCTATCAATGCAATGGGGATTTCCAAAGCGATGATGGAAAAAGTGGCTGTTGCAGAAGCTAGAAATTTAACGGATACAACTGTTTGTTTAACCCGTTATGGAAACGTAATGGCTTCTAGAGGTTCTGTAATTCCGCTATTTTTAAATCAAATACAGAAAGGCGAAGAAATTACCATTACGGATCCTAATATGTCCAGATTCTTCATGTCTTTGGACGATGCCGTTGATTTGGTTTTATTTGCTTTCGAAAACGGAAATGCAGGAGATCTTTTTGTAAACAAAGCACCTGCAGGTACAATAGGTCATTTAGCACAAGCTTTAATGGAACTTTCTGGTAAAGAAACTTCCATAAAAATCATAGGTACACGACATGGTGAGAAATTGTACGAAACACTTTGCACCAGAGAGGAAATGATGAAAGCTGAAGATATGGGCGATTTTTACAGAGTTCCAGCAGATAATAGAGATTTGAATTATGCCAAATATTTCTCAGAAGGTGAAAAAGATATAGCCGTAATCGAAGATTATCATTCTCATAATGCAGAGCAACAAGGTGTAGAAGGGTTGAAAAAACTAGTTTCCGGTTTGCCATTGATCCGAAAAGAAATTTTTGGTGAAGATGTAATGCAGTATCCCTATTAGAAATTTTTTAGGTTACTCTAAATACGTTCAGCAAGAAAGTACGAATGAAATAGATGTAGATAAATGCATATGGAACCCGAATTAATTAAAGGAAATAATCACCTTGACGATCGAGGAAAACTTACGTTTAATAATGATTTTTGTGGCTTTACAGTAAAAAAAATGTACTCCATCGAAAATTATGATTTAGATTTTGTTCGTGGATGGCAAGGACATCAAGTGGAGCAACGCTGGTTCTCAGCAGTTACGGGCTCTTTTAAAATCAAATTAATAAGGATCGATAAATGGGAAAATCCAGCGAGAAATTTACCGATTGCGGAGTTCCATCTAAATGCGCAAAATTTTGATATTCTTCATATTCCCAGTGGATTTGTAACATCAATTCAAGCTTTAGAAAAATCATCTAAGCTATTGGTTTTTGGAGATTACCAATTAAATGAGCTTCAAGATGAATTCCGATTTCCAAATGAGTATTTTAATGCGTAATATTATGAAGAGATGAAAAGAGTAGGAATTACAGGGCAAAATGGTTTCGTAGGATCACATTTATATAATACTTTAGGTTTAAATACCGAAGAATATCAAAGGGTAGATTTCGAAAAAGAATATTTCGAACAACCGGATGACTTGGATTATTTTGTGAAACAATGTGATGTGATCGTTCATTTGGCGGCAATGAACCGACATCCTGATCCAGAAGTGATCTACAACCAAAATATTGGTCTTGTAAACAAATTAGTAGCTTCATTAGAAAGAACAGGATCCAAAGCGCACGTTTTATTTTCATCTTCATCTCAGGAAGAAAGAGATAATCTCTATGGGAAGTCTAAGTTGGAAGGTCGGATCCTTTTTACAGAATGGGCTAAGAAGTCTGGTGGGATTTTTACTGGATTGATTATTCCAAACGTTTTTGGGCCATTTGGACAACCTTATTATAATTCCTTCATTGCTACTTTCTGTCACCAGCTAAGTCACGGTGAGAGTCCTGTTATTGAAACAGATGGAGAGGTAAAATTAATTTATGTAGCAGAGCTGGTAAAGGAATTTATCCTGCAAATTAAAGATGGTACCACCCATGAACATTATACGGTTCCGTTTACAACCTCAATTAAAGTTTCTGAAGTATTAAGCAAATTAAAACTTTATAAAAATTTGTACTTTGAAAAAGGTGAAATTCCAGAATTACACTCAGATTTTGACTTGCAATTATTCAATACATTCAGGTGCTCCTTTGATATCCCAAGTTATTTTCCTGTTAAACTGATGCAGAGTAAAGATTCTCGAGGTGCTTTTGTAGAGGTTGTTCGCTTAGGAATTGGAGGTCAGTGCTCTTTTTCAACAACCGTTCCTGGAATTACAAGAGGAAATCATTTCCACACCCGTAAGATTGAACGTTTTGCTGTAATTAAAGGAAAAGCATTAATACAGTTAAGAAAAATTGGAACAAAGGAAGTAATTGATTTTTATTTAGACGGTTCTGAGCCCGCGTATGTGGATATGCCCATCTGGTATACACACAATATTAAAAATATTGGTCAGGAAGAACTTTTAACCATATTTTGGATAAACGAGGCTTATAATGCGGAGGATTCAGATACTTATTTTGAGACCGTATAAAATGGAAATAATAAAAAAGTTACCTCTCGAAGTCTGGTTTTTGTTACTAATTGTCACTGGGTATACGATTTTCAGCGCCTTGGCGGTTCCTTTTAATATTGAAAATAGTCAGATCTTCTCTGTTCCTTTCAGAGTGATAGTGTTTTTATTGTCGCTTTATATTATTGGTAAAAATTTTACTTTTAAGAAGGGTAAAAATATTGCAGTCCTTGCAGTTATTTTTTTTTGGCTACTGTATTCTTTAAAAAGCTATCTCAGTTTTACGAATGATTTTTATGAGAATCCATTTGCCCAAAATTATATGGATGTGTATGTTCGTATTTTTGTAATTGCTTTTGTTCCTTCTCTTGCATTATTATTTATTAACTATAAAGAAATTAATTTTTCACAGGTTGCAAAAGGATTTTTCTACACGTTGGTAGTTATGTTAACTGTAAATATGATATATGGTGTATTAATGCCAGCTGGTAAAAGTCTACAATTTATTTTTAGCATGTACTATATATCTTATGGTCACTTAGGCACCTCTTTAGTCTTAATTTCTTTGTTTTACTTTCTTTTTCGCTCAAAAGAAATACCATCGTATTTATTGATATATGGTATGATGCTAGGTATTAGCACTATTGTTATCGCCGGAGCAAGAAGTCCATTTCTGGCCATAATGGTTGCGGTCCCTTATTTACTTGTTATTAAAAAGAATTACAAATTAATCTCTATTTTTATTCTTTTACTGCTACTATCAATAATTGGAATCTATTTCTTAGGAAGAAATGAAAATTTTGAATTAATGTTTGTGGATCGTACTTACCTGTGGCTCTTTGAAGGTGATAATAGTTTAAGAACTCCACTATTTAAAAACGCTTTAAATATTTTTAAACAAAATCCTATTCTTGGAGGTAGAACTCATTTCGAAAATGGGATGTATCCACATAATATTTTTTTGGAACTTTTAATGGCGACAGGAATTGTAGGTTTAATCATCTATATGTTAAAATTTATTCCTGTCATTAAAAATTTCAAAATATTCTCTTATCAAATAATTAATTCTTACCATATCTTATTTTTTACTTTATTCCTACAATATTTCGTCCTGTGCTTTACGTCGTTCACCTTATATTCAGTTCCCGAATTTTTGTATTTTAGCAGTATTATAATAGGTATCAGTTTAAACAATATCAATGAAGAAAATGAAAGTAATGACGGTCGTAGGAACCCGTCCGGAGATTATTAGATTATCAAGAGTTCTTACTGCTCTCGATACTTCCGAAGCCATCGACCATATCATCGTTCATACAGGCCAAAACTATGATTACGAGCTTAATCAAATATTTTTCGAAGATTTAGGTTTGAGAAAACCTGATTATTTTCTGGAGGCTGCAGGTAAAACTGCTACAGAAACAATCGGTAATATTTTAATTAAAATAGATCCTCTTTTGGAGCAGGTGAAGCCTGAAGCTTTTTTAGTTTTAGGAGATACCAACTCTTGTTTATGTGCGATTCCCGCTAAAAAAAGACAAATTCCAGTATTTCATATGGAAGCAGGAAACCGTTGCTTCGACCAACGCGTTCCAGAAGAAACTAACCGTAAAATTGTAGATCATACTGCAGATATAAATTTAACTTACAGTGACATAGCTCGTGAATATTTATTAAGAGAAGGGTTGCCTGCAGATCGAATTATTAAAACGGGCTCACCAATGTTTGAGGTTTTAAATCATTACCTGCCAGCGATTGAAAAATCAGATGTTCTGTCGAGACTAAATTTAGAAGAAGGTAAATATTTTGTGGTTAGTTCGCACCGCGAAGAAAATATTAATTCCGAAAAGAATTTTGGAGGTTTAATGGAAAGTTTGAATGCAATTGCAGAAAAATTTGGTTACCCTATTATTGTTACAACCCATCCCCGAACCAGGAACATGATTGATAAGATGAAGGTAGTTGTTCGTCCGGAAATTCAATTTTTAAAACCGCTCGGTTTCCACGATTATAATGCTTTACAAAAAAGAAGCTATGCAGTTCTGTCGGATTCCGGGACGATATCTGAAGAATCATCAATTTTGAATTTTCGCGCACTAAACATAAGAGAAACTCATGAAAGACCGGAAGCAATGGAAGAAGCTAGCGTAATGATGGTCGGTCTTTCGCCAGAAAGAATTATGCAGGGATTAACTCAATTGCAACAGCAGAAGGTAGGAACTGATCGAAATTTCCGTTATGTTTCAGATTATTCCATGCCGAATGTTTCTGAAAAAGTGGTAAGAATTATACTGAGCTATACTGATTATGTAAATAGAGTGGTTTGGAGTAAATCATGAAAATTTTAATAGTTACCCAATATTATTTTCCTGAAAATTTTAAAAGCAACGACCTTTCTTTTGAACTTCAAAAGAGAGGTCATGACGTTACCGTATTAACTGGATTACCTAATTATCCAGAAGGTAAAATTTATGAAGGATACGGTATTTTTAAAAATAGAAAACAAGAAATTAATGGGGTGAAAATTATTCGTTCGCTTTTACTTTTGCGGGGTAAAGGTGGGGGAGTAAGATTATTTTTGAATTACTTCAGTTTTGCATTTTTTGCATCTTGGAAAGCCTTCTTTTTGAATTTTAGTAATAAGTATGATGCAGTTATTGTACATGAACCTTCACCAATCACGCAATTTTATCCGGCTTTACTGCTAAATAAACTACAAAATGTTCCTGTTTATTTTTGGGTGATGGATCTTTGGCCGGAAAGTTTACAAACAGCAGGAGGAGTAAAAAATAAAGTAGTACTTAGTTTTTTTAAAAAAATGGTGATCAGTTTTTACAATAATTCAGAAAAAATACTGATTACTTCAAAAGGATTTAAGAAATCAATATTAGAAAAAGGGGATTTTGAAAAGAAATTAGAATATTTTCCTAATTGGGCAGAAGATGCGATTTCCGAAGGTGACAAGAGCTTTGCTATTCCTCAATTACCAGATGGGTTTAAGGTAATGTTCGCAGGAAATGTAGGTGAAGCACAAGATATGGATGCGATCATGAATTCGGCGTTAGAACTTAAAGATTACTCCGAAATAAAATTTATTATTGTAGGTGATGGTCGTAAGATGCCTTTCGTTCAGGAATTTGTACAGAAAAATAAATTAGAAAAGAATATAATAACGGTCGGTAGATTTCCGGTTGAAGCTATGGCAAGTTTTTTTGATAAAGCAGACGTAATGTTGGTCAGTTTAAAAGATGATACAATCTTCAATCTTACTGTCCCGGCGAAAGTTCAAGCTTATATGAGCGCTTCTAAACCTATAGTTGCAATGCTAAATGGTGAAGGTGCCGATATTATTAAGGAAGCGCAATGTGGTTTGACTGTGCCTGCAGCAGATTCAAAACAGTTAGCAAAAACGATTTTGAAAATGTCTAATTTACCACATTCAGAGTTAGTGAAAATGGGAGAAAATAGTAGAAAATTTTTTCAAGAGAATTATCAATTATCCAGTTGTATTGATAATTTAGAAAGGATTTTAACTCAAAAAAGAGCAAATCCGTATTTAAAAACAGAATTGCAAAAACATCGGTTTAAGTAATTTAGAAAAGCGATTAAACAAACACAAATGAACATTACCATAACAGGTGCATCAGGTTTCGTCGGTCAAAATCTTGCAAAATATTTGAAAGATTACGGAAATAGTGTTTGTGCTCTTTCACTCCGAAATAAAAATTGGAATTTAGATGAAAACGCAAATGCTATCATTCATCTGGCTGGCAAAGCACACGACACCAGTAATAATTCTGATTCAGAATCCTATTTCAAAATAAATAGAGATTTAACAATAGATATTTTTAAACAATTCCTAGCTTCGGACGCTAGAGATTTTTTTTATTTTAGTTCTGTTAAAGCTGCCGCCGATACGGTCGAAGGTATTCTAGAAGAGAACTTTAAAGCCGATCCTCAAACAGCGTATGGTAAATCAAAGTTAGAAGCAGAAAATTATTTGATAAAACAAGATTTACCTGCTGAAAAGCGACTTTTTATTATTCGACCCTGTATGATTCATGGTCCCGGCAATAAAGGAAACCTTAATTTGTTATATAAAGTGGTTGAAAAGGGAATCCCGTGGCCATTAGCATCTTTTGAGAATCATAGATCTTTTTTGAGTATTGATAATCTCAATTTTTTAATCTGGAAAATGCTTCAAAACAAAGAAGTTAACTCAGGAATTTATAATTTCGCTGATGACCATAATCTATCGACTAACGATCTTGTTAAAATTATTGCAGATGTAAGTGGTAAAAGATTGAGATTATGGAAAGTTAATACTTCGTTAATTTCAAATTTTGCAAAAATTGGAGACATAGTGAACTTACCAATTAATTCAGAACGATTAAAAAAATTAACAGAAAGTTATATGGTTTCTAATATGAAAATAAAGACCGTTTTAAAAATTGATCATCTTCCGGTTTCTGCAAAAGAAGGTATAGAAAAAACCATTAA
This sequence comes from Chryseobacterium sp. SNU WT5, assembly GCF_007362475.1. Classification (NCBI taxonomy): domain Bacteria; kingdom Pseudomonadati; phylum Bacteroidota; class Flavobacteriia; order Flavobacteriales; family Weeksellaceae; genus Chryseobacterium; species Chryseobacterium sp. SNU WT5. The sequence continues at coordinate 2,107,681 of NZ_CP041687.1, forward strand.
AAGTTTTCAAAAATAATGGAATACTTAATCATCAGTTTTACATTTTTTATAAGTATGTTGCTTTACTTTAGAATAGCAAACAAGTATAATATTATAGATAAACCCAACCATAGAAGCGCGCATACCGAAATAACGCTGAGAGGTGGAGGGATTATCTTCGCGGTCTCTTATTTGTTTTTTATGGGTCATGAAGTGTTTTTTAAAGCCTACAGATTTACTTTGGAAAGCTCTGTAGAACCTAACTTCTGGATTTTCGGTGCTGGTCTATTACTGATCTGCATGATAAGTTTTATTGATGACATCATTGATCTATCCTCAAAAATACGGTTGTTATTTCATTTTGTATCCGTTACGCTATTGCTTTTCTTTGTGAATGCATTTCAATTATTGCCCTTTTGGTCAATTCCAATTTGTTATGTGTTGATCATTGGTATTCTCAATGCTTATAATTTTATGGATGGAATTAACGGAATGTCAGGACTTTACAGTTTGGTGGTTCTTGGTTCACTTTTGTATATCAATCAATGTGTTTTCAACTTTGTGGAAGCTGACTTTATTGTTTATCCCATTCTTGCGAGTATCGTGTTTCTGTTTTTTAATTTTAGAAATAAGGCCCGGTGTTTTTTAGGTGATATTGGAAGTATGGGTTTAGCTTTTTGGATTATTGCCCTTTTGGCCTTGTTAATGTTAAAAACAGGACAGCTCAAATGGATTCTTTTTTTAACAGTTTACGGGACTGAAACTGTTCTAACAATTATAGAAAGGATAAAGTTAAAGGAGAATATTTTTGATGCTCACCGTCGACATCTATATCAATTGTTTGCTAATGAAAAACAGGTTTCACATCTCTATATTAGTACTTCTTATGCACTTATTCAAATTGTAGTGTGTACAATTGTGATTTTTTCGAAGTGGGCAGATTGGTTGATTTTTTGTGTAATTTTGTTGCCAGCGATAGCCTTTTATCTATTCATAAAGTCTAACTTAAAAAAACGAATAACCATTTTATAAATTATTTTACTATTTGTGTTTGTGATTTGTAATTCAGCAAAGAATACGTAGGAAGCTGTTAAAATGTCTTTTTTTCAAAAATGAATAATAAAATTAAAATTGCGGTCTTAGGATATGGAAATATTGGCAAAAGACACGTAGAGGTGATTTTGAATAACGCTGAATTTAAAATAATTGCGGTTATTGAATCTGTGTTTACGGAGTGTCCGCTTCTAGATAAAGCTTCTATTCCTATTTTTGAAGATTTATCAAAGTTTTTCAGTGCAGATTTGAAAGTTGATTTTATCGCCGTCTGTACGCCAAACGGATTGCATTTCCAACATGCGAAATCAATTTTGGAGCAGAATATCAATGTGATTATTGAAAAACCGATTACAATTGAATCTAAGCATGCTGAAATTTTAACAAAAATTGCAAATGAGAAAGATTTGAAGATATTTCCAGTGATGCAGAATCGGTTTTCTCCTCCCGCACTTTGGTTAAAGGATTTGCTAGATTCTAAAAAATTAGGTAAAATATTTATGGTTCAAGTTTCCTGCTATTGGAATCGGGACGAGCGCTATTACTCAAAAAATTCTTGGAGAGGGACAAAAAACCTGGATGGTGGCAGTCTCTACACACAATTCTCTCATTATTTGGATATTTTATTTTGGTTGTTCGGCGATATTACCAATATTATCAGCAAACTTAAAGACTTTAATCATCAAAAATTGACTGAATTTGAAGATAGTGGTATTATAACTTTTGACTTTCAATCAGGTGGAATTGGTAGTTTTAATTTTTCAACATCGGTTTGGCAAGAAAACCTGGAAAGTTCAATTACAATAATTTCAGAGTATGGATCTGTGAAAGTAGGCGGACAATATATGGAGCAGGTTGAAAAATGTTTAATAAAGGATTACGAATTACCCGCTTTGTCTCAAACAAATGCTTGTAATGATTACGGCACCTATAAAGGCTCCGCTCAAAATCATCATTTTCTTTATCAAAATATTGCAGATATGCTCAATAGGAATGTAAAACTTAGAACGCAACTTGATGAAAGTGTCCAACTTATCGAACGCATTGAACAGATATATAGTAATAAAATAGAACGGTATTAAAATATGAAAATTAAAGAAACCCCATTAAAAGACTGTTATATAATAGAGCCAATTTTATTCGAAGACGATCGCGGTTATTTTTATGAAAAATTCAATGAAAAGAAATTTAATGAATTAACGGGATTAAATGGGCATTTTGTCCAGGATAATGTTTCAAAGTCTAATTACGGTGTAGTAAGAGGATTGCATTTGCAAAAAGCGAATCATGCACAGGCAAAATTGGTTTCGTGTTTAGATGGGAAAGTTTGGGATGTTGCAGTAGATTTAAGGAAGGGTTCTCCTACTTTTGGGAAATGGTTTGGCGTGGAACTTTCGGGTGAAAACAAATTGCAATTCTATGTGCCCAGAGGTTTTGCTCATGGGTTTTCTGTACTTTCAGAAACCGCAGTTTTTGCTTATAAATGTGATAATTTTTATTATAAAGAATCAGAAGGTGGTGTTTTGTGGAACGATCAGGAATTAAGAATAGATTGGAAATTACCGACAGCGGATATCCTTCTCTCTGACAAAGATAAAATTCAACCTACCTTCGCTGAAGGAAATTTTTAGAAAATACAGTTATGAAAAATATTTTGATCACCGGTGGAGCTGGTTTTATAGGATCTCATGTGGTTCGGGAATTTGTACAGAACAATCCGGAAGCAACTATTATCAACCTCGATGCTTTAACGTACGCTGGAAATCTGGAAAATTTAAAAGATATTGAAAACGAACCCAATTATGTTTTTGAAAAAGCAGATATCACGGATGTAGATGAGTTAAGAAAAGTTTTTGAGAAATATCATCCCGATGCAATCATCCATTTAGCTGCAGAAAGTCACGTTGACAGAAGTATTGAGGATCCGAGTTCTTTCATTAATACCAACGTAAATGGAACTGCAAACCTTTTGAATTTAGCCAGAGAATTCTGGACGTTAAATCCAGATCATCAACATGGTAATTTTCCGAATGAAACCAGAACTAATTTATTCTATCACGTTTCTACGGATGAGGTTTATGGAAGTTTGGGCGAAACGGGTTTCTTTTTAGAAACTACCGCCTATGATCCTCAATCTCCGTATTCTGCAAGTAAAGCGGCTTCTGATCATTTGGTTCGAGCGTACGGAAACACCTACGGAATGCCATTTATTATTTCGAATTGTTCGAATAATTACGGTCCCAATCATTTTCCTGAAAAATTAATTCCATTGTGTATTTCTAATATTTTAAATGGAAAACCTCTTCCAATTTATGGAGATGGAAAATACACCAGAGATTGGTTGTATGTAATTGACCACGCCAAAGCAATTCATCAAATATTTTTTGAAGCAAAAACGGGTGAAACTTATAACATCGGTGGTTTTAACGAATGGCAGAACATTGATTTGGTGAAAGAGCTTATCAAGCAAATGGATGAAAAATTAGGAAATCCAGCAGGTCATTCTGAAAAATTAATTACTTACGTGAAAGACAGACCAGGACACGATTTACGATACGCAATTGATGCAACTAAATTGAATAAAGAATTAGGTTGGATGCCAAGTGTAACTTTTGAAGAAGGACTTGGAAAAACAATCAACTGGTTTTTAGAGAATAAAGATTGGCTGGATAATGTGACTTCTGGCGATTATCAGAAATATTATGTTTCGCAATATTCGAATGATACGAATTAAAACAAATTTCACAAGTTGTGGAAGATAAAATTCTTTTCAAAGATGAAAGTTATAAGATCATTGGCATTTGCATGAATGTTCATTCCTCTTTGGGTACAGGATTTTTAGAAGCTGTTTACAGTGAAGTTTTAGAAATAGAATTCAAAAAGAATAATATTCCTTTTGAAAAAGAAAAAAAATTAGAGATCTTCTTCAACGGAGAGAAATTAAATAAAACATATCGAGTAGATTTCCTTTGCTTTAATGAAATAATTATTGAGTTAAAGTCTGTAAGCTTTTTACATGATAACTTCTCAAAACAATTGCAAAATTATCTTAAAGCGACCAATAAAAAATTAGGAATACTTATTAACTTTGGGGAGAAATCTTTAAAATATAAAAGAATTATTAACTTATAAAATCTGAGTTAATTCGAGAAATTCGGATAATTCGTGAAATTCAAAAAATTATGAAGGGAATTATTTTAGCCGGAGGTTCCGGAACAAGATTGTATCCTTTAACGATCGCCGTTAGCAAACAGTTAATGCCAGTATATGATAAGCCGATGATTTACTATCCGCTTTCAACTTTGCTATTAGCGGGGATAAAAGATATTTTAATTATTACAACTCCACACGATCAAGAAGGATTCATCAAGCTTTTAGGAGATGGTTCAGCGATTGGTTGCAATATTCAGTATAAAGTTCAGCCGAGTCCGGATGGTTTAGCTCAAGCATTTATTTTGGGCGAAGAATTTATCGGTGACGATTCTGTAGCTTTAGTTTTAGGAGATAATATTTTTTATGGAACTGGTTTGGCAAAATTGCTGGAAAGTAAGACCAATGTAAGAGGAGGTTGTGTTTTCGCTTACCAGGTTTCTGATCCCGAACGATATGGGGTTGTAGAATTTGATGAAAATTTAAAAGCAGTTTCCATTGAAGAAAAACCAGAAAATCCTAAATCAAATTTTGCAGTTCCTGGCTTATACTTTTATGATAATTCTGTAGTAGAATATGCTAAAAATTTGAAACCATCTGTTCGTGGAGAATTAGAGATTACCGATATTAATAGAATTTACCTTGAAAAAGAACAGTTGGAAGTAGGAGTAATGTCTCGTGGAACAGCGTGGTTAGATACTGGAACATTTGATTCCTTACATGAAGCTTCAGAATTTGTGAAAGTTCTGGAAAAAAGACAAGGATTCAAAATTTCTTGTATTGAAGAAATAGCCTACCTAAAAGGATTTATTAATAAAGAACAGTTGCTAAAATCGGCCGAAAAGTACGGCAAAAGCGGTTACGGAGACTATTTAAAAAAGTTGATTGTTTAATAGGAATCGAAAAAAATATAAAGAGAGTCAAATAAGGCTCTCTTTTTTATTGATTAAACTCAGGCAGTATATGATTGCGCTGAAGAAAATTGTTTAAAAAATAACTTCAGATCTTTTATTGAAATTTTTATATATTTACTTCATGGCTGAAATATTTATTATCGGAATTTGTCTCATTTTACTAATATCTTATCTCTTTGATATTTCTACCAAATTTACTAAGATTCCGTCTGTTATTTTATTATTAGCGACCGGTTGGCTTTTGAATCAGGTTGGGGGATTGTTTAATGTGATCATTCCAAACCTGAATGTTATTCTGCCAATTTTGGGTACAGTAGGGCTGATCTTAATTGTTTTAGAAGGTTCCCTTGAACTCGAATTAAATCAGTCTACAAAGGAAGTTGTGAAAAAATCTGCTGTTATTGCTTTGGTTCCGTTGGTAATTATTGCCATAGGATTTTCACTTTTTTTATATCTGGAGTGGAATATTTCCTTTAAGCAAAGTTTAATCAATATTATCCCGTTTTGTATTATCAGTAGTTCAATCGCAATTCCCAGCGCGATTAATTTAACAAAACAGAAACGTCAGTTCATCACTTATGAAAGTAGTCTGTCAGATATTATAGGAGTACTGTTTTTTAACTTCGCTACGTTTGGAACTGCAATTACATTAAGTGGAGCAGTTCATTTTGCCGGCCAGTTTCTGCTGATGTTGTTAATTTCCGTAGTAGCATCTTTAGTTCTTGCATTTCTATTGGCCAAGATCGATCATCATATTAAATACGGGCCGATAATTATTCTTAATATTTTAATTTATCAAGTTTCAAAGATTTACCATCTTCCCGCTTTGATTTTTATCCTGTTTTTCGGATTGGTTTTGGGTAATATTGACGAGTTACGAAATGTGAAATTCTTACGGAATATTCGGTTTACAAAACTAACCAGAGAAGTGAGGCATTTTAAAGATGTGGTAATAGAAGCTACTTTTATTGTCAGAACGCTCTTTTTTATCGTATTCGGATTTGTACTAAAAACGGAGGATATTATTAATCAAGATTCTTTAATTTGGTCTATTTCAATAGTTATTGCCATTTACATCTTACGTGCAGCTTTCTTAAAATTAGGTAAAATGGATATGCAACCTCTTTTTTATATTGCACCGCGTGGTTTAATTACGGTGCTTTTATTTTTAAGTATTACGCCCGAGCAGCGTTTTGCGTATCTTAATGAATCTGTTGTGATCCAGGTCATTCTAATGACAACCTTTATAATGATGATCGGCCTTTTATTTGAGAAAAAAGGTAAACCGGAGATGCTGAGATTTCCAAATTTCCGTAAAGACAAATCAGAACAAGAATAATTTTTTGCGATAATATCCTTACCTTTGCGGCCAATAAATTTTATAATGCGCACAAAATCAGTCGGAAAAAAGAAAATAAACATCGTTACTTTAGGATGTTCCAAAAATGTATATGATTCGGAAGTGTTGATGGGACAGCTAAAAGCCAATGGTAAGGAAGTAGTTCACGAAGATAAGGGCGATATCGTTGTTATTAATACTTGTGGTTTTATTGATAATGCAAAAGAAGAATCTATTAATACGATCTTAGAATTTGTAGAAGCTAAAAACCGTGGCGAAGTAGAGCAGGTTTTTGTTACAGGTTGTCTTTCAGAAAGATATAAGCCCGATTTAATTAGAGAAATTCCCGATGTTGATCAGTATTTCGGAACCCGTGATTTACCTTTGTTATTAAAGCATTTAGGTGCAGATTATAAACATGAGTTGGTTGGTGAAAGAATGGTTACTACTCCAAGACATTACGCTTACCTTAAAATTTCTGAAGGATGCGACCGCCCATGTTCTTTCTGCGCAATACCTTTAATGAGAGGAAAAAATATTTCTACACCAATTGAAAATTTAGTTATTGAAGCAGAGAAATTGGCGAAAAAAGGGGTGAAGGAATTAATCTTAATTGCCCAGGATCTAACCTATTACGGCTTAGATTTATATAAAAAGCGTGCTTTAGGTGATTTGCTTTTACGTTTGGTGAAAGTAGAAGGAATAGAGTGGATTCGTTTACATTATGCTTTTCCAACAGGCTTTCCAGAAGATGTTTTAGAAATTATCAAGAACGAACCGAAAGTTTGTAACTATATCGATATCCCATTACAGCATATCAATTCTGATCTTTTAAAAGCGATGAAGCGTGGAACTTCACACGAGAAAACCAACGCTTTATTAGCCAAGTTCAGACAAATGGTTCCGGATATGGCTATCAGAACGACTTTAATCGTAGGTTTTCCAGGTGAAACAGAGGAGAAATTCCAGGAGATGAAAGAATGGGTTCGTGAGCAGCGATTTGACCGTTTGGGATGTTTTACCTATTCACACGAAGAAAATACAACTGCTTATGTTTTAGAGGACAACGTGCCTCAAGACGTAAAAGAAGCTCGGGTAGAAGAGATCATGGAATTGCAGTCACATATTTCTTGGGAGAAAAATCAAGAGAGAATAGGTAAAACTTACCGCTGTATTTTTGATCGTAAAGAGGGTAATTATTTTGTAGGACGAACAGAATTCGATTCTCCGGATGTTGATAATACTGTTTTAGTTTCTGCAGAAAATACCTACTTATCCATTGGTGAGTTTGCAGATATTAAAATTACTTCAGCTGAAGAGTTTGATTTATACGGAGAACTCGTTTAAGAATCAGCAGGTTTTAAGGCTATAATTATCAAAATAGCAATAATAAATAGTAAAAAAATACTTTCGGAATTTCTGAAAGTATTTTTGGTTTAAGATGCTGATTGAAAGATGGTTAAATGATAGGATTGGTTGGCGTTATGCAGTGTTTAGTTAAATTAATTAACATTTGGGACTCTTTTTTAACACAATTTATGAATCTTTGTCAGCTACCGCTATTAGCAAGCAGACACGTGTTGTTAACAAAAAATTAACAATTCCTTAAGAGAGTTTAACTTATCAAATGTTGTGTAAGTCAATTTCGGAATAAATTTGCAGAGTCAAAACCAATAAAAATAATTCAAAATGATGAAAAGAGGAATACTCCTAATCATAATGATGATTTCAACACTCGGTATTTATTCATTCAACAAGTATGATGCCGATGATGCCAAAACTAGTTTTGCATCGTTCTACCACGATAAGTTTAACGGTAGGAAAACAGCAAGCGGAGAGATTTTCAGTAATGCAAAGTTAACCGCAGCTAACAGAACCCTTCCTTTCGGGACGATGGTGAAAGTCACCAACCTGAGAACGGGGAAAAGTGTAATCGTAGAAATAAATGACCGAGGTCCTTTTCATTCTTCCCGAGCACTTGACCTCACCAAGGCAGCCTTTAAGGCCATAGGAAATACCGCAAGAGGTACTATGCCCGTAGAATACGAAATTATCGACAACGACTAACATTTACGTTTCAAAAACCAAAGCCGATTCTCTAGAGTCGGCTTTTTATTTGCTTATTTGATCGGTCCAAAACCTGTCCTGAATTTCTCAAAATATTAAGGCTTTCTTTTTCCACGACGTTTCACAAAAAAGTGCTTTTTTCCGGCCAGATCTGCAACGATTGATGCGATAAAGTGAATCAGGTATTTACACGAACTTTTATTGTTGAAAAAAGTCCTTTAGTTACGAAAGTTCTACCATCACAGGACAGTGATCAGAGTGTACCGCTTCTTTTAAAATAGCAGCTCTTGACAGCTTTTCTTTCAATGAATACGATACGAAGTTATAATCTAATCTCCATCCTTTATTTCGGGCTCTGGAATTCTGGCGATAGCTCCACCAGGAATAATTATCCGGTTGATCGTTGAAGAATCTAAAACTGTCAATCAGCTCACATTCTTCGATAAATTGAGTCATCCATTCTCTTTCCATCGGTAGGAAGCCAGAGGTGTTCTTTAAGCCTTCTGGATTGTGAATGTCGATTGCGTTATGACAAATATTAAAATCACCACTTATAATAAGGTTAGGAATCGTTTTCTTTAATTCTTTGATGTAATTCAGGAAATCATAACAAAACTTCATTTTGAAATCTAATCTTTCAATGTTGGATGCAGAAGGAACATATACCGAAATCACTGAAAATTTTTCAAAGTCAGCACGCATAATTCGACCTTCAGAATCATAATGTTCAATTCCGCAGCCGTATTCTACATGAATAGGTTTTATTTTAGAAGCGATTCCAACTCCCGAATACCCTTTTTTCTGTGCAGAATGCCAATAACTGAAATAGCCATTATTTTCCAGGCTTTCCATGTCGATTTGATCATTTCCGGCCTTACTTTCCTGGATACAGATCACGTCGGGATTGGCAACGGTAAGCCATCCTAAAAAATCTTTGGTAAAAGCTGCACGGATTCCGTTTACATTATAAGAGATGATTTTCATTGATTAAAATTTTTCGTAAATAAGATACATTAGAAGGAGAAGAGCTGCAATAATAATAACAATTTTTCTTTTAGTAAACGTACTTTCTTCAATAAATAGGGTGCTTTTTTTAGAATTCTTAATTTCATTCTCTAAAAAGCACTTTTCATATTCTATTATATGGGGGTTATTACCTATCGATTTTTTAACTTTTATCCAGTCAAGATCATTTGGGTAAACAACTTTTTCCAAGGCGCTTCCTTCTTTTAATTTAACGGTTATTATTCCATCATGATTTTCAAAACTCACTTTCAGAGCACTTTTGTTTGCCTCCGGTTGAAATACAAATTGTTCTTCTCCATTTTTAATGGCACCCAATAAGCTCATCGTTGTCTCTAAATTTAATCGGGACTTTTGTTCAAATATTCTTACAGCCTCTAATAGTTGATCTTGTTCTAGAAGTCTAAGAATTACTGTTTTATCAATTCCCAAATCTTCTAAAGTAGTTTTTACGTCTTGCATGAATAGTAGGATTAAGAGCTTTATTTTTGGAAACAATTTAAATAAAAAAGCGGGAAAAATCAAAGATTTTTCCCGCATCAGAACCTAAACGAAATAAACTATGAAAAAAACTATTTAGGTTCCAGAATACTGATAGGGATGATGCACTCCTCTAAAGAAATTCCACCGTGTTGGTAGGTTTCTTTGTAGTAATTTACAAAATGATTGTAATTTTTTGGATACGCCAAAAATGTATTGTTCTTGGCGAAAATATACTTTGAACTTAAATTCCCTTTTGGTAAAAAAAGTTTCTCTGGATTGGATATTGCCCACACATCACTTTTGTCGTACGTTAAACTTCTGCCAGTTTTATAACGGATATTTGTAGATGTTTCTCTGTCGCCAACTACTTTACTCGGTTTCTTTACATAGATCGTTCCATGATCTGTAGTAATTACCAGTTTGAAGCCATTTTCTGCTGCCTGCTTGATAATTTTTAATAAAGATGAATTTTCAAACCAAGTATAAGTTAAAGATCTAAAAGTTTTATCATCTCTAATTAATTGATTAACGATTACATTGTCCGTTTTTGCATGAGATAAAATATCTATAAAATTATAAACGATAACCAATAAGTCATTATTTTTATGCTGATTGAAATCATCTAAAACTTTACGTTCAAAATCGGCATTCAGAATCTTGAGATATTTCATGGATTTGTCAGATAATCCAAGACGTTTCATCTGATCTTCTAAAAAATCACGTTCATGCTCATTTTTGTTCCCTTCTTCGTTATCATTGATCCAGTATTCGGGAAATCTCTTTTCGATTTCAGAAGGCATCAATCCCGCAAAAAAGGAATTTCTTGCATACTGAGTAGCCGTAGGTAAAATACTGTAATAATAATCTTCTGATGTTTTATTATAGAATTTCGTGAACAAAGGTTCAATGACTTTCCATTGATCATACCGGAGATTATCGATCATTAATAAAAGAACTTTCTCTTTTTCAACAACTGTTTTTACTTTGTCTTTAAATAAAGTGTGACTCATCATCGGTTTCTCAGAGGAGTTCAGCCAATCTTCGTAATTATTTTCAATAAACTTAGAGAATTGAATATTCGCTTCCTCTTTTTGAGATTGTAGCAAATCGGCAAATTCATTGTCAAAAACTTTGTCAAATTTAACTTCCCAACTTACTATTTTCTTGTAATACTCGGCCCATTCCTGGTAGGTTTTTAAATACGAGAGTTCCATAGAAAGATTTCGAAACTCTTGTTGGTATTCTAAAATGGTTTTCTGCTCTATTAAAGTTTCCTCTTGCAAATTCTTTTTTAGAGACAGTAAAATCTGATTAGGATTTACGGGCTTCAAAATGTAATCTGCAATTTGAGAACCAATTGCTTGCTCCATGATCAGTTCCTCTTCATTTTTGGTCACCATTACAATTTTAATGGCAGAATCAATATTTTTAATCATAGGAATCGCTTCCAAACCAGAAATACCAGGCATGTTCTCATCTAATAACGCCAACTGATAATTCTGTTTTTCGATCATTTCCAAAGCTTCGTTGACGTTATTTACCGGAGAAACTTTGTAGCCCTTACTTTCTAAAAATACAATATGAGGTTTCAGTAAATCTACTTCATCATCAATCCAAATTACTTTTGACATTCAGTTATTAATTTTATGTTTTTATTCGCTGTAATAAATCTCGTGTATCAAATTTATTTCGCTTCTTTATGAACATCAAAAATACAACCATTAAATGCCAACTTTAATTTAAAATCAAGTTAAACTTGAGTTAAATTTAAATAGAATTAATTAAAATAATTCTGTTTAAAAATAAATCATGTCCTTATTATATAGCGATTTTATTAAATTAATAAAATCGTCATTTTATCACTGCAAACAAAAGAGTAAATTTGCATTTTAGAATAATTTAGATGACCAACAAATTCAAAATAATCAATGATCCAGTTCACGGGTTTATTAATATACCACATGAAATTCTTTTTGATGTTATAGAGCATCCTTACTTTCAGCGATTGCGAAGAATTTCGCAGACAGGCTTGCTTAATTTGATTTTCCCTGGTGCAACACATAACCGTTTTCATCATGCTTTAGGAGCAATGCATTTAATGTTCACGGCGTTGGAGACTTTAAGACTCAAAGGAACTGTAATTTCAAAAGAAGAGGAAAAAGCAGCCCTGCTGGCAATTTTGTTGCATGATGTAGGACATGGGCCATTTTCTCACGCACTCGAAAATATGTTGATGGATGATTGGCATCATGAGAAGCTGTCGTTATTATTAATGAACAAGATGAACGAAGAGTTTAATGGCGAGCTTTCTATGGCGATAGAAATGTTTAAAGGTCAATATCATCGTAAATTTTTTAATCAATTGATATCTTCCCAATTGGATGTGGACCGACTGGATTATTTAAAAAGAGATAGTTTTTACACTGGAGTAGCGGAAGGGAATGTCAACACTCAAAGAATCATCTCCATGATGAATGTGAGTGGAGATGAATTGGTGATCGATGCGAAAGGGATTTACTCAATTGAAAACTTTCTTACCGCTAGAATGTTTATGTATTGGCAAGTTTATTACCATAAAACGGCTGCTATCGCTGAATATTTATTAGTGAAAATTTTAAGTCGTGCAAAGTTTTTAATTGCGCACGGAAATGAACTTCCCGCTTCTGAAAATTTATGGTATTTCTTACACCGCGATCAGGATCAGAAGGCTTCCGAAGAAGATATTGCCCGTTTCACCGAGTTAGATGACAATGATATTATTCAAGCCATTAAATTATGGTCGAAAAATGAAGATGTTGTGCTTTCTTACCTCTGTCAGTGCATTATAAAAAGAAAGTTCCCTAAAACTATTATTTCATCCAAACCATTTGATAAAGCTTTCATTAATGAAAAAATCAAGAAAACAGATGAGCGATATGGCGAAGGTTGTGGACTTGAGTTGGTTGATGAAATATCCCGGCATTTACTTCCTTATAATTCAGAAGTTCAACCCATTTATTTGTTGCAGAAATCAGGAGATAAGATTACTTTGGATCAATCAGAGAATCAAATTCTTTCTTCCTTTATCAACCAATTGAACACCAAGTATATTTTATCCTTCCCACGAGAAATCTAGGATTATTTTTCTAAGCGAAAATGATTTGCGATATTTATGAAATTGCTATATTTGCAAGATATGGAGTTTACCGCATCGCAGATTGCAAATTTTATTAACGGACGCATCATTGGAGATGAGCACGCATTGATCAAAGGGGTTTCCCCAATTGAAAATGGAGAGGAGAATTACCTTTCATTCGTTGCTCAAGATCGGTTTGTACATCATATTCAGAATTCAAAATGCTCTGTAATCATCGTTTCAGAAAAGCTTTTGACGGAAGAGAAGTATAATCCTACCATCATTGTGGTAGAAGATGCCTATCTTTCTTTTCAGATATTGATGAATTTATATCAGGAAATGAAAGGACGTAGAACCGGAATCGAAGATGGAGCTGTTTTTCATGAATCTGCAACCGTGGGCGAAAATGTTTATGTTGGAGCTTTTACTTGTGTATCAGAGAAAGTGATTATAGGCGAAGATTCTCAGATTTATCCTCAGGTTTTTATAGGCAGAAATGTTAAGATTGGTAAAAACTGTGTCATATATAGTGGCGTTAGAATTTATGATTATTGTGTGATTGGTGATAATTGTATCATCCATTCCAACACTGTGATTGGTTCAGATGGTTTTGGTTTTCAGCCTACTAAAGATGGTTATCAAAAAATTCCACAATTAGGGAATGTAATTTTAGAGGACGATGTAGAAATAGGTTCTAATTGCAGCATTGACCGCGGAACGATAGGATCAACTATTATTGGAAAAGGAACCAAAATAGATAATTTAATTCAGATTGCCCATAATGTAAAATTGGGACAGCATAATGTGATTGCTGCACAGGCAGGAATTGCAGGTTCCACCGTTATTGGTAACTGGAATCAAATAGGTGGTCAGGCAGGAATTGCCGGTCATATCCAAATAGGAAATCAGGTGAAAATTCAGGCGCAAAGTGGCGTGAATAAAAAACCAAAAGATGGGGTAAGCCTTTATGGTTCACCCGCTATTAATGCCAGTGATTATCGCCGTAATTATGTGCATTTCAGAAATTTTAGTGACATCGTAAAACGTATAAATAATCTTGAGATAAACTCAAAAGATAAAACTAATGAGTGATAAACAAAAAACACTAAAGGAAGAGGTTTCTCTTTCTGGAATAGGATTGCATACCGGTAGAGAAGTAACACTTACCATAAAACCAGGAAAAGAAAATTCTGGATTTGTATTTGTAAGAACTGATCTTGAAGGTCATCCTCACATCGAAGCAGATGTTAATTATGTAACTACAACCGAGCGTGGGACTACCCTGGAGAAATTAGGTGTAAGAATTCATACTTGTGAGCATTTACTTGCTGCCTTAGTGGGTTGCGATATTGATAATGCTGTTTTAGAAATGAACAGTGCAGAACCACCAATATTAGATGGTTCTTCTAAGTTTTTCGTAGAAGCCATCGAAAAAGCAGGAATTGAGGAACAAAATGTTGCTCGCGAGTATTTGGTGGTAAAAGAAGTGCTAAGTTACAGTGATCCTGCAACGGGGTCCGAAATTACAATCATTCCTTCTGATACTTATGAAGTAACTACAATGGTTGACTTTGGGACAAAAGTGTTAGGAACTCAAAATGCTACTTTGAAAGATATTTCAGAATTCAAAAATGAAATATCCTCTGCAAGAACATTTAGCTTCCTCCATGAATTGGAAATGCTTTTAGATGCAGGTCTTATTAAAGGTGGTGATATTTCTAATGCGATTGTATATGTAGATAAAGAGCTGACACCAGAAACAGCAGATAAATTAAAGAAGGCTTTTGCTAAAGACGATATCGCCATTCGACCGAATGGTATTTTAGATAATCTTACCTTAAATTATCCTAATGAAGCGGCTCGCCACAAATTACTCGATGTAATTGGTGATTTAGCTTTAGTTGGAGTTAAAATAAAAGGAAAAGTTATTGCTAATAAACCAGGACATTTTGTAAATACCCAGTTTGCCAAGAAATTGAACAGACAGTGGAAATTACAGCGAAAGAAAAATGTTCCGGATATCGATATATATAAGGAACCCGTTTATGATATCAATGGTATCATGCGTTTGATGCCTCATAGACCACCGTTTTTGTTAATCGATAAGATTTTAGAGTTGTCGGACACTCATGTAGTTGGATTGAAAAATGTAACGATGAATGAACCTTTCTTTGTAGGTCATTTTCCAAAGGAACCAGTTATGCCTGGAGTGTTACAGGTAGAAGCGCTGGCGCAAACCGGTGGAATTTTGGTTTTGGCGAGCGTGCCTGATCCGGAGAACTACTCTACTTATTTCATCAAAATGGATAAGGTTAAGTTTAAAAAGAAAGTAGTACCGGGCGACACTATGGTATTTAAAATAGAATTGATATCACCTATCAGAAGAGGAATAGTACATATGCAAGGTTACGGCTACGTAGGCGACAGTGTAGTCGTTGAGGCAGAACTAATGGCGCAGGTGGCAAAAAATAAACCTGATTAAATGATTCATCAACTAGCGGCCGTAGATAAGCGTGCAAAAATCAGCAAGAGTGTTACCGTAGAACCATTTACAACCATTGCCGGAGATGTCGAAATCGGTGAAGGAACCTGGATCGGGAGTAACGTTACTATTATGGACGGAGCGAGAATTGGTAAAAATTGTAGAATTTTTCCCGGTACCGTAATATCTGCAATTCCTCAGGATTTAAAATTTGATGGTGAAGATACACAAGTCATCATCGGCGACGGAACTACGCTTAGAGAATGTGTAACCGTTAATCGCGGTACAAAAGCTTTAGGTTATACGAAAGTTGGAAGTGAATGTCTTATAATGGCCACTTCTCATATTGCTCACGACTGTGTTTTAGGAAATAATGTAATCATTGCAAATGGCTGTGGTATCGCCGGACACGTAGAAATTGGTGATTATGTGGTCATGGGAGGACTTTCTGCCATTCAACAATTCGGTAAAATTGGAAAACATGCGATGATTTCTGGCGGATCGCTAATTAGAAAAGATGTTCCACCTTATGTAAAAGTAGGTAGAGACCCGATATCTTATGCAGGAATTAATTCTGTAGGACTAAGACGAAGAGGTTTTACCAATGATAAAATTTTTGAAATTCAAAAGATCTACCGAGCAATTTTCCAGATGAAAATGAATGTGTCCCAAGCCTCAAGCTATGTGGAAAAAGAAATGCTTCCTACTGCAGAACGTGATGAAATTTTAGAATTCATCAAAAATTCTCCAAGTGGAATTGTCAAAGGATATGGTACTGGAAAAGAATAAATAAACAAAACAATAACCGGTTAAGCTAATAATAAGTCTTGACTTCAATAAATATTTAAATGGCTACAAGCAACGATATTAAAAAAGGAATGTGTATCGAATTTAGTAATGATATTTTCAAAATCATTGAATTTATGCATGTTAAACCTGGTAAAGGCCCCGCATTCGTACGTACAAAAATGAAATCTGTTACCAATGGTAAAGTTTTAGACAATACCTTTTCTGCAGGTCACAAAATCGATGAGGTTAAAGTAATCACCAGAAAATTCCAGTATTTGTACGAAGATGATAATGGGTATCACTTTATGAATAATGACGATTTTTCGCAAATTTATCTTGATAAAGTGATGATCGAGAACTCACAGTTTATGAAAGCTGGCGAAGAAATTACCATTATCTTGAAAGATTCTGATGAATCGCCATTATCAGCTGAAATTCCACCTACCGTTTATCTTGATGTAATCGAAGCAGATCCAGGTGTAAAAGGTAATACTGCAACGAATGCTCTTAAAAATGCAATTGTAGAAACCGGAGCTCGAGTAATGGTGCCTTTGTTTATTGAAGCTGGTGACAAAATTAAAGTAAATACCGAAGATGGTTCTTACTTAGAAAGAGTAAAATAAAGCATTATAGAAAACATTTGCATATGACTTTCGCAAAACCTCAAACTCTTCAATCTATTTCAGAAATTATCGGTGCTAAGATGATTGGTAACGCTGATTTTCCTGTTTTAGGAACCAACGAGATTCATCGAGTTAAGGAGGGCGAAATTGTCTTTGTGAATCATCCAAAATATTACGATAAAGCA
This sequence comes from Chryseobacterium sp. SNU WT5, assembly GCF_007362475.1. NCBI lineage: Bacteria > Pseudomonadati > Bacteroidota > Flavobacteriia > Flavobacteriales > Weeksellaceae > Chryseobacterium > Chryseobacterium sp. SNU WT5. The sequence goes on from NZ_CP041687.1 coordinate 2,124,883, forward strand.
CTGAACTCTGCAGCAACTGTCATTCTAATTGATAAAGAGGTTGCTTGTCCAGAGGGTAAAGTTTTGTTAGTTTCTAAAGATCCTTTTGGAGATTTTAATAAAATTAATAAACATTTTACAAAAATCACCAATTTTGGGGAAACACTACATGAATTGGAGGTTGGTGACAATACCCAAATTCATTCATCTGTTGTCATTGGTAATAACGTAACGATAGGGAGCAACTGTATTATTTTTCCTAATGTAGTCATTGGAGATCGAACAGTAATTGGTGATCATGTAATCATTCAGTCGAATACCGTTTTAGGAGGTGAGGCTTTTTATTACAGGAAATTAGACGGGAATTTTGACCGATTAGTTTCAATAGGGAATGTTATCATTGAAAATAACGTAGAAATTGGTAATAATTGTACGATTGATCGTGGAGTTACCGATTCAACGATTATTGGTGAAGGCTCAGTTTTAGACAATCAGATTCAAATTGGTCATGATACCATTATAGGTAAGAAGTGTCTGATTGCTTCCCAAACAGGAATAGCAGGTTGTTGCGTGATAGAAGATGAGGTTACTATTTGGGGACAAGTAGGAATGGCTTCGGGAGTTCGTGTTGAAAGTGGCACTGTTCTCCTGGCAAAATGCGGAGTCAATCGAGATCTAAAGAAAGGAACTTATTTCGGTTCCATTGCAGAGGAATTCAAGCAATATTTAAGAAAAGAAGTGAAACTTAAAAATTTGAAATAGCAGTTGTAGATGCTCTTTATTTCAAATTTTATTAAGTAATTTTGTAGATAGTAAAGATTTAAAAATAAATTTAAAAAATAAGCAATGTCAGTATTAGTAAACAAAGATTCAAAAGTAATCGTACAGGGTTTTACCGGAAATGAAGGAACTTTCCATGCCGGACAAATGATTGAATACGGAACCAATGTAGTTGGGGGAGTTACTCCAGGTAAAGGTGGTTCTGAGCATTTAGGAAAACCAGTATTTAATACGGTTGCTGATGCAGTAGAAAAAGCTGGTGCTAACGTAAGTATTATTTTCGTACCTCCTGCGTTTGCAGCAGATGCAATTATGGAAGCTGCTGAAGCTGGTATTAAGGTAATCGTTTGTATTACAGAAGGAATCCCAGTTGAAGATATGGTGAAAGTGAAAGCATATCTTGCTGACAAAGATAGCAGATTGATCGGACCTAACTGCCCGGGAATTATCACATCTGATGAAGCAAAAATTGGTATTATGCCAGGTTTTGTTTTCAAAAAAGGAAAAGTTGGAATTGTTTCTAAATCTGGAACTTTAACTTATGAAGCAGCTGACCAAGTAGTGAAAGCTGGATACGGAGTTTCTACCGCAATCGGAATTGGTGGTGATCCAATCATCGGAACAACAACTAAGGAAGCTTTGGAATTATTCATTAATGACCCAGAAACTGAAGCAGTCGTTATGATTGGTGAAATCGGGGGTAACTTAGAAGCTGAAGCTGCAAGATGGTATAAAGAAAGTGGTTCTAAAAAACCAGTTGTAGGATTTATAGCAGGACAAACTGCTCCTAAAGGTAGAACAATGGGTCACGCAGGTGCAATTGTTGGTGGAGATGATGATACCGCGCAAGCGAAAATGGCTATTATGAGAGAAAACGGAATCAACGTTGTAGACTCACCAGCAGAAATAGGTGCGACTGTTGCGAAGATTTTAGGATAAAACCAAAATCATTGATTATGAAAAAAATAATTTTCAGTTCTTTACTTTTAGCGTCATTATCAGTATCTGCTCAGATCGATTTCAGCAGTACCCGTTATGGACTTACTGGTGGCGGCACCTATTCTAGGATTACCAACGCCCACAATCCTTCAGGTGCTAGAATTTCTGGTTATGGTGGGGTATTAGCACTTATTCCGTTGGATAGTAACTATCAGTTTTATCTACAACCACAAGTGGAGTACTACGGCGCAGGTGAATCTGGTAAGGATAAAAATGCTAAAGGGAAGAGCGGATATAATGCGGTATATGCTAATAACTATATTAGTGTGCCCATTTATTTCAAAGGTTATTTTTCGGAAAATGAATCTGAGTTTTTTGCCATGGCAGGCCCTCGATTCAATTTTCTAATTAATCAAAAAGTAGAAGGTGAACCAGCAAATAGACCTTATTATAAAGTAGAGCAGTCTCCATTACCGCAATATGCAGGAGTTAATGGTAAAGCCAGTTCTTTCAATTTCGCATTGGGCTTTGGACTTGGATTTTCTTATAAAAGACAGTTAGAAATTACTGGCCGCTACGATCTTGGTTTAGGGAATGTTTATAAAAATTTAATGAGCGAGCCTGGTACTGATCCGAATATTGCCAAAAAGAAGACAGAACAAGTCATAAGTCTTGGTCTAAGTTATATTTTTGAATAATATTCTTTTATAGATAACAAAAAGTTCCATCAATTAATATTGATGGAATTTTTTTGTGAGGAATGAGCTGGATTATATTGCTATATTGGCAATACGGTTTTATCTCCTGTATTTTATTATTTCAATCGTTGGGTTAATCCAGTTTTTACTTATCTCGAGTTTAATATTCGGAATTATATCTTTCTCTTCATATTTCAAATATTGTCGACAGTTGACCGTACATAAGATGGCGAAACGCGTACTCCACCCAATTATGATCGGAGCCATTTATTCGATTGTGTGATGTTATTTTTCAATTTTGATGGTAATAGTGTTACTTTCGATTTTATTTACATATAAACTATTAAATTTTTCAATAATTAGACTTAGTTCTTCGTCAGTAGTGTTTATTCTATTTGCTTTATAATTTTTTTCAAAATCTGCTAAATATTTATTTTGATCAACCACTTTCATGCTTTCTAAACTTGGACTTGTGGATAATGCTGTAATATCTTTTTTCAGTATAGCTTCCTCACTATCCGTCAATTTAGTCTTAAAATTTTTTGTTATAAAATAACTATCTCTTGTATAATTATGTGTTTCTTCGTCTTCATTGTAAATTAAATTAAATTTAATTTTATCTTCCTTGATAGTTTCATCACTATAAAATTGGGTTAGATAAGCATCTCCATTTATATGTAAAACGATAGTTTGATTTGGTAATATTGTAACAAAATCATCATTTTTTCTGCTTCCTGGTATTTCTGGATTTCCTTCGTAATTGAGTTTTCTCCCTTGAGTGAAATTTACAGTAAAGTAATCAGTAGTTATTTTTGAAGATGTTTTCGGTTTTAGGATTGTAATTGGAATTGGTGATTTATTAGTCAGATTTGCCTCTAAAGATAAGAACTCTCCTTTTTTCCAAATAAAATTTTCTTTGGGATTAATTAAAATTAACTCTATGATTTTCGCATTGTTCTGTACAATTTTTGATTCTTTCTCACCTATATTATTCGTGGAACAACTTATGAAAAGTAAAAATATTGATAGAAGTAATAGCGTTTTTTTCATTTTTTTTATTTTTTACAGAGTGCTGTTATATGACGCACAACGGCTACGTATTAGTGATGGTGCGCCTTTAACGGGGAAACTTTCTTATTTATTGTGAATTAATCTTCGGAACATCTAAAATGGATAAGCTTTTGATTCCTCCTCACTCCTGCCAATACGATGTTGAACTAAACCTCCGGTAGCTTTCCCTGATGCTGTTTTATTGCCTTTGTTTTTATTCAACCAAAAATAAAATCTCTAAATGGCTACAAAAAAATTTTCGGAGGACTTAAGAACGAACAAAATTTAGAATCGCGCTTCGGGCGAAGTTAATGGTTTTTCGGAACTGATACAACGTTATGAAAGAAATATTTCAATCTAAGGAAAGAGTCTCAGAATCTTTGATAATTCTTGCAGGCATTTTGCTACCGTAGCGCTTCATTTCGGTAAAATGTCGGTGTTGTAAAGAAGGAAACTTGATTACCCATCTCCCTTTTCGGACAGAGAGGACCGCCACAGGATTTCTTGCCGTTTTCACTACTTCATCTGCAAAATAAACTTTGCGGTTAAGGGATTTTATATCTGTAAAGTCAAAAAAGCCTGTGAGTGCTTCAAAAAACTTCACTTCAGTTCCCAAAAAAAGCAGTCCTTCTAAAAAACTGCTCTAATATCCTAAATTCTAGAAACGATAACTCCATAAGGGTGGGGAGTAAAGCCACCGGAGGTGAGCCTGTCCAGAGCGTAGCGAAAGGATCTAACAGGCTTTCATTTCTTGTCTTTCAGACAAAACGAAAGCTTAGTTATTACCTGCAGTATTTTTCTATTCTAATTTAACATTCAGTTCAGATCTAATTTATAATTCTGAAATATTTCTTACTTTATATTTTTATGTCTCATAACATTTATATGTATGTGTAATAACAGTATCCTTTTTAACTATTTGTAAAAATAAATCACCTTTCTTTTTAATAAAATAATCTCCCTCCTTCATTTCATTTTTATATTCTTGCCACCATCTGTTACCATGTTCACATTCGCAAGGTTCAGAGGTTTTAGGGTTTTCACCTATAATTTTAAAAGAACTTAAATGCTCGACTCTTTTAATTCTTATTTCACAGTTTTCCTCACGGATGTTATTTGTCGAATCTTCGCAATTAGGTTTCCAGATTTTGGGAACCAAAATGTAGAGTCCAAAAATTGAGAAAATAGTTATTAAAAAATTTCTAGTTATTCGATTCATTGTAATATTGAAGGTAACGTTTTGGGTATTGCCGAAGGCGGGGATTTTTAGCACAAAAGTTCAATCGAAGAACGAAAGTCGAACCTTGCAAAAATGTCCAATCGAAGCCGTTCAGCCCCGCTTTTGGCAATACCTTGTGTGTGCCCAGCATGGGCATCTTTCTCTTACGAAAGTAGGAAATTAATCTAGAGGGTGCAAGTCCCTTATGGGCGAGGGTAACGCCTTGAACCATTAGTAAGTCGCAAGGGTGGTAACCGTGAGGTTACATCTGAAGAAATGCAAAGCATTCATGAATACCTTAAAAAAACAATAAAAAGGAATGAATAAAGCGCGACTACAATCCCGATAGCTATCGGGACGGTACTGACGAACAGGAACCGTATAGGAGGCATTTATGCATGGGTAAGCAAGCACATCATTGTAACGCCCTAAGATTACAAAAGTGCATAAATGTAGATACGGCAGGAATTGAGTGAAAGAAGATGCCATTACCTGGGGAGATCTTCGTAGCCACGAGTTGGCAAAACGAAGAAGTCAGCAGAAGTCATAGTACTTAGGAGTAACGAGCCGATGAATAAATCGGAGGACTCACAACCCAAGGAAGGACTGAACGTATTTTGGTTCTTAATTCACAATGGAATTCCCGTTAAACGGAATAGCCTTGGGAAAGCGGAACAGGTTAAAGTAAAAGAACAAGAATGATTGAAAGAGTATTACATCCTCGTAACATGCAACGAGCCTTACAGCAAGTAATTGCGAATAAAGGCAGTGCTGGCGTGGACGGAATGAACGTGCAAGAACTATCTGATTATCTTCGGAAAGAGAAAACACGACTTTATTCTTCCATAAAAGAGAGGTGTTATCTTCCTCAACCCATTCTTGGAGTAGAGATTCCTAAAGGAAATGGTAAAACCCGACTTTTAGGAATACCAACAGTAACCGATAGAGTGTTACAACAAGCGGTATCACAAGTTTTGATGCCACATTACGAGAAGGAATTTAGTGTTCACAGTTATGGATTCAGACCCAACAAAAACGCCCGCCAAGCAGTTGGTAAAGCGTTGGAGCATATCCATGAAGGTTATCCATTTATTGTAGACATTGATCTAAAGACCTTCTTTGATGAAGTAGACCACTGCATTCTTCTGAACTTACTTTATCGAAAGGTAAAATGTCCAGTAACCATGCGCTTAATCCGCAAATGGTTACGAGCCCCAATTCTAATCAATGGTCAATTACAGAAACGAAGAAAAGGAGTTCCGCAAGGTTCGCCTTTAAGTCCGTTATTGTCGAATATCCTGCTCAATGAGTTGGATAAAGAATTGACAAAACGTAAACTTCGATTTGTGCGCTACGCAGATGATTTTAGTATTTATACCCAGTATAAAAGCCACGCAACTGCAACGCTAAAAGCCATAGAGAAGTACTTGAAAACGAAACTCAAACTCACTATTAATGGTGAGAAAAGTGGAGTTAGAAAGCCAGTACAATTTGAACTACTGGGATTCGGATTCGAATCTACATATAAGAAAGGGGACAAGGGAAAATACCAATTGGTAGTAGGTAAGAAAGCGTGGACACGATTGAAAGAGCGACTAAAATCCCTCACCCGAAAAACCGCTCCGATAAGTTTTGATGAGCGTATCCAAAAGATTAACGAAGTTCAGCGTGGATGGTTAAACTATTTTCGAGGAACAAGTATCAAAGGAAAACTCCTCAGCTTTGACGGATGGCTGAGAAACCGACTGCGGTATTGCATTTGGCATGATTGGAAGAAGCCCGAACGGAAGAGGAAAAACCTCATTCGATTAGGAATCGACCAAAGCCTTGCGTATGCATATAGCCGAACTCGGAAAGGAGGATGGGCAGTCGCACAAAGTCCTATTTTAGGAACAACAATCACTATTTCAAGGCTAAAGAAACGTGCATACATCGCCATGTTAGAACTTCATCTATCACTTAACCCATCAAGATACGAACCGCCGTATACGAGACCCGTACGTACGGTGGTGTGAGAGGCGTACTCCGTTCAATTATGGGCGGAGCCGTCTACTCGATTATCTGTGGTTTTTATTCCACTAGTTTTCCATCCTTGTAATTTTGGATAATTTTTTCTTTTCCATCTTCATTATACATTTCCCATATTCCATCATAAACCCCAACTTTCCAATTTCCAATTCCTCTTAATTGTCCGTTTTCATACCAATATTTATGAGTTCCATTTGGTTTTCCGTCGATAAATTCTCCCTCACGGGCTTTTATTCCGTTAGAATGCCAATATTCCCAAATTCCATTCTCTTTATGATTTTTCATCAGACCTTTAGAATAGACATTTCCATTAAAATAATAAGATGTTTTATTTCCGTCAGTTATTGGTTTAAACTGAAGTTTTTCTGCTTTTTCGGGTGATAAATTTTGTCCGTTTTTCAAAAAGTCAGATTTTCCAATCAATGTGTCTCCGACATAAATTTCATATTCATCCAAATTTATATTTTGAGAAAATAAATTTCCAAAAGTTAGTATTGAGAGAGTTAATGTCAGTAATATTTTTTTCATCGGGGTCTTGTTTAAAATCACAGATAACGTTTCGGGGCTTTGCGATGGTGGGGCAATCGAAGCACAAATCTTCAATTTTGCACATAAGTTTAATCGAAGAACTACCGTTGAACTTTGCAGTTTCGCCCCACTATTGCAAAACCCTTGTGTGTGCCCAGCATGGGCATCTTTCTCTTACGAAAGTAGGAAATTAATCTAGAGGGTGCAAGTCCCTTATGGGCGAGGGTAACGCCTTGAACCATTAGTAAGTCGCAAGGGTGGTAACCGTGAGGTTACATCTGAAGGAAGCGAGACTACAAAACTCGGTACTGACGAACAGGAACCGTATAGGAGGCATTTATGCATGGGTAAGCAAGCACATCATTGTAACGCCCTAAGATTACAAAAGTGCATAAATGTAGATACGGCAGGAATTGAGTGAAAGAAGATGCCATTACCTGGGGAGATCTTCGTAGCCACGAGTTGGCAAAACGAAGAAGTCAGCAGAGGTCATAGTACTTAGGAGCAACGAGCCGATGAATAAATCGGAGGACTCACAACCCAAGGAAGGACTGAACGTATTTTGGTTCTTAATTCACAATGGAATTCCCGTTAAACGGAATAGCCTTGGGAAAGCGGAACAGGTTAAAGTAAAAGAACAAGAATGATTGAAAGAGTATTACATCCTCGCAACATGCAACGAGCCTTAGAGCAAGTAATTGCGAATAAAGGCAGTGCTGGCGTGGACGGAATGAACGTGCAAGAACTATCTGATTATCTTCGGAAAGAGAAAACACGACTTTATTCTTCCATAAAAGAGAGGTGTTATCTTCCTCAACCCATTCTTGGAGTAGAGATTCCTAAAGGAAATGGTAAAACCCGACTTTTAGGAATACCAACAGTAACCGATAGAGTGTTACAACAAGCGGTGTCACAAGTTCTGATGCCACACTATGAGAATGAATTTAGTGTTCACAGTTATGGATTCAGACCCAACAAAAACGCCCGCCAAGCAGTTGGTAAAGCGTTGGAGCATATCCATGAAGGTTATCCATTTATTGTAGACATTGATCTAAAGACCTTCTTTGATGAAGTAGACCACTGCATTCTTCTGAACTTACTTTATCGAAAGGTAAAATGCCCAATAACCATGCGCTTAATCCGCAAATGGTTACGAGCTCCAATTCTAATCAATGGTCAATTACACAAACGAAGAAAAGGAGTTCCGCAAGGTTCACCTTTAAGTCCGTTGTTGTCGAATATCCTGCTCAACGAGTTGGATAAAGAATTGACAAAACGTAAACTTCGATTTGTACGTTACGCAGATGATTTTAGTATTTATACCCAGTATAAAAGCCATGCAACTGCCACGCTAAAAGCCATAGAAAAGTACTTGAAAACGAAACTCAAACTCACTATTAATGGTGAGAAAAGTGGCGTTAGAAAGCCAGTACAATTTGAACTACTGGGATTCGGATTCGAATCTACATATAAGAAAGGGGACAAGGGAAAATACCAATTGGTAGTAGGTAAGAAAGCGTGGACACGATTGAAAGAGCGACTAAAATCCCTCACCCGCAAAACCGCTCCGATAAGTTTTGATGAGCGTCTCCAAAAGATTAACGAAGTTCAGCGTGGATGGTTAAACTATTTTCGAGGAACAAGTATCAAAGGAAAACTCCTCAGCTTTGACGGATGGCTGAGAAACCGACTGCGGTATTGCATTTGGCATGATTGGAAGAAGCCCGAACGGAAGAGGAAAAACCTCATTCGATTAGGAATCGACCAAAGCCTTGCGTATGCATATAGCCGAACTCGGAAAGGAGGATGGGCAGTCGCACAAAGTCCTATTTTAGGAACAACAATCACTATTTCAAGGCTAAAGAAACGTGCATACATCGCCATGTTAGAACTTCATCTATCACTTAACCCATCAAGATACGAACCGCCGTATACGAGACCCGTACGTACGGTGGTGTGAGAGGCGTACTCCGTTCGATTATGAGCGGAGCCGTCTACTCGATTACCCACTGGCTTTCTTTCTATTTATTATGACATCTTATACTTTCATTGGGATAATATTTTTTCTTTAACCAAAATGAAACTCGAACTAAAAAGATAAGAACTGGAACTTCAACTAATGGTCCAACTACACCCGCAAAAGCCTGTCCGGAATTTAGTCCAAATACTGCTATAGCAACAGCAATCGCCAATTCAAAGTTATTTCCTGCTGCCGTAAATGAGACGGCTGCATTTTCCTTATAGGAAGCTCCCAGTGCTTTAGTAAAGAAAAAACTGATGACAAACATTAAACTAAAATACAAAATTAAAGGAACTGCAATAATTAAAACGTCCATTGGAATTTCAACAATTAACTCTCCTTTGAGCGAGAACATAATGACAATGGTAAATAATAACGCAATTAGCGTTATTGGTGAAATGGCAGGTATAAACTTTTCTGTGTACCACTTATCTCCTTTTAACCTTACCAAAATCACTCTACTTAAAATTCCCATTAAAAAGGGTAGTCCCAAATAGATTGCTACACTTTCTGCCACCGTACCAATTGAGATATCGACAATAGCTCCTTCAAATCCGAAATATGGTGGAAGCACCGTTATAAAAATCCAAGCATAGAAACTATAGGCAAAAACTTGGAAAATACTATTTAAAGCGACCAAACCTGCTCCATATTCGCTATCTCCTTCAGCAAGGTCGTTCCAAACCAAAACCATTGCGATACAGCGAGCCAATCCAATTAAAATAACGCCTACCATATATTCTGGATAATCACGTAAAAAAGTAATTGCCAAAACAAACATTAAAACAGGGGCAATTATCCAATTTAGAAAAAGTGAAATGGAAAGAATTTTAGTGTTTCTAAAAACTTTTGGCAAAAGAGCATAATTCACTTTAGCCAAAGGTGGATACATCATTAAGATTAATCCTATGGCTATGGGAATGTTAGTGGTGCCTCGACTCATGGAATCAATAATGCTTGGAAAAGATGGGAAAAAATATCCGATTCCCACGCCTAATAGCATAGCAATGAAAATCCATAGCGTTAAATAATTATTGAGAAAACTTATTTTTTTCATATACTTCTTGTATTCAATTATTTAAAATGTCTTTTTGCTGCTCAATTACTCCGTTTATATTGCACGATAACTTTACCGTATTGTAGATTGTGCCAAATTTTTCAATATTCTTTTTTAGCAATGGGATATTTAAATTTTCATCAGAACTGTAAATAGTTAGTCTATAATCTATGTTATCCATTTTCAAAGGTTTTTCCGTTCGTTTGGCTGACACATTTACTATGGCTTTTGAATAAGTAAACTTCATCATAGCAGAAAATCGCTCAATATTTTTTAGCATACACGCAGCAAAAGCTCCTAAAAAAAGCTCGGCAGGATTAGGTAAAGTTTCAGCAGATTTTGAAGTTGTTCCAAAAGCTATATCATTTTGCTTTATTTGTATAGCAGCGTTTTTATTTGAAATGGATGCGGCCTTAATTTGGTATTCCATAATTATTTCTATTTTGAATTAGTAGTTTTGAAAATAGTTAATAAGCTTTTATCTGAGAGAAAATGTAAAATAGTTCGGTTGCAATTTGCAGACTTCTTTCTTTATACTTTTCTGCTTGTTGTGGTGTATTGTCAAAAACTTTTGGGTCTTCAAAGGTTATCGGAATGCGTTTTTCAGCACCTGAAACAAATGGACACGCTTCATTTGCTGAATCGCAAGTCATAATCGCAACAAATTCGGATTTTGGGTTGAAATCGTCATCCAATCTTTTTGAAAATCCGATTATTGGATGCTGGTTGTCCGCATATTTAATGTTATAAACAGGGTTCTCGTTTTTTGAAATAGTTTTAATTTGAAAACCCGAATTTTGCAAAGTTTCTGCAACCATTGGGAAAAGTGCTGTAGCCTCTGTACCGCCAGAATAACAAAACACATTTTTGATATTGAAATGATAAGCCAAAGTTTGTGCCCAAACCTGTGATAAATGACTTCTTCGTGAATTGTGAGTACAGATAAAGTTGATTCTAATTTCTTGATGGCTTGAAACTTTAGACTGAATAAAATCCATTAACGGCTGTAAAATTGCTTTACGTTCAGTTGAAATTGTTTTAGGATTTAAGGCCTTGATTACTTGTTCAATTTCTGAAAACATTGTTGATTTTGTTATTGACATTTTCTTAATGTTAAATTATTATTTTAGCAACAGCCACTGCCTGGTGTACAAGAAGATCCATTATTAAATTCAGATAATTTAACTTTTGGTTTTTCACTTGGTATGTCGCATTTATCTTTCGCCAAACAATCGGTTTGTTTATTAGTCAACAAAAAGTTTTTACCGTCAAAATCAAGTCCGAATTTCCCAATCGTATTACCTTGATATTCCACTTCGATATCTAAATCTTCAATTCCTAAAATGCGTTCGGATAATTCAATGATGCTTAATAGTTTTTCTGGATGCAATCTGTGATCATAGTCATTGGCGTTCCAAAGTTGGAAGTTCACTACCTTCTCGTTTCTCACAGTTCCGCCACAATCAATGAAGTGTTTTGTAACTTTTCCAACTTCTGTTACGTGAAAGTGGTTGGGTACTAATTCCCCATTTGGTAATTGGAAAGCGATCTTATCCAGTTTATTCAATTTGTTTTTAATTTCTGATAACTTCATTTCTCTATATTTATTTGTTTATTGCGATTTAACGATTGATATAATGAAAAAATAATTAGCAACAATCTGCTTTAGGAATGTCCTGATCTAAAAATTGATGCATTAACATTTTCATTTTAGTCCAGTTTTCACTGTCTATACAATAGCAGACTTTGACACCTTCGACTGTTCCTTTAATAAGGCCTAAATTCCTTAATTCTTTTAAATGTTGGGATATAGTAGGTTGAGCAAGACCAATTTCTTCGGATAAATCTCCGCAATAGCAAGCATCAATTTTAAACAACTGCTGTAAAATAGCGACTCTAGCAGGATGGCTGAAAACCTTAGCGAATAAAGCGATTTCTTTTTGCTGATCTGTGTACATATTTTATATTCAATTCATTGTTTAATTGCAATATTACGATTAATATTTGAATTAGCAATTCCTTTTTAAAGTTTTGATAGACATTGATAATCTTTTATTGGAAATGGTTTTTGGGGAAAGAAAACATTTTTGTTGTAATGGTAATTTTTTTAGCTTGTGGGTAACGACCAGCTCGGCTTTGTCGTCGTTCTGAAAAAGGAGTTGAAAACTTCTTTTTCGGAATGCGTCAAAGGCGACTGTTGGGAGAACGTCGTGCGAATGCAACGATGGTTTCACAACAGTTGGCGGAGCCGAGCTGGTCGTTGGGAAAAATCGTCCCAAAGGGCGATTTTTCCCAACGGTGCTGGGCTTGCCGAAGGCGGGGATTTTTAGCAACTAAAGTTCAATAGAAATACTACTGTTGAACTTTGCAAAAATGTTCAATCGAAGAACTTAAGCCCCGCTTTTGGCAAACCCTTGTGTGTGCCCAGCATGGGCATCTTTCTCTTACGAAAGTAGGAAATTAATCTAGAGGGTGCAAGTCCCTTATGGGCGAGGGTAACGCCTTGAACCATTAGTAAGTCGCAAGGGTGGTAACCGTGAGGTTACATCTGAAGGAAGCGAGACTACAAAACTCGGTACTGACGAACAGGAACCGTATAGGAGGCATTTATGCATGGGTAAGCAAGCACATCATTGTAACGCCCTAAGATTACAAAAGTGCATAAATGTAGATACGGCAGGAATTGAGTGAAAGAAGATGCCATTACCTGGGGAGATCTTCGTAGCCACGAGTTGGCAAAACGAAGAAGTCAGCAGAAGTCATAGTACTTAGGAGTAACGAGCCGATGAATAAATCGGAGGACTCACAACCCAAGGAAGGACTGAACGTATTTTGGTTCTTAATTCACAATGGAATTCCCGTTAAACGGAATAGCCTTGGGAAAGCGGAACAGGTTAAAGTAAAAGAACAAGAATGATTGAAAGAGTATTACATCCTCGTAACATGCAACGAGCCTTACAGCAAGTAATTGCGAATAAAGGCAGTGCTGGCGTGGACGGAATGAACGTGCAAGAACTATCTGATTATCTTCGGAAAGAGAAAACACGACTTTATTCTTCCATAAAAGAGAGGTGTTATCTTCCTCAACCCATTCTTGGAGTAGAGATTCCTAAAGGAAATGGTAAAACCCGACTTTTAGGAATACCAACAGTAACCGATAGAGTGTTACAACAAGCGGTATCACAAGTTTTGATGCCACATTACGAGAAGGAATTTAGTGTTCACAGTTATGGATTCAGACCCAACAAAAACGCCCGCCAAGCAGTTGGTAAAGCGTTGGAGCATATCCATGAAGGTTATCCATTTATTGTAGACATTGATCTAAAGACCTTCTTTGATGAAGTAGACCACTGCATTCTTCTGAACTTACTTTATCGAAAGGTAAAATGTCCAGTAACCATGCGCTTAATCCGCAAATGGTTACGAGCCCCAATTCTAATCAATGGTCAATTACAGAAACGAAGAAAAGGAGTTCCGCAAGGTTCGCCTTTAAGTCCGTTATTGTCGAATATCCTGCTCAATGAGTTGGATAAAGAATTGACAAAACGTAAACTTCGATTTGTGCGCTACGCAGATGATTTTAGTATTTATACCCAGTATAAAAGCCACGCAACTGCAACGCTAAAAGCCATAGAGAAGTACTTGAAAACGAAACTCAAACTCACTATTAATGGTGAGAAAAGTGGAGTTAGAAAGCCAGTACAATTTGAACTACTGGGATTCGGATTCGAATCTACATATAAGAAAGGGGACAAGGGAAAATACCAATTGGTAGTAGGTAAGAAAGCGTGGACACGATTGAAAGAGCGACTAAAATCCCTCACCCGAAAAACCGCTCCGATAAGTTTTGATGAGCGTATCCAAAAGATTAACGAAGTTCAGCGTGGATGGTTAAACTATTTTCGAGGAACAAGTATCAAAGGAAAACTCCTCAGCTTTGACGGATGGCTGAGAAACCGACTGCGGTATTGCATTTGGCATGATTGGAAGAAGCCCGAACGGAAGAGGAAAAACCTCATTCGATTAGGAATCGACCAAAGCCTTGCGTATGCATATAGCCGAACTCGGAAAGGAGGATGGGCAGTCGCACAAAGTCCTATTTTAGGAACAACAATCACTATTTCAAGGCTAAAGAAACGTGCATACATCGCCATGTTAGAACTTCATCTATCACTTAACCCATCAAGATACGAACCGCCGTATACGAGACCCGTACGTACGGTGGTGTGAGAGGCGTACTCCGTTAGATTATGAGCGGAGCCGTCTACTCGATTAGCAGAAGTTTTTTATTTTGTCAGTTCTAAAATTATTGTCAATATTCCAATTATCAAGCATAATGGTGAAAAATATTTCGTGTCATTTTTGCTAAATTTTGTTTGTTTTATTCTCTTGAAAAAACCAACATAATTAAAATCTCCAATTGCTCTCAAAGTAAAAATACCTGCAATTATCCAAAGTCCATATTTAGAAAGCCATTGAGGAGTGTCAAAAGTTATCAGTCCCGACATTACGAAAATAAAAAGTCCAAAACCCAATAAGCCAAACGCAACAATTAATGTTGCTATAATAGTGGGATTTAATGTCTTTGTATTGTTATCTTCTTTTGTTGGCAATACAGCATCGCTTCCCCATTTTCCTCCAAATACCCAATAAAAGTGAATGGAAGAGATAAACAAGAAAATTAAAATTAATGTAATGGCAATTATTGTTGTCATATTTGGTTTAGATTAAAGATTGCATTTAGTTGTTTTTTGTTTACTGATTTAGGCATATTCCTAATTGTCAAATTACGCAACCAAACTCCAAAATTATTTTCTATGTGTGCAATTTTTCCGAATGTCCAACTTGTGTTTACAATCATATGTGCCTTTTTTCGTCTTAGGCTTTCATATTCTGAAATAGCTTTTTCTATGCTTAGACCTTTATCAAGAAGTTTTCCCAACACATAAGCATCTTCAATGGCTTGACAAGCCCCTTGCCCTAAATTTGGTGTGGTAGCGTGAGCCGCATCTCCAATTAAACAAACATTATCTTTTTGCCATTTATCAATAGGCTTTAAGTCAAAAATGTCGCTTACAATTATTTGTTCTTTTTGAGTAGCCGAAATAATATTTAAAATATCAATATGAAATTCGTCATAAAATTTTGTCAAGCTTATATCGTTTACTTTTACATTTTTTGAGTTTGCCAAGGCATACCAATATACTTTTCTATCACTGATTTTTACAAATCCAAAGCGTTTACCTTTTCCCCAGGCTTCATTCAATTCGTTATGATATTTTTGAGGTAAATCAATTTCACAAATGCCTCTCCAACATATTTGGTCTGCATTTCGTAATGAGCTTTCTGCAAATAATTGATTTCTAACTACAGACTTTATGCCGTCTGCACCAATCACAACTTTACCTACAAAAGTAGAATGGTCTTCAAAAGTTAGCTTCAAAAATTCAGTCTTCTCAATTTGAGTTAATCGTTTGGAAAGATATATATGGTCATAGCCAATTTCGTCAACTAAAATTTTTTGTAATTCTCCTCTATGAATAGCAATATTATGAACACCATACTTTTTTTCGAATTCAGATAACTCAGATACTGAAATATTTTTAAGTTGTTCATCAGTAATTTTTATATAGGAAATCCTATTTCCCACTTTTTCAATTTTTTCTTGAAGTCCTAATTTTTGAAAAACTTGCATTGCATTATTTGCCAAAATAATTCCCGCACCAACTGGTTTTATTTCTGTCGAGCTTTCAAAAATATTCACATTTATTCCTCTTTGTTTTGCTATCAAAGCGGTTGTTAAACCTCCAATTCCTGCTCCAATTATGTTTATTGTTTCTGTCATTGCTATTCTGTTTTATAATGTAAAATTATAGAACGAGATTTGAAGAAACGTTCGCTTAAGTTAATTAATTCGGTTTCGAATTCTACTTAATGACTGGGGAGTGATTCCCAGATAGCTTGCTATATACTTTTGTGGTATCTTTTGGAATATTTGAGGATTTTCTTTTAAAAGTTTTAAATATCTATTTTCGGGAGAATAATAAAGTAAATCCTCTACTCTTTTTTTAGCAGACAAATAGACTTTTTCAGTCATCTTTTTTGAAAAATACAGCCAAAATGCGTTTTTATTAAATAAGTTATTCCAATCATCCTTATCAATGAAATACACTTTAGAATTTTCAAGTGCTTGAATATTTAGTTTTGATTTTGTACCCAATAGAAAACCCTCATAATCTGTAAAAACAATATCTTCAATTTGTTGATTAAAATGAAACAGGAAACTCACATCTTCTCCATTTTCATTTACATAAAATGTCCTCATTGAGCCTTCTTCCAATAATCCTATAAATTTACACGTATCGTTTTCCCTTAACACAAAATCATTTTTCTTTATTTCCTTAAATTTTAATAATGAATACAACTCGTTAAATGCGGGGTTCTCAATTTCAAGTAGTCTTTGTAATTTATTATAAAATGGGTTGTCCATAAAATTTCTGCTAACTCGTTTATATGTCTTACTCCGTTAGACAAATACAACGTATTTGGTAGGTATTTGTCTGATATTCGTAAGACTTATTTCTAATCACTAAGATATGTTTTTTCCGACTATTGTTTTCCGCAATTGTAATTAAATTTTTCCTGAAAGCGTTAAATATCTTAAATAACTTCGTCTTTTTAGACCACTTCTAAAGGCTACCATACGCCATAAAAAAAGCAGTCCTTCTCAAAAACTGCTTTGATGATCTCTATTCTAAAAACGACAACTCCATAAAAGACCATAACGCTATTGAAAAGCTACCGGAGCTTCCGTTCAACGGGCTTTCATTTCTTGGCTTGCAGACAAAACGAAAGCTTAGTTATTAGCGGTAGTGTTTATTTCTGTTCAGCTATTTCTTTCAATTTTTTATTCATTTCTTCAAATCCTTTTTTTGTATTGTTGTCAAGTTGTTTTTTGAAAAGTGGAACAAGAATTCCTTTAAATTTTTCACTTTGTATAAATGTTGTTGTACCATTTCCGTTGTCGATAAGTTCAAATTTATGTTCACCGTCAAAAAGTCCCGCAAACAATAAATGTCCACGCCATTTTAATTCTTTGTTAATTTCATAGGTCAAAACTTTTGGTTTAAAAGTCATTCCTTCTGCTTCTGGTGGTTCAATTCTTGCCGTGATTTTATTTCCAACTTTCACTTCTCCTTTTATTGATTTTATAAATGGGTTCCAATTCGGATAATTTTCAAAGTTTGTAAGAATTGCCCAAACTTTTTCAGGTGTTGCATTAATTAGAATTTCTGTTTTGATTTCTTTTGCCATTGCTGTTACTTTTAAAAATGTGATTAAAATAATTGTTGTTAAGTATTTCATTTGTTTCGTTTTTGAATTACGATACAAAGGTCTAACAGAACAAGTATTTTGCTCTTGACAAAAATCAAGAAATTATAATAGTTGCCTTTTCCTAATTCTACTGAATGTTTCGGGTGTCATTCCAATCATTGAAGCAATGTATTGCAAAGGAACTTGGTTAAAAAGTTCTCGGTTATTTTCAAAGAAGTATTCATATCTTTCTGCCGCTGTCATCGATAAATGACTAAAAATTCTTTCTTCTAAAATTATAAAGCAACGTACAATAAATAATTTTTCCAATTCGTGCCATTTTGGAACTAATTCGCTAATTAATTTATAATCTTCCTTTGAAATAGTAAAAACTTCAGTGTCAACTAATGCCTGGATTGATAAACGAGAAGGTGTCTCAAATACAAAACTTGATAAATCTGTCGAAAAATAACCCTTTGTCGAAATCCATTGTGTTATTTCTTTGTCATCTGTTGTGATAAACATTCTTAAAAGTCCTGATTGAACAAAACTTAATTTGTCGCAACGTTTTCCATTTTTTAATAAAAAATCATTCTTTTTAATAGTTGTCAATTTGAATAATGAAACTATTGTTTTCAAGTCGTCAGTATTGACTACTCCAAAGTATGATTTTATGTATTGTTCAAGTTCTGTCATATTTCGTGGTGTCTCGCAACATTACCGCTAACGTCAGTCTGTGAAAAAACCTCTGTTTATTACTTTCAAAAGTAGCTAAATTATTTCAATGATACGGGAGTAAATTCGTATATTTAGTAATGCAACACATCATTGGAATAGCCCGCAATCAAATGGTCTTTTCTAGTTTTCTGGAAAAGGCTCTAATAACAAAAATGCAGTCCTTCTAAAAACTGCTTTGTGTATCTAATTTCAAAAAAAGGGGTACAGACATGCTGGTGAAAAGCTATCGAAGGTTCCGTTCGACTGGCTTTCAGTTTTTATCTTTCAGACAAAACGAAAGCTTAGTTATTTAGCTTGTTTTTCTTTCTCTCATTTAATACGTCGATTAAAAAGTCGCATAATGTCATTGTTGAGTTTACTGCAAGTTTAGCGTGATGTCGTTTAGTGTTAAATTTATTTGCGTGTCTGTCACCTGCATTATTACTTAATCCTGCAAGTCCATTTATTGTTGTGTCAAGTCCTGATAAAATTTGAAATACAAAATCTGGTATTTCGGCTTTTTTTAGATCAAGTTTTAACACTTTTTTTGCTTTTGACCATAGATTGATAAGATTTCCGTCGTTTTTAATATGACCGTTATCAATTGTTTCAATTATATGAATCAGAATTGCTTCACATAAAGTTCTTGCATTAGTAATTGCACCATTGAAGTCATCCGACGCAATTTTTTGTTGACATTTTTCAATTTGTTCATTCACGAATTCGTGTCCTATTGTTGAAATAGTTTCAGGATTAATAAAGTTTCCTTGTATGTCAGCAACTTTATAGATTTCTCCCCTTTTAATTAAAGCAAATCCATCATATTTTATTAATTGATTAAATTCATTTACTATTTTGTCTATAATTTGCTCGTCACCTCCATATCTTCTCGGGTCGACGAAATCTTCTAAAATATTTTTTAGTCGTTGCGTTCCGTTACTTTCTACAATTTTGTCAGTTGAATATCTCCACCTCGAAGGAAAACCTTCTCCATAAACGTCATCAAATCCGCATTCGTTATAAAAAATCCACCAGTTTTGGACCAGTTAAATAAGGTGCAGAACCTGTGTCTCCTGCAATCAGTTTCCCGATCTGTTCTGTTATTTTATTTGAAATCTTCACTTTCGAATCGTAATTTTTTAAAATGTCGTACAACGTCCGGGTATTTCTGCAGGCGGGCTAAAAATACAAAAACTTTCTATTTGCTAAAAACTGAATTAAGCGCTAAAATCTTCAATGAAAACTTCATACCCGCTTGTAGAAATATCTTGTGTGTGCCCAGCATGGGCATCTTTCTCTTACGAAAGTAGGAAATTAATCTAGAGGGTGCAAGTCCCTTATGGGCGAGGGTAACGCCTTGAACCATTAGTAAGTCGCAAGGGTGGTAACCGTGAGGTTACATCTGAAGGAAGCGAGACTACAAAACTCGGTACTGACGAACAGGAACCGTATAGGAGGCATTTATGCATGGGTAAGCAAGCACATCATTGTAACGCCCTAAGATTACAAAAGTGCATAAATGTAGATACGGCAGGAATTGAGTGAAAGAAGATGCCATTACCTGGGGAGATCTTCGTAGCCACGAGTTGGCAAAACGAAGAAGTCAGCAGAGGTCATAGTACTTAGGAGCAACGAGCCGATGAATAAATCGGAGGACTCACAACCCAAGGAAGGACTGAACGTATTTTGGTTCTTAATTCACAATGGAATTCCCGTTAAAGGGAATAGCCTTGGGAAAGCGGAACAGGTTAAAGTAAAAGAACAAGAATGATTGAAAGAGTATTACATCCTCGCAACATGCAACGAGCCTTAGAGCAAGTAATTGCGAATAAAGGCAGCGCTGGCGTAGACGGAATGAACGTGCAAGAACTATCTGATTATCTTCGGAAAGAGAAAACACGACTTTATTCTTCCATAAAAGAGAGGTGTTATCTTCCTCAACCCATTCTTGGAGTAGAGATTTCTAAAGGAAACGGTAAAACCCGACTTTTAGGAATACCTACAGTAACCGATAGAGTGTTACAACAAGCGGTATCACAAGTTCTGATGCCACACTATGAGAATGAATTTAGTGTTCACAGTTATGGATTCAGACCCAACAAAAACGCCCGCCAAGCAGTTGGTAAAGCGTTGGAGCATATCCATGAAGGTTATCCATTTATTGTAGATATTGATCTAAAGACCTTCTTTGATGAAGTAGACCACTGCATCCTTCTTAACTTACTTTATCGAAAGGTAAAATGCCCAATAACCATGCGCTTAATCCGCAAATGGTTACGAGCTCCAATTCTAATCAATGGTCAATTACACAAACGAAGAAAAGGAGTTCCGCAAGGTTCACCTTTAAGTCCGTTGTTGTCGAATATCCTGCTCAATGAGTTGGATAAAGAATTGACAAAACGTAAACTTCGATTTGTGCGCTACGCAGATGATTTTAGTATTTATACCCAGTATAAAAGCCACGCAACTGCAACGCTAAAAGCCATAGAGAAGTACTTGAAAACGAAACTCAAACTCACTATTAATGGTGAGAAAAGTGGAGTTAGAAAGCCAGTACAATTTGAACTACTGGGATTCGGATTCGAATCTACATATAAGAAAGGGGACAAGGGAAAATACCAATTGGTAGTAGGTAAGAAAGCGTGGACACGATTGAAAGAGCGACTAAAATCCCTCACCCGAAAAACCGCTCCGATAAGTTTTGATGAGCGTATCCAAAAGATTAACGAAGTTCAGCGTGGATGGTTAAACTATTTTCGAGGAACAAGTATCAAAGGAAAACTCCTCAACTTTGACGGATGGCTGAGAAACCGACTGCGGTATTGCATTTGGCATGATTGGAAGAAGCCCGAACGGAAGAGGAAAAACCTCATTCGATTAGGAATCGACCAAAGCCTTGCGTATGCATATAGCCGAACTC
Source organism: Chryseobacterium sp. SNU WT5 (assembly GCF_007362475.1). NCBI lineage: Bacteria > Pseudomonadati > Bacteroidota > Flavobacteriia > Flavobacteriales > Weeksellaceae > Chryseobacterium > Chryseobacterium sp. SNU WT5. Next base: position 2,146,132 of record NZ_CP041687.1, read on the forward strand.
GGAAAGGAGGATGGGCAGTCGCACAAAGTCCTATTTTAGGAACAACAATCACTATTTCAAGGCTAAAGAAACGTGCATACATCGCCATGTTAGAACTTCATCTATCACTTAACCCATCAAGATACGAACCGCCGTATACGAGACCCGTACGTACGGTGGTGTGAGAGGCGTACTCCGTTCGATTATGAGCGGAGCCGTCTACTCGATTATCGATAGTGGTTCTGTCGGTCGTGTCGTTTTTCATGTCTTATTGATGTGTTGGCTAATCCGGTTTTGTCTTGTAGTGTTCTGTCTGCACTTTTTCTGTCATAATACGTTTCCGTTACCAATGTCACGCTCCGTTTACTTGAAATGTTAGTTGTAGTTCCGGTACAGCCCTGCAAATCCAAAAATGGGAAATAACAAGGCAAATTCTGCTTCGTCAAAACCCAAAACGGAAGTTATTCAGTTAAAAGTATACAATAACTATTATGGTTGGAAAGCCCAGTGCTGAAACCGCACATCAAAAAAACTCGGTTGCAACAGTATTGCTTACAATTTTCTTTATCATTATTAAATTGGTTTGTTTGGTGTTACCAACCTTTTACCGCACCGCCTTTAAATAATTTTTCAACTGCCTTTTCAACGGCTTCCGATTGATACGCTTTCACGAAGTTTTTTACTTTTTCCGAATCTTTATTGTTTTTTCTTGACACAATTACATTTACATAAGGCGATTGTTTATCTTCTTTCAAAATACCGTATTCCTCAGCGTTTAATCCTGCTTGTGCCGCAAAATTGTTGTTGATAATGGCAATGGTTACTTGTTTGTCGTCCAGTACTGTTGGCAATTGTGGTGCTTCTATTTCCATAATTTTTAACTGCTTCGGATTTTCAAGAATGTCGGTAACTTTCGGTAAAAGCCCAATGCTTTTTTTTAGTTTCAACAAGCCATTTTTTTGCAATAACAATAATGAACGTCCGCCATTGGTAGGGTCGTTGGGAATGACAATCGTGCTGCCGTTTTGCAGTTCGGAAATGTTTTTAATTTTCTTGGAATACGCCACAATCGGGTAAACAAATGTATTGCCAACAACCGCTAGTTTGTATCCTCTTTGTTTGGATTGTTCCTCTAAATATGGAACGTGTTGAAAAGCGTTTACATCAATTTCGCCATTGTTCAGGGCTTCGTTCGGAATTACATAATCGTTGAACACAACCAATTCCACAACTAAGTTGTATTTTTCTTTTGCTTCCTTTTTTGCTGCTTCGGCTATCTGTTGTTCTAAGCCCGAAGTAATGCCAACTCTGATATAATTCGGGTCGTTTTCTCTTGAATTTCCGCAAGAGTTAAGCAATAGCAAACCTGCAGTAATTACACTTAAAAATCCTATTTTTTTCATCTGTTTCATCTGTTTTATTTGTTTTATCTGTGATTGATTTTTTTTGAAAGTTTATCGCCCGAAAACTGAATAACGAATACCAATGCTATCAGCAAAAGTAAAACCGTATTCATAATAAACGGATTGTAACCGACATAACCGTATTGATAACCGATTTGTCCTAATCCGCCTGCACCCACCGCACCGCCCATTGCGGAATATCCCACTAAGGTGATCAATGTAATGGTTGCATTATTGATAAGTGAAGGTAGCGCTTCGGGAAGCAATACTTTTTTGATGACTTGTAATGGACTTGCACCCAGAGCTCTTGCTGTTTCTATTAATCCGTTTGGTACTTCAAGTAAACTGTTTTCTACTAAGCGCGCTATGAACGGTGCTGCACCAATACTCAACGGCACAAGTGCCGCGTACACACCAATGGAAGTACCTATCAATGCTCGTGTGAACGGAATGAGCCACACAATTAAAATGATAAAAGGAATGGAACGAAACACATTTACAAAAACTGATAAAATGCGGTTATAAAAACGGTTTTCTAGCAGTTGGTCTTTTTGGGTAAGAAACAAAATTATCCCTAAAGGAAGTCCAATTACAAACCCGAAAAAGCCCGATGTTAAAGTCATAAAAACAGTTTCCCAAAGTCCTTTAAGCAATAATGAAATAGTAGTTTGATCAAGCATAGCCTCTTATGGTATTTTGAATGTTGTTTTGATTGAAATACTGAATGGCTTGTGTATTTTCTTCTAAACTCCCTTGCAGATGAAGCAATAATTTCCCAAAACTTGCTTTACTTAAATATTCTACATCTGCCGTTATGATTTTGTACGGAATGCTGTAATCGCTATAAAGTACCGATAGTAATTTCTCAAACGGAATGTTGCCATTCAGCTCTATTTCCAGCAAAGGAAATAATCCTGCTGCTGGTTGTTGCTGTAACTTACTGCTTAATGATTGTGGTAGATTCATTGTTTTTGAAATAGTAAATTGTTTAATAATCGGATGTTCTTTATCATAAATAATATCTTCCAACGTTCCTTTTGCAATCAGTTTTCCTTTGTCTATTACGGCAACGTGGTTGCAGATTGCTTTTATTACGTCCATTTCGTGGGTAATAAGCAAAATTGTAATGCCTAACCGTTGGTTGATGTCTTTCAACAGCTGTAAAATAGAATGCGTTGTGGCAGGGTCAAGGGCACTTGTGGCTTCATCACACAACAACAGATAAGGGTCATTTGCCAAAGATCTTGCAATGGCTACTCGTTGTTTTTGTCCTCCTGAAAGACTTTTTGGATAGCTGTTTACTTTGTCTTCCAGCCCTACAATTTTCAAAAGTTCATTTACTTTTTTGCTGATTTCTGTTTTGCTTGCATTATCCAATTCCAATGGTAAAGCCACATTGTCAAAAACGGTTCTTGATGAAAGTAGATTGAAATGTTGGAAAATCATTCCTATTTTTTTTCGCTCTTTCGACAATTCCCTATTGCTTAATTTCGTTAAATCTTTTCCGTTTATAATAACCTGTCCGCTATCAGGTCGTTCAAGTAGGTTGAGGCATCTAATTAAAGTACTTTTTCCTGCTCCCGAACTTCCTATTATTCCGACAATATCACCTTGTTCGGCTGTCAGATTTACACTATCAAGTGCCTTGAAATGCTGCTGTTTTTGGCGAAATATTTTCGAAATATTTTTAATGACTATCATAGATTTTTAGTTTTAGCGTTTTGTTTACCTGCTATCGGTGCCAGCAACCAATTATATACATAACATCCAACACAGATTTTAAAAACCGCTTCCAAAAGGGCAAAAAGAATCAATGTGACGCTTACTATATATGCCACTTTTGTAAGGTTCAGCAACAACAAAACTGTAATTGAAAGCGAAAACACAAAGCCTACTGCTGCCGCAAATTTTTTAGGTGCTGCAAAAATGGGTTTGGGTTTTAGCCTAAAAAGATTAACCACTAATTTAGCAACAAATGTCAATGGCGAAGGCAGAAAAGTAAATGCACGAATGGCAAAATCTGCCGTTAAAATAAATATCAAAAACGTGCTAATGTTGAAAAACACCAAAAGCAAAATAGTGATTACTTGAAATGCTATCAGCCGGGTAACGTTTTCGTCTGTTTGGTATTTTGAAATGTCTTTTTTGGTCATACTAATTGAAATTTTAAAGTGAACTATATTTATAGGGTTGGCCAATACTTACCAAAACCCTGACGTTTCTTCTAATCTGTACTTTTTTGCGATTAGACAGTTTGAAATAAGTGGTTACGTTAGTGAGCAACACACCAAACAAAATGATAAACAAACCAATCAACTGATTGCCGTTGATCACTTCGTTTGAAATAAACCAACCTGCAATAACTGCAACAATAGGATTGATGTAAGTATGTGTGCTTACCAAAGCAGCGTCTTTTACGGAAAGCAACCATATATAAGAAATGTAAGCGACAAGTGAGCCGAAGAAAATCAAAAACAACAAACCTAACCAAGCGGAAGTAGGAACGGTTGTAAAAGAAAATTCGCTCCATTCGCCTCTGAACAGCGCAATCAAAAACGAAGCAATTCCTGCCGTAATAAGCTGTTGAGCAATATTCATAAAGTTAGAATGACTTGCAGCGTTGTTTTTAGAGTATAGTGAACCCAAAACCCACGCAACGGAACTCAATCCTAAAACCACAAAAGCAACAATCTTGATAGATGAAGATGCGGTATGATGGCTGTTGTTGCCCGAAATACTTCCACCCAAAAACAAAATCAATCCTACAAACCCGATAATAAGACCTATCGGTATCCATTTGTCGGAAAAATATTTTTTCCAGTTTTTTTTATCAATAGCGATAAACCAAATAGGTCCTGTTGCTAAGACAATGGCAGCTTCGGGAGCGGTTACATACTGTTCGGCCCAACCGACAAGTCCTGTTCCGCTTGTGAGAATGAGTATTCCTGTAATGGCATTTTTTCGCCAATTTACAAGAGAATCGGCTTTTTCGCCTTTTGTTCGCAAGTATCCGATCAGCAGTAAACCTGCAGCAAGAAATCGTAAACCCGAAAGAATGAAAGGCGGAAAGCCACTTAAACCAAATGAAATGGCTATAAATGTCAAGCCCCAAATGATGTATATGTTGGCGAATGCCACAGGCACAAACCAATTTTTGTTTTTATTTTTACTCATTGTTTTATTTTTTTAATTGTTATTACTATTGTTGTGAAAATAAAAAAGGCGTTACGATGTGTCGTAACGCCTTTTATAAAAGATTTAAATTAAGGTTTATATACGACAACACCGTTGCATTTTCATACGGTAGCACATCATCATTTTATTCATATCCTTACTATTCTTCATTGTCTTATTTTTTACTTCTGTTTGCATTTTTAAACTGTTTTAAACAAAAAAAATCCACCGAGTTGTATCGGTGGATTTTTCAAATTATTTTATTTAATCTCTTTGATTTTACCCAATACAACCTACATCTGACGACATACACTTACAGTAAGACATCATCTTTGAAGTCTTGTTTATGTTGCTGTATTTGATAAAATTACTGTTCATATTTTTCTTAATTCAGTTCTTGTTGTTTGATACAAGGGTGCAAATATAGCACTTATTTTTATTACGCAATAAACTTGGTAGATATTTTTTTATGCCTCAATGAAAACGTACGATTGAGAAGTCCGTTTTTGGGTCGTGGCTTGGCTTCGGTCGCAAGCACTTTTTTTGATTTCGCGAAAAACAACCAAACAACTTTGCGAGAAAATTGTCTGTCGCTCGTTTGTCAGTCCGAATGTTGATGTTTAGCAGGATCGTCCTACCATTATCGATAACGGTTCTCAGCTATACGCAGGCAGGGTATTTTACCACTGTACTTCCTACGAAGAACTGAACTTCAAATATACCACTTTCCTGTCCTACGAAGCACGAAACCCCTGCTTGCGTATAGCTGATGTGTGTGCCCAGCATGGGCATCTTTCTCTTACGAAAGTAGGAAATTAATCTAGAGGGTGCAAGTCCCTTATGGGCGAGGGTAACGCCTTGAACCATTAGTAAGTCGCAAGGGTGGTAACCGTGAGGTTACATCTGAAGGAAGCGAGACTACAAAACTCGGTACTGACGAACAGGAACCGTATAGGAGGCATTTATGCATGGGTAAGCAAGCACATCATTGTAACGCCCTAAGATTACAAAAGTGCATAAATGTAGATACGGCAGGAATTGAGTGAAAGAAGATGCCATTACCTGGGGAGATCTTCGTAGCCACGAGTTGGCAAAACGAAGAAGTCAGCAGAGGTCATAGTACTTAGGAGCAACGAGCCGATGAATAAATCGGAGGACTCACAACCCAAGGAAGGACTGAACGTATTTTGGTTCTTAATTCACAATGGAATTCCCGTTAAACGGAATAGCCTTGGGAAAGCGGAACAGGTTAAAGTAAAAGAACAAGAATGATTGAAAGAGTATTACATCCTCGCAACATGCAACGAGCCTTAGAGCAAGTAATTGCGAATAAAGGCAGCGCTGGCGTGGACGGAATGAACGTGCAAGAACTATCTGATTATCTTCGGAAAGAGAAAACACGACTTTATTCTTCCATAAAAGAGAGGTGTTATCTTCCTCAACCCATTCTTGGAGTAGAGATTCCTAAAGGAAATGGTAAAACCCGACTTTTAGGAATACCAACAGTAACCGATAGAGTGTTACAACAAGCGGTGTCACAAGTTCTGATGCCACACTATGAGAATGAATTTAGTGTTCACAGTTATGGATTCAGACCCAACAAAAACGCCCGCCAAGCAGTTGGTAAAGCGTTGGAGCATATCCATGAAGGTTATCCATTTATTGTAGATATTGATCTAAAGACCTTCTTTGATGAAGTAGACCACTGCATCCTTCTTAACTTACTTTATCGAAAGGTAAAATGCCCAATAACCATGCGCTTAATCCGCAAATGGTTACGAGCTCCAATTCTAATCAATGGTCAATTACACAAACGAAGAAAAGGAGTTCCGCAAGGTTCGCCTTTAAGTCCGTTATTGTCGAATATCCTGCTCAATGAGTTGGATAAAGAATTGACAAAACGTAAACTTCGATTTGTGCGCTACGCAGATGATTTTAGTATTTATACCCAGTATAAAAGCCACGCAACTGCAACGCTAAAAGCCATAGAGAAGTACTTGAAAACGAAACTCAAACTCACTATTAATGGTGAGAAAAGTGGAGTTAGAAAGCCAGTACAATTTGAACTACTGGGATTCGGATTCGAATCTACATATAAGAAAGGGGACAAGGGAAAATACCAATTGGTAGTAGGTAAGAAAGCGTGGACACGATTGAAAGAGCGACTAAAATCCCTCACCCGAAAAACCGCTCCGATAAGTTTTGATGAGCGTATCCAAAAGATTAACGAAGTTCAGCGTGGATGGTTAAACTATTTTCGAGGAACAAGTATCAAAGGAAAACTCCTCAGCTTTGACGGATGGCTGAGAAACCGACTGCGGTATTGCATTTGGCATGATTGGAAGAAGCCCGAACGGAAGAGGAAAAACCTCATTCGATTAGGAATCGACCAAAGCCTTGCGTATGCATATAGCCGAACTCGGAAAGGAGGATGGGCAGTCGCACAAAGTCCTATTTTAGGAACAACAATCACTATTTCAAGGCTAAAGAAACGTGCATACATCGCCATGTTAGAACTTCATCTATCACTTAACCCATCAAGATACGAACCGCCGTATACGAGACCCGTACGTACGGTGGTGTGAGAGGCGTACTCCGTTCGATTATGAGCGGAGCCGTCTACTCGATTAGCGGTTCGGGCTTCTTTATTTAGTTGTCTCAAATACATTGTCAACGATTGTTTCTACTGCATTTTTTGTTCTCGGTACACTGTCAACAAGTAAATATTCACGAAGTCTGTTAGCAATGATTTCAGGTCTTGGATTATCAATAAGTCTTGGGTTTAATTGTCGTAACCAAAGTGATTGGTTTAATCTTTCGCCTATTGTTGTGCAATAAATTAAACTGTCAAGTGCTATCAAACTCAAAGGTCGTCCAAGTGTCAACCACTTGTTTGCTCTGTTCCAAGTGAACTGCGAACTTGCGGCAAGTTGTCCCCAGCTAGAAGAAATATTTTTTATTCTTTTACTAACTTTTTCAATCCAGTCAAGTGTCTGGTCGCTTTTGAAATAGAGAAGTGCGGAAACATTTTCGGATAAAAATTTATCGTCTCCGCTTTCTAGTTCAATTGTTAGAATTTTAAATGCTTCGTCAAAATCCAAACACTTTGCTATTGGTTCTGCAAATATTTGAAGTTCATTTTCTCGTCTGTTAATCCATTCTTTCTTTATCCATTCTTCTGCTGTTTTACCAACTACCTTCCCAGCAATTTCATAGGCTTTGTAATTGATAGCTCGATTATAATCTACCTTTTCTTTAAGTCTTTTAAGAACTTCCAATTTGTCGAACTCTTGAAGCTCGTTGATAACAAAATCGTCCGTGAAATACTGAACAAATGAAAAGTCAATAAGTCTGTTTAAATCATTTCTGATTTGTTCAAAGCTTGGAAATGGAAATTTTTCAGCGTCAATTACTTCAATGTCCGATTGTGTAGCTTCTCCTGTGTCGTAATCGTAAAAGTCATCGTGTAAATAGTAACCGTGTCCGTGAATTGCAGTTAAGTTAAAAAACTCTAAAGGTCTTAATGCTTTGTTTAATAGTCTGTCGTGACAAGGCAAACACAAACGAAAAGGATTTTGTCCTTCGTCCGCAAGTTCTTCAACTTCAATTTCTCTTATGTTGCAACTTTCACATTTCATTGTCTGTGTCGTTTTTTAGCCTGACCGCTAACTCGTTTATATGTCTTACTCCGTTAGACAAATACAACGTATTTGGTAGGTATTTGTCTGATATTGGTAAGACTTATTTCTAATCACTAAGATATGTTTTTTCCGACTATTGTTTTCCGCAATTGTAATTAAATTTTTCCTGGAGACGTAATTATATCTTAAATAACTCCGTCTTTTTAGACCACTCTTAAAGGCTGTCAAAAGCCACAAAAAAAGCAGTCCTTCTCAAAAACTGCTTTGATGATCTCTATTCTAAAAACGACAACTCCATAAGGTTATAAATATGGTGTTTAAAGGTCTCTGAAGCTTCCGTTCAACAGGCTTTACTTCGTAATTTTTATTTTTTAAAGGTCTCGGTGATTTATCAATTCATTTCTTGCAGACAAAACGACCCGAACGAAGTGAACAGAGCGCAGCTAAAGCTTAGTTATTGTGTGCTGGGTTTCTTCGTCAGTCTAAGCTTAATTTATTATCAAGCTGTTTTGTAAACAAAGGCAACCTGTCCAAATTCCTTTACAGAACTTTGACAGGCAGCCATTTTATAATAATTGTGGTGTATTTATTTAGCCGCTAAAACATCCAATTTCTCAATAGATGGTGCAGTAGCCAACAATTCAGGTGCATTTTCCATTAACGCCTTTGCAATCTTACCACCAAGATGTGCTTCTCTGCCCTCTTCATCTGAAAAAGTGTCAAAAATGCCAAATGTAGAAGCGTCAATACGGAACGCATACCATGTAATAGTACCCGCTTCTTCATTAGCAAGTGGCAATGCACTTGTAATAAACTCTTCAACATTTTTTTCTTTTCCTGCTTTTGCTTCTAGTCGAACTAATAATCCTAATTTTTTCATGTCTTTTTATTTTTAAATTAAACCAATTTTGTTTTAACAAATGTAGCACCTTTAAACTTGTGGTGCTTTTTTATTTAGTTCAAAAACTTATGAAAAAAGGTCAAGTTTTCATCATGTTTTTTGGACTGTAACCAAATTCATTTTTAAAGGCTGTGCTAAAATTTGATAAGCTATCATAACCAAAGTCCATATAGATTTCTGATGGGTTTGCTTCATTATTAAGCAATAATTTTTTGGCTTTGTTGAGCCGTTTTAGTTGAAACCATTTTCCTGGAGACTCTTGATATAATTGTAAAAATTTCCGCTTAAAAGTAGACAGACTCATATTGCACAGAAAAGCGACCTCGTCAATATTCAAACTCGTGTACAGATTTTTTTCAATGACCATTTTAAAAGATAATTCTCTTTCATTGATTAATAATGAATGTAGATAAACAAAAAAACTTTGCCCATACTTATCAGCCAGATACAGCATAATTTCTTCAAATTTCAATTCCAGAATCTTTTGAGAGATTGTTTGATTCAAACCATAAATTTGTTGAATAGAATTAATAAAATGGATAATAAAATTGTCTTTTTCCATAAGGAAATAGGGACTACTGGCCGCTGATTTATTTAAGTCATTTGGGTTAAATAAATGCCCATATTTCAATAAAAAATCATTAATGTTTTTTTGAGAAAAGAAAAAGAGTAGGCAACTATAACTATTTGCCCCTACAATTTCTGTTGTTAAAAAATTCCCCGATGCAAGAAGCAAGGATTGTGTATCATCGATCGAAACGATGTCATTAGAAAAGTGAATGTCCTTTTGTCCGTCCAACAAAAAACTGAATACATTTTTGTTTAGGTTAATCTTATTTTTGGAAACAAGTTTATACGCCTCGTAGTTAGCAATTTGCAGGTCTGAAGTGTCCGTGTAGTTATTTTCAAATAAATCTTCTGGCAAATTTGTAATGTCCATGATAGTGTTGTTTTAAAAAACATTTTGGCATTGTAAATATATTACATTTCTATTTCAAAAATTGTTTGCTAAAGTTTGGATGAATAGGTCGTTTAGCCTTGCACACAACGTTTTGAGGCTTTGCGAGGTTGCGAACTTCGTAACCGAGTATTTTCGGCTAAGATAAAATTTCTTGCGAAACGAAAACGTGAATTAACTACAAAATTCGCAATCTTGCAAAGCCGCTGTTGTGCGATGTTTTTTATTTTTCAAATGTTTCAATTATCCAATTCAGGCAAACTTCAGAATCCATAATTGACCAAGAATGTGGGTTTATAGTTCCGTCTAATCTAACTCCTTTTCCTTGACTAACGATTACTCTAGCGTTTTCATTTCCCATTATTCTTAATTGGTTTATCATTGAGATTATATCAATTCCATTCCAATCATTTAAGTCACGATGCCTTTGATTAATTAACCAATCTGTATCTAAATCAGTAAACATTAAAAGAGGCATTTTTTTTAAATACGTTGCGTTTCCGCCATCTTTTGCTCCATAAGAATAAATAGAATTTTCTATATATTTTTCTGGAAATTTTTCTGGTGATCCTCCATAAATACTGTCCCAATTATTCTTCATCCATTTTGCTTCATCTACCGCAGGTTTATAAATATTTCTTTCGATTTCTCTTTCGCAATATTTATAAAATCTTGCTTGGTCTAAAGGTGCGTCTAATGCAAAAACCCCTTTTGGTATTAGAAAAAACTTTTCGGGATTTTTAGTTGCCTTTTCAGCGTAAGTTAATGAAATCATTGCGCCACTTGAAAGTCCACCGATTATAAATTTATCTTTCGATACTTTATGCTTTCCTACAATTTCACTGAAAATTTTATCAAGTAATTTGAATTCTGCTTCTCGATTATCTGTTCCCCAATTTATTGATGGAACAATTACTATAATTCCTTTTTCAACTGCTATTTTTTGAAGAGTTATTTGTTTTAATGTATTTTCAACGAGTTCTCCACCAGAAGGAATAATAACTAAAACGCCTTTGATACTAATTTTTGGTAAATATTTATAATAAAATAATTCTGTAGAATTTTCATCATTAATGTACAGTTCGGAATTATCTGTTTTTGAAACATATATTTTTTCAAATTCTTGTGCTTTACAAGATAAAAAATTAAAAATTAGAGCAAAAATTAATATGTTTTTCATTTTTCGGTTTTTTCGGTCAAAATATCGCACAACGTGCCGCGTATTGGCGATGGGCGGGATTTTTAGCACTGAACTTCAATCGAAGAACGGAAGTTGAATTTTGCACTTCCGTTGATACGAAGCCGTTCAGCCCGCCTATTGCCAATACGATGTGTGTGCCCAGCATGGGCATCTTTCTCTTACGAAAGTAGGAAATTAATCTAGAGGGTGCAAGTCCCTTATGGGCGAGGGTAACGCCTTGAACCATTAGTAAGTCGCAAGGGTGGTAACCGTGAGGTTACATCTGAAGGAAGCGAGACTACAAAACTCGGTACTGACGAACAGGAACCGTATAGGAGGCATTTATGCATGGGTAAGCAAGCACATCATTGTAACGCCCTAAGATTACAAAAGTGCATAAATGTAGATACGGCAGGAATTGAGTGAAAGAAGATGCCATTACCTGGGGAGATCTTCGTAGCCACGAGTTGGCAAAACGAAGAAGTCAGCAGAGGTCATAGTACTTAGGAGCAACGAGCCGATGAATAAATCGGAGGACTCACAACCCAAGGAAGGACTGAACGTATTTTGGTTCTTAATTCACAATGGAATTCCCGTTAAACGGAATAGCCTTGGGAAAGCGGAACAGGTTAAAGTAAAAGAACAAGAATGATTGAAAGAGTATTACATCCTCGCAACATGCAACGAGCCTTAGAGCAAGTAATTGCGAATAAAGGCAGCGCTGGCGTGGACGGAATGAACGTGCAAGAACTATCTGATTATCTTCGGAAAGAGAAAACACGACTTTATTCTTCCATAAAAGAGAGGTGTTATCTTCCTCAACCCATTCTTGGAGTAGAGATTCCTAAAGGAAATGGTAAAACCCGACTTTTAGGAATACCAGCAGTAACCGATAGAGTGTTACAACAAGCGGTATCACAAGTTTTGATGCCACATTACGAGAAGGAATTTAGTGTTCACAGTTATGGATTCAGACCCAACAAAAACGCCCGCCAAGCAGTTGGTAAAGCGTTGGAGCATATCCATGAAGGTTATCCATTTATTGTAGATATTGATCTAAAGACCTTCTTTGATGAAGTAGACCACTGCATCCTTCTTAACTTACTTTATCGAAAGGTAAAATGCCCAATAACCATGCGCTTAATCCGCAAATGGTTACGAGCTCCAATTCTAATCAATGGTCAATTACACAAACGAAGAAAAGGAGTTCCGCAAGGTTCACCTTTAAGTCCGTTGTTGTCGAATATCCTGCTCAATGAGTTGGATAAAGAATTGACAAAACGTAAACTTCGATTTGTGCGCTACGCAGATGATTTTAGTATTTATACCCAGTATAAAAGCCACGCAACTGCAACGCTAAAAGCCATAGAGAAGTACTTGAAAACGAAACTCAAACTCACTATTAATGGTGAGAAAAGTGGAGTTAGAAAGCCAGTACAATTTGAACTACTGGGATTCGGATTCGAATCTACATATAAGAAAGGGGACAAGGGAAAATACCAATTGGTAGTAGGTAAGAAAGCGTGGACACGATTGAAAGAGCGACTAAAATCCCTCACTCGAAAAACCGCTCCGATAAGTTTTGATGAGCGCATCCAAAAGATTAACGAAGTTCAGCGTGGATGGTTAAACTATTTTCGAGGAACAAGTATCAAAGGAAAACTCCTCAACTTTGACGGATGGCTGAGAAACCGACTGCGGTATTGCATTTGGCATGATTGGAAGAAGCCCGAACGGAAGAGGAAAAACCTCATTCGATTAGGAATCGACCAAAGCCTTGCGTATGCATATAGCCGAACTCGGAAAGGAGGATGGGCAGTCGCACAAAGTCCTATTTTAGGAACAACAATCACTATTTCAAGGCTAAAGAAACGTGCATACATCGCCATGTTAGAACTTCATCTATCACTTAACCCATCAAGATACGAACCGCCGTATACGAGACCCGTACGTACGGTGGTGTGAGAGGCGTACTCCGTTAGATTATGAGCGGAGCCGTCTACTCGATTGGCTGTAGTTTTTTTTATTCGGTTTTGTGTTTTTTGTTTCTCAATAAGTAATGATAAACATTTTGATTTCCAACCGAAATTGCATAGGCATTTACAAATTCGTAGCCATTTTTCGACATAAAATTCAAAGCGTCAATCATTGAATTAAAATCGACAGCTTTTCCGTCAAAATCTTTTACAATCGTTTCTTTACCAGAAGAAAAGAATTTTGTTTTTTGTCCAAAGTCAATTTCGATGGTTAATTTGGTACTTAAAAGTTTGGAAGTTCCAACAATTTGTACGTATTCAACATCAATGTCTTTTAGTGGAGTGTCATTTACAGTTTGAGCTTTCATTGTTAAGCTACAAACAAGAATTACTGCAGAAAGTAATAATTTCTTCATTTTGTTTATTTTTTAAGTTCGTCTATTTTATTTTTTGCATCTGTAAAAGCGGTTTCAATAGTATCTCCGTTGTCAATAAATAAGGTGTTATCTGAACCATATTTTTCAAGTTTTATGTACCAACTGGCTTTTCCGCCACTTATAAAATAACCAACTTGAAAACCATCAACAGTAACAAATTTATTTTCCATATAGTCAGGATTTGCAGAAACATCATTTGCTACATCGGTTTTTAAAACTTTCAAAGCTTTCAGAATTTCTGTCAAATCACTGTATTCAATTGAAGCAGTATTGCTACTATATTTTCCTTCTTTTTCTATTTGATAAAAGAATGCGGAAGTTGTTCCATTTGTGATTTTTCTAATTCTAGTTTGAGCTGAACCATAAGTTGCTTTTAGATTTGGAAGTTTTGTGTCTACAAATTTTGTTATGCTTCCTGTTTTGGATGCAAAAACGTCCATTTTTGTTTTTACATTTTCAGCTTCTTTTTTTACGTCTTGCCCGTAAGTTGCAACTGACATAATTGTCAATGTTGAAATAAGGAAAAATTTTCTTACCATCTGTTTTTTTGATTAGTTAATTATTTATTTGGCTAATGTAAAACTAAAATTCTGTGCTTCATTACGGGAAACCGTAATTGGTTACGAAGTTTTGTTTTAAAATTACAGCCAACGAAAAGGTATTTGCGAAGAACGGGCTACTGCAAACCAAAAAGTGATAAGGAAAACCGCCTGGAGCAAAATGCTTTTTCAGATTTCTAAATTACTGAAAATTGAAATATGAAAAGCATTTTTGCGGATATTAAAAACCAAATTTTCAAAGGAAAAACTCAACCCCGTTTTTTGCAAATACACTGTTAGCAGAAGTTTATTTTAATTTTCTTAAGAGTATGTTCCTATTTCTTTCATTGCTAATCAAAATGCCATTTTTTGTCTTTGTAAAACTATAATTAGCATCTACATATCTCGGTATTCCACTACCTGCTTTACGATTATATTTTGCTTTTCTCAGTTTTGAATAAATTTTATTATTGTACTGATCTACTTCATACAGGTAATAACCTCCTCTAGTTGAGTCAATGACCAGCTTCCTTTTATTTTTATATATAACAGGAATTTTACTCAATATCGATTTATTTTGAGTGATATTTAGTGTTAATTTATAATACACTTGATTTTTCTGTAAATGGATTTTTCCATAATCTATATTACATGTATCTGAATAGCAGAATGGATTTTGTTCAAAACCAACGTAAGTTCCATTTTCAATATATTGGGCTTGAACAGAATTAAAGATTAAGAACAATAATGTAAAGGTCAATCTATTCATGGTAATTTTAATTAAATTTCTGCTAACGGCCAGCTCGGCTTTGTCGTCGTTCTGAAAAGAAGTTGTAAACTTCTTTTCGGAATGCGTCAAAGGCGACTGTTGGGAGAACGTCGTGCGAAAGCAACGATGGTTTCCCGGCAGTCGGCGAAGCCGAGCTGGCCGTTGGGAAAAATCGTCCCAAAGGGCGATTTTTCCCAACTTGTTTATATGTCTTACTTCGTCAGACAAATACAACGTATTTGGTAGGTATTTGTCTGATATTCGTAAGACTTATTTCTAATCACTAAGATATATATTTTTTCTTTATAAATCATCAAACGGACTTTTGATGTGTTATAAACTTTTGGTGCTTACATGGGTGTAAATTTCCGCTACTCTGCCGCTGTTAGGTCCCACTAATTCTTGAATATAACACAAATCGTTGTCGCAACTGTAAGCCCAAAAATGCCAGATAACCTCTTTTGTTTATTTCACTTTTTCTAAGACCGATTTTAGTAAATGATGAAAGCTGTATTAAGAATAGAATTTTTTTTTTGAGAAATAAAAATTCCCTTCAAATCATTGAAAGGAATTTTTATTAAATAACTTAGTCACCTATTAATCTAGCCTAACTTCTAATCCACTTCCATAACTCCTTGGCCGTCGCTTTATTACCATACATTAAAATTCCAACACGGTAAACTTTCGCCGCGATGTAAACCATGAATAAAGTTGATAGTAAAAGAAGGAAAATGGACAGGAAAATTTGCCATGGCGGTACTCCGAAAGGAATTCTTGCAATCATGGCCACAGGTGAAGTAAATGGGATCATGGACAGCCAGAATCCTAAAGGACCCTCCGGATTATTCATTATGGTGAAGCTTCCATACATTCCCAACATCAAGGGGATGATCGCAAACATTGTAAACTGTTGGGTTTCAGTTTCATTATCAACGGCAGAACCAATTGCGGCATACATTGAACTGTAAAACACATACCCGAGCAAAAAGAAAACGATAAAAACACCGATAATTACAGGAACATTCATATCCAATAAGATATGAGAAATTTCTCCGGCAGTTTGTTTAAAATCGAATTTCTGGATCATTTCTGTAGATTGTCCACCAGGGATCTGATCCTTCATCGCACTAAAACCCGTGTTTAGAAATAGCGCTCCTACCACTGCCATTGTGATCCATACTGTAAACTGTGTTAGTGCCACTAAAGTTACACCAAGAATTTTGCCCATCATCAACTCAAATGGTTTCACCGACGAGATAATTATTTCTACCACACGATTATTTTTCTCTTCTAAAACACTTCTCATCACTCGAACTCCGTAGATGATGATAAACATGAAAACAGCGTACATTAAAACCATGGCTAAACCCGATTTTACGCCAAAAGACAAATCACTGTCTGAGCTTTTATTATCTACAATATTCTGGGTATTCAGTTCGAAATTTTGATCTAGATTTCTCATCTGATCTTCTGAAATCCCCAGTGTTTTAATCTTTTCTTGTCGAATGATTTTAGAAAGATCGGACGCTACTTTTGTTTTCGTATCAAATCCTATCTTTTTGTTGATCAGCAGCTTGGCGTTATTTTGTAAGGCATCGTAATTTTCATTGTCCAATTTGGGAATTACAAGTAAACCTTCAATACCGTCCATTTCTTTTAAAGTTGCCGTAAGAGATTTCTCATTTTCTGCAGGAACAAAAACGTATTTTACCTGTTTTGTGCTTTTTAAATTGCCTACAAAAAGGCCACTTTTATCAACCACGTTAAAGGTACTCGAGCTTTCATTCGCTTTGAACATAAAGGCAATAACAGCGCCGAACGCAATCATTAGAATTGGCGCCAGGAGCGTTAGAAGAACAAAAGATTTTTTCTTGACCTGCGTGAGATATTCTCTTTTAGTAATCAGAAATATATTTTTCATGAATGTTTAATTAAATTTTAATTCAGAATTAAAGAACCAATGTTGGTCTCTCACTTTGATTCCCACTAACTGCATTGATGAAAACTTCATTCATACTTGGGATTTTTTCATCAAAAGAACGGATTTTTCCGATGGTCATCAGTTGATTAAGCAGCAGGTTTTGGTCGCTGTCATTTTTTAAATCAAAAGAAATCAATTCATTTTCAGTTTTGTAGTTATTGATTTGAAATTGATTTTTAAACTGGTCAAATAAATCCATATTAACGTCTGCCAAAGTCACATTGAAGATATTCTTCTTGAATTGCTCGCGCACATCAAACACTTTTCCATCCAAAACCTTCTTTGCCTGGTTGATCAAAGCTACATAATCACACATTTCCTCCACACTTTCCATCCGGTGAGTAGAAAGGATAATGGTGGTTCCGTTCCTTTTCAAATTCAGGATTTGATCTTTAATCATATTTGCATTTACAGGGTCGAAACCCGAAAACGGTTCATCTAGAATTAGCAATTTTGGACGGTGCAAAACCGTAACCACAAACTGAATTTTCTGCGCCATTCCTTTCGAAAGTTCACTTAGTTTTTTCTTCCACCATTGATCAATGTCTAACTGCTCAAACCAATATTTTGCCTGCGTCAATGCATCACTTTTAGTCATTCCTTTCAGTTCACCAAAGTATAAAAGCTGATCTCCAACCGTCATATTTTTATACAAACCGCGTTCTTCCGGCATATAACCGATCTGTCGGATATGTTCAGGATTCAGTTTCTGATTATTGATATAGACCTCACCAGAATCAGCTTGGGTAATTTGGTTGATAATCCGAATGAAAGTGGTTTTTCCAGCACCATTTGGACCTAGAAGTCCATAAATACTACCTTCGGGAACATCTATAGAGAAATCCTCTAAGGCGATTTTTTTTCCCGCGTTATAGGTTTTAGTTACATTTTCTGCTTTTAGCATCGAATTAATTTTATATGATTAGTCCTTTAAAGATGGGAAAAGTTACGGAAATTATGATTGATTTTTAGGAGCCGGGAACCTGCTTTCACTACTCGCTTTTTTCCAGATTTTCCCACACCCATATTCCACACAAAAAATCTGCAAAAAGAGCTCAAACAGGCCGTTCAATCAGGGCTAAGTTTAATACCGGAATTTTTGAATACGACTAATTGAGTCAATGAAGAGTATCAGCCGACATTTGCTTCGAATTCCGAAGGTAAACGCTACTTCTTATTTTTTCTTGGCTCCTAAAATAGAGGTTTAAATTAATTCACAAATTCAAAATTTTTGTAAAACTGATTGGTTTCTTCGATCACTCCATCCATTTCTTCTAAAGTAAAAACTTCCAGAAACTTCCGGCGGAAATCTTTAAAATGAGGAATGCCACGGAAGTAATTACCGTAATGTTGTCGCATTTCTATTAAGCCTAAGCGTTCGCCTTTCCAGTCTTTACTCCATTCTGCGTGTTGTCTTACGGCTTCTAATCTTTGTGCAATGGTAGGTTCTGGTAATATTTCACCTGTTTTAAAGAAATGTTTCACTTCATTGAAAATCCAGGGATAGCCAATAGCTCCACGGCCAATCATGATGCCGTCACAATCAAATTTATTTTTATATTCCCAGGCTTTTTGCGCTGAATCAATATCTCCATTTCCAAAGATTGGAATTTCAATATTTGGATTGTTTTTTACCGCGTGAATATAATTCCAGTCAGCTTCACCTTTGTACATTTGCGCGCGGGTTCGGGCATGAATGGTTAAAGCTTTTACCCCAGCATCTTGAAGCCGCTCTGCAACCTCCATGATGTTGATGCTTTCTGTATCCCAACCTAATCTGGTTTTTACAGTTACCGGAAGATGGGTAGAATTTACTACCGCTTTGGTCAGGCGGATCATCAGATCAATATCTTTCAAAACTCCAGCGCCAGCTCCTTTGCAAACCACTTTTTTAACAGGACATCCGAAATTGATATCTACTAAATCTGGATTTACAGCTTCTACGATCTTTGCGGAAAGTGCCATTGCTTCTTCGTCCCCGCCGAAAATCTGAATTCCAACTGGTCTTTCATAATCGAAAATATCCAGTTTCTTCATGCTTTTCATGGCGTCACGTATAAGTCCTTCAGAAGAAATAAATTCCGAATACATCATGTCTGCGCCATGCAAATTACATAATCGTCGAAAAGGTGGATCCGAAACATCTTCCATCGGTGCAAGCAACAACGGAAATTCGGGCAGTTCGATATTGCCAATTTTTACCATGGTGCAAAGATATTAATAATGCGATAAAAAATAGAAGAGTTTACGATAGAATAAAAGAGACCATGTGCAGGGTCCGTTGCCTCAGTCAAAGTCGTGATGGGTATCATCTTTGGAGTTTCTATGAACGAACCACATTCCAATAGTTAATCCAATTACGCCAGCAAAGGCAGTCATTAAAGCTCTTTCAATTTTATCAGGCATTGGATTTCCTATATAGTTATATAGAAATAAGATGATGAAAGTGATTATTGCAATGATTGCGTATCGGGTACTTTTTATATTCATAATTATAGTTTATAGCCAATCATTACGCCACCGCGGTAGGGGATCCATTCGCCACTTTTATTCCATTTTCTGTCATCATTGTAATAAATAAATACATGATCCGGATCAGATTCGTCATAACCGTGATAGAATCCCTGTGAGGTACCGCCACCTAAATAAACATCAATGTTCCAGCGGTCACTCAGGTGGAACTGATAGCCAACGGTAGCTCCAGCGAGAATGGCGAAGCCTCTCTGAAATTTATTGGTGTTGATATAATTCCACTTCTGCATGTCAAAAACGGCACTTCCTATATTTACTCCAACATAAAAGTGATGGAAAGCTTCTTTAAAATAGTAACGACCTTCCAAATTTCCCATATAGATTTGGGCATGATTTCCCATAAGGGATTTCCAGGGAGATATAAATACATCTGCTTGAAGCGTAATCTTATCTTTTAACTGGTATTCTAATCCGGCATTCAGCATTCCAAGCGGAAGGAAAAGGGCGTTACCCTTAATATACAATTGATTTTTGGGAACGGAATCCTGACTTTGTGCATTCACAAAAACACTGCAGATGATGGCGAAAAGAACAATTGGATTTTTCAAAATTTATTTCAGTGTTTCCAGAAGTTGAATGGCTGGAGATGCATCGATACCTTGTTGTTGCGATAGGTTCTTAGACATTTCGGCGTACATTATTGCTCCATCTTTATTTCCTGTCTTAGCATACAGTTTTGCCAGGATATAAGTATTCTCAGCAGATTCTGAGTTCATGACTGATTTTTCAGCCCACTCTTCTGCTTTTTTCAAAGAACTTCTCGTTTCGATATGTTCACTGAAGATAAAAGCGGGTTTTAATAGTTCTTGAGGATCGAAATCTTCTGAATTTTTATAATAAGCTAAAGCCGCTTTTTCATACTCTTTGTAATTTCCGGCATTAGCGTAGTAGATCACTTTCATTCTGTTAAGAGCGGTTTCGGCTTCTTTCTGATTCACCAAAG
Organism: Chryseobacterium sp. SNU WT5; assembly: GCF_007362475.1. Lineage (NCBI taxonomy): Bacteria > Pseudomonadati > Bacteroidota > Flavobacteriia > Flavobacteriales > Weeksellaceae > Chryseobacterium > Chryseobacterium sp. SNU WT5. The sequence goes on from NZ_CP041687.1 coordinate 2,166,545, forward strand.
GAACAGCATTTTTGTAAAAATAAGCCTCATCGATCAATCCTGATTTTTGATCCAAAGAGTTTTCCATAATCTTTGAGATCTTAATATTTACATCGAATTGCTGGTAAATATCCTCCGACATTACTTTGACAATATCTGCTTTTTTATTTTTAAAAACTTGGTAGTTAAGATCTGCTGGAGATTTTAGAAAATACAAAAGCATTCCAACATCATCTCTGGTGAGTTCACGGTCTTTTTTTACGTTAAAATAGCGCTCCGAAACTTTTTTAGCCAAATCATAATCGCTTTGGGCATAAAGTCGCATCATATTTAATAAGAAATCGGGATCACTTTCACCCTTCTCAAAAAGTTCTTTGGTAGAAGCATTGGCAAATTTTGGATTATTAGCTTCTTTCGCTATGGTAAGAAAATCCTGTTCTCCCATATATCCTCTGTTTTGCAACACTAATTCTCCATCACCATTGATGAACAGGAAAGAAGGGTAGGAGCGAACTCCGTATTTTAAAGCAATATCGCGACCTTCTCCTTTCTCCATGTCGAATCTTGCATTGATAAAATTAGCGTTGTAATATTCCTTCACTGCAGGAAGTGGAAAAATATTTTTTTCCATCAATTTGCAAGGACCGCACCACGAAGCATAAGCATCCATAAATACGAGTTTCTTTTCTTTTTTTGCCTTCGCTAAAATTTCCTTGAAACTGGTATTTTGAAAATCAATTGTTTCCTGTGAATATGACAGTAGAAACAGGAACAAAAATAGAATGGCAGTGATTTTTTTCATGATGATATAAATTCCGTGCGAAGATAATTATAAAATTATAACCTCTTTGTATAGACCTTTTATTTTTATAATAGATTAGGATTGTTTACAGGTAATTAACATAAAATTCTGCTTTCGCTAGAAAATCTATGTCTTTTATATCAATTAGTTGAAAACCGCAGATACAATAAAAAACTCCGAATAATTTCGGAGTTTTGATTGTAATTTATAGAAACCTATTCAGGTTTGTAACCATCTTTTAGAGTAACGGTTCGGTTAAAAACTAATTGTTCTGCAGAAGAGTCTCTATCTTTGGTAAAATAGCCAATTCTTTGAAATTGATACGGGTGTCCGATCTCTGCGTTTTTTAAGCTAGGCTCGGCAAATCCCTGTACCAGCTTCAAGCTTTCCGGGTTGATAAACTGCATGAAATCAATTTCCTTTTCTGCATCAGGTTGCGGTGTTGTAAACAATCGGTCGTACACTCTTACTTCCACCGGAATCGCATGTTTTGCCGAAACCCAATGCAAGGTGCCTTTTACTTTTCGCAAACTTTCTTCTGTTCCACTCCCTGATTTACTTTTTTCATCGTAGGTTGCATAAATAGTAGTAATTTCTCCATTTTCATCTTTATCTACGCTTTCTGCCTTAATAATGTAAGCAGATTTCAGCCGAACTTCTCCGCCCAATTTCAAACGGAAGAATTTTTTGTTTCCTTCTTCTTTAAAATCCTCCCTTTCGATGTAAAGTTCTCTGGAAAACGGTACTTCTCTGGTTCCTGCATTTTCATCCTCAGGATTATTTTCCGTTTCCAGCCATTCTTCATTATTTTCAGGATAGTTGGTAATCACAAGCTTTACTGGATCTACAACAGCCATTACTCTTGTGGCAATTTTGTTAAGGTCTTCTCTTACGAAGAATTCAAGCAATTGCACATCGATAAGGTTTTCTCTTTTCGCAACACCAACTCTTTCAATAAAGTTTTTAATAGAAGTAGGGGTAAAGCCTAATCTTCGCATTCCCGAAATGGTAGGCATTCTTGGATCGTCCCAACCTGTAACTGCTTTCTCTGCAACTAATCGTTGTAATTTTCTTTTGGAGGTGATCATGTAAGAAACATTCATTCTTGCGAATTCTCTTTGTTTGTTTCTTAGAGACTTCTCATCATAAATTTGATCGAGATACCAATCGTATAACGGTCGGTGATTTTCAAATTCCAACGAGCATAAGGAATGAGAGATTTGTTCGATATAATCGGATTCTCCGTGGGCCCAATCATACATAGGATAGATTTTCCATTTTTCACCGGTCCTGTGATGTGGTCTTTTTAAGATTCGATACATGACGGGATCACGCATATTCATGTTAGGAGAGGTCATATCGATTTTTGCTCGAAGTGACATCGCGCCTTCTTCGAATTCTCCATTTTTCATTTTTTCGAAAAGCGCCAGGCTTTCTTCCATAGGGCGGTTTCTAAAAGGAGAATCTATTCCGTCCTCGAAAGGGTTTTTCCGCTGAGCCGAAATTTCTTCAGACGGCTGCTCATCTACATAAGCTTTACCATCTCTGATCATTTGAACAGCCCAGTCATACAATTGCTCAAAATAATCAGAAGTATATAATTCCTGATCATATTTAAACCCTAACCAATCAATATCTGCTTTAATGGAATCGACAAATTCCTGTTCTTCTTTCTCAGGGTTGGTATCATCAAAACGAAGATTTACAGGAGCTCCATACTTTTCGCCTAAACCGAAATTAATGCAAATTGCCTTGGTGTGACCAACGTGCAAATAACCATTAGGTTCCGGTGGAAAGCGAAAACGCAGTTTCTCCTTCGGTAAACCATTGGCTAAATCTTCTTCTATAATATGCTCAATAAAATTAAGGGATTTTTTATCTTCTTCCATGGGGTTGTTCATTCAGCAAATTTAGGCAAAAGTGTGCAAAATAAAAAGCAAGAGTTGTCTGGGAATATTTTTATAAAACATTAGTTGATGAAATTTCTTAGGAGGATTGTTTTATTGATTTTATTCGGAGAATTCATTGTTATTTTAAATGAAATATCTTGAATCTTCTGCTTACAAAATAATTGGAGGTCTTTAATTTATTTAAAAATGATTTGGTTAGCAATATTTGATTATTGCTATATAATCATTAAAAATTCATCTTTGTGATTACTGATATTGGCATGAATTATGTATTTTTATGAAAATAAATATATTTTTTAACAATAAATTGCCGCATATTTTATTAAATAGTAGTAATTTCCCCACCTACATGAACTATTAAAGAAAAATGATGAACGGGTGATTGGTTATTTTTAATAACCATTGATCTTCTTTAATTTCCATATCAGATGAGGTTTGAAATATATTCAGGCGTGTCTTAAAAAAACAGAACACAAATTTTGAAAGCTAACCAACTAAAAAAAATGCCTGTATCAAATGCGGAGATTATTATTTTTTTTATTATGCACTTTCATGCTCTTTACCTCATCTTTAGAGGGTCAAGATTTTTGCAATGTCCCAAAAATAACAGATATTCTTGGGAACGAAGATGTTATAATCGATTGTGCCTATCCTTTAAATAATGGAGCTTGTCTACCTCTGAAAGTAGCGTATCCCTCATTTAAAGAAACAACATCTTACAGCGTAGATCCTGCGAATTTTTCACCTTATGCTGCCTTCAATTCTGGAACTCCCCTAAATGCAAATGCAGATGATCTTTTTACGGATAAATTAAAATTACCATTCAATTTCTGTTATTTTGGAACGAATTATAATGAAGTAATCATTGGCAGCAATGGTGTGATAACTTTCGATATCGCACAATTGGGAAAAGTAAATTATCCGAATGTAGATGAATTAAATCCAAGTATTAGTCTTCCCAAAAGTGCCATTTTTGGTGTATTCAGCGATATGGTTTTTTCAAACAGTAATGATTCAGAGATTTATTACAGTGTTATCGGAACAGCACCTTGCCGAAAATTTATTGTTAATTTTTATAAAGGAAGACTTTTAGGTTGTGATCAAACCGTTACCTCGCAAATCGTATTGTCTGAAGGGTCGAACAACGTAGAGATTTTTATCGAAAATAAACCGCTAATTTGTTCAGATGCAAAATTTAACAAATCACTTGTAGGAATTATCAATACAGACAGAGATTTAGGGTATTCTCCTCCAGATCGAAATTCTGGTGTATGGGAGACTCAAAATGAAGCATGGATCTTTGCTCCGAATGGCGCAACAGTAGTTCCGCAAATTGCCTGGTTTAATTCCAGTAATCAACAAGTGGGAACTGGAGATCAAGTGAATGTGTGCCCTGAGAAAAATGAAATTTATACCGCGAAAATTACCTATCCAATTTGTGGAAATGAAAATTTAGTACTTCAAGACACAGCCTCCGTAACATTTGCACCCGATTATCCTTTAGCAAAAAATCATACTGAGGTTTTTTGTGGTTCCAATTCAGTAAACGTTAATCTTGACGCCTACATCGCACAGCTGACCCCTCAGAATCCTGCGAATTTAAAATTCAGTTTTCATAATTCACTTGCAGATGCACAAAATAACGTCAATGAACAGCCAAAAACTTTTAATTTAACTGCAAATAAGGTTTTTTATGTTCGGGTGCAAAATCCTTCTGATCCAACGTGTTTTCGGACCGCTATTTTAAATCTAAACTTAATAACGAAAAGCTTACTTGCGACAAGAGTTAGTATTTGTGATGTAGATAATAATGGGGTAGAAAATAATTTTCAGCTTTCACCCTTAAATTCAAAATTATTTGCATCGCCTATTAATGGGACAATCCACTATTTTCTTAATCAGGCTGATGCAGATAATAATTTAAATGAAATCTTTACCACAAATATTGTTGATAATTCACAGTATTATGTCAATTATAAAACAGCGTCCTGTACCCAGACTTTCGGACCGATAACGATCAATCTTGTACCTGCTCCGGTTTTAAATACTCCTATAAGTTTCAGTTATACCACTTGCGATTACAAACGTGATTTGACTGAGCCTTTCGAATTTGAGGTAATTATAGGTCCTTTAATTACTAAAGATCCAACTGTTACTTTGAGGTTTTATAAAACATACGAACAAGCTTATTCAGGAACAGGAGCAACAGTTAGCACGGTGAAAGAAGGGCAGTATCCTATTTTTGTCCGGGCAGAATTCCCTGGTGGGTGTTTTAGTGTCGCTACAGTGAATTTAAATATCACTTTTACTAAAGTTGAAGCCATCGATAGAACCGCTTATATTTGTTTTGATGGGAAACAGGATATCAGCATCAATATCGATGATTACGCACCAAAGATGTTAATTGATTCGCCAGTGGGAATTGTAACAACATATTTCGCAAGTAGTAAAGATGCAGATGACAATGTAAATCCAATTTCTAATAGTCAGATTATTGATACAAATGGGAATTTTGTAACTAAAACCTTTTATGTTCGATTTGAAGATGCAACAGGATGCTATGCGATAAAGGCATTGACCATTAATTTAGTTCATGTTATTATTGCTAAAACTCAGTTTGAAATTTGTGACTTCTATAACAATGGAGAAGAGGTAATCACCCTATCATCCATAAGCAAAGAGATTGCTGGAAATCAGAACGCAACCGTTTCTTATTTTACGACTTTAGCTGATGCTCAGAAAAACTTAAATGCTATCAGTATTTTCAATGTACAAAATTCTGCTAAACTCTTTGTCAGAATTCAATCCTATGGTTGCTCAGATGTATTTGAAATCACAATTCGTCTGGGCGCAACACCCATTTTAAAAACAACGGTTGATATCGTAAAAGATGCGGTGTGTGATAATAATAATGATGGTTACGAACCTGTCGATTTGACCAAGTTTCAATCAAAGATATACGCAGGATCAGAACCTGTTACTTTTCAATATTTTACTGGATATAATGATTCGAATCAATCCTTATCTGGATTAATAGCTTCTCCAACTTCTTATATTATTCCAGGAGCAGGGAAGGTTTACGCAAAAGTATCTGCAGTCGGAGGTTGTTACTCTGTAAGTACAATCAATATTAAATTAAATTTTCTACCCGGAATCGTTGTAAAAAAAGCAGCTCTTCAAAAATGTGACTATGAATTTAATCTGAATGAATCGTTTAATTTGCCCGATGCTATTCCTCAATTATTTGTACAAAGCGAAAATTCTAATAGCTTTGGGGATTTAGAGGTTACCTATTACAGAACTGACGGTGAAGCTAATGCAGGAATCCCTTCTACGCGAATTAATGCTCCTGTAGTTACAATTAATTCAAAAACAACTGTTTGGGCTAGGTTTACTTCAAAACTTAGTACTTGCTATTCTATTGCGCCAATTGAATTACAGACTTATTTGCCGCCAAAAGCAAAAATATCAACGATACCTGATCTCTGCGATGAGAACCTCGATGGTTTGTATGATGTTAATTTAATGAATTTTACGTCCAGGATGGTTTACACCCAAAGTGCAGATAATATTTTTAGTTTTTTCTATACGCAATCAGATGCTAATCAGAATATCAATCCCATCAAAAATCCGGAATCTTTAAGTTTAAGACCAACAACGACGAGAATCTGGATGCGTGTTGAAAATATTCCAGGGTGTTTTGATACGGCATCGGTAGATTTAACATTCGGTAATAAAATTATATTTGATAATGCTGGACCTTTCTTTGCAGAAATTTGTGATGATGGGAATGATGGATCGCAAAGTGTTGATTTAACACAATATGAAAGTACAATTTATAAAAATAATGGTGTTTTTGAATATTACCCTACGATTGTAGATATTAATAATAATTCCAATAAAATTAGCAATCCAAAAGATTATCTGTTTAATGAAAATTTAGGACCCAAAAAGATTTATGCTAAAGTAAATACAGCGGGATTCTGTCCCGACCTGGTTGAAATTAATTTAAGTCTCAAAAAAACACCGATGTTTAGATTACCCGACTATTATTTCTGTCCGAATGGTACTGTAAATATCGATCCTGATTTCTCTAATCTTGATATCGTAAATTATGAATGGATGAATCCTACGAGTAAAGTTCTTTCGGTAACCGATGAATTACATGATGTAGGAACTGAAGGGGTTTATACGATTAATGTAACATCTTCTAATGGATGTACATTCACAACCAATTTTAATGTTATCATGTACGAAGTTCCAATAATTACCAATCTTGTAGCAAGCGGAAACTCCTACACCGTTATCGCGACCGGAAGTAAGAAAATCTTGTATTCTATTGACGGCAGTAATTACCAACCGAATAATATCTTCCATAATTTACCTTACGGAGTTACTACTTTTTATGTGAAATTTGAGGGGTCTGATTGTATTGGAGTTATTAAAAAAGGTTTGATATTAAACATCAAAAACGTGTTCACTCCAAATAATGATGGTATCAATGATACCTGGATTATTGATGATCTTAATGTTTTCGAGGGAGCGAAAACGAACTTAAAAGTGTACAATCGATTGCAGGAAAAAATATTTGAGCAGGAGAGTGCTACCCGTTTGGAATGGGATGGTAAAACGCTGTCGAGGGTCGTTCCTACCGATTCTTATTGGTATGTGCTTACGTTGGCTGATGGGCGGATTTTTACAGGATGGGTTTTAGTAAAAGATAGAAATTGATAGTGAGGTTATTTCAATTTATAAATTGTGCAATATTCAAAATTATTCTCATAGATTATATTGGATTCATCGGAAATTAATTTTTTAGCAATGAGGTTTAGCATTAGGAAATTTCAGTTCAATATCTTTGCATAATGATTTTATATGATCTTGTAATAATTGGCGGTGGACCTATAGGATTAAACTGCGCACTTGAAGCGGAAAAAGCTGGCTTGTCTTATCTAATTTTAGAAAAAGGTACCATTGTGAATTCCCTCTACAATTATCCATTGTACATGACTTTCTTTTCCACAGCTGATAAATTGGAAATTGCCAATATTCCTTTTATTTCTACTGCACCAAAACCCGGCAGGAGAGAAGCATTGGAATACTATCAGGGTATTACCCGTCAGCGTGATATTAATATCAATTTATATGAAGCGGTTTTAAAAATTGAAAAGGAAGAAAATTTCTTAGTTCAAACGAACAAGAATAAATACATTGCTAAAAAAGTAGTTATTGCAACTGGTTTTTATGATATTCCAAATTTGATGAATGTTAAGGGCGAAACTTTGCCGAAAGTAAAACATTATTATTCAGAACCTTATCCGTATGCAAAACAAAAAATCGCTGTAATTGGATCCAGTAATTCGGCGGTTGATGCTGCTTTGGAAACGTATAGAAAAGGAGCAGATGTTACCATGATTATTCGCCATGCTGAGATTTCGAAAAGTGTAAAATACTGGGTGAAACCTGATATTGAAAATAGGATTAATGAAGGGAGTATTTCAGCTCATTTTCATGCTGATCTTCTAGAAATTACGCCGGATTCAATTATATTTAAAGATGAGAAAGAGGATATTCATGAAATTGAAAATGATTATGTTTTAGCAATGACAGGGTATCTTCCTAATTTTGAGTTCCTTAAAAACTCCGGAATAAATTTACAGGGAGATTGCTTAAAACCTCAATATGATGAGAACACCATGGAGACTAATGTCCCTGGTTTGTACTTAGCGGGAGTAGTTTGTGGCGGTAAAGATACGCATCTTTGGTTTATCGAAAATTCAAGAATTCATGCAGAGATTATTGTGAAACATATTCTGCATTCCAGCTGAAAAAATTTATAAATTCTTTAAACTAAAAAAAGAAAAGAATTTTAAAAGGGTGATGAAACTGTTATTTCTTTTGTGGTAAAAATTCATTTTCTTCAACCAGATCACGGATTTTAAATTTTGAAAAATAATTAACTCATCATCAATTGATCGCCGTGCAAAACCAGACGGGTTTTTAAATTATTGGTGAATAATCCGCCGGTTCCTAAACCTTGTGGGATTTTTGCATTTTTCGTAAATGTATATTGTGCGATGGCGTTTAGGCCAATATTGCTTTCGAGTGCAGAAGTGATCCACCATCCAATTTCATTATTTTCTGCTAAGGAAATCCATTCATCAGTGCCAGAAATCCCTCCAACCAATGAAGGTTTTAAAATAATATACTGTGGATTAATCGTTTCTAAAAGTTCTTTTTTGTCTTTGAAATTTACAATTCCTATTAGTTCTTCATCCAATGCTATGGGGGTCGGAGTGATAGAACAAAGGGCACTTATTTCTTTGATGTAACCTGCTTTTATTGGTTGTTCAATAGAATGGATTTCCAATTCCGAGAGTTCCTGCAAAACTACTCGGGCTTCTTCATAACTAAAACCACCATTAGCATCAACGCGTAATTCTAATTGTTCTTTAGGAAATTTTTTTCTAAGCTGTTTTAGAATAGCTTTTTCAGATTTCCAGTCAACACCAATTTTTAATTTGATACAGTCAAATCCTTGATTTAATTTATCTTCAATCTGTTGTTGCATGAAATCTGCAGTTCCCATCCAAATCAAACCATTAATTTTTATAGAAGATTTTCCTTCCGTAAAAGTACTCGGGAAATAAATATCGTGACCATTTTTCAGGTTCAAAATAGCTTGTTCATAACCAAACCAAATTGAGGGAAAATGAAGCAACTCCTTTTGAAGAAATTCTCTACTTTCGTTTATATGATTGCAAAGCCATTCCAGTTTGTTTTTGTATTCAGGAACATCATCATAACTCAATCCACGGAAAATCCCACATTCTCCAATTCCTTTTTTATCGTTCTCGGTAATTTCAAGAAAATAGGTTTCTTTGGTAGTAAGAATTCCGCGTGAAGTCCCACTGGCTTGTTTGAAATTTAAAAGATATTGTTTAAATGTGGCTTTTTTCATGACTTATACGATCAAGAATTGGTGAGAAGTATGTTTTTTAGATCAGGTCTAATTTCATCTGTGGCAGAAATCGGTCTTTAATTGAAGACTCCCTTTTACCGTAGGTTATAAATCCGAATTTTTTATAAAAATTTTCAGCTTGAGGCTCAGCCTCTAAGGTGATTCGTTTTGGAGCTTCAGCTTGCACTTTCAATAAAAAGTCCAGCATCAGTAGCTTTCCATAACCTTTACCGATATATTTTGGAGAAAGAAAAAGGTAATCTAATTTAATTTCCATCTCAGCTACCATTAAATAAGAATAGTAGCCGATTATTTCTCCGTTTAAAAGTAATTTATAAATCTCATTTTCTTCAATGTACTCAGAAGTAATCGTTAAATCTCTTTTCCAGCTTAAAAGTTGTGTTTGTGAATAACCCCAAAAACCTTTTCCCTCAAAAGTTATTTGAGTTAACAGTTTATGATCTGAAGATTCTGCTGGTAGGATTTCAACTGTTTCCAACGAAATTTAATTTGATGAAAATTATACCGATTCATTTATTCCAATTCTCTCATGAATTCTTCGGCTTTATCTACCATTGTAGTGCTTCCACAGAAGAAAGGGACTCTTTGGTGTAGTTCTGTTGGCTCAATTTCCATAATTCTTTGAAAGCCGTCAGTACACTTTCCACCAGCTTGTTCTGTAATAAAAGCCATAGGATTACATTCGTACAGTAATCGAAGTTTACCATTCGGTGATTGTGAAGTAGATGGATATATATAAATACCTCCTTTAATCATATTTCTATGGAAATCAGATACCAAACTACCAATATAGCGGGAGGTGTAAGGACGGTCTCCCTCTTCTTGCTGACAATATTTTAGATATTTTTTTACTCCTTGCGGGAATTTAGCGTAATTACCTTCATTGATCGAGTAAATGTTTCCGCTTTTGGGGAACTGCATATTCGGATGAGAAAGGTAATAGGTTCCTAAACTTGGATCAAGCGTAAAGCCATTAACCCCATTTCCGGTGGTGAAGACAATCATTGTGGATGATCCGTAAACTACATATCCTGCTGCAACCTGATTTACACCTTTTTGTAGAAAGTCTTCTAAAACAACAGGTGTTCCTGGTTCTGAAACTCGTCTGTATATTGAAAATATAGTACCTACAGAAACGTTGACGTCAATATTAGAAGAACCATCCAATGGATCGATCAACACTACATATTTACCCAAATGTGCATTGTGGCTCGTTCTTATTTGCATAAAATCGTCATTCTCTTCAGAAGCTATTCCACAAACGACTTCACGTTGAGATAATGCTTCTATAAAAATTTCATTAGCAAGAACATCTAGTTTCTGTTGCGCTTCACCCTGAATATTATCATTTCCTGCTTTTCCGATAATATTAGCAATTCCCGCTTTGTTTACCTGGCGGTTAACCATTTTGGAAGCGAGACGAATAGCACTCAGTAGGCGAGAAAGCTCACCGGTAGAATACATGAAATCTTCCTGTTTATCGATAATAAATTCACCAAGGGTTTGAAACGACTGATCTTCCATTTTTTTACTTTTTGGGTTTTTACAAATTTCGGAAAATTCTTTTGATTAAAGGGTATTTGTTTTTTAATAAATGGCAGGTCTTTGATGAAGTTCCTTAAAAGTGGAGCCTATTTATGTTTAAAAAAAGTCTTTAAAAAGAGGGTTTGTACTGAGAATTAGCCAGTCGTTTTTTTTATTCATTCTAAATTAATAATTTTGATCCTTGCAATTTTTAAAATGTTTTGCAACTCTTAACGGAATAATTAATTGATAAATAAATATTTGGATGAAGGTTTTTAAATTTGGTGGTGCGTCGGTAAAAGATGCGCAAAGTGTGAAAAATGTAGCAGCAGTATTAGAAACTCAGGGTTTTGAAGGGTGCCTTTTAATCGTTTCTGCGATGGGTAAAACAACCAATGCTTTGGAGAAGGTAGTGGAGAATTATTTTGCTAAAAAAAATTACCAGTCCGAAATTGAAAATGTAAAACTTAAACATTTAGAGATTTCTGAAGAATTATTTGAAAAAGGTCATTCCGTTTTCGCTGAAATTTCACTTTTCTTTAGTGATATTGAATCTTTTTTGCGAAGAAATAAATCTCCAAATTATAATTTCGTTTATGATCAGGTTGTAAGTTGTGGGGAATTAATTTCTTCAAAAATTTTAAGTGAATATTTGAATGATATTCAGTTTAAAAACAAGTGGTGCGATGCGCGTGATTTTATAAAGACAGATCACAACTACCGCGAAGGTAATGTAAACTGGGAAGAGACTGAAAAGAAGATGGCAGGTTTTGATCAGCATACATGCTATGTTACCCAAGGATTCATAGGTTCAGATGATCATAATTTTACGGTTACTTTGGGTAGGGAAGGCTCTGACTATTCCGCGGCTATTTTTGCTTATTGTATGAACGCAGAAACGATGACGATTTGGAAAGATGTGCCGGGAGTGATGACTGGAGACCCAAGAAAATTTGATAACGTTTCCCTGCTTACGCACCTCTCCTATGAAGATGCAATAGAAATGGCTTATTACGGCGCGTCTATTATTCATCCAAAGACTCTTCAGCCTCTTCAGCAGAAAAAGATTCCTTTCTATGTTAAATCTTTCTTAGAACCTTTAAATCCAGGAACAAGAGTGGGGTCTAATGAAAGTAAAAGTGACAAAGAATCTTTTATTTTAAAGGAGAATCAGCATTTAATGCGAATCGCTACTCGAGATTTTTCCTTCATTGCAGAAGATCATTTAAGTCAAATTTTTTCTCTTCTCGCTAAAAACAAAATCAAAATTTCATTGATGCAGAATTCTGCTATTTCATTAGATTTATGTGTAGAAGATATTTATGATTCAATTGATGAACTAGAAAAAGAGCTTCAGCAGGAATTCAAAACTGAAATTATTAAAAGTGTTTCCCTCTATACGATTAGAAATGCTAATTTAGAGGATTCAAATAAAATTTATCAAAACAAAAACGTACTATTGGAACAGATTTCTCAAAAAACAGTCCAAGTGGTAACTAACTAATTGCTTATGAGCCTAATATCTAAAAGTGATTTGATTAAAGCGTCAGGATTGTCTAGACTGGGTTTTCTGAAAAATCCCGCTGCCATAGCACTCATGCGTTTTACGAAAATAGATAAAGTCAATCAGATGTATGATGCTCTGAAAGACAAGACAGGAAAAGATTTTTTCGATTCGTTTGTGCGGTATCGTGACCTAAAATATATTGTTTTTGAAGAAGATTTAGCAAGAATACCCAAAACGGGCCCTTTTATTTTGGTTTCTAATCATCCTCTTGGAGCGATTGATGGTATTTTAATGACTAAAATTCTCACGGAAATTCGACCTGATTTTAAAATCATGGGTAATTTTTTATTGGAGAAAATAGTTCCGATGAAACCTTACGTAATTTCTGTGAACCCTTTTGAGAACCGAAAAGAGTTGAAGAGTAGTTCTGCGGGAATGCGGGAAACATTGAAACACTTAGAAAATGGAGGTTGCATTGGAATTTTTCCCGCGGGAGAAGTTTCTAATATGAACAATGAATTCCGGGAAATTCTCGATAAAGAGTGGCAAAAGCCAGCTTTGAAATTAATTAAAATGGCAAAAGTTCCTGTTGTTCCCATGTACTTCCACGCGCAGAACAGTCGGCTTTTTTATCAACTTGCAAAACTTCATCCCGACTTACAAACGATTTTATTACCATCTGAAATGATGAATAAGCGCGAAAAACCGATTCGAGTCCGTATTGGTAAGCCCATTTCGGTAAAGGTTTTGGAGGATCATGATTCTGTGGAAGAGATGGGTGAATTCCTACAGAAGAAAATCTACCTTTTAAAGTCTTACTATGAAAAGCGAAAGTCCTTGGCTGACCGCTTAAATATCCCAAATTTGAAATTAAATTTCCCTTTAATGAAGGAAGAAAATGTGGTGCAAAACATCATTGATGAAACTCCACAGGAAGATATTATTAAAGAGATTGATGAATTATATAAAAAAGACAAAATGCTTTTCCGAAACGGAATATATGAAGTTTTTTTCTCTTCTTATAATGAGATTCCTTCCATCATGCGGGAAATTGGTAGGCAGCGGGAGTTAACTTTTAGAAAAATAGGAGAAGGGAGTAATTTACCTTTTGATCTAGACGAATATGATGAGCATTATCACCATCTTTTCCTTTGGGATAATAAAGAACGAAAATTAGCAGGTGCTTATCGGATGGCTTTAGGAAACGAAGTGATGAAGAAACATGGTATTGATGGTTTCTATACAAGTTCACTTTTCGAATTTGATCCTGAGCTTCGCCCTTTCTTTCGCAAAGTGATCGAAATGGGACGGGCGTATATCTCTTCCGAATATCAGCAGAAGCCATTGCCTTTATTTCTTTTATGGCGCGGGATCGTGCATGTTTGTTTAAGGAACCCTGAACATAAATTCTTGATGGGTGGCGTAAGTATTTCAGATAAGTTCTCGGAGTTTTCGAAGTCTTTAATGATCGAATTTATGCGGTCACATTATTATGATTCAGCAGTTGCACAATATATACACCCTAAACATGAGTTTAAGGTAAAATTAAAAGACCGGGACAAGCACTTGTTTTTTGATGAGGTCGAGGCGGATTTAAATAAACTGGATAAAATCATCGATGATCTCGAACCAGAAATGCGCTTGCCTGTGTTAATTAAAAAATATATCAAGCAAAATGCAAAGGTCATCTCTTTCAACGTAGATCCAAGCTTTAATGACGCTATTGATGGCTTAATGTACATTCGAATTAGTGAATTGCCAGAGAGTACTATCAAGCCTGTTTTGGAAGAAATGAGTGAGCAAATACAGCGCGAAGAAAATAATAGCGTTGATAATCAATAATATTAGGTTTTTTTATTAAAATATCTCATTAATGATTTGTGAGTTTAGGATAAAGTTATTACTTTTGCACCACTCAATTAACGAAAGGTCTCTTAGCTCAGTTGGTAGAGCAATGGATTGAAAATCCATGTGTCCCTGGTTCGATTCCTGGAGAGACCACTTTAATTTAATCACTTACTTTATTTAGTAGGTGATTTTTTTTTAGATTAGATTTGAGTTTAGAACAAATGGTGATATAATTTTTTTCACAAATGACAATAAAGATCATTCTTACGGACCTGTACGAGTTCTTACGCAGACCTAACGATGAGCAAATAAAACTCAACTTTAAAAATAAATTTCAATTTATTCTAATTTTATTAGGCTTTGAAATCGCGATATCATTGGCTGTTATTTTTCCATTGATGTATTTGATTAATGAAATTACGCCTATAAAGCAAGATCGCTTCGACTATGCAGATACTTTTTTTAATTCAATATTATATTGGGTTCTTATCGTTCCTGTCATTGAAGAAATCATGTTCCGGTATTTTATGAGATTTACCAAGACGAAAAGCATTCTTTTTACGAGAAAAGAGTGGGATAAGATATTTCCGTTTTTGGTTTATATTCCTGTAATCTGCTTTGGTTTAGTCCATATCAGTAACTTTACAAACGATAGTACTTTATTCTATATTTTATCTCCATTACTGGTTATTTCACAGCTTACAGGTGGTTTAATCATTTCATTTATTCGGGTGAGATTAAATTTTTTGTCTGGCGTAATATACCATTGGTCCTGGAACTTTTTATTTGTGATCGCTCTACCAGTGGTATTAAGTGTTTTTATGCAGTCGTACACTGAAAAAACATCGGAGTATCAGATTTCAATCGATGAAAAGCATTTTTTCGATAAAGAAAAAGATCAGGTTTTCAAAATTGACAGTACTCAAAATAGGCTGAATGTGATACATTTAGAACAGTATTCAATGCAACATTTACTTGATTCCTTATACTCAAAGAACAAATATTACGTGGACGATGTCTTGATTAATCTTGATTTTAAATCAAACAAAGGTTTGAATAAAGAAGCGTTCTTAGAGGTTTTAAAGAAAGAGTACGAAATCAAGGATCACTTTGAGTAATTTTGTAGAAATTTTAATTAGTATTATTCTTTTGTAATACTATGATTTTAATCTTTATTTCAACTGACTCTTAATCCGCTCAATCAACATCGTGATGATTCTTTTGTTATAATCCTTGCTTTCCAAACTGTATCTTTCTAATTCTTCTTGGTTAAACATTCCAATGGTCATTCCGATCATGGTGTTTTTTAGAACACTATCTTTTTGAAGACTTTGTTCGATAAATACCTTTTTCTTTTCTGGTTTCAGGGTAACGGCATCAACTTTTTGTCTTTCGGCGTACGTTTTAAACAAAGCTAAATAAAGTTCGTTTTGTAATTTTAAAACAGGTCTTAAAGTTTGGTTTTGAAATCTTTCTATTTCAGAATTGCTTTCTGAAATAGGTATTTCCAACGGTTCTCTTAATTCTAATTTGCTACTCATGCAGGTTTTTATAATTAGGTTGATTTCTTCTTTGAGGAACGAAAATTAGGTAATGGTCATCATACCGTAACTTAATCGGGAATGAATTGCCTCTTTTAGATATAATTATAGAATGATTTATAAGTTTCTTTAAAAACGAAAAGCCCTCTAAGAAAACTTAGAGGGCCCTTTTAATATTATTAATACTTATTTCTTAATGAATTTTACTGTTTTAGAATCTGAAGACCCATTTAGTTTCAACAAATAAATTCCCGCAGCAAGTTTTCCTACAGAAGTCGATTTTTGCTGTTTAAGGTTATCTTGCTGTACCATTTGTCCATTGATACTGTAAATTTGATACCCGTTGAAAGAAGATAGATCTCCTTTCATATTAAGTTGATCTTGTACAGGATTTGGATTGATCGATATTGAGTGTGCGTTACTGCCTGATTCATCGGTAGCCATATTTCCTAAAGATTTCACACTTAAGTCAAATTTGCCTTCTGCAAAGTCGATTAGGCTTCTGTTTCCAACATTAATATAATACATAGTTCCTACCTGACTTACAAAAGTTCCTGTTTCCGTACCTTGATATCCGGTTTCATCAACACTTACTACACATGAAGTTGCAGCGCAGGTACCTTCTTTTACAACAATCATGGGATCCCAAAATTCTGTCGCTTTAACTTTAACTTCTATTTTTTCTCCAGTACCCAAAAACGAATACCATACTCCATCATTGGCTACTTCTATTCCGTCGCAAGAAACATAACCTCCATTATTGCTTGAATAAGTTGCATCTACAGCTTTGATAAGCGGCAAAGTTGTGATTGCTTCTGCCGTAGAGCAGTTGTCATTTGCCACTGCAGCTCCTGTTGTAAACGAACTCGTGCTACATCCTGTAGCTTCACCATTGCTATTTGAAGGATTAATAGTAACATAATAAGTAGTTTCAGGATCTAATCCTTCTGCAAAGAAATAATCCAAATAAGTCCCATTATCATAATGATTCGTAATATCATTACCGCCGGGTGTAGTTCCTACAGTTACAAAATATTTTGTAGCACCCGCTGATGAATTGTAATCTATTTTAGGTAAAAATTCCACATTCGTCGCACCGTTCGCAGGTGATGTTACTGTCGTACATTGTGGGGCAACTGCTGGTGCTGTAAGACCTAAAAGTGTCACATTAGGCAGATAGCTATACGATGCTTTTGAAGTGCCTGCTGCTATGTTAGTAGGATCTATAACACTTCCTCCGAAAAGGTAATACGCCTGTATAGTGCTTAATGCAGGAGCTGAAGTACTTGAGAATTTATCCGAAGAACTTCCATAGTTTGGTGCTATTTCATTCACTGCTATAACAAGGTTATCAACATTATTGTAGGTGAATGAATCACTGAAATTAATTGTGGTAACTCCGGCCGAAAAAGTAAGGGTACCATCAAAAACTTTGGTCATACCTGATGTAGGAAGATAGTCAGTACTGTTGGAGAACACGCTTTTTGCAGTATGTCCCAACCAAACCTGTATTTTATTGGTGTTGTTAAACATCGCTGTAGAACTGCTTGACTTGTAGCGAAGACCTGTAATTGCACCAGAAGCTCCGATCGCACTTTTCAAATAAATACTCTGCGAATAGGAATAACTATATGATCCTGTAAATGGTGCAGATCCGAAAGTTGTTCCGTTTCCAATGGTAATTTGCGCATTAATTACTAACGATGCGAAGATCGTTAGTAATAATAATAGATTTTTTTTCATTTTGAGTGTTTAATTATTTATGATAATTTTTTCATTTGCTTTAAAGTTTAATCCTTCGATATTTACGAGATAGACCCCTTTTGTTAAATTTCTTACATTAACAGGTTCTCCGTCTTTAACATAGGTTTTACTAACCAGTCCTCCGGACATGTTATAGATCGTTACCAAAAGTTTTTCTTTTACCGTACCATTTTTTATGTAGAACTCATCTGTAGCGGGATTCGGGAAAAGGGTTAACTTACTATCCTCAAGTGACACATTTGTTGCAGATAATTCAGCTTTACATTTCGCTGGATAAGTAAAATCTTCGACCTGGTCGGTAATCAACTTTTTATTCCCTGCTGCCGCATTTACTCCAACTCCTCTTTTTGCGAACGCACCCCAGATAAGACATTCGTTTTGGCCAGCATTAGCTAGGGCGTCTGCTTGTATGATGGCATCACGACCCTCTATGAAACCAGGATTACATCCTTGTAATTTCAAAGCATCAACAACAAGTTGCAATGCTTTTGCGTTTCCAGCCGTTCTATTGTTAACAACGTCGGCTGCGTAACCATATTTGTCAATCATTTTCCATGTCATGTCCCATAAGATCGTAGCGTATACAAATCCCACACTATGTACATCGATTTGGGTTACATTGTTGGTGTCTTGGTAGGACATCGCATTGGTATCTGCATAGGTATAATTATTAATAGCAAAGTCAGGGGAATATTTTGCCGGTCTAATTCCGCCACCAGTCGTTGCTTCGCCTGTCGCAAAAGTCCCAACTCCTCTCGCAACTTGTGCTGTAGCACCTGGTTGATACGTAAGCATCATTGCAAAATAATCAGACCATCCTTCTCCCATTTGTTCGGCAGAGGTAGATTTGCTTAAACAACCATATCCTGTTCCAGTCATTCTGTTGGAAATTCCGTGACCATATTCATGGATTACGATACCGTTGTCGAGAGATCCATCCACATATTTATATTGGGTTTTATCATCTTCTAACTTAACAGTTACAGTTTGAGAGGTCATCAATGATTTTAGGTAATCGCCATCGTCATTTTTAATCAAAATTGAAGGAATCGTAATTGTAGTATCTGTGCCACCCAT
The DNA here is from genome assembly GCF_007362475.1 of Chryseobacterium sp. SNU WT5. Classification (NCBI taxonomy): domain Bacteria; kingdom Pseudomonadati; phylum Bacteroidota; class Flavobacteriia; order Flavobacteriales; family Weeksellaceae; genus Chryseobacterium; species Chryseobacterium sp. SNU WT5. Next base: position 2,185,479 of record NZ_CP041687.1, read on the forward strand.
TGGTCCAAATGTAGAACTTGCCAGTGGATTGTAAATGACAACTGCGGTCGCTCCAGCATCCTGCGCAGCTTTTACTTTCATGACAAAATTACAGCTGCCACGCTCTACAAGGGCAATATTTCCATTAATAGCAGCGCCGTTTGTAAGCGCAGTACATCCATCTACAGGTTGAGCCAGTTTTAAGGTTCCAGTTGCTGGTTGACTTTCTAGAGACGGACCAAACGAAGCTAATTTGCTTGCAATATCTCTACTTACTCCAGCTACAGGTGAGGTGATGAAAATATTTTGAATTGATTTTGGACTCCAAAGGTACATCTGCATTCTAGGATATAAGATTGATGATCCTTCGTAACCTGGTCCAAAATTAGCGTTATCTAATCCTCCTCCATCTTGAGCTTCTGCTCTTACATAATCACCACCAGTTCCGCCTTTTCCCAAATTTGAATTTTGAAAGTTTTTTGCTGTTTCAGTAAATCCAAAACTATAAAAAACATCGTGCATCATGTTATTTACATAAAATAAATTGGTGATCGCAGCATCTTTATAATTCTGTGCATTTTCATTAATATTTAGTGGATAATTAAACACTAAATTAGCAGCAAACGGCGAGTTTCCTGGTTCGTTTATACCCGAAGAATCATCGTAGGCATATACATTGTTTCCTTTAGTTGTATTGTAGGAATTGTCCCCATCATTATGCCACCCGATTGGCGAAGAAGTGGTCATCCACGGATCGCTGATCAAAGATCGAGGTCCGAAAGTGGGTGCTTCAAGTGGAAAAGCAAAAACGTTATAACTTGCGGTCGCAGCTGCTTGTTTTAGTTGAGTTGATGATTCTGTATTTTCGTTTTTTAAGTTAAGAGTATTAAGATTTGCATTGCCATGGTCAACTTCATCGTGACGGAAATTACAGGAAATAGTAGTTACTTCATCGTGAATGACAGATCCGGTATTGGCATCTACAATCGTCATTTTTTCAAGATCTCCGCTGTGGTAGCCCAATCTCCAGGACAAAACCAATTGACCGTCTAGTGGATAATAAACAAGATGACCATCAACCTTTTCATTATTGATGGTGTTTTTACCTTGTGTGATATTAATTGCATCATTTATATTAAGAGAAGGTTTTGAGTTATTTTGTTTCATTGCAGAAGATAATGGTGAAAAATTATCTTTTTCTGTAATAACTGCTCCGTCTCTCAATACTAAAACTGCGTCCGAATACATAACAGGCACGCCGTTCATCTTTTGCTGAATATTGATAACTGTTGCTTTAAGAGAGGTGGACGGGTCAACATTATTAATTTCCCACTCATTGTAAGTATTGCTATTTGTTTTTAAGCTGGAGGTTTTTTGCGCCAAATACCCTTTGATAATCGAAGAGTAATCCTGTGCGTTTACCGTGTAAACTAGACCAGTCAATACGAATAAAGCAATAGTCGTTATTTTTTTCATCTATTAAATTTTTGCCAAAAGTATACAAAATATTCTTAATATTTGATAGTTATTTAATATTTACGTAATGTTTTTGCCAGATTTATTCGTACTTGATACTTTCGTCTTAAGGTAAAAAAAGTATGAAGATGTCTATAATTGCTATGTGTTCAATATATTTTATACCTAATTATTGAATATTATGAGAATAATTCATTTTTAGTACGTTTCAAGCCTTCGGTTTTTGAGGTAATATTCTTTAAGAAACTTTTGTAAATGTTAAATATGCAATTCAGCTTTTGCATTTTTTTTCTTAAGAAAGGAAGAGATTGATTTTTTAACAGTCGCACTAAAACACCCATCAAAGATTCAGTTTTAAATAATAAATTTTTAAAAGGTGAAAAATATTTGCCTGAAATTTGATAGGTTTTAAATCCGATAGAAATTTTAATTTAAAATATAGTACTATGGTTGAGGCCAGCGAATACACGTTTGATTTTTGGAAAATGTTATTTGGAGATTTCACAATCCTCATTTACCTGGAAATTATTCTTCGAGTCGTTATCATTATGGTTTATACCATTTTTATGATCAGATGGATTGGTAAGCGGGTAGTAGGTGGTTTGGGTAGTGCTGATGTTTTATTGATAGTTGCGATGGGAAGTGCAGTTGGTGATGCCATGTTTTATCCTGATATCCCACTCTCTATCCCCATAACAGTGATTACATTAATTGCAGCCTTTCAGAAGTTATATGTTTACGTAGGGATAAAATACGAATCTATACGAAAGGTAACGGACCCCAAAGTCATGAAATTGGTGGAAAATGGAAAATTATTAAAACAGAATTTCACAGAAGATGACATTGATGAAAATGAAGTTTATATGCTTTTAAGACAACAAGGAATAAAGTTTCTATCAGAAGTTGAACACGCATATTATGAGCAATCTGGTGTATTGAGTGTCTATAAATTTGAAAATCCAGTTTTAGAAAATTCTATTTTACCGGAACATCTCGAGAGCTTGAAAAGTAAAGAGAGAAAATGACCTAAGTAGTAGCTAACTTTATTATTATTTTAAGATATAGTATATACCGTACGCTTTTATCTATTTTAATCTGATTGGTTTGTTCTGTTTACAAGAGACTAAATCCGTTCCAGTTCATCTCCACTGATCTGCGTTTTAAACATTCCATAATTCACGGAAACCTTTCCATTCTTCTCAATTTTTTCTATTGTTCCGATACTCGTAGAGCCTTTAATTCTTACGCGCTGACCAACTTTCATCCATATAGCACGTTCTTTTTGTCGTTTGTCTTCCAGCTTATCGTTGGTTTCTTCAATCTTTTCCTGAACGTCCACTTTCTTTAGTTGCTGGGTAATCTTACGTTTTACAATTTGCAGTTTTTTATTTTCATCTTTATCTGTACCCAATTTTCTGAACTTTTCCTGCTCTAAAATTTTAACAAAATCTGCAACAACTAGCTTTCGTGATTTTCCTTTAACATAAGAATCAATAAATCCTTCGATTTTATTTCCGAACTGCAGCTTTCTGTGCTCGTCTTCGTAGAGTTTTTGAAAATTAAAAAGTTTTTGCTGAAGTTGATCATTAAGTTTTTCGAGATTTTCCTTTTTATTTTGGGTAGAATCTCTTTTCTCGGCCAAATCAGTTTTGATTTTCTCGATTTCAAATTTTTCCTGCTGCAGGCGCACAATAGTTTTATCAAGGTTTACGATATCGTGTACCACTTTTTTCTTCGCAGATTCGATAATAAATTTTGGGATTTTATTTTTCGTTGCAACTTCAAACGTAAATGAACTTCCTGCCTGTCCAACTTCTAATTTATAAAGTGGTTCCAATGAATTTTCGTCAAAAAGCATCGCGGCGTTAATGGCGTGTGGAAGTTGTTCGATCACCAGTTTAATATTGGTGTAATGGGTGGTGATAATCGAAAAACTTTTCTTGTCGTAGAAAAATTCGAGGAAACTTTCTGCCAAAGCACCACCTAATTCGGGATCGGAACCAGTTCCGAATTCGTCAATCAGCAATAAAGTTTTTGAGTCGGCTTCTTTAATGATTTTGGCCATTTTCTTCAATCGGGAAGAATAGGTAGAAAGGTGGTTTTCAATAGACTGATTATCACCAATGTCAGTCATGATCTTATCAAAGAAAAACATTTCAGATTTCGGGTGTACTGGAACCAAAATTCCACTCTGAATCATTAGTTGTAGTAAACCGACGGTCTTTAAAGTGATCGATTTTCCACCCGCATTTGGACCTGAAATACACAAGATGCGATTTTGCTCTGTTAAGGTTAGCGTTTGGGGGAATATTTTCTTTTTTTCTTCTTTATTTCTAATGAGTAGCAATGGGTGAAAAGCACTTACCAATCGCATGGTTCTGTGGTGGTTTATTTTCGGTAAGATTCCACCTATTCTTTCGGCAAATTTTGCTTTTGCTCGGGTGAAGTCTAGATCGAAAATATATTTTTGATAAGAATAGAGCTGGGATTGGAATTCTGAAATTTCAAAGGTCAGCTTTCGCAATATTTTATCAACCTCTTTTTTCTCCTCTTCAATATCTTCCCTCAGTTTAAATTGATGTTTTACTACTGATTCTGGCTGAATATAAGTAATAGAACCCGTTTTAGATACTCCTAAAACCCTGCCGGCAACTCTTTTCTTATAACCTGATTTTACTGCTAAAACTCTTTGGTCATCTACGATGCTTTCTCGAATATCATCCAGGAAATCAGTGTTGGTAAGCGAGGTTAGCGCTCTGTTGAAGTTTTCTTGAATTGCTTTTCGAGCATGAGAAATATCTGCCCGTAAATTTTTTAGAATGGGTGATGAATCACTTTTTACTTCACCAAACCGATTAAAAACCTTATCAATTTTATCAATGATCTCCTTTCGGTATTCTAGATCTTTAACATCGATATTGAGGTGAAAAAACAAATCGTCATACGCAGGAAAGAATTTTTGCAACCTCGCAATTTGTTCTGTAAGACTTTTGATTTTGAGAAAAGATGCATTGTCTAATCGAAAATTTTCGATGAGCATTAGCTGTAGTTCCTCTTCAATATCTTCATATTCGTTAAAGGGAATGGCATTGTCACTTTCGAAACTGGAAAGATACTCTGCACCTTTTTTTAAGGAAAGCTCCGCATCTTCAATTGCAAACGGGCGAAGGTTTTTTATTTTTAATGCTGTTTTCTTAGAAAATGCATAAGGTGCAATCTCCGCTAACAGTTCCGGAAATTCTAGTTCGTCTAAATCGTCTTTTTGTATATCCACCTTGCAAATTTAATGAGATAATCTGATAATTGTATGATGTGATTTATTTACAATCATTCGATTTATCAAATGTCTATCTTTGGGTCATGAAATTTTTTACGAAACGCCTGGTTTTAAGAATGATTACGGAACATGATGCAGCTGAAATTTTCAAGATAAGAAGTGATCAGGAGATTAATCGGTTTCTTCACCGAATTCCTCCGAAAGATTCTTTTGATGGCCTCGAATTTATATTAAATATTAAGAAGAAATCAGCGAATAATGAAATAGTGTTTCTTGGAATTACTTATCAAAATGATCCTCAGTTATTGGGAACGATATGTTTGTGGAAATTTTCCAATACCAGAGACCGCGCCGAGTTAGGGTATGAATTACTGCCTGCTAACCACGGAAATGGAATTATGTCCGAAGCTGCAAATTTTTTTTTAAATTATGGATTCAATGAATTAAATTTAAAAACGATCGATGCATTTTCCAATAAAGATAATTTTAATTCCATTAAATTACTTCAGAAGCTAAAATTTATTTTGAATGAAAATCGGCATGATGAGAAATTTCCAGAAAATCTTATTTTTGAACTCAATAATCATGATATTTCAACATTAACTTAATTATACTACTACCAAATGACTTGGACTGAAATTCTGGAACCCATAAAAAATACCGACTATTTTCTGAATCTTTGGCAAAAAGTGGAATTGGAATATTCGACTGAAAAATGTTTTCCACCTAAAGATCAAATATTTAGAGCTTTGGAATTAACTGATTTTGACAATGTTAATGTAGTTTTTATTGGTCAGGATCCTTATCACAATGATGGCCAGGCGAACGGCTTATGCTTTTCGGTCTCTGAAAATGTCACGGCGCCACCTTCGCTTAAAAATATTTTTAAGGAACTTTACGATGATCTGGGAATACACAGAACTAAAAAAGAGCTTGATGATTGGGCAAATCAGGGAATTTTACTTTTAAATGCCACCTTAACGGTTCGCGCACATTTGCCTAATTCTCATAAAGATCTGGGTTGGAGTAAATTCACCGATTTTATTATTCGAGAGATCTCAGAGAAGAGAGAAAATGTAATCTTTGTATTGTGGGGCGCTTTCGCACAAAAAAAAGAGGAACTGATTGATTCCTCTAAACATTTTATCGTAAAATCTGCACATCCATCACCATTTTCTGTATATCGTGGTTTCTATGGCAGTAAACCTTTCTCTCAAATTAATGATTATTTAAAAAAGAATAATCAAAAACCTATTTCATGGTAGGTCCGTTATTTTTAGTTGGAGCATTTTCTTTTTCAAATTGAAGTGCTACTTTATAACTTCCTTTTAGTGCATTGAATCCTTTTGCTGATGTGGTTTCGGGAGTCAGTTCTATTAAAGATATCTTGTACCCATTAAAGCTTTGTGACTGGAAAAAACCTCTGCTTTCACTTCTTGTAGTACTGATTTGTAAAGTCGTAGGTCTGGTATAAGTTCCCATTACTTCAATTTCTGCAATGGCATTTCCGATCCACACGCAGTTCACATCTTTTGGACATCGGCTGTCTTCTAAAACTCTTTTAAAGGTGACATTCATTTCATATTCTTTAAGGAACTTATTTTCTCCTTCTTTCAGATAGATGATTCTTTCTTGAGGTGATTCGTCGGATTCTTTCACTTGTGTTTTTGGATTGGTTTCTTCTTTGTTAGGAGAAGAATTTATTGGGCTGTCTTTGCTGTCTTGAAGTACAATGTTAGAATCAAGAGAAGACTGTTTTTTGGCTTTTATCTCTTTCTGCGTTTGACAGGTGGTCAAAGTTAATAGGGAAAAAGAAGCGATGAATAATTTGTAGATCATTTGTTTAGTGTTTTATAATATCAATTATCACTACCAAAAACATTGCCACTCCTACAATGAAATTAAATCCAGTGCCATATAGAAAACCAATCATGGCTCCTTTGGTTGAATTCCAGGCTTTTTTCTTATCGGTCGCATCATGTAAAAGCTCGCCGATGAAAACGCCTAAAAACATTCCGATCAAAAATCCAAAAGGAAGTGGAATAAAAAACATTCCCGCCAAAGTTCCTACAATAGATCCAATACTGCCCCAACGGGTGCCTCCGTATTTGCGATTTGTTCTTGCTGGGATTACGTAATTTAAAATAGCAGATAAAATGGTTAAAACTACAAATATCCAGATGTAAACCATTGAAATGGGAGCGTCAGTACCGAATTTATAGATTAACAGGCCTGCTAAACTCAATAAAAGCCCAGGTAGAACGGGTAAAAAAGTACCAAGGATTCCCACAATTAATAAAATAATACTTACAAGCTGAATTAAAGCGATGTCCATAGGTGATAAATTTTGTTAAATGTACTTATTAATCTGCGAAAGACAAACGGAATTCCTATTTTTGCTGGAATGAATAAAGAACTTGCAGACACTAAAGATTTTCTGGTCAACATAAGTGATTATATTCACTATTTTGTTAGGGCTAACGTCGCGGATAGTTGGGTCTTAATAGTCCAGATCCTGTTGAAATTTATCTTTTTTATAGGGGTTATTTTCGTAGTTGATTTCTTATTTAAGTTATTAATTAACACGGTTTTTAAACTATTTTTCGATAAAGAGAAATACCCGATTTTGAAATCGGTTTATGTTTCGAAAATAACCAACTCTATATCGCATATTAATGCGCTGCTATTCGGTAGCTACGCACTCTTTTCCGTCTTTAGAAGGCATCCACGAAGCCATGAATTTTTAGAAAGAATGATTGGTTTGTTCATTGTTTTAGTTGTGGCTCAAATGCTTCTGCGTGGAGTAACTGCTTTCAGGAATTACTTTGTTATCAAAAAAGATTATTATAAGATTATTGCGCTTAATGCGGTTTCACAGACCATTAATATTTTTGGAATTTTTGTTTGTTCTGTGATTGCGATTAGTGTATTGTTTGGAATCAGCAGCTCTACCATTCTTGGTAGTTTAGGAGCAATTACGGCAGTTTTAGTCTTGGTGTTTAGGGATACCATTCTTGGTTTTGTGACAGGAATCCACGTTGCAACTTCAAAGAATTTAAAAGTGGGTGATTGGATCGGGATTCCCAAGTATAATCTTGAAGGAACGATTGTGGATCTCAATCTTTTAACAACAAAGATTGAGAATTTTGATAAAACCATTTCAACAATTCCGACTTATGATTTTTTAACCACTGAGATTAAAAATCTTCAGGTGATGTCGGAAAGTAACACCCGGCGGATTAAAAGATCGCTTATTTTTAATATTAAATCTTTTAAATTTTTGGATGATGATATGATTGAGCATCTTTCTAAAATTAATTTGATTAAAGAGTATTTGAGCGGGATGAAGTCTGAAATCAGTAAGGAAAGAAATCCTGTGGAAAATGGTGATCTTAAACTCAATGGAAGACAATTAACAAATATCGGGGTTTTCCGAATGTATGCTTTAAACTATCTTAAAACCAATAAACATATTGATCAAAACGGAACTTTGATGGTTCGCCAACTTGAAAATACACCGCATGGGATGCCTTTAGAAATTTATTGTTTTACCAATGACTCGGCATGGGAAAATTATGAAGTGATCATGGCAGATATATTTGATCACCTTCTGGTAGCCTCCAAAGAATTTGATCTGGAAATCATGCAGTTCAATAAAATTTAGAAAAATGACAAAACTTAGCGTAAATATTAATAAAATAGCCACGATCAGAAATGCTCGTGGAGGTGAGCTACCTAGCGTAACGGAAGCTACAATTAAGTTACAGGCATTTGGTGCACAAGGAATAACCATTCACCCAAGGCCAGATCAAAGACATATCACTCGAAAAGATGTTTATGATTTAAAACCTTTAGTTCATACTGAATTTAATATTGAAGGAAATCCCCATCGTCCTTTCATCGATATGGTTTTGGAAATTAAACCAGAGCAGGTAACCTTGGTTCCAGATAGTGATGATGCCATTACATCTAATGCAGGCTGGGATTGTGAGAAGCATTTAGGATTTTTAAAAAATGTGATTTCTGAATTTAAAAATGCAGGTATTAGAACTTCTATTTTTCTTGATCCTGATCCCGGTATGGTGAAATTTGCCAAAGAAACTGGTGCAGATAGGATAGAACTTTATACGGAAGCTTATGCTACTAATTACTCAAAAAATAAAGAAGAAGCGATCAAGCCTTATGTCGAAACTGCATTGGAAGCAGAGAAATATGGCTTGGGAATTAATGCAGGACATGATTTAAGTTTAGATAATTTAAAATATTTTGCAGATCATATTCCTAATTTAGTAGAGGTTTCCATTGGTCATGCGTTAATATCGGAAGCACTTTATATGGGACTGGAAAATACAGTGCAGGCTTATCTTAAAAGATTAGCAAAGTGGTAATTGTTTAAGTGGTTCTAACCACTTGTAAAATGAGTATCAGAGATAATTATATTAATTCAAACTTTAATTTTTTTTAATGGAGATCCTACACTCAAAAATATATGGAGAAGATCAATCCGGAATCCCACTTTTGGTTTTTCACGGCCTTTTTGGAATGCTTGATAATTGGGGCAGTTTCGGAAAAGAAATGGGAGCGTTTTTTCCGTTACATTTAATTGATTTAAGAAATCATGGGAAAAGCTTTCATTCTTCAGAAATGTCGCATGATAACCTGGCTGATGATATTTTAAACTACATGAATGCACATAAACTCCATAAAGTGAATTTGTTAGGACATTCCCTAGGCGGAAAAGCTGTAATGCAGTTTGCGATGAATTATCCGGATAAATTAGAGAAACTCATCGTAGTAGACATCTCACCAAAAGCATATCCTCCTCACCATCAAGGGATTATTAAAGCTTTGGAAAGTGTTGATTTTCAAAATATCACTACAAGACAGGAAGTGGAGGAAGTATTACAACAGTACATTCCTGAAAAATCAGTTATTCAGTTTTTAGCAAAAAACCTATATTGGAACGATGATAAAAAACTGAGTTGGAGGTTCAATCTTTCTACGCTTTCCGCGAAGTATTCAGAATTTGTTTCTAACGCAATAAAATTTGGAGTGTTTGCCGGAAAAACTTTATTTGTTTCAGGAGCGAAATCGAACTACATTTTACCACAGGATGAATATCTGATCAAACAGCAATTTCCTAATGCTTCAATTGTGACCATTAAGAATGCTGGACATTGGGTACAGGCAGAAAATCCTAGCGACTTTAATGAAGTAGTGAAAGATTTTTTAGTGAAATAATTTTTAAAAATTTTATATAGAAATCTAGCTTTTCGAAGTTCATTTTATCAATCTTACCTTAGAAAATATGGTTTTAGTCACAGGTGCAACTGGAATTCTCGGTAGAGTTATTGTTTTAGAATTGCTGAAGCAAGGAAAAGAAGTGCGTGTAACAAAGAGACCATCAAGTGACATACAGGAGGTTCTGAAATCATATCGTTTCTATACCGATCAACCAGAAATGTTTTTCAATAAGATAAATTGGGTTGATGTGGATTTTGAAGATAGTGATTCAATCGATGCCGCGCTCCGTCAAGTTACAGAGGTCTACCATTGTGCAGCTCATGTAAGTTTTCATCCAGATGATCGACGTTCGATGTATCATACCAATATTGAAGGAACCCGCCAGCTCTTATTCTCCTCTCAAAATTCCGCTGTTCAAAAGTTTTGCTTTATAAGTTCTACCGCGGTTTTAGATGGTATGAATGAAAAAGGTGAAATTTCCGAAGATTCAGATTATAATTCGAAAGTTAATCATTCCCCTTATGCAAGATCGAAACATTTTGCTGAAATGGAAGTTTGGCGAGCCTCAGCGGAAGGATTAAATACTATCATCCTCAATCCAGGTGTTATCATTGGGAGTGGAAATTGGTATTCCAGCAGTGGAGAAATATTTCATGCATTTTCCAAATATCCTTATGCGATGAGTGGGAGCACCGCCTATGTTGATGTAAGAGACGTGGGCAAAATTGCGATCTCTTTAATGGAGAAAAATCGGTTTGGAGAAAGATATGTACTAATTTCAGAATCAAAGAAAATTTTAGAAGTTGCTAATTTCGTTCGTGGGAAACTGGGAAAATCAAAAGCGAAAGTGATATCAAAAAATTTTTTGACTATTGGTTACGGGTTACATATTTTATTTGGTTGGCTTATTCCACCATTGAGAATGCTGAACAAAGTCAATTTAGAAACAGTAACTTCCCATCCAGTTATTTCGAATCAAAAAATAAGACAAGAACTAGACTATCAATTTATACCTGTTTTTGAAAGTCTTGATTTTCATCTAAAGAATTATATCTCAGATCACAATAAACTATGAATATTGCAGAGTTCCTAAATACAAATACAGCTAAATTTCCGAGTAAACCCGCTATAGGTTTTAAGAAGAAAGAAAAATGGACCGAAATTTCCTGGTCTGATTTTCGAAGATCGGTTTTCAAGACCGCAAATGCATTGCGTGATGCTGGGATCAATGAGCATGATAAAGTAGCGATTTATTCTGATAATTCTGCAGAATGGATCGTAATGGATTTAGCTATTTTGTCTTTAGGCGCAGTTACTGTTCCTATTTATTCTACCAATAATGAAGAACAAGCCGAGTATATTCTGAATGAATCTGAATGTAAAATCATCTTGGTTGGAAACCAAGAGCAATATGATGCAGCTTTTGAGATTCTAAACAGAAATCAAATTTTACAAAAGGTTCTCGTTGCAAAAAAATCAATTTGGATCAAGAAAGAGAATAGTGCCTACCTGGAAGATTTTATAAAAAAATCAAACGAAGATTTACAAATCGTTGAGAAAAGGGACAGCGATCTGGCTACAATTATCTATACTTCTGGAACAACGGGAGTTCCAAAAGGAGTGATGTTAAGTCATGGAAATTTCCATAAATCCGTAGAAGCTCACTTTAATTTCTTCAAATTTAAGAACTTTGAACAGGAAACTTCGATGGCTTTCTTACCACTAACTCATATTTTCGAGCGAAGTTGGACTTTACTGGCTTTATATGGTGGAGCAAAAGTGTATTTTCTTGAGAATACAAAATTGATCGCCAGTGCTTTAGCAGAAGTGAAACCTACGGTTATGTGCGCAGTGCCTAGATTTTATCAGAAAATTTATGCTGGTGTTCATGAGATGGCAAATAACAGTTCAGCTTCTAAAAAGAAAATCTTTAATTGGGCTATTAAAACGGGAACCGAAGTTGCGGAATTACGAAGATTAAATAAAAATATTCCTTCGTCCTTAAATTTAAAAAATAAAATTGCCAACCTTATGGTCTTTAACAAGATCAAGAAAAAAATGGGTGGTAAACTTTGGTTTATGCCTTGTGGTGGAGCTTCTGTTTCTGCAGAAGTTACTCAGTTTTTTGAAGCATTGGGTATTCATATCACTGTAGGTTATGGATTGACAGAAACTACTGCGACCTTAACTGCTTTTCCTTTTCATCATTTCGTACATGGTTCAGCTGGAATTCCGTTTGGTGACACTGAAATAAAGATTGGTGAGAACGATGAAATTTTAGCCAAAGGAAGTGGTATTATGAAAGGTTATTATAAGAAACCTTCTGAAACTGCTGAAGTATTCACTGCTGATGGTTGGTTTAGGACGGGAGATGCCGGAAAATTCGACGAAGCTGGAAACTTAGTAATTACCGATCGGATTAAGGATTTGATGAAAACTTCCAATGGGAAATATATCACACCACAACCCATTGAAAATCTGCTTTCTAATAATAATTTTATCAATCAAGTGATGATTATTGCAGAAGGGAAACCTTATGTCACCGCTTTAATAATTCCTAATTTTGAAGCTTTGCAGGAACAACTTGAGAAAAAAAATATTCCGTTTACATCATGGGAAGAAATAGTGGAAACAGATAGTGTTAAAGAATTTTATAGGGAAAAAATAGATGAGATCCAAAAAGGTCTTTCTGGTTTCGAAAAAGTGAAAAAGTTTACCATAATGCCTGCTGAATTTGAAATTAACAGTGGTGAGATCACTCCGACTTTGAAAGTGAAGAGAAACGTAGTATTAAAGAAATACGCGGATGTTGTAGATAAAATGTATAATTCTTAGATCTACTTTATTATATAAATGAGTCTTTGTAAAAGTTAAATAAGAAATTAAAATGAACGAATTTTCTGGCAGCACCAACTTCGAAATTTCTGATCAAAAAGTGACAGATAGTTGTCCTTCCAATATCGCATTAATAAAATATTGGGGAAAGTACGAAAATCAAATTCCTGCAAATCCCAGTATTAGTTATACTTTAAACCTATGTAAAACGAATACTGAAATGGCGTTTTTTGCTGGAGAGGAATTTTCAGTAATGACTTTTTTAGGTGGAAACGAAGAATTGAAATTCGCCGAGAAAATAGAAAAATACTTTAAAAATATTCGGGAATATTTACCTTGGATTTTACAAGGAAGATACCTCATTACAACTGAAAATACTTTTCCCCACAGTTCAGGTATCGCAAGTTCTGCATCGGGTTTTGGTGCCATTGCAAAGTGTTTAATGCAGTTAGATCAAACTTTTAGTGGAAGTTCTAATGAAGAAGAAGCTTTGAAAAAAGCAAGCTTCCTTGCGCGATTAGGAAGTGGAAGTGCCTGTCGTAGTTTGTATGACGGTTTGGTGGTTTGGGGTGAAACAAAAGAAGTTTTGGCAAGTTCTGATTTGTTTGCTATTCGATATCCAAATGATGAAATTCATCCAATATTTAAAAATTTTAACGATTGGGTTCTGCTTATCCACGAAGGTGAAAAGTCAGTGAGCTCAACTGTCGGACATGGTTTGATGAACACCAACCCTTATGCGCAAAGGCGATTTCAGGAAGCACATGAAAATTTCTTAACGCTGAAAACAATCTTGAAAGATGGAGATATGGACGCGTTTATAAAATTGGTGGAACATGAAGCCTTAACACTGCACGCCATGATGATGATGAGCGACCCTGCATTCATCTTGATGAAAACTGGAACTTTGGCAGTCATTGATAAAATATGGGACTTTAGAAAAGAAACGGATTTGCCTTTATTCTTCACCTTGGATGCTGGCGCGAATGTGCACCTTTTGTTTCCTGCCAATAAAGATGAAGAGCAAATTAAAGAATTTATTATCAAGGAACTGATACAGCATACCCAAAATAATGGGGTTGTGAAAGATGTGATGAGGTTTTAATGGAAATTTGGAAATCGTGGATTCTGCGACGACAAAAAAAGAGATTTTTGAAGTTTGCCATTTTAGGTAATATATCGGAAACGAAAGGAAAAGTTTTCGCAGGTTTAAAGCCTATCTGTGACTTTTAATCCTTGATCTGATCTTAATAAAGATATTAATTTTTTAAATAAATCATTCCGATAATCCCTTAAATTTTGGAATTTAGATTTTTGTTCCAGGAATTTCAATGTATGGTTATGCGGTTAAACTTACATTGCGTTTATTATTTCCTTAAATAATTTTAATGGATATCCGCAAATAAAGTAATTCCAAGCTAGTTGTTAAGAATATTCCGGCAAATTTCTTGCAGTTGAATCTCTACTGTGCGAGTTTTCTCAGAAAATAGCTAACCCAAAAAATAAGATCTGCCTGTACTTTAGAAAAACAAATCTCTAAAGTGGAAAACTGAACTATTTTTTAAGAGATAAAGTACGCATAGTATGCAAGACGTAAACAACGATGATTCCTAAGATCGCTGCCGAAATAGATAAAATGAATTTAGAATTTTCTTCATGCCAAAATCCTAGGTTCCATTCCATCATATACAGATTGAATCCGATGAAAATTACAAATAGCGCTAAAAATACTTTATAAAAGAGTTGCATTTTGTCTTAATTAAAATTTAACATACGTTGAGAACAACTGAGCAAAATTTGCTGTAAATAACTTAATTGAAATCGCAAGTAGAATAATCCCGAAAACTTTCTGTAAAACCTGTAAAGTTCCATCTCCTAATTTATTCTCAAGCCAGTTCGCTGATTTCAGCACCAAATATACGAAAATAGTATTGAGAATAATACCTGCAATGATATTGATATCATGATATTCCGCACGTAAAGAAAGGGTAGTGGTTAGTGTTCCTGCACCTGCAATTAGTGGAAATGCAATCGGAACTATCGAGGCCGATTTTGATTCTGCATTTTTCTGGATTTCTATTCCTAAAATCATCTCAATCGCAATCACAAAAATAACAAATGCTCCTGCAATTGCAAAGGAATTGACATCAACCCCAATTAATTTCAAGATGTTATTACCAATAAAAAGAAATGCGATCATCAGAGCTCCAGCAACAATCGTCGCTCTCTCAGCTTCGATTTTACCAAACTTTTTCTTTAGTCCAACAATAATCGGTACAGATCCAACAATATCGATGACGGCGAATAGAATCATCGTTGCGGTAAGGGTTTCTTTGATAGAGAAAAATTCGAACATTTCTTAGAATTATTAATTTCGCAAAAATATGAAAAATAATTGGTTATTTATGAATCTTCGAATATAAGGTAACAATAGATTCATACAAGTTGTCTATTTGCCGGTCAAAGTGCAATGGTGCAAATTTTTCAATCTGTACTTTTTCAGAAAGTAATCTGTATTCTTCTGCGATTCCTTTTCCTTTTAACTGTTCTAGTTTCAATAAAAAATCGGAATCCGATGTTGCAGCGAATTTTTCCTTTGTTTCATTCTTTAGCTCTTCATAAGAACTAAAGAATGTTATAAAATTATTATTATCCTTTAATATTTTTAAGTATTCTATACTTTCTTCAAAGTGATTGGAAAGATTTTTCCTAAGAATTTCTTCGGTTTCCGCAATTGAGGAAGATGGTTTTGAAATTAATTTCGGTTGCATCTTCTTTTTCTGTTTTTTCTGTGTTATTATGAAAAATAGTGAAAGCAGCGCCGCAAGAAGGGAGATATTTCCGATAATAATTGACCAGTTCACCGTATTGCCATTTTTAACGATTAGGTTTTGGGTTTTTAAAACCGGGGTGTTTACTGTTTCTAAAACGGTATTTGTATAATCATTTACTTTTTCCAGAGTAGTTTTTGCATCAGCGATTTGGGCTGGAGTTTGAACGTTGATCACTAATTCTTCTGCTCCTAAGTCGATATAGTTATTTGCTTGCGGATCGAAATAGGAAAAATCTTCAAACTTAAGTTTTATTCGACCTGCTTTTTTGGGAATCACTACATATTGGGCACTTACGAATCCTAACAGTTGATCGTTTTTTGTGGAAGTTGAAGTGGAGATCTTTGGTTCATAAAATAGATAATCATCAGATTTTATGATTTTTGGCAGATGTAAACTGCCTAAGTTTCCATTACCGGAAATTTTTAAAATGATATTTAATGGTTTGTCAATTTCAGAAATTTCGTTTGTATTTAAAAGTTTTAGATCCGATGTGAAATTGCCAACCGCATTTTTATAATTCATTGGCATTCCTTCGGGTAGATTTTTTACATTTATTTTCGCCCGGTTAGAGGTAATTTTATTGTGTTTACTCGAATGAGAAAGTGAGGCCGAAATCGGATTAATTTGGACAGTTCCAGCTTCTGTCGGAAAGACCATAAAAACTCCTATAACTTGAGAGGAAACACCAGCCTTTGTTTCAATTTCAGACTTTGCGAAACTGACCTGTTTGATATTGGCATTTTTTTGATGAGATAATTGAATTTTGCCTACTTTTCTAAAATTATCATAATTTTTACTGTATGCTTTTAAAACAGCAATAGTAGGTTGGTCTTTATAGACTACCTTATTTTTTACTTCTAAGTTCAAATATAAATCGTTCTTATCAGTATGATCGGCAACCGATGTTTTTTCATTCTCCCGGATATTAATATCAAAAGGTTCGGTCTTGTATGTTTTACCATTAACTTTAACCAGAACGGATCCGATTTTCACTGTGCCTGCTTGTTTTGGTGAGAGTACATATTGGTAAACAAGTTGGTTGATGGTACTCCCTTTGTTACCATCTAAAATGATCGTATTACGATCAGATGCACTTCCTATAATATCAAACTTAGAGAGATCTGGCATCATCAGTGGAGTCTGTTGCTCCATATTCTCGCCGCTGATCTCAAGTAGAATTGTTAGATTGAATGGTCCTTTAACTTTTTGATCTGCTACTTTAGAAATTGCAAGAGTAACCTGACCGTATGCTAATACAGTTGAAAATAAGGTCAATATGTAAGAAAACAAATATTTCATTACCAATCCTTTTCGTTACTTTCTGGAGTTGAGTAGGAATTTTTATTTAAGATACGTTTTGCTGTTTCTCTCTCTTTGTTACCGACTCTGTTCAAGATGGCATTTTCTACTTCTTTCGGCATGCTGTTGGCGTTGCTGTTTTCATTGGGATCTTTGCCTTCATCGTCGCCTTTATTTTGCTGTCCTTTACCCCCGGAAGTTTTCGCTTGATCTCCTTTATCCTCTCCCTGATTTGGATCTTTACTTTTGTCGTCTCCGTTGCCGCCAGATTTACCCTGTTGCTTCTTTTGTTCTTTTTTTTCCTTTTCCTTCAGCATCGCGATCTCGTAATTTTTGCGAATGCTTTCATTGTATGGGTCTTGTTTCAGTGCTTGTTTGTACAATTCTGCTGCTTTTTTAGAATCTTCTTCTTGCATGTAGGAGTTGCCAAGATTATATAATGCAGCACTCTTGTCAGGAAAAGTTTTAGAAAGTTGCTCCGCTTTTTCATACTCTGCTTTCGCTTCCTCATACATCTTTCGCTTATACAAAGAATTGCCTAAGTTGTAATGAGCCATAAAATCTTTGTCATTCTGTTTTATAGCTTCCATGTATTTGGA
Organism: Chryseobacterium sp. SNU WT5; assembly: GCF_007362475.1. Classification (NCBI taxonomy): domain Bacteria; kingdom Pseudomonadati; phylum Bacteroidota; class Flavobacteriia; order Flavobacteriales; family Weeksellaceae; genus Chryseobacterium; species Chryseobacterium sp. SNU WT5. Next base: position 2,203,022 of record NZ_CP041687.1, read on the forward strand.
AGAAGAGGATTCGTAATTTTTTGCATTAAATTGCTGATTGCCTTTGTGCACGAGCGTTTTATAATTTTCCTGCGCAGAAAAGAAAGTACAGCCAACCATCATTAAAAAAATAGAAAAAATTAGATTTTTATTCATCAGTGCAAAATTATCCCTTTATATGTTAAGGACCATGGTTGGAACTGTTAAAATTGGGTTAAAAAACTTGATATCAGTAGGTTTAGAATTACAAATTGAAATCTTTTTTCGGATTAAAAAGAAAAATAATCATAAAAAACAGAATCGATAATGCCAAAAAATATTGATAATAGTGAATTGCATTATTTGATTGTACAGAACTTTCAGACGAAGAGGTGCTTTTTCGCAATCCATCAATAATCTGGGTAGTAGCATTGTCAAGATTATTGCCATCAACATAAGTTCCATCGGTTTGACTTGCAATATTTTTTAAAGCGAGATCCTGTCTTTTTGAAATGACGGTTTCTCCTGCAAGATCTGTTTTATATCCCATTAATTGTCCGAACACATATTCGGGGATTGGAGCACCTTCTTCTGAGCCTATCCCCACGGTAATGATAGAAATTCCCTCTTTTGAAGCCAATTTTATCGCTGCTTTTTCATTTCCTTCATTATCTTCACCATCGCTTAGCATGATTACTGTACGGGCTCCTTTGGGAATGTTTTTAAATTTCTCAGTAACTGTCTGTAAAGCCTTCAGAAAATCAGTTCCCTGTGTTTTGACAATATTCGTTTCTACTCCGCCTAGATACGTCTCTGCAGCAGTAAAATCTGTAGTTAATGGCATAATGGATGATGCTTCACCTGCGAATACCACAATTCCAACCTTGTCATTTTTCATTTTACCCATGGTGTTAATGATGATGTTCTTGGCTTCATCTAAACGGTTAGGTGCGATATCTTGTGCATTCATAGAGTTAGAAACATCCAACAAGAAGATAACGTTGTTCATTTTCTGTTTCGTCTTTATCTCTTCGGAACCGCTTAAAACATCAACAATTGATAAAATTAAAAATAAGGTACCCAGTAGATAAAGCAGAGGCAGTATTTTTGAGAATTTGGATTTCTTCTCAAATAATTCCTCTTGAAACCTTACTTCTGCAAAGATCCTCTTTCTACCATTTTTCCATTTGAGATAGTAAACCATAATGATCCCTAGCAGCGGCAAAAGCAACAGCAGAAATAAATACCAGTTATTTCCTAAAGTCCAGTTCATTTTTTATATCGTAGTCAATTTTTAATCTTTTTTATCTTTCATTAAACAAAACCCTTGAACTTCTAGCCCCGATTGCAGTGAAAATCCTCTATTTGAGTTTTGCGAAAATAGAGATTGCAGCGAAAAGCGGGATCGTTTTTCAATAAAGCTAAAATCATGTTGCTTCTAATTACAGTTATCCTCTTCTAACTTAAAAATTTATAAAACACCCAACGCAATAAAGCATCAAAAATCAAAACGCCTAAAGCAATCCAAAGAAAAATCCTAAAATATTCCTGGTAATTGTATAGCTTACTGGTTTTTAATTCGGATTTTTCAAGTTGATTAATTTCTTCATATACGTTCTCCAAACTTTCGTTAGAAGTTGCTCGAAAATATTTTCCATTTGTCGTCTGTGCGATTTCACGAAGGACAGGTTCGTCAATTTGTACTTCCGTCTCCGTGAAAACCAAATCACCAAAAATATCAGTCGCAGTCGGCATCAGGGCGTAACCATTAGTTCCAATTCCGATCGTATAAACTTTGATGCCATTACTTCGGGCTAATTCTGCGCCAACTTGGGTTGGCATTGCATTTTCAATCGTATTTACTCCATCCGTCATTAAAATAATGATTTTGGATTTTGCTTTGCTGTTTCTTAAATGGGTTACGGCTACAGACAAACCTTCGCCAATGGCAGTTCCAGGCAAGAGTTCAAGAGGATTCAATTGATCTAACTCTTCCAGAACGACTGCGTGATCAGAAGTGACGGGAACTTTTGTAAATGCTTCCCCCGAATAAGTTACTAATCCAATACGGTCGCCAGGTCTTTGATTAACAAATTTTTTCGCAATTTTTTTCAGAGCCGTTAGGCGGTCAGGTTCCAGATCTTTTGCAAGCATACTCAGCGAGACATCTACGGAAAGCATGATATCGATACCTTTGCTGTCATCTTGATTTTGAGAGATTGTAAAGGTTCTCGGTCGGGAAATGGCAATAATTAAGGCAGAAAGGATAACGTATTTAGAGATTTTCAGTAAAAAAAGAACAAAGAGAATGGTTTTGTTCTCGTCCATACTTTGAGTGGAAGGGACCTTGATTCCTGAGCGTTTTTTCTTGCGCAGATCTAAAATGATCAACGGAATGAAAATCAAAAACAGCAACAAAAACCACGGACTGTAAAACTCAAAGTTTAAAAAATCTAATGCCATCATCTTATTTTTAAACACCAGTCCTTAATTGTTCGTCTTCCAAATCTCTGGAAGATCGTTTCACAAATGTTTTCATTTGATCAAAATCAGTTTGCATATTTTGCTGGTCTGGAAAAACCTTTGCAAATTTCACCAGATCTCCTCTCAAGAAGATGTCTTCTATGATTCTTTCGTTTTCTGGTGAAATGGTATTGTTTAACTTAATTACATCAATCAAATCGTCTGTAAGCAGCACATTCGCTGGGATTTTATATTGTTTCGTGATGAAGTTTCTGGTAATGTCCAGCAATTCTACATAGAATAGGCGGTAGTTTCCGTCTTCTATATATTTTTTCTTTTTCAACAGGTCCAATTCTTTTAAAGTTTGATTGGTCATAACGATAGGCGACGATTTTCTTCTCTTTCCGTAGCGAATAAGTTGATAGATAAGAAATACGATCGCAATTAAAATTAAGGTTCCCAAAATATACCACTTGTAAAGCTGCCAGTAATCCTGCACATCGAGTTTGACCTCTTTGTTTTTCATGATGTCATTGATCTCATCGCCTTTTTGTGCGGTGTTAATTACTTCTACATCATATGGAATTGTTTTAAATACTTTTCCATTAATCTTAAAATCTAAAGAAGGAATAGTGAATTTACCTTCCTCAAATACTGCAAATTCAATAACACGGTCGTAAGTATCAACCTGTTTAGAAATACTGTCTTTTATTTCTTCAAAATGAAAGGGAAGTAATTCATTTTTAGGTGCAGACTGAACATCTTTACCTTGCAATTCTGCGATATGAATTCTAAATATTCCCGGTTCCCCTAAAGCTAAAGTTTGCTTATCTAATTTTGAACCAAGCGTTTGCGAAAACACGAGAACCTGTAGGAATAAAAATATAAGGAGTGCTGTTTTTTTCAATTTATCTTTTTCTAAAATATTGATACAAAAATTTTGCGTAGTCTTCTCCCGTATTAATATTGAGAAAACCTGCAGATGAGCTTTCAAAATCTTCTGTGAGCTTTTTTACTTTTTGTTTTTGCTCTTCTGCGAAGCTGTACCTCCATCGAGCGCTTGAAGTATTTGCCCAAATTTGCTTGCCTGTTTCGGCGTCTGTGAACAGAGCATATCCAACGTCAGGAATCTCATTATCTTTCTGGTCAAAAACTCTTAATCCTAATAATTGATGTTTTCTGGAAGCTACTCTTAGCATTTTCAAATCGTATTTATCTTCAAAATCAGAAAACATAAAGACGAGCGATTTTTTTTTGAATACCGTCATCATATATTCTAATGCTTTCTCAATTTTGGTTTCGGCCTGTACATAATCAGCTGTTAAGATCGTGCTGATAATGGCTAATATATGTTTTCTGCCTTTTTGTGGTGGAATGACTTTGTACACTTTATCGGCGAATAAAATAAGGCCCACTTTATCATTATTTCCCGCCGCAGAGAATCCAACACTTGCTGCAATTTCTGCTACGAATTCTCTTTTTAACTGGGTTTGTGTTCCATAATCCATAGATGCGGAAATATCAACCAGCAACATCATGGTGAGTTCCCGCTCTTCTTCCATCACCTTCACAAATGGTTCCCGGAATCGCGCTGTTTTGTTCCAGTCAATTCTTCGGATCTCATCACCAAATTGATAGGGGCGGACTTCTGAGAACGTCATACCCTGACCTTTGAATGCGCTGTGATATTGTCCCATCAATGTTTCTTCGGACTTTTTCTTAGTCCGAATCTCAATCTGTTTTACTTTTTTGACAATGTCTTTAATCTGCACCGTGGGAATCTTATCGTTAAATTTAGTAGTTAAACTAAATCTCTTTAATTAAAATATGGAATTTCTGATTTCTTCTTAAAATTAAGGAGCTTCAATTTTAGTAAGAATTTTTTCAATAATATCATCAGTACTAATTTCTTCTGCTTCTGCTTCAAAACTTAATCCTATGCGGTGACGCAATACATCTTTCGCAATATCTTTTACATCTTCGGGAATTACAAATGCCCGGTTTTTCAAAAATGCTAAAGCTCTGGCTGCGATTGATAAGTTAATTGAAGCTCTTGGTGAAGCTCCAAAACTGATATAATTTTTTAATTCTGAAAGGCCATACTTCTCTGGAAAACGGGTGGCGAAAACCATATCAAGAATATATTTTTCGATTTTCTCATCCAGATAGATTTGATTAACCAATTTCTTTGCCTCTGTAACATGCTCTAACGTAATCACGGGTCTAATCTCAGGTTGGTGCTCTGTAGCCACCATTTTCATGATTTTTCGCTCATCTTCAAAATCGGGATAGGTGATCGTACACTTCAGCATAAACCGATCGCTCTGCGCTTCCGGCAATAAATAGGTTCCTTCTTGATCAATCGGATTCTGAGTTGCCAATACTAAAAATGGTTTTGGCAAAGGCATCGTCTCATCCCCAATCGTAACTTGCTTTTCCTGCATCGCTTCTAATAGAGCCGATTGTACTTTGGAAGGCGCTCTGTTAATCTCATCCGCTAAAACGAAATTTGCGAAAATGGGTCCTTTTTTGATAGAGAAATCATTGTCTTTGATGCTGTAGATCATGGTACCAACAACATCAGCTGGTAATAGATCGGGGGTGAATTGGATTCTTGAAAATTCTCCATCAACCGCATCTGCCAATGTTTTAATTGCCAGTGTTTTTGCTAGTCCAGGTACTCCTTCCAGTAATACATGACCATTGCCCAGAAGACCGACTAGTAAACGGTCTACCATATATTCCTGTCCAATGATTGCTTTGTTGATTTCCTGTTTTAGAAGGGTGAAAAAATAGTTTTGTTCTCTTACTCTCTCTGTTAGTTGTCTAATATCTTCAGCTTGATGAATTTCTGACATAATTTGTTTAGCATTTAAAGTGTAAATTTCTAATAAATACGCTCACCAATCAACACAATGGATGCCAATACTACGTTAAAGTTTGTTAAAAATTATGAGTAACCGAGACCATTGGTTGAAAAGTGTACCTTTTACCCTCGAAATTTCAGTGCCTCTTATTTAATTTTACTTATATTTAATTGTGATATATCTTATATTAATACAAGGATGTAGTGTGCTAAATTCTTGTCGTTTACAGTTAATTAACCTAATTTTGACCTTTAAATAAATGAAAAATGAATTATCATTTTCAGGCACATCGTGCGGTAAGGCAAAATTTGCTTGAAGTCTTACAGAATACTTCGAAGCGGGATCTGCTATTAATACCAGATGGTTTTAACAATAACATCTATTGGAATATTGCCCATACAGTAGCAACACAGCAGCTTCTTCATTATTATTTAAGCGGTAATCCATTTCGTATTGATAAGTATTGGATCGAAACTTATAAGAAGGGGACGCTTCCTGTTTTAGATGTTCCTCAATCTGAAATGGAAGATCTAGCCTTTTTGCTTACTGAAACTTCGAAAATTTTGATGAAAGATTTTGATGCAGACTTTTTTACCGATTACACTTCTTATACCACGAGTTTTGGGTTGGATCTTAAAAACATTCAAGATGCTATCATCTTCAACAACATGCATGAAACGCAGCATTTAGGATATGCGATGGCACAAAAAAGAGCAATTTTAGGAGAGCAGTTTTAATAGAATTTAATCCATTTTTAAGTTTGGGAGCTGATAATTAAACTTAAATATTAAATAAATATATGAAAGACGATTTTATATTTGGGCTTCGGCCCGTGATCGAAGCACTTGAAGCTGGAAAAACAGTTGATAAAGTATTTTTACAAAATGCCTTACAGGGACCGCTATATGCCGAGCTAAAAGCACTTTTGGCAGAGCATAAAATTCGGGCAAATTATGTTCCGATTGAAAAACTAAACCGATTTACTCGCAAAAACCACCAAGGTGTGGTTGCTTTTATTTCAGATGTCCCTTTTCATTCCATTGAAAATATTTTACCGGAGCTCTTCGAAGCCGGAAAAGTACCTTTTCTACTTATTTTGGATCGGTTAACAGATGTTAGAAATTTCGGTGCTATTTGTAGAACTGCGGAATGTGTCGGAATTGATGCGATTATTATCCCGGAAAAAGGAGGTGCACCCCTGAATTCTGATGCAATAAAAACTTCTGCCGGTGCAATTTATAATTTGAAGATTTGCAAAGAAAAGAATTTAGGACATGTAGTAGATTTTTTACAGCAGTCTGGTGTTCAGGTATTTTCAGCGACAGAAAAAGCTCAAAAATTATTATACGATGTTGATTTTACACAACCTTGTGCAATCGTTATGGGGAATGAAGAAACTGGAATTTCTAAAGAAGTACTGCATCACTCCGATGAGAAAATTAAATTACCCATTGAAGGTAAAACGCAATCACTGAATGTTTCTGTGGCTTGTGGAGCAATTTTATATGAAGCTACAAGACAAAAGCTGAAAGCGCTATAGTTTCGCTGTCAATTCTAAGTTTGGCAGTTGATTTGTGACCACTTTTATTTAATAATATTTTTTATCTTTAAATATAAATAGAAGTGGAATGCAGAAGAGTACTCTAGTAAAAAGTGATGTTAGAAATCACGTTAAAGGAATTATTTCCCAGAAAATAGAAAAGCTTGGCCGGTTTATGGAGTTTACTTTGGATGCTAGTCGTGAAGTGAAGAAAACACCAAAGTATGATTCTATTCGCGAAGAGATGCAGTCAGAAATTTATCACATGCAAAAACAGATGGCTGCGCTTAAGAATTTACAGAATAACTTGGCGAAAGTTCTCAACAATAATTCGGAGAGGATTCAGCTCGGTTCGATTGTCTTCACCAATAAAGCAAGGTTTTACATCTCCGTATCTTTAGGTGAGTTTATTTTTGAAGGAGACCGATTTTATGCCATTTCTGAAGAGAGTCCAATGGCAAAGATTATGTTTGGGAAAAAACAAGGGGATGAATTTGTGTTGAATAATATAAGTCAGGTTATTGAGCATATCTGGTAATTATTCCTATCAGTTATCATTTAAAAATTTTATGGAAAAAACAAGCGTTTTAAAAGAAATTATAGAAGGGAGAAAAAGTATTTTTCCGAAGTCATATTCTGCAGAAGAAATCGATGGGGAAGTTTTGAATGAAATTATAAATTCAGGAAACTACGCTCCAAATCATAAGCGAACAAAACCTTGGCGCTTTAGAACTTTCAGAAATGAAGAAAAGAACCAGTTAGGGGTAAAATTAGCAGAGATCTATAAGCAGACTTGCTTACCACAAGCATATCTTGAAAAAAAATATCTGGATATTTCCGACAAGATTTCAAAAACAGATACCATCATTACCATTTGCGTTAATTTTAGCGGTCTCTTACCAGAGTGGGAAGAAATTGCGGCTACCTCTATGGCGGTCCAAAATATGTATCTTACAGCTACTGCCTACGAAATTGGCTGCTATTGGAGTACTCCCGGAATGATTCAGCACGTAGGTGATTATCTTAGTTTAGAAGATAATCAGAAATGTATTGGGTTTTTCTATTTAGGGAAAGTAGCGCGTTAATGTAACAAGAGCTTCTTTTTAAAGACTTATATATAAACATATAACGAAAACTTTAAAAAATGGAAACTTACGGTTACAACAGTCCAAATTCATCTTCTAATCAAAATTTTAGTAACGGGAATTATCGGTCAGAGAAAAAATTAGCTGCGGGACTTTTGGGTCTTTTATTGGCGCCTTTTGCAGCAAATAAATTTTACTTGGGATATATTAGTGAAGGTTTTATTCAGATAGCGCTAAATATCGGTACCTGCGGCATTGCTACAATTATTCCTTTTATCGAAGGTATTATTTATATAACGATGAGTGATGAACAATTTGATCGCACCTATGTTCAACAAAAGAAAGGTTGGTTTTAATAATAAAAGAGCTTCTGTTTTCAGAAGCTCTTATTGTATTAAAGGAAAATAGATTATTGATTAAGCAAAATAGCTGCTTCTTTTGCAGCATAAGTAAAAATCATATCTGCTCCTGCACGTTTAATGCATGTCAGGCTTTCCATGATCGCTTTGTCATTATCCAACCAGCCGTTTTGTGCTGCTGCTTTCAGCATAGCATATTCTCCGCTTACGTTATAAACAGCAATTGGCAAGTCGATTGCTTGACGTATTTTAGCTACGATATCTAGATACGGCATTCCTGGTTTGATCATGATTATATCTGCTCCTTCTGCAATATCTTTTAGAACTTCATCCATCGCTTCGCGGGAATTATGAAAATCCATTTGATACGTCTTTTTGTCTTTAGGGTTTTCTGTATTCTCTTTGGGCGCAGAATCAAGCGCATTTCTAAAAGGTCCATAAAAAGAACTGGCATATTTTGCGGCATAACTTAAAATACCAACATCAATAAATCCACTTTCTTCTAAACCAGCTCTTATGGCAGCAACCCTTCCATCCATCATATCGCTGGGTGCAACAATATCCGCTCCTGCTTGTGCTAATGAGATAGACATTTTTGTTAATGCATCGTTTGTTGCATCATTGTCAACTTTTCCTTTAGTAATAATTCCGTCATGGCCATAGATGGAATACGGGTCCAGCGCGACATCGGGCATAATCACCATTTCCGGGACTGCATCTTTTATCGCTTTAATGGTATTCTGCATCAGTCCGTTGGGATTCCAGGATTCTTTCCCTGTATTATCTTTCAAATCTTCAGAAACTTTCATGTACAGATTGACTGCTTTTATCCCCAAAGAAAATAATTCCTGACATTCTTTTACCGTTAAATCGATACTGCGTCTGAAAATTCCAGGCATGGAGGAAATTGCTTCCTGCTTACCAACTCCTTCCATCACAAAAATAGGCATTACCAAATCATTGGTAGTTAATACAGTTTCCTGAACCAAAGCTCTTATTGATGCATTGGTTCTTAATCGTCTGTTTCTAGAATATATAATCATATTGGAATAATATTTGTTTTATCGACTGCAAATTTAATTATAGTTTTTTTAAAGAGCTATGATATTTAAATTCATTTGATTACTTTTGTTTGATAAATCTTAAATAAAATCATTATAGGTGAAAAAACTATTATTTCTTGTGCTCTTTATCAGCAGTTTAACTGTTTTATCCGAAAATTTTTATGCGCAGTCTGTAGACAGGTTACCCGCTATAAATACTAATAAAGCGGATGACGGAGTAGTGGTTGCGTATCCAAATCCTGCACGTGACTTTATTATGGTAAAATCTAAAGATGCCACGGTACTTATTAAGTCGGTCACTTTTTATTCAATTCTAGGAATGCAGGTTGCGGAATATCAGATTAACAAGAATTCTGACGAAATACGATTAGATAGATTAAGACCAGGTAAATATCTCATGCGATATACGCTTAGTGACAATACGCAGAAGGTCACCCAGATCGTAAAACAATAAATATAAATCCTTGAAATTTTTCGAGGATTTTTTTTGGCTCTTATATTGTTGATGTTTAGAAACATTTGATTTTAATTTCCCTAATTTTGCAGCAATGGAAACACGTGAAAAAATAGTAATTATCGGAGGCGGTTTTGCAGGACTTCAGTTAGCAAAATCACTGAATAATGAAAGGAAAAAAGTGATGGTCATAGATAAAGTAAACCATCACATGTTTCAACCTCTTTTTTATCAGGTTGCCTGCGGACGGATTGAGCCCAGTAATATTTCTTTTCCTTTTAGAAAAATATTCCAAAGGTCAAGAAATGTACAATTTCGAATGACTGAAGTGGAACAGATTATTCCTGAGTATAATAAAATTGTAACCAGTGAAGGAGAATTTACTTATGATAAATTAGTAATTGCAACGGGCTGTAAGACCAATTTTTTCGGAAATGCAAAAATGGAAAGCTTGACTTATGGTATGAAAAATACACAGGAAGCTATTGCGATCAGAAATAATGTGTTGCTAACTTTTGAAAAATTAATTATCGAAAAAAAGCGAAGTGATGATGGCAACTGGAATATCATTATTGTGGGAAGTGGTCCCACTGGTGTTGAGTTGGCTGGAGCCTTTGCCGAAATGAAAAAAGATATTTTGCCTAGAGATTATCCACATATGAATTTTCAGGATCTCAAAATTATCTTGATTAGTTCTACAGAAACTCCTTTGGGGATGATGAGTGAAGAAGCTCAGGAGAAATCCGCTCAATATTTGAAGGAATTGGGAGTGGATTTTATGAGGGGAGAAATGGTGACAGATTATGATGGTGACAAAGTATTCATGAAGAGTGGAAAGGCAATCTCTTCCAATAACGTTATTTGGGCAGCTGGAGTAACCGGAAATATAGTTGATGGATTAAATCCAGAAGTTGTTTTAAGAAATCGATTCCGTACAGATCGTTATAATAGAATTGAAGGATATCCTAATATTTTTGCAATCGGAGATATTGCATATATGGAAACGCCGAAATATCCAACAGGTCACCCTCAGGTTGCGAACGTTGCAATCAATCAAGGTAAGAATTTAGGGAAAAATTTCTTAAAAAAATCTGTCAAAGATTGGGTGGAGTATGAATATGTCGATCAGGGAAGTATGGCGACAATAGGTAAGCACAGAGCGGTAGTAGATTTACCAAAGCTGAAATTTCAAGGTCTGCTGGCGTGGTATTTTTGGATGTTCCTTCACTTGATGCTTATTCTGAGCGTTCGTAATAAACTCGCTATTTTCTTCAACTGGATGTGGAGTTATATCAATAAAGACTCTTCGTTACGACTAATTATTATTCCTAACAAAAAGAACAATACTGAACAATGAGAATAGATGTTATTAGTGTATTACCTGAGTTAATGGAGAGTCCTTTTCAAGCATCAATTCTAAAGAGAGCGGTTGAAAAAGGATTGGCGGAAGTTCATTTTCATCAACTGAGAAATTGGAGTATTGGTAAGCATCGTCAGATCGATGATGAGCCTTATGGCGGCGGTGCTGGTATGGTGATGATGATTGAGCCAATCGATAAATGTATCTCGGAATTAAAAGCGCAACGGGAATATGATGAGATTATTTATTTAACTCCCGATGGCGAGACTTTAACTCAAAAAATCGCAAACACACTTTCTCTTAAGAAAAATCTTATTTTCCTATGTGGGCATTATAAGGGAATTGATCAGCGGGTTCGCGAACTTCATATCACTAAAGAAATTTCCATAGGTGATTATGTGTTGACAGGAGGTGAATTAGCAGCCTGTGTGTTGGCAGACTCAATTATTCGTTTATTGCCAGGAGTACTCAACGATGAGCAATCTGCCCTTACAGATAGTTTCCAGGATAACTTGTTGGCACCGCCGATTTACACAAGACCTTCTGATTATAAAGGACTTAAAGTGCCAGATGTTCTATTATCAGGCAATTTGAAAAATATTGAAGATTGGCAGTACGATGAGGCCGTTCGTATTACTTTAGAAAAAAGACCAGATATTTTAAATTAATTGTAAGCATAATTAATTATTTTTGCTAAGTTTACAATCTTAATTAAAATAAAGGTTGCTTTTCATATGCCAAATAAGGATAATACAGAAATAATTGCGTTCTATAATGTAGAGAATCTTTTTAATCCCGATCCTACACCAGTACATAAACTTGATCCCACCATCTCCGGCTTAAAAAATTGGGACGAAAGGAAATACAATAACAAGCTTCTAAAAATAGCTCACGTTTTCAGATTAATCTTGGAAACGGAAGGAGAACTGCCCATGCTGATCGGATTGTCTGAAGTACAGGGTCAGAAACCTTTGGAAGAGTTAATCCAGTTAGAGCCTTTTGATGGTAATTATGGAATTGTTCACTATGAGTCAATGGATGAACGAGGAGTAGATGTTGCTTTTTTATACGATAAAGCAAAGGTCGAAATTATTTCATCTGAACCATTTTCATATTTTTTCACTATGGATAATGGAAAATCAGAATATTACGACACTACTCGTGATGTGCTTTTTTGCAAAGTAAAATGTGCGGGTGTACTGATCAATCTATTTGTATTGCATTTGCCAAGCAAAAGAGAGCGGGATGTCAATAAATTCAAACGCGATTATATTTTAGCAGACCTAAATGCCAAAATCTCAGAATTACTTAAAAATGATAAAGATTCAGTAATCGTGATGGGTGATTTTAATGAAAATCCTGATGAAGATAATCTGAATAATTTCCTTTATGATGGCGATTTTAATAAGATATTATTAAATCCTTACATCGATTTATTTAAAAATGGCGTATTTTCTACCTTTCATTACAAAAGTGGCTTGCTTTTTGACCAGATAATATTATCGCCAAAATTTTTTGATGAAGAATATCCACTGAACTTTCAATTCGCAAAAGCTTTTAACCATCAGAAATTAAGAAATTGGGATAAAAAATCCTCAGAAAGACCGTTTAGAACTTATGCAGGAACCAGGTATCTAGGTGGTTATAGTGATCACTTACCTGTGATATCGGTTTTTTCGAGGGACTAATTCTATAAAACGTTAATAACAGAAAAATTTTAAAAAAAATGAAAAATGCAGTGAATGCCGAGTATCATTTAGATGCTATAGATAAGGAAATCATTTATATGCTAATGGATAATGCAAAATCCTCTCTAGCACAGATTTCAAAAAATGTTGGAATATCCACTACAGCGGTACACCAAAGAATAAAGAAATTGGAACAGGCTGGGGTTATAGAAAATTCTATTTCTTTTCTTAATCCTCGAAAGATTGGTTATAAAGTAGTCTCGTATATCGGGGTTTACTTAGAGCAACCTAGTCATTATCACGATGCCATAAAATCGTTAAATGACATCAATGAGGTAGTAGAAGCTCATTATACGACAGGGAATTACACCGTCTTTTTGAAGGTACTTTGTAAAGATAATGATCATTTAATGGAGATTCTGAACAAATTACAGAAATTAAAAGGAGTGACAAGAACAGAAACTTTTATATCCTTAGAACAAAGTATTAACAGACAATTGAAGGTTTGAACAATGAATTTATAAATACTAATTACAAAAATACATTTCGTTAGAAATGTATTTTTTGTTCCAGTTGATGACCACTATTTTCAGTACAAATCATTTTCATTTGTATATAATTAGCTAATTTTACATATCATAAGAAATTCAAAAATATTTTCTAATTAACTCCTGAATTTATGCAAAAGACATTAGAAAAAAAATCGAGCAACCCTATGCATGATCATAGTGAACAAAGAAATAAAGGTCTTCCCTTTAATACCAAATATTTCGATAGGATCAATATTAACCGAAGCGCAGTTGATCGTCGCGTTACAACTTTGGGTGGACGAAGAAGTGTGAAAAAAGAGTTTCAAGCAGCTTGGCTTTTAAAAGCAATTTCTATGATTGACCTGACCACCTTGGCAGGCGACGATACCCGTGGAAATGTTCTGCGCTTGTGCGAAAAAGCGAAGAATCCCGTTCGACAGGATATTTTAAAGGCTTTACAAATGCAGAATGCCAACCTTACCACGGGTGCGGTTTGCGTATACCATAATTTAATTCCTTACGCAAAGGAAGCGCTGAAAGGAAGTACGATACCGATTGCAGCAGTATCAACAGGTTTTCCAGCGGGTCAAATTTCGCTTGAAGAAAAAATTACAGAAATCAAAAAATCAGTTGCCGCCGGTGCAACCGAAATCGATATTGTTATTTCTCGAGCATTGGTTTTAGAATCAAAATGGAAAGAACTTTACGACGAAATCAAATTGTGTCGCGAAGCTTGTGGCGATGCACACATGAAAACCATTTTGGCAACGGGTGAAATTCCAACATATACTAAAGTAGCAAAAGCATCTTGGGTAGCCATGATGGCCGGTTCGGATTTTATCAAAACATCTACCGGAAAAGAATCCGTGAATGCAACTCTAGCCGTGAGTTTGGTGATGATTCGTTGTATTCGTGATTATTATGAATTAACGGGTGTCAAAATAGGTTACAAGCCAGCGGGCGGAATCCAAAAAGCAAAACAGGCTCTCGATTATTTAATTCTGATCAAGGAAGAATTAGGAAACGAATGGTTAACTCCCAACCTTTTCAGATTCGGTGCAAGTTCCCTTTTGGGTGATATTGAGCGACAATTAGAGCATTACGTCACTGGCCGATATAGTGCAGGATTCAGACATCCAATGGCATAGTTTGTAATACGGAACGAAGCAAACGGGTACTGAGCGAAGTTGAAGTAGGGCGCACATTTCCGCCCTCCGTTCCCGCTTTTTTCATCCGCTGCCACGGATGAAAAAGAGCTCCACTCAGGTCGGGGCGCAGTGGGAACCCAATATAAAGAAAGGTTATAATAATAAATACTTAGATTTTTAAAAGCGTAAAATCACATTGTTTTTTTTGCTCTTTTGAGAAATTTAAAAAAAATAAAAACTTTTGTGACTTTTGTGGTTAATATCACATCAATATATTAACACATCACCAAATTATCACATGATCAAATCTACATAATGGAAATCAAAGAAATATACAACACTATGGTTTACGGTCCAGCTCCAGAAAGCGCAGCTGCTGCTGTGGAATTTTTAGAAAATCATAACCGAAGTTTTGACTTGTTCATTGGCGGTGAATGGGTAAAACCGCACTCCAAGAAATACATGGATTCCAACAATCCATCCAATAAAGAATTTTTAGCAAAAGTAGCCGAAGGTGATGAAAACGATGTTGATAAAGCTGTGATGGCAGCCAATAGCGCCCTCGCAAACTGGGTAAACATTGGAGGTTTCGAACGTGCAAAATATTTGTACGCTATCGCAAGACAGATTCAAAAGCACTCCAGATTATTTGCAGTTCTTGAAACATTAGACAACGGAAAATCAATTCGCGAAACCCGCGATATCGATATTCCAATTGTTGCAAGACATTTCTACCATCATGCAGGTTGGGCAAAACTCATGGATACCGAATTCAGAGATTATCAGGAAGTAGGTGTTATCGGACAAATCATTCCGTGGAATTTTCCTTTAATGATGCTTTCCTGGAAAGTAGCTCCGGCTTTAGCCATGGGAAATACGATCGTTTTGAAACCGGCAGAATACACCTCTTTAACTGCCTTGCTTTTCGCTGAGATCTGTGAAAAAATCGGCTTGCCAAAAGGTGTTGTAAACGTAGTTACCGGTCTTGGAACAGTTGCTGGGAATGCTTTAGTAAATCACAAAGATATTCAGAAAGTTGCCTTCACTGGTTCTACCAAAGTGGGCAAAATCTTAAGAACAAATATTGCCGGAACAGGTAAGAAAATATCTCTGGAATTAGGAGGTAAATCACCGTTCATCGTTTTCGAAGATGCAGATCTGGATTCTGCAGTAGAAGGAATTGTAGATGCGATCTGGTTCAATCAAGGACAGGTTTGTTGTGCAGGTTCCAGACTGTTAATTCAGGAATCAGTCTCTGAAGTATTTTACAAAAAACTTCGTGCAAGAATGGAAACGCTTCGTATCGGCGATCCAATGGATAAAGCAGTCGATATGGGTTCCATCATTGATCCGATCCAGTTAAAAAGCATTAAAGAGATGGTGAAAATCGGAATTGATGAAGGTTGCACGATTTATCAACCAAAAAATGGCGTTCCAGAAAATGGATGGTTTTATCCACCGACATTATTTACAGATGTTCCGACCAGCGCCGTCATCGCGCAAGAGGAGATCTTCGGACCGGTTTTGGTCGCTATGACCTTCCGTTCGCATTCGGAGGCTGTTGCTTTGGCGAATAATACAAGATACGGTTTGGCTTCAAGTGTCTGGACAGAAAATATCAATTTAGCTTTAGATATTGCTCCAAAAATTAAAGCAGGAAGCGTTTGGATCAACTGTACGAATCAGTTTGACGCCGCTGCAGGTTTTGGTGGTTACCGAGAATCCGGTTTCGGAAGGGAAGGTGGAAAAGAAGGTTTGTATGAATATATGAAACCTAAAGTGGAGGCTGAATTTACTTCAAAACCAATTGTACCAAAAGCTGAAAAACCCAAAGACGCTAAAAAAGTTGAAAATACTTTGGCAGAAATCGACCGTACAACAAAAATGTACATCGGTGGTAAACAGGCTCGCCCAGATGGTGGGTACAGTACTGAAATAAAAAATGCCTTCGGTGAATACATTGGTGAGGTTTCAGAAGGTAACAGAAAAGACATCAGAAATGCCGTTGAAGCAGCACACGCAGAAAAATCCTGGGGTGGAATGACGGGGCATTCCAGAGCACAGGTTTTATACTATATCGCAGAAAACTTAGCGATCCGTTCAGAAGAATTCGCGGAGAGAATTGTTGAAATGACCAACCAATCTTTAGAATCTGCTCAGGACGAGGTTGGGAAATCGATCGAAAGAATTTATACATATGCAGCTTACGCCGATAAATATGATGGTGCTGCACATTCTACCGTTCAGAGAATGGTGACTTTTGCCATGCCGGAAGCAATTGGCGTGATGGCCATTATTTGTCCAGATGAAAATCCGTTGTTAGGATTTATTTCTACGGTAATTCCCGCCATTGCGATGGGAAATAGAGTGGTCGTAATTCCGTCTGAAAAACACCCTTTTTCAGCAACCGATTTCTATCAGATCTTAGAAACTTCGGATGTTCCTGCAGGGACGGTAAATATTGTAACCGGACCAAAAGAAGAATTAGCCGGTGAACTTGCTAAACATTATAATATTGAAGGGATCTGGTATTTCGGAACAGCTGAAGGAAGTAAAAATATCGAATTACAATCTACAGATTCTATGAAACGTTCCTGGGTGAATTTCGGAAAATACAGAAACTGGCTAAATCCAGCCCATGGAGAAGGTCAGGAGTTTCTAAGACATGCTACAGAGATTAAAAATATTTGGATTCCTTACGGCGCTTAGGATTTTTAAAGTACATAAAAAACCATGCATTATGCATGGTTTTTTTATGGGGAATTGTTTGAAAATTATTTTGTTTCTTTTTTTACATAATCTTTGGTGTCTTCATAACCTTCTTTAACTGCTTTCCCACCTTTTTTAGCAGTTTTATCTGTCCATTTTGCACCTTTTTTGATTCCTTTCTTTGTCGCTTTTGCTCCTTTTTTCACCGTTTTCCCGGTCCATTCTGCGCCTTTTTTTACGGTTGTTCCTACTGCTTTTGCATCTTGTTTAACCTCTTGTTTTAAAGTAGGTTTTGCATCTTGTGCAGAAACCATTACTGCAAATAAAACTATTGCTGCTAATGATAATAACTTCGTTTTCATCCTGATCAATTTTATTGTTAATTCGGTTAGTAATTTCACATATTAAGCCAATATTGAAATGAAAATATTTTTAACTATAAATTAACGCTTTCATATTTAAATTGATATTTTTGCAGCTTCATGGCCAGGAAAACAATTAAAAGAAAAACCAAAAGAAAAATTCATAAAAAGCGCAAAAGGCATTTTCTTCTGCGTCGTGAAATATTGCTGTTCTTTCTCGTCGTTGCATTGCTTGGAACTGGTTTTTATTTAAAGCAGAAAGTTTCGTTTTACTACGCCATGTATTTCAATAAATTCGAACATAAAAGGCTTTCGAATTCGGAAAAGGAAGAAAATAGAATCAATCGCATCATTGGTGATTATGCCGATAAAACCTTTGGGATGGATATTTCTCATTATCAAAGGAAAGAAGATATTGCCTGGGATAGTTTAAGCATAGGAAATCGATCTATTCCACTTAAATTTGTGGTTCTTCGGGCAACTATGGGAAACCGAACTGCTGATAAGCATTTTGACGATTTCTGGAAACTCTCAAAAAAGCATGAGCTTATTCGTGGTGCGTATCATTTTTACAGAGCAGATGAAGATCCCGTAATGCAGGCTAATAATTTTCTGTCAAATGTAAAATTAGAATCTGGAGATTTGCCACCGATTTTAGATATTGAAAAAATCCCCAAACGAAAATCGACTAAAAAATTAATTGAAGATTTAAAGATCTGGTGCCGAATTGTTGAGGAAGCATACGGCGTAAAACCGATTATTTATACCTATTATCATTACCACAAGGATTTTCTAAAAGGCGAGTTTGATGACTATCCACTTTGGTTAGCGAACTATAATGATGTTCCGCAACCTACAGCAGATAATGAATGGGAAATCTGGCAATTCACTGAAAATGGAATTGTTTATGGAATTAATACCAAAGTCGATTTGAACGTTTTCAATGGAAATATGTGGTCGCTGAAAAGACTGACTTTGGATTAACAAAAAAAGGATGCCCGCGAGCATCCTTTATAAATTATATAAAATGAATTATTTGATTTTATCCAATATAGCCTGAGTTTCGCCATATTCCTGACTTTCTTTCTTAGCCAACTCAATTGCCTTTGTCGCCCAAGTTTTAGCATTTACCTTATCTCCCATTTTGAAATAAAGATTTGCTACGGTGTCCGTATTTGCATATCCTTCTTGTAATTTAACAGACTGTTTTGCCCAAAGTAAAGCATGGTCTAAAGCTACTTTGTCAGTTGCGTTTTCAAAGAAGTTCCAGGCAATAGAATTAAGCTCATTTGAACTAAAATCAGAAGATGTACCGTCTTTGTAGTATTCGATCGCCAACTTTTGATATCCAGCCGAATCTTTATTCATAGTAGCAACTCTCATTTTTGTTTTCAATAATAAGGGTTTTACCTCTTCTTCAGACATAGTTTTTCGAGCTTCTGCAACATATTTCTTTTCATCAAAAACTTTCGTTGTCTTGTCATAAGAAGTATTGAAGAGAGAATTCAATTTGAAGTTATTAAGCGTTTTATTATAATTTTCCTCTGGCATTACCTTTAATAATTCCTCTTTACGAGAAATAAATTGCGGATAAAGAGGAGAATTAGAATCTTTCGTTAAAGAAAAAAGATAAGAGAAATCTTCTTGATCCATCGGCTCTTTCTTTTGATTAAAATAAATCGCAGCTGCTTTCGTCGCTAAATCCGGATCTGCAAAAGCATAAACTTTAATAAAGCTTTTCAAAAATTCTGGATTTTTATCACCAGCTTCAAATCTCTTTTTAAGAGCTCCCATCTGTTTTGCAGGATCTATCGCGTCTTTACCAACGTTAATAAATTCTGGAGCGTCATAATAAGAAGTAACACGATGGATCAATTCCCCATCTCCGTTGATGAAAAGATAAGTTGGATAAGCTCTTACGTTGTATTTCTTTGCAATTTCGATTCCTTCCCCTTTTTCCATATCAATTTTCGAATTGACGAAATTGGCATTGTAGAAATTCCCAACTGTTTCCTGTGGAAAAACGTTTTTCGCCATCTGTTTACATGGTCCACACCATGTAGTATAAGCGTCTAGGAAAAGTAATTTATTTTCTTTCTTAGCAGTGGCCAGGAGCTCTTTGAAGGATTTGTTTTCCTCAAATTTCATTCCCTGTCCAAAGGTGATGATGCTGAACAACACCAATAAGATTAATGATATTTTTTTCATTTTTTTAAAATTTATTAAGATGCTAAAATAATGTATTCTGTTTAAAAGAGGATTGAAACCGATATTTATTTTTGAACTTTTACGTCGAGATTAATTGCGGGACTTACCATAGGAACGTTTTTCCATTCTCCCAAATAATTTCTGTAGATGGTTTTATTTCCCATCAATGCGCCACTCATATAGAATCGTCCGTTAAAATTACTCAAAAGCTGAATCCCGACATAGAAATTATCTTTCATCCAAATGTTATTTTTTGAAACATTAAAACTATAAGTGTTGTCTATAATTTTATCTGAAGTAATTTCATCGTGTAGATCTTCGCTAAGAATCGGATTTAGATTTTTATCATAGATCGTAAACCTGATAAAAACGGGTTTGTCGCTTTCAAAACTTGAAATATTAATGTTGATCTTTTCGATTTTAGTCTTTTTATTCGTCTTAAAAAGCATTGCAATTTCTTTTGACCGGTCTTCACTTTCTTTTGAAGGATTATGGCCGATCTGTATTTTTTTAGTTTTCGTATTGATGCCCCAATTCTTTTTTACAAATTTTCCAGGAATAATTTTGACTTCCTCAATATTGCTCACTTTCTGTGTCAAGAGAATTTTATGTGAAGTTTGTTTTAGAAACTGCGCTACAGGAATGGTGTATTTTTCAAAACCACCCACTTCAATTTTTAAATTTGTTTTCGGATTAACGTTTGTTAAATCGATTTTAAAATTTCCGTTTTCATCAGCGATCGTTCCGGTGTTTTGATTACCTATTCCTATTTTGGCGTAGGGAACTGGTTGGTTTTCTTCTTTGGATAAAATGGTTCCTGAAATTGCTTGCGCATTCATTAAAAATCCAAGAAATAGAATAAAAAGTAAAGATGCTTTTTTCATATATTATTTTTCAGCAAATATTAGAAAATTATTGATAAAAGTATCCTAACGAATTGTTAAACAAAATCGAGTGAGAGTTATATTTTTCTTAATAGCGTAAAGTTAATTTTAAGCGAAGATCTACGCCCCGACCTGAACGGAACTCTTTTTTATTTTTAGAGAATTTGGTTTGGTGATGCCGGAAAATAAAAAAAGTGGGAGTCCTTCGACAAGCTCAGGATAAATTCAAGCGGGAAAAGGCGCCCAAAAAATACAAGAATATATACCCGTTTAATTTCCGTACTTTTGCACCTTTCAAAAATCATATAGTCCAAATCTACAATGAATTACATTTCAGCCGAAAATCTAACGAAATCTTACGGGGTAAAAACGCTTTTCAGAGACATTACTTTCCACATTAATGAAGGTGATAAAATTGCCATTGTTGCAAAAAACGGTTCTGGTAAATCGACTTTGCTCAAAATTTTAATGGGTAACGAAATTGCAGATTCTGGGACAGTCGTTATTAATAAAGATATTCAGGTTGTTTTATTTGATCAGGAAATTGATTTTGAAGGCGAGCTGAATGTTGAAGAGTTTATGATGACTTTGGATTCTGCACCGATTATGGCTTTGAAAAATTACCATCACGCGCTGATTTCTGAAAATCCAGACGATATGGATAAAGCGCTGAATGAAATGGAAATTCACGAAGCTTGGGATTTGGAAAATGAGATGAGTCAGATTTTGAGTCAGTTGAAAATTACGGACTTGACTTCGAAAATGAAAACCCTTTCCGGTGGTCAGATTAAAAGAGTTGCCTTGGCAAAACTTTTGGTAGAAACGCGTGCACAACACCGTCATACGTTATTGATTATGGATGAGCCAACCAACCACTTGGATGTTGATATGGTGGAATGGCTGGAGAATTATTTATCAAAAGCAATGGTTACTTTGCTTCTGGTAACTCACGACAGGTATTTCCTGGACGCTGTTTGTGATATTATTTGGGAAATTGAAGATTTCAATATGTATGTCCACAACGGAAGTTATGGAACTTATTTGGAGAACAAAATTATCCGCGAAGACAATATGAACTCTACGATTGATAAAGCGCAAAACCTTTACCGCAAGGAATTGGAGTGGATGCGTCGTCAACCGAAAGCGCGTACCACGAAGTCTAAATCAAGACAAGATGATTTTTACGAAACGGAAAAAATTGCAAAAACAGACACTAGAAAAGAGAAGTTAGAATTGGATTTTGAGATGAAACGTCTGGGATCAAAAATCTTGGAATTGCATGATATTAATAAAAGCTACGGTGATAATTTATTATTAAAAGATTTTTCTTACCAATTTCAACGTGGTGAAAAAGTAGGAATTGTTGGAAAAAATGGTGCCGGAAAATCGACGCTTTTGAATATTATTCAAGGTTTAGAGCCTTATGATTCTGGTTCTATTGAAACAGGAGAAACCATTAAATTCGGTTACTTCGCCCAAAAAGGATTAAAGTATAAAGAAGATCAGCGAGTGATTGACTTTATTAAAGATATTTCAGAAAATTTCCCTTTGGCAAACGGAAGAACGATTTCTGCCTCGCAGTTTTTGCGTCTCTTCTTATTTGACGATCAAACGCAATATGCACCGATTTCGAAACTTTCGGGTGGTGAAAAAAGGAGATTACACCTGATGCATGTGTTGTATCAAAATCCTAATTTCCTAATCTTTGATGAGCCAACTAATGATTTGGATTTACCAACGTTGACGGTTTTAGAGAATTTTTTGTTGCAATTTCAGGGAAGTTTGATTATCGTTTCTCACGATAGATACTTCATGGATCGAATTGTTGATCATATTTTAGCTTTTGAAGGAAATGGCATTATTAAAGACTTTGTTGGGACATTCTCGGAATACCGTGATAAGAAAGCACAGGATCAAAATAAAAAGGTAGCTGCACCTGTTGTAGAATCTCCCAAGAAAGTGGAAGCACCTAAATCGTCTGAGACTATTGCTGTTAAAAAATTATCTTTTAAAGAGCAACAGGAATTAAAAGATATCGACAGGGAAATGCCAAAGTTGGAAAAACAGCGTACAGAAATTTTAGCAAAGCTCAATAATGAAACTGATTACGGTAAAATAGCTGAATTCTCTAAAAGTTTAGAAGATATTTCAGATAAACTTCAGGAATTAGAAATGCGTTGGTTGGAACTTCAGGATTAATTGCAAAAATTGATTTACGGAAGATTTATATATCACAAGACGGGCTTTTGCTCGTTTTTTTTTTTTTTTTTTCTTATTGCAATCTCCGAATTCATTAATTTCTATTTTTTCAGTTATTTAAGTGCCTTGAAGCAATATATAGGGAGAGACACTATGTTTTAAGCAAAATCGTAATAAGATTTTATGAATTTTATCCCATTAGGTTGTTTTTATTTAATTTTTAAAAACCTTTTGCTTTCTTTGTATCAAAAATTTTTAAAGATGAGTACCGACCAGAAATTAGAAGCTAAATACGGACTTTTTACCGCCGTTTCCATGGTTATAGGGCAAGTGATAGGTTCTGGCATTTTCTTTAAGGTGGATGATGTATTATTAGCGACGCAGGGAAATACTTTAGCCGGACTTTTAGGATTTTTAATTGTTGGTATAAGTGTGGTATTTGCAGGCATTTCGATGGCGAATTATGCTGAAATACTACCTCAGGGCGGCGGGATTCTCAATTATGTGAATTATAGATTCGGAGCCACCGCAAGTTATTTTGTAGGCTGGATGTATATGAGTTTGTTCTATCCCGCGCTTACGGCTGTTCTTTTTACGGTTTCGGGAATTTACATTGCACACTTACTGGCAGAGTTCATGAATTTCGAACCGACGAATATACATTTTGTACTTATTGGTTTTGTTAATTTAGGCATCTTTTTCTTTATTAATATCTTTCGACCAAAGAGTAGTGGGATTTTTCAACAGATGACAACCGTTTTGAAAGTTTTACCTCTTATTTTTATCGCATCGCTTGGAATTTTGAGTCTTGTCAAAGGCAATGTAAGTGAAGTGAATACTTTTACACAAATAGGAACTGGCGTGCAAAATCAGTCTTTTATCTTATTGGTTGCAGCGAGTTTTATTCCGATTTCGTTTGCTTTTGACGGTTGGTATATTGCCACCCAGATTTCAGGTGAGATTAAAAATTCCAGTAAAAACCTGCCGAAAGCTTTAATTATAGGAACAATTTCCGTGATGGTCATTTATATTGCTTACTATTTAGGAATCGTTTTTCGAATGAGTGGCGAAGAAATTATTCAGTTAAAAGATACTTATATCACGGAATTTGCGAGAAAAATAGCTTCTAATTCAGGTGCGTTGATCATGCAGCTCTTTATTATTATTTCCGTTTTAGGAACTTCAAATGGATTGTTATTAGCCACTATTCGGGTGCCGTACCAGTTTTCTGACTTAGAAAAATCCAAGAAATTCCTGAACTTAGATAAAGTGAATGAAAATACTAAAATGCCTGTCAATAGTGCGATTTTTGGTGCATCTTTAATTGTTTTTTATCTCGCTGTTTACTATATCAGTAATACAAACGCGTTTTTTTTAGAGAAAAATTTTGACCTTTCTGCGATTCCCATCATTTTTATTTATTTGGTAAATGGTGCTTTATTCGTAGGATTGTTTCGGTTATTTAAAAAGAAGGTCTTTAGTAGAAATTTATTTTTCAAAAAAGTAATGGCTGTTATTGCTGTGCTGGGAATCGGGGTTGTGCTTGCAGGTACTTTTAGTGCACCTAATGGAATGTTGTATTTTGTAGTTAATATCCTCTTTTTTCTTACCGGATTTCTTCTGATAAAGAAAGCATGATAAATGTCATTTCCGTTAAATTATACTCATTTTCAGTGATTTATAGATCAATCTTCGATTCTATTTAGAATAATTAAAGATAAGCTTGCATAAGAGTAGATGCTTTTCTATTTTTGCATCGTTATTTTAATTCAGTCTAAATAAAAACGTTCTATGAAAAAACAGTTAATTTCACTCGGAGCCTTGATTATTGTATCCTCTGTAAGTGCACAGATGCAATTTAAGCCGCAAAGTGATACCATTAGAATTCAGCAAATCGAAGATATTAACCTGCACAAAACAGGGAATCCTAATAAAGCAAAACCGATGTCGTCTAAGTCAAATTTGACGATCATGGAAAATCCACAACCGGTTGCTATTGTTACCCATGAAATTATTGAGCAACAACAGTCAAAACAGTTGAGTGATGTTCTTCAAAATGTAAACGGACTATATATTACTTCTTCCAGAGGAAATTCTCAAGACAGTTTTGGTGGGAGAGGTTTTAATTTTGGAAACGATAATATCTTCAAGAATGGAGCAAGAGTAAATAGCGGTGTTTTCCCCGAGGTTTCTGGTCTGGAAAGAGTAGAGGTCTTAAAAGGTGGAAATGCGATGCTTTACGGAAATGTTGCAGCGGGTGGTGTTGTAAATTTAATTACGAAGAAACCAAGGTTTGATTTTGGTGGAAGTGTTGGACTAAGCGGTGGAAGCTGGAATAATTACAAATCGACCGTCGACTTTTACGGACCGTTGTCTAAATCTGTAGCTTTCCGCGTAAACGGAGCTTATGAAACTGCTGACAGCTTTCGAGATGTAGTTGAATCTCAAAAATATTATTTCAATCCATCCTTTTTATTTAATATCGGAGAAAATTCACAGTTAATCGTAGAAGCAGATTATTTAAAGAATGACTTTACACCCGATTTCGGAATTGGATCAATTACCAATAAAGATGGGTCTTACTCTATGAATAACTTGTTATCAAGAAAAGATTTTGTAGGTGCAGACTGGCAATTTCAAAATGTAGAACAGGCTACGACTGGAATTACTTTTAACCATCAGTTTAGTGATGTCTGGACTTTAAATGCCGTAGCTTCTTATCAGAATTATACCAAGGATTATTTTTCTTCAGAGAGAGTACAATGGGGTTATGCAACCCCTGCAGCAACTCGTTTATCTTGGAAAAGACCTATTAACAGAACCTATGCTGAGCAAAATTACACTTCATTGCAGGTTAATTTGAATGGTGAATTTAAAACTGGAAGCGTTAATCATAAAGTTTTAGTTGGAACAGATGGTGATTATGGAACCAATGATTCTTACGCCTACAATCTTTCTCAAACTCAATATGGAACTAATGGCAGCACCAACGGAACAATCTATTTAGATGATCCTTCAACGTGGGCTTCAGGAGCAATGCCAGATGCTGTTAGAAAAGATAGAAACAGAATTCCAACCCAAAGATTTGGAGTTTATGCACAGGATTATATTGAACTTTCAGATAAATTTAAAGTTTTGGCCGGTTTAAGATGGTCTTATATTGAGAATAAGGATTCAGAAAAAACAACTTTCGCAAACAACGAAACTGCATATTCTGATGGTACGGTTGACAGAGCTTTTTCTCCAAAAGCAGGTTTGGTCTATATGCCGAATGATAATTTATCTCTTTTCGCAACCTACACCAACTCATTCTCGGCAAATACAGGCGAAGATGCAGTAACTGGTTTGGCTTTAAAACCTTCTTTAATCGATCAGTTTGAAGTGGGAATGAAACATAATTTCTGGAATAATGCAGTAGCACTGAATTTATCAGTATATCAAATTGAAAACAGAAACTTTTATCAAACGGCTGAAATGAAAGATGGTCTTCCAAACAGTAATTCTATTTATAAAGAGTTCGCTGGAAAAATGAGAAGCAGAGGTGTTGAATTAGACATCACCGGAAATCCTTATCCGAACCTGTCGATCATCGCCGGAGCGTCTTATAACCATTCTGTTTATTTAGATACGCCCGCAGATTTTGGATATGTTGAGAATCAAAGGTTAGTAAGAACTCCTGCAACCACTGCGAATGCTTCAGTTTTTTATACTTTCACCAATTACGTAAAAGGTCTTAGATTAGGAGCAAGTGCCTACTATGTTGGAGATCGAATCGCAGGTTGGAACGATACTAAAAAAACGTTAGTAGATAGAAATGGTGTTTCACGATTTTTAGAGGTTGGCGACTACGTTACGGCAGCAGTTTCTGTAGGATATGACTGGAATAAATTCTCTGTTATGGGGAAAGTGGGGAACTTATTCGACACGGTAGATTATAACTATCACGAAAATTATTCAGTAAACCCAATTACTCCGAGAAATTTCTATTTGACCTTAACGTACAAATTATAATAAAATACTTTTTTCATATCAATTTAATTCATAGTAACAGCAGTGGGAATTTCGGTTTCCACTTCTGTTATTTTCAGATAAAAAAACAAAAAAACAGAAAATTATGGCAAAAATTAAAGACACCAAGACGTTCATGCGAATAACGCACCGTTATTTAGGATATTTCGCAGCGGGAATAATGGTGGTTTATTCATTGAGTGGAGTATTATTGATTTACCGTGATACCAATTTCCTGAAAAAAGAAAATAAAACAGAAATCGTATTGAAACCCAATATGACGGAAAAGGAACTGGCGAAAGAAATCAAAATGAAAAATGTTGAGTTCGAACCTGGGGAAAGTGCTTTAAAAACTTTTAAGCAGGGAACTTACAATTCACAAACGGGTGAAGCGAAATACAGCAAAATGCAGTTGCCATTTGTTTTGGAAAAATTTAATCAATTACATAAATCAACATCAACTCATCGATATGCGTCGTTGAATACGGTTTTTGGTCTGGTGTTATTTTTCTTTGTTATCTCCTCTTTCTGGATGTTCAATTTCAAATCTAAAGCTTTTCGCCGGGGGATGATTTACGCCGGAATTGGTTTTGTGCTGGCTTTGATTATGGTGTTCTTTCAGTAGTTTTTGCAGCTGCAGAATTTTTTAACCACAAAGGCACAAAGTTTTTTAAGGGGACAAATGAATCTGATAAGTTTTAGTTTAATGCAAAGTTCATCAAGGATTGCAGATATTAATTTTCAAATGGAATTTTAAGTGAACTTACTAACTTCATTAAACCTTAATGCTGAGTTTTTTCCATTTAAAATCTTTAATTTTAAATCTAAAATTGTTTGATAGCAGAATCTCTAGCCCTGATTGAACGGCATGTTTGAGCTCTCCCAAGCGAAGGAAGAAGCGCAGGAGGGAAGCGAGTAGTGAAAGCAGGTTCCTGGCTCCTAAAAAATAAATATTCGGTTGTAAATATTCACGTAATGAGATTGTTGGATTAATAATTTTGATTATCTTTGCACCCTTATAAATAACCGGGACGAGTTCCCATAATTAATCGGGACGAGTTCCCACAAATTCAAACATTTATGTCAGTAAAAATTAGATTACAAAGACACGGTAAAAAAGGAAAACCTTTCTACCACATCGTAGTTGCCGATGCAAGAGCAAGTAGAGATGGAAAATTCATCGAAAAAATCGGTACTTACAATCCAATTACTAACCCAGCAGTTATTGAACTTAACGTAGATTCTGCAGTAAAATGGTTAGAAAATGGAGCGCAGCCAACTGATACCGCTCGTGCTATTCTTTCTTACAAAGGAGTTCTTTACAAAAGACACTTACAAGGTGGAGTTGCAAAAGGTGCTTTTGATCAAGAAGCAGCTGACAGCAAATTTGCAGCTTGGTTAGAAGGAAAAGACAAACAGGTTCTTGGTAAAAAAGACGGTTTGGCAAAATCTAAAGACGATGCTAAAAAAGCAGCTTTAGAAGCTGAAGCAAAAGTAAACCAAGGTAGATTAGATGCTGCACAGAAATTGGTTGACGATGCAAAAGCTGAAGCTGATGCTAAATTAGCAGAAGAAAAAGCGGCAGAAGATGCTAAAGTTGCAGAAGCAAAAGCAGCTGAAGAAGCAGCTAATGCACCTGCAGAAGATAAATCTGTTGTAGAAAACGTAGCAGAAACTTTAGGTGGAGCAGCAGCTGCAGTTGAAGGTGCTGTTGATTCTGTAAAAGAAACAGTAGCAAACGTTACTGAGAAATTAACAGGAACTGACGAAGCTAAAGCTTAATAAATTTCTTATTTAAGAATTATGAAGGCGTCATTTTTGACGCCTTTATTATTTTAAAACTATTTATATTTGCATCATGAAAAAAGAAGATTGCTATTTTTTAGGGAAGATTACCCGCAGACACGGACTGCATGGAAATGTATTCTTGAAACTGGATACTGACCAACCTGAAATGTATTCAAAATTAGACACCGTATTTGTTGATATCAACGGATTATTGGTGCCTTTTTTCATTGCTAAACAAGCTTGGAGCAAAGGTGAAACGCTGATTGTTTCTTTCAAGAATTCAACTGAAGCTTTGGTAGATCAGGTTGTGGGAAAAGATGTTTATCTCCCTTTATCTGGCTTACCCAAACTTACCGGAAACAAGTTTTATTATCACGAAGTCGTAGGTTTCGAAATCCGCGAAGAAGATGGCAAATCTTGTGGAATCATTGAGACGATTAATGACCAAACCGGTCAACACTATTTCGTGCTTAATCTAGGCGGTAAACAAATCGTTATTCCTATCATCAGAGATTGGATTCTTGAATTGAATCGCGAAGAAAAATTCTTGAAAATGTCCTTACCCGAAGGTTTGATGGATGTGTTCTTGGTTCCTTCAAAGAAAGACGAGTAAATTTTTTTATTTTTTAGGGCGATAATTTCAGGTTTCAGCTAAGCCTTATACACTCCACGGATTACTCTTAGAAATTAGGGATACAAAATCAATTGCTCGTTCAAGTTTAGAGGTAATAAAAATTTTAAAAAGAATATGACACTTCTCAATTAATTGAAGCAACCAATAAAGAGAAACTATTAAAAATTACGGTGAGATCCTGGTTTAAATTGAAATTTGATTATTTCGCCAATCCACTCCAAGATTACGATAATTCTACATTATTGATTAAAGTGGAGAATCGAAATATAAAAGAAGCTGATTTACCAGAACTTGCTCAGAAGGAAAGTATTATCTTCGAAAAGATAATAATCCGGTGGAGATTGATAAACCAATTTATTATTCCGCAGAATGAATTCAAACGCTTGTTACGAAGCGTTTTTTTTATGATAATTTCTGCCTAAGAGCAAAATTTACGCCAATTTTTAGTAAGTTTGCATGTACTGATTATAAATACATTGGAAAACTTAAAAGGATTCCGAAATAAATAAAATATTGATTGTTAGCGCATGAGAACGACTATTAAAGAATTACTTGGAGATTATAAAAAACTACTTCATCACGACATTACCATTCAAGGTTGGGTTAGAGCATTTCGTTCGAACCGATTCATTGCTTTGAATGATGGATCAACTATTAATAACTTGCAAATCGTTGTAGATTTCGAAAAATTCGACGAGAATATTTTGAAGCATATCAGCAATTCTGCGTCATTAAAAATTGTAGGCGAAGTAGTCGAAAGTCAAGGTGCGGGACAAAGCATCGAAATCATTGCCAAGAAGATTATTATTCTGGGTGAAAATTTTACTGAAGAGAGAGATAAGACCATTCTACAACCTAAAAAACATTCTTTGGAGGTTTTACGGGAGCAAGCACATTTACGTTTCCGTACCAATTTGTTCAGCGCAGTCTTTAGAGTAAGAAGTTCGGTGAGTTTCGCCATTCACCAGTTCTTTAATCAAAACCAGTTTTTCTACATGAACACGCCAATTATTACGGGTGCAGATGCAGAAGGAGCTGGCGAAATGTTCAGCGTTACCAATTTTGATTTAAATGAAATTCCTCGTAGCGAAGACGGAGCAATTGATTTCAGCCAGGATTTTTTTGGTAAGAAAACAAACCTTACCGTTTCAGGACAGTTAAGTGTAGAAACTGCCATGATGGGATTAGGTAGAGTATATACCTTTGGACCTACTTTCCGCGCAGAGAATTCTAATACCACGCGGCACCTTGCAGAATTCTGGATGGTGGAACCTGAAGTTGCTTTTAATAATTTAGAAGATAATATTGATCTTGCAGAAGATTTCTTGAAATATGTTATCAACTATGTTCTGGAAAATTGTAAAGATGATTTAGAGTTTTTAGATAAGCGATTTGCTGAAGAGCAAAAACAAAAACCAGAGAAAGACAGAGCTTCCGAAGGATTGCTTGAAAAATTACAGAATGTAATTCAGAAAAGATTTAAGAGAGTTTCCTATACGGAAGCAATTGATATTCTAAGAAATTCAAAAGAAAATAAAAAAGGGAAATTCCAATTCCCTATCGAAGAATGGGGTGCTGATCTACAAAGTGAGCATGAACGTTTCTTAGTAGAAAAGCATTTTGAATGTCCTGTTGTCCTTTTTGATTATCCAAAAGAAATCAAAGCGTTCTACATGAAGTTAAATGACGACGGTAAAACAGTTGCCGCAATGGATGTTTTATTCCCTGGAATCGGTGAGATCATCGGAGGTTCTCAGCGGGAAGATCAGCTTGCGGTTCTTCAGGATAAAATGAAAGCGATGAACGTGGACGAAGAAGAACTTTGGTGGTATTTGGATACAAGAAAGTTCGGCTCTGTACCACATGCCGGCTTCGGACTGGGATTGGAAAGACTTGTTCTTTTCGTAACGGGAATGACCAATATCAGGGATGTAATTCCTTTCCCAAGAACACCTCATAATGCGGAATTCTAAAAAAAAATCACTAAGTTTATATTTCTAAGGTCCTATTTTTTAATAAAAAAACTGAGAAATAACATCATAATATGTTAAAACAAAATCTTCAAATGAGACTTGGCCAAAAATTGGCCCCGCAACAAATTCAGCTGATGAAGTTAATTCAACTTCACACGCTAGAATTTGAAGAAGAATTAGAGCGTGAGCTTGAAGAAAATCCAGCATTAGAGAAAGCAACAGAAGAGCCGAAAGAAGAAGATTACTCTTCATTAGATGATAAATATGAAGATGACGGGAACGAAAGTATCGATACCGATTTTGATGTTAATGAATATATTTTCGACGACGAGCCTTCTTATAAAACGAGCGCAAATAATTTTTCTGCCGACGATGAAGATTTTGACAACCAGTCACTTTTGACCGAAGGACAATCATTATACGACTATCTTTTGGAGCAAATTCATTTGGCGAATATTGATGACGACGACTTAAAAATTGCAGAATATATTATAGGTAATCTCGATAATGATGGTTATCTGCGTCGTGAGATCAAACAGTTAGTTGATGATTTAGCTTTTTCCCAAGGTTTGATGACGACTACCGAACGGGTAACAGAGATTCTGGAAAATTATGTTCAGAAATTAGATCCAGCTGGAGTGGGAGCTCGTGGATTGCAGGAATGTCTGCTTTTGCAGATTGAAAAAAAGGTTAGTGCTGATAAAGCAGTGACGTTGGCAGCAAGTATTCTGCGTAATCAATTTGATGCTTTAACGAACAAACATTACAACAAGATCATCCAGAAATATGATATTGAAGAAGATGATTTAAAAGATGCTTTGGAAGTGATTTCTAAACTTTCACCAAAAGTTGGGGGGAATTATGATACCCAAACTATCACCATTAATAACGAAATTATCCCTGACTTTTTAATTCAGGTTAAAGATAACGGACCAAAAGGTGTAGACGTTATTCCGTCGCTAAACAGTAAAAATGCGCCATCTCTAAGGGTGTCCGATGAGTATAAGAATATTTTAACGACTTATTCGCACGACAAGAAATCTGCAGAGCATAAGCAGGCAGCCCTATTTATCAAGCAAAAACTGGATGCAGCGAAATGGTATATAGATGCAATCAATCAGCGCCAAAACACTTTATTACAGACTATTACCGCTATTGTTCAGCTGCAGAAAGAATATTTTATTACTGCAGATGATAAATCATTGAAGCCAATGATTTTGAAAGATGTCGCAGATATTACTGGTTTTGATATCTCAACAATTTCCCGGGTAGTGAAAAGCAAATATGCTGATACTCCGAACGGAATTGTCTATCTGAAAAGCTTGTTCTCTGATTCATTGACCAATGACGATGGTGAAGAAGTTTCTACTAAAGAGATTAAAACTCATTTACTAGATGTGATTAGTAATGAGAATAAGAGAAAACCTCACACCGATGATGCTTTAGTAAAATTATTAAAAGAAAAAGGATACAATATTGCCCGAAGAACAATTGCGAAATATCGCGAGCAACTGAATATTCCAGTGGCACGTTTACGTAAAGAGTTATAAACAGCAATATTAACTTATAAAAGGAGAGGGGAATTTTAATTAATTTCCCTCTTCTATATTTTGTAGCTGACGTAAATTTTTACCCAGTCTTTTCAAAATAAATCCGTAAACGATTCTGTAGTAAACCCAAATTAATCCTACACTTACAAGCATTAAGACTGATATTGCAATCAGAAAACTTACGAAAGTGGGGTTGTTAAGTTGAATGTCTTCACTGGATAAAAAGGAGAATATAAATATGCCTAAGACTAAAGTAAATAGAATTACAAGCAATATGTTGGTCAAAATAAAGAGTTGAACTGTTTTTTTGAACCGGATGATTTGTAATATTAATTTTTTCAGGTTTGCTTCAATGTTTATTTTTCGGTAGTTCTGATAGAACAAGATAACAAACACTGCTGTAAGTGCAAGACTCACGATTTTCAAAACAAGATATAATTGTGTGAGTGTATTTTCAAACGCGACCGAGTCTTGAATACCAAATTTCTTCAACATATTAACCAAACCATTGGTTTCTTCACCGCAGAAAGTGTAGTAAAGATTGGCCCCGAAAATGATGATAAACTCTACGATACTTATCCAGAGAATATACTTTACGTAATTACGTGAGGATTTATTCAGCATCGATTCGATATCGCTGCTGTCGTATTTTGGCTGCGCAGGTTGCTCTTGCCAGGTTGTTTTAAAATTGTCTAAATCGAATTCAGGCATGTTTTTCCATTAAGTCTTTTAATGTTTTCTTCAATCTATTCATTTTTACCCTAGCGTTTACTTCGGTAATTCCTAAGTTTCCGGCAATATCCCGATAGGGTAGATCATCAAGATACATGGTTACAATCGCACGCTCTACATTAGGAAGCATTTTAATCACTTTGTAAAGGACCGCAACATGTTGTTGTTTCTCATCATCATCTTCTACATAATCTCCATGGTGAAAGTCCATGAGTTCGTCTGTTTGAGGTGATTTCGTCTTTTTACGGAATAAGGTAATTGCTGTATTTAAAGCGACACGATACATCCATGTTGAAATTTTAGATTGACCTTTGAATGAGTCGTAGGAACGCCAGAGTTGTAACACGATTTCCTGAAAAAGATCTTCCTCATCTTCTAAAGTATTGGTGTAAAGCCGAGAAACCTTGATAATCAGACCTTGATTATCTTTAATTAATTTCGCAAACTCTTTCTCTTTGACACTCAAAATCTTAAGATTTTTAAAGAGCGAAGATAATTTTTTTAAATGGGAAATGAAACTATAGTGGTATATTTTACAGTTGTATTCTTCTCATTTCCTTAATCTTTCACCTAATTTATTATATTTGTGCTATGATTCTACGTGGAGAAAATTTAATTAAAGAATACGGTCAGAAAAAAGTGGTCAAAGGCGTTTCTGTTGAAGTTGCACAAGGCGAAATCGTGGGGCTTTTAGGACCAAATGGAGCAGGAAAGACGACTAGTTTTTATATGATTGTAGGTTTGGTAAAACCCACATCGGGTAAAATTTTCTTAGATAATCAGGAAATTACCAGTGACGCGATGTACCGTCGCGCGCAGAAAGGAATTGGCTATTTGGCGCAAGAAGCTTCTGTATTCAGAAAACTATCTGTAGAAGATAATATTTTGGGGGTTTTACAATTAACCAAACTTTCTAAAAGAGAACAGCAAATGAAATGCGACGAACTGATTGAAGAATTTTCTTTGCAGCATGTTCGTAAAAACCGTGGAGATTTACTTTCTGGTGGCGAAAGAAGAAGAACCGAAATCGCAAGATGCTTGGCTACTAGTCCTAACTTTATTTTACTTGATGAACCTTTTGCGGGGGTTGATCCAATTGCAGTAGAAGATATACAGAAAATTGTAAGAAGTTTAGTTGATAAAAATATTGGGATACTGATTACGGATCACAATGTTCAGCAGACCTTAGCAATTACGGATAAGACCTATATAATGTTTGAAGGGAGAATTTTGAAAGAAGGACTTCCACATGACTTAGCCAATGATCCACAAGTTCGTGAAGCATACCTTGGTGAGAATTTTGTTTACCAGGATATTTTGAGTAAACCAAAGAAAAGATCTTTCGTTTATAATATCTGGGCAGGCAACTTTGATTCTAAAAATCAATTCCAAAATTTTGTAGAGGAAAATTTCCAAAATACCGATAATCTTCGGTTAATGTATGGCTTTGAAGATATTAGTTTTGCTTCTCTGGCGAATTCTGAAATCGACCATATTTTTAATCAAGTCGTAGATAAGAATGCCAATAATTCTTTTCTGTTTCAGAAAAAAGAGATCAATTCTAATTTTTCTTTAGCAGAATCAGAATCTGCGTCGGCACAATTAGCGAAAGATCAACTTCGATATCTAACAAGTTATTTGTTCGAATCTTAAGGCTGATTAATTTTTTTAAGTTTTTGGTTGAAAAAATATAGCTCCATTTATGGTCGGATTTTTGTTAAATGAGCATGTAGTTTAAATTTCCTTCCAATATGCCTAAACCTTTCAACCGAACGATTACTCTTTATAATATTTATCAGCAACTGGTCCCTTTTATTAAACCATATCGTTTAATGATGTACGGCACTTTGTTTCTGACTTTTATTGGTGCTTTGATGGCGCAGGTAAATCCGCTGGTTTTAAAATATACTGTTGATGAAGTAACAAAACTAACACAGCTTCCTAATCCTATGGATGAGGGGATTCATGTTTTGGTTATCATCTCTGCAATTTTACTTGGCAAAGAAATCCTAAATATTTTCATTCAGTTTGGGCAAAAATTTTACGGTGAAAAAATTAGAATTAATACCAGTTCTGTTCTAGCACAAACGGCTATTGATAAAATCCTTACTTACAGTGTTGCTTTTTATAACGACGAAAACCACGAGTCCGGAAAACTACAGCAAAGAATTGATCGTGGAATTGAGAGCTTAACGAAACTGGTTCAGAATTTCTTTATTGATATTTTACCGATGTTTTCTAATGCAATGATTGCTTTGGTGATCATGTATATGCAAAATGTATATGTCGGCTTAGTTTCTACGATTGTTGTCCCTATTTATTTTGCCGTCAGTTCTCTACAGGCGAAAAAACTGTCTGGCGTTCGTCGTCAGTTACGGAATCAAAGAGAGCAAAAAACTTCCGGACTTTTAAATTTAATCAATTCTATTATGGTGATTAAAAGTTTTGTTCGGGAAAAATTTGAAGGAAAGAAGCAGTATGATTTACAAATGCAGTTGATGGAAAGCCAGATGTTTACACGAAGAACTAATTTTATTTATGATGGTTTAAAAACCTTTATAGAACAGGCTGGAGTTGTTTTAATTATTCTTTTGACCGTCTATTTAGTGCTCGATCAACAAATGACGATTGGAGCAATTATGTTGCATATTTTATTGTTTAATAATGTTTCTGCACCTATTCGTCAGCTACACCGTATTTACGATGATATGAATGATGCGATGATTTATGCAGAAGGATATTTTGATATTTTAAATGCGGATGATCAAACAGAACCCACTGGAACTTTCGTGGAAAAAGATATCAAAGGAAAATTTGAATTAAAAAATGTAGATTTTACTTATCCTAACGGAACCAAAGCATTGCACAATGTTAATATGACCATTGAGAACGGGAAAACAACGGCGCTGGTCGGTTTAAGTGGTGCCGGGAAATCTACCATTATTAATCTTTTGTGTAAATTTTATCTGCCGGATTCGGGTGATATCGTTTTAGATGATGTTAAATTAAATGACTTTGATAATACTTCTCTACGAAATGATATCGGTTTAGTTCTCCAGAAGAATCACATTTTCCAGGGAAGTATTGAAGATAATATTCGCTACGGAAATATGAATGCGACTTTTGAACAGATTGAAACTGCTGCGAAAAAAGCTTATTTACACGATCAAATTATTGATTTACCCGAAAAATATGATCATGATGCAACGCAACTTTCCGGTGGGCAGCAACAGAGAATTGCGATCGCGCGTTTATTTCTGAAAGATCCTCCAATTATATTCCTGGATGAGCCAACGGCCAGTTTAGATGCTATTGCTACAGAACAGATCAAAAACTCTTTAGACGCAATTAAAGTAGGTAGAACCGTGGTGATTATTTCACATTCTCTGTCACAGATTTTAGATTCGGATTGTATTTATGTAATGAAGAAAGGAATGGTGGTGGAAAGCGGAACGCATGGCGATCTCATTAATCTTAATGGTTCATATCGTGAGATTTTCGATGCCTCCGCCAGAAGTCTAAACCTTGATAAATTATTGAGCTCTCTCAAAGAAAATTAAATTGAAATTTTTAATATGAAAAAATATATTTTAGTCATTTTGCCTTTAGCAATATTAATTTCCTGCAACAAAATAGAAGAAACGATCAATGAGCAGATTGACAAAACTACCACAACAGTCAAAGAAAAAGCACAAAATGCGGTAAAGGAAACGCTGAGTAATTCCATTAATTCAGTGACCAACGCAGAAGACGCTCAGTTTCAAGAAGTTTTTCCGAATGGCGAACCAACGATGATCTCAGATTTTAAAGGAAAGAAATTTACGTTCCCCAATGGTTCACCAGCTTTTCTTTTTAGATACAAAGCCGATCGGGATTTGTTGATTCCCTTTTTGGAACAACAGGAAACTTCAGATGAAATGAAATCCGATAAAGTGGCTAAGAAAATGGATGGTAAAACTTTTCTTGATAAACTAAGTTTTATAGAGAAATTTCTGCCTCCAAATATGATTGATATGACTTTTTTGGAGGATCTTAAAAATGATAAAAGTATAGAGTATTATAAATTGAAAAGATTTCCCAACAACAGTACGATTATTTATAGCCCTAAGACACAACAGATTTATCAATTTATAGAAGTTTCTAAATAAATGTGCACTTTTTGTAAACTACAAAAGATACAAAACCAAAATTGAGGAAAAATTTTAAAATTACTTTTGTGTGAAGAAAGCAAAATCTTTGAAAATTTATCGATTTTTATTATTGTGATTGTCTACTATTTATTTTGATAAATTCTGTAGTGACTTTTGTCGTTTAATAACCCTAATATTAAGTTGATTAACAAATTGTAAAAAATATGTCCCAAAATTTAATTCAAAATACAATCTCTTTTGTCAAAGAAAAATTAGAAGGTGCGGAAGCGGGTCACGACTGGTTTCATATTGAAAGAGTTTGGAAACTATCAAAAAAAATCGCAGAGTTGGAAACTTGTGATCTAGAGGTGGTGGAGCTTTCTGCTCTTCTTCACGATATTGCTGATCCCAAATTTCACGGTGGCGACGAAACTTTAGCCCTGAAAATATCTCAGGAATTTCTAGAGAGTGAAAATGCTGAACCTCAGATAATAGAGCAGGTTTTATTCATTATTAAAAATATTTCCTTTAAAAATAGAGGAGAGATGCCTGCTATTTTGCCTGTCGAATTACAAATTGTACAAGATGCAGATCGCCTCGATGCAATAGGAGCAATTGGTATTGCAAGAACCTTCAATTTTGGTGGCTTTAAGAATAATTTAATGTACGACCCCGAGATTTCACCTAAGCTGAACCAAACCAAAAATGAATATAAAAAATCAAACGGTATGACCATCAATCATTTTTACGAAAAACTCTTATTGTTAAAAGATTTAATGAATACTAAAGAAGCAAAGAAAATCGCAGAACAGCGTCATCAGTTTATGCTGGAATTCTTAGATCAGTTCTATAAAGAATGGAAAGTGGAGTAGGAATGTTGCGGTGATGATTTCGGTTTCTAATCGCGAATTTTATTTATCTTTACCGCATGTTTTATTTGTTTTTTATACTTGCAGTTTTACTTGCATTTAGTTTGTTTCTTTCTGTAATAAGATCTGGGAGATTCAGTACTTGGGCAAAAGTATTTCGAATTTTGATGGTCGTTGGGTCGATCGCTATTTTTGCGATTTTATTTTTTAGAAAAAGTGTAGATCAGTTTCTTGAAAATTCTGTCACAGTTCAGGTGATTAACAAACTCCCATTCCCACTCGATTTTTATATTATTAAGGTTAATGATGGAGCAGATCCAGATTTGAAATATGAAACCAGGCACGTTGGAAAAATAAGAAATGATTTTTACAGGATCGACTATCTGGAAATGTCGAATTCTCAACAATATTGGCTGGCTGGTTATATGGGAAAGAAGAACCTGGTTTATTTCTCGCAGCATTCTGTACCTAATAAAAACGAAGATCAAATTATAGAGGTGCGAAATTATATCATACAGAGTTATAAATTAGCAGAGATTGCAAAAGTTGAGATTGATTATCTTAAATTCAATAACATCAAAACTGCGATTTGGATTACGTTGGACCTTTTGTTATTGTTTCTAAATCTCGCTTTATTACTTAGAAAGCCAAAAGAAAAATCCCGGAAGCAAGTCCGGGAAGTATAATATTTATTTGGCTTTTTTCTCTTTCAAAGCTTCTTTGTCTTTATCAGAAGGGTTCCAGACTTTCACTTCAGAATCCTTTGTAATACCTGAGAGTATTTGAACGTTAATTCCATCACTTGCACCTAGTTTTACATTTACTTTCTTAAACTTACCATCTGGTTGTTTAACTTCCACGAAAGAATTGTCCTGGCCTTTAATCTTCTCATACTGAATTAGTGATTCGTCCAATAGCAAAGCATTTTTCTGAGAGCTTAGGATGATCTCGCCATTT
Organism: Chryseobacterium sp. SNU WT5; assembly: GCF_007362475.1. Classification (NCBI taxonomy): domain Bacteria; kingdom Pseudomonadati; phylum Bacteroidota; class Flavobacteriia; order Flavobacteriales; family Weeksellaceae; genus Chryseobacterium; species Chryseobacterium sp. SNU WT5. The sequence continues at coordinate 2,242,541 of NZ_CP041687.1, forward strand.
GCAGAAAATCCAGCTCGGATATATTCATTTGTTTTATTGAAAACATCACCTTCAATTGGGAATTTAATTGTTCCTGCTTCCTCTTTTCCTTTTGGTGCGATCATGGTTACGCGTCCGGGGAATGATTTATTTTGCAAAGCACCAATCACGATATTCATATTCATGCCTTCTTTTAATTTACCTGCTTGCGCTTCGTCAATCGTTCCTTCAAAAATTAACGAATTCAAATCTGCAATTGAACAGATTGTCGTACCCGCATTGAATGAATTGGCCTCGATAACCTGACTTCCAATCTTTACCGGAACTTCCAGCACCGTTCCGTTTGCTTTGGAGCGTATTTGTGTTGTCGCCAGACCCGCGAGCTCTGGAGTAGCACCAGTTCTTGCGATCTGCAGATTCTTTTCTGCAGTCTGTCTTTGCTGTTGCGCATTTCGAAGTACTTGTTGCGTAGATTGTAATTGTTGCTGGGCCGAAATATATTCCTGTTTAGAGATCACCCCTTGTGTATATAATCTCTGCTGCATTGCAAATTGTTTTTGCTGTTGGGAAACGTTAATCTGCGCGTTGCTGATTTGCAAATTAGCACCACTTATTTCTTGCTGTGCCGCATTTACTGTTTGAATACTAGGGACGATCCTGATTGTTGCTACCAATTGTCCTGCAACAACTTTATCACCCTCTGTAACCAATACTTTATCGATGATTCCCGATATATTTGGCTTAATTTCAATCTCTTCACGAGGCACAATTTTTCCGGTCGCCATTACTTTGTCGTCCATATTTTGAACAACGGGTTTTTTGGTCAGAAAGGTTTCGCTTTCTTTCGTATTGGACGTAATCAGATATTTGATACCCATAATCAACGCCAAGGCGAAAATCAATCCTAAAAAGATATAGATTCCTTTCTTAAAAGTGAATTTCTTTTTCATATACTTAGTTTATTTTTTAATTTTTAATGGCGACTTTATCCGCCCTCCATTCCCGCTTTTTTGTTCGGCTTGCACCTCACAAAAAGAGCTCCATTCAGGTCGGGTCGCAGCTTTGTTCATATATCAAAGTCCAGTTAACTTTTTCTAATTTCCGTCTAACATCATTTACTCCGATCTCAATGCTTCAATCGGTCTTATCTTTACGGCACGCTGTGCGGGAATCATTCCTATAACTAAACCTAAGATCACCATAATCATCATCGCTCCGAAAACCTGTGCGTAATTCACGGTTGGATTATAAAACGGAAAACTATCCTGATTTTTTGTAATGAGATCGATGATCATGAGCAGGAAAATCCCAAAAACAAAACCTAAAACACCAGAAGTCAATGTGATAACTACACTCTCAAGTAAGATCTGGTTACGAACTTCCGCAGGTTTGGCACCTAAAGCACGACGGATCCCAATCTCTTTGGTTCTCTCTTTCACGGTAATCAACAAAATATTGGAGATGGCAATTACACCCGCTAAAATAGTCAGTGAACCTACCACAATCGTTAAGATCTGCATCCCAGTTAGGAAACCTGTTAATTTTCCGAACTCTTTTCCGAGGTTGAAACTTCCAAAAGCATTGGTGTCCTCAGGAGAAACATTGTATTTCTTCTTTAATTCTTCTTTCACCTGATCTTCAACAATTGACAGATCTGCATCAGGCTTACTTACAATCGCAAAAAAACCTACTTTGTCCCCTGCATTGTACATTTTAGAATAAGTGGAAAAGGGAATAAAAGCCGATTGATCATTATCCGGACCACCGGTTTTCTTTACCCGGAAAACACCTATTACGTTAAAGAAAATACCTTTCACATTGATCGATTTCCCGATTGGGTCTTCGTTCTTTTTAGCATCGAAAAAATTTTTGTAGACTTCCTCGCCAATGACCGCGACATTTTTATTTCCAGAGATATCAGCATCATTTAAGTATCTTCCGTATATCAATTTTTTCTCCGAAATTCTATTACCTACCGGGAAGTCACCAGTTAAAGTATAAGTTGCATTTTTTCCATTTCTGGAAAATGATTCACCTGGAGTACCAAATTTGCCGCGTGAACTTTGAGGGGAAATATAATCGATTTGCTTAATTTTTTGTGGAAGCAAGTCGAGATCACTCAAATGCAGATCCATTTTTCTGCCTTTAGGAAAACCATCATATGGAATGGAGGTGTTCTGAGCCCAAAGAAAAATTGAGTTGGTTGCAAAACCTGAAAATACTTTATCAAATCCATTTTCCATTCCTTTTGCAGCACCCAGAAGCGCTACAAAAAGAAACATTCCCCAGCCCACTCCGATCATGGTTAGAAACGTACGCAACTTATTATTCTTTAGGGAATAATAAATCTCTTGCCAGGTATCTATTTTGAAAATGATGTTCATATAAAAAACTTTGTTTTTCGGTCAATTTGTTCTAGTGACTTCGGCTTGCCCGGTCAAATTCGCTTCATGGTTAATTTCTAGGAGTGAATTTTTTCAAGTCATTTTTTATAAAGTTAATTTCCTTCAATCTATTTTAAAATTCACTATTCACTACGAAGTAAATTGCGCTTATTCACTTCGCAAAGCTTCGATCGGTTTTATTCTACTAGCCCGATAAGCAGGTACAAATCCTGCAATAAGTCCAGAAATTACTAAACTTATAAACGCAGCGAGAATAAGTCCCCAACCTACGCTTGGACTTTTAATAAAATATTTTTCTAAACGGTCTCCAATAAGAAATAAAGTAAATACACCTAAAGCAACTCCTATTAGACCAGAGATCACTGTAATGACGATACTTTCCTGCATAATTAGAGCAACAATACTTTTTGGTTTTGCCCCAATAGCTTTACGAACTCCTATTTCCTGAGTACGTTCTTTCACAATATATACCATGATATTGCTGATTCCAATAATTCCAGCCAGTAACGTTCCCATTCCAATAAAACCTACAATAAGGGTAATAATAAAAAGAAACTGGAAAGTTTCGCCCATATTTTTGGCATTATTTCGGACAACAACGCCATTTTCATCATCTGGTGAGACTTTATGCTTTGTCTTTAATTCTTTTTCAACTTTATCACCGTAAGAAACTGCTTGATCTACAGAAAGCTTTGGATTGTAGGTCAGGAAAATAGTATTTACCGTGTCGGATCCTTTTTTCAATTGTTGCAAAGTGGTTATGGGAACAGTAATCATCCGTTCGTCGAAATCACCACCATCATCAGAAAAGACGCCCACCACTTTAAACATCGTACCATTAATGTCCAGGTCTTTACCCAGCGGACTGCTGTTTTTAATCAGGTCACGCTGCACCATCCGGCCGATCACCGCCACATTTTGTTTTCGGTTGATATCTAAAGCATTGATATATCTGCCGTCGATTACATTTCTATTCTCGATAATTTTCTCATCGGGATTGGCACCACTTATTTGATAGTTTCCACTTTCGCGTCCGTATTTTACGGTCATGTTAGCGGAATATCTGGGAGTAGCGCTCTCTAATTTTTCAGGATCTTCTTTTGTAATTTGATCGTAATCTTCATTTTTAAGAACGATTTGTCGGTCAGATTGTAATCCGCCGTACGCGATCGTAGTTTTACGGGTAAAAATAGTAATAAGATTGGTGGCGTCACCAGCAAACCCTTCGGTAAAAGCATTTTGTAATCCTTTTCCAATGCCAAAAAGTACAATAAAAATATAGAGTCCAAGCGCCACTGTAAAGCCCGAAAGTATTGTTCGCAATACATTAGTGCGAATCGATTCGAAAATTTCTCTCCAGCGGTCGAGATCAAACATACTTTTTAATTTTCTATTTTATTTTAAAACTCTTTGAGTAATGAACTCATCACTTTCGATAATACCATCTTTAAGAATTACATTTCTCTTGGTTTCTGCAGCGACATCGGGTTCGTGAGTTACTACGATAATCGTTTTTCCTGCTTCATTAATTTCCTGCAGAAGTTTCATAATATCATACGTCGTTTTCGAATCCAATGCACCTGTGGGTTCATCGGCAAGAATAACTTTTGGATCGGTGATCAATGCTCTTGCTATCGCAATTCTTTGTTTCTGGCCACCCGAAAGTTCGTTAGGCAAATGTGTAGCCCACTGCGCAAGACCTACTTTTTCAAGATATTCCATTGCTCTCTGGTTTCTCTCTTTACGAGGAACATCTTGATAATAGAGCGGGAGTGCAACATTTTCCAAAGCGTTCTTGTACCCGATCAAGTTAAAAGACTGAAAAATAAACCCTAAAAACCGACTTCTATATTCGGCCGCTTTTATTTCTGAAAGATGCTCAATCGGAATTCCATCTAGTTCGTAGATTCCAGAATCTTTTTCATCCAAGATGCCGATAATGTTCAATAAAGTGGATTTTCCTGACCCTGAACTTCCCATGATCGATACAAATTCACCTTCTGCAATGGTAAGGTCAATACCTTTCAAAACATGAAGTTTACTTTTGCCGGTGTCGTATGATTTGTTGAGATCTTTAATTACTAACATCAATGAGAGGATTAATTTAAACGATAAGTAGGAAAAAAAAAATAATTGTTACAGAAGGTCGTTTTTAATATGTTAAATTATTGATGTTTAATGGAAATTCTCCTTTTCATTGTTGGTTGTTATCTCCTGTTTAAATATTTTCGTTGCGAACGCTGATGCCGGTTTTCAAATCGGTGCTAAACCTTTATGAATGCAAGGTCTGTGTGATTGTGGAAAAGTTTTGACCCTTACAGTCAGTTAATTAATGTTTAGGACTTTCTTTGTATGCTTTCATTTTCTATTTTTGTACAGAATGCATAAAAGATCAATTTCTCTATTTCTAGAACATTATCTTTTTCTTAAGTGTTTAATAATCATTTCGTTGTGTAGCTTTGCTTTTTGCGGGTTGAATAAATAAAATAGTTTTCAATATGGGAATTTTCGACAAAAGAGTAGGGTATAAACCCTTTGAGTATCCAGAAGTTTTGCAGTTTGTAGAAGCTATAAATAAATCATTTTGGGTCCATTCCGAGGTAGATTTTACTGCAGATGTACAAGATTTTCATTCACAGTTAGAACCTCATGAAAAGAATGCAATTAAAAATGCACTTCTGGCTATTGCTCAAATTGAAGTTTCCGTGAAGACATTTTGGGGAAATCTTTATAATCACATGCCGAAACCGGAATTGAACGGATTGGGTGCTACTTTTGCAGAATGTGAATTCCGCCATTCAGAAGCGTATTCCAGATTGTTAGAAGTCTTGGGATATAATGATTCCTTCAATCAATTGGTGGAAATCCCTGCGATTAAAAAGAGAATTGAATTTCTTTCCAATGTTTTGAAACATGCCAATTCTACCACGCCAAAAGAGTATGTGTCTTCTCTTTTGTTGTTTAGTATTTTAATTGAAAACGTTTCCTTATTCTCTCAGTTTGCGATTATCTTATCCTTTACGAGATTCAAAGGATATATGAAAAACGTGTCCAATATTATTGCCTGGACATCAGTTGATGAGCAGATTCACGCCAATGCAGGGATTTATCTAATCAATAAAGTTCGTCAGGAACAACCAGATTTATTAACTGATTCTGATATTGAAGATATTTACACTTTAGTTGATCACTCCATCACCGTTGAAGAGGAAATCCTTGACTGGATTTTCGAAATGGGAGAAATTGATAATATCAGCAAAGAAAATTTACTGAATTTTATGAAATTTCGGGTGGACGATAGTTTGAAAAAAATCAACATGAAGCCCCGATATAATATTACTAGTGATCAGTACCGCCCTATGGTTTGGTTCGAGGAGGAAGTTTTCGCCAATTCTATGGATGATTTCTTCGCCAAAAGACCGGTAGATTATACCAAACACGACAAGAGTATTACTTCGAACGATTTGTTCTAGCTCTATAATTAGGCGCGTTTCAGCCTTTCTTTCGTGCTTTTTTTCTTTTTATAGAAGGCTGTAGAAAGTAAGATGGAATTCACCATAATCAGGATTGAGAAACATTTCCTGTTTAATTAATTTTTTTATAAAAAATCTAAAACATGAAAAATGCAACTCATAACCAGGTCGAGCAACTTGTAAAAATAAAAGATAAAATTAAATTATTAACAGATACTGAAGCAAAAACGAACCTGTTTGTCGATGCAGAGGAAATACTGAAGAATATTGATTTTATGAGTAGTTTTTATAGTGCTTTCGTCGGTGATTTAAGAAGATACAAAACTCAAAAAGGGATGTCCATAGAAGTGCTCTTGTTACAATTTTAGATGAAGCTATTGATCATTATAAAAACTAACATGCTTTCGGGCAAGTTCAGTGACTTAGAATAGTTGCTGCGATACGCGCGAAATGAATATAACGAAGGATATTTTAAATTTTGAAAAAGATAACGACAGGAGTTAATAGCCCCGATTGAAACGACATCCTTTTTGTTTTTTTGAAAAAAATAAAAAGATACAGTGGAAAGCGGGAATGGAATTGATAAGAAGCAAGCAGTTAATGCTTCTATAAAAAGATATAAAAACAGTGTACACCGTACATTTTACATTTTAGAAAAAGAAATATGGAGGATCAAAGGAAGATATGGTGGCTGAATGAAGAGTCGGAGCAAATGCTCAACAGAGGTTATTTACTGAAAGGAGAGACCGTAGAAGGAGCGATCTTGAGAATTACGTCTGCTGCTGCAAAACGATTGTACAAACCGGAATTACAACCTGCTTTTGAGGAAATGATCACCAAGGGGTGGATCAGTTTTTCTTCACCAGTTTGGGCCAATATGGGAACGGAAAGAGGATTGCCGATTTCTTGTTTCAATGTGCACGTGCCAGATAATATCGAGGGAATTACCCACAAATTAGGCGAAGTGATTATGCAGACCAAAATTGGTGGCGGAACTTCCGGCTATTTTGGTGAACTGAGAAATCGTGGAACTGCAGTAACAGACAACGGAAAATCTTCTGGTGCAGTGTCGTTCATGAAATTATATGATACTGCGATGGATGTGGTTTCGCAGGGCGGCGTGCGTCGTGGTGCTTTTGCTGCATATTTGGATGTGGACCACGGCGATATTGAAGAATTTTTATCGATAAAAGATATTGGAAGCCCGATCCAGAATTTGTTTACCGGGATCTGCGTGCCGGATTACTGGATGCAAGACATGATCGATGGCGATATGGACAAACGCAAAATTTGGGCAAGAGTTTTAGAAAGCCGTGCTCAAAAAGGTTTGCCGTATATTTTCTTCACCGATAATGTGAATAGAAATAAACCTCAGGTTTATAAAGATCTTGGAATGCCGGTAAACGCGAGTAATTTGTGTTCTGAAATTATGTTGCCATCGAACCAAGAAGAGTCATTCATTTGCTGTCTATCTTCTATGAATTTAGAATTATACGATGAGTGGAAAGATACCGATGCTGTGAAATTGGCGATCTATTTCTTAGATGCTGTCTTATCTGAGTTTATTGAGAAAACAGAAGGAAACTATTATCTAACTGGAGCTAGGAACTTTGCCTTACGTCATAGAGCTCTTGGTTTAGGTGTTTTAGGATATCATTCTTACCTACAGAAAAATATGATTCCATTTGAAAGTTTTGAGGCTACGCAATTCAATGCAAAAGCATTCAGACAGATTAAAGAGCAATCGATTGTTGCTTCTCAGGAATTGGCGAATATTTACGGAGAACCAGAATTGCTAAAAGGTTATGGATTGCGTAATACCACAACGATGGCTATTGCACCTACAACATCCAGTTCTGCAATTTTAGGACAAACCTCACCCGGGATTGAGCCGTTTGCATCCAATTATTATAAAGCAGGTTTGGCTAAAGGTAACTTTATGCGTAAGAATAAATATCTTTCAGTCTTGCTTCAGGAAAAAGGAATTGATAATGAAGATACATGGAGAACAATCATGTTAAACCATGGTTCTGTGCAGAATATTCCAGAACTGACTGACGAAGAAAAAGCGGTATTTAAAACGTTTAGAGAGATTTCTCCAATGGAAATTATTTCTCAGGCAGCACAAAGACAACAATATATTGACCAGGGACAATCATTAAACTTGCAAATTCCTGCAACAATGCCTGTGAAGGATGTGAACTATCTTTATATTGAAGCTTGGAAAAAAGGAGTTAAATCTTTGTATTACCAAAGAAGTTCTTCAGTTTCTAAAGAAATGATGGTGAACTTTGTGAGTTGCTCGAGCTGTGAAGCTTAAAAGAGTTTAAGATTATAGACCAATAGATTATAGACTAAACCGTAGAATTTTTTCTACGGTTTTTTTTACCTTTGATAGGTTAAGACCTAAATTCTGCAACCTAAAACCTAAAAAAATGAAATTCGGACAAGTATCAGACCCATCTCAAATTGATTTTACCCTTCCTAAAGATCATCCAAGAACTGAGGAAATTCTAAAGAAATATCAATCCAGAGATTTCAATGTGTTTGTTGGCTGTGCAAAATGGAATAAAACGGATCTGAAAGGATTCTACCCAAGAGGCACTAAAGATGAATTATCCTATTACTCGACGCAATTTAATTCAATTGAGCTGAATGCAACTTTTTACAAATCTCCCACACCAGATCAGGTTTTAACGTGGAAAGATAAGACGCCGGCTGATTTTAAATTCTTTCCTAAAGTTCCAAATACGGTTTCGCATTACCGAAGGTTATTGAATATCACTGATGTCGTGACTCAATTTGCCACTTCAGTATTAAATTTTGATGATAAGTTAGGAATGGTCTTTCTTCAGCTCCATGATAATTTTAAACCAAAAGATTTTGACAGACTTGAAAAGTTTATTCATGACTGGCCCAAAGAAGTGCCACTAGCCGTTGAGCTAAGAAATGAAGAATGGTTTGCTGATAAAGAAAGATTTGATGCAACAATGGATCTTTTTGAAAAGTATAATATCACCAATATCATAGTAGATACCGCCGGAAGAAGAGATCTGCTACACATGAGACTTACAACGGCAACTGCATTCATTCGATATGTTGGTGCTAACCATGAAAGTGATTACACACGACTTGATGATTGGATAGAGCGCATTAAGATCTGGGAACAAGAAGGTCTGAAAAATCTGTATTTCTTTGTTCATCAGAATGTGGAGAAAGCATCGCCTCTTTTGTCTGCTTATTTTATTGAAGCACTCAATAAGGAATTCAATATGAACTTACACGTTCCTCTAATGGCATAAGGAAAAAAGATATTTCTATCTTTTTTGATAATTAAGCAAAAAATAATAGAGGACTATTTTGTCTTTTATTATTATTTTTCTTTACATTTGTTCTCAGTAATAGTGGTATGTTTTCAAAATCATGTGAATATGGAATACGGGCTTCAATTTATGTTACAAAGCATTCGCTTAAGAACAAGAAAGTAAGTTTGAAAGATGTTGCGAAACATACAGATTCGCCACCCGCATTTATAGCAAAAATATTACAGAAATTGGTAAAAACACAGGTTTTATCTTCTTTTAAAGGTCCTACTGGTGGTTTTTATGTATCACAGGAGGATTTAAAAGAGCTTACGTTGCTCAGTATTGTATTAGCTATAGATGGTGATGGAATTTTTGAAAACTGCACTTTGGGATTAAGAAGATGTGATGGCCAAAAACCTTGCCCAATGCATTCTAAATTTATAGTCATTCGTGATGAAATGAGAGAGATGCTGGAAAGTACTTCTTTAAAATCTTTAGCAGAAGATGTTTCTGACGGGATTACGTTTTTAAAGCGGTAATTTTCTTACAATAATAAAGGACAAATTTATCTTATAATATTTCTATATGAATAATTCAATATTTGGGGAATCGGGAATTCAGATTACGGTGCTTCTTATTTTATTGCCGGTACTTGCCGGTTTGGTCATTGCGATTGTAAAAACCTATAGTACGTACAAAGATTTGAGGAATCGTCGGAAGCTTTTGGAATTTAATAAGAAGATAGAAAATCTTACTCCCGAAGAGCTCGAGTTTTACGAAAAAAGGAAAACGGAAGAAGAATATCAGATCGCACATAATGAACTGTCTGGAGAGATCCCTCCTTCAGATGAAAAAGGGATTATCCATAACATCAACGTGATTGATGAACTGCGGTTTATTCCACATAAAAAAAGCTTTGTTCCACAGAAATATATTTCCCCCGAATTAGCGAAGTTGATTCTATATTTTATCGGTTTCTCTATTTTCTGGTTACTTTTCGGTACTACTGTCGGGGAATATTTGGGAATTAAGTTCGTAGCCCCAGATGCGGATCATGTAAGTTGGTTAAGTTTTGGGCGGCTACGTCCAGTTCATACCAATATGGTTTTTTGGGGTTGGGCTTCATTTGCAATGGTTGGTCTTGCCTATTATGTGATTCCACGGGTAAGTAATGTCGGTATTCATAGCCTCAAAATAGGTTGGTATACTTTGATTTTAATGAATGTCGCTGTGCTGTCAGGAACCATTTCATTAATGGCTGGTATTAATAATGGAGGTGGTGAATACCGGGAATACATCTGGCCAGTGATGGCAATTTTCGCTGCGGGCATCGTGATGTCGCTTTATAATTTCTTAATGACGGTTGCCAAGCGTACAACTCATGAAATTTATGTTTCAAATTGGTATATTATTTCTGCAATGATGTATGTGGTCGTTATTTTGGTTGTGGCTTATGTTCCGATCTGGCAAGACGGTTTGGCAGAAACAATCATTCAAGGATATTATATGCATCAAGGAGTGGGAATGTGGTTCATGTTTTTAAGTCTTGGTTTGATGTATTACTTCTTACCACAACAATTGAATAAACCGATTTACTCTTACAGTTTAGGGATCTTGGCTTTTTGGACGCAAATTATCTTTTATACGCTAATTGGAAGCCATCACTTTATATTTAGTGCCATCCCTTGGTGGATGCAAACCGTGGCCATTGTAGCGAGTGTAGGTATGGTAATTCCAGTTGTAGCAGGAACGGCTAACTTTTTATTAACATTCAATGGAGCTTGGTATCAGGTGAAAAATTCTTACACGCTTCCATTTTATATCATCGGTATAATTTTCTATTTCACAGGCTCGATGCAGGGAACAGTAGAAGCATTTCGATTTACAAATTTGATTTGGCACTTTACCGACTTCACGGTTGCTCACTCGCATTTAACGATGTACGGAATTATTACATTTATGCTGTGGGGATTCATCTATACTTTAATTCCGAGGATTACTGGAAAAGAACCACCAAAAATTTCGGTGGGTATTCATTTCTGGTTAGCTTTGATAGGATTGATGTTCTACACCGTTTCATTGATGATTGGGTCTACGGCGAAAGGATTACTTTGGATGGAAAATAAACCATTTATTCAAAGTGTCGTGCTCATGGCTCCTTATTGGTTATGGCGTGCCATCGGTGGTACCATGATGTGGATCTCGCACTTTGTTTTCGCTTATAATTTCTATAAAATGGTCAATAAAAAACCAGATGTGATCATTCCGACCACTCCAGCAGAAATTTTGGAAGCAAAAAGACAACTGAAAAATACTGAATACATCCCTACAAAATAAATTGGAATAATGGAATTTTTAAATAATCATAAAACTTTGTTCTGGTCGGCATTAATTTTATTTCTGTTCCTTACTTTACAGATTGCAATTTTGCCTGCTTTTACTAATCAACAAGTATACAAGCCATTACCCGACGCGAAACCATTGACCAAAGATGAAGCAGCAGGAAAAGCTGTTTATATTGAAAACGGTTGCATCGCTTGTCACACCCAACAAGTTCGGGAAGTTGAAATGGATAAAGTGTTTGGTAGCAGACCAAGTATCCCTGCAGATTATGCAGGAAATCACCGAACAGATATATGGAGAAATACAGCAAATTTATTAGGTTCTGAAAGAACGGGACCTGATTTAACAGCAATTGGTGAAAGACAGCCTAGCGTCGATTGGCAGTTACTGCACCTTTATCAACCAAGAGCTGTTGTTAAGGAATCCATCATGCCTTCTTTCTCGTTTCTTTTTGAAGAAAAAGAATATCTTGACAAAGGAGATATAGAAGTGAAAGTACCAGCGGAGTTTTTAAAACATAAGTTTAAAAAAATTGTTGCGACCAAAAAAGCACTTCAACTGGTTGCTTATTTAGTAAGTTTGAAACAGACCAAATTGCCTGAAGGGGTGAAACCACAAGAATTTCTTTATAAAAAAGAAGTGAAGAAAACTGCTGGTGCCGCTGGTGCATCTGATTTGCCGGATGGGGGAGAGTTGTTTACCGCAAACTGTGCAAGCTGTCACCAAGCTAACGGAGAAGGATTACCAGGTGCTTTCCCGCCTTTGAAAGGAAGCCCGATTGTCGCAGGAGATGATATTGCAGTTTATGTTAATATTATCATGACCGGTTATACAGGGCGACCGGGTTATGGACCAATGCCTGCAGTTGGTAAAAACGCCAACTTTACGCCCGAAATGGTTACTGCTATTATGAATCACGAAAGATCATCCTGGGGGAATAATGCTAAGCCTGTAACTTTAGAACAAGTAAAAGCAGTAATGGATCAAATGAAATAAATATTTTTAAATAATATTGAAAACCTTAAATGAAAAACATGAGAAATATTAAAAATGTCGCAATTGTCTTTTTCTTACTGTTAGTGAATTTCGCCTTAGCGTGTGATGCCTGTAAATTACAACAGCCAGCGGTGACCAGAGATTTCACACATGGAGTAGGACCTCGTGGGGATTTCGATTGGATTATCGTTGCAATAATCGCGGTGCTTACCATTTTTACTTTTGTTTATTCTTTAAAGTATTTGGTGAAACCTGGAGAAAAAGAAAGAAATCACATAAAGAATTCTATTTTCAATTAATCCAAAAAAAAGTTAAAGATGACTAAAGATAGAAGTTCCGTTTTTCTTTTTATCGACGACGAAGTAAAGCCGCTCGCAGAGCTGGAAACTCCAATCGTATTTGATTTTGACACCTCAAAATTAACAGATGGTGATCATATTTTAAAGATTGTAAGCAAGTCGCCTACAGGAAGAGAAGGGATTAGAAAAATAAATTTCACGGTAAAAAATGGTCCGTCTATTAGTGTAGAAGGGCTTAACGAAGACGATATCGTAGATGGAGTTCTTCCATTAATGATTAATGCCTACGACAAAGGGAATCAAAAAAGTTTCGTTATCGAGGGAAGTGAAACTCCACAAACCGTTCCTGTTTGGATGTGGATTATTATGATTTTAATCGCTGGTTGGGGTGCATATTATTTAATTACTTATTTCAGCGGCCTCCCCTATTAAAGACCTTATTTTCTCCTGACAATAATTATTGCTCCATGATAATATTTCAGTTTAATTATTTTAAAAGACAAAACGGTTTCAAAATTTTTGAAACCGTTTTATAGCTTTATCTACCGAAAGTATCATACTTGTCTTCTGCATATTTAATGAATCGTGTCAGCATTATGATATTTCCTTTTTCCATTTCGGTCAGCTCTTTTTCAACGTCATTAGAAACGGGAATATACCAGTCGGTTTGCTCGAAAAAGTTTCTAAAAGTTTCTTTTCTAAAAGAATAACCATGTCTTGCGTAGATTGCATTCTTTATAATTTCAAGATCTATTTTTCGTAAATTTTTTAATTCTTTTTCCGTAAATGTTTTTTTGGAACCATTAAGTCTGAAGATTGCCTCCGTCCCACTTCTGTTTTGGCGCGACGTGTAAGTTTCGGTTTTACCTGTTTCATCGTCTGTATACTTATTGGTTACTTCCTTAGAATTAGTCCAGTCTACGAGATCAGTCGACTCTTCATCCAGCATAAAATTAGGATTATAGACAAAAGTCTTTTTTATTAATTTCAATTTTTTGAGTGGTGATTTTACTTTCGACTTATTATAAGCGGACCATTTTCCGGTTAAACTGTCTTTCGCGATGGTAACTTCAAATCGTCCGTCTGTCTTGTCGGATCCTGGTTCGTCCAATATAAATTGGTTGTTTTTTTCATTGAAAATTCCGCGAAATGGCCTTTGGTTTCCATTTAAAATACTTTGACCGTAAACACTGTCTTTTGTAATACGGTTTATTTTTAGTGATATCTTTTTATATTCATTTTCATCATAGACATAATCATCCGTTCTTACCTCGTAGGTACCTGTAAAATCTCCAGTGTAAATTCCATAAAGTTCTTGATGTACCTCCGGGATCTCCACAATGGTGTCTTTCTCAATATTCTTTTCGGTTATCTCAGTACTGGCTTCTTTTTTACAGCTAGTGAGGGCTAATGAAATTAAAAAGGCGGACAATAAAGTTTTATTTTTCATCATAGTATTTTTTTTCTGATTAATAATTCGACTAATAATATATTTGGAATCCAGCCTAACCACGCAACAATTTGGTAAACGTCCATAGGATTAAGTTGAAAGAAGTAAACGATGATCCATTTCCAAAGCCTCAAGGTGATTGCTGAAAGAGTAAGTGCAAAACTTCGCCACATCCACTGTTGGTGCGTCGTATAGTTTTTACCACGGACCGATTGATAAGCTTTGAAGGTTGAAAACCACCAAAAAATCCCCAATAGAACAAATGATATTTTTGAAAAAAAACCTCCGTTTGCAAAAAGGCCCATATAAATGCCCGTTGGTGCTGATAGAAATAATAGACCGAAGACATAAATTTTTCCTGAATACTGATGTAATTTTTTAGTACGAAAATTCATTCTAATAATAGCAAAGAAACCTGCAATTAGAACAAAAATGGAAGAATAAACATGAATATAGAAAAAACTTAAATACTCAGGCCGTGTTTCTACCTCAGTTTGTTTAATCATCAAAAACGCGACATCCGATTGTGCGGGCACATATTCCAAGGTCAATTTCAACATCAACCAAAAGAAGTAACCAAAACATAGAATTAATCCTGTTTTTAAGGCTATTGTCAAATTGTATTTTGAGGATAAGTACGTTTTATTTTGCAAAAATTATAAATTTTAGTAGATTCAAATATAACGAAAAAACATAATGAAAGTCTAGACTGATCTAAAGATGATTACCGTGAAAAAACCCTTTTATTTCGAACTTTATAATTTTTTAACCCGCGGAGATTTGATTTTTTTTAAATAAAAAAACGGCCTCAATATAATTGAAACCGTCTATAATTTGAGATGAGGTTCTAAGCTAAAAACTCTATTTCTTTATCTTTAAATTCACTATTGTCTACAAGATCCTGCATCGAACTCATGATCTTCTTACGGAGTTTTGCTAAATTTCGGATGTTGTCATCTTCACTGTAATCAAAGATATTATCCTCAAAAGAAAAAGTATCTCCTTCTTTAAATTCAATTTTGTTGTCCTTAAATTCTTTCAAAAGCATTAGATTGGTCATTGTTTCCAATAAATGATATTCGATTTTTGCCAATTTCTTCAATGATTTTAAAACCTCTTTTTTATATTTCTTCTTTGTTTTCATAACAATACTCTTTTTAACTTTGTCTCGCAAGATAGGATTTTAAACTAAATTTTTCAAGTTAATTCTTAACATTTTAAAGCAATTCATTTGCCAAATTCTTACCTTTGTTGCACTCATGAAAAACACCGATCTTTTAACCTTAATTGCTCTTGCCAAGAACAAAAATCAGAAAGCGCAAACTCAGCTAATTAATTTATTTTGGGTAGATGTTTTTAGTTTTGTCATGAAGAAAGTCCAGAATGAGCATGTTTCAGATGAACTTACTGTTTCTGTATTTTCTAAAGTTTTGGCAAAATTAGATTTGTATGATCCCAATTTTCAATTTAAAACCTGGATTCTAACAATTGCTCAAAATTCTATTATTGATTACTGGCGCAAAAAATCAAGAGATACTGAAGATACTATAGACAATTTTGATGATTTTAAAAATCATTTGGCACTTTCACCGGAAGAATTGTTAATTTCGGAAGAAGACCAGAAACAGATTCTGACCGTCATAGAAAGTCTGGATGCTAACTATAAAGAGATGATTAAGTTGCGTTTCTTTGAAGAGAAAAGTATTAAAGAAATTGCTGAAGAACTTAACTTGACTGTTGCCAATACGAAGGTGAGAATTATGAGGGCAAAAAAGTTGCTGGCTGGCTTACTAAAGAATAATGACTTTGAAGATTAAGTGCAAACCCATACGAATTTTGTAAATTTGTTATTTATTATTAAAAATGAACGAAACACTTACTGATACGACTACTCAAAAACCAAAATGGATTCGCGTAAAACTTCCAACTGGGAAGAATTATCGAGAGCTTAGAACCTTGGTTGATAAATATAAATTAAACACCATTTGCCAAAGCGGGAGTTGTCCAAACATGGGTGAATGTTGGGGTGAAGGAACTGCAACTTTTATGATATTGGGAAATATCTGTACCCGAAGTTGCGGATTTTGCGGAGTAAAAACTGGAAAACCCTTGGATGTCAATTGGGACGAACCTGAAAAAGTGGCCCGTTCAATCAAATTAATGAAGATTAAACATGCGGTATTAACTTCCGTAGATCGTGATGATTTGAAAGATATGGGATCTATTCTTTGGGCAGAAACAGTGAATGCAGTACGTAGAATTTCACCAGGAACCACTATGGAAACTTTAATCCCTGATTTTCAAGGAATTACCAAGCATATAGATCGTTTGATCGAAGTGCATCCAGAAGTAATATCTCACAATATGGAAACGGTTAAACGATTAACCAGAGAAGTTCGTATTCAAGCGAAATATGAACGAAGTTTAGAAGTTTTGTCTTATTTAAAATCGGCAGGCCAAAATCGAACTAAAACAGGATTAATGTTAGGATTGGGTGAAGAGAATGACGAGGTTTTTCAAACGATTGAAGATATCAGAAATGCAAACGTAGATGTGATTACAATTGGACAGTATCTACAACCGACTAAGAAACATTTACCGGTCAAGAAATTTGTAACACCTGAACAATTTACTGAGTTCGGGGATTTCGCGAGGAGTCTAGGCTTCCGACATGTAGAAAGTTCACCATTGGTAAGAAGTTCCTACCACGCAGAAAAGCATATTCACTAAAAATATAAGTAGAAGCCGCCTCAGTATTGAGACGGCTTCATTTTTACTTTCCTTTATAATGAAGGGAATTATTAATTAGTCTTTGAAATATTTTCGCAATTTCCAAGCCATTTTCTCATGTTCCTGCATCAGTCCGTTTAAGAAATCCGACGTTCCTGCATCATTATGATCTTCTTCTACCTTGTCTAAGTTTTCTCTTAATGATTTAACGATAGATTCATGATCACCAACTAGTTCTTTAAGCATGCCTTGGGTATCCGGCACTTTTCCAGGAGTTTCTTTTAATTGAGATTCTTTCGCAAACTCTGCAGTTGTCCCTATAGCTGTTCCTCCCAAAGTTGCGATCCTTTCTGCAACTTCATCAGCTGCTTCTGCCACAGCATTGTACTGGTTTTCAAATAGAAGATGTAATTCCATAAAATTATCTCCGGATAAATTCCAGTGGAATTTTCTTAGTTTAATGTATAAAATGTTGCTGTCAGCCAAAACTGTATTTAAAATTTTGTGAACTGCGGTTAGATTTTTTTGAGTAATTCCTAAGTCTGGTTTCATAATTTATATTTTTAATAAGTTAATTATACATGTAAGTTTCCTTCTCTGCCATCATCATTATCCGATTTTTGTCCTGTGATCGCTGCGGTGGCAAAATGAAGCATCGATACAAATTTTCCAACTTTCGGTTCCCAATAATATGTTTCTTCTGGAGTCACCCTAATCACAGAAACATTTGGATCATCAGAACCATCAAACCAGGCATTTGCGAGGGGACTCCATTTATCTTCGATCGTTCCTTTATCGTTGTAGATATAGGCTTTTCCTAAAATTGAAAGATATTCGGAATCGCTGTTGTTCATAAAATAAAGCTGTACGCGATTGTCTTCTTTAATTTCAAAGTTCTTGTGACTTTGGTCACTACTTAAAAACCAAAGATTTCCCTCTTCATCAGTTTCTTTCAGACTCATTGGTCTGGAAGAATTTGGAAGGGTTTCAAGATCGGTACAGAACATACAGATTCTTGCGCTTTCCGACAGTTTCTTTAAAGTTTCTATGGCTTCTTTTTGCCCTAAATTTTCAGTTGACATATTTTTGATATTTTAATGTTAGCACAAATAAATCGTTGTAAACAATTAAATTCATTTGATAGTTAAGTAGATTCAAAAACTAAACCATGTTTCTTTAAAACGTATTTTAATAGGTTAAAATTTTCTTAAATTATGAAATACATTAATTAGTTTGCTGTTTAATTATTGATCCCACAATACGGCTTGGTTTTTGTTTTTGATTAAATCTACTATAGAATATTTACCGTCTAAATTTTAGTTGGTCTTTAATTAAAACATAAGAAGTGAAAAAATTTAATAAAATAGCAATTCCTGTCGCTTTAGGAATTTTTGGTTTGGCCGTCTTAAATTCATGTTCCGTGGGAATTCCCAAAGGTGCCACTGCAGTTCAAAATTTTAATTCTCCAAAATTCTTGGGTAAATGGTATGAGGTCGCGCGTTTCGATTATCGTTTTGAAAAAAATATGAATAACGTAACAGCAACCTATTCCAAAAAAGACAATGGGAATATTAAAGTGGACAACAGAGGCTATGACTATGTGAAAAATAAATGGAAAGAAAGTATCGGGGAAGCCAAATTTGTCAAAAATGATAAGATCGGCGAGTTGAAAGTCTCTTTCTTCAAACCAATTTGGGCAGGTTATAATGTGATAGATATCGATGACGATTATAAATATGCCCTAATTTCCGGCAACAATCTGGATTATCTGTGGATTCTTTCCCGCGAGAAAACAATTCCAGCTGTCTACAAAGAACGGTTTTTAGCAAAAGCGAAAAGTATCGGGTACAACACTGATCAATTAATTTGGGTGGAGCACGATAAGTAAAATTTTGATGATTTGGGCAACAATTTCCGCCTACCATTCGCGCTTTTTTGTTCCAGTCCGTTTCACAAAAAGAGATCCATTAAAATCACAAAGTGATTAGACGATTCAAATAAAAATAAAAAAGAGGCATAGAGTCAATTCGGGTTGCAAGAAATGCTTATTTACAAAAACTGAATTTTATTTCATGTGCTGGAATAAAATTCAGTATTTTTATACTCTAAATTCTTTTATGGAAGCAGTCCTTATCACTATCGGCGACGAAATTCTGTCCGGAAATACCGTCGATACCAATTCTAATTTTATCGCTGGAGAACTGAAAAAAATCGGCATTCCTGTCGTTCAAATATTCACTATTTCAGACGAGATTGAAAGTATAAAAAATGGGTTAGATGCCGCCCTTAAACTGGGCGATTTGGTTATTGCCACTGGAGGACTCGGACCTACCAGAGATGATAAGACCAAAACTGCATTCAAAGAATTTTTCAATGATGAAATTATTTTAGATCCAGCGACTTTTGAACATTTAAGGAAATTGTTAGAGAAAAGAAACAGGGAGCACTTGCTTGAGTTGAATAAACCACAAGCTGAGGTTTTAAGCAAAGCGTTTATTTTTCAAAACGAAAACGGAAGCGCACCCTGTCAAATGATTCAGGAAAATGGCAAGATTGTAATATCACTTCCCGGAGTTCCTTTCGAAGTCAAACCTTTAATAAAAGATAAGATCATCCCTTTTTTGGCAGAGAAATTCAGTTTAAATCACATTGTCACCCAAACCGTTTCCGTCGTTGGGATTCCCGAAAGTTTGTTATCTGATCAAATCGAATCCTGGGAATTGGCTTTGCCAAAAGATATTTCACTTTCTTATCTGCCCGTTGGAAATCGTATTAAGCTTCGGTTAACCTCGCAAGGAAAATCCAAAGAAGAGCTTGAAGAAAGAATAGAATATGAAGTTCAGAAATTAAAACCTTTAATTGGCGAAAATGTTATCTCTTGGAACGGCGATCACATCGAAGAAATATTGAAAGAAATTTTAGATGAAAAGAAATTGACCGTTTCGACAGCTGAAAGTTGCACTGGCGGCGAGTTGTCAAGATTATTAACATCTATTTCGGGCAGTTCTACTTATTTTTCAGGCGGAATAGTGGCTTACGATTATCAGAAGAAAATGGAAATTCTCGGTGTTTCAAAAGAAACCATCAAAGAAAAAACGGCCGTGTCAGAAGAGGTTGCACAGGAAATGAGTTTTGGTGGGCAACAATTATTCAAAACAAATATTTCGCTTTCTACCACAGGTGTCGCAGGGCCAAATTCAGATGAATTTAATAATGAAGTTGGAACTGTGTTTTATTCTGTACGCGTTAATCATTTTGAAAAAACAAGCAGACTGCATCTTCCACATTTTGAGCGAAATGATTTCGTCAGCTTTGTTTCAAAACGGGTTTTACAGGATTTGGTTGAAATTTTAATAAAAGAACATTATTAAATTTTTAAAGTTCAAAGATCAAATTGTCAGTAAACGCAATACAGTCAAAGTCCTCGCAAGATTTAGTATCCAAACCGGTAAACTCACTGAAGGCAGGAAGAATTAACTGATTATTTGAAACTCTAAAACACGGCAGCCGAACCGATTTTCTTTTTTCTAATTTCACCGTTACGCCGGGGTGAAGATGCCCTGAGATCGAAAACTTATTTTCAGCATCTTCCGGCTCATGGATAAAAGTGAAAGGTTCGATCAATAAGGAATTTTCAACAATTGAAATATCCAGATGTTTCAATAAATCTGCTTGGTGAATATCATGATTTCCTTTGATCAAAATTATTTTTAAAGCGGGATTCTTCGAGCGCCACTCCTCGAAAAGTTCGAAATCTTTATTTTTACCGGCGTGTAAGAAATCACCAACAATGATCAATTGTTCTGTGTTAAAATTCTCAACCAAAACTTCTAAGCGTTCTAAATCTCTTTCCAAAATATTAGCCGGAATGGGAATTCCATTTTTCCTGAAATAGGCTGTTTTTCCAATATGCAGATCACTAATGATCACCGCTTTTTGTTCTTGCCAAAATAAAGCGCGCTGATTGGTAAATACAAGAGTTTGGTTTTGGATTGTTTTCTCTAAGGTCTGCAACGTCATTTTTTCATTTTCTTTTTCATGGTTTCTACTTTCATGCGTAGAATGCGGGCTTTTAAATCTTCGCTGCTCAAACTTTGACGCAAACTGTCGACTTTAATGGGGAAACTTAAGGGTGTAAAGGTATTTGAATTTTTAATAATAATTTCACTTTCATGGATTCGATTAAAGGCATCAACCAATCTAGATTCATCAATTTGCTGAAAGAAAACTTCCGAATACGCCTGCTTTAATAATAGGTTTTCCGGATCGTAATCTTCTAAAACATTAAATATTAAACCGGAAGACGATTGTAGATTTTTATTATTTTTCTGCTGTCCCGGATAAGTGCGAATCACCATTCCCGAAATAACGGCGATATCACGAAATTTCCTTCTTGCCATTTCTGTAGAATTGACAGAAGCCATCACATCGCGAATTAGATTTTCTTTGGACAAGATTTCATGAATATTTTCTTCAGTTAAGGGAATTTCTAATTTCGAAAATAATTCAAATCCGTAATCGTTCATAGCGATTGAAAAGGAGATCGGCGAAATACGGGAAATGCGGTAGGCAATGAGTGCCGACATAACTTCATGTATTAATCTTCCTTCAAACGGGTACATAAATAAATGATGACCTTCACGCGTTTTGATGCGTTCGACCAGAAACTCATTTTCGCTTGGAATATGTGAATTTTCCTGCTGACTTACTAAAAGCGGATGTAAAAATTGCAGTTCTTTCTCAGATGATTTTGCATCCAAAGATTCGGAAAGTTTTTGGCGTAGAAAAACACTTAGGTAAGATGACATCGGTAACCTTCCTCCCAAATAACTGGGCACAATTCCCTTACCATTGGAGTTCCGAACATAAACCGTCATTTCCTTGACGTGCGAAACTTCAAGCACTCGTCCGGCCAAAATAAATTTATCGTTTTTCTTTAATTTTGAAATAAAATATTCTTCGATCATTCCTACATATCCACCAGAAAAAAACTTGACTTTTAGCATCGAATCACTTACGATGGCGCCAATATTCATTCGATGCAACATCGCAATTCTTCGAGATGTTACTTTATACAAACCGTTTTCAATAACGACTTTATGGTATTCTTCGTAGTTTTTTAATTTGCCGCCGACAGTAATGAAAGTCAAAATCCAGGTCCATTCTTCTAAAGACAATTCTCTAAAAGCATTGGTTGTCGTAATTTGCTGATACGTTTCTTTTTCATTAAAGCCGTCGCCAACCGCCAACGTCAGTACGAACTGAAGCAAAACATCATAACATAAAACCAATGGTTCCCGAGGTTCAATTTTATTTTGTTTCACGGCTTCTTTCAAAGCGGCGACTTCAATCAGTTCTAAAGAATGCGTCGGAACGAAATAGATCTTAGAAATTTCAAAAGGCGAGTGGCCACTTCTTCCGGCACGTTGTAGAAATCGCGCGATTCCTTTACTCGACCCAATTTGAATCACCGTATCCACTGGTTTGAAATCCACTCCTAAGTCTAATGATGAGGTTGAAATCACGGCTTTTAAATATCCGGATGATAAATTTTCCTCGATCCAAATTCGAATATCTTTATCGACCGAACTGTGGTGAATTGCTATTTGACCCGCAAAATCAGGATGCGTATTCAGTAAAACCTGATACCACATTTCGGCCTGACTTCGGGTATTCGTAAAAACCAAGGTCGTTTGACTTTCCAGAATGATCGGTATGATTTTGTCGGCCAGTTTTGTTCCTAAATGTCCGGCCCAGGGCAAGACTTCTACATCATCTGGGAAAACAGATTTGATCTCGATTTTCTTTCTTTCCTTGGCGACGATCTTCGTTTTTTTGATATCGTAAGGAATTAAAACATCCATCGCTTCCTCCAAATTTCCGATGGTTGCAGTAATTCCCCAGATTCTTAATTTTTTCTGATAATTAAAGATTCTTGACACCGCGAGTTCCGTCATGACTCCACGCTTGGAACTGAGCAGTTCATGCCATTCATCGACAACTATACATTGTAGATTTTTGAAAAACTTCTGATGTTGTTTTTGGGCTAGAAGTAAGTGCAGGCTTTCTGGTGTAATGATTAAAATGTCGGGCATTTTTTTCGTCTGTCTCGCCCGAATGTTCTGTGGAGTGTCGCCATTTCGAACGGAAACTTCCCAGTCTAATCCAATTTCGTCTAAAGCTTCGCTCATGGCTTTTGCGATATCTTTTGCTAAGGCACGAAGTGGCGTTATCCATAACAATTTCATTCCTGGTTTATAATTTTCCGGATGGTTCATATAATCGATGACGACTGCTAGAAAAACGGAAAATGTTTTCCCAAAACCTGTTGGCGCAATCACCATTCCTGAATAATTATTGGAAAATTTAAACCACGTTTCTGACTGAAAACCAAACGGCTCCCGGTCTTTTTCATCCATCCATTTTTTGATGATTTGAAAACCTGTGGAATTTTTAAACTTTTCGGTCATTTAGATTTAAGATACTTTTAAGTAATCAGTTTTTTAATTTCTTCAAGTTCATCAATTTCTTCTACTGTTTTATCGCGACGCCACCGCACAATTCGTGGGAATCTTAAAGCGACTCCGCTTTTATGACGGCTGCTAAAACCAATTCCTTCAAAAGCGATTTCAAAAACCAATTCGGGTTTTACCGTTCTCACGGGTCCGAATTTTTCAATCGCATTTTTATTCACAAACCTACTAACTTCCATTATTTCCTTATCGGTCAAACCGGAATACGCTTTTGCAATGGTCACCAGTTTATCTTCATTTTTCACGGCAAAAGTATAATCTGTGTAATAACTGCTTCGTCGCCCCGAACCTTTTTGGGCATAAATTAAAACCGCATCAATCGTAAGCGGACTGACTTTCCATTTCCACCAGTCGCCTTTTTTTCGTCCGGCATGGTAATGAGAATTGAGTTCTTTCAACATCAAACCTTCGGAATTATTATCTCTGGAATTTTCTCTGATTCCTGCCAAGTCTTCCCAGGTTTCTGCATGAACAATTTCTGAGACCCTGATTCGTTCAACCGGAGAATTTTCAATTAAACTTTCTAAAAACAACCTTCTTTCTGATAAAGGTTTCTCCCGTAAATCTTCAAACTCTAATTCTAAAATATCATACACAAAAATATGGACCGGAAGTTCTTCCAGCATCTTTTTAGGAATAGTTTTACGGTTTAATCTTTTCTGTAATTCATTAAAATTAAGAACTTTGTTTTCTCTAACAACGAGGATTTCTCCATCGATCACAAAATTTCCTTCCACTTCTTTTAACGCGGTGACGATTTCCGGAAACTGTTCGGTGACCAATTCTTCGCCACGCGACCAGATGAAAATTTCGTCATTTCTTTTGATGAATTGCCCGCGAATACCATCCCATTTAAATTCTGCCTGCCAGTTTTTCCGGTCACCGAGATCCTGTGTTTCCTTTTCTAAAGGATACGCAAGACAAAAAGGGTAAGGTTTCGATTGATCCGGATTAATATGGGTTCCCTGAATAAGATCATCAAAATTTTCTTCCTCCATTTTCCATTTTCCCATAATGGAATGCATCAGAATATTTCCATCAACGCCTGAAAATTTGGAAAGTGCGTTGATCAGTAATTTCTTGGAAACGCCAATCCGAAAGCTTCCACCGATCAATTTATTAAAAATGAAGCGTTCCACATGGTTTAATCCGTTCCAGGATTCGAGGACATATTTTTTCTTTTCTTCGTCAGTTTGATCTGTCAACGCAATGAGTTCGGTCATCCATTGATTTAATGATTTGTCGATCTCATTTTCCGCGTTGGGAAGAATTAAAGATAAGGTTTCGCCCAAATCTCCAACAGAAGAATAAGACTCAATAAAAAGCCATTCCGGAAGTTGGGTAATTTCCAAAGCCCATTGTTTTAAAAGATTGGTATTAACGGGTCTTTTTGGTCGTTTCCCAGTAAACAAAGCTAAAAACCATAATTTGTCACTGGCGTTTGCAGTTTGCAAGTAAGTGACCATCGCTTCTACTTTGGCGGTGGTTTTATTGGTGCTGTCAAGCGCGTTGATGAGGTAGGCAAAATCTTTCATTTAGTTTTCTATCAATTCTTTTTCGGAAGGTTCTTCATCGCCAAAAATGGTTTTCAATTCTACGGCATTGATGCCAATTTCATTTAAGTATTTGGAGAAAACGGCGGTTTGTCCGTGGGTGACATATACTTTTTCAGCTTCGGTAGCTTTGACAGTTTCGATGAGTCCGGTCCAATCTGCGTGATCTGAAATGGCAAAACCAGCATCTGCCGACCGCCACCGTCTGGAACCGCGAACCTGCATCCAACCAGAACAAATTGCCGTCGCACGATTTGGTATTTTTTTAATAATGTTAGAATCAAATAAAGCAGGTGGCAAAATCACGATTTCACCATCGGCGTGTTTTACACTTTCCGTGAAATCCAAAGTTTCATATTCAGGTAAATCAATTCCCACTGATTCCATTCCTTCATTAAGTTTTCCAATAGAACGGTGGACAAATATTTTGCTGCTGCCTTCAATGGATTTCATAATCCTCTGGGCTTTTCCTAAAGAGTAGCCGATGAAGACCGAAGTTTTTCCATTATCTCGATTTTGTTGCACCCAGTTTTTCATTAATTCAGAATATTCCTGAGGTTTGAGCCAATGATAAATAGGCAAGCCAAAAGTGCTTTCTGTGATGAATTCATTGCATCTCACCAATTCAAAAGGCGTTGATAAACCATCATCATCCGTTTTGTAATCGCCGGAAAAAACGATCACATATCCTTTGTATTCCATTCTGATTTGCGCGGAACCAATAATATGTCCCGCAGGATGTAATGAAACTTTGACGCCGTTAATGATGATTTCTTCTCCATATTCCATCGCTTGGATTTCTATATCTTCTCCAATTCTATGTTTTAATATGGGTCTGGTAAAGTGGTGACATAAATATTTTTTCATTCCCCACCTTGCGTGATCTCCGTGGCCGTGTGAAATTACAGCTAAGTCAACCGGCTTCCATGGGTCAATATAAAATTTCCCAGGAATGCAGTAAATTCCTTTGTCGGTCAGTTTTATAAATGTTTTTGATTTCATAATATTTGAGAAAATATATTTTAGAGAGAAGTGGGTAGGGTTATTCAAAAATTAAACCTTTCTCAATGATTTGGTAAGAAATAATACCAAGATTTCAATAAAAGTATTAAGTGATGTTAAAATGACGGATGGATTTAAAATAAATTCTTCTCAAAAACGTTACTTTTACCAAACTAAAATTAAAGTTATGAAAAAAGTTGCAGTGGGTTTAATGTTGGGTGTTTTCCAACTTTCCTTTGCTCAGTTTACAAGAAATGTGGGTGAATTTTCCTCTCTGAAAGTATACGATAAAATAAATGTCGTGATTATTCCATCAACTGAAAGTAAAGTAGAAGCCGAAAATGCTGACGTAGAAACGGTGAACAAAAATGGAGAATTGAAAATTAGAATGACTCCTACAAAAATAATGCAAGGACATCAAGTTTCTGTTATGGTGTATTATCAAAGTTTAAATGATATTCAGGCAAGTCAAGGTTCTTCTGTGACGAATAAGAATACTTTGAAATCCAGTATGCTGAGTTTAACTGCTAATGAAGGTTCACAAATAAATTTAGATATCAATACAGGAAAACTTAATGTAAAAACCAATTCTGGTGGAGAAGTGGTCGTAAAAGGAAATGCGGAGCATCAAGATATTATTGTGAATACTGGTGGAATATTTAACGGGCAAACTTTAGAATCGAAAAGTGCCACAGTCACTTCAAATGCGGGTGGAATTGCCGAAGTTTTTGCGACAGAATCCGTAAGTGCAACCACCAGAGCGGGTGGAGTAATTGATGTGTATGGTGATCCAGATGAACGAAAATATAAAAATGTGATTGGTGGAAAAATAAACTTTAAATAACAAAAAAGAGTCATTCGCTAAGAATGACTCTTTTTTGTTATGGATACTTGTAACAAAAAAACAAAAACTAAGACTAAATAATAAAGAGTGCTACTATGAAAAATATGAAAATAAGTATCTTGGCTTTCGCTGGGATGTTTGCAATTAATTCTTGTGCTACTAAAGTATCGAATCCTGCAGAACCAGAAGGGCCGTCGGTAGAAAAAGTGAAAGAAGTTTCGGAACAAGGATTGGATTTGTCAACGATAGACAAGTCTGTTCGTCCACAGGATGATTTTTATAATTTCGTGAATGGAAGTTGGATGAAAACAGCGAAAATTCCTGGTGATAAATCAACCTGGGGTTCGTTCAACAAGTTAGCAGAGGATACTGATAATAATTCGATGACGATTTTAAATTCTTTATTGAATGATCAATTTGAACCCGGAAGCGAAGGGAAGAAAATCCAGGACATGTATGCTACCTATATGGATATGTCAAAAAGAAATGCCGACGGCATTGCACCTATCAAATCTGATCTAGCAAAAATCGACGGAATCAAATCAATGACTGATCTGCAAAATTATCTGATTGAAGCAACTAAAAACGGAGAAAATCCTTTTTATGCGTGGGGTGTAGATTCAGATTTGAAGAATTCAGGGATGAATGCAGTTTATTTGGGTACCGCAGATCTTGGTTTGGGTAGAGATTATTATCAGAAAGTAAATCCGAAAAACACTGAAACCCTCACGGAGTACACGAAGTATGTAACATCTATGTTGAAGGTTTTGGGATATAAAAATGCTGAAAGTACAGCACAGGAAATTGTTAATTTTGAAAAAAGTATTGCGCAGACTTACTTAACAAATGAGCAGATTCGCGATGCTACTTTACAGTATAATCCGCAAACAATGCCAGAACTTTCGAAACTGGTAAAGAATGTGAACTTACCGAAATACTTTACTGCAGTTGGTGTTAATACGGATAAAGCAATTATTGGTGAGTTAAAATATTACCAAAATTTAGACAAGTTCGTTAATTCGAAAAATATTCCTTTGATCAAAGATTATATGAAATTTCATTTGCTTTCGGGAAGCGCAAGTTACCTGTCTAAAGATCTTGATGACATGAAATTTAATTTTTACAGCAAATATTTGCGTGGTCAGGATGTACAGAGAGCTCAGAACAAAAGAGGATTTGAACTTATTAATGGCGTTTTAGGTGAAGCATTTGGTAAATTATATGTAGAGAAATACTTTCCTGCAGAAGCTAAAGCTCAAATGGTTGAGTTGATCGGTTATTTGAAAAAAAGTTTTGCTTCACATATCAGTAATTTAACTTGGATGTCTCCGGTGACAAAAGAAAAAGCTTTGAATAAACTTAATAAGTTTACGGTAAAGGTTGCTTATCCAGATAAGTGGAAAGATTATTCTAAGCTGACGATTGTTGGTGAGAAGGACGGCGGTACTTTATATCAAAATCTACAGAATGTAAATTCCTGGAGTTATCAGAAAGAGCTAGAAAAAGTAGGAAAACCAGTTGATCGTACGGAGTGGGGGATGACTCCACAAACCGTAAATGCTTATTATAATCCAGTAAATAATGAGATCGTTTTCCCAGCAGCTATATTGCAGCCACCATTCTTTAATCCAAATGCAGATGCAGCGGTAAATTTTGGGGGAATTGGAGCGGTAATAGGCCACGAAATTACGCACGGTTTTGATGATTCAGGCGCGCAATTTGACGCAGATGGAAATCTTGTAGATTGGTGGACTGCTGAAGATAAAGCAAACTTTGAGAAAGCGACTAAAGCTTTAGCAGCACAGTATGGAAAATACGAACCAATTAAAGGAAATTTCGTAAATGGTGAATTTACAAATGGTGAAAATATTGCAGATCTAGGAGGTGTTAATATCTCTTACGATGCATTACAGATGTACCTCGAAGATCATGGGAATCCAGGAACAATAAGCGGTTATACGCAAGATCAAAGATTTTTTATGAGCTGGGCAACCGTTTGGAGAACACTACAAAAAGAAGCAGCATTACTTAATCAAATCAAAACAGATCCGCATTCTCCAGGATTGTACCGAGCTTTTGCTCCGTTGGTGAATACCGATGCATTCTATAAAGCGTTTGATGTAAAAGCAGGTGATCAACTTTATAAAAAGCCAGAAGAAAGAATTAAGATCTGGTAATAAATAAGGGTCCTAATTAAAGAAAATCACTCACTTACTTGGGTGATTTTCTTTTAGATGTATCTTTCCTTCGGGAATGATGCGCTCGCTCTTCAATGCCTCATCCGGGTCGGGCTTTTTGCTATACCTGCCTGCAGACAGGTCTTTTTTTTATACTAAATCCTTCTTCCAAAGAAAAGGACTTATAGCAAAAAAAAGGGATGTCGCTGTAATCCCCTTACGTTATAAAAAATGGCGTGATAAAGGAATAAATATTCAATAATAAATAATTATCTTTGATAATAATCTTAAATAACATTAATAAAAGGCTTATGAAAAGAATTACTATTGCAACCCTTGCTTTTTCAGGAATCGTTTTCCTGAATTCTTGTTCAACTTCGAAAGTGACAAGTGTGGAAAAGGAAGAAACAACTACTGTAGAGCAGACTGCAAAAACAGACGATGGAATCAATCTCTCTTATATGGATACATCCGTTCGTCCACAAGATGATTTCTTTAATTATGTGAATGGAAACTGGATGAAAACAGCGGAAATTCCATCAGATAAATCAAGTTGGGGAAGCTTCAATGCTTTGAGAGAAGATGTTGATAATGCCTCTTTAGAAATTTTAAATAAAATCCTAACTGACAGGTTTGAGCCCGGTTCTGAAGGACAAAAAATCCAGAATCTTTATGGAACCTTTATGGATTGGGACAAAAGAAATGCAGATGGCATTAACCCAATTAAGGGAGATTTAGAAAGAATTGATAATATTAAATCAATTTCTGAACTACAAAAATACCTGACGGAAGCTACAAAAACGGGCGACAATCCTTTCTATGCCTGGCGTGTTGGAGCAGATATGAAAAACTCTGTGATGAATGCTGTTTACTTAGGTGGCGCTTCACTAGGATTAGGTCGCGATTACTATCAAAAAGATAATGAGGCTAATACAAAGACGTTAGAAGAATATAAAAATTATTTAACTCAGTTATTTACCATTATTGGTTATAAGAATGCACAGCAGGCAGCAGCAAATGTTTCCGCCTTTGAAAAAAAATTGGCTAAAGATATGTTGACCAATGAAGAAAATCGTGATGCTAATCTTCGTTACAACCCGAAGACAATGCCTGAGCTTTCTAAATTGGTGAAAAATGTGAATTTACCAAAGTATATGGCTGATGTGGGTGTGAAAACCGATAAAGTCATTGTAAGTGAACTGAAATATTATCAGAAAATGGATTCTTGGATGAACGATCAAAATCTGCCGCTTATCAAAGAATATATGAAAGCGAGATTGGTTTCTGGAAACGCAGGAAATCTTAATAAAGAATTAGATGATTTGAATTTCAACTTCTATTCAAAATATCTTCAAGGTCAGCAAGAACAGCGTGCCATGAATAAAAGAGGTTTGGGCGTGATTAATGGTGTTCTGGGAGAAGCTTTTGGTAAACTGTACGTGGAGCAATATTTCCCGGCAGAAGCAAAAAGCCAGATGGAAACGTATATTATGTATATCAAGAAATCGTTTAAGCAACATATTGCAGATAACGATTGGATGACACCAGAAACGAAAGTGAAAGCACAAGAAAAACTCGCTAAGTTTTCGGTGAAGATCGCTTATCCTGATACATGGAAAGATTATTCTAAACTTCAACTACAAGGGAAAGCAGATGGTGGAACGTATTACAAGAACTTACAGAATATCACCGAATGGAGTTATGCTAAAAATTTAGCCAAAGTTGGTAAGCCGGTTGATAAAATGGAATGGGGAATGTCTCCACAAACCGTAAATGCTTACTACAGCGGTTCCAACAATGAAATTGTTTTCCCGGCTGCGATCTTACAACCACCTTTCTTTAACTTCAAAGCAGATCCTGCTGTAAACTTTGGAGGGATTGGTGCCGTAATAGGACACGAAATCTCGCATGGAT
This sequence comes from Chryseobacterium sp. SNU WT5, assembly GCF_007362475.1. NCBI lineage: Bacteria > Pseudomonadati > Bacteroidota > Flavobacteriia > Flavobacteriales > Weeksellaceae > Chryseobacterium > Chryseobacterium sp. SNU WT5. Next base: position 2,273,544 of record NZ_CP041687.1, read on the forward strand.
TTGATGATTCTGGTTCTAGATTTGATGGAGATGGAAATCTTAATAACTGGTGGTCGGAAGCAGATCGTAAAAACTTTGATGCGAAGGTGGGAGCATTAGCAGCTCAATACGATGCGTATGAGCCTGTTAAAGGGAGTTTCATTAACGGTAAATTTACAAGTGGTGAAAACATCGGTGATCTAGGTGGAGTAGCTGTAGCTTATACTGCACTGCAAATGTATTTGAAAGATAAAGGAGATCCCGGATTAATCAGCGGATTCAACCAAGACCAAAGATTTTTTATGAGTTGGGCAACGGTTTGGAGAACCAAATCTACGGAGAAATATATGGTAAATCAAGTTAAAACAGATCCACACTCTCCAGGATTTTTCCGCGCATTTGGACCTTTGGTAAATCAGGATTCTTTCTACAAAGCATTCGACATTAAACCAGGTGATAAATTATATAGAGCGCCAAACCAGAGAATTAAAATCTGGTAATGCACTGAAATAGTGATTATTTATAACCCTTTCAAATACTGAAAGGGTTTTTTTGTAACAATAGTAGAAGTTTCATTACAAATTATGTAGTAAGTTAAGTGGTTGCTTAAGATTATTATAATATTAATTGGGAAATTCCTTATCAAATATATTAAATGATGAAAAATATAATTGAAATAAAAAATTTAAATTTTGGTTTCGATAAAAATAAATTGATACTGAAAGATGTCAATTTAACGGTTCCGAAAGGTTCAATTTATGGATTTCTCGGATCGAATGGTGCTGGAAAATCGACCACAATGCGTTTAATTATGGGACTTTTTAATGATGATCAAAATTCTGTAAAGGTTTTTGATACTTCAGTCTCAGATTTATATCCAGAGGGTTTGCATAAAATTGGATCATTGATTGACTATCCTGCATTTTACGACCATCTTTCAGGCTATGACAATTTAAAAGTAGTTTGTATTCTAAGAAATCTCAAAGAAAGTAGAATTGAGGAGATTTTAGAATTAGTGGGATTGTCGGAAGCGAGGAATATTAAAATGAAAAAGTATTCTCTTGGTATGAAACAGCGTCTTGCCATTGGTTTAGCCTTAATAAGTAATCCTGAATTGTTGGTATTAGATGAACCAGTAAATGGTTTGGATCCTAATGGAATGAAAGAAGTACGTGAGCTTCTTATTAAATTAAATCAAGAGCATGGAGTCACCGTTTTTATCTCTAGTCATTTGCTTTTAGAAATTGAAAAAATGGTAACCCATATCGGAATTATTTCCAATGGTGAAATTAAATTTCAAGGAAGCAAAGAGGATCTTAATGAGTTGTACCGCTTCCAAAAAACAAAATTCAGTTTAAAAAATCTAAAGAATTTTGAATCGCTTTTAACTGAGCATTATCAGGTAGAATTCAAGAATGAAAATGTTTGTGAGATCGTGACCAGTTCGCCAAAACAGATTGCGGAAATCAATACTCTTTTGGTAAATAATGGTGCAGAGATCCATCAGATTTCTCCAGCAGGTGGTTTAGAAGAGTGGTTTATGGAAATTTCAAAATAAAATTAAAAAGCAAAGATGAAAAATAAATCCAGTTTAATAAAGTCTTTTAAGGCAGAATGGCTAAAAATAAAAGGTTTAGGATTAGTGCCGCTTGCGATAATATTTGGAGCTCTGATTCCTACTTTATTATTCACGATCGGGATGTTCAGTGAAAATGCCAGATTGTATGATGGTCTTTTAACAAATGCCGCTACCAAAGATGTAAAAGAAACAGTAAGTCAGTTTGGTGGCTTCTTCATGTTGCTGTTAGTTATTATTGCGGCAACCAGAGTTACACAAATTGATCATAAAAATAATGGTTGGACCTTCCTGGAAACTCAACCAGTTTCAAAATTAAGTATTTACACTTCTAAATTCTTAGTTCTTGTATTGCTTACATTAATAATGTTTGCAGTCTACTTTTTAACGTCAATTATATTTTCAAATATAACGTTGTTTATATTTCCTCAGGAAGGACTACAATCGGGTGTAGATGTATACTGGCAATTTCAGACCTTTGTGCGACTCTTCTTACTAAGCCTTTGTATTATTTCATTCCAGTTAATGCTGTCAATCATCATTCCCGGTTTTATTTGGCCATTTGCTATTGGATTCGTAGGTTTTGTGATCAATATTGTAGCTGCTGTATTGCAGAAAACATATGATTTTATTCCCTATAATAATGTACAAACAGGTTTGAAATTTGAAGATTCTTTTCAGCTTAATCATTTTCTTAACTATACAGAATATCTAAGTTTATTCTGGACGGTATTATTTTTCGTTATTGGGTACTTATGGTATAGCAGAAGAGGGTTCAAAAGTGCTTTTTTAAGTAGTTCGAAATCAAAAATATCAACTATAATCGGAATCGTCGTCTTCGCAGGTATTTATTTTCTGATAACAAAACCAGTTTATCCTAAGAAATTTACCGATCACTCGCTGATCAGTGGTTCTGTTCAGTCTCCAAAACCTTTAAAAAATGTAAGTATCACTTCTCAGGAATTTGGTGATAAAATAGCAGAGATTCCGGTCGAAAATGGTTTGTTTACCTGGAATTCAAAAGAAGGTATTCCTTTTGGTAATTACGTCCTCAATTATGAAGGTAAATCTTATCCTTTCATTTTTTCAAAAGGGGATCATGTTCATTTTGATATAAAAATGGATGCGAGACAAGCTGCTGTAGTAGTAAAAGGTACCAGGAAGGCGGAAGATCTTTATAACAAATTAGATAATGGTGGCTCGACATTTTATAATTATATCGTCGCTGAAAAATTGTTAACGGACAAACCTTCATCTTTTTACAAAGAGGCAATGAAGGAGTGGGAAAATGAATTAAAGAATTTGAAAAACTTTAGAACTGCTGAAAATATCTATGTCGCAGATGATTTCAAGGAATTTCAAATCCAAAAAAAAGCCACAAGAATGTTATCTGCACTTTATGACTACCAAAAAATGACTTCATTTACAGATAAGAAATTTGCACCTGACCGCTCATTTGTTTCAGAACTGGAAAGTCTAATCCGTAAGCCAAGTCCATTATTATATGCTACTGATAGCTATAAATCCTGGAAGCTAAAAGAATTACTGCCGAAGGAGGGGAACAAAAATCCCGATAGTATCGTTTTTGTAAAGTTAGCACAAATGCCTTCTGGAGTTGCAAAAGACCAGTTGTTGAGCACCCAGATTATTAAAATGATTAATTTAGAAAATGATGAAGTAAAAAGAAATCTGATTTTTCAACAAAATATCGAAGGGATCCAGAATCCAAAGTTTAAAAGCTTTGTAGGACGAAATCTAGAGATCATTAATAATCAGCAAAAAGGGAAGCCATTTCCAATATTGGCTTTTGAAGATGAGGATGGCAAAAAGGTGAGTATTTCCCAATTCAAAGGGAAGTTTGTCGTGATTGATTTCTGGGCTACGTGGTGTGCACCGTGTAAGGAAACGTCTCCGGTTTTTGATTATCAAGCCAAGAAAAATAGAAATAATGATAATATCGTATTCTTGTCCATAAGCATTGATGAAGATAAAAATAAGTGGAAGTTAGATCTTAAAAATACGAAATCTAATGTGAAGCAATGGTGGGCCTCCGATGCAAATATCTTAAAGGAACTTGGGGTAAACAGTATCCCCAGATTTATGATGCTGGATCCAGACGGTAAAATTTATAATGCAAATATGCCCCGACCCAATGAAACTAATTTTGTAGATATTTTAGAAAAGGCTGCCGGGAAAAACACTGATTTTTTTGAGCACGGATTTTAAAATATTTATAAAATATTTTTATCTGCGCCAACTTTAATGAAGTAACTTTATACAATATAAGCCGATTCATATGGAACTTAACATCGATAGAAATATCATCATAAAAAATCCTGCAACCAAAGATTTTTTAGCAGATGTATATTATCCAAAACATCAGGAGAAATTACCTCTGGTTATTTTTGCACATGGTTATAAAGGTTATAAAGATTGGGGTGCCTGGGATTTGATGGCTAAAGAATTTGCTCAAGCTGGATTTTTCTTTGTAAAATTTAATTTTTCCCATAATGGAACAACAGTAGATCAACCAAGTGATTTTGCAGATTTAGAGGCCTTTGGAAATAATAATTTCTCTATAGAAATGTCGGATTATGATGAGGTACTCAACTATTTTTATAATCATCCAAAAATCGATCAAGAAAAAATAACCATTATTGGTCATAGTCGCGGCGGTGGTATTACCGTCATTAAAGCAGCAGAGGATGAACGTGTGAAAGCAGTTGTTATTTTGGCAGGAGTTAGTCATTTTGGATATCGTTTCCCATCAGATGAAAGATTGGTGGAGTGGGAAAAAGAAGGAGTTATGTATTCAGAAAATGGACGAACGCACCAGCAAATGCCGCATTATTTTCAGTTTTTCCAAGATTATAAAGCTAATGAACAGCGGTTCAACATTCAGCACGCTGCTCATCATTTAGAGAAACCTACGTTGATTCTTCAGGGAACGGCGGACGAGGCTGTGAAGGAAAAAGAAGCCAATCTCCTTAATGACTGGATCAAAGATTCTGAACTTTTCTTAATTCAGGAAGCCAATCACACTTTTGGATCAAAGGAACCTTGGAGGGAAAGCAAGCTACCCAACGATTTAGGAATTGCGACAGCAAAGATGATAAGCTTTCTAAAAACGTACTTTTAAAGTAATGTTAATAAAATTTAATATAAAATCTTTTTAAAATTTCTTTAGTTTTACCGACCCAAAATTTAACATATGCTATTATTGTCGGTACTTGAATTTCCTGATTTTGCACAACCACAAATCTGGATAAGTTTACTTACGCTTACGTTTCTAGAGATTATTCTCGGTGTTGATAACATCATCTTTATCTCCATTATTTCTGATAAGTTACCTAAAGAGCGTCAGAAATTTGCCAGAAATTTAGGCTTAGCATTTGCGATGCTTTTCCGGGTTGCATTGTTGTTAATGATTAACTGGATTATTGGATTAAAAGAACCTATTCTTACTTTGGGCTTTATTGAAGAACCAGGAAGCGATTTAGCATTGGCATTAAGCTGGAAAGATCTGATTCTTTTGGTGGGAGGGATTTTCCTCATTGGTAAAAGTACTTTTGAAATTCACAGTAAGATGCAGGGTCTTGAAGAGAATCATAAACCAAAATCGGCAGGCTCTAGTTTGATGACCATGGTTATTGTTCAGATCATATTAGTGGATATGGTTTTTTCGCTGGACTCTATTTTAACAGCGATTGGTTTGGTAGATAATGTGGTGCTGATGATTATCGCCGTAGTTATTTCTATAGGAATTATGATGGTGTTTGCGGGACCAATCTCTGCGATCATTAATAGATATCCGAGTTTACAGATGCTTGCACTTTCCTTCTTGGTAGTGATCGGCGTAATGTTAGTTGCAGAAGGAATTCATCAACATGTAAGCAAAAATATTATTTATTCTTGCCTTGCATTTAGCTTGCTGGTAGAGGTGCTTAATATTAAGTTTAGAAATAACCAGGTTAAAAAAGCCTTAAAATTGAATCCGGATTTAAATTCCGATTTGAGTATCAGGGAAAAGTTATAAAGAATAAAGCCACGTAATTTCGTGGCTTTACTCTTTTATGATGAACAATTTATCGTCCTGTTTTAAGTGTAAGTATGGAAAGCTTTATTAAAGAGATAAAATATTCCAGGCTTCCTTAATTTGATTATTTAGAAGCATCTTTTGAGCGTCGCGATGATTATTTTCGTCTGCTGAAAATTCGCCTTCATTTAATACTTCCACATTGGCAAGCATTCCCAGATCATTTCCAGTGAAAATTTTGCTATATTTCACTTCATCAGGTAAGCGATCGAACCCAATACCTTTTGTTACTAAAGGTTTCGGTACTTCGAAAAGGTTGTTTTCATTATTTCTGGAATACCAGTTTCCACCTAATCTCGCAACCAGATCTAATTTTTGTTGATCTAGATTACCTTGCTCATTTAAATATTCTTCCCGTACATGAATTTTGATGATCTCACAAATAACAAGATTCCCAGCACCTCCTTCTGATCCTAAGTGTTTAACTTCTAATACTTTACATTCTAAATTAACGGGACATTCTTCGATCAGTTTCGGTTGTACCAAATCTGCATCCTTCATGGTTAATCCTGATTTTACAAACTCGTTAATCTCTTTATCATATTCTGTAGAAGCAAGTGAGATCTGTTGAACGATTTTATAATTTACAATACCAATTACAACTTCGGGAAGATCCAAAACATTTTGTAGCGTATGTTTAGTCGTATTGTCTCTCACTCTTCTGGCTGGTGAAAAAATCAGCACTGGCGGATTAGAACTAAATAAATTAAAGAAACTGAAAGGACTTAAGTTGATATTCCCTTCTTTATCAATAGTAGATGCAAGAGCAATCGGGCGGGGAGCTATTGCCGTCTGTAAAAGGGTCTGTAACTCGTGGTTATTTAATTCTTTGGGCGAAATTGTTTTCATCACTGTTATTTAGTTATTTCGCGGGTAGTACTTTGCCTGAGACCTCTCCAAAACCTACTCTTATACCTTCTTTCTCGGCGTAACCTCTCATAATAATGGTATCATTATCCTCAATAAATTTACGTTCGCTGCCATCTGTTAACTTCAAAGGTTTAGTTCCTCTCCAGGTTAGTTCAAGCATAGATCCAAATGAGTTCTTTTCTTTGCCTGAAATAGTTCCAGAGGCATATAGGTCGCCAACTTCAACATTACAGCCATTGATGGTGTGATGTGCCAGCTGCTGCGCCATATTCCAGTACATGTATTTATAATTGCTTTCAGAAATTAAATTTTCGGTGCCATTTTCTGGTTGCAAATAAACATTTAGTTTAATATCGATATTTTGCTTCCCTTCAAACTTCAAATAATCTAAAACTTCGGGCTCTTGTTTTGGCGTTTCCACTCGAAAGGGTTCCAAAGCCTCCAAAGTAACAACCCAAGGTGATACGGTGGAGCAGAAGTTTTTTCCTAAAAATGGTCCTAATGGAACATATTCCCAACTTTGAATATCTCGTGCTGACCAATCGTTAAATAAAACCATCCCAAAAATTGCGTCATTCGCTTCCGTCGTGGAAATACTGTCGCCCATTTCGGTGTTTTTATTAACGATGAAACCCATCTCCAATTCAAAATCTAGTTGTTTACACGGACCAAAAATAGGGTTTGCAGCATCCGCGGGCTTCATTTGACCTTTCGGACGATGGAATTCGGAACCAGAAACAACAATGGATGAAGCTCTTCCATGGTATCCTACAGGGATATGTTTCCAGTTTGGCAATAGTGCATTTTCTTCCCCACGAAACATTTTTCCTACATTAGTTGCATGTTCAATGCTGCTGTAGAAATCGGTATAGTTAGGAACGTGTACCGGCATCATCATCTGAACACTGTTACAATCATAAAAACATGCTTCGATTGTTTTTTCATCATCAGCAATTTTTGAATTTTCCTGAAGAAGTTCTTGTATTTTCAGACGCACAGCATTAGTCACTGGTTTTCCTAATTCGATAAATTCGTTAAGGGTATACGCTTCAAACACATTTTCGTCAATGCCTTCTATTTCATCAAAAAATCCATAGTCATATAAAGTGGCCAAGTCAATCACCATATCCCCAATTCGGGTACAGCAAGAAATATATTCTTTGTTAAAAACTCCTACGCCAAACGGAATGTTATGAATTGAAAAATCTGAATTCTCGGGTATATTTATAAATGATTTCATACTATTATTTGTTAGAATAAAGGTTCAAAGTCAAAAATTTTGAACTTCGAACCTTTAGTTGATAAATTATTTTTTATTGATCGCACCTTCATCGATCCAGCGCTCTTTTGTATTGATATCGATAAGATATAATATTTTTTTCTGCTGAGTCAGTAAAAATGTTTTGGTAAGTGCAATGGGGATTGTCTCTCCTTCGAGACGATTTCCACGAAAAGAAATTATTTGATTTTTTGAACGGACAATATCTCCGGAAAAAACATTTGAAGAGGTTTGTCCAGTAGCTTTATCATCAAAAACTTCAATATAGGTTGCTAAATTACCATTAAGGACGAGAAAATTTCGTTCAGTATGATCTTCAAAATCTTTAATTAAAATAAATTTTCGACCATCAAGATTAATCTTACCCAAATTTTTATTAATTCCTCTATTTTCTTCTAAACGGTCTAAAACCGCATTAATACTTACATACTGTGCTTTTATGCAAGTACTTGAGAAAAGAAAAAATAAGGCGATAAATAATCTGTTCATTGAATTCTAATTAGAGTAAGATAAACTGAAATTTAAAGATTACCTCTCTTTTCCTGTTCTCTTTCTAATGCTTCAAAGAGAGCTTTAAAATTACCTGCTCCGAAACTTTGTGCTCCATGACGCTCGATAATTTCGAAAAATAAAGTTGGACGGTCTTCCACTGGTTTTGTAAAGATCTGAAGCAAATATCCTTCTTCATCATGATCGATCAGAATTCCTAGGTCCTGTAGTTTCTTTAAATCTTCATCAATATGCCCGACTCTCTCAGGAACCATGTCGTAATATGCTTCTGGTGGCGCAGATAAAAACTCAACCCCTTTAGATTTTAATTGGGTAACGGTCTTTATAATATCTTTTGTGGCTACTGCAATGTGCTGAACTCCTTCACCTTCATAAAAATCCAGGTATTCTTCTACTTGAGATTTTTTCTTTCCTTCTGCAGGCTCATTAATTGGGAATTTTGCAAAACCGTTTCCATTACTCATCACTTTGGACATCAAAGCAGAATATTCTGTATTAATTTGCTTGTCATCAAAACTTAAGATGTTAACAAATCCCATTACATCTTCATACCACTTTACCACAGGAAGCATTCTGTCCCAATCTACATTTCCTACACAGTGGTCAACATATAAAAGTCCTGCATCTTCTGGTGCGTAGTCACTTTCCCATTTTTTGTAGCCAGGCATGAAATCTCCTTTATAATTTTTACGTTCTACAAACATGTGGATGGTTTCTCCATAGGTATAAACTCCTGACATTCTAACTTCGCCATGTTCATCCGTTAGGGTAGTTGGTTCAAGGTATGGTTTTGCACCACGTTTGGTCGTTTCTTCAAATGCAGAATAGGCATCGTCAACCCATAGTGCTAGAATTTTCACTCCATCACCATGTTTTTTTTGATGTTCACATATTGGCGAATCTGATCTTAATCCAGAAGTTAAAACTAATCTTATTTTTCCTTGTTGTAGAACGTAAGAAGCACGATCACGAATTCCTGTTTCAGGTCCCGCGTAGGCTAATGATTGAAAACCAAACGCAGTTTTATAAAAATGCGCTGCCTGTTTTGCATTTCCGACGTAAAATTCAATATAATCTGTTCCATTAATTGGCAAAAAGTTTTCAGCCTGTGCAATTTTTTCAGCAAATGTAAGTGTTGACATTTTTTTTGTTTTTTTAGATGTTGCAAATTACGAAAATTATAGGAATTTTGAAAATTGCGCTTAGAATGAACAAATTAGTTTTACGAGCGTAGCTTAGATTCGATTAAGCATTTACCGCCTGATTTCTTAATGTAAATTGAAAATTTAATTTTGCGAATGGTAAGTTTGAAACGCTTTACTTAAAAACTTAAGTAAAAGGTTCAGGACTTAAAACAAAAATTCCCAATTTTTATTGGGAATGTATTTTTTTTCTTTCTTAAAGTGAAACTTTAAATCGCTCAAAAGCAGCTTTATCCAACATTTCTCTGTCCTCTGGGTGAGCAATATCTATAAGAGCTTTTGCGCGTTGTCGAAGGCTCTTGCCATATAAATAGGCAACTCCGAATTCAGTTACTACATAATGAATATGACCTCTGGTTGTTACAACGCCTGCACCTTGTTTTAAGAAAGGTGTAATTCTGGGAATTCCTTTCTTGGTTCTGGACGAAATAGCAATAATAGGTTTTCCACCGTCTGATAGTGCAGCGCCACGCATGAAGTCCATCTGACCACCGATTCCACTAAACTGGAATGTTCCGATAGAGTCTGCGCATACCTGCCCCGTCAGATCAATTTCAATCGCAGAATTGATCGCAACCATTTTTTTGTTTTTCATGATGTTTATGGGGTAATTAACATGTTCAACATCCATAAATTCAAAGGAAGGATTATCGTCAATATAGTCATATAGCTTCCTAGTCCCGAACGCAAAACTTGTGATGGTTCTGTTCAGATGTGTTCCTTTAAACTTATTTGTTATAATGTCTTTTGCTACCAAATCTACAATCCCGTCACTGATCATTTCGGTATGAACTCCCAGATCTTTGTGATTATGGAGACATTTTAAGACCGCATCTGGTATGGTACCAATTCCCATTTGTAAAGTAGAGCGGTCATCAATTAATTGAGCGACGTTTCTTCCGATTCGCATTTCTTCTTCACCTACTTTCGCACCATAATCGATTGTTAGTAGTTCCTCTTCATGCCAAACCATCTTGTGGATCTTGCTGTAGTGAATCATTCCGTCACCATGCGTTCTTGGCATTCTTGGATTTACTTGGGCAATGATTATTTTTGCAGTATCAACAGCGCTTCTCGCAACGTCAACAGAGGTTCCCAGAGTACAGTAACCATGAATGTCGGGAGGTGAAACAGTGATTATTGCTACGTCTAACGGCAATATTCCACTTTTAAAAAGAATAGGGATCTCACTTAAAAATACCGGTATAAAATCTCCTCGTTCGGAATTGACCGCTTCACGCACTGGAGTTGACACGAATAGAGAGTTGATATAAAAACTGTCTTTATATTGAGGTTTAGCAACTTCTACATTTCCTTGCTGTGTGATGGAAACAAATTCAACATCTTTTAATCGAGAAGATTGTTTAGCCAATTCGCTAATCAATAAATTCGGTGTACATGCGCTACCATGAGAGAAAATCCGATCACCGCTCTTTATCAAAGACATGGCGTCTTGGGCACTGACATACTGAACCATATTTTATTTGTTTTAATTACCATAGATTTACCTTTCAAAAGTAATTCTTCCATTCCGGATCTGGAATGAGGAATATCAGTTTTCGATAAATTGTAGAGGTGATATTTGTTACTCCTGACTTCGATCTTTTAAAGTATGATCCTCTGTTTCTAACCAAGAAGTTTTGTACGAAGGATCTTCTACTTTCATTGCTTCTTCAGTGATTTTAAAGGGTCGGAATGGATCTACCATTACCGCATATTCTTCTGTAAATTTCTTGCCAATACTACGTTCCATCGCGCCAGGATGAGGTCCGTGTACGATTCCGCCTGGATGTAAGGTGAAATCCATTAAATCAATATGATTACGACTCATAAAATCGCCTTCCGTGTAAAATAGTACTTCATCTGAGTCTATATTGGAGTGGTTGTAAGGAGCTGGGATTGCCTGTGGATGGTAATCATACATTCTCGCCACAAAAGAACAGATAACAAAGTTATGAGCCTCGAAGTTTTGGTGAATTGGCGGCGGCAAATGAACGCGACCCGTGATCGGTTCGAAATTTTTAATATTAAATTTATAAGGATAAAAATACCCGTCCCAACCTACCACATCAAAAGGGTGGGTTGCATAGATGAAATCCCAGATCTGATCTTCTTTTTTTACTTTTATTAAAAATTCACCTTTTTCGTCGGTTGGTTCAACAAAAGTGGGAACCACAACGTCTCGCTCACAAAAAGGAGAATGCTCCAACAATTGCCCGAACTCATTTCGGTAACGCTTTGGGGTATAAATTGGGGAATGACTTTCAATAAAGAAAAGCACATTCTTTTCGTCTTTAAATTCGATAGAGTATATAGTTCCTCTCGGAATCACCAGGTAGTCACCATAAGAAAAGTCTAAGTTACCGACGAAGGTTTTTAGCGTGCCAGTTCCTTCATGAATGAAAAGAAGCTCATCACATTCTGCATTTTTATAGAAGTAGTCAGTTGATTTTCTCGGTTTTGCCAAACCCATTTTCAGATCATTATTGACCATGAGGATTTTTCTACTATCCAAAAAATCTTCTTCAGAGGAAATATTCATCCCCTTGAACATTCTTGGTGTTACATTTTTTGCAACTGCAATTTTGGGTGTAACATCTTTCGGTTCGCTGATCGATTTAATTTGCGTAGGTCGATGAATATGGTATAAAAGCGAGGAGATTCCATGAAATCCTTCTGTTCCAAAAAGTTGTTCGTAATAGAATTTATCGTCGTCTGATTTAAAGACGGTATGGCGTTTATTTGGGATTTTTCCGGATTGTTGATATCTCATTTGATTTGTTTTAGAAAGGTAAATTTAATGAAATTTTCAGACTTCCAGAAAATCCGGATTAATTAAGGATTCAAAATTCGAAATTCATTACAGGTTCGTAAAAATTTTCTTCCAGTATACCGAATTGCTGAGATAGTAATTGAAGTCCCTCTATATTTTGTAAAATAGCCTCATTGGAAATCGGAATAGCTCCTAAAGAGGTTTGTAAAATAAATGAGTTACCCGATTTTTGATACAGTGCATTTTCAAATGGTAATTTTCTGAAAAAATTTCCTGCGTTATCTACTGTTTCGCTAATGTTGGTATGGTGTACTAAAACGCCACCAGCAATAACATTATTCAAGACTTTAGAAATTGATGAGTCAGGAATTTCTGCGGTAATCAGTACGATGTTGGGTTGAAATTTCGCTGCTTTATCAAGGTCCGAGGTTTCAAGAATAACAAAGTCATTATAGGAATTTTTTGCGTTTCCATTTTCTAAATAAAAATCAAATTCTTTATCGTTAAACTCTAAAACATGGATCAATAATTTTGATACTGAAGGCTGGGTGCTTAAAACCAAAACACGCGTTTTATTCTTAAAAGCTTCGAAATTATTTTCCATCAAATTATTTTCCAGATTTGGTTGTTGTATTTTGGTCGATGATTTGTTGAAAAACGACCACAATTTTATTCCAGCGTGGCAGATCATTTTCCATGATAAAAGAAGCGTCACTCTTGCTTCCGCTATTATTTCCTTTTTTTACGTTAATACTAGTTGTAATATTATCATAAACTTTTTTGTAATCTTCGCGAATCATTCTAAAATTATTTTCAGTAAGAACGCGTTCGATATTTTTTAGATCATCATTAGAAATGGTGAAATCTTTTTTTATGTTTTTCTGGTGCCCTTCAAAAGAATAATGAACCTTGTTTCCTTTGATCAGTAAGTTTTCATAAATCGGTGCAAAACCTCCGCTGCGGGAATAGCTGTAATCAAAATCAGAATATTTATCCTGACTGCCGCAGCTTGCTAAAATAATCAATAAAAATACGTATATCAGCTTTTTCATAAAGTACTTTTTAATTTTTAATTTCTGTTTTTTGAGCTTTTAGTTCTTCATCGTACTCATGCAATACATTAAAATCTTCGGTTTGTTCTATAGCAACCATTATTTTTCGCATGATGGTATGGGAATCATCCTTTTCGTAGTCAATATCCAAAGGGGGTTTAAATTCCATAGTCGGCTTTACACCAGTTACTTTTACCCTTAGTCCCTTTTTATCGAAAGCTCTTCTAAAACCATTAATTTTAATTGGAATTACAATAGGTTTTTGATTTTTAACCAATTTCGCTGTTCCTTTTCTTCCCTGTGCGAATGCAGAGGTAGTACCCTGTGGGAAAGTGATTACCCAGCCATTATCCAACGCTTTCATAATGTTTTCAACTTCAGACAAATCAACCATTCTGTTTACATTATGTCCTTCTGCACGCCAGGTTCTTTTTACAGTAACTGCTCCAGCCAACTTGAAGATTCTTGTCATAAATCCTTTATTCATCGTTTCTTCCGCGGCAACATAATAAATGTCAACTTTTGGATTTAAGAGATAAATTGGATTTTTAATCGAATTTAAATAACCATTGTTTACCGCGCAAAAAGCCTGATACATAGCCGCAACATCTGCGAAATACGTTTGATGATTGGATACGAAGAGCACATTGGAATCAGGAAGATCAACTAAATTTTCGGCGCCAGAAATTTTCAGCTTATTAAAACCGTTGAACCGTCGGTAGGAGATCATCCCTAAGATAAAAATTATCAACCGTTTTAAGAAATACAGATTACCAAAGGCATCTGTGAATATATTTTTCTTCGCCATTTTCAAATTAACATAATTTGCGAATTTACAAATTTTTCAATAATTGACTGAACTCACTCAAAATCATAGAAGTCGCTCCCCAAATGATGTACCCGTTGAAATTAATCACCGGAACTTCTACGCCTCTTGAACCTGGTAAAGTCATCATCTCAGGTTCATTACCCAATGCTAAAATAGAAGAGATTGGGAATTCAATCAGTTCTACAGCCTCACTTTCCTGCAATATAAATTGCGGATTTTTTTTTGTGTAAGAAACAAAAGCTTTGACATAAAAATTACTTGGCGGGATATAGATTGGGGAAAGTTCGCGAATGATTCTTATGTAATGTTCTTCAATTCCCACTTCTTCTGAAGTTTCCCTTTTTGCGGTAGTTGCAAACGTGGGATCACAATCCTCCTTTTTTCCACCAGGTAAAGAAATTTGGCCACTGTGACGGTCTCTTTCATTCTCGCTGCGGACAATTAACGGGATATACCATTCATTATCTTTCAAATATAAAAGAATGTTGACTGCTGCAAATTTTGGATTTTTTTCTAGAATTTCGTCATAAGAATAAAGTGGACGGTAAGGTGGCGAATAAATTTCATGTGCAGCCTCGCCTTGAAGCATTGCCTGTTGTATTTTTGTTAATAGATCGCGACCAAAGGTTTTCATATTACAAATTTACAAAATACGTTAATGAAAGTGTTTTAAAGGAAAGTTAAATTTATAAATAATTTAAAGTGAAACTGATCAATTAAGGCAATTGTTTAAATTTATTTAAAGTGAAAGAATGGATTTCATTTCCGCGTTTTATCCTGACCTTGAGTTTAAGAATATTTTTTTCTAGGTCGTTTAGGGATATAAATACTACAAAAAACGAAAATAGAGATTTCAACATAAGGTGATTATTGTTTATTGATCAAATATTAAACTAGTACAAATATTTCAAAAAAGAGCTAATTCTTCTACTGAAAATGACCTTTTTTTCAAAACTACTTCTTTGAAGAATCCCTTTTCGTTTTAATTTTTGCTACTTTTGCATCTCTTAAAAAATCAGATTGGAAACTTCGGAAATTATTTTTAACCCTCAAGATATTGCAGAAACGCTGAGCGAATTACACGTTGATCAGCGGCTTATAGCATTCTTGAAAGTTCCGAAGCAATATAAAGCAGATGTGTTTTCGCATTTGGATCCTGATTTTCAAGAAGAAACCATCCGAAGGATAGGAAACGAAGAAGTTTCTGAACTTTTGAATGCGATGACTCCTGATGACAGAACTGCTTTGTTTGAGGATTTTCCAGATGAATTGATCAAGTATTCCATTAATCATCTAAATCCGAAAGAAAGGAGGATCGCCCTAAAATTACTGGGTTATCATGTAGATTCCATTGCGCGTTTGATGACTCCATACTATATTCAGATCCGTAAGGAGTGGACTGTTAAAAAGTGTTTTCAGCAGATCAAAAAAGTAGGTAAAAAGGTGGAGACCATGAACCACCTTTATGTGGTTGATGAAAAAAACCGCCTTATTGATGATATTGCTATCGGATCGCTTCTGTTGGCAGAAGAAGATACTTTAATTTCAGAAATAACTGATGATCATTTTGTTGCTATTACAACGACAACGTCAAAAGAAGATGCCGTTCTTTATTTCGAAAAATATGACCGTTCTGCTTTACCGATTGTTACGGAAGCGGGTGTTCTTGTAGGAATTGTAACTATTGATGATATTTTAGACCAGATTGCAGCTCAGAATACTGAAGATATCCAGAGATTTGGGGGTGTGGACGCGCTCGATATGCCTTATACGCAAACCTCCTGGATAGAAATGGTTAAAAAACGGGGAACATGGTTGGTGATTCTTTTTTTCTCCGAAATGTTAACGGCTTCTGCAATGGGATTTTTTGAACATGAAATTGAAAAAGCAGTCGTACTCGCACTTTTCGTTCCACTAATTATTTCCAGTGGTGGAAATTCCGGTTCGCAGGCGGCAACGCTGATTATTCGTGCGATGGCACTTCAAGAAATTGGTTTGAAAGATTGGTGGTATGTCATGCGAAAAGAAATTGTTTCGGGAATTTTGCTTGGTGGGATTCTGGGTATTATTGGTTTTATCAGAATCATGACGTGGCAAAAAACGGGATTGTATGATTACGGTGAGCATTGGGTTTATATTGGCTTTAGTATTGCGGTTTCGTTGGTGTTAATAATCCTTTGGGGAACGCTTTCTGGTTCGATGATTCCTTTTGTTTTAAAAAGATTTAAACTGGATCCTGCAACTTCATCCGCGCCGTTTGTAGCGACCTTGGTCGATGTGACTGGTTTGATTATTTATTTCACCGTAGCCGGGATGTTCCTGGCAGGAAAACTCCTTTAAATCATGAGAATTATTTCATTGGTTCCCAGTATTACCGAAACGCTTTTTGATTTTGGCTTAACTGATGTAGACGTTGTTGGACGTACTAAATTTTGTATTCATCCGGCTGATTTAGTTAAAAATGTAGAAATTATAGGTGGTACAAAAAATTTGAATCTGGATAAAATTAAAGCGCTTAAACCCGATTTAATTATTGCCAACAAAGAAGAAAATGAAAAGTTTCAAGTTGAAGAATTAATGAAAGATTTTAAAGTTTGGGTGACCGATATCGAAACTTTAGAAGATAATCAAGCATTTATAACCGAACTTGGAGC
Organism: Chryseobacterium sp. SNU WT5; assembly: GCF_007362475.1. Taxonomy (NCBI): domain Bacteria; kingdom Pseudomonadati; phylum Bacteroidota; class Flavobacteriia; order Flavobacteriales; family Weeksellaceae; genus Chryseobacterium; species Chryseobacterium sp. SNU WT5. The sequence continues at coordinate 2,290,364 of NZ_CP041687.1, forward strand.
CCTCTTAGATAGAGAAGAATTAGCCGAAAATTTTAATCAGGGAATTGCCTCTATCTTTAACGGTATTAATGTCTCCAAATCTAAAACGGTGGCCTATCTTATTTGGAGAAATCCTTACATGACGGTAGGTTCCGATACTTTTATTAATGAGGTATTAGAAAAACTCGGCTTTGAAAATTTATTTAAATCTCAAACAAGATATCCGGAAATTTCAGGTGAAGATTTAAAAAATGCTGATCTTATTTTTCTTTCTTCAGAACCATATCCTTTTCAGCAAAAGCACATCGATGAACTTCAATTACAACAGATAAATAATGAGATGATTTTAGTCGATGGTGAAGCATTTTCCTGGTTTGGAACCCATTTAATAAAGGTACAGAAATATTTGAAAGAGTTATCTTTAGAACTCGCATAAAAAAAGGATTCTTTCGAAAAAGAATCCCTTCGTATTATTTTAATAAGCAATTAAATGGTAGCCATTTGAGCTTTAATTTTATTCTGTAACTCTTCTGTTGCCACGACTAATGGCAGTCTTACGAAATTTTTAACGATTCCAAGTTCAGCCAATACTGTTTTAATTCCGGCTGGATTTCCTTCAGCAAAGATCATTCGTGTAATTTCTACCAATTTATTGTGAATTTCATAGGCCTCTTTCACTTTTCCGTCAAAAGCCAACTGAACCATTGTTGAAAACTCTTTCGGATATCCTTGTCCAATTACCGAAATTACTCCATTCCCACCTGCTAAAGTTACAGGTAGCGTATATTCGTCGTCGCCAGATACCAGATTGAAGTTCTCAGGTTTTTGTCTCAAAATATCAAAATACTGTAGGATATTAGGTGCTGCTTCTTTGATCATCATGAGATTCGGGAATTCCTTCGCTAACCTCAATGTTGTCGATGCCTCAATATTCTGCCCGGTCCGAGAAGGAACATTATAAATGATTATTTTTTTTCCTATTCCAGCTAATACTTTGTAATGCTGATAAAGTCCTTCTTGGTTTGGTCTGTTATAATATGGTGAAACAGAAAGTATCGCTTCGAAATCCGCTAGATCGCTCTCTTCGATTTCTTTTTTAACTTCCATCGTGTTATTGCCACCAATTCCCAGAACCAAAGGAAGTCGCTTATTGTTAATCTTTATAATGTGTTTGGTTACAGCGTCCTTTTCTTCCTTTGAAAGTGTTGCCGCTTCTGCTGTTGTTCCCAAAACGACCAAATAATTTGTTCCGTTTTTGATATTGAACTCAATCAATTTCGTTAAAGAATCGAAATCTACCGATAAATCTTCATTAAATGGCGTTACTAAAGCAACACCCAAACCTTTTAAATTACTCATTATTATAAAATTAATCTTTCAAAAATACAAAAATTAATGGGAGAATTTAATTAAAAAAGAGATAAGTTTATATTCATATCTTTATATTTGCAACCACAGATTTAGGGATTATGAAGACAAAATTTTTAATGCTCAGTTTGGTGTTTTTATCGATTATCTCGTGTAGAACTTCACTAAGCTTTGCCAGCGTTCAGACCGAGAAAAATATTGCTATTTCGAAAGATTTACCAGAAGATCAAAATTTTAAGGAAGTTATTAAACCTTATAGAATGGAATTGGAAGGTAAAATGAATACCAAAATTTCTCATACATCAGTAGATTTAACGAAACAAGGAGACAATAGTAATCTGGGCAATCTTCTTGCAGATTATACTTTTGAAGGTGCCGATGAGTGGGCGAAAAAGAATGGAATTCCAAACGGAGTTGATGGTGCGGTGATCAATATCGGGGGAATTAGAACTACGATTGCAGTAGGTGATATTTTGACCAGACAGATTTATGAAGTAATGCCTTTTGAAAATGAAGTGATGATCATGAAGATGAAAGGGACCGATATGCAGGGGCTTTTTGATTATTATTTGAAAACATTGAAAAATAATCCAGTTTCGCACATTGTTATTGAAACAGATAAAGATAAAATAATCAAGCAGCTCATCAATGGAAAACCTATTGATCCTCAAAAAGTGTATTACATTGCAACCTCTGATTATTTGGCGTTAGGTGGAGATAATATGGATTATTTCAAAAAAGGTGAAATGATTTCAACAGGTGTTAAATTACGTGATTTATTTCTTGAGAAATTTATTGCTAATCCTGAAGTTAAAGTTCCTACTGATATGCGTTTAGATTTTAAAAATAAGAAAAACAAAACTGATGAATAGGAAACAGTTTCTGAAAACGATAGGTGGTGGAACATTAGCCATGACATTGGCTCCCAATCTTTTGATGGCGGAGAGCTTTTCGTTATTAAATTCCGCATCGGAATATCAATTGACCATTCTTCATACGAACGATCAACACAGCCGAATTGAACCTTTTGATTCGAGTTATACCCGTAATCCTAATCAAGGTGGTTTTGCAAGACGTGCTGCTTTGATTCAGAAAATTCGTGGTGAAGAAAAGAATATTCTGCTGCTCGATTCGGGAGATACTTTCCAGGGAACACCTTACTTTAATTTCTTCGGTGGTGAGTTGGAGTTCAAATTAATGTCCATGATGGGTTATGATGCCTCGACAATGGGGAATCATGATTTTGATAACGGCTTGGGCGGATTCAAAAAAGTAAGATCAGCCGCTAAATTTCCTTTTATATGTTCGAATTATAATTTTAAAAATACCATTCTAGATGGTGAAACGGAGCCTTACAAAATTTTTAATAAAAATGGAATTAGAGTTGGGATATTCGGAGTAGGAATTGAACTTTCGGGTTTGGTTGGTAAAAAGGACTACGGTGAGACAGAATATTTGGATCCTGTTGAAATAGCCCAGCATTATGCTGATTTCTTAAAAAATGATAAGAAATGTGATTTGGTTATTTGTCTTTCACATATAGGATTTGATTATAAAGATGATCCAAAAAAAGTTTCAGACAAGATATTAGCAGCAAATACCAATGGAATTGATTTGATTCTAGGGGGCCATACGCATACTTTTCTACCCGAACCGCAGTCTTTTATGAACAAGATTGGGAAAAATGTTCTGGTCAATCAGGTTGGTTGGGCAGGATTGCTTTTAGGGAAAATTACCTTTTATTTTGATAAAAATAAAAATGTGAAAAATATTTCCTGGAATAATCAAGTTATAGATGACAGCATTCTAGTATAATCGAATGAAAAAAATAACAGCTTTTTTAATTTTTGTCCTTTCATTTCATGTATTTGGCCAGAAAATTTCTTCCAGCAAATGGACCGATTTGTTTTCTTATAACAATATTGTTGCCATTCGAGAAGATAATGGGCGACTTATCACAGCTACGGAGAACGGCATATTCTTCTATACACCAGCATCAGGAGAGATTACCAAATTATCCAAAGCGAATGGTCTTCATGAAGTAAAAATATCCGCATTTGACTACAATCCTGAAACAAAAATAGGTTTGGTAGGATACAAAAATGGAGCTCTTGATGTAATTACTCCAGACGGTATAACTTATGTGGTAGATATTCCTATTGCTACAGGATATAATGGAGAGAAGAAAATCAACCATATTTCTATTACCGGAAATTTTGCTGTGATCTCAGTTGGTTACGGAGTTTCAATTTTTAGATTGGATAAAAAAGAATTTGGTGATTCTGCATTTTTTATCAATTCAGGAATTTATCAGGAAGTTAAGGAAGCTGTGATCAAAGATAATGCAGTGTATGCTGCTACATCAACCGGGCTAAAATCGCATTCAATGCCCGATCCGACCAATGTAACATTCCCTATATATAATACCTGGACTACGATCGCTAGTGGTGATATTAAGCAAGTGGCTACAGGAGGCGTAATTGCTTATGCACATAATAATAAGGTTTATTATTCAGCAGGTGGTCCTTTCTCAGTGTTATCGCAAACCTTTTCAAGCATTCAAGATGTGGTTGTAAATTCACAAAATCTAATTGTGGCCAATGGAAACTCTTTATCTGCATTCGACTTCTCCGGAAATAGCATTAAATCTTTGGACGCTACTGAAAAAGTAAATACAGGCATATTTACCGACTCCAAATTGTATGCAGGAACCAAATTATCTGGAATTATTAATGAATCTGGCGAGCATTTAAAACCAGATGGTCCTTACAATAATACATCGTATAAAATTGATATACAAGGAGATAAGCTCTTGGTTTCAAGCGGTGCCCGGGAAAGCTATAATAACGCAATCTATAATAATTTAGGTTACTATCATTTTGATGGAGCGAAGTGGATATATCCCGAATTGTTTAAGAATTCAAATGTTACTTACAATGTTTTAGATGCCGTTATAAATCCTGCAAAATTATCTGAGATATTTTTTACCAACTATTCCACGCAGGATGGTAGTAAAGGAATTTACAAAATGAATGATGATCAATTTGTAAAAATTTATAAAAGTACCGGTGGATCTTATAATAGGGTGGTTGGGTGTACATTTGATGAGGATAATCAACTCTTTGTGTCAGTATGGAGTGGTGGAGATACTTCAGGCAAAGGAGGCTTTTATTATTATAATAGTAGTATAGATGATTTTAATTTGGTATCAGTAACTACATTGGGAGTACCTCAAAAACCGTTTTCACACGATGGAATTCTCTATATTTTCTCTGCGTTCTTCAATACTACGGGTGGTATGCTTATCTATGATTATAACAAAACATTATCTTCATTAGGAGATGATCGGTTCAAATTAATCAGACAGGGAAATAACCTTCCGGCAGATGGCGTTGTCTCTGCGGCATTAGACCAAAATGACGATTTATGGATCGGAACGAGAATCGGCCTTCGCATATTGCAAAATCCAAGCAGTGCAATAGATGAGGCTAATCCACAAACAGAACCAATTATCATTGAAGAAAATGGAGTAGGAGAAGAATTATTTAGGGATGGACAGATATTGCAAATTGAAGTCGACTCTGGAAACCAAAAGTGGGTTTCTGTTGATGACGGAGGTGTGTTTTATTTAAGCCCGAATGGTGAGCAAACATTAACTTTCTTTAATCGTGCAAATTCACCGCTGCCAACTAATAACGTAACCGATATAAAAGTTGATAAAAAAACTGGGAAGGTTTATTTTGTGACTTTAGATGGAGTCGTGGTATATCAAGGCGATGTTTTAACAGTTACTAAGGATTTTGGAGATGTTCTGGTTTATCCCAATCCAGTAGTTTATGCACAATATAAAGGTAATGTTAGTATTCGTGGCCTTGCTGCAAAAACGAATATCAGAATTACAGATGCTGCCGGAAATTTAGTTCATCAAGCTGTGGCACGTGGTGGTTCTTATGAATGGAATTTAGCAAATCATCGTGGGGTACGTGTAGCATCTGGAATTTATTTCGTCTTAATGACCAATGAAGACGGAACAGATACTGCGACTGCAAAAATTGCTGTTGTTAATTAATGGAGACGCAGAGTTGCTTTCTTCTTTCTTATTTAAAATATGGCGACTATGATGCAATATTGCATTGTTTCACTAAAGAGAACGGTTTTCAAAGTTTTTTTGCAAAAGGAATTTACACCGCTAAAAATAAAAAGAAACCATATTTATATCCGCTCAGCTTATTGCAGATAACAACTTCTAAAGCTTCTAATAGTGGTGGTATCTCAAGAATTTCAAAGATGGAACTAGATTCTGATTCGTATGATTTTTCAGAAATATCGATGACGGCTATTCTTTTTTTTATCGCTGATTTTCTACATCAAGTTTTAAGGGAAGAAAGTGCTAATATTGTAATGTTTGATGAAATCAATAGTTTAAAAAGAGAAATTTCGCTGGGTAATTCTGATGCGTATTTATCCTTTATCTTTAGATTTTTAAAATTATCGGGCTTAGCGCCATTAAATGGAGACGGAAAATACTTGAATCCAGAAAGTGGTATTTTTGAAAATGAAATATCTCACCGTATTTTTAATCAGGAGATTTCTGACCTTTGGAAAACGCTATTGACTATAAGCTCTATTTACAGCTTAGATCTGAAACGAAATCAAAGGAATACATTCTTAGACTCCTTGATAATTTATTGCCAATTTCATCTTGATTCCTTTTATACGCCCAATTCTCTCGCAGTGGTTAGGCAGATCTTTGACTAAATATCGACATTTGAATACATAAAAAAAGTTCCTCATCACTGGGAACTTTTCAATATTAATAAAATAAGTTTACTCTTGACTAGTAGGTCTCGTCTCAGCTTTGTAGATTTGGAAGTTAAAGACAAAACTTCGATTTGCCAACGAAACATTTGAATAGTTGAAATGGGGATCACGAGCAAATGCTGCTCTTGAAGGAACTATAATAACTCCTTGTAAGTTATAATCACTCTCATTTGGAATATCGTACGCTTTAAATTTCTGAAGAGCCTCTTTAAATCCTTCAATCTCGTAATAATTACGTTTTTTTTCAACTTCAGAAGTTCCAGAATTCAGTTTAGCATTATTTACATAATAAAATATAGGATCTTTGTCAGGGACACCCAGTCCAGCAAGATTATTGCTAAATAAAAACGGTGATGTAAAAGATACTTTAGAGTCAATCTCTTTAGCTATATATGTATTGGTATAACTCATTAATCTAATAATGTCAGTGTTGCCAATCGCATTTCCGGGATTAGGTTGAGCATTAGCTCTCATCACGTAAATTACTCCTGAAGGAAGTTTAACAGGGTTAAGAGCGGATAGTTTAACATTGGTAACATCTGCGGCGTCTAATTGTTTTATATTCCCTTTGCTGTCGAAATAATGGGTCTCTAAAAATTTAGTAGCAGCTTGATCATCGTAACTATTTTGCGTTTCTATACTTACTTCTGGTATTACTTCTCCTTCATCCTCTTTTCTACAAGAGGTAATTGCTATTGAAGCCAATGCAAGAAACAAAAATGTTTTTTTCATATTTAATAATATCATTAAATTGCTAAAATTATTTAATGCAGCAAAAGTATAAATAAAATATGAGAATAGATAAATTTTTATGGTGTGTTCGCTTTTATAAAACAAGAAGCATTGCCGCAGACGAAATTAAAAAGAACAGAGTGTCCCTCGCAGGTCAAACTGTAAAATCTTCCAAAGAGGTGAAAGAAGGAGATGTACTTAAGATTCGAAAAAACCAAATTGACTATCAGCTCAAAATTTTACAAATTCCTAAAAGTAGGATAGGATCAAAATTAGTTCCAGATTTCATTGCGGACAAAACAGAGAAAGAGCAGTACGAGATTTTAAAACTAAGAAAGCTTAATCAGGAGCATTATAGAAATAAGGGAGAAGGCAGACCAACCAAAAAAGACCGTCGGGATATTGATGGTTTTGTTGTTGCAGATGGCAATTCGGAGATGGAAAGCGGTGATTGGGATTTGTTTTTTAGTGATGTGGAGGAAGGTTCGCTTGATTAAATAAGTGAAATAATTTCGTCTGTGATCTCTTCCGGAGTTTTAGAATTTGTATTCACTGTATATTTTGCCTGACTATAGAATGGCTGTCTTTCAAAAAGATGCTTAGCAATGAATTCAGGAAGATTTTCGTTTGTTATTTTTGCGATGAGGGGCCTTTTGTTTTTGTGAAGCAATAATCGTTCTGTTAAGTTTTTGATGTTTGTTTGTAAATAAATACTTGTACTTTTTTCATTAATGATTTTCATATTGTCATAGTACGCAGGAGTTCCACCGCCTAAACTTAGTATGCAGGCTGTTTCTGAGTTTAGACATTGTTCTAAAATCTGCCTTTCTTCCTTCCGAAAGTATATTTCTCCTCTTTTTTCAAATATTTCTGCTATTGAAGAATTATTTTGTAAAGAAATCTGGTGATCCAGATCAATTAATTTTAACCCTGTTTTTTTGCTCAAAACTTTGGAAATGTGAGATTTGCCACTTCCCATATAGCCGATGAGTGAAATGATCATATTTTTATTTTGTACAAATTACCAAAAAAATTTTGAGATTTTAAAAAAATAAGTATCTTTGCACCACTCTAAAACGAGAATATAATTATTCAAATTTTAGTGGTGACCGACTCGGTAGCTCAGCTGGTAGAGCAATACACTTTTAATGTATGGGTCCTGGGTTCGAATCCCAGCCGGGTCACTAGCGAAAAAATTCCGTATTTTTTACGGATTTTTTTTGCCTGCGTGGTGGAATTGGTAGACACGCCATCTTGAGGGGGTGGTTTCCTATGGATGTGCTGGTTCGAGTCCAGTCGCAGGCACACAGCAAAAACTATTAGATGGTAAATTTATTTACAAATTCTAAGACTCGGTAGCTCAGCTGGTAGAGCAATACACTTTTAATGTATGGGTCCTGGGTTCGAATCCCAGCCGGGTCACAAAAATTACTTCTTCGGAGGTAATTTTTTTTTCATATTAATATTTTGTGATTTGGTGTTCAAAAGTCTTCCAGTTAGGAAGACTTTTGATTTTTAAATTATTATCACTAGTCCAAATGTAAATTATCAATTAATCGCACATCACCAACATTTACTACAATAAAAGCTCGGTAATTTTTATCTTTATAAAAGAAATCGGTTTCCTTTAAAGTCTGTTCATCAGCAATTTCAAAATATTCTAAAACCATTCCTCGTTGATCGTCAAAAATATCTTTAACACGTGTGTTAATTTCAGGAATGGTGATTATTCTAAACCAATCGTTCACTTTTAATAGAGTTTCATGAAGTACTTTGGCAGCATCTCGTTGCGCGCTGCTTAATCTTTCATTCCTTGAGCTCATCGCCAGACCATTTTCTTCGCGATAAATTGCAACTCCGTGAATTTTTATAGGTAATTTTAATTGTTCTACCAATTTTTCAATGATCGCCAATTGCTGAAAATCTTTCTCTCCGAAATAGGCGTTGTCGGGTTTAACCTGAAGTAATAGTTCTTCCACGACCGTACCCACACCATCAAAGTGCCCAGGACGAAACTTTCCTTCCATTTCGTTTTCTAAACCTTCAAAATCAAATGATTTACTTTTTGGACCTTCTGGGTAGAGGTCTGCGACTTCTGGAAGATAAACCGCATCAACGATGCCGGTCTTGTCTAATAAGTTAATGTCTCGGTCCGTGTTGCGTGGATATTTCTCTAAATCCGTAGCATTGTTAAATTGAGTAGGATTTACAAATATTGATGATATAACAAGATCATTCTCCTTATTTGCAATTTCGTACAAAGATAAATGTCCTTGGTGTAGCGCCCCCATTGTTGGTGCGAAGCCAATTCTCTTGCCCATTTCTTTCTGTCTTTCAATATAGTCTGTAAATGGCTTTTTTGATCTGAAGATTTCCATAAGTATACTTGTTAGTCAATGTAAAAATAACAATTTTCATCAAATTAAAATATTTAACAATCATAAATATCTAATTATTTATAAGGCTTTCCTACTACAAATATTAAAAAATGTTAATTAAAATATATTAGCATAAAATTTCGTAATTTTGCACAGTAGAATATTCTGCCCAAAAATTAGAAGAAAGTTAGAATTTATGCCGAACCAAAAGATTTTATATGTCACCACGGAGATGTTTCCTTATCAAGAAGACAACAACATGGCGACCATGGTGAGTAAGATGGCGCTTAAAATGCATCAGGAAGGGAATGATGTGAGAGTGTTTATGCCAAAATTTGGCCAAATAAGTGAAAGAAAATTCCAACTGCATGAAGTTATTCGCCTTTCGGGGATGAATATTATTATCAACGATTTGGATCAACCTTTAATTATTAAAGTTGCATCACTACCTGGCGAGCGTCTTCAGGTTTATTTTATAGACAATGAAGAATACTTCAAAAGAAAGCAGTTTTACATTGATGATGAAGGAAAGCCTTTTGGAGATAATGACGAGAGAGCCATGTTTTTTGCACGAGGAGTGATCGAAACGATTAAAAAACTAAATTGGGTTCCTGATGTAATTCATCTTAATGGATGGATGGCGTCTTTTATTCCTGTTTATTTACAAACTTTTTACAAGAACGATTCTTACTTCAAAGATTCAAAAATCGTACTTTCTGTTTACAATGAGGAGAATTTAGCATTGTCTGAATCTGTGGAAGAAAAGATGAAGTTCGACAATATTACCGGATTGAAAGCGTTTGAGAAGCCTAGCTTTCAAAGTTTTGTGATTGAAAGTATGGATTTGGTCGATATGGTAATTAAAGGGGATGAATTTTTAGAGGAAGAACTTGATCAAGCATTCAGTAAAACGAGTACGACGAAATCAGAATACATCGACGCTTCAACAATCAACAATTTATACTAATTTACATTTAATGATAAGAAATATTAAAGAATTATTCAAAATCACTACAACATTGGTGATTGGGAGTTTAATTTTATGGAATTGTGAATCTGATGCTGACCAGCTGGGATCCCAATTTTTTCAAAATGGTGCAACTGGTGTAGAAAAAACTTATCCGATAGTTGCCTACAATGTATTCAATAATAATTCAATTAGATCAGATGCAGATCGTTTACAAAGCGCGACTCTAGGTGCATTTCGAGAATCTCAATTTGGATTGCAGAAATCTGCGTTTGTAAGTCAGGTTCGTTTGTCTGAGTACAGTCCTGATTTTGGAACTAATCCCGTATTGGATTCAGTTGTTTTAGTAATTAAGCCGCAATATGCTGCAGATTCATTGACAACAGATACTGATGAAAATTATGTTTATCCTGTCGGATTAACTCCTGCGAAAAAAGTCTTGAGTACTTATCCGGTATTAAAATATGGTAGAACTAAAATTGCTTCTAAAACACTTTTAAATTTAAAAGTAGAAGAGGTTACTGAGTTTCTTTCTTCACGTGCGGATGAAGTTCAATCTGATCGCAATGTTACGACTGGAGCTGTACTTGGAACTAAAACTTTTGACGGTAATGTTCGTGCTGTAAAAATCACTAAGAGTTCGGATAATAGTTCTCTAGTGGATCTTCCAGCTGCTATAAGAATACCTTTAGATAATACATTTTTCACCAATAAAATTTTAACAAAAGGTTCTTCTACTGAATTACTGGATGCAGCCTCTTTTATCAGATATTTTAAAGGTATTAAAATTTCAGTGGATGATAATGACGGCTATATTTTTAATTTTGATCCTAATGGAACAGAGATTAATCTTTATTACAAAAAAGACAAAGTTGAAGGTGCTGTAACTACACGCGAGCAGTCTATTTATGTTATGAATGCGGGATCGCAGAATGCTCAATTTAACCAATTTACATTCGACAGAACTAATACCCCATCTGAATCGGTTACAGCAGCGTCTTCACAAGACTCTATTGTTGGAGCATCGAGGCTGTATGCACAGGGAATGGGAGGTCCAGGTATTGGTCTTAAAGTTCCTGACGCAAAAATTGCCGAGTTAAAAGCATTATATCAGACTGACAAAATTGGAATTATCTCTGCTAAGATGAGAATATATACCGATGCCGGAGCGTGGACGAGTAAATATAAAAAACCTATGGATTTCGTCGTGCAGCACAAAGTTGGCGGTGTTACTTTGGATACTTATTTACAAGATTTGGCTACATTGCCTCTTAGCGGTATGTATCGTTTGGTGAAAGCTTACGATTTAGAAAAAAATCCAGCTTATTATGATATAAGTATTACACAGACTTTTAAAAATATTATCGAATCGAATAAGACGATACCAGCACACTTTGTTGTGAATGTAGGTGCTTATACTTATGATACTAATGGTAATTTGGTAGGAGCAATGTCACCAGGAGTTGGCCAAAATTTCAATACAAGAAGTTTTACACCTTATAGAGCAGTGTTTGTAGGAACTGATCTTGCTAACCCAGATAATCCGACGAGTGCAAAATTAATTCTTACTTACGGTAAAAAATAGAACTAAAACGAATATAATATGTGTGGAATTGTAGGATATACAGGTTTTCAAGACGCTTATGAAGTAGTGATTAATGGTCTTCGCAGATTAGAATATAGAGGATATGACAGTGCAGGGATAGTTTTGGACAATAACAAATCAGACTTCTTCGTTGCAAAAACTAAAGGTAAAGTTGATGATTTGGTTGCGATTTCAAGTGAGCTCGCAGGTAAATCTCATGTAGGGATGGGGCACACGCGTTGGGCTACTCATGGGATTCCTAGTGATAGTAACTCACATCCGCATTTATCAAATAATGGTAAGATCGCATTAGTGCATAACGGTATTATTGAAAATTATGATACTCTAAAAATTATGCTAACTGAGAAGGGATTTACCTTCAAGTCAGAAACAGATACAGAAGCCCTGGTTAATCTTATTCAGTATTTTATGGATACCAATCCAGAATTTGATTTCCCAACTTCAGTTAGATATGCGCTAAATGAAGTTTATGGAGCATACGCTATTACAGTGATGCATGATGACTTTCCTGGTTTACTGGTTGTAGCGCGATTAGGTTCGCCTTTAGCAATTGGTTTGGGGACTAATGAGTATTTTATTGCGTCCGACGCTTCACCATTTGTAGAGTTTACAAAAGAAGCTGTTTATTTGGAAGAAGGGCATATGGCTACTATTTCATTGGAAAATGGAGTAGATATCAGAAATATTAAAGATAATGTCAAGATAACACCTGAAGTACAGCAACTTAAATTAAGTTTAGAACAGATTGAAAAAGGTGGTTATGAGCATTTCATGCTTAAAGAGATATTCGAACAACCTAAATCGATTCATGATACTTTAAGAGGAAGACTTTTGGTAGAAGAGGGTGCTATAAAAATGGCGGGAATTTGGGACCACTTAGAAAGAATAAATCAAGCACAAAAAATTACCATTATTGCATGTGGAACATCTTGGCATGCAGGATTAATTGGAGAGTATTTAATTGAGGAGTTTGCAAGAATTCCGGTAGAAGTTGAATACGCTTCCGAATTTAGATATAGAAATCCAATTATTTCAGAGAAAGATATTGTAATTGCAATATCACAGTCAGGAGAAACTGCCGACACCATGGCAGCTATTAAAATGGCTAAAGAAAAAGGTGCTTTTGTTTATGGTATTTGTAATGTAGTTGATTCTTCTATTTCAAGGGTGACGGATGCAGGTTCCTATACTCATGCCGGACCAGAGATCGGCGTTGCTTCAACAAAAGCATTTACTGCACAACTCACTGTGCTCTCTTTAATTGCTTTGAAATTAGGAAAACATAACGGACATCTGGGTAACCAAGAATTCATGCGTTTAATTACAGAATTAGAAGCGATTCCAAAGAAAGTTCAAGAAGTATTAGAAAATACGCATGAAATTACGAAGGAAATCGCCAAAGATTTTGTTGATGCTCAGAATTTCTTATACTTAGGAAGAGGATATAACTTTCCAGCAGCATTAGAAGGTGCTTTAAAGTTGAAAGAGATTTCGTATATTCATGCAGAAGGTTATCCCGCCGCAGAAATGAAACATGGACCCATTGCGTTGATTGATGAAAATATGCCCATCGTAATTATCGCACCTAAGCAAGGACACTATGATAAAATTGTAAGTAATGTTCAAGAAATAAAAGCAAGAAAAGGAAAAGTGATCGCTTTAGTTAACAAAGGAGATACTCAAGTTTCTTCCGTTGCTGATTATGTGATTGAATTCCCTGAGACTTCGGAATGTTTTTCACCAATTATTGCATCAGTTCCGTTGCAGCTGTTAGCATACTATATAGCTGTTTATAGAGGTGCAAACGTAGATCAACCAAGAAATCTCGCAAAATCTGTTACTGTAGAATAACATTAATTAATAGATCTGTAAAATATTATAAACTATTTTACGTTTTGGAAAAAAAATAACAATGTTTTCCGAAAAAATTATATATTTACCGCTTAATTTTAAAATTTAGAATGAAAAGAGTATTCCTTATATTAATGTCAGCTGCTGTAGTGATTTCTTGTTCAAAACGAGGAGGAGCGTCAGCTGGAAAACCTGGGTCAAAAGGAGAACTTGTGACAAAAGGGAAGTCGAAATCTTTTGTGTCGCAAAGACCTTATGGTATGGTTGCAATCCCAGCCGGCTCCTATGTAATGGGAATGGCTGATCAGGATTTTACCAATACCCCAGAGAAGGCGACTCTTAAAACAGTTACTGTTTCCTCATTCTTTATGGATGAAAGTGAAATTACCAATGCAGAATATCGATTATTTATTGATTACGTGCGTGATTCTGTTGTACGATCTTTATTAGCTGAAGCAGATGAAAGTGGTACATATGCATATGCTGCTAAGAAAGCAGGTAATCAAAATGCGTACCAAGAGTATTTGGATTCACAAGGGGGAAGAGATGGCTATGATGAATCCAAGAAATTAGATTGGAGTACTCCTCTTCAATGGAGAACATCTAACTATCCAGATGCTAAATATGCGGAGATTTTAGAATCTATTTATATTCCACCAGCAGAGAGAATTAATAATGAAAGAATTATCGACACCAGAAAGTTACTCTATGCCTATAATTGGGAAGATATAGAGTCTGCTGTCAAAGACAAGTCTAGAGGTGCTAAATATCTTAAAAAAGAAAGTATCGCAGTATATCCAGATACAACGGTTTGGTTAAAAGATTTTAATTATGCTTACAATGAGCCTTTGTATGAAGGTTACTTTTGGCATAATGCTTATAAAGCTTACCCTGTAGTTGGAGTAACTTGGGATCAGGCCAGAGCTTTTTGTAACTATAGATCTAAAATGAAATCTGACTACAACGAAGCTTTAAAAAAGAAAAAGCAAAAAGCGATGGCATTTAGACTTCCTACAGAAGCAGAGTGGGAATATGCAGCGAAAGGTGGAAAAGAGAATGCAACCTATCCTTGGGGCGGTCCGTATTTACAAGATGACAGAGGTTGTTATCTAGCGAACTTCAAACCGAAACGAGGTAATTATATTGAGGATGAGAAAAAAGGTACGTATACCTATACAGCTCCTGTAAAACAATTTGCGAAAAATGGCTTTGGATTATATGATATGGCAGGAAATGTTGCAGAATGGACAGAATCTCCTTACAATAATTCAACCTACCAATTTGCTTCTACATTAAATCCATATTTATCAAATCAAGCTTACAAAGAACCTCGTAAATCTGTAAGAGGTGGTTCTTGGAAAGATATCGGTTATCTTTTAATGACTGGATATAGAGATTACGAAAGAAAAGATTCTGCAAGAAGCTATATCGGATTCAGAACAGTACAAGACATTCCTGATGGAACAGCTAAGTACAAGAAAAGAACAAGATAGATTACAATTATACTTTAAATAAACTAACAAATACAACTCAAACTTATGTTCAAAGACAAAGCTTCAATTTCAAATTTCATCTATTCCTTTTTCGCGGCAATCGTGTTACTAGGTGCTTTATTTAAAATGACACACTGGAGTATCGGGCCAATAGGTGGAAATTTAATGCTAGGTATCGGTTTGGGTGCTGAAGTTTTAGTATTTCTATTTATGGCATTTTTTCCAGACTCAACTGATACAAGTTATGCGTGGGAAAATGTATATCCTGAATTATTAGACAAAGACACTGTACCAAGTAAAAGAAATGTTGGTAATTCTATGCAATTAGCGGAAGTTAAAGAATTAGAAACTTCGTTATCTGATAAATTAGATGCCATGCTTGCTGATGCAAAACTGGATGTAACTTTATTTGAAAGATTAAGAACAGGAATTGATAAATTTTCAAATTCTGTAGAGCAGATCAATCAAACGGTGGACGTTTCTGGATCTACTCAAAAATACAATGATCAGTTAGTACTTGCTGCAAGTCATTTAGAAAGTATGAATGCTCTATATTCATTACAATTAGAACACGGTAAAGCGCAATCAGAATACAGTAAAAAATATGTAGAGGATATGCAGAAATCTGCAGCTCATTCTGAGAAATTTAATGAAGAATTATCTGGATTAACTTCTAACCTTAATAGTCTTAATAGAGTATACGGCGGAATGCTTAGCGCCATGAAATCGTAGTTCCTAAACCATTATAATTAAAATTTAAAATTATTTACAAAATTTACTAAAAAATGGCACAAGGAAAACAGTCACCTCGTCAGAAGATGATTAACTTGATGTATTTAGTTTTCATTGCTATGCTTGCAATGCAGATTGATCAAGAAATTATTCGTTCTTATAAAGACACTACAGGTTCATTGGTTGAGACCAGAGAACTTACAGAAAATAACAATTCAATATTTAAGCAAACTTTACAAGCGAAGGCAGCAAATACGCCGGAGACTTTTCAAGGTGCATTGGAGCGATACCAAGGATTAGAAGAGAAATCAGATAATTTGGTTAAGTATATTGATGATTTGAAATTAGAGTTAAGCAAGGAAGCCGATTACGATAGTAAAGCTGAAATTCAGGAAAGTTTCGCTGCTCTTAACAATACAGAGCCATCGACATCAGTTTTCTTTACTAAAGGAGATGAAAATATTCCTTCCAAGAAAGCAAGCGACTTAAAAGCAAAAATTGAAGATTACAAAAATTATATCAATCAAACTTTAGGGTCAAATAATTTGATGAAATCTGTTGTTGATAGAACCAATAAACAGATGATTACTGAGTATAAGAATGCTAGAAACGGTAAAAAATGGTTACAGTATCAATTTTACAACCAACCATTAATTGCTGCTTTATCTAACTTAGAAATTATTCAGGCTACAGCCAGAGGAATTCAGGGTGATGCTCTTTCGGTAATGCTTCAAGAAAAAGTGGATGCAGATATCAAATTTGATGCTTATTCAGCAATTGTTTCGGCGCCAACTATTGTAGTTCAAGGTGAATCTGCTCAAGGTAGAGTTGCTATTGGAAATTATTCTAGCAATGTTCCGGGACTTAACATGCCAGGTTTAACAATACAAAATGGTCAGGGAGTAAGAAACTTAGATACAGGATCTTTAGGTGATAAGAGCTTTAGTGGTACTATATCATTTAAAGATGTTAATGGAAAAGAGATCCCTTTAACCTATAACCATACCTATAAAGTTATTGCAGGTGCTCAAGAATTAAAAGCTCAAAAAGGGGCAATTTTAACGGCAGATAAAATGAACGTTCTGTATAGAGGATTACCAAATCCAATTTCTGGATCTATTCTAGGTGCAGATATGTCAGGAATTTCTTTATCAGCAGCAGGAGCATCCGTAAGTGGAGGTGGTGGTAAATGGACTGTTACTCCAGGAGGAGGTAATACGGTAACATTAACTATTTCCGGGCGTGATCCAAAAGGAGGTTCAATATCTCAAGCTTTTCCTTTCAGAATTAAAAATGTCCCACCACCAATTGGACAAATTCAAGGGAAAAATGTGGTGTCGATGCCTGCAAGTTCCATTGCAAACCAGAGAGTTACGGCGGATATGCCAGACTTTGATTTCGATGTACGCTTTACAGTAAACAGTTTTATGTTCAAAGCTCCTGGTAAAGCAGCTATGTTAGTAAACGGAAGTTCACTGAGTTCTGTAGCAAACCTTACAAAAGGGTTAAGAGCTGGTGATATTGCTTACGTATTTAATATTCAGGCTACCGCCACGGGGTTAGGAAACCAACAATTAAAAAATATTGGTAACGTCATAATAAACGTACAATAATAACGTTCGAAGTAATGTAGGTGAAATTTCATCTATCGTTTAAATTTTTACAATGAAAAAGGTCATAATAATACTTCTTGCAATTAGTTTTACTTCGGTTGGAGCACAAACTAAAAAGAAGACCAAGCGTAAGGCTAAACCGAAAACAACTGTTGCTACTAAGCCTTTAGAAGTTGATCCTGCATATGAAATGCCGGAAGAGACCAATACAGGTGGAGTTCAAGTTGATGATTCTCCCATTAATTCAATGTCGATTTTGAATGCGAAATCTCCGGAATCTTTTAGAAAGTACAGGGAATTGAACATGATTAAGAAAGGAGATTCTATGGTTTCTACTAAAATTACACCTTTAAAGTATGGTTTTATAGAAGACAAGGATATTCTGAAAAGTATGGTGGTTTGGGAAATTATTGATATGAATGACAAACTCAATCAACCCTATTATCATAATGAAGATGGCTTAATTTCGCAGAACAAATCGCTTTATCAGATATTATTTGATGCCATTAATGACGGTAGAATCAAAGAGGTTTATGATGATGAGTTATTCGAAACCAGATTAAGTCCAGAAGCAATTCAGTCGCGGATTAAAAGTGAAGTGATGAGTGATGCTGGAATTGACAGGATTAATGAAACTGGTAAATTAACTGACGACGAGAAGAAAGAATATACTAATGTTTACGAAACTAAAACGGAAAACGTTAAGGTTTTGAAAATCAAAGGGATGTGGTATATCGATCGAAGAGATAGTCAAATGAAGTATCGCTTGCTGGGAATTGCAGCGATGGGTCAGGATCCTTCGACAATGGGTCAGTATGGTCCAGATGGTCAACCTTTAGCTTCAAAAGATGAACTGATTGATCTATTTTGGGTTTACTATCCAGATGCGCGAGAAGTTTTGGCGAATTCTGTAGCATTTAACAACAAGAATTTATCTTCGGATATAACTTTTGATGATTTATTAAATGCAAGAAGATTCTCTACAGTTATTTATAAATCTGATAACGGTCTCGGAAATGGGGTGATCAAAGACTATATCCCAAATGATGCAGATGAGCAATTGGAAGAGAGCGAGAGAATTAAAGCTCAGATCCTGCAGATGGAGAGTGATATGTGGAATTACTAAGCAATTTGCTTGAAAATATAAAAGAACCTGGGCACATTTGCTCAGGTTTTTTTGTTTAATTGAACCTTTTACAATTTAGTTTAAAATGAAGAATGTAGATTATATTATTGTTGGTGATGGTTATGCCGCAATGTTCTTTGCCCACCAATTAATAAAACACGAGAAATCTTTCATAATGTTTGCCGGCGAACGTAAAAGTGCGTCACGTGTTTCCGCAGGTATTGTGAACCCATTGGTGTTAAAAAAATTTACGACTTTTTGGTTAGCAGCAGAGCAAATTAATTTTCTAACAAAAACAATGTCGGAAATTGAAGAGTACACTGGCGAAAATTATTTAATTCATGAAAGTATTCACCGTATTTTTCATGATGAAAGAGAAAAAGAATTATGGTTAATTAAAACGGAATTGGATGAATTGAAACCGTTCCTTGATCCGGCATTTGAATCCGTAAATACCCTAATCAATCCATATGGTACAGGTAAAGTAAAGCATTCGGGTCGCGTTGATGTGAACGCTTTCTTCAATGGTATTATGGCTTATTTGGAACAGAATACAATGGTAGTCGCTAAAGATTTTCAATATCATAAAATAGAGGGAAAGACCTACGAAGATTTTGCTTTTAAACACATTGTCTTTTGTGAAGGAATGGGTGTGCGCTCAAATCCTTTTTTCAAGGACATTCCTGTTATTCCAAATAAAGGACATCATTTGAAGGTTCGGTTATCAAAAAAAATGGACAATCAATATACTTTTAAGAAAAAACATTTCTTATTTCCACTTAATGAACAATCCTATTATTATGGAGGAACTTATGATCCCAACGAACGGGAAAATGATATTGATGATTTTAAGACGGAAGAGCTGATTCAGGGATTAAAAGAATTTTATCCACATGATTTTGAAGTAGAAGAAGTTAACTTCGGTTTTCGCCCTACGGTAAAGGATCGGCGTCCTATTCTGGGAAATCATGCTCAATATCAAAATTATTATCTGTTTAACGGCTTAGGTGCCCGTGGTATTTTAAATGGATGTTACTTTTCACAGGAACTATATGACCATATTGAAAATGGGAAAGAGCTAATGTCGGAAGTAGATTTAAGAAGATTCCAGAAATAATTTCACGCTTAAAAGAAAAATCAGTGCAAAAAATCATTTTATTTTTTACTTTAGTTTTGGTTCTTTCTTGTGGGTCTGCGGAAAGTCAAGATTCCTCTCCTCTTGTCTTAGATACCAGTACTTCTGGCAAAGAAACTCAAGAATTAAGTACATTAAATACAAATCCTAAAAGGCAAAAGGATAATAAAATTGTTTATCAAGAATCTACTTATGATGATCCGAAGTTTATTTCTCAGATAGTAGATCATCAAAATAATTTAAAGCGACTTTCAGATAATAAGATATTCTCTAATATTAGTTTACAACTTCTAAGTCGGCTTAACAAAACGCATCAAAAATATTTTAAAAATCACGCCGAATTTGAACTTCTTTCTGCCGCAGAAGGAAATTTATTTCGGGGACAAGGAAAAGATGCAGTATTCTTCGTGTACGATAAAATAAGAAATAGAGGGGTTTTCTTGGTATACCATGATAATAAAAATCGTTATTTTCAACTTTTTACTGAGATACAAGTTGTTAACGGGTTAGAAGGTGCAAATTGTAATTACGGTAACTTTGGCTCTCTGGACTATCGATTTTCGGAAGTGCTTATTGAACAGGAAGAGTATCTTACCAAGAATCCTTATCTTTTTTTGAAGGACCTTCCAATAAAGATTACAGACTTTAGAAAAGATAAAGACTTTGTATTAAAAGAAGGTTGTTTTGCTAAAACTTACATCAAAAATGAAATATCGGATGCGTTTTGTATTTCAACAAGTTCTGTTTATAATAATTGGGAATGTTTACGATATGACAAGAGCAACAACACTTTTAATATTTTCTATGGACAAGCTTTTGCGGATTAAAAATTCCATATAGCTTTTTGAAAATAATTTTTAGTATTCTATTAATTTGGGATTCTGTTCAAGTAAGTTTTATCAGGTTAATATCTTAGATTTAAAATATCGTGCTTTCATTCATGCAATACTGCTCGAGCCTGACTTAATTATAAAAAAAACTTTTCTATTTTGTATCATTTTTTAATATGCAAAATATCTTCACAAAGTAGTTCGTATAGAGATCAATAGGATTTTTAAAAAGATTAGCTATTGATAGATCTGTTAAGGACTGTACATTTTATCTTGTTAATTATTATAAATGTACAAGGTATTCGGAATGTGAATGTTGATGTAAAGTGTTAAAATATAGGGGTTTATTCCAACGATAATAAACGAAATTTAGATTGTGAATAAGACTTACATATTACATATTTATTGATTTTTAATTAAAAAGCACGTATTAAAAAAAATTGTTTTTTATTAAAATATTGAAATATGTCTTATGAAAATTGTCTAGTTAATAATTATGCAATGCATAAACAATATTTTCTATCACTTTTAACAATAAATAAAAAATTTCACTCATTTAATAGGTATTCAACTATAATCATTGGCCAATATATTTTCCATATCATTAAATAAAATTACATAGTAAAATATTAATAATATTTTCGGGTTTAGTTTATGTTTTTAAGGTATTTAGTTATAAATTCGTGCTGTTGATCCAATAAAAACACAAAACAATTATGAAAAAACTAAATCAGTTTTTAGCAGCGTTGGCTTTTGTATTTACTATGCTTTTTACGACGCAGGTAAGTGCACAGACCTTTGTTGTTAAAGGTATTAAGGTTGCTCATGTCGATGGAAGCGCAACAGGAAAAAACAATTTCGGAGAAATTAAATCGGTTTCGAATACGTTTAAGAAGTATGATGTTTTTAAGCTAAATATCAAAGATTTGGCAACTCATGTAAAAGGAGCCAGCGGGACTACAATTATTAATTTTGCCTTAGGTGAAGCTTATCAGTGGAAGATGAATATTGAGCATGTTGATCTTTATTCTCCAAATGCAAAAGGGTATGAACTTACCGAAAATGGACAAAAAGAAGTCGCTTTACCTAGAAATATCTTATTTAAAGGGACTGTGAATGGTAATAAGGCAGACGAAGCCAGACTTACTATAGCGGATAATACTATTGCCGGAATGCTTATGATCGGTGATGAAAAGTATTATATCGAAAGTTTAAAAAACATTGAAAAAAGTGGAGATGTTGAAAACTACGTTATCTATAAAGCATCCGATGTAGTTGAACGTCCAGACCTATTTTGTCAAGCCACCAAAGACACTCGAGGTGCTGCTGATGTTAATAATGATCTGGAGACGGGTAAAGCAGGTTCTTGTAACGGTCAGTGGGTAAACAAGATTGCGACTTATGCTACCTATAAAAGATTTAATTCTGCTGGTGGAACGACTCAGGTTAATACGGAGATCTTAACCATTTTAAATAATGTGCAGGCGTTCTATAATGAATATAATTTGAAATTAGTTGTTACAGAGCAAAAAGTGGCTACATGCAGTACTTGTAACCCATGGGGTGATCGAGATAATAATATCAACAGTCTATTGGATGGTTTCACGAGTTGGGGTCCGACAGGTTTTACCAGCACTCATGATCAAGGAATTTGTTTTTTTGATGGATCAGGATCGGGCGCAGTTGGCTTGGCGTGGGTTGGAACAATCTGCACCAATAATAGATATAATGTTTGTGATAAGTTGGGTTCATCATCACAGAATCGTGTTCTGGTAGCACATGAAATGGGCCATAATTTTGGTGCCAATCATGATGCAGCAGGTAGCAATTATATTATGGCACCAAGTGTAAGCGCAGCAACTACATGGTCTTCATCATCCAAAAATGCGATCAGTGGTCATATTGCTAGTAGAAGTTGTTTATCTTGTGATGCCGGCACGACCCCAACAGAATGTAATATTCCTACAGGTTTAGCAGTAGAGAATCTTACTGCAACTGCTGTTACTTTGAACTGGAATGATATTTCAGGTGCAACTGGATATACTTTGCAGTTTAGAGCTACCGGAAGTTCCACTTGGCAGTCTTTTGATACTACGGCGAGTGTTCTTGATTTAAGTGGATTGACAACGGGAATTACGTATCAGTGGCAAGTTAAAACAAAATGTTCATCATCTTCTAGCAGTGCTTATGCTGGAGGATCTGACTTTACGTCTGAAACGGATACACCACCAGACACTTGTGCTGCACCTGCATCTGCTTCAGCGTCAAATATTACCACTTCGTCAGCTACAATCAATTGGTCTTCGGCAGAAGCTCCAAATTATTATATTTACGTTTTACCTTCAGGAGGGAACTGGTATTTAGCTGCGTCTGAATTAACGGGTACCTCTTATAACTTAACGGGACTGACTGCAAATAAATCATATACGATAGAAGTATATTCTAATTGTTCAAACGGTGCAGTTGCTAAACGTTTTACCTTCACAACTTCATCCAACCCATCATCGTGCGGATCTCCTATAAATCCATCGATAGTTACACAATACGGGGATTATGCTAAATTAGCTTGGGGAGGAGTTTCAGGTGCTGGTACATACACGACCCAAATAAAACCATCATACAGTTCGTCTTGGTATATTTATACTTATCCCAATACGAGTATTGCTTTTCAAGGTTTGCAATATGGCGTAACTTACCAATGGCGTGTAAGAAGCAATTGTAGTAAAGGTTCATCCGATTACGTTTATGGACCAAATATTAATGGTTATGCGAGAGGATATATGGAATTGACTGTCGCTAAAGAAGAGAAATTAACTATTTATCCGAACCCAAGCAAGAGCAATTTTACTTTGAGGGTAGAAAATTCAAGTTCCCAATTTGGAGACATGGAAGTTATTGACATTTCAGGGAAAGTAGTTTACAGTGCTTCAACGGTCGATTTAAGTTTACCATTGGTATTCGGGGATCAGTTAGTGGCTGGTATCTATATTGTTAGAGTGATTACCGCACAAAAA
Source organism: Chryseobacterium sp. SNU WT5 (assembly GCF_007362475.1). Lineage (NCBI taxonomy): Bacteria > Pseudomonadati > Bacteroidota > Flavobacteriia > Flavobacteriales > Weeksellaceae > Chryseobacterium > Chryseobacterium sp. SNU WT5. The sequence goes on from NZ_CP041687.1 coordinate 2,314,009, forward strand.
ACTACCGTTTCAAAAGTGATCAAGTTATAATTTTAATACTTTTAAAAAGGGGCTGTTCAGAAATGAACAGCCTTTTTTTATAAATATTTTTAATCAAATAAACCCGGTGAGAATATTCAATTATGAATTGACTCTTGTAAATCATTTTTTTACAATAAAATAGAATAAATCTTAAATTCCAAAAGGTAGATGAGATAATGTGGAAAATAGAAACTGCGATCAATAAGACATCCTCCTACCGAAAAATAGGCATTTTATAAAAAATAGGTATAGAAAAGATGAGACTTTCGGTTCATTAAAATAGACCAGTCTTAATAATTATTATCTTTAAATTCACTTCTTTAGATAAAGTTAAAACCCATTCGTATTGAATTAAATTCAGTTTACTCTTCTCAAATTCTTCCTGAAATTTTTCGGTGATCACAAATTTTTTCTCTGCCACGGTCACACTGCTTTTTTCGTAGGATTTACTATTTCTCGAAATCCAATTCTTTATCTCTAATCTTCTTGAGTACAGGAAGTAGGTCAGGGAATTTATCAACTCTAGCTTCTGTCCAAAAATAATATGGGAAACCATTATCACTGAAGTTGTTTAAGATAATTGACAACCTTCTTCGTTTTTCATCTACCATATATTTGAATTTAGTTTCTTTCGCATTGAAGATAAATTCACTAGATTTTTTCTTATACCTTAAATCCAAATTAGGTACGATGCTTTGCTCAATGAAGGCAATGAATTCATCTATTTCATCAATACCAACCCATGCCGACATATAGTCATCATTCCCCATTAAACCTGGATTTAAAGACATCGCGCCAAGAATTACTGCATTTGCACCTCCTTTTTTGATATACATATCAACTTGTAAAGCATTAGTAGTTACTCCGCTTTTGAGATTAACAATCTGCACAGGATAAAACTGTACGCTTTCTCCAATCCCTGATTTAAATTCTGCCATATTGCTCCAATCTTTGTTAATTCTAACAATGCTGGCGTCAATAATCATTTTCCTAGCATCAGACATCTCTTCAATTTTCTCGAAAGAATCGTCTTTGGAAGTCGTTGTCGTAGGTTGGTTTTGATTGGTTTTCGGTGTTGTCTTTTTCTTTTGTGCGGCTGCTAAAGTTGCAACACTTAATGCAGTAACCAGAAGTAAATTTTTCATCATAATTTTTATTTTAATAAGTTTTTTTAAATATATTACAATTATTGTAACCTGGCAATAACCTTCACTTTCCCAATAACCACGTTATCGATGAGCACCGTTTTGTATTCTTTCAGTTTTTCTATTTCCTGCTTTTTAATGGAAATGGTTATAAAAATTTTATATCATACAAAACAAACAGCCAAAACTTTATAGTTTTGGCTGTGTTTTTGGCTGTAATTATCATAAGTAGTTGATAATCAAATGGAATTGTAGAGAGGATGGGAATCTAAAAAACCAATCCAGTATATTGTAAACAATTGAAAATCAACATTAACAGTATTCTGATTTTGTTGTTTTTTTAAGTGTTTTGTTTATTTTTTGTTTGTATTTTTCATCGGAAAGATTGAAGATCCAATTACTATCAATATTTAATTTCTTGCACACATTCTCAATATGAAGAGGGGTGAAATGATAACTTTGATTAGGATAATTCTCACTTTTTTTGATCTTGGCAAAGTTTGCTGGATTAATTTCTATGATCTCACAGAATTCTTTATCTGAAGAAATTTTATTTTCAGATTTTAATAGCTCAACGAGTTCTAATATTTTTCTGTCAGAAGTGTACATATTACCTAATTTTTTTAATGTATTTACGGTAGAATTTTGCGCATGATGATTCCTCCTTATAAATAACCAAGTCTCCTTCTTTAACCCCTTCAACATCTGCGCACTTAAATGTTCTATCTAAAGTCATTGGAGTTTCACCACATCCAACAACTGGACAACCGGAACTTCTAGTGCAATATTCCATAACAGTCCATTCTTGCGTACAAAGTGTGTTTTCTGAACTGTCCCTTGAGCATCCCATAATTAGGGGGATTAAAAATATTAGTTTTTTCATTCCTTTATTTTTTATAAATGAGAACATTTACATCTTCTTGCGAAACGCCATTTACTTTCAATAAATGGGAAAGTAAGTTGATCATTTTGTTCTGATTTTTTATTTGTGTATCAATTCGAAACACATATCTAATTATTGCGATTTGTATTGCGACAACAAATATTGACACGATTAAAATTGGTAAAATACTTTCCATATTGTTTCAGTTTTTATTTTGATGTAGAAAATCGCTCACCAGGAACGACAGATTTTTTGTCTTTTTTTAATTGCTGGTTTTCTTCCTCCAGTTTCTCAATTTTCTCCTTGTAGAAATCGATCTTCTCTTCATAAAGATGCAAGCGTTCCATAACTAAAGATAAATTCTCATCGAGTTGCGAATACTCCTTTGGTTTTTTGTGATGGATATCTAATGCATAAGGCATTTCCCCTTCTCCAGTAATGAACCAATCGTAATTAAATGAAAATTCTTTCGCGAATTTTTCTAAAAAACTTTTTGTTAAATATCTCGGATCACCTTTGATCGCTCTAGAAAGATTAGATTTTGCGATTAGTCCCCGATCAGATATGTCTTTTTGATTTTTTATAATTTCTCTTCCTTTTAATAAAGCAATGGCGGAATTAAATCTTTTTGCGATATCAATATTGTTTGTATCATCTTGATCTTTCATATATTTGGTTAAAATTTGGTTTATGATTATTTTTTTTAAAAAATTATTCAGGAAAGTAAATAACAACAATACTGTCAATAATTTACCAAAACATCGTAATCCTCCACTACCTCCTCCACCCAAAAAAAAAATTATTGCTTAGGCTTTGGAGGAGGTGGAGATGGCGGGTTTCTGTGTGATGGAATATTGTTACTTCCTTTTTCTGGGTATGATCCTGGGTGTGGTCTCGATGGAGAAGGAGGAGTCGGTCTCGACGGAGGAGTGGGTCTAGGGTTCTCTTGTTTAGCCATGTTGTTATAAATTAAATATTTTCTTAAAATAATTATCACATTCTATCTCTGCAGTTGACAGCATTTTAGAATTCTGATTTCGAATTACATCATTTACAATCTTATTTATTTCTGATTCTGACTTAATAATACTGTAAAATTTTTCTTGTGCTTCACTGTCACTTACTATATAATTATAGTGGTCATACCATAGGTTTTCGATCTGATTAAAATGGTTGAAATAAAAATCTATTATTTTTTCAGATTTTGTAAATACTTTTTCATTGGGTAAAAACTCAGTTCCAATAATTTTAAATAAAGCCATTCCAGAAACTAAAATACTGGTAGCTAGAGGAAAATCTTTCCAGAAACTCCATCCCAATACTCCTGAAGCTGAAAAAATTAGGATAAATGCATTGAACCATTTATTAATTTTTCGCTGCTCTGCTAAGTAGATTTTAGTGTAAATGCCTTTTAACTTGGCGTCTACCATTTCATGCCAAATTCTTTCCCTCATTTTTTTTTAATCCTGATTTTCAAGCTGTTAAATATTTTTATATCAAAAAAGTTGATATTGTTTTGTTTTATATCAACTTAGTTGGTATATTTGCTCAATCAATGTTAACAAAGTTATATAAAAATATGATAGCACAAATTAAATACTGCGAAAAAATCATTAAGACCCCAGAATTACTTGGGGAACTGATCAAAAAGATTAATGGGAATATGTCTCCAGACAATATCATTAGACATCTGCAACGGTCCAGCAAAAACATTCGTTCGAATGTGGCTTTGATCGAAACACTGAGAGATTCAGGATTGAAAGACGAGGAAATATTTGAGTCTGAAGAAACCGAAAAAGTAACAGCATGACAGCAGAACAAGCCTATCCGGCTATATCGGCAATCATACAACAATTGCAGGATCCGGGCGAAAAAAGAAAACTAGAAACAATGATACTGGGGGCGGTGGAAAGTTTCGAAAGAAGAAAAGCCCGGATAGCTGCAAATCTGGAAAAGTATGACCGCTATCAAGTAAAACCAAAACGAGTTAACACAAAAATCAATTAAATATTTAAAGCAATGAAAAATCTACTCATCACAGCAATCATACTGATGATAATTACTATCGGTTGCGACATTGAAACCAACGCCAATCAGAATTTGCTGGACTACACCAAATCGATTGCCTTACTGCCATTCTTAGTACTTGCAATTTATGCAGTTACTCATTTAGATGAATTCAAAAAAACAATCAAATGGTAACTGAAATTAAAAACGTTGGCGGCATCTGGTTCATTTGTACTGATGGCCATGCCAAAAGATTAGGCCATGATAAGTTGAGTCCGGAAGAACTTTCTACACTAGATGAGTTTATCCGAGACTACAAAGAATATCTGACTAAAATAAATTCTTAAAACAATTTTCTAAAACAATAGTAATGAATACAATTATCCTTAAAAAACTAAACCTGATTAATTTCAAGGGAGTGAAAAATCTAAGTGTAGATTTTGACGACAGTACCAATATTTTCGGAGCCAATGGAAGCGGAAAGACAACCATTTTCGATGCTTGCACCTGGTTGCTTTTTGGCAAAGATTCTACAGACCGAAAAGATTTCGAATTGAAAACATTGGATGAATTCAATGTGGTCATCCCGAAAATAGAGCATGAAGTGAATGGGGTTTTTATGGTAGGCAACGAAGAAATTACCATTAAAAAAATTCTGAAAGAGAAATGGCCAAAAATAAAAGGTCAATTAGAACCACAATTCGCAGGAAACGAAACACTTTATTATTGGAATGAAGTTCCTCTATCAATGAAAGAATTTCAAACCAAAGTTTCTCAGATTTTGGATGAAACGATTTTCAAACTCATTACTTCTCCAACGGCTTTTAATCAAATGAAATGGCAAGACCGCAGATCTGTTCTGATTCAAATTGTCGGTAATATTTCTGATCAAGAACTGGCCAAAGGAAATGCAGACTATGAAAGATTGGTTTCCCTGCTTACTAATAAAACGTTGGAAGAATATAAGAAACAAATCGCTTCTACCATCAGGAAATCGAAGGAGGATATTAAGTTGATCCCGACCCGAATTGATGAAGTGGAACGCAGTAAACCAGAACCGGTTGAAGAAACAGAGATCGTGCAATTAATCGCTGCAAAAGAAAAGGAAATTGAAGCCATCGACAACCAATTGCAAGACAAGTCGGCCGATCATGATGAAATCATCAAAAAAAGAAATGCGAACCAGGATCAGATTTTCAATCTGAAATCAGATATGAACGCCATTGAATTTGAAGGTCGAGAAAAGGCAAAACTAGAGCAAAAAACAGATACCTCGAAAGCGGACGGAATCCGTAAAGAAATCACAGAAATAGAAGCCGACGTAACAACGGCCAAAACAAAGGTCGAAACTTTGACCACCAAGAAAGCGGGAATCAAAACTCAGTTATTCACTTTAGAAACATTAATCACCAACGCCCGAACCAAATGGAATGAAGTTAACGCCACGGAATTACAGTTCAATGAAACTGAATTCTGCTGTCCAACCTGCCAACGCGAATTTGAAGCGTCGGATGTTGAAACCAAGAAAGAGGAACTGAAAGCCAACTTTATTACTGATAAACAAAATCAGTTAAAAAAGATCAGCGAAACCGGTAAATCCCATGCAGCAGAAAAAACCAATTTAACTGCAGAATTGGAAGGTCTTGAAGAAAGAATTCAAAACGGCGCTGCTTATATTATTCAGTTGAATGGCAAATTGGAGGAACTAAATTTCAATCTTAAAAAGGTAGTTGCTCAAGAACAATCCATTGAAAAACCATCAGCGCAATCGTTGCTAGAATCTTATTTGGCTGCAAACGAAAAGTACCAGGAATTGAAAGCGAAGATCTCGGATTTAGTCGCTTTGAAATTCGAAACTCCCGAAGGAAATAATTCGGAAGCGAAAGAAGCCAAACAGAAAATTAATGAGGAAATCACTGCATTAAGAGCGCAGTTGTCCGTGAATGACCAAATAATTATCGCTAATTCAAGGATCAAAGAATTGATGGCCGAGGAATCTAAATTGGCGCAGGAAATTGCCAATATCGAGAAAGAGCAATACATCATCGACAACTTCATCAAGTTGAAAATTGACACCATTGAAAGCAAGATCAACCAGAAATTCTCTTTCGTAAAATTCAAATTGTTCGAAACTCAAATTAATGGTGCGGAGGTTGAAACCTGCGAGGCTTTGATCAACGGCGTGCCTTTCTCCGATGCGAACACCGCTTCTAAAATTAACGCCGGAGTTGATATCATCAATACGCTTTGCGACTTCTACAAAGTTTCCGCGCCAATCTTCATCGATAATAGAGAGAGTGTAGTTGATCTGATTGATTCTGAATCGCAAATTATCAATCTGATTGTTTCCGCTGGAGACAAAAAACTGAGAGTAGCGTAATGGCATTACCTGATTCAGCCGAATATTGGCAAGATGTGAAAGGTGGTTTTATAATTCCAAATGGATTTCGCCATGCAAAAGGAGTTGATTGTGGACATAATCACAATATTGAAACTGAATATTTTAAAGACGTCGATTGCCATGCTTGTAAAAAAATAATTAATAAAAACAGACCTGCCAATTTACTAGATGGTGATGCACCAGAATTTTATTATTACAGCAAAACGTCCGCTAAAAAAATGCGTAAAGCAAAAAAAGAGCGTGAAGAATTTAATAATGAAAATGGTATTTGTGAATGTGGTTCTGATTGGAAAATCAGATTTAATAAAATTAAAAAACAACATTTTTTAGGTTGTTCTAATTATCCTATTTGTAAAAAAACAAAGTCAATTCCTAAGTAATATTTCAAAATAAAAAAAATGCAAAAAATTTTAATCATCGACATCGAAACAACTGGATTTTCCCACAGAAGCGCAAAGATCGTAGAAATCGGAATCGTCGAACTCAATTTAGCCACGGGCGAAAAACAGATCATATTCGATCAAGTATGCCAGGAACAGGGAACCACGGTTGAAGAAATAGAAGCGTCTTGGATCGTTCAGAATTCCACACTAACAAGCGAGGCAATTTTAGAAGCTAAATTCCTACATGATCTGTCTCCGGAAATTCAAGACATCATCAATAAATATGAACATGGTGCAACCGCCTTTAATAATGTTTTTGATTTCGGATTTCTGGAAAGTAGAGGATTCGTTTTTCCTAAAAAATTAGCGTGTCCGATGCAACTTTCGACCAACATCTGCAAAATACCAAGTCCGCGAGGATTCAAATGGCCGAAAGTAGAAGAGGCTCACACTCATTTCTTTGGAAACGTTGGCTATATCGAAAAACACAGAGGCGCAGATGACGCTTTTCATGAAGCCGATATCGTACTGGAATTATTCAAACTGGGTGTATTTAAATTAAACTAATCTTAAAATTCATATAAAATGAGCACAGAAAACGCCAAAAATGAAGTGTCAAAACTTCAAGAAAAGAACGAAATGGTTCAGCAGAAAACAGAAGTTACACCTTCTGATAGATTCACAAATGCCGTTTTAAAAGAGTTTCCAAGCCCTGGAAACCAACCATTAGAATTAACAAACTTTCAAAGAAAACTGATCCAGAATTACTTCATAAAAATAGATGGAGTATTAAAAGAAAGCGAAGTTAAAAGACTTGGAAAATCAGAACAATATAGAGATGCCTTGTCTTATAATTGGAACAATGTGAATATGAATAAACTTGCGCAGGATGTCGTGGCTTATTCAATGATCGGCCTAGATCCTTTGCAGAAAAACCATATCAATCCAATACCGTACAAAAACAGTAAAACCCAAAAATTTGACATCACTTTCATTGAAGGGTTCAATGGATTGGAACTAAAATCTAAAAAATACGGTTTCGATGTTCCTACAAATGTGATTTTCGAACTAAAGTACTCTTCGGATAAATTCAAATCTGTTAAGAAAAACATTAATAATAAAATCGAAAGTTACGAATTCGAAATCACCGATGATTTTAACCGAGGAACTTTAGATGGTGGTTTTTACTATATGGAATACGAAAATCCAGAAAAAAACAAATTGGTAGTACTGAATCGTGAACAAATTGAAAAACGCAAACCTCAATATGCATCTGCTGAGTTTTGGGGTGGTGAAAAAGACGAATACAAAAATGGAAGCAAAACCGGAGAAAAAATAAAGATTGAAGGTTGGGAAGATGAAATGTATTTAAAAACGATAAAGCGCCATTGCTGGAATTCAATCAATATTGATTCAGAAAAGATTGATGAACATCTTTTAAGAATTATCACCAATGAAAACGACCGCGTCCCACAAGCAGTAATGGAGGATATTGAAAGAAATGCCAACAAAGAGGAATTGGGTTTTGCTGATATTTCTGATGCCGAAGTTGTAGAAGATGAAGCACCGGAAGTTCTGGGGGAAATTGAATATGAAGTAGAAACTGCTAACGCTGGACCAGGATTCTAATGAAACTCAAAGTAATTGGATCAGGCTCCAAAGGAAATGCTTACCTGCTCGAAAATGAGCAGGAAGCCCTCCTGATTGAATGTGGAGTAAATATTTCGGAGATCAAAAAAGCAGTGAATTTTAATGTTTCAAAGATTGCTGGTTGCATCGTTACGCATGAACACGGCGATCACGCAAAAAGCATCAATGAAGTAATGAAAGCAGGAATCAACACCTACGCAACCAAAGGGACATTTGCCAAAGCGGCAAAGAATCACCGGATGAAGATCGTTCCCCAAAAAGGACAGTTTCAAGTCGGTAATTTCAAAGTGATTTCATTTCCTACAATTCATGATGTGGCAGAACCTTGCGGTTTTCTGATCAATCACAAAGATTGTGGAAATACGCTTTTCCTGACCGATACGGTGTATTGCCCTTTCACTTTCACAGGTTTGAACAATATCATCGTAGAGGCGAATTATGATCAGGAAATCATTGATGAGAAATTAGGCGGTATGAAGTTCCTCCGGGATCGAATCTACAACTCTCACATGAGCATCGATACTTGTTTGGATTTCTTGAAAGCCAATGACCTCACAGCGGTGAATAATATCGTATTGATTCACTTGTCCGACAGTAATTCCCATGAGTTGAATTTCGCTGATCATGTGAACAAACTCACCGGAAAAAGCGTACACGTTGCAACGAATGGAATGCAGATCGGATTTAATAAAACACCTTTTTAAAATGAAAAATGCAGATAAACCAATAAATCCTATGAGTGCATCATTTGCAGGTGCAGATAACGAGTTGAAAATTGAATATCAGAACGACAACTTTTCACAGCAAATGGGAGGATTAACCAAACGCGAATATTTCGCAGGATTAGCAATGCAAGGATTAATTAATAATGTTAATTCTCCAACTTTTATCGCACAGAAAGCCGTGGAACTAGCAGATAAACTTTTACAAAAATTAGAATATAAATAATGGCAGAAGTAAAGCTATCAGAACTCCCATTTGGAGAAGAAATCGACATTGGAGGTCATATTTACACTTTTGAAGGCTTCGAAAAGCGAAAAACCAATTTTGGAAATCAGCAGTTTTTTGTTTTCAAATGTAAAAAACCAGAGCAGGAGAAAATCTTTGAAAGATTCAAGTTCTCAACGACTAAAATAAAGTTGAACAACGGAAAATACAAATGGTAAATAATTTTTAAAAATAAGTAATGAGCAAAATTGAAATTAAAAAAGCAGGTATTCGAGGCGGAATCTTTCTCGCTTACGAATACAACATGGAGGACAACGGCGTATCTGCAAAAAACAAAACGCAGTCCACCGCACCCATTCATGATGATTTGAGAGGAGCCTTTGAGAAACTGATCCCTCACTTTATTCTTCTGACTGAAGAATTACCAACAGATCGAATGAAAGACATCATCGAAAAAGGCGAACTCCTTCCAGAAGATATTGAAAAGAAGTACCAGGTTACCGATTTCGAATTGGGCGGTTCTGAAGATGCGCAAACCATTAGAATCACGGGATTTAAAGTTTTGAGCAATGACAAATCGGTCAGTTTTTCAACGCCTTCTCAAAAGCTTTATGAAGAAAAAACAGACGGATATAAATTCGATGAATACCTCAGAGAAATTTTAGAGGTAATTCTTAGCGAAGTACTGGAGTACATGGACGGCAAACAAGCACCACGCTCTGAGACTGGAACTTTAGATTTTGGTGATGAAGATGATGACGAAGCTTTCTCTATGCCATCCGACGTGATTAAGGATTTGAAAAACAATCTTCCTGAAGGCGTAACGGTTGAAGTTTCTACTTCGAAATCAAAGAAGAGAATCGCTGAGCCAATTATTGAAGCTGGAGAAGAAGATTAAAGCGATGAGTAATGAAAAACAATATCCACCCATTAAAAAAGAGATCAAGGTTTCGATATATGCAAGGCCAACTTGATCAACTGGGTTCGCTAACAAATATTCATAAAATAGGAAATAAACACTTTGAATTTCTATTGAATGGAGAAGTGAAGAAAAAATATAAGACACGACAAAGTTGCAATAGACAAATCGAGAAATTATATAAAACCATATCATAAATGAAATTCACATATGATCAACTTGAGTATATCAAAGAAAATTTTAAAAATAAAACGTCAATTAATCTTTTTAACCATTTGGTGAAAGAATTTGATTTTAAATTTTGCTATACCTCATTTCGAAGCGAGTTATATGTAAACGGATTTCATAAAGTAATAATGAGAAGATGGTCGAAATCTGAAACTGATTTCTTATTGAATAATTACAAGTCAATCGGCAATATAGAAATTGGCAAATTACTTACAAAAGGTAAGAGGGTTTTTACAAAAAAACAGGTTCAGAAAAAGATGCAACTTTTAAATTTAAAAAGGACTGATCAAGAATTACAATTGATTTTGGAAAGGAATAAAAGTAATGGACTTTTTAAAGATTGCGGCATAAAAGCATGGGAAACAAGACTTAAAAACAACAATTATCAAAAACAAAGCAATGACAGAATTTAAAGAATTAAAATTAACAGAATTGGTTGCAAGCTCAACCAACCCAAGAACGGAATTCGAAGAGAATTCCTTAAAAGAGTTAGCAGAATCAATTAAACAACATGGTGTTTTGCAACCAATTATAGCAAGGATTCATCCCGATAATAACAAAAAATACGAAGTCGTTTGTGGAGAACGTCGTTTTCGGGCTTCTAAAATTTCAGGAGTGAAAACTATTCCAGTTTCGATCAGGGAATTTAACGATGATGAGGTTTTCGAAATCCAAATCATCGAGAACCTGGAACGAAAAGATGTTCACCCAATGGATGAAGCGGTTGCTTTCAAAAGAATGGTAGAATCCGGAAAGTACACGATAGAAGATATCGCTGCGAAAGTGGCAAAAAATCTAACTTTCGTTGCGCAAAGATTAAAATTAAATGATCTCATCATGGATCTGCAAAATGATTTTAAAGCCGGAAAATTCGGAATTGGTCACGCTGTATTATTGGCCAGAGTTGATGAGGAATCTCAACAGGAAATTCTTTCTGATTATACCAATGATTTTTATCCTACTATTTCCGATCTAAAATATGAATTGCAGGATAATTTCCTTGATAATGCAAAGTTTGATTTGCAGGACGAAACCTTGGTTCCGGAAGCTGGTCCATGTTCTACTTGTCCAAAGTCATCTTTTGGAAATCCAGTATTATTTCCTGATTTGGAAGATAATAGATGTTTTGATAAAAAATGTTTTGAGAATAAAACGGAAATATTTCAGTCAAATAAACTTCAAAAAATAATTGATGAAAATCCCGGAATTCAATTGGTTTGTAATTATGGCGAACCGGAGGAACATTTAGGAAATGTTGCTGCATCAAATGGTAAAACAGTATTAAAATGGAATCATTACAATGGATCGATTGAGGATAATAAACATTCTATTCAAGCCTTTAATATATATTCATGGCAAATTATCTGGATTACATTAACAGGCCGTTCCGTGGAAAAAGGCGTAACCAGTTCACCGGAAGAAAATATAAAAACCGAGATTTTTAATATTAAATCGCGAGCGGATAGAGCGCTTGAATTAGATCGGGAAAAAATTTATATCCGGGCTTTAAAAGAAATTACAAAGAACGAAGAGCGAAATAACAAAATGCTCAATTCAGATACTTTGGAACTTTGTGAGAAAAAAGCATTGGCACTTTCAATCATTTCCTATCAGGATGATAAGTGGATCGAGGAAGAGTACGGACAAAAACTAGGATATAATGACCGACATAATCAATTAGATAAAATTTTCTCCGACTCATTTTTGAATAAATTAATAAGACACCACATTCAAAGATCTTTAATTTCGGAAAACATTGCAGACTTCCAAAAACATGATCGTGCTGCATATATGCATTCAATTTTCGGTCATTATTTTCCAAACGAAATTGAATTATACACCCTCGAACAAACTGCGATCGCAGAAAAAAGAATCATAAAATCTGATCAACGAATTAAAGTGCTGCAGGATGAAATCGACGGCAAAATCGACACTGTAAAACGTTGTGCTAGTTGCAAAAAGTCAGATGATGATTTCCTGGAAGAATTTAGTGTTCCTGCAATGTGGAAAGGAGACTTATGTCATTCATGTTATGTAAAATCAGATAATACTGATACTGAACAAATATGTAGAGTTTGTGGATGTACAAATGATAATTGCATTCAGTGTATTGAAAAAACAGGACATGCTTGTCATTGGGTGGAAGATGATTTATGTTCCGCTTGTGTGGAAATTTTAGACGTAGAATCTGAACCTTCTACTGATGTATCCAATCTTCCAACTTTTGAAAAAATTACTCGCAAAAAGAAATTTTCTTTAAATAATTCTTACTTCAAAAATCATTTAAATACAGAGCCAGGAACTCCATTTGAGATTTACTCATATTTCAAACAGCACGGTGAACTTCCTTTCGATATGGATCCGGAAGAAAATCCCAATTGGATGTATGAAACCTATATTGAATTTCAGAAACGTGCTGGAGTTTATAACTCTCAATTTTTCACACCTCCAGCAACAGCTGAAAGAATCGCAGAATTAGCAGATGAATACTTTACTACAGTTGGTATAGAACCTTATGTTCTTGATGCTTGTTGTGGATTTGGAATGCTTACAAAACCATTAACTGAGAAAGGATTTTTGGTAAAAGGAATTGACAATAATTCTGAAATTCTAAAAATGTACTCGGAGTTTACAGGGTGTTTAAGCGAACAAAAAGATATTAATTCTTACATGAATCAAGATCCTAAATGGATGAATATCGTGGCTAATCCTCCGTATGAAATCAAAGAATTAACTCAATTTTTCAAACTCTTATATGATTTACTTGAAAACGGTGGACTGGCGATCTTGCTTTTACCAAAAGGATTTGTAGATAAAGAAAGGCCAAAACAGTTGGTAGAAACCCTTGAACTGTTCACAGTTATTCATCGTGAAGATATGCAAGAGGATTTTGAGAGAACTGCAATCAATGCGGAAATAGTTGTAATTGAAAGATAAATAAATGACCACTCAAGAACTTCTCCGGCTTCTAAAACCAATCTTCCAGGAGATTGAAAAATCAGAAGGAAAACTTTCAATATTGGAAGCCGTGGAAGTGATCGAGGAATTTAAAAAACAACATCAAGATGAAACAATTAATCAATTTCTTAAAACTTATGGTTTCCTCTACAAAACCAAACTCGCACAAAGGGCAAAAGCTTTTGATTCCGAGCGATTTCAAAATCTTAAAAAAACATTTCTAAAATGCAAGTAGTAGAATTTACAAACGAATTTCACCTCAAAGTAGATTTTGGACGGTTCAAAGATTACCATACCAACATGATCAAGTCGATCGTGAAAGTGATCGAATGGACCACCAGTATTTTTGATGGGAAATATATCTCGCACCCAACCGAAATAGGATATTTCTTGGTTCCAAAAAACCAATGGGACACCATAGAAAAACCTTTCGAATTTAAAAAAGACAACAGTTCTATCACCTTTCGAAACTATGTTTCTGTCGCCAAATTTAATTGGGAGAAAAAAGCATACATCGTCCCGGCCAACTTCATAAAAGAAGTGTACACGCTTGGAAAAATTTGCAAAGCCTCCCACATTAAAATCGGGGAACAACTGCCAGAAGAAGTTGATGTTATTTCACCGCTTCCGGATCTTGATTTTCATATTCCACTCTTAATGGGTGAAATGCGAGACTATCAAAAGAAGGGAGTTGCACGCGGTATTCAATTGAAAAAGTATATCAACGGAGACATGCCGGGACTCGGGAAAACCCTCCAAAGTATTGCCACCTTAGAAGGTGCTGCCATTAAAGGTGAAGACGTATTTCCTGCCTTGGTGATCTGTCCGTCTGCTTTAAAAATAAACTGGTTGCGGGAATTTGAACAGTGGACTGGCCGGAAAGCAATTGTTTTGAATGACAAAATAAAAACTTCCTGGCATGTGTATTACGAAATTGGTGAAGCTGATGTATTTATTACCAATCCCGAAAGCTTGAGAAAGTATTTTGTTCGAAAATATCCAAACAAAGCAGACTTAAAAACTTCTGCTGATATTGAAATGGACCCACGAATCGACCGCTTTAAATCGGTGATCATTGATGAAATTCATAAACTCAAAAACATGGAGTCTCAGCGCTCAAAAATTGCACTTCGGGTAACACGTGGAAAGAACTACATCATCGGATTAACCGGAACGCCTGTGGTCAACAAACCATCGGATTTATTAGCGCAATTGGGTATTATTTCCCGTCTTAAAAAATTCGGTGGACTCAATGGTTTTAAAGCGAGGTATTGCGAAGGTGGTTCTGGATCATCCAACTTAAAAGAACTTAATTTCTTACTCAACAAAAACTGTTTTTTCCGACGTGAAAAACATGAGGTTTTAAAAGATCTTCCAGCGAAAATGAGACAAACAATTTTCTGCAGTCTGGACCCTGATATTCAAAAAGAATATTCCAAAGCGGAAAATAATTTCCGGGCTTTTCTGGTGGATAATGATTTTACAGATAAAGAGATTGCTAAGAAATTGCGGTCGGCGGTTATCGTACAAATCACCATGTTGCTGCAACTTTCTGCCAAAGGAAAGATTGAAGCGGCCAGAGAATACATTGACGAGATCGTAGATTCTGGACAAAAGATCGTGGTATTCTGCCGACATCGAATTGTGGTCGATCTGCTTTGTGAAATTTATCCACAAGCGGTACGAGTTACCGGATCTGAAAATGAAATTCAAAAACAGAATTCCGTGGATTCCTTCCAAAAAAGCGAAAAGACCAATATCATCATCGGATCTCATAGAGCTGCAGGAGTTGGTTTGACTTTAACCGCCAGTTCAGAAGTTTTATTTCTGGAATTGCCCTGGACATTTGCAGACTTAGAACAGTGTGAAGACCGATGCCACAGAATGGGACAACCAGAATCAGTTCGCTGTACGTCGCTTTTGGGCGAAAATACAATCGATAATTGGCTGTATGAGTTGATCATGGAGAAAAAGAAAATCGCGGACGCTGTGACGGGTGCTGATGATATTGTTCCGGTAAGTGTAGTAGATAGTATTATGAATGTTTTTAAAAAATAGAATGATGGGTAAAATTAAAATTAATCAGGGGGTATATTTTATCGGTGAAAGTTTACCGATGACTGTGATGGCAAAAAGTGATAGATATATTATTTGTTCGAGGAGTTTAGATGTAAAAGAAGATGAAGATCTTATTTCTGATGAAGTAAAAAGAGGTGCATATTTTAATAAACATGAGGCTTATAAAGATTTGAAAGAATGTCCTGTTTATTCAATTTTAGATTTAGAGGAAAATGTAAAAGGTCCTGACAGCTATATTTTCGGAATGTTTGATTATTCAAATTCGGATGATTGTGAAGAAGCAATTGCTGAGCTTGAAGCTGAAGAAATGCAAGTCTCATATAGGAACAGATCTAATTTAAATATCGACTGGGAAAGAACAAAAACAAATTAATATGAAAGCACTATCAATAAAACAGCCTTGGGCTTCACTAATCGCTCACGGCATAAAAGACATCGAAAACCGAACCTGGAAAACCAATTTCAGAGGTCGGATTTATATTCATGCTTCAGGAACCAAAGTTTTGAATGGACTACGGGTTTTAACCGAAGAACAATATGTAATCGCACAAAAGATATTCCTAGAAAATGGTTTTGATAAATTTTCAGACTTACCAGTTTCGGCCATCATCGGAGAAGTTGAAATCGTGGATTGCGTAATTAATCATTCGAGCATTTGGGCGGAAGAAACTGAACTTCCTGAACAATTAGGTAATCAATGTATATGGAACTGGGTTCTCGCCAATCCAATCCTCTACAAAAATCCAATTCTCAACGTGAAAGGGAAACTTTCTTTCTGGGAGCCGGATAATCATCTGGAAGAGTGTATCTGGTGTTCAGGTAGATCAAACTTTGAAGAAATGATTCAGGATGCGGGCGACAATCACTATTGCCCTGAATGCTGGAAAGAAGCCGAACCAATCCTGCAAGCAGAATATGACGAAATGATTAAGAACGGCGAAATCGATCCACTGGAAGCAAATGGTTTCTCTTTCGAAACAGGTGTATAAAATTTAAATAAAGTAAAAATGGCAAGACCGCAAAAAACAGGATTAGATTATTTCCCTTTGGACGTTGATTTCTTTGAAGACGAAAAGATATTGGCCATCTCGGGGGAGTTCGCTGTGAAAGGTGAAATAATCGCGTTGAGGCTTCTTTGTGAAATATACAAGAATGGATATTTCGTGGAGTGGTCTGAACTACTTAAAAACAAAATGGCCCGACTTGGTGGCTTGTCTGCCGGATTAATAGAAGAGGTTGTAATTAAGCTTGTGAAATATGGGTTCTTTGATGAGTCTCTATTTTGTGAACATAAAGTTTTAACCTCCAACGGAATCCAAAAACGATTCTTTGAAGCTGTAAAAAGAAGAAAAGATGTCAAATTTTCTAAATATTTACTAATTGAAGGAGTTAATGTAAACATTAACCCCGCTAAAGATGTAGTTAATGTAAACATTAGTACACAAAGTAAAGTAGATGAAAGTAAAGTAGATGAAAGTAAAGTAAATGAAAGTAAAGTAAAGAAAGTAGAAGAAAGCCCCGGTTTTTCATCTTCATCAACTCAACAAATTTTGCTTTCAAAACAAATTTCTATCGATCAATGGGCAATGATGTTCAAAGTTTCAAAAGAAAGAATTCATACCTGCATCTCCGAGTTTTCAGAATTTAAAGCCAGGCATTCCGAAAATACGTGGAAAAACGAAACCGATCTTTCAAAAAACTTTGAATTTTGGCTCCGGTCAAACGTGCACGCAAAATCCCTAAAACCTCAAAATCAAAATCAACCACATGCAAACCTCCAAAGAGCAAAAAGGCGATAAGTTAATTCCGCCCGCAAAAAGTTCTGCAATCAAAATGCTTCAAGCTATAAAACCTGATCATCCGATTGCAAAAAAATATGAAGAAGATTACGAAGAATATCAAAAAAACTTTCAAAATCATCTCAATTCTTTACCGAAAAAAGAAGAAATAATCCTTCCGGATCTTCACCCAATCCCCGTTGATAATCTCTACGCAGTTTTCAAAGAAGGTTTTAAATTTTTCAACGGTAAAGACTTTGACGAAAATTGCAATAACGGTGAAGGTCGAAAATTAGCCAGAACACTCTGTGCTTATTTCCTCGAAAAAGACGGGTTTTATAAATCCCCGCTTCTCAACAATAAATCAAATCCCAATCTAAAAAAAGGGCTAATGATCATTGGATCTTACGGAACGGGTAAGACTTGCATTTTAAAAACTTTTTATCAAATTTTCGCCAACGCAAACAATCATCCGATCAAAGTAATCGACAAAAACGGCACAGATCAATTTTTGGGACGGTATAAATTGGGGTTTGGATATTTTACGGCTAATGACATCGTTAAAAAATTTGAATCGATTTTAGACCACTCTGAGAAAGAAGCATTTTGGAACCGTTACAAAGTCGGATTTAAGTATTTTGATGACATCATGACCGAGAATACCGCCTCAAATTACGGTAAAATCGAAATTTTCAAGGACATTTTGGAGATGAGATACACTTCTGGTGCCCGAACACTCATCAGTCTCAACTACTCCGGAACCTCGGTTGATGAAACCCTCGAAGCACTTTCAAACAAGTACGGTGAAAGGGTTTACGATCGTTTGTTTGAGATGTTTAATATCATCGAATTGAAGGGTGAGAGCCTACGCCGCTAGGTCAACTTGGGTCATATAAAATTTAACAATCAAAAACAAAAAGAACAATGGAAAAAGAAACGACGTTACGTAACGAGAGTTCGTCTGCGACAAAACCCGTGTTTGTGGCTGGGCTCTCTATTGAAGATTGGATTGCCAAAGAAACTGCACCAAGAACTCCAAGTTTATGGGGTCAAAAATATCCAGAATATTGCCCTTATTTATGCGAAAATGTTCTTGGCGATGGATTACAATTAGTTTACCTAGGAACAATAAACAATCGCCCTTATCATTGGTTGATTTTAATTGACAGTAAAACAGACGTAACCTCAGATGAATTTGATTTTGAAGATATTTTACAACCAATAGAAGAAGAATGTGGGAGATGTGAAGATGACGAATGCGAAAGGTGTCAAGAAAATGGCTACGAATGCGAATATCCAAACAATATATCTTGGGGCGGTGGTCATTGGGGTATGATTGTAAATTTTGGTACTGGTGAGGTCGGTTAATAAACAGAAATAAATAATGAGTTGGACAAAAGCCGATTTAAATAAACTCCAGGGCAAAGTGAAATCAATTCACATTCCTCCGGTACCGAAAAATAAGGTGATCATTCCAAAATCAATTGGGAAATACAAACTGCACATCATTCAGGTTCTAAAATCGAGTGGTCTGCATTTCGTAGAGGAACTGCAGTTTGATCAAAAAAGAAAATTTCGATTTGATTGGGCGATCCCGGAACTGATGTTGGGAATTGAGTTCGAAGGAATCATTTCTGAAAAAAGCAGACATACAACCATTCAGGGATTCAGTACTGATTGTGAAAAATATAATCTTTGCCAAATTGCTGGTTGGAAAGTTTTGCGATATACCGTTTTGAATTATACCGATTTTGAGAAGGATTTGAATGGAATAATTTGTATATTTGAAAAGCAAAACCGCACCATGCGACAACATGATACGGTTTCTAATAATCAAAATAAATGTAACTTATTATGAAAACTACTGCAAATGTAGCCAATATTCCTTTTTGGCAAAACACTAATTTAAAAAGTTTACCTAATGAAATCTGGAAAGACATCAATGGTTTTGATGGATATTTAGCGTCGAATTTAGGACGCTTAAAAGCATTGTCAAAACCAAAGTGGAATGGTAATGTATATTACAATACTCCTGAAAAAATAATGAAACAGTCAGTTGCCAAAACAGGTTATTTGGTTGTATCAATGAAAAGAAAAACACAATATGTTCACAGAATTATTGGAATAGCATTTCATTCAGAAGAAAATTTTAAATTACTAGACATCAACCATATTAACGGAATTAAGACAGATAACCGTGGTGAAAATTTAGAGTGGTGTACTAGAAGTGAAAATATTTTACATGCATTTTCTACCGGCTTAAATACCAGCGTTTGCGTTGTTTCAGAAGAAACCGCAAAAAATATTATTGCAAAACATCACGAAACTGGACTTGGTAAAGTTTTATTACAAAGATATTTTTTTCCCAATGTCAATAAAAGCACAATTCAAAGTATCACCGATGGTAAAAACTGGAAGCATTTACCAAGACCATTAAAAAAATAAACGATAATTATTTGGATATTGAAAGTGATCTCAAGGAAATAGTAAAATAAAAAAATGACAGAAAAAATAATTCAAAAAGCATTATACACTAAATTTTCATCACACCAATTTAAGTTTGCAAATGCTTTTTATTTCGAAAATGAAAGCGATTTTTTAACGTTTCTTCCATCAGGATACTGTTATGAATTTGAAATAAAAATAAGCCGTTCAGACTTTAAGGCTGATTTTAAGAAAATAAAACATCAAATACATGCGGAAAACGATAAAGGGAATGAATACTTCATGGATAAGAAAGGCATGAGAACGAATTATGACCCATCTTGGGAATTCTGCAAAAACTTTCCCGAATTGGTCATTGCAGAAGAATATCAGGACTATCGGCAAAAAAGATATAACGAGTGGTCCATTCGATTAAAATTCAACCCGTATTCCATGATAGATTTTAGAAGAGTTTCAAATGAAAGATTACCTAATAAATTCTTTTACGCCGTTCCTGCTGGATTGATTTCCAAAGGCGAAGTTCCGGAGTATGCAGGCTTAGTTTACATCAATGAAGATTTAACCGTAACAAAAATAAAAGACGGGAAATTCATTCATAAAGATCTTCTGAAGCCGCAAAAACTATGGAATAAAATCTATTATGCTTATGAAAACTTATTGAGGTCAACTCTTTATTCTAATTCGCAGTAACCGCTTGTTTTTTTTATTCCATTGAAATTGTATGATATACAACTTTTAATTTATATTTTTGTACCATGCTCGAAAGAATTCAACTCCACCATGCAGATAATTTAGAAATAATGAAAACCCTTTCAGATGAAAGTGTAGATGTTATTTGCATTGATCTACCGTATTTATATCTGAAAAACCAGAAGCTCGAAAGGGTTTTTGATGAGTTGAAATTCTTTTCTGAATGCAAAAGACTTTTGACAAAAGATGGTTTTATTATAATGTTCGGGCGTGGGACTTCTTTTTACCGTTGGAATACAATTTTGGAATATCTTGGATATACCTTCAAAGAAGAAATAATCTGGAATAAATCTTATGGCAGCAGTCCTCTAATGGCCATTACAAGAATTCATGAAACTATTTCAATTTTCTCAAAAGGAAATGGCTCTATTTCTAAAGTTAAAGTTCCTTATTTAGAAATGAGATCCTTTGATATTGGAGCAATTAAAACTGATGTAAGCCGGATCAATAGTTCCTTCGGAAATAAAAAACATTTTGAAGCGCTTCTAAAATATTTTAATGATGGTGAAATTTCCTTTGATGGCGATTATGATTCGTCAACAACTATAACTTCAGGAAGAAAAAGAGTAAATAGATGCATTTCAACCGCACAGGCAATAATTGACGGGATGAATGAAAAAAGTATAATTAAGCTAAAGAGAGAACACTACACTTCAATCCATCCAACCCAAAAACCCGTACGATTATTGGAGCGTCTTTTAAATTTGGTACTTCCGAAAGATAAGAAGGAAATAGTAATCGCCGATTTTTTCGCTGGTTCTATGTCGTGTATGGAAGCCGTTATCAATCTTCAAAATCAAAACCCGGATAAAACTTTTCACGGCATTGCTACAGAAATAGATGAAGAATATTTTTTAGCAGGAAAAGAAAGAATTGAAAATAAGATCAAAACCGAAATTAATTTATTTAATCAGACAGTTATTTAATTCACCATGTCAAAAGCCTCGACACTTGAAAAAGAAAAGAGAATTCAATCCGTTATGGGTTGGATTATTTCCGGTATGCCAACTTACAAACTTTTAAAAAAAGTAAAAGACACTTTCAAAGTTGAAAACAGACAAGCGCGCCGATACATTAACGAGGCTTTTAACCGATGGAAGCCAGAAGCCGATGAAAATATTGAAAGCAAGCGACACGCCCGAATTGATGAACTCAAAGAAATTCTTACTGGAATGTCAGCAGCGAATAAAAAAACGCCTGCCGGAATCAGAACCATCTTAGCGGTGAAAAAGGAAATGTCGAAACTTGAAAATCTTTATCCAGCGAAAAGATTCATTCATTCCAACGATCCAGATAATCCACTCCCAGAAAACTCAACCCAAGTTTCAATATTTCAAATTCCAGAAAATAATAGATAAATTATGAAAATAGAAGAATTAAGGCTAGGAAATATTATACATGTGGACACGGGTTTTCATGATTTCGGATATAAAAAAGGCACTCATGTTATTGATAAAAGATTACTGATTGATATTCTAACTTATTCTACTCTTCAAAAATGCATCAAAGCGGTTCCTGTCACAGAAGAATGGTTGTTGAAGTTTGGGTTTAAAAGATTTCCGTGGGGGCTCGTTATAGGTGAGTTGCTTTTTAAAGACAATTTAAAATGTACAGAATTAACCTTTGAAGTAGGAAATGGTTTTCGTGTTGAATTAAAATATGTTCACCACCTGCAAAATTTTTATTTCGATTTTAACAACGAAGAATTAAAACAACAATAGCCGTTAATTTATATACAAAATCCCGCAAAAATTATATAATTGTCAGCAGTAGACTACATTAGACCTCAAGATGGTTACCAAATGAAAGCCCTATCTTCATTCGCTGACATTGTGGTGGGCGGTGGTGCTGCTGGTGTGGGTAAAACCTTCTCTTTACTTCTGGAACCTATTCGGCATATTCACGTGAAAGGTTTCGGTGCCGTTTGTTTTCGTCGTACCACTCCAATGATTAGAACGGAGGGCGGTTTATGGGATGCCTCCGGTAAATTGTACCGAAAAATAAGTGGAGCAAAACCGAGGGAAAATACCCTCGAATGGAAATTTGAGAAAGGTCCTAAGATCAAGTTTTCCCACATGGAGCACGAGAGCAATAAGTACGATTGGCAGGGTTCAGAAATCCCACTCATCATGTTCGACGAGCTCACACACTTCACGAAATCAATGTTTCTATACATGCTTTCGCGTAACCGTTCCACGTGTGGCGTAAAACCTTACATTCGTGCAACGTGCAATCCCGACCCTGATTCTTGGGTTGCCGATTTGGTAGAGTGGTATATTGAACAGGATCCTAATTCCCCTAATTACGGTTTCCCTATTCTTGAACGTCAAGGCGTGGTTCGCTATTTCGCTTCTGAAAATGATAAGTTTGTTTGGGGTTCCACACCCGATGAGGTGT
The DNA here is from genome assembly GCF_007362475.1 of Chryseobacterium sp. SNU WT5. Lineage (NCBI taxonomy): Bacteria > Pseudomonadati > Bacteroidota > Flavobacteriia > Flavobacteriales > Weeksellaceae > Chryseobacterium > Chryseobacterium sp. SNU WT5. The sequence goes on from NZ_CP041687.1 coordinate 2,337,001, forward strand.
ATCAAAAGTGCAAGGCTTTTATTGATCTTCAAGTTGAAGCGTCAGGCGGATTAGTTCAGCCGAATGACTTCATCAAATCATTTACTTTCATCGGCGGTTCCATCTACGATAACAAAGAACTTTTAAAAATCAATCCTGGTTATTTGGGTAACTTGAATCTACTTTCAGAAGATGAGAAGGTTCGCCTTTTGGGTGGGAACTGGAAGATCTCCAGCAAAGGAAATGACATCTATGATTTCAAAAAATTCAATGATATTTTCACGAACTCCTACGTTCCAGAAGGTCAAAAATTCATCACCACCGATATCGCGCTGAAAGGTTCTGATAAGTTTATTATTTTCGTTTGGTCTGGGAAAAGGTTAGTTGATTTCCACGTCATGGGAAAATCAAACGGTAAGCAGGTGATCGACAAAATCAAAGAATATGCATTTGCTTACTCTGTTCCTTTCTCCAACATTCTTTTTGATAACGACGGCGTTGGTCAGTTCGTAGATGGATTTATCGAAGGCGCTCAGGAATTCCGAAATGGTGGAACGGTGTTACCAAACAACGAATCTGGCGAAAAAGAAAATTACAATCACCTTAAATCTCAATGCTTTTATCATTCGGGTGACGCTGTATCTCGTGGCGAATACTTTGTAACTGAATTTGCAGCCAACAAAAAGTATGATGCTACAATGACTTTGCGTGAACGTTTACTTTGGGAAAGAAAAGCTGTTAAGCGTGGAAATATTGATAAAGATGGGAAATTGTGCGTCATCCCAAAAGTTGAAATGAAAAACTTTCTTGATGGTCAATCACCCGATGTTATGGATGCTTTCATGATGCGCGAGTGGTTTGATTTCGATGAAAACGACACTTCTGGAAGTAATGTGGCAATATCACAATCTTACGATTCCGACGATGAAGAGCGACTTAATGATCTTCTTGATTTTTTAAATTAAAATAATTGTATAATATACAAGATTATTTAATAAATTTACAATTCTAAACAATTGAATTATACCTAATTCTAACCAAAAAAAACAAAGTCAATGAAAAATGAAAACGTTCAAAAAGCCGTAGCAATTCTTGAAGAAGCAAAAGACTACGCCCTGGAAGAGTTGAAAAGCGAAGCCATGTTAGGCCTTCGTGTTGCTAATACAATGCAAACCTTGATCAATGGATTGAAGCACGTCGGTGGATTTGCTGGAGAGGTAACCGGTACTGTTGATTCTACAAATTCCGTTCAACCTGCTAAAACCTTCATGGGTTTAGATCTTGGTGAATTGGAAAAAGAACAAGTTCCGGCAAAGGTTGATGTTCCAACGGATGAAAAAGAGGCCTTTAAGCAGAAAGTAACAGAACTGCATGCTGGATTCTTTGGCCGTGACGAAAAAGAACTTCAGGAAGCATTGACGAGAGAAGAACTTTTGGGAGTTGCGAAGTTATCCGGAATAACCGTTCCTGATCCGACCAAGCAAAACGTTACTCTGAAACTAATCCGAGAAATCAAAGAAGCCATGGAAGATAAAGCCAAACTGGATGAAGAAAAAGCCGCCAAAATTCGAGAATTAGAAAACCAAGGATCAGAAGATTCAGAAGGTGAAGGCTCAGAAGGTAATGATATTCCCAACGCTGGAGACGGAGCCAATGAAAATCAATCATAACGGTAAATCCTACAATTGTCCTGCTTCATTGAGCGAAATAACCTTGAAGCAGGTTATTGATTTTCAATTGCAATACGGAAAAGATTTAGAAACATTTCTAAGCAAAGCGGATCCGGATAATGAATTAGAGTTCTTTGAAATCAAAATGGATATGGCTTGTAAGTCGGTTTCATTCTTTACCGGGATTCCTTTGGAAGAAATTTACAAAACGGATATCACTCATGTATTTTCGATTTTCGACAATGCTCTCGCTCCGATTTTTCAACCACAAGAAGAAAGAACCTTGTACGAGAATTATCATTTTAAAAACGAACTGTGGACCATAGCAAGCCCGCAAATGACTTTTGAAAATACAATGACTTTCAATGAATTGATTCTTGGCAAAGTGATCACCAACGATATGAAAAACTTTGCAGCCGGAAAGTTCGAAGCGCTTCAAAGATTGGCCGTTGTTTATTTCCGGAAAGTAGATGAAAAGTTAGACGAAAGTTGGTTGAGTGAAGAGTTCGAACAAAGCGAAAGATTAAAGATGATGGCAGACTTGCCTATGGATATTGTTTTAGATATCGCTTTTTTTTTGCAAAGTTCGATGATTGCCTTTCTTCAAAGTTCTCTGTTTTCGGGAAATCAAAAGGAAGTAACGGACCCAATTTAACAAAGCATTTTGAAAAATGGGGCTGGATGAGTTTCATGATTTACGTTGCTGAAAATGCGAGCGTTTTTTACAAGAGTAACGGACAAAGCAATTTAGACAACATCAAAGAAACCAAGGCTTATGACATCTTGATCTGGTCGAGTCACCAGAAAGATTTTGACGAAAATATTAACGAATACTACGAAAGTAAGAAATGACAACAATTCACAAATACACTATTCCCTACGAGTTTAATGAACTAAGTATCCCAGAAGGTGCCGAAATACTGTCAATGCAATTGCAAAATGGAATTCCTTGTATTTGGGTAATGGTTGACACGGATCAACCAAAAATAAAAAGAAAATTTATGATCGTAGGAACTGGTAAAGAATTACACCCATGTGTATTACATACTTTTATTGGGACTTATCAATTAAATGAAAAAGGATTGGTATTTCATGTTTTTGAAATTCCAATGCACAATAAGAAATCATGAAGCGACTAGCTTCCTTTTTAATGATAGGAGTATTAATTACTTCTTTCACGTGGGCCGGGGCAACCATTCCCGACACGAAGGAAAATTCAAAAACCGAGTTCGTCTCGAGTAAAATGGTAAACGATCAAGAAGTTCAATTGGTAAAAATCTTCACAATGCAAAAAGCAGCACAACCCACCAGCCAGTATCAAGTTTTCTGTGATACGTTCGACATGAAAGGAGAGGTCAAAATTCACAAGACTGATGACGGTACCCAAAAATTATTGTTATCGCTGACTTCGGAAGATGGAGAAAAAACGCAATCGGTTTCACTATTTAAAGAAGATGCAGAAATGTTGGCCCACTTTATAAACAAAACTACACCGTATCTGAAGAAGAGACAACCTAAGGTCCCCAAGATTCATGATCTGAAAGATCGAAAGGTCTGGTCCTAAAGAATATAACGACTTATAAAATCAACAATCCGAATCATCTCGGTTCGGATTGTTTTAAAATGGGAAAGTAGTTCAGTTGGTTAGAATGAGTGGATATTTAATATCCCGGGTCATTGGTTCGAGTCCAATCTTTTCCACACCTGCAAAAGTTGACAGCACGGAAAGACGTGCATTCATGGTTATTAGTTTTCCCGGTTTTTCGTCATAGTTAAGCCGGTTTTTTTTAAAAATGAAATTATCAAAACAACAGCGAGAAGAGTTCGCAGCGACTTATTTAAAAAACAGACTTTCAAAAAATAATTATAAACCCAAAACTAAAAAAGTATGGATCAAAAAGATTTCAGAGCCGAATTCGAAAAGCAGTTAAAGAAAACCACTTTTCCTAAAGATCAAATAATTGAGGACGTGATCGCCCATTCGTTCGCCATGTTCAATGCAAAATCATTGCATGACTTGAATATCAACATCAAAGATTACAACGATGTGTTGAAGTCGATGAGCGTTGAAGATCTTTCCCTTTACGAAATGTCGCATATTCTTAATAATCTTCCGGGAATGTCGGCAAAAGATTTAGGACTAACGATCAATGAATATACAGCCTTGATGTTTCAAGTCGAAGAAATGGGAGAGCGATGGAATGTGTTGATGAAACCGATTCAAGACAAATTGGTAGATGAGATGAACCGAGAAGCGGCGAAAACGACCAAATCAAACGGTAAAAATGTGAATCCCAATTTAAAAAGAAGGTGATGACAAAAGAGAACAAAAATATAGCAATTGGCTGCGGTGTGATTATCACCGTGGCTTTGGCGTGTATGGCATTCGGAGGTTTGGGAGTTTATTTCTGGATGCGATAATGATTAATATTTTCCACATAGCAAAAGGATGGTTCAGTTCACTGATCTATGCATCCGAAAAGCAGAAGAAACTTTCTGCTGAAAGAATGGCGGTTTGCGAAACCTGTCCTTTTGCTGTGGAAACTACTTTCACCAAAATACTACCGAATGAAGCATTGGAAGAAAAAAAGAAAGCCTGCAAGTTCTGTGGCTGTCCGATCTACGAAAAGAGTTTGGTCAAAGAAGAAAAATGTCCGATGAATCTTTGGAAGCGATGATATGGATGGGGAAAAATGCGGTGGAAAAGTCATCTATCAAAGTTGGCGCGCAGCCAAAACAGAAGTCAATAAAATAAAACGAACCAGCCACCGAAAGAAAATCCCGAAACGGGTTTATTTCTGCCGGTTCTGCAAAGGCTTTCACATGACGAGCCTTCATAACAAAAAAAGACCAGAGCAATGAATGAACTTAATATTTATACGCTATTTCAAAACATATTCTCACAATCCGCTGTAATCGGCGGACGGTTTTCTATCGCAACTGGGTACGGCTCCAGCCTTGATGATGAGAAAGTCGGCGACTACATTATCAATACTTTAAAACCAAAGAAATATCCTTTGGTTGCTTTATTTCCACCAATAGATTTTCCTAAAGAAAGAGGCACAGAATATAAAATGAAAATGGTTTTCGTGGTTCAACAAGGGAACGGATCATTTGGCATTAAATATTCTTTGGCCAATAATACAACTGGTCATCCGATCATTTACGATTGGAAAGATATGCGGGAATGCGCCTTGAATTTTATCAATATTCTTGATAAAGTTTCAAAATTAACACCTCGACTTTTCTCAACATCGCTGGATATGGTAGAGCGGTTTTCTTATCTGGGAACTTCAAAACTTTCAGGAGTTGCCATTTCATTTGACATGAAGGTGATTGAAAATACTAATTGTCAAAACAGCGAGTATCAGCACCTCGATAAAGATTCTCTTTCAATTTTATTAAGCACCGACGATATTCACCCACAACACCAACACTGATGAGTTATTTAAAAACCTTGGCTATGCAGATTCCGGACAGAATCAGAAGTGAAAGATTACTTACTGAGGCTGACCCGATCAAAAATGCCAAAGCAAATAATATGGATGAGCACATGATCTTACTTTCTAAGATCTGGTTTACTTACATAGAGCCTCACAAAGAAGCGAGCAATTGTCCTTTGTGCCTCAATAATGTTCTGTCAAGTTTCCGGAATCTAAAACCTGCATTAATGGAGTTAGAAGTTTCTTATCAAAAACTTAATTATTTATGAACGGCGAGATCATTTTAAAAGAAGCGGGCGAAAAACTAAACAAGATTCTCACCCAAGAATTAAGGGATCAAGGTCATTACTTGACTGGATCATTGGAGGCATCTATAAACAATTCTTTCCGGGTTGAAAAAATGAATCGGAAATATGTTTTACGCGGTTTCGCCTTGGATTATTCTATTAGTTTGGATCAGGGATTAAGTCCAAGAAGTAGCAAACTACCTTCTGTAGATGATTTAAAGAAATATTTTTTACTAAGAGGTTTACCACCCATTCAAGCGCAAGAAGCGGCTTTCTTAACCGCAAGAAAACATAAAAAAGAAGGAATGTCAACCGCTGCATCTTCACAGTTTTCCAACACAGGTGAAAGGAAAAAATTTATCTCATTGTCCTGGGAAAAGGCCGAAAAGATCATTGATAAAATCATCGACGGAAAAACCGATAAAATATTTGAATTTGAAGTCGCTAAACAAAAATCTGAAATCATATAATGCCAGCAATCATAACCCAACAACCGACTGCCAATCAAATACTATCTGCTTATAAACCGATGGTCATTGCATGTACCGCAACAACATCAACCGGTGGAGTTCCAACGTTAGTCCTTTGCGATGTATATATTAATTCGGTGTATTACCGGACCTTTTTCAGTTCAAAGGCGGACAAGGAAGGTAAATATACTTTTGATATTCAGGATGCAGTTCAGGAAAGATTAACGTATTTCATCCCACCAATCGATGGTAATAAAATCGAAATTAATAACTCATCATTAGTTGACATTGTTGTTAAGTTGCGAACTTCAAAACTAAATGCAAGTGGTCTTAATGAATTTGAACAAACGCCACCCATTCCAGGGACTGATGATACATTACCGAGCACTGGTCAAGGGGTGTCGTCAAATAAGTTTTTTGCATTAAATATTTTGATTCAGAATGAAGAAAATCAGGATATAATTTCACTGTGTAGCTCATTTAAAACCAATGATTGGAATAATGAAGCCATTCCGCTAACAAGAAGAAATAAAATAAATTTCCTCACAGCTGATCAAAGTTCATACTTTCCTTTTTTGAGTGATAAGGATATCAGAAAGGTGAAATTATTTGCAAAATTAAAAGGCTCAACTGATTTCCAGGAATATGAAAGAGAGATTGTTTGGGCTGATGATATAAACGAAGTTTCTAATCCCCCGACTATCAACATAAAATGGCTGACTAATGATAGTTCAGAAACGATAACTCCAAAAGTTTTTGATTTAAAATTTGGAGCATTTGTTCCAATTAAAATAAAAACCTATCCCGAGGATCCAGATAGTGACATTGAAAAAGTTGAATTATTCAGCAATACAAATAATGCTGGTTGGATCTCTTTGGGAGAATTAGCTACAAACATTTTTGATATTAACACATTGACTGTTGGTAAATATCAATACAAGGCTATTGTTACCGATAGTAAAGCAAATTTCGCAGAATCAAATATACTGATTTACGAAATCAAGGATACAACTCCAGCACCTGGAACAATAACCTTGGAAGATTTTGATAATGTCGTTGCAACTGGTGGCTTGTATTCTACCAGAGTTAGGCCTATAATTGGAGAACCGGATCGTTTTATAACTTTTTATTCTATCGATTTAGGCATGACTATTAAAAATTTCTATGAAAGCAAAGGCATGATTGCATCCGAATTAAGGATAAAATTTACAGAATTATTTGATTATAATTCCTGGAGGTACAATAATACCGTTGTCACAGAATCTAATTACTCCAGTACAGAAGTGATGCCCTCACAGCTGACTCAATTTAATTCCGATAGTGAAATTGAAGAAGTCGGCACTGCGCAGATTATCCACGAATTTCAAATCTATCATACCGCTGATCCACTACAAGTTTTCACCAATTATCTACAAATGCAATTTGATTAATGAAAAAAGTACAACAATTACCAGAAGGTGCAACCAATCTTAAAGATTTCTTTCCAGAAGTCTATTTCCCCGATGTTGAAGAGTGGAAGGTTCAGGCAATCGATGAAAACAATGAAGTTATAATGACCTCCCGGCTGAATAAAAAAGAATGCTGTTGTGATATCAGAATTCATTTTGTGAATTCCATGGGTCAGTTAGATGCTTTGAATTTCCGTCATCTGGAAAGAATGCAGGAATCAAAATCGGGAGTATGGGAAAAACCACAGTCGAGAAACTTTGACGTTACCAAAGGCGGCCGTTATCGTCAGAATATTACTACCGAAGATCAGTTTGAACTGGAAACCTCTTTTTATCTTGAAAGTGAATTATCATATATAAAAGATTTCGCCAATTCGCCGATGCATTTTATTGAGTATGATATTGAGAATGGTTTCCAAAACTCACTTCAAAAAAACTACGTTCCTTTTTTAATTCAGGAATGCAAAATACCGCAGAAAGCCAAAGATATTTTTGAATTCCAAATTCAGGTGAAAGGTCAATTGTCTAATCAAAGAATTAATTTCCGATGAAAGATTTAAAAATTTATCTGGAGGAAGAAGAGTTGGATTATGATATTGCATCTGGTGATTTTCCTGTAACCATTGATTATGCTTTTGAAGATGCTTCTGATTTTCAGAAAAAGAAAGGGAGTGAAGCGTTAGATATTAATCTTCCTGGCACACTCAGAAACCAACAGATTTTAAATTCGTTTGGAACCAACGCTGTTGTCGATGTTTCTGCAGATCAAAAAAGCAAAAATATAAAGCCGTTGCGAATTCTCGCTTATGGTGATGAGGTTTTTTCAGGTAAAGCAATTACAAAAGGAGCAAAAAAACAGCATGGTCGAGTAACAGGATTTAAAATAAATGCATTCGGTGGGAATTCTGATTGGATTCTGGCTTTGAATGATACTACACTTTACGATTTACTGAAGCATATAAGTCTCGATTTTACGAAGCAAAACATTATTGATTCGTGGGCTTATGATGGCAGAAATGAAAATATGCCTTTTGTTTTTGCTCCGGTAAAATATGCCGTTCCTTTAGATTTTGAAGGCGGGGATGATCGCATTTATTCTGTTGAGAATATGAAACCCAGTATTTCGCCGTACTGGATTATTTATTGGGCTTTTAAAAGTGTTGGGTATTCTATAAGATCAGAATTTTTTAATACCGATTATTTCCGTCGCCTGACAATGCCTTGGACTTGGGGCGCGTTTCTTACTTCTGAAGGTACAAAATATGATATTCACAAAATTGAAGCGAAAAGTCAGTATACTTACAGAATTGAAGGCGATCTCTATCAAGAGATTGATTTCAATGTTTCCAAAGAGCTCGCTGATAACAATTCAACAATTCCTGGTGGAGACTATTCCTACATTTCACCTCGTATGGTTTGGAAATATAATACGCCACATTTTGGTTTACTGAAATCCAGATTTGGAATTGATATTAGTTTTGATTCCCTCGTTGACATGGGGAGTTATTTCTATATTTATGTGAATTGGTTTAAAAATGGAGTGCATATAAAGGAGAAATTAATTAATTATGTTAAAGCTCCGGCCTTTGGACGACGTGCAGACGCCGGTGTGGTTTATGATTGGTTTGATGTTGAAATTAATCCGAATGACACTATTGAATGTAGCATTGTGGTCAATTCTAAAGAAACAAATACAGCGACTGTTTGCAGATCAAATATTTCTGTTCTTTCATTCAAAACAGAATTTTTTAAAATACCAGAAGGTGGTACTGTTGATTTTGATAATTATTTGGGGCTTCAAAAATACAAGTTTTTAGATTTCTTCAAAGGGATTATTGATACGTGTAATCTTTCTTTTGCAACCCACAATGCAGAAAAAACAGTTCTCATTGAGCCTACTCACCCATATTCGTTAACCAACAATTTAGCGACCGTTTCAGGTGGATATTTCAATAATCAAACGCTCAACTGGACCAATATTGAAGACGTAGAAAAAGAAAGTGAAATCATTCTTTACTCAGATGCAGCGCGGGAATACGTCTTTAAATTCAAACAGGATTCTTCAGACGGTGCATTGAAAGTAGTTCAGGATCGAAATAAAATTCTCTTAGGATCCAGCAAATACGTTTTCTCCGAAAGATTCAAAGATAAAACCGAATTCGAAAACCGTTTTTTCAGTCCAACCATGCATTATTTCTGTAATGATTTTCAAGATGTCACAGGTATTTCACCTCAAATGGTTTGCCTGGTTCCAGAAAACATTTCTAATACTTCTTCCGGTGAAGCTCAAAATATATTCGAACCGAAATTATGTTATTACAAAGGCCGCGTTTCGGGTGTTGGTGGTTGGCGTTTAAAGGATCAGAAAGGAGTTACAGAAACCTATACGGATTTTCCATATATGTTCGCTGTTAATTACAAACCGGGCGGAGAGAATGATCCTTGCCTCTCCTATACCGATGAAAGGATAGGCGATAGCAAAAGCTCACCAATCGCTTTTGGATTGATGAAACGCTTCTTTCTCCAAAGGCTCACCATTATGAATCATGGCGTTTGGAATTACACCAACTTCAAGATCACCAACAGTCATATTTCGAACTGGTTTCATCGGGAGCATATTACAACTGATGGAATTCGTTGGGAAATCATCAACGTAAAAGCGTTTAACCCGCTCAACAACGATAGTACGTCGGTAACTTTGCGCCAGTGGTTTCCGGTATCACAAAGAGATATCGACTTTTCATTTCCCAGCAACGATAGTGTAAAATCGGGAAAAATAACCAGCAATAGTAATTCGGGTTTTGACATGCCTTACAATCAGTTGATCTGTCTGTACGGTGATATACCACGAGAAATAAAAGATTAAGATGGCTAAGATTGAAAAAATTTACCAGATCACTCTGGACGGTGAACAAACCTTGCTCCAAAAAATGGACGCGGTTAATAAGACTTTTGAGAATACGAAGAAACTTTTTCAAAATGTTAAGGCGAGTTCGAAAGGGATCTTCGGAAATACTGAAGAATTAACCAAAGAGAAATTGGAACTAGAGAAGGTGACTGTAGAACTCGTCAAACAGCAATCTGAATCAAAAAAACTTCGTGCTGAAACCATCGCCCTTCAAAATTCTAAAAGAGCGCTGACCAATGAAGAATTGAAGAATCAGCAGGCGACCGCAAAAACCTACGAGGCTTATCAGAAACTTAACCGCCAATATCTAGAAGCGAAGAAAAACGCTCTGGGTATCGGCGCAACTTATGGTATAAATTCCCAACGGTTTCAAAAAGCAACAGCGGAATCACAAAAATATTATCAACAAATGCTCGCTCTTAATAAAGCGCAGGGAGATTTCAGATTGAACGTCGGTAACTATCCAACAGCAGCTGTTCGAAATTTTGCAGAAACTTTTAATCAGAGTTTCACAGATATGAAAGGACAATTAGCCTCATTTGCGTTGGGTTATTTGTCTTTTCAGGCTGCATTGAATGTCGGTACTAGAATCAAAAACGATGTTATTGCTTTCGATTCCTTAAATAAATCAATTGAAGCAGTTTCTGCTAAAACAGGTGATTATGCATTAAATCAGGAATTTCTTATTGATGTTTCAGAACGCCTTGGACAAAAAACCTTAGATGCCAGCAAAAGTTTTAAAACATTTTTCGCAGCCTTTACAGAGTCGGGAGGTGGAGCACAGCAGGCGAGAGATATTTTTGAAGCCGCTGCGGAATCTTCCGCGAATCTTAGATTAAGCCAGGAACAAACCAATGGTGTAATGCTTGCATTTGGACAAATAGCGTCCAAAGGAAAAGTTCAGGCTGAAGAACTACGTGGACAGATCGGGGAGCGTGTTCCTGGAGCATTTGGAATTGCAGCGCGTGCCATGGGAATGACTACCGCAGAATTGGATAAAGCGATGAGTAAAGGTGAAATTTATTCGAAAGATTTCCTTCCAAAATTTGCAAAACAATTAAAACTATCTTTCGGTACCGGCGGTGAAGCTGTTCAAGGTTTACAAGCAGATTTGAATCGACTAGATAATATGATCGCTAAAGTCGGTAGCAATAAAAGATTCATTTCTTTGGTAAGCACAACTGTTTCTGTAATCATACTTTTAGCACAAACTATCGGTAAAATTCCTTTTTCTGTTTGGCTTTCCTTTGTTGGATTATTAACGTTTGCTTACTACGCCAAATTACAAGCAATCGCAGCAAATACGGTCGCTATTGGTGCATACATTATCAGAATGGGAGTAGGTAACGCCTTAATCGCAACCGCGATGGTTTTGGAAAATGCGCACGCTTTAGTTTTGGGTATTGTTAATGGCGCTTATACCGCTTTGATATTCACCATGAATCTTTTTGGAATTTCAACCGCACGTTTAAGAGCTTTGGTAATGGGGCTAAATCTTACTTTAGCAGCAACACCTTGGGGAATTGTCATCGGGTTGCTTTTTGCCGTGGGTGCTGCAACAGTTGCATTTGCAAATTCAACAGAAAATGCCACTGGAAAACTGAAAGCGCATGGAAAAGCCTTGAAAGAAAACGCCGCTTTAATGAAAGTTACGGCCGAAATCAACAAACAGGTTTCCGATACTATTTCTGGTCAAATGGGAAAACTAGAAAGATTAACCGCCATTATAAAAAATAATGCGAATTCTCTTGATACCAAAAAAAGAGCAATGCAGGAGATCATTGCCATTGATCCTAAATATCTGGAAGGTCTTACTTTGGGTAACTTCCATACCGCACAGGGAACAAAAATTTTAGATGATTACAAAACCAAATTATTAGAAGTTGCAAAAGCCAAAGCAGCCGTGGCCATCTACGATAAAAAAGCCGCTGAATTATTCGAAAAAGAAATTACCCTTTCCGATGCAGAGAAAGAAGCTGATAAATATGTTAAGTCTGATTTCTGGTCTAAAAGGAATTTTGGTGAAACATTCAAATCAATGGGTGCAGATATTGGCATTGGAGATGGTAGTTCTGTTGATAAACTAAAAAAACAACGCTCAGAAATACAAGGCCTGAAAGAAGACTTGAATCAACTTGGAAATGTGATTGCTGGTAATTCTAAAAAAGGAATCAATCCAGATGATCCAATTTTGGGCGGTGCTGCTGCTGGAAATGTAGCAGCCAATGCAAATTCTATTAAAAGGCTTCGTGAAGAAATTGATGCGTTGAACAAAGAGTTTGAAGATGCAACTATTGGGTCTAAAAAATACTACTCCGTTCAGTCACAATTAAAGAATAAACAGGCAGAATTGGATCGATTGATTGGGAAAAATGGCAAAGGTTCAACATCACGAGCTTACCGTGGTTCTAGATTAGATGGTTATCAAAGAGATTACCTAAAAGATCTTGAAGCCAATCGCGATCGTGAACTTGCAATTATCGAAACCAAATTCCTTAAAGGTGAAATCCTTGAAGAAGATTACATCACAAAAAGCTTGACCGAAAATCAGAAGTATTTCACCAAGAAAATCGCCTATTTAAAAGGGGGCAATGCAGAAGAAAGAAAACAGGAAGCCCGCGCCATTTTAGATAAAATAAAAGCGGAAAGCGAGGCTAATGATAAACTTTACGCGATCTTCAAAAAACGAAATGATCAAGAACTGAAATTGGCAGAAGATAATGCAAAGGACCAATTAAATAAAGTTCTGAACGATCCGTACGCGACCGATTTACAAAAGATAGAAGCCCAAAAAACCTACTACAACGAAAGTACGTCTGCGCAGATTATTTACAATCAAAAAATGATTGATCTTGAAAACGATTTAAGTAAAAAGATGATTGAAGAGGTGAGTGATCGGAGTAGAGTTCTTCAGCAAAAATTAGATGAGGAAAATAATAATAATCTTCAGTCCAGAATTGCATCAACTAGGGCCACAATAGATCTTATTGATGAGGGATCAGAATATCTTGAAAATCAAATTGAAATTAAGGGAGCCATACTGCGTCGTAATATTCTCAACGACAAATCACTAACGCAAGAGCAGAAAAAAATCGATCTTCAAAGATTGTCAGCCAAGTTAGAGTTAGATAATACCAATATAGAACTTGGGAATGTAAATGCACGACTCGCAATTTATAACATGGAACTAGGTCAAAGAAAACTGACCAACAATGAGATGCGGGAGTATAATCGTTTATTAAAAGAGCGAGGTATTTTACAAGGTTCTAAAGCCAATCAGGAAACAAACTTACAACGTTCAGGATATTCTCCGGGAATGCCAGGCTCCGGAACCTCGGGACTTGCTTCTTTCTTCAAACAAAGAATGCAGGGTTCTGATGGCACTTTCAGTATTGGGAAAGATAAGAACGGTGCAGATGTCGATGGTTCTGAATTGCTAGGAGAGGTTCTAGCGCAGTCATTCGAAACCGCCACTTTAGCAATGAATAGTTATTTTGATGCAGAAAGAGACCGAATTGAAAAATCAAAGGAACTCGCCTATAGTAAAATTGAATTAGAACGTGACCAACAAATGAGATATGCTCAATCTGCTGGTGAACGTGAGGCTATAGACAAGGAAGCTGCGCAGAAAAAGAAACAAGCAGATAAAGAAGCCGGTGAACGATTGAAGAAAGTTAAAAAGCAAGAACTAAAAGTTGCCTTGGCAATGCAATTAGCAAACATTGGCGTTGCAGCTGCTCAAAATCCTCTAAATGGTATTACTTTAGGAGCAGCCGGCATCGCAATGTATGCTGCTTTAGCAGCGTTGGCGTTCGGTCAGTATTTTATAAATTTATCTGCAGTGAATTCTGCTCAGTATAAAAAAGGTGGACAGTTCCTCGGTCAAGGTGGACAGTTAAGAGGACCATCTCACAGCAACGGTGGAATGCCCGTTTATAATCCACAAACCGGACAAAAAGTTGCAGAAATGGAAGGCAAAGAAGGAATAATCAATGCCCGGACAATGGAAGATAAAAATATCTATTCCGTTACCGGTACACCTTCACAAATTGCAAGTCGTATCAATGCAAATGGTGGTGGTGTAGATTGGTTTGGTGGTGCAACCATGAAGAAATTCGCTTCCGGTGGTATCTTTAATTGGAATAGAACGCAACCTCCAATATTCAATTCTCAGATTTCTAAGTTTGAAGACAAAGCAGACAATTACAATTCTGATCGTTTGAACCGGATCGAAGAAAATATGGAAACACTTTCACGTGAAGGATTTAAGAAAGTAGTTTTAAATCCAAATGAAGTCACCGAGTACCAAAAAGAAAAGAATAAGCAAACCGAAATTGGAACATTATGAACGTCGTAGATTACACCAATATAGCCTTGCGCCTTGCGCTTGAAGATTTTGAGAAGTTCTGTAAAATGAGCGGCGCAAATATGAATCAATTACGAGTTTGCATAGAACGGGAACGTGGTCTTTCTCTCCAGCAGATTGCCAATAAGTTCAACATTCCGAAAGGCACCGTTAACGACATCTGCGAAAGATGTTTTAAATAAGTAAAATCAAAAGCGTTTGTAAAATCCAAACGCTTTTTGTTGTATAATATACAATCGTTTCATTTTACTTCTACTTTTGTTAAAGAAAGTACAACTAATGAAAAAACTACCGATTTTTAATTACCATATAGAGAATAAATCCGCTGATAGGCTAGATGTTTTTATTGATGGAACTATCGTAGATGCGGAGACGAAAGAATGGTTATCAGAATGGTACAATGAGCATTCTTCGGTTTCATTCAAATCTTTCCGTAATGAAGTCATTTCTTCTGGGATCAAAAATATCAGAATTACTATTAATTCTTTTGGAGGTCAAATCGGCGACGCAATGGCAATGCATGATTTCATTCAACAGTTGGAAAACGACGGTTATGATATTGAGACCATAGGAATCGGAATGGTTTGCAGTGCTGCAACTTACATTCTTTCTGCTTCCAAAAATTCAAAGATTTCCAAAAACGCTTATTACATGATTCATAATGTTTCTGGCGGCGTTTGGGGTGATGTAAATGATATTGAAAAGTACGCTCAAAGTTTAAGAAAATTCAATAACAACATCAGAGATTTCTATTCCAATTTAACAGGCAAAACAGCTGATGAAATTGAAAATTGGATGAATGAAGAAACTTGGTTTTACGGCAAAGAAGTAACCGATAATGGTTTTGTAAAAGAAACTATCGGTGAGTCTAATGTTTCAAATGCAATCAATAAAAATGATTGGGCTTTCAAAAACCAAAATCCGCTTAATGTTTACAATTCTTTCGTAAACAAACCTTCCAACGAAAACTTAATTCAAAATTTAGATATGAAAAATTTAGCAACCCTTATTGGTGTAGCTGTAAGCAACGCCTTTAGTAATCACATCGTAACACCAAAGCCCGCAGAAGGTGCGGAAGGTGCAACGCCGGAACCAGTAACCAACGAAGCATTGACTAATGTAATCACCAATGCACTCGCAGAAATCAAATTTGACGAACATATCACCAATGCGGTGATTGAAATGTTTAAAGATGGTTTGCCAGAAAATATGGTAACACAAATTACCGATGCCGTAAAACCTGCCGAAGCAGCTCCTTTAAATCTTGCAGAAAATGAAGATTACAAAGGCTTGATCAATCGTGTTTCAGAGGTTGAAAAAAAGATCCTTAACGGTGTTGGTGCAGTTCAGCCTCCGAAAAACGAGGACAATGAAAAGTATGCAGGTGTTTCATTCGATTAATTCTTAAAATAATATACAATGAATCCATTTGATAATTCAGCCTTAACAGGCTTTTGCGGATGTGGAGTTAACGGTTTTCAGCCCGCAATTTCATACAGTTTGAACTCAGGCACGAAAGCCTTAACCGTTACCGATGCGAGTGTTTTTCCTGCGGGAGATTCTTTCAAAGCAGTAAATGTGTGGGCAATCGATAAAAACGGAAATGAAGTAAAAGGACAAATTACAGCAGCTGCAGGAAACGTAGTTCTGAGTTTAGTCGCTCCATTTGATGTGAACGGTGGTTTTACCATCACAGCAACAGTAGTTTCCACAAAAAGAGCCGTAGCGGATCTTTCTGTGAGAGGGGTAGGTCTTGCGCTTGCAGCCAGCACTGGAAACCTCGGAAACGCTGCTATTTAATCTTTAATAATTCAAATTTTATACAATGAAAAAGTTTACACTTACGGCTCAGGCGGTTTTCCTTTTTTTAATTGCTCCACACTTCCAGGATTTAACGCCTGATTTCAACGGTGCGTATAACGGAACATTGCAAGAGTTTACCATCGTCGATGATGTATCGATGATGAAGGGTACTCCGATTCTTGATATTTTCAAAAGAGGAAATATCTTAAGAAGAAAGGATGCTGCCTGTGAAGTCGATTGGTCAAAAATCGCAAGATCCGGAGCCCGAAAAATCACAGTTGATGAAATTTACGGTGCTACCAAAATTTGTGAGGTAGAATTCTACCAAGGATGTTTGAAAGATCTTTCTGAAGGATCTCCAAAATTTAGAGATTTCATTCTTCAGTTCTTTAAAGGAGCGGTGGGAATGGATATCGCAACCAACGCCTATTGGGGTGATGTTGCAAGAGCATCAGATGATGAATTCTCCTTGAATATTTTTGATGGGGTAATGACCAAAATCAAAAATTACATTGCGCTTAATAATCCAGACTACAAACCAACCGTTGCAGGTGCAATTACCGCAGGAACGTTAACTCCGGCTCAATGCTACGCGGTTTTTCAAACGGCTGTAGATGCTCAAACGATGGTTTTAGAAAATGCGTTAGGCAGTCAGAAATACTTCACTGTCGATTACGATTTGGCAAAAGGTCTTTGGAGATATTACCAATCAATTGGTGAAAATTCTGGGAACATCAATATTTATCAAAACGGTCAGCCGTCTTTAGAATTTGATGGTATTCCTGTATTGGTTGAACCAACTTGGAAAGCAGTTTTAAGAAAACTGAACGGAGGTACTCAAGCGCATACATGTATCTTGACTTTGAGAAAGAACTTCATTTGGGCGACTAATAAAAACTTCAACAAAAACCTTACAGAAGGAAAAGCGATGAAAGTTTGGTATTCTGAAGATGATTTCCATTGGAAATACTTGTTAGAATTGGTTGCCGGGACTGAGATCGTGTCTCCAAAAGACATTGTGATTCTTCAAACCGAGATCGCATAATTAATTATTAATCTTTAAATAAAATACGATGTTAGGTTATCAAGCACAATCATATCAAACTGCGTGTGGAACTCTTTCGGGAGGTATCTCTGAATTATTCTGGTTCGATCCGGATGATTTGAATTTCACACAAGCAGCAGCAACAGCCGCTCTTTTATTACCACCTTATACGGCGGTGGCTTTAAGAGCTGGAGCAACAGTAGCAACAGGAGGCGGACTTTTCCCAATCGGAATCGAAGAGGAAACAGGAACATTTAAAGCAACTCAAACCATTTCCGGAAGATCAGTAAAATGGGATTACGAAATTGTAGGAGAGTTGGCAAAAATGAGTAATAGTCTTACGAATTTCATGGCCAGATTAGATGCAGCTTCTGTTTGTTCAAATATTGGTTTAGTAATCGTTGACACCACCGGTACAATTCACGTTGTTGCGGAGCGATACGTTAATGATTCTGTTATTCCAAAATTCAAAATGAAAAACGACGGTTCAGTTATTGAACTTGGGGCGGCTTTCGATGGTAAAAACGGCGGTACCGTTTCTTTGAAAGGAGTTTACTCACGCGGTCCGTTGGAGTACACTGGTGGACGTGCATCGTTAGATGCTTTCATTGAAGGTTACACTCCGTAAATTATTATGGAAGTTATAATTAAAACCGAGTTTTTGGATACCGTAATTGGATTCAATAACTCGGCTCTTCCATTAGGTAAAAGACAAGATTTACATATTCTCGCTGAGATGGCCAAGAATAGCAATGATCAGTCTTTACTCCACCTATTTGAAGAGTTGCCGGATCAGGAAGAACTGAACCAGATCAAGGAAGAAAAACTACTAGAAGAAACCACACATGTCAGCACCGACAATAAACCGACGAAAAAACAACGCAACACCCCAAAAAACGCCGACACAAGAGACAAGCCTTAGTGTTAGCAATGAGGTGAAATTAGATGTGTTAAATCCTATCCCGTTTGAAGGGAAAGGAAATTCTACCGCGTTTGATCTTTTCGATGGTGACAAAAAATACATCCCTTTTCTTAATCCTACTGATAATTACTTTAGTGTTCTTCAGGAATCATCTATTCTAAGTCCAACGAACCAAGCGTGTATTAATTCTAAGGTTTTTTTCTGCTCAGGAAATGGAATTAGAATTAAGGATGCGACTGATGAAATAATGAAAGATTTCAAGTTATTTCAAAAAAAAATTAACAACCGACGCCAGTCTCTGGGTAAAATTGTTGATCGAATTTTCAGTAATTATTTCCGGGTTGGAAATGTTTTTATCGAAATAATCAGGATTAAAGTAGGTGAAACCTCAAAAGTAATGGCTTATGTACGGTCTTTTTTAGATTGCCGATTGGGTGCGCCTGATAGTAATGACATTCCCCAAACTGTTCTAATTTCCCAAAAATTCCGAGGCTCAAAAGATTGGGTGATCGATGATAAAAACGCTGTGGAATTACCTATTTATAACGGAGAGGAAACAAAGTGGAAAGAATTTAAAGACGGATCCGAACGATGCATGATTCATATTAAAAATGATATGGATGGGTACGATTATTATGGTTTGCCAGAAAATGTTTCCAGTCTACCATGGCAAATATTAGAATACAATGGTGCTAGGTATAACCTGGACAATTTTGAAAATAATATGGTCATTGGTGGTGCAATTATGCTTCAAGGTAGTTACACCGATACTGAATTGACTAAAGTTGCTACCAATATTCGCAGACAACATACAGGACCTGGAAAACGTGGAAGATGGACCGTTCTTTCAACAAAGCAGGGCGGTGGAACTGTAGAAAATTTCTCCAAACAAACCGACGGTGATTTCCTGAAGTTGGATGAGAATGCTGAACAAAAAATTATTGATTCAAATAATTGGGATTCTTCTCTTTACGGACAGAACAATTCAAAAGGATTAGGAAATGGTGGTAATACTTACTTGAGAAGTATTTTCAAAATCAAACATAAAACGGTCATTGAACCTACGCGTGAAGTTATTTTAGAAGAATTCCTTCTTCCTTTTTTAGAAATAACGGATGCGTTTTGCCAGACGAAGTGGTCAGATGAAGATATTGAATTCGTCTCCATCGACATTGAAGATCTTGTGGAAGATATCGAAATCAATTCCGTCATCACCGTAAATGAAGGTCGAACGAAATTAGGTATAGATGAATTAGAAGACGAGCGTGGTAAAAAATTAATCTCCGAAGTAACTAAAGGAAAAAATGTACAGACTCAACAGAACTAACCGCAATGTTTTGATTATTCCAGATGAGGTAATATTTCATGCAGCGATTACCAGCGATGTAGGTGAGCGCCAGATTCTCAACAATATCATTATTGCTGAGGAACGATTTATTGTTGAAGAGTTAGGCTATGATTTTTACCAAAACATCAACGATAAAAAGAATGTAAAAGTCACCGACTTGAACAAAGCGGATCTCTTGACAAAACTCAGAGCTGATTATGCAAAACAGAATATTAATTTCCAAGACGAGGACCTTCAAGAAGGAATGATCGTGAATGCTATTGAGTTTATTGAAGATGAGTGGATTGTAAAGCTTTGGAATCAATATCTCTGGAAACTAACCGCCGAGTGTGTTGATTTTGTTACGACTGTTCCTTCTTGGCTTCAAACAACTGCAAAGGGGCAACAAACCAATAATCCGAGAAGCATCAGTTCTACAGATATGGCCAGTGGGTCTCGAAATGATGTGGTTTTTAAAATGCAGGATGCGATGCAAGAAAGAATGGGACCATTAGCGGTTAATATGCATGAATGGCTTTGTCGCCATCAATCTTATTTTCCTTTTTACACAAAGTACTGTGGAGGATGTAGGGAAAATCAACCTTATCGATCAGGTAACACCGGATTTGCTTTCGGACATTATGATTAGACATGAGTGGATATTACGATTTTATGAAAACAGTATGTGTGTGCGTTACAAAAGCCGTAATAGTAATTATTTACGGACAATTTTCAAACGATTTTTCAGACGATTTTAAAAATTAAACGATGAGTATTTTAGACTATATATTTTCCAAGCTACCAGACAATTCAAGTAAAAAAATCACAGCAAAAGACGTTCGTGATTCATTTGAAAAAACTGATGAGCGAATTAATCAGGTTATTTCCGGCATCAAAGGCAACGCCACCCAAGCCAACGCACCCACACCTTGGACTTCGGGTGATGATGATTTGTTTGAAAGTTACAGAGTTGTAGAACCAATAGATGTTACTTCTACTTGGTACACTTTGGCAGATGCAACGAATAAATTAAAGTTCCCGATTACGCAAACAATTTTAGATGCGAATAATGTTTTATTTAATGTTAAAAATGGGGTGGTTTCGGTGTTTTTGAGTTTGAAAAACAATGAACTTGCAGATGGTCAAGTTACTACCGAAAAAACAGATTTTGCAATTTCAGATACTTTTCCAGCGGGTGCTAACATTTTAAATCCAGCAAAAATAATCACTAAAAAAAGACCTCACCCCGTTACTGGTTTACCCTTTGATACTGGTGATTTTGATGGTATTTTTTACATTCGGGTGAAATCAAATCAACCTTATTCTTTTAAAGGGCTTTATGATGTTGCGTGGTTTGATGAAGATAAAAATTTGATAAGTAACGGATTTTCTTCAATGAATGTTACAAGTCCAGTTGGTTCAGCTTATTTATCGGTGAGTTACGGCACGGGCGAAACGGGGCAAATAGTAAAAGAAGGCACGTTTAACCCCGTTGAATATGAGCCATTTGTTGGAGTTTTGGGAACTAAAATAAAGAGTTTAATTTTTGATCTATTATTAAAAGATGGCAATAAATTAAATATCGGAAATACTACAACTAACGAAATTAGACTTCAAGGAATAAGACAATACTATCAAGATATTCCACAAGGTACTTATTATGGTGGTGGTGCTGGTGGTGCAACGGTTGCAAGTGTAGCGTCGAATACTGCTTGGGGGCGTGATGCTTTGGCTTCCGTTACTACTGGAGGGGTTAATACTGCATTTGGTTCGAATGCCTTAAAAAAGTTAAAAACGGGATTTGATAATACAGCCTTTGGTGCTGGTGCTTTAGAAAATTTCGAAGATGGTGTAGGTAATAATGCCTTTGGAAGATTAGCACTTTCAAAGTTAGTGAATGGCGGTCATAATACTGGTTTAACGGATAGCGCACTTGAAAAATTAGAAGTTGGAGATGACAATACTTGTATTGGGTATGGTTCGGGAACTCGAATAATTCAAGGATATAGAAATACTTTGTATGGGGTTTATGCGAGTGGTTGGTATCAAGGCGCAAGCGCAACACAACAAACAAACTACGACGATACTTGCGCATTTGGTGCGCAAACTTTGACATACAATATATCGGGTTCTAAAAACAACGTATTTGGAAATTACGCAATGCACCAATTAACGGGTGAAAAAAATTGCGCATTTGGTTATTACTCGATGTATAATTCGACAAATTCTAACAATAATGCTTGTTTTGGAAATAACTCTGGAGGGCGTTTAGTGAACGGTAATGGTAACGTTTTTATTGGTGATGGTTCAGGTTTTATTTTAGGGCAAAAAGTTGATGCAAGTGGAACTACTGTAATAGGAAAAGACGCAATTTCTACAAGAAATAATGAGGTTGTAATAGGGAAAAATACAGACACTCACGTCACTATTTGTGGGGTTGAATTTACAAGAGCGCAAATTTTAGCCTTAAAAGCCTTAGTTTAAATCAAAAGACCGTTAGAAATGGCGGTCTTTAAAAACTAGATAAAAATGAATAAATAATTATAAATGAATGCAAAACTTAAAAGAAGGTGCCGAAATCGTAGAGGATAGAATGACTTTTATCCAGGATTTCCTGCAAAAGAAATACGGATTCGGAATTTTGATTTTCGTGATAATAATTGCAGGGATTTGTACTGCTATCGTTTTTTATAAAGAGGGTGTAAAAAATGGGAAAGAAAACAGCAGAGAAGAAATAATTTCAATTAATCAAGCCGTTCAGTATTATGCAGTTCAAATTAAAAAATATAGAAGTGATGCAGATGAACTTCAAGCGGAATTAGATAGCTGTAACAAGAAATCAAATACAACTAATTTAGAAGAATTGGTAAACAAAAAACTCGAAGAAGCCGACCGTCTGAAAAGAATTTTGGAAAGAAAATTAACCACAAGTGAAAAATTAAATGATAATCTTAAAAATGTTTTAAAATGAAAAATCTAATATTCTTATTCCTTGGTTTTTCCTGCTTCGCAAACTCACAAACTGATTCCTTGCGTATTGTACAAAAATTAAATCAACTCGACAAAGCGAACGCAGAAGCAAAAATGATAATTAAAAAATTGGATAAAATAGATAACGAAAATGAAACGCTCATCTATAAAATCAAAACCTACATTAAAAAATTAACAATCCGAGACAATATTGCTCAAAACCAATTAGAAAAATCACAAGCCATCAAGGCTAATAACATCAACGAACCAGTAACGGAAATAACCACTCCCGACGGCTACGATAGCATAAGGCGTGGCTTTATTTATCGCTTATTTCACAAAGAGAAAATATTTATAAAACCTTATAAAATCATCAACAATGAGAAAGTTTATTTGGATTAGCTTATTGTTTATTTTGAGTTGCGGTTCTCGAAAAGCCGAAAGCCAAAAAGAGGTTATCAAAGAAACAAAGTCGGAGCAATCAACCACCGAAATAAAAGGCTCCACCAATTCTGAACTTTCAGAAAAGACATTATTAGATATTTTCGAAAACAATATGAATTTAGGAATTAAACCAATTGGCGATATTCCTGCAAAGTTTATATTCATTCATAATGGTCAGAAAATCGAAGGCGAGACTACGGGGGAACTAAGTTTCAGTAATCAGCAAAAGACGGTCAATAAAAAAACTGAAATTACTCAAAAACTGATTACTACTTATCAGACTAAAACGACTTATAAAACAAACACTACTTATAAATCAGTAACCAAACATAAAGCAACCGAAAGCAAATGGTCAGAATTCGCCTGGTATATTTTGAGTGCAGTTTTAGGAATGGCTTTCATTATTGCCATTCAAGTTCTTTGGAAAACTTATGTAAATAAATTAAATAAAATATTATGAATAAAGAGCTCCAAACAATAGTAAGATTAGTTGCTTGTAACAACAATCTGGAACCTGCAGCACTCGCTTCATTCATTGAAGTAGAATCAGGTGGAAAAGGTTTCGATGAGAAAACGGGTAAAATCTTAATTCAGTTCGAACCAATTTGGATGAAAAGACTTGCACCTTATACACCCTCTGGTGCTTGGTCAGTTAATAAAGTTGATGTTCAATCTAAAGAGTGGATTGCTTTTAATGATGCATTCAGTAAGAGCCCAAACAAAGCGATGGAAGCAACTTCTATTGGTTTAGGTCAGATTATGGGATTCCATTACAAAAGGCTTGGATTTGCAACGGTTGGTGCTATGTGGGACGATGCAAAGAAAGGTTTAGAACAACAAATCAATCAGATTGCTAAATTCATTTTAACAGATCCTAAACTTTTGTTCGCTCTGAAAACAGGAGATTGGCACACAGTCGCTTCAATTTACAACGGCTCAGCCTATGCGAAAATGGCTAAAGTGTGGGGGCGTGAACCTTATAATATTTCAATGGCGAAAGCCTACGGAAAATACAAAGAGGTTTTTAATAAATGAGCCAATTCACTTATAAGTTAATTTTATAAGCCAGTCCCCTGCTTTACAATTCTGCTAATGTGGAGGACTTTAAAATATAAATATCCTGATTTACTAACCCTAAAAAAATGAGATGTTTGAAACCGCCCAGAAATTGAGCTTTTTTTGTTAGTGTCATTTTCATTTTAAAGCTTTACATTTACACCTAAGTTTCATATCATTGCTTTGTAGAAACTTTAATTGATTATCCGCTCCGCACCTAGGAGCGGATTTTTTATTTAATAGATTTTTAAATCTACTTTTTTAGCTTCTGCAAATCGAAGGTCATTAATATGATTCGCATAGATCTCGGTCATTTTCTCCGTGGAATGTCCAAAAATCTCACTGATTGTTTTAATGTCCAATCCCGCTTTCAATTTATCATTACCGCCTTTGTGTTTTAAAGAATATAGATGTTTATTAATTCCCAAACCATCAATCACATATTTTTTCCACTTGTTTGTAGCAGTGGTCCGCCTGATCGAATAGGGTTTTGGACAGAAATATTCATGTTTAAAAAATTTCGCTCCATACGGTTTTGGACGTCCAAATAAATAATATTCCGGATTGCTTAGATCAAAACTTTCAAGCAAATTTTTAGTATTTCCAATAATGGGAACAAAACGAGTTTTTTTATTTTTGGATGCTTCAGATCCTACTTTGACGATTCCGTTTTTCAAATCAACATCACCACATTTTAACAAAAGCAATTCTTTCGGTCGAATTCCCATGTCATATTCCATTGAACAAAAAATATAGTAATGGAAATCAATTTCTTTTAAATGTGTAAAAACAAAAATGTGTTCCTCATGGGTGAGTTGAATATAACCCTCTGTTTTTTCTTCTTTCTGCATCCGGATATCCCGAACAACATTAGATTTTATTTGCTCCCATTCCACCAGCTCGGAGAATATGGATTTAATATATCCGATATGTTTATTGTAATTTTTAGCAGTCCATTTCTTTTGCTGCTGAAGATCATCCATGATGGATTTTACATGAAACCTTTCGCAGTTCGCAATATTGATTCGATCAAAGTCCAGTCTTTTTGCAGAGCTTTTGAAAAACCGAACGGTGCAACGATAGTCGAGGTACGTTTTTTCGCTGATAGAAGGTTTCTTTTTTTCTAACCCGAAGTCTAAAGCTTTATTAAAAAGTAAAGTGATTTTTTCGACTTCTTTTTCCTTCTTAGTTGGGATCCAGCCTTTTTGTAATTTATCTTTCAAAACATCTGCGAGTGCATTTGTTTCTTCCAGGCGTTCAGTATAATCTGGAATTTTGTTTATTCCTGTCTTAACGAACTTTAGAACGCCATTAAAACGAAACCAAACGTACCAATCCTTACCGCTTTCTAACGGAAAAGATTTGACCTTTGGTGTGGTCCAATTGTTTTTCATAATCTGAAATTTTAATATTCAGATACCGGGGGCGGTGGAAATTCAATTGTTTACATTTGTTTACTTTTTCGCTACACTTATGAAAAAAAGCGTTATCCATAATTGTTTCAGCGAAACTAGTAGAGAGGATGGGATTCGAACCCACGGTACAGTTGCCCGTACACTAGCTTTCCAGGCTAGCTCCTTCAACCACTCGGACACCTCTCTGAATTGAAGACTGCAAAAATAGCGTAATTTATTGAATTCTAAAAATCGAACTCGCTAAAATTTGAAAGTTTAATTTTCAGAAACTTCACCACACAAATTCTTCACGAAATTATCAGCAAAACTTCCTTCGTAATTAGGATTGTCTAAAAGATGCATCGCTTTAGTAATAGCACTTTCAGCTGTAATATCGTTTCCGCTGATAGCGCCAATCTCTCGGAATATATTAGAATTAGAATATTTTCCAAAACTGATCCCACCCGACACACACTGCGAGATTACCACGATTTCTGTCCCATTATTTCTTAGTGTTTGTAAGAGTTTTTTGGTCTGACCTGTATTAAAAATAGTTCCAGAACCGAAAACCTGCAGAACCAAAACCTTAACATTGGGAATTTCTGTAAAATGATTCAGGTGCATTCCCGGGAAAATCCGCCAGAACAAAACATCTTTTGAAATATGAGTATCGACCGTAAATGGTTCATTGGTCTTAGATCTCCACAAAAAATCTTTTTCTATATTCAAATGAACACCCGATTGTCCTAAAACTGGGTAGTTCGGCGTTTGATACGCGTCAAAAAACTCGGCAGAATATTTCAAAGTTCGGTTCCCACGCAATAATTTGTACTCAAAATAAACCGCCACTTCCTGAATCATTGCTTCATCCCCATCATACAAACTGGCGTAATATAAACTGGTTAACAGATTCTCTTTAGCATCAGTTCTCAAATCTCCAATAGGCAATTGTGAACCCGTTAAAATAACAGGTTTGCGTAAATTCTTCAACATAAAACTCAAAGCAGAAGCGCTATAAGACATGGTGTCTGTTCCGTGGAGAATTAGGAAACCATCGTAATTTTCATAATTTTTACCGATATGATTGGCCATCATTTTCCATTCTTTTGGTCCCATATCTGATGAATCAAGGGGTTTCTTGAATGGATAAACAGAAACTTCACACTCAATCAATTTCATTTCAGGAATCTTCTGAAATATATTTCCAAAATCAAAGGCCTGCAAACTGCCCGTTTCGTAATTTTTTTCCATGCCGATCGTCCCGCCGGTATAAATCAGGAGCACTTTTCTTTTCATCTTCCAAAAATACAGCATTTCGCAGAATATTAAAAATTCCTTTTTGGGCGATTTTTTTAGATTTTCACCAGCCTAAATGCCCTCCCAAAAAATCTAAAAAACCGGGCTCTCCGTTGCAATTCCTCCCCGCCACGGCGGGTCCGGGATTTCCCCTGCGATCCCTATCGCAAACCCGCAACCAAATTCAATAAGTGATTAATTTAAAGGTGGCATTATTAAAATGTAAATTCTCGATTAAGTGACTTTTCGGCGCTCGCTTCGCTCGCGCCTCACATTCTAAATACCTAGGAAAAAAATGCTGGAATTTTATTTAATAATTCCACTCTTTATTTCTATTTAATAAATTAATTTTCATCTTTCATCTTTCATCCATCATCCATCATCCATCATCCATTTTCAATCTTAAATTCGTGACAGATAAAATCTAAAATAATCCTTATTTTTGGCCTCATGAAAAACCAAAAAACCTTCGAATATTTACAGCAATTTTTAACTGACGAACGGCTTCAGAAGATCAACCATTTCGCAACCGAAAGTTCCGATTTTGTTTTGCCTGTGATCGAAGATGTTTTTCAGTTTAGAAATGCAGCCGCGATTGTCCGTTCCGTCGAAGCTTGTGGTTTTCATAAAATCGTGGCCATGGAAAGTGAACATGAATTCAATCCCAATCTTCGCGTGACCAAGGGAGCAGAAACCTGGGTGGAGGTGGAAAAACTTCCGCACAATTTAGAATCCATTAATCAGATTAAAAACCGGGGTTATAAAATCATTGCCGTTTCGCCGGAAAAAAATGCAACGCTTCTTCCTGATTTTCAAATCACAGAACCTGTTGCTTTGGTGTTCGGAACAGAAGCAGCGGGTGTTACAGAAGAGATTTTAGATTTCGCGGATGACACTTTAGCCATCCCGATGTATGGTTTTACCAGAAGTTTTAATGTTTCTGTAGCAGCAGCAATTTGTGTCTGTGAATTGAAGCAGAAATTGATGAGATCTAATCTCAATTATAAGCTTTCTGAAGAAAAATTGTGGGAAATGAAAGTACGCTGGGCGGTAAATTCTATTAAAAGTGGCGAACAGATTTTAGCCAAATATTTACAAGAGAAATAAAATAAAGAA
This sequence comes from Chryseobacterium sp. SNU WT5, assembly GCF_007362475.1. NCBI lineage: Bacteria > Pseudomonadati > Bacteroidota > Flavobacteriia > Flavobacteriales > Weeksellaceae > Chryseobacterium > Chryseobacterium sp. SNU WT5. The sequence goes on from NZ_CP041687.1 coordinate 2,364,945, forward strand.
CCTTTTAGAAAGTGATTTTGTGTAAATTTTCTATTTTTAAAACTCTAATGAATTTCACATTAACACATCAAACCGTAATTCCAGGCCGCTACAAAAACTCCCGCCGTTTCTGTTCGTAATCTTTGCTTTCCCAGCGAAACTGCTTTCACGCCTTTTTCCGCTAAAAGCTGAATTTCTTTATCGGAAAAATCACCTTCCGGACCAATTAGAAAAGTGATATTTTCATGAGTTTTTAAATCTTTTAAATCAATTCTTTCCAAATTTTCATTGCAATGCGCGACAAAAGTATTTTCCGGATTGATGTTTTTAATAAAATCAGAAAACTTTGTTAATTCATTTACAATAGGAAAGTGGAAACGTAAACTTTGTTTTGAAGCAGCAATACTTTGTTTTCGTAGTTTATCGATATTCAAATTTTTACGTTCGGTATTTTCAGTTTGTAATAAAGTAATTTCAGAAATTCCCATTTCGGTGGCTTTCTCAACAAAAAATTCGATTCGGTCAATATTTTTCGTTGGGGCAATGGCAATATGAAGTTGCGTTGAAAAATTGGGAAGATTATTTTTTATTTCTAAAATATCCAGCGAAACTTTCTTTCCTTCGAAATGAAGAGTTCCTTTTGCCAAATTTCCTTTTCCATCCGTGACGAAAATTTCTTCACCTGATCGCATTCGCAATACTTTTACAATATGCGTTTGTTCTTCTTCATTGATAATGATTTCAGGAATTACTTCTCCAAAAAAAAGTTTCATAATATTTAATTATTTGCCGGTGATTATTCATAATTCCTCAATAGAAATCAATCCGTCTATTTTCTATTAGTTTTTTCTATAAATCTTTTTTAAATTCTCCTTCAATATCGTATCTCGCCGTTGCAGAAACTGAAAGGTCTGCAAATTCACCAAGATCGTATTTCAATTTGGCAACCATGGCAATCATCGCAGCGTTATCCGTCGTATATTCAAATTTAGGAATGTAAATGTTCCAGCCTAATTTTTCTGTGTTTTTCTGCATGGCTTCTCGCAAACCAGAATTTGCGGAGACACCACCTGCAATAGCAACCTCTTTAATGTTTAATTCTGAAGCTGCTTTTTCTAATTTATTCATCAAAATATCAACCAGCGTTTTCTGGACGGAAGCACATAGGTTGTCGAGGTTTTCCTTAATAAAATCCGGATTTTTTTTCACCTCTTTCTGAATGAAGTAAAGTACAGAAGTTTTAATTCCGCTAAAAGAGTAGTTGTAGTTTTCTAATTTTGGCTTATTGAAAGTAAAAGCGGTTTTATTTCCGGACTTAGCCAGGTTATCAATAATTGCTCCTGCAGGATAATCCAGACCGAAAATTTTCCCAATTTTATCGAAAGCTTCTCCTGCGGCATCATCAATCGTTTTTCCGATAATTTGCATATCGAAATAATCTTTGACCAAAACGATCATCGTGTGACCACCAGAAACAGTGAGGCAAAGAAAAGGGAAATGCGGTGGTTTGGGATTAGCATCTTCAATAAAGTGAGCTAAGATATGTGCTTGCAAATGATTGACTTCAATTAGGGGAACATGTAAACTCATCGACAATGATTTTGCAAATGAAGTTCCTACTAAAAGCGATCCTAAAAGTCCTGGACCGCGCGTAAAACCAATGGCAGAAATATCTTTTTGTTGTATATTTGCTTTATTGACTGCCTTATCAATTACGGGGATGATATTTTGTTGGTGTGCTCGGGAAGCGAGCTCTGGAACAACACCTCCATATTCCCTGTGTATTTCTTGATTTGCAGCAATGTTGGAAAGGATTTTATTACCTTTGATGACGGCTACGGAAGTATCGTCGCAGGAAGATTCTATACCTAAAATTATTGGGTCACTCATACAATGGCAAATTTAGAGAATAATAACGATAACGAAAACAAAAAATCCATTGCAGAAAACGTTGGTGATTCTGTACAAAAAGGGGTCGAAAATGTTCAGGAAACCGTAATAGAAACGGTTAAAGGTGCAACCAACCTTGCATCTGATGCCATTAACCATCCTGTGGAGACCGCTAAGGAATTTGGAGAACAAGCCGTAAAAGATGTAACGAGTTATAAATGGTGGGCAAAACTTCTTTTGGTTCTTTTCTGGAGTGTTTTATTTCTTGTTTTATCCTTTATCATTATCGTTAGCTTGCCGGCTACCAAAAATTGGGCTGCACAGAAAGTAATTTCCAAGCTCAACACGGATCTAAAATCGCAAATGTCTTTTGAAAGTGTTGATGTTAGTTATTTTGGGGATATTCACATTCATAACGTGTCTGTGAGAGATTATAAAAAATTTCCTTTTTTAAAAGCAGAAGAACTTTATGCGGATTCTGACTGGTTTTCAATTATAGGCAATTCGAGAAACCTTCAATTTCAGTCTTTATCATTAAAGAAATTAGATCTGAAGGTGATTACCTATAAAGGGGATAGTATTTCCAATTTTATACGATTTGTTGATTTATTCAATACTCCATCGAAAAAAGTTCATCAAGATCCATTTCAATTAAAGTCTAGGATATATGTATCCAATTCCAAAGTTTCCATCATTAATCAAAATCATGATGGCGAAGAAGGGAGATGGCTTAACGCAACTGATCTCAACTTGGTAATTCCCGAATTAAGAGTGAATGGTTCAAACGTATTTGCACAAATTAATAATATGCGTTTTACTACTGAAAGATGGGGTAAAAAACATTTTGTGGATACTTTTTCTACTGACTTCTCTTTAACGCACGAATTTCTTTCGCTAAAGGACTTGACTCTGAATACAAATAATTCGCTGCTTCAGGGAGATTTAAAATTTAATTTGAATAAAGGCTCATTTTCAGATTTTACAAATAAAGTTCGCTGGGATCTTAATTTAAAAAAAGGGAGCCAGATCAGTGGTTATGACATAAGTTATTTTGTAACCGATTGGGATAACTATAAGCCAATCAATATTTCAGGGACCATGACTGGACCACTTAATAAATTTTATCTGGACAATTTTTTAGTCAGAAATCCACAAGTCAACATTAAGACCGGAACCATGAAAGTGTCCAATATTTTAAAGGGAAACTTTCAGATTGAAACCAACAATCTTTCTACTGACTTCACTTATAAAGATCTGAAAGCAATGATGCCAACTTTCATTGCTTCTAAAATGAAAAATTTTGCCGATGATTTTGGTAGATTAAAATATGATGGAGCAGTTCGCGTAACGCCGAAAGAAGTATATGTTCCGAATGCACGGTTGATAACCGGGATCGGGCAGGCAAAAATCAATAACTTTTACTTAACGGATTTTAGTACTAATTTACCTAAATACCGTGGTTTTGCGGAGGTCAATGATCTAAATACCTCGGTTATTACTAAAAACAAAGAAGTTGGCTTAATCAGTGGGAAATTTAATGTTCAGGGTCAAAGCTTCGATGTAAATACCATGGTTCTAAAAACGAAATCGCAAATTTCAAAGGTTGAAATTGTCGATAAAGTGATTAACAATGTTTTTTTAGAAGGTGTACTTGATCATAAGAAGTATACAGGGATTATCAACGTAAATGATGACCAGGCAAAAGCAAGTGTAAAAGGGCTCATTGATTTTAGCACCCCAAGATTATTTGCGGATATTAAGGCAGATGTTGACTATTTAGATATTAATTATTTTACAGGTGGAAAAGGATCACAAGTTGTTAGCGGTTTAGTTGATGGTAACATTTCGATGACCAATATCAATGATCTTACTTTAGACGCTGATTTGCAAAATGTCAATTTTGCGGCTAATAATCAAAAGTTTTTAATTCCAAATGCCAAGGTAAAAGCATTTTTTGAAAATGGAAACCGAATTGTTTCAGTTGATGCTCCAGGTGCAGTGAACGGGCAAATTGCGGGAAGGTTTAATCTGGGTGATCTAGCGGGAATGATCGAAAATGGACTCGGGCGAATACTCGTAGGGCCACCGCCGAGAAAATTATATAAAGGTCAAAATTTCACCATGGATTTTGATATTAAACAACGCTTGGTCAATTACTTTTTACCCGATTTACATATTCCTAAAGGCGCAAGAGCCAATGGTTCTTATGATGGGAATTCTAATGATTTGATTCTTAATGTAGATGCTGAAAGCTTAAAATATGTGATGACTAAAAAACAGGAAATCACAGATGCTGACAAAGCATTGGCTAAAGCGAATCCGGCATATAAATTCACAGAACGAGACCAGATTACTCGGGACAGCGCGATGATCGATCAGTTAATGGTTCGGATTAATACTGCGAATTTAAATGAACAGATCTTTGCCAAAATTGATCGAATAGAATACAATAAAAATGTTCTTAAAGACATTACTTTAAGTGGAAGAAATGAAAATAATCAGATTTTGCACCTTGCGACTAATTTTAAACTGGGGACGCCGGAAGAAGAGGTAAAGCAAGAATTGAAAGAATACGCTGTTAATCTTAATCAGTCAACAAACAAAGCTGGTGATTTTGTTTTTAGATTTGAACCGACCACGATTAAATTTAATGATATAGCCTGGAGTGTGGATACCAGTCCAGAACTTAATCATGCGATAACCTACAGGAAAAAATCGGGTGATTTTCTGATTGAAAATTTACGGTTGTATTCAGATGCGAGTGAACTTTTCGTTAAGAATTCCTTATTCAAATCTGCAAAGGATTTTTCCGTAGAAGGAGAAGTTAGAAATTTGGATATTGCAAAAGCTTATGCATTAATCAAAGGAAATGGTGATATGGATATTACCGGGCTCGCAAATGGAACCTTTAGTATTAACATGAATAAAAATAATCTTGAACCGCTTATTGATATTGGGATTACTGATATCTTCATGAATGGTAAAGGATTGGGGAATATTGAGATTATTACCAAAAATAGTTCAATACCTAATGTTTTTGATGTAGATATAAAAGCAATTTCTACCAGTGCTGGTCTTATCGGAGCAAATGATCTTCATCTTACCGGCACCATTAATAATAATACAGCTTCTCCTACATTGGATTTGTTAGCAAAAATGGATGATTTTGATTTAGCTTTTGCACAACAATTCGTAGAAGGTATTTTTTCAAATCTCAGAGGTAAAGCTACAGGTGATCTAAAAATTGCTGGGAACTTAAGTGATATTGATTATAGTGGAGATATTGCTTTAAGCAGCTTTGGTCTGAAACTCGACTTTACGGGAGTAGATTATGAATTGGACGATACGGTGATCTCCTTGTCAAAAGGACTTGCTGTTCTCAATGATATCGGGGTGAAAGATGGGAGAACTAATTCAAAAGGATCAATTTCTGGAGCGATTCAGTTTGAAACCTTATCTTCTATGGGGGTCAACTTAGTGATGAGAGCGGATAATTTAATGTTGCTGAACACGACACAAAAAGATTATGACCTGTTTTGGGGTAGAATATATGGAACAGGAACACTTTATGTCGATGGTCCGGTATCAGGATTAAGCATCTCTACCCCAGAAATGCGCGCTTTAAGCAATTCTGTATTTACTTTTAATTCTAACTCAACTTCAAATGTGGAAGAATTTAAGATGCTTCGGTTTTTAGAGCGGGACGAAAATGGGATTGTATTAACTGAAACGAAAAAGAAATCAAAAGCCAATATGTTGATTGATTTTAATTTGGCAGTAGACAAAGGTACAACTGTAAACGTTCTTGTAGGAGATGATATCGGGGATATTACGGTTCGTGGAAATTCGGAACGACTTCGTTTTGTTATGGGACGAACTGGTGCTATTTCCATGAATGGGAATTACTTTGTAGATAATGGCTCTTTTGTATCTAAGGCGATACTGAACAGAACCTTCCAAATTACTAAAGGAAGTTCTATCAGGTGGGATGGTGATGCGATGGCGCCACAGCTCGATATTAATGCAACCTATTTAAGGACAGTAACCAATGCAGGACAATATTTAAATATGGGCAGTTTGCAGCCTATAAACGTTCTGTTAACGACCAGAATTACGCAAACTCTTAATAATCCGAAAATTGAACTGGGTGTTTCTGCGCAGGATGTCTCCAGTAATTTGAAAGAAACACTGGCGGAGAAAATGAGTAATGAAGATGAGAAAATTATTCAGTTTGGATCTATACTCGTAATGAATACATTCAATGTGGGTAACTCAGCTTTCGATATCACTCTTGGAAATACCCTGGAAACCTCTGGCTACAATATGCTGTTTAAACAACTTGGTTCGGTACTGAATAACATTAGTAATGAATTCCAAGTCGATTTAAATTATTTGAAAGGAGATGCTGGATCCAATACTGGTGACCGTGCTAATGCAAGTGTAAGCTTTGCTTTGTCACCACGGGTCACGGTAAAAACAGGATTGGGTATTCCAATTTCAAAATCTGAAAATGCTGAATATGACTATCTTTCAGGTGAAGGAATAATAGAGTACGATTGGTCAAAGAATAATGATGGAACAAGGTTGTTGAGGGCCTATTCGAAGCCAACGAATATTGGCTTAAATGGGACTTCCGCCGGAAATGCGGGTGCCAATCAAAGTTATGGAGTTGGGGTCGTTTACAGTAAAAGTTTCAATACTATCTTCAAAAGAAAGAAAAAAGAACCTAAATCGCAGTCGAACAAAAGTAAAGTTAAAACCGATTCTATCAAAATCGACACGATTAAATAAGGATTTAAACAATGTTTTTTAATTATTAGTTAAAATTTATTAAATTTTAAGTTTATTTTCTATAATTCATATTTTTTCGTAAATTTGCAAACATTTTATAATACAAGTAGAAAATTTACAAAACCCGAAATATGAATTATCAGTTAGATCAAATAGATAAAAAGATCTTGGATTTTTTAGTAGAAAATACTAGAATGCCTTTTACAGAGATCGCTAAGCAGATGGATGTTTCTGCAGGAACGATTCACGTACGTGTGAAAAAAATGGAAGATGCAGGAATAATTCTAGGGTCTTCATTGAATATTGATTACGCAAAATTAGACTATCATTTTACCGCATTTATCGGTATTTTGTTGACAAAATCTAATAGAACTCAAGACGTTTTGAAAGAATTGACTACGATTCCGAATGTAACAGACGTAAGCGTTATTTCAGGTAAATACAATATTTTCTGTAAAGTGAAAGCTAAGAATACGGAAGACGCGAAAAGAATAATTTATCAGATTGATGATATTCAGGATGTAATGCGTACCGAAAGTATGATTTCTATGGAAGAATTTATTTCTGACAAAAACAGATTGATCAACGCAGTTTCTATATAAATTGCTGATTTTTATCAACTAAACTTAAAACTTTTGATTTCTTATCAAAAGTTTTTTTATTTTTACCATTATGAAAGAAAATTTCGCAGACGAAAGTCCGAAGAAAGATTTAGGATTCGTTTTATCACTACTTGCCTTATTGCTTTTTACTGGCATGGGAATCGGGATCGATTTTGATGAGTTTTCGCAACATTTGGAAATCAATATTCCTCCCGGGTACTTTTACTTTATTTTTTTGGTTGATGTTATCATGATTGTATCCTTAATCATTATCTATAATTATAGGAAAATTGGTGCTTATTTATTCCCTGCAGCCGTAATTACCCATTTTTTAGCACATAACTTTTTTCTGTCCACTTTTTTATATACAGATGTTACTAATATGTTTTTGTATATCACAGTGGGTATGTTCGCCATTCTCCCGAAATGGCAGTTTTTTAAATAAAATAATTACGAATGTTTTCCAAAGCTTGTGAATATGCCATTAAGGCCACGATTTATATTGCTCAGCAGAGCCATCAGAATCGTCGTGCCAACGTAAAGGAAGTGGCAGAGGCGGTCAATGCGCCGGAAGCTTTCACCGCTAAAATCCTGCAACAACTTTGTCGGGAAGATATATTGTCTTCTATTCGTGGAAAGCAAGGCGGTTTTATTTTTGATATTGACAAGCAAAAAAAAATTAAGATCTTCGATGTAGTTACCATTATCGATGGTGATGGACTTTTTACCAATTGTGGACTGGGTTTACAAAAGTGTTCTTCGGTAAATCCATGCCCCGTTCATGATGACTTTAAAGCAGTTCGGGATGGTCTTATAAACATGGTTCAAAAATATTCTTTCTACGATTTAGCGATCAGAACCGAAAGTGGTTTAGCTTGGCTTAAATAACTCCACAGTTCATCTATTTTTAAACAGATTATTAGCAAGTAAATTTCTAAAATTTTAATTAAGATAAATTTGTCCGAATTAAAAAATAATGATTACATTTGTAGTATAATTTTAAAAAAAGACAAGATGTTAACTAAAGAGAAAACCATCGGCGAAATGGTCGCAGAAGATTTTAGAGCAGCACAAGTATTTCGCAAATATAAAATTGATTTTTGTTGCAAAGGAAATAGAACGATTGAAGAAGCTTGCGAGAATAAAAAATTTCAAGCTGAGGAAATTTATAATGATCTGTCAAATGTTGCAAATCTAAAATCAGCAGATATTGATTTTAATACGTGGCCTTTGGATTTATTAGCGGATTATGTTGAGAAAACTCATCACCGTTATGTTGAAGAAAATTCAACAGTACTGATCCAGTATTTAAATAAATTATGCAAAGTTCATGGAGACAGACATCCAGAATTATTTGAAATCACCAAAATGTTTACTGAAAGTGCACAGGAACTTGCTGCTCATATGAAGAAAGAAGAGTTAATTCTTTTTCCTTTCATTAAAAAAATGGTTGCTGCTAAACAAAGTGGGGAAGTTTTAGAAGCTCCAAGATTTGGTTCTGTTGAAAGTCCTGTAGCGATGATGAAGCATGAACATACTGTAGAAGGAGAACGTTTCGTGAAAATTGCTGAGTTAACGAATAACTATCAATTCCCTGATGACGCTTGTGGAACTTATCAAGTGACCTACAAAATGTTAGAAGACTTTGAAAAGGATTTGCACAAACATATTCACTTAGAAAACAATATTTTATTTCCAAAAGCAATCGCTTTAGAAAAAACATTCTAAACTAAATTTTCTGTTTTTTACTGAAATCCACTTCATTTCTTATGAGGTGGATTTCTATTAAATGTTTAGCAGCTATGTGTTTTTTTTACTTTTACCTCCGTTGTGGTCCAAAAAAATGTTCTATTTTATGAGGCCGTTTTGGAACTCAGATAGAAGTCGTACGTATAAACATTGTACGGGAGTAATTTCTTCGCAAATTGATAAGAAATAAAACAGCAAATCAAGATTGGGATAAAAAGATTGTATCCATCCGGGAGCAGATTACAAATCAAAACTACAGATGTGAAAGGGGCATATAAAGAAGCGGACAAGGTAACCGCAGCACCAAGTAATGCAAAATTTACAGCAATTAAATTCATTCCGAAATAATTATTTCCAATAAAAGCGACCATCAAACCTAAAAAAGCTCCGGCCACGATACTCGGTGCAAAAACACCACCATCACCACCTGCCCCTAAAGTTAGAGATGAAGCCAAAGGTTTTAAAATGGCCACAGCAAGCAGAAATAACACAGGTATTGCAGAAACAGAGGCTAAAGGTTCATCAAGAATTTCTCTTAATCCATGATAGCTATCGCCATATAGGCTAGGGAAGAAAAAAATTAAACTCCCAACTGCAATAGCTCCTAAATTAACCCGAATAAAATTATTAGATATATTACTAAAGAGCTTTTTCATTCTTGTTACCAGAAATGTAAAATAGACAGATAGTGCACCTCCCAATAGACTTAATATTAAAAAGAAAGGGATAGCCGCATAATTCCAACTGTTTACTTCGGTACTTAAAATTCTTTCAGAATCAAACATTTTAATAAAGACCCAACTAATTGCCGCTGAAGTAGTACAGGCAATTATAAGTGATTTTCTCATTTTTCTGGCAATGACTTCTAATGCAAATAGAAAACCAGCAATCGGGCTGGTGAACAGGATAGCGACTCCAGCGACAACACCGGCACATATTAGTTCACGTTTATACATTCGAGCTGAAAATTCTTTTTCATATACATAATTTCCGATGGTCGCTGTTGCAACTACAGTTGAAACTTCTACACCGGTGGAGCCTCCAAAAATAACGGTAAGGAATCCGTTGATAAAGTGAGAGGGAATTTTGAAAAATGGCAAGTGATCTTTTCGTTGATCCAAAGTTTTATAGATTTCTGTAATTCCTTTATTTCTTCGATTTTGAAAAATATATTTTCTTAAAAAATAAATTGCAGTGATCCCAACCGATGGTAGAATTATAAACAGTGCAGAGTATTTCCCCGCTATAGAATTGAAGAGGTAATGTTCAAAATGTTCCGTAAGATGTTTGAGCGCAAATGCCAATAAAGCACTTCCTAATCCTACAATAACAGATGCAATGATTAGCCTGAAATAATTTTGGGCAACGATTTTTTTTCTTTCCAAGGGATTCCTTTAAGATGAGTAAAAATGAAATTCTTGTTTGTGATGAATAGTGTATGCTATCATTGAACGCGTTACAAACAAAAATACAGTGTTGCAAATTTACGGAAAGTAAAATAAAATATTTAATTTCTGGTATAGAATCATTTCTAAAAAAAAGTACAATACTAACTATTTCAAAATCATCAACAGACTTCCTGTACTAATAATCACCCAAAGTACGATCGCCAGAAATAAAGGTTTCCAACTGATCGTTTTTAAAGTCTGAATGGATATAGTAGAACCAATAAAAAACAATGTTAAATTTAATCCGGATTTTGCGGCAGTCGTTGCGATATGGCTGAAATCATCAAAAATAGGGAAGTAGGTGTGTAGTAAAATAGCCATGATGAAATATCCGATAAACCACGGAATTTTCACTTTTGCTCCTTTTGTTTTAAACAATACCATCGTTAAAAGTGACATTGGAATAATCCATAATGCCCGGGATAATTTAACGGTCGTTGCAACTTTCAAGGCGATATCACCATACTTGTTTGCGGCACCAACAACAGAACTCGTATCGTGAATTCCAATCGCACACCATAACCCAAATTGTTCCTGAGTCATATTTAATAAATGGCCGATTGCTGGATAAATAAATAATGCGATCGAATTTAAAGTGAATACAATTGCCAAGGCTAAAGAAATTTGTTTTGTGCTCGGTTTAATAATTGGTGTTACTGCAGCGATAGCGCTTCCCCCACAAATTGCAGTTCCCACTGACATTAAATAAGATAATGGTCTTTCAATTTTAAGTAATTTCCCCAGAAAATAACCCAGAACCATTACTGTAGTAATACTCATCATCGTTAAAGTGATTCCTTCTTTCCCAGCTTTTAACGCTTCGTCTAACTGTAATCCAAATCCCAGTCCGACAATCGATATTTGCAGTAAAAGATGAATGTATTTGTGAACTTTCTGCTCGTAAGGATTTCCGATGATGATCGTAAAAGCGATCCCTAAAGCTAACGCGACTGGGGAACTGGCGAAAGGAGAAACACAGAGTAGGACCAATAGAAAAAAGAATGTTTTTCGTAAAAGATCTATGTTTAAAGTGGTTTGCATTGTTTAAGTGATTTTTATAGAACAAATCTCCGCTTTTTATCATTCTAATTTTCATCATATTTTGTTTTTGATTATAACAATTAGTTATAATTAACAAATTTCATAAAAAGATGGATCAATTCTGACTGTTCTCCTTTCAAAGTAATAAAGTTAAAATCCCTTTCAATACTGAAATTTTTAATATCAATAACGCTGAGTTGATTATTCTTCAGTTCCGGTAAAATTGTGCTGATTGATAAAAACGCCATCGCTTCAGAATGCAGTAAGTAATTTTTGATACTTTCGCTGCTCCCTAATTGCATGATAATCTGTAATTTTTTAAGTTCAATTCCGGATTTTTTTAATTGATTTTGAATAAATTCCTGCGTTCCTGATCCTTGCTCTCTTATGATCAAATCGATATCGTACAAGTCTTTTATTTTAAAATTTTTATTCACCAAAGGATGATTTTCTTTACAAACCAAAACGATTTCGTCTCGCTTGTATTTCTGATAATCAAAGTAAGAAGATTTGGATTCGCCTTCAACAATACCTAAATCTATTTGCCCGTTTTTTAATAAAGTAGAAATATCTTCAGAATTATGGGTAACCAATTCGATATTGATGTCTTTATAATAAGAATTAAATTTCGCCAGGATTTCCGGTAAAATATATTGTGCAATCGTTGTACTCGCGCCGATTTTCAGTTTTCCTTTTTGCTGTTTATTGAGTTGAGAAATATCAAATTCAAGATCGCGGGAAAGGTTGCGGATCTTTTCTGCATAGTTCATTAAAATATGTCCGCTTTCTGTAAGTTGAATTGATGTTCCATTTCGGTTAAATAATCTGGTATTCAACTGATTCTCAATTTCTTTGATATGTTTTGTTACTGCAGGCTGCGAAATGTTGAGTTCGTTTGCAGCTTTTGTAAAACTCAAACGGTTGGCAACGGTATAAAAAACTTTCAGGCGGTAATCAAACATAGTACAAATGTAGAATAATGATATTATTCTTTGGTTAAGGCTGAGCCTTTGTGCGCTGCAATATGATCGGTTTTGCTGCTTTTGATTTCATATTGTGGATTATCTTCGGTGCAGTGATGTGTATAACCTTTGTAAACAAAATCCTTGGTATGAACTTTAATAATCGTTCCTGAAACTCTCCCAGCTTCGGAATTCCAGCTGACTTTGTCGCCTACTTTAAATTTGTTTGCCATAATAATTTATTATATAATGATACAATTGTTATGTGAATATACTAGTTTTAATCAACTCTAAAAACCTTGACAAGGTTAGTCACTATTTTCTTCAGAATATAAAACTTGTTTTCCCACAACTCTCGCCGGAGCAGTGTAAGCGTGTTCAGTCGTTTTTCCCAACGCCATTATGTGTAAAACTTCCCAACCTTTTGCTTTAAAATAATCTGAAACCATGGAACGGTGGCAGCGCCACCAAACTGCTTCTGAGCACATCATTGCAGTTGGATTTTTTAGTGCGTACTTTGCCAGTTCTGCGGCACCATTTGCAAAGGATTCAGTTTCCATATAGTCAGCGTAACCTTGAAAGGATTTATTGCGCCAAGTCGTGTTTTTTGAATCTTTTTTTGCCGGTCTTCTTCCGCCTAGATCTGCAATGTAAATATATTCAATTCCGTTTTCTTCTAATGATTTTTTCAACGCATCTTGATCAAACTGCGCATATTTCCTCGAACCCGGCAATCTTCGAATATCTGCGAGTATTTTAATGTCAAATGATTTCAACAATTCCAGAAATTCTTCGATCGTTCTGGTAGAATGACCTATAGTGTAGAGGGTGGGTTTTTCTGGTGATTTCATTTTTAAAAATTTAAAATGTTTCTACAAGTTAAGGAATTTTAAAATTTAATTAGGGTATTGGTCAAGTAGGAAATAGTTTCAATTGATGTAAAGAGCGATTGAAAAGATGGTTTGCGAACCTTCGTATACGAGACCCGTACGTACGGTGGTGTGAGGGGTGCACTCCGTTCAATTATGAGCGGAGCCGTCTACTCGATTGCCCACAGTATTTTTTCAATATCCTATTCCGCTAAATTTAGCAAATGTTGTATCAGATTTGACTTCAAATTTTACCCATCGGTCAAGCGAGGCTCCATTTGTATAATATCCTCCACCACTCATTTCCTTTTTCCCGTTCGCACGAGTAAAAATCAGAGAATAAGCTCCGTCAGATTTATTATTCCGCATTGATAGGAATTCAGTCACACTTTCATTCGGTTCTATTTGGTCGATCCTTATCACATCCAAATTTTCAGATGTGGTAAACTCCACATTAGTAATCGGTTCGTTTGAGTTGTTCTTAATTTTCATTTCAATTCCGTTTTCTTTGAATATAAAACACGAGTTCAAAGTCAGAATTATCATTATTGCGAGCAAGTTTTTAATAAAAAAAACACGCCTTTCGACGTGTTTCAAAAATATTTTCAAAAGAAATTACCTCTTCATAATTCTCTTCACCGCTGCTTGAACAGCGTCAGAATCAATTCCGTATTTTTTCATGAGTTCTGCTGGTGTGGCAGATTCTCCGAATGTGTCGTTTACGGCCACAAATTCCTGGATTGTTGGTCTTTTTCTGGACAACATTCCGGCAACGGATTCTCCTAAACCTCCGATGTAATTATGCTCTTCAGCAGTTACGATTCTTCCAGTTTTTTCAACGGATTTTAAGATGATCTCTTCGTCCAAAGGCTTGATGGTATGAATGTTAATTACCTCGCAAGAAATTCCTTCTTTCTCTAAGGCATCTGCAGCCAATAAAGATTCCCAAACTAAATGTCCGGTTGCTACGATGGTAACGTCGGTTCCTTCCTGAAGCATTATTCCTTTTCCGATTTCGAAAGGCATGTCTTCTGGAATGAAAACCGGAACAACTGGTCGTCCGAATCTTAAATAAACCGGTCCGTCGAAATCGGCGATGGCTAGAGTTGCTGCTTTGGTTTGGTTATAATCGCAAGTGTTGATCACGGTCATTCCGGGAAGCATTTTCATCATTCCGATATCTTCTAAAACCTGGTGTGTTGCGCCATCTTCACCTAAAGTTAATCCTGCGTGAGAGGCGCAGATCTTTACATTTTTGTTAGAATATGCGATGGACTGACGAATCTGGTCATAAACTCTTGAAGTAGAAAAGTTCGCGAAAGTTCCGGTGAAAGGAATTTTTCCGTTGATGGTTAAACCGGCAGCGATACCCATCATGTTGGCCTCTGCAATTCCGACCTGGAAAAAACGTTCTGGTGCTTTTTCAATGAATTTCTCCATTTTCAAAGAACCGATAAGGTCGGCACAAAGTGCTACAACGTTTGGGTTTTTATCTGCTAATTCTGCCAAGCCGGCACCGAATCCGCTTCTTGTATCTTTTTGTTCTGTATAAGTATATTTCATGAGGATTTTTACTTTTTAATTATGGACTCATGGAACCTGACGGTTTCATGACAACTTTTAATTTTTTTTAACTGAGTCATTGAACCTTGCGGTTTCATGACTTTTTTTGATGTTTTTATTTCTCGATTTTGTTCGAATTTTAATAGGTATTCCGTATTTTAAATGATAAAAATTTTAACGAAAAGGACGCAAAGTTTTTTTATAAATATGCTTTTAATTATGTTCGCAAAGGCGTTTGACTTCGTTGAATCTTCGATTTTATTTAGCAAGGTTCGCAAAGAATTTTAGTTATTGCGAATCATGGTAATTACTTTTTAATAGCGAGTGTTCTAATTATAAATAACCTGCAGCCCGGCCTGAGTGGAGCTCTTTTTTGTTTTTTGAATAAAAAATAAAAAAAGCGGGAACGGAGGACGGAATTGTCTGCCCAAATTATTTTAGTAATCAGCCGGAGCTTCTAAATATAATTGTTTGAATGCCGTATCCAACTGCTCATCACTCGGTGCTTTTCCATGCCATGCATGTGTTCCGGTCATAAAATCAACGCCATAACCCATTTCTGTATGCAGTAGTATACATACGGGTTTTCCTTTTCCTGTTTCGGCTTTTGCTCTTTCTAAAATTGCAATAACCGCTTCTAAATCGTTACCATTTTTTTCATTCAGAACGATCCACCCGAAAGCTTCCATTTTTGCATGTAAATCGCCTAAGTCTAATACATCGTCGGTGTCACCATCAATCTGACGGCCGTTATAGTCAATGGTTGCAATTAGATTGTCTACTTTTTTAGCAGAGGCATACATAAATGCTTCCCAGTTTTGACCTTCCTGCAATTCGCCATCGCCCTGTAAAGTGTAAATTAGACTGTCATCACCATCTAATTTTTTGCCTAAAGCTGCTCCAATCGCAACTGACAAACCTTGACCTAAAGAACCTGATGCAATTCTAATTCCGGGAAGGTGATCGTGCGTTGTTGGATGTCCCTGCAATCTTGTTCCCAATTTTCGGAAAGTTCCCAATTCTGCAACCGGGAAAAAATCGAATCTTGCCAAAGTAGAGTAGTACACTGGTGAAATGTGTCCGTTGGAAAGAAAGAAAAGATCCTCATTTTTTCCTTCCATAGTGAAAGGGAATTTGTAATTCATTACTTTACCATAGAGTGCAGTAAAATATTCGGTACAACCTAAACTCCCGCCCGGGTGGCCAGAATTTACTGCGTGCACCATTCTTAAAATGTCTCTTCTAATCTGTGTCGTAAGAGATTTCAGCTCTTCAGTAGATTTACTCATTATTTGTTGATTTATTTGCTCGCAAATTTACAAATTTTAGATGGGTTGGGGAAATGAAAAATCCGAGTTTCTGGCTCGGATTTATTTGTACGAAAATTTGACGATTTAGCAACCTTCGTTGATGTAAATGGTTACTTCTGCCACCACATTATTAACGATTCTGAAGGTAAGCTCTGTCCCGGCGTCATGGTCACTCAGCGTGAAATAACTGGTTGTTTTTTCATCTTCTGCCCAAGATTGATTCATAGAAAAGTTTCTGTAGTTGTTGTATGCAGTCAATAATTCATCTTTGGTGCTGCCAACTCCCATTCCACTTTTGGTTCTGA
The DNA here is from genome assembly GCF_007362475.1 of Chryseobacterium sp. SNU WT5. Taxonomy (NCBI): domain Bacteria; kingdom Pseudomonadati; phylum Bacteroidota; class Flavobacteriia; order Flavobacteriales; family Weeksellaceae; genus Chryseobacterium; species Chryseobacterium sp. SNU WT5. Next base: position 2,381,454 of record NZ_CP041687.1, read on the forward strand.
ATTTTTTACTTTTTGTCCCTAAATATTGTATTGCTTCCACTTCAGTTTCCGCTTCACTTATGTAAGTAGTTTGACCTGCCAGCTCTATTATTTCGCCATAATAATCCACTTTAGATTTATTTTCATAATCAGTGAATTTTGGAAATTGTTTTTGTGCTAATTTCTGTGCTTCCGTTTTTTTCATGAATATTTTGTATTCCCCAATTCTGAGTGTAGATAATTCAAAATTTTGAGCAGACAAGGAAAAGGCCAATAATGTTAAAAATAAAGTAGTTAATTTTTTCATGCTGTAAATGAGTTTTTGGTTGTTTTTTTACGGGTGCTAAAATAGTGATTTACGGTCAGATTTGGACATAAAAATCCGAGTTGTGAACTCGGATAATTTTTTAATAATTTTCAAAAGTTTTATGTAATTGCTCCCTATAATTATAAATATCATCAAGCGAAGCCAGAACTAATTTCTCTCCTGAATCTTTACCATTATGAAATAATTCAATGTATTTATTGGAAGAATTAAAATGTAATCTTGCCAAGGGCTTTCTGTTATTATCATCTAATAAAATTCCGAAATAGGATTGTGTATCTCTAAATGCAATTCTTTCAGTTGCAATCTTCTCCCGCAAAATTGCTTTGACAATTTGAAAACCTTCAAGTTCTTCCTCCGTTGTTATAAATTTAGGAATTTCAACATTTGAATCGATCGGAGCTTCTACTTCAGTGGTTTTATCTTTTGTGATATTTTCATTAATATTTAACGCTGACTTTAATCTTAAACTAATAGAATCATTTATTGAATTACTTACTGATTTTTTAGTGTACTCTCTGAAAGTTACCATGCGCGAAGCCGTCAAAGGTTTGTCAAAAAATTTATTAACAAGCAATTTTACAAATTCGTCCGATGGATTTGTAACTTCCTTATCAAATTCTTTTCTAATCGCTTTAATATATTTTAGAGCTTCTGCAGAATCCAATATACTTTCTAAATTATAATCGGTTTTAGTGAAATTTCCTAAAATTTTAATTGAAGAGTCCTTGATGTCATTTAAATCTAAAGTAAAAAATGGTTTATCATCCATTATGTTAGGTTTCTCTAAATCTGTATAAAAATTATAAACATGACCATTTGTAAGTACTCCGAATCTTGCTTTCGCAAGGTGATAATATCGGTGAAGTTGAGAATTATGGGCATCCACATTTTCCTTCCAGTTTTTACATTCTATAATTAAAACAGGTTCATCGTTGTTTTTAATCACATAGTCAACTTTTTCTCCTTTTTTAGTTCCAATGTCGCAAATGAATTCAGGAATCACTTCAGTTGGATTAAAAATATCATATCCCAATATCTGTATAAAAGGTAGGACGAAAGCATTTTTAGTTGCTTCTTCAGTATTAATTTGATCTTTTAATGAATCAACTCTTTGATGTAATTGTTGCAGTTTAATTTTTAAATCAATCATCTCGCTTTTCATGTTTTCAGTTTAAAACAAATATAGTTCAAAATCTTGGTATTACCCATCTTAGTTAATTTACCAGCTTATTTTTTCCGAATCAACCATAAACCAAAGAACGTGATCAATCCATTGATGATCAACAACTCCAAGCCAATTTTAAAATCACCGAAGAAATTCTCTTGGTATTTGTCTATTAAAAATGAAATCGTTGGTGCCGCAATACAAATGTATGGAACCCATTTGTCCTTGACCTGAAACTTAGTGAAGATCCCGAAGGCAAACAATCCGAGAAGAGGGCCGTAAGTAAATGCTGCCATTTTCAGAATAAGACCAATCATTGAATTGTCATTGATCAGCTTAAAGATAATCACCATTACCAAAAAGGCAAACGCTACAATTAAGTGAACTCGTTTTCTGAATTTCTCCTGCTCTTTTTGCGAAATAGGTCTTTCTCTCAATCCAAAAACATCAATGCATAAAGAAGAAGTTAAAGCGGTCATCGCGCCATCTGCACTTGGGAAAAGCGCTGAAATTAAAGCAATGATAAAGATTATAGAAATAAAAGGAGGCATATGGTTCAATGCAATATCAGGGAATAGTTGATCACCGGAACTCACGACATGTTCCGTATTTCCGTAAAGATGAAGAAGTCCACCCATAAAGAGGAACAGGGAAATTACAATTACCAAAATAAAACCGAGCGTTACCATGTTTTTCTGCGAATCTTTTAACCTGGTCACCGATAGCGATTTCTGCATCATCTCCTGGTCGATACCTGTCATTGTGATGGTGATAAATGCACCTGCCAGAATTTGTTTAAAAAAGAAAGCTTTATTATTTACGTCGGTGTTGAATACTTCAGTATAACCTATTTTATTCATTTCCGAGATACTTTCCATAAATCCTAAATCGAGGTGGTTCATCATATAAACCGAACAAATAATCAAACCTAATAACATACAGGAAGTCTGTAATGTATCAGTCCAAACAATTGTTTTAACACCGCCTTCATAAGTATAGAGAATGATCATGACCAAAATAATGAGCGTGGTTACAATAAATGGAACGCCTAAACTATCAAGGATCGCCAATTGTAAAATATTGACTACTAAATATAATCTCGCTGTAGCACCTACTAATCGCGAAACGATGAAAATCCACGCACCCGATTTATAGGACAGTTGCCCCATTCTTTGCTGCAGATAACCGTAAATTGAAGTGAGTTTTAAGCGATAATAAAGGGGTAGAAGAACGTAAGCGATAACAATGTATCCGATTAGATATCCAATAGTAATCTGTAAATAATGGAATTTATCTGCCCCAACCGCACCCGGGACAGAAACAAAAGTCACTCCTGAAAGTGAGGTCCCAATCATCCCAAATGCTACAAGCATCCAGTTGCTTTTACGGTTTCCGATAAAAAAACTCTCGTTGTTACTTCCTTTTCCGGTTCGGTAGGCAACCCAAAGTAAAAGTGCAAAATATGCAATGATAATCAACAGCAACACGATCGGATTCATAGAATTTTGTTTTAAATTTTCACAAATATAGTTTTTTGTTATGATTTGGGACCGAAGTTGACTTTGCCGAATGGAAATTTATTAGTTTTTTTGAGCACTTGTTTCTGTATTGTACGTTCGCTTTCTATAAACCTGAAGTCTCAAAAAAACCTTTCAGTGTTTTACTGAAAGGTTTTAACTTTATAAAGTATCAGACGGAGTCTGTGGAAATATTTATAATAGATTTAAAATTCTATGATGTGACTCTGCGTGAGTTCACATTTGAAAGACTGCCAATATCCTATTTAAATTTAAATTATTATTTTCAGAATGAGGCTAAGGAATTTCCTGCTATTAAGTTATTCCACCAGAACGTCTTTAAATTCCGGCGTTCGCTCCATTGTTTTTTTTGCATAAGGGCAACTTGCAATGATTTTGTAATGATTGTCCTTTGCGTATTCAACTACAGCTTTCACCAATTCTTTTCCTAAGCCTTTTCCGCCAAATTCTTGATCTACTTCCGTATGGGTAATATCTAAAATACCATCTTTGTCGGTATTATATTCTATAACACCTGCTTTTTTTCCTTCGTAATAAAGTTCAAAGCTTTTATCTTTCTTTTTTACTTCTGTCATAATTTTGTCTTTTCAATTAAAATTCAAAAATTATTCCGTTTTTTTCGGTGCCCATTGATCATACGGACCCATATCAAAGTTATTCACGTCATCCATGCTTAAACCTAAAGCATTGGCAACACCTTGACCGTACTCAGGATCTGCTTGATAGCAGTTTCTAATGTGGCGAATCTGCACGAATTTTTCTGCACCGCCAACATTTGCGGCGGTGTTTTTAAATAATACATCAGCTTTGCCATCAGCTTTTATAATTCGGAAAAGGTCGCCTGGTTGGGTGAAATAATCGTCATCATCATCTCTGAAGTTGTACGCATAAGCAGCACCGGATAATTCTAATGGTGGTTCCTTGGCAGAAGGTTGCTCTTGCCATTGGCCATAACTGTTAGGTTCGTAATGTTTGGCGTCACCATAATTTCCATCTACACGCATTTGCCCATCGCGATGGAACGCATGATACGGACACCTCGGTTTATTTACAGGAATTTGATAATGATTTACGCCCAATCTGTACCGTTGTGCGTCGCCGTACGAAAATAATCTTCCCTGTAGCATTTTGTCTGGCGAGAAACCAATTCCGGGTACAATATTGGTAGGATTAAAAGCAGCTTGCTCCACATCTGCAAAATAATTCTCTGCATTTTTATTGAGTTCAAATTCACCAACTTCAATCAGAGGGTAATCTTTTTTAGACCAGACTTTGGTTAAATCGAAAGGATGAAAACGATAAGTTTTTGCTTCTTCTTCAGTCATGATTTGAATGAACATTTTCCATCTCGGGAAATTTCCTTTTTCGATATTATCGAACAAATCTCGTTGGGAAGATTCGCGATCCATTGCGATTAATTGCCCTGCTTCTTCATCGGTCAAGTTCTCGATTCCCTGTTGGGTTCTGAAGTGAAATTTCACCCAGTGACGACCATTATCTTTATTGATGAAACTGTAAGTATGACTTCCGAAACCGTGCATATGCCGATATCCATTTGGTAATCCACGGTCGCTCATTATGATGGTTACCTGATGCAGAGATTCTGGAAGCAAAGTCCAGAAATCCCAATTGCTTTGGGCACTTCGCATATTTGTTTTTGGATCACGCTTTACCGCATGATTTAAATCCGGAAATTTCATTGGATCACGGAAAAAAAATACAGGCGTATTGTTTCCAACCAAATCCCAAATTCCTTCATCAGTATAAAATTTCATTGCAAAACCACGAATGTCTCTTTCAGCATCTGCGGCACCTCTTTCTCCTGCAACCGTGGAAAAGCGTGCGAACATTTCAGTCTGCTTACCAATTTCGTTAAAAATATGAGCCTTCGTGTATTTAGAAATATCATGAGTTACTGTAAAAGTTCCGAAAGCACCAGAACCTTTTGCATGCATTCTTCTTTCTGGAATAACTTCCCTGTCGAAGTTTGCCATTTTTTCTAAAAACCAATAATCTTGCATTAGCAGCGGTCCTCTTGGTCCTGCGGTTTGCGTATTTTGATTATCCGGCACAGGAGCTCCTGTTTGTCTGGTGAGATTTTTCTTTTCTTCCATGATGTTCCTATTTTAATTTAATAAAGTTAGGAATTAAAATTGAGGATAATTATTTATTTCCCTAAATTGGTTATTTTATTTAAAGTATTGTAAATATTTTTATGAATTTTATAAATATTGTTGCTGTTATTGTAAAAAAAGGCCAAAATTTGACTGTTTTATTTTTTTTAAAGTGATCCATTTTAATCTTTCAAAAATCCACATTATCCATTGGTGTAATCATCAAATGCACGATGGATTTCTTCTTTGCTTTTTATTATAAAAAGACCATGCAGATCAATTGTTTCATTTAAAGGTTCGTTACTCCAATTAAACAATACTGTCTTTTATTGCTTTCAATGATCAAATTTTCTTCTGTTCTATCATGGTTAAGCGGTAACGACTAGAAATAAAATTACCTACTCTGAACCCATCGCTGACAAAATATGCGGGTTTTCGTGGAACAATGATTTCTACTTTTTTAACTGGTGTTTTTTTTGTAATAAAATTTTCATTGAGAAAGACTGTAATTCCGTCAATTACTTAAATTTAAACGATTGATTTCATGTTGTTTCCATCTTTATAATGAAGTCTTCTGAAAATAAAACCTGTAAATACGGTTAGGGAACCGACTAGGTAAAACGTGTATCTGAATGCTGAATGGGTGTTTCCATCACTTAATGAGATTTTACTTTGAAATAATTTTAACACGATTAATCCAATTGCAATACCAAATCCAACAGCAAGTTGTTGATTAACTGCTAGTAACGAATTTCCGCTACTCGTGTGGGCGTCTCTTAAATCTGCAATGGCGATGGTGTTCATAGCGGTGAACTGGATTGAGTTGAAAAAACCCAGAATTGCAATTATGGGAATAAACCAATAAATAGAGGTGTTTATGCCTGGAATCCCTAGACAAGCAATCAAAATTCCAATAATAAAAGTATTGGTCATCAAGGTTTTGCGATAGCCAAAATAATCGAGAATTTTGATAACGAAAGATTTGCCAAGCATGGCTGTTAATGCCATTGGGGCGACAATCCAACCTGAGATTACAGCACTTTCGCCGTAAGAAATCTGAATCATCAGCGGCAATAGAAGTGGAATAGAGCTTATCCCCAAACGAGTTGCTAAATTCCCCACGATACCAACTCTGAAAGTTCTCACCTTAAATAAATTCAAAGGAAAAATTGGATTTTTTACCTTTTGAGCGTGCTTATAGTAGTAGTAAACCATTAAAAATCCTAAGATAAAAATCGATAAAACTATTGTTGTATGAGGAGTATTTCCAAATAACTCCAGAGATATGGAAAGAAGCAGAGAGGCAGAAGCGAATATTAAAAATCCTTTCAAATCGAACTTAATTTTCGATGATCGATAATCCGGCATATATTTTAAGCTTAATATAATCCCAAGAATACCGAAAGGAATATTGATTAAGAAGATCCAGTGCCAGGATAAATAGTCCACCATATATCCACCCACCAGAGGTCCCAGAATTGGACCAATTAGCGCTGGAATAATAGCGAAATTCATTGCCTTTACCAATTCATTCTTTTCGAAGGTTTTTATGAGAGCTAATCTTCCGACCGGGGTCATCAAGCTTCCCCCGAGTCCCTGAATAACCCTTGAAATTACAAGTTGGTTTAAATCTTGTGACATGGCGCAAAAGACAGAGCCAAGAATAAAAATGACAAGGGAAAGCATGAATATTTTTCGGGTTCCAAATTTATCCGCTAAAAAGCCACTTACGGGCATAAAAAGAGCTAATGTTAAAACATAACTGATAATTGCATTCTGCATATTTAAAGGGGACTCGTTTAAATCTTTTGCGATGGAAGGCAAAGAAGTATTTAGAATCGTAGAATCCAACATCTGCATAAATATAGAAGTTGCCAGAATCAGAGGCAGGTATTTTTTAACAGATGGAGAAGCGGTTATTGGCATTCTGTAAATTTAGTCTAAACCACAGCAAAGGTATTGCCATCATCAAGTTATAATCTGGAAACCTATCATTGATAAAACCTTAAACGAAAAAATTCTGCGAAAATGAATCGCAGAATTTTGAAATTTCTAGATGAGGTCTTTTTTTATAAATTGTTCATTCCTAGTAAGAATCTTCGTGAACAGAAAGTACTGCTCTCCCGCTTGGATCGTTAGCGTTTTTGAAAGCTTCATCCCATTCCAGCGCGATTGGTGTAGAACACGCTACTGAAGGCACAGATGGAACCGTTGCGGCTGCTGTTTCGCTTGGGAAATGTTCTTCGAAAATCGTACGGTATCGATATTCTTCTTTGTTTTGTGGGGTATTCAGAGGGAAGCGGAATTTTGAATTTGTCATCATTTCGTCGGTTACCTCATTTGCTGCAACTTCTTTCAATGAATCGATCCAGGAATAACCAACACCGTCCGAAAACTGTTCTTTTTGTCGCCACGTAATACTTTCCGGCATTAAATCTTCAAAAGCTTTTCTCAAAACCCACTTTTCAATTCGTGGTTCGTGGGCTCCGACCATTTTATCTTTGGGATTAATCCGCATTGCTACGTCCATAAACTCTTTGTCCAAAAATGGAACCCGCCCTTCAATTCCCCAACTCATTAGTGATTTGTTGGCTCGTAAACAATCGTAAAGATGAAGTTTGTTCAATTTTCTAACGTTCTCTTCATGGAATTCCTTCGCATTTGGAGCTTTATGAAAATACAAATAACCACCGAATATTTCATCACTTCCTTCACCAGAAAGAACCATTTTAATTCCCATTGATTTAATGACTCTTGCTAATAAATACATTGGCGTAGAAGCACGGATGGTGGTTACATCGTATGTTTCCAGATGGTAGATCACATCTCTAACTGCATCTAAGCCTTCCTGAACGCTAAAATGCACTTCATGATGAATGGAACCGATATGTTCTGCTGCTTTTTGGGCTGCAATTAGATCTGGACTTCCTTCTAAACCAATCGCAAAACTGTGCAAACGTGGATACCATGCTTCTTGAGTATCGCCGCTTTCAATTCTGTTTCGGGAATATTTTGCTGTTATTGCCGAGATGATGGAAGAATCTAAACCTCCAGAAAGCAAAACACCGTACGGAACATCACTCATTAACTGTCGATGAACTGCATCTTCCAAAGCTTTTCTGAGTGCAGCCAAATCGGTTGGGTTTTCTTTTACGTTTTCGAAATCTTCCCAGTCCCTTGTATACCATTGCTGCATTTCATATCCATCACCGCTGAATAATAAGTGTCCGGGTAGAAAGGTTTCTATAGTTTTGCAAACACCTTCCAGAGCTTTTAATTCAGAAGCGACGAAATAGCTTCCATATTTATCCCAACCTTGGTACAATGGACAGATTCCCATATGATCACGCGCAATTAAATAGAGGTCATTTCCGATATCATATAAAGCGAAGGCAAAAATTCCATTCAGTTTATCAATAAAATCCTTTCCGTATTTTTGAAATAAAGGAATGATAACCTCACAATCAGATTCAGTCTGGAATTCATATTCGGGAAACTCCGCTCTTAATTCCTTGTGATTGTAGATTTCACCGTTAACAGCTAAAACAATCTTTTTATCTTTTGAAAATAGCGGTTGTTTTCCAGACGTCGGGTCAACAATTGCCAGGCGTTCATGAGAAAAAATAACCTTTTCATTTTGGAAGATGCCGCTCCAATCCGGACCACGATGACGAATCTTTTTGGACATCTCTAAAATTTGAGGTCTTAGTGTTTCTGTTTTCTGTTTAGCATCAAATAAGCATACAATCCCACACATGATTTTATATTTTTAAAGTTCTTTATATTAATTGATTAAAATTCTACCACAAACATATTATAAATGTTTACGAATAGAAAGTAAAAAATTTGATTTAAGAATATTTTTCATTAATTAAATTTAAGTAAGGAAAAATTTAAGTTGAAACTATGTTTTAGGTGTTTTTTGTGGAAAATATTTAGGAATGAGAATTTCACTTTTCGTATGATCATTTTTGGGATTATAAAATTGAAGCTATGTAAAATCCTTTTCGATAATATTTTCCATACAATATTCTGCTAAAGCAGTAATGGTTACAAAAGGATTCACCCCAATCGTTCCAGGAATTAGAGAGCCGTCGATCACGTAGCAATTTTGGTGTCCGTTCAGCCGGCCGAACTGATCTGTTGCTTTTCCTAAAACAATTCCACCCAGCGGATGATAACAAACATCTGCGCCAAAACCATTGTGAAATAACAAATGTGCACGCGTCCCGCCATTGGCTTTGTTCATTTTTCTGAGGAAATATTTCGCATTATCTTTCATATGCAAGGTATGGGATTGATCCCAGTTCAATTGTAATTTTTGGGATTTAGGATTATAGGAGACTGATCCGTATTTCTTCAGTTTGTTTACAATTAAATAGAGTGAAGTTGCTACATTAAGACCCATAGGCAAAGGCGCAATCTCCACAAAAAACGGATGTTCTTTATCTTCCCAATGATCAATTCCACCCACGGGAATCGTCGATTGCTTAAATCCAGTTCCGCCTGAAAAAGCTTTTACCCAGTTTCGGCCCGTCATAAAGTTTCCGTTATTTCCCCATTCTTTACCGATGTTTTCATCAATTGGAAATTGTTTAACTGCTTTTGACTTTAATAATAATTCCAAAGAACCCATCGTGCCAGCAGCAAGGATTAATTTTTTGCATTTAATAATTTTATGCTGAATTGTTTCTCCTTTCGTATTGATTACAGAAATATCGATCGTATAACTTTGATCTTCGTTTTGAGTAAGATGATTAACCCGATGCAACTCGAGAATTTCTAATTTGCCAGTAGCTTTTGCTTTTTTCAAATAGGTTTTATCGAGTGAATTTTTACCGTAATTATTCCCATAGATAACTTCTCCAGCCAAAGCAGAACGGGGAACTTCTTCTTTATATTCTTTTTCCATGTACTTAAAATCGTACACGTTTGGAACCCGAACGGTTTTGAAACCAGCTTTATGAGCTTCTTCCTCACCAACACGATTAAATTTGTAGAAATCACAATCTTCCAGAAATTCTTCTGAGATCACGTTTGTTTTCAGCTCTTTGTTAGCTAATGGAAAATAATGGCTGTAGAACTTCTCCGCATCTAAATTGGGAAATATTTCCTTAAAATATTCTTTTTTTGGGGTTACTGCCATTCCTCCGTTCACCAAAGATCCACCGCCAACGCCTCTTCCGAGCCAAATTTTAATATGTTCGTAATCAAGACGGTCAAGTACACCAGTAAATTTATCTAAAGAAAATATATTAAAAAATGGTGCGATACTTTTTGTTTTCAGCCAAGCTGCAGAATGACCAGGATGAGCCATTGGAGAGAATTTTTCCCCAGATTTCTCCCAATCCATACCCATTTCTAGAATAGTAACTGGAATATTATTCTCACAAAGTCGCAAGGCTGCAACCGAACCGCCATAACCCGAACCGATGATGACGACTTCTTTGTCAATGATTCCTGTGGGTTTCAACGGTTGGATTTCTAATGGATTTTCAGCTTTCCCAAACAAATCGCCTGATCCTAAAAAGAAAAAGGCAGCGATTCCTAAACTACTGGTTTGAATAAATTCTTTGCGATTCATTATTACCACTAAACAATAACCATACTACAATACTGATCATAACCGGATAATACTATGCAACACCCGTTATTATTAATAAAATGTGTTGAACTATAATATCTAAAATTCTTGATATTAAAAAGCTCAAGATTCAATATTGAAAAAACGAAAGATAAATGAAATTTCATAGAGAATAAAAGCGCCAACCATCACGTAATGAAACTTTTTATTTTTAATAAAAAGCGCCAGAAAACAAAGCGCTGCATGAACGAAAATTCGTGGATAGTATTCTGGTTCACTCATTAAAAAGTAGCTGTTCCCTTTTAAAAAAGTATCGATAATATCCGCTAAAAAACACAAACCAAGAATAGAAAAAAAACCAGTTTTTCCTTGATAAGAAATAATCTTCATAGCCGCTGTAATCCTTTAAATCATCGGGATATAGAATTGCACAAAGCAAATAGTAAAGAAGAATGTACGTAATTATAAAAATGTAATCTGCAAAATTCCATTCTGTAATTAATTTTAAATTGAATTCCCACCACCAAAAATGAATGATCAATAGAAAAATATAAGCGACCCATAGAAAATGTAGAAGTGAAAATTTCTTTCTGCCAGGATGCTGTATAAAGTTTACAGAACCTTTGATGAGGTGCGTAAGACTCAAGCCCAGAATTATGGCGATGATCGACTTTATATGAACGTATTCTTCCATAAAATAATATTACGAAAAATTTTATTAAGAAAATCCTGCTAAAATTAAAAAAGTACAGTTCATTTTATTGGTCGCCCAAAAGAACGCCCGAAACATTCCAGGAACTGAAGCTGTTTCCTTCTTTTTCACCTTGAGGAATGAGGACTTGGATTTGATGATTGCCAGCTTTTAGATCGCCTAAAGAAATATAATTCGGATTGGTCGTAGTGCCGGGACACCAGTTACTTCGACTGTAATCGGAGGATGAAAGTCCATTGCTAAAGTTGCCGGAAGCTGGATTGTACAACCGATAACTACCACAATCAGTGCGCCACGGAATAAATGAAAAGATCTCTTTTCCGTCTACATTGATTTTATTTTCTTTCGGCAAAAACTCGTCACCATTTTCCCACCCGCCATGTCCCGTCGTGATATAACGGAGTTTTACGTTTTTTAAATCTTTTGTCAGCGTGAAGTTGGTGATCAACCCTTTTGGCGAATCGAACATGGTAGCGTAGTCCTGACCGTCCATTTCCATGATATTCAAAGTATTGAAAAGCGGAATTACCGTGTTATTTTTGAAAACATCTAATCCATCTTTGTGTACAGTGACTTCTAAAGATATTTTATGACCGTTCTTATCGTAGTTACCGATGAATACGCCGGTCCAAAATTCTTTGCCGCTCAGAATCTCTTTTAAATCCGAAATATCCTGTCGGTATTGAACTTTGTCGTGCCAGTTTTTATCTTTCAATTTCAGATGATTAAACTGCTGAATTCCAAATGGTGTAAAAAATCGCATCAGTTCCAAAGCGGGTTCGTAAGCTTCGGTTGTGATGACTCCTTGATAGGTTTTGCCATTTCCATTGTCGAAAGTGGGAACTGTTTTTGTGCCGTTTTGCAAGGCGTCGAAAAAACTTTTTTCTTTGTTTTGTGGAATGATGAAAACGGTTCCTGTTCGGTCGTAAGCATCGCCGGCAGATTGCTCGGTCAGTTCAACGAAGACATTACTGTTCGATTCGATTTTGGGATATTTTACTTTTTTTAGAATAATAGTTCCTTTCGCAAAACGCAGGATCTTCTCATCAGACTTTAAATAATTGGTAAAATTAATGGTCTCATTTTCAAAAATTGGAATGGTTGTAAATCGGCTTTTCCAAAGTAAATCTTTATAAGATAATTCGTCTGTCGCTGTGATTTTCTTTTTGGCGAAGATATTTTCGACGCTGAAGTTTTTCACCTCAGAAATCTCTGTTGCTTTGGTAGTGCTATTTCCGTTTCGTGTAATTTCTAAAACCAATCCTAAGTCTTGGCCTAAAATCGTTGGACTCCCTTTAACCTTTAAATCGTTGGTGTACCAAATCTCCATGGTATTGGAGTTGATAGAAGTAACTGCTTTTTTACAGTTATAACCTAATATTTTCTTGGTATCACTTTTAAGTTCAAATTTCTGTTTTGCTAAAATTTCATTATTTTGATATTCTGAAACTTGATTGTTTTGCAAAAAAGCATATTGAATAACGGTATTATCAGCTCTGCTGATTTTCTGAATTTCAAAGGGAATTTCTTTAGCACTTTTTGCAATTTTATCACTAACAATAAATGTCTGTTGATCGTTGGTGAAAATAATGGTTGGATCTTGATTCTTATTTTCTTTTCCTTCAAAAAAGGTATTGTAGATGATTTTATAATTTTGCGCAAAACTGATTTGACTAAGAGCCAAAAGGATCACCAGAAATAATTTTTTCATCGAAGAGATTTTAAATAAGATTAATAAGTTATCAAATTTAGCATTATTAACAGTTTTAAAAAAAATGAAATTAGGTCATAAAAAAAGCACAAAAATTTTGCTCTTTCAATGTTTTATGCGATTCTTTCAATCAGCGCCATGTAGAATCCGTCATAGCCTTCGCTCGGCATCATTTTTTGCTCTTTGATTAATTTGTAACCCTCATTATTTTTCAAAAAGAGTTCCACTTGCTCATTATTTTCGCTTGGTAAGATGGAACAGGTTGCGTATATCATTTTGCCCCCTTTCTTCAGAATTTTTGCATAATCCTGTAAAATCTGTTGTTGTTCTTTTCTAATTCGGTCAATGAAATCCTGGTCAATTTTCCATTTAGAATCAGGATTTCTTTTCAGAACTCCTAAACCTGAACATGGAGAATCAATCAACAAACGATCTGCAGTGCCGTGTAATCTTTTGATCACTTTATTATCATCGATATATCGTGTTTCAATATTGTGAGCACCAGCTCTTTTAGCACGACGTTTCAGTTCTGCTAATTTCCATTCGTAAATATCAAGAGCTATGATTTGTCCTTTGTTCTTCATCATAGCAGCCAAATGAAGGGTTTTCCCACCTGCTCCCGCGCAAACATCAACCACACGCATTCCTTCTTTTACATCCAGAAGTTCACCAATTTTTTGAGAAGAAGCATCCTGAACTTCAAACAGTCCATCTTTAAACGCGGAGGTGATAAATACATTTTTTTTCTCTTCTAACTGTATGGCATCAGGATAGTTAGCTAATAAGAAACTTTCCACATTCTCGTCTCTCAAATCAGAAATCAACTCTTTAGGAGTTGTTTTTAGACTGTTAACACGAAGAATCGTTGGCGCTTGCTCATTCAGGGCATACATTTCGCACTCCCAACTTGGTCCCAGTTCTCTTTCTAAAGTCTCGGCTAACCATTCTGGGATTGAATATTCAATCGCTTTTGTTGGAACCGTATTTTTCTTTAATTTGTTGATAATATCGGCAGATTTTACCCCGTCGAATTCTTCAAATTTTTTGTAATGTGTTTTCGTCCAAAGACAATAAGCTAGAATTAACTTGTAAATATTGCTCGGTTTCACGCCTTCGCCCATATAATATTCAAGACGCTTTTTCCATCGAATGATGTCATAAAAGATCTGTGCAACTACTTTTCGGTCTTCGCTGCCCCATTGTTTATGACCTTTCAGAAGTCTTTCGATAACTTTATCAGCATATTTTCGGTCTTCGAAAAAAGTTTCTTGTAATGCATCGTGAATCCCGATGAGTAAGTTTCTGTGTATGAGTTCCATTTAGGATGTTTTAAATTAAATTCGGCCTCGAACCTTCGGGCTGTAATTTTTGCAAAAATAAGGTTTTTAAACCGAATAATACTTTTCGTTTTTTGAGCGCCCCAATTCATCTTCAATTGCTTCTTTTTTTTTCTCCAATGATTACAAAAAGAGATTGCATGAAGCCAGTGCCCCAATCATGTATTTGTACAATAGAAGTATCAGAGGGGATATAAATAATATTTTTGGAGTGATGTAAATCTTTTGATGATCAAGATTGTTAGCGTTCCAAAAGCCTAACAGATTTGAAATAGGGATCATATCTCTTCTCTGCCAATTAAACCTCCGTATCGAACGTACGAAATGTGTAAAATATCAGGTTGGGAAGAAAAGTTTGCAATCTTTGTTTATAAAATTTTAATTTTTCATGATTCCTTTCATCTTGTTATCTCTTTAGAATAATAATATCTTTGTGAAAATTAAAATTATGAGTGATACAATAGTTTGTCCGAAATGTCAGTCAGAATTCACTTACGAGCAAGACGGCAAAATGGTTTGTTCCCAATGTTTCCATGAATGGATTCCTGGTGAAACTGCAGACGAAGATAAAATTCTTGATGCCCACGGACACGAATTGCAAAATGGAGATTCTGTTGTCGTTATCAAAGATCTTCCCGTAAAAGGTGCACCAAAACCAGTGAAATCAGGTACTAAAGTGAAAAATATTCGTCTTCGCCCAGGTTCTGATCATAATATCGACTGCAAAATTGATGGATTTGGATCAATGGCCCTGAAATCAGAGTTTGTGAAAAAAGCGTAGATAAAGTAAAAATTGAAACAGATTGCTGTTTGAGAGGTTTTTATTCTATCAATATTTAGATGATATAAAGAGTCAGAGAAGCATGCGGGATTTCTAATTTAGAAATTTGAATTGCTTCTCTTTTATTTATAAATTAATTTCAATAGATCCTCCGATTTTTTCTGGTGTATACATAATTAAAATCTTCTCATCCAAAGAAATTTTATTCCAATAATGACTTCCTGCGAAACGGCTTTCTAAAACTTCTGCTTTTCTCCCACGATCCGTTATTTTAATTTCGTGTGGATAGTGAAATTTTTTGGAAAGATTAAAATTAAATTGTTCTTTGTCAGTAAAGGTATTTACTTCACCAAAAAGTTCTGCAACATATTGATTGTAAGGGTTTCTGTAGGTTTCCTCGGCATTGTCATTTTGGATTAAACGACCTTCCTGCAATACAATGATCTGATCCAACCACGGCATCACTTCCTGAATTTCATGAGTGGAGATTATTAAAGAAATATTCTTCTCCCGAACGTATTTAAACAGGCGCTCCCGCAATTCAATTTTTCTTGAAAAGTCAAGGTTGCTAAAAGGTTCATCAAGTAATAGCAGTTTCGGCAGTACAGAAAGAGATCTGGCTATTGCAACGCGCTGTTGCTGGCCACCGCTTAAATATTTTGGCAAAGTATCTTTAAAATCCAGTAATCCTACTACTTCCAGTAATTCTTCAACCCTTTCTTTTTTCTCTTGTAGATTAATGTTAGAGATAAATTTCCCCACGTTATCTGAAACGGTCGAGTAGGGCATCAGATCGTAATTCTGAGCCACCAATTTCATATTATCTTCACCAGGAACTAAATTCTTGACAGGACCCAAAATAGGTTTGCCATCGAACATAATCTCACCTTTTTCCCAGTTTATCAATCCATATATTAAATTGAGAAGGGTAGATTTACCACAACCGCTTTCACCTGCCAAGGCGATGATTTTACCTTGATCAACTTTTAGATTAAAATTCTGAAAAAGTTGTTGATCAGCAGTGTGAGAGAAAAATAAGCGGTTGATTTCTAAAAGCATAATGCAAAAATAACATATTTGGCGATAATAAGTTTATTTTTGGTATTTTCGCAGGAACAATATAATTTTTAAGTACTTTTTATGATGAACACAATCAAAAAATCAGTCGTTTTAGGAGTATTTACTTCGATGATTCTAGTATCTTGTGGTAAAGATCAACCCGTTGCAACCGAAACTACTGAAGTTACAACCAATAATAATGGCGCAATTTATGAAATTGATACATTGAATAGCAGAATAGAATGGAAAGGATATAAAGTAGTGAAGTCTGACCAAACCAGTCATTTCGGTACCATCAAATTTGAAAGTGGTGATCTTACCGTTCATGAAGGGATGCTTGAAAGTGGAAAATTCGTAGTAGATATGAATTCTCTTACCTCCGTGGATTTAAAAGATGATGCAGAACAGTTAGCAAAACTAAATGGTCACTTGAAAAGTGGCGATTTCTTCGAAACTGAAAAATTTCCAACTGCTTCTTTTGAAATTACTAAAGTTTCAAAAAATGATTCCGGTGATTATAATACTTTGTTAGATGGTAATTTGACGATAAAAGGAATTACGAAACCAGTTCAGTTCAATGCGAATGTATCTGTAAAGGATGGTGAAGCAAGTATTGCTACAGAGCCCAAAGATATCAGCAGAGAAGCGTATAATGTAAAATTCCAAATGCCGCTAACGAATGGTGTAATTAAAGATGATGTAAGTCTTCAGATTTTAATTAAAGCCAACGAAAAGAAATAATTTGGTATTTCCTGTCAATTTATAAGTCCGTCTCATGATTATGAGACGGATTTTTTTTGGCTAAAATAATCTATGAATACCATAAAAAAGTATAACCAAGATTGATTAGCACTTGTAAAATATTTAAAAATATTTTCAAAAAAAGGTTGCCTTTCGACAACCTCTATTTTTATTTCTTCGCTGTAGGCAGCGGATTAGCATTTTTTGCTTCTTCAAAGACCGACAGTGGTACGTGGCAATAACCATTCGGATTATTGATTAAATAATCCTGGTGGTAATCTTCAGCTTTGTAGAAATTTTCCAAAGGAATCGTTTCTACAACAACCGGTTTAGTGTAGTTTTTAGCCAATTTCGCTACTTCTGCTTTTACAATTGCTTCCGTAGTGGCATCCGTAGAATAGATTCCGCTTCTGTAATTATCTCCGACATCGTTTCCTTGGCGGTCAATAGTTGTTGGATCAATCGATTTAAAATATAAACTAATCAACAACGGTAAATCAACTTCGTCAGCATCATATTTTACCTTTACTGCTTCTGCAAAACCTGTAGAATGACTGATGACCTGTTCGTAAGTTGGGTTTTCTATTTTTCCATTTGCGTATCCAACTTCAGTCGCAACAACGCCTCTTACGAGTTGGAATAAATGCTCTGTACCCCAAAAGCATCCGCCTGCGAAGTATATTTCTTTTATGTTTTTACCTTCCATATTAATTTCTTCTTGTTTATTTTCTACAACATTTTTCATTTTAGCTTTGCTACAGGAAAAACCTGTTGCAGCAAAGATACCAACTCCAAAGATCAATGCCAATAGGGTTAAAATATTTTTCATTTTTTTCTTATTTTTATTCATTGTTTTTTTATTTAATCGTGTTACAAATATTGAGCTGAAATTGAATTATCTTATTAGTAATTTTCTATCATCATCATATTTTGACTTAGGAAATATGTACTAACTAATGTATGTACGGAAAATAATCAAATAGGGTTTGATTTGAATGATATTTATACAGAAAAACTTTTAAAATGGATATTTAAGAATTCTCTAAAACATTATTCGACAGTCATTTCAAAATTCATTAAATTTGCAAACTTATAATTAAGCCACAGCCAATAGCTAAAAGCCAATTCAACTATGACTTCACAACAGATACGCCAGCAATTTCTTGATTATTTTAAAGAAAAAGGACACCAAATCGTGCCCTCTGCACCGATTGTTTTAAAAGACGATCCTACCTTGATGTTCTCGAATTCCGGAATGACGCAATTCAAAGACTACTTCTTGGGCTATAAAGTTCCATCAAATGTGAGAATTGCAGATACTCAAAAATGTTTGCGAGTTTCTGGAAAACATAACGATTTAGATGATGTTGGTCGTGATACCTATCATCACACCATGTTTGAAA
Organism: Chryseobacterium sp. SNU WT5; assembly: GCF_007362475.1. Classification (NCBI taxonomy): domain Bacteria; kingdom Pseudomonadati; phylum Bacteroidota; class Flavobacteriia; order Flavobacteriales; family Weeksellaceae; genus Chryseobacterium; species Chryseobacterium sp. SNU WT5. The sequence goes on from NZ_CP041687.1 coordinate 2,399,906, forward strand.
TGTTGGGAAACTGGTCATTTGGAGATTACTTTAAAAAAGAAGCGATTGATTTTGCCTGGGAATTACTGACTGAAGTTTATAAAATTCCGAAAGAAAATTTATACGTTACCATATTTGAAGGAGATGCGTCTGAAAATTTAGACCGTGATCAAGATGCCTATGATTTCTGGAAAACTCATATCAGTGAAGACAGAATCATCAACGGAAACAAGAAAGATAATTTTTGGGAAATGGGCGAAAGTGGCCCGTGTGGCCCTTGTTCTGAAATTCATATCGATATGAGAACAGCAGAAGAGAAAGCTGCGGTTTCTGGTTTAGATTTGGTGAATAACGATCATCCACAAGTGGTGGAAGTATGGAATTTGGTTTTCATGGAATTCAATAGAAAAGCGGACGGAAGTTTAGAAAAATTACCAAAGCAACACGTTGATACCGGAATGGGCTTTGAGCGTTTGTGCATGGCTTTACAAGGCAAAACTTCGAATTATGATACAGATGTTTTCACTCCTTTAATTGCTAAAGTAGAAGAGCTTTCAGGTCAAAAATATACCGGAATTTTAGAAGACGATAAAGATATTGCAATTCGCGTTGTGGTTGATCATATCCGTGCAGTTGCTTTTGCGATTGCTGATGGTCAATTACCTTCCAATGGTGGAGCTGGTTATGTGATCCGTCGTATTTTACGTCGTGGAATTTCTTATGCTTACCGATTTTTAGGAATGAAAGAAGCCTTCCTATTTGAATTGGTTGGTGTTTTAAAAAACGAAATGGGAAGCTTTTTCCCAGAGTTGGTGAAGCAAGAGAAATTAGTTACTGAAGTGATTAGAGAAGAAGAAAACTCTTTCCTGAAAACTATAGAACACGGTTTAAAGAGAATTGATTTAATTATTAATGATACCATTTCAAAAGGTCAGAAAACCCTTTCTGGAGTTGATGTTTTTGAACTGTATGACACTTACGGTTTTCCCGCAGATTTATCGAGAATTATTGCTGAAGAAAAACAATTGACGGTTGATGAGCAAGGTTTTGAAGAGGAAATGAACAAGCAAAAACAACGTTCAAAAAAATCATCTGCACAGAAAGTATACGATTGGGTTGTTTTAGAAGAGAAAACAGAGACATTTGTTGGATACGACCAAACTGAAACAGAAACTTATATCACGCGCTATAGAAAAATTGAAAATAAAGAAGGAGAGTTTTTTCAAATCGTTTTAGCGAAATCGCCATTCTATCCAGAAGGTGGTGGACAAGTTGGTGACAAAGGAATTTTAATTCCAAGTTATACGGAAGGTTTTGCTATTTCTAATCCAAGTATTTTTGATATTACAGATTGTTCGGAAGTGATAGAAGTTCTGGAAACGAGAAAAGAGAATAATCTGATTGTTTCTTTAATTAAAGAATTACCGAAAGATGCCGGTGCAGTTTTTTATGCGAAAGTAAATGAGTCCGAAAGAAAAAATACGCAAGCGAATCACTCGGTGACACATCTTTTACATGAAGCTTTGAGAGAAGTTTTAGGAAGCCATGTTGAGCAAAAAGGTTCTTTTGTTAGTCCTGACTATTTGCGATTTGATTTCTCCCATTTCTCTAAAATGAATGAAGAGGAATTGAAAATTGTAGAGGAAAAAGTAAATGCGAAAATTAAAGAAAATATTGCGCTTCAAGAGTTCCGTGAAATTCCAATTACTGAAGCGATGGAAAAAGGAGCAATGGCTCTTTTTGGTGAAAAATATGGCGACAAAGTGCGAATGATTCAGTTCGGTTCTTCCAAAGAATTGTGTGGTGGGACGCATGTGAGAAACACAGGTGAAATCGGACATTTCAAAATTCAGAATGAAAGTTCAACTGCTGCAGGAATCCGTAGAATTGAAGCGATCTCTGGAGATCAATCTGCTAAATATTATCGAAATTTAGAAATACAGTTAAAGGAAATTTCATCTTTATTAAAGTCCAAGGATTTAACCAAATCGGTTGAGAAATTAATCGAGGAAAATACTTCGTTAAAATCTGAAATAGAATCTTTGAAAAAAGCGAAAGCAAAATCAGAAACCGCAAATTGGATCAATGATTTTGTCGTAAGAGATGATAAAAAACTATTGGTTAAGAAAGTTTCTTTGGATGCCGGAAGTGTGAAAGATATCGTCTTTCAATTGAAAAAGGATGTTGAAAATTCCGTCATCATCATTATTTCTGATGCTGATGGAAAACCAATGATTACCGTTGGAGTTTCTGCAGATTTAGAATCAAAATACCACGCTGGAAATATCGTTAGAGATTTAGCGAAAGAAATCCAAGGCGGTGGCGGTGGAAATCCAGGATTCGCAACAGCTGGCGGAAAGAACTTGGCTGGAGTAGAAAATGCTTATCAAAAGGCACTGTCACTTTAAGACAAATATAAAAAAGTACTTTTAAATAGATCCCGAAATTAAATTTTCGGGATTTTTTTTATGAGATTCACAGAAAATTAAAACCAACTTAACTATTAATTTTAAATTCATATTTCAAGGTATTCTACTGAAATAATTAACTGAACCTTTCTTTTATTTTAATCTTGTATTAACATAGCAAATATAGATTTGCAGTTATAAAATTAATAAAATTATGATGAATCTTAGAAAGGTTATTTTCTTATTTTCAAGTTCGGTAATCGTTTTACAAAGTTGCGATACCGACATTCCAGTTGTTGAAACCATTAACGAAAAAATTAAAATTGAAAATTGGTCGAAAGAACCTGCATTTGTGAACGCGATGCCAGGTTTTGAGAATTTAGGGATTACGACTCTTATTTCAAGTTCTGATGTTCTATCAGGAACGCCGAATTTCGTTTTCGCTGGACAACCAGATGGAATGGGAATTATGAAAGATCCGCAATCCGATGGTTACTTAATGATTACCAATCATGAAATTTCAAAATCGGTTTCCAGAGTTTATTTAGATAAAACTTTTAAGCCTTTCAAAGGTGAATATATTGTGAATGGTCTCGGCGGAATGACGAGATTATGTTCAGCTTCTTTGGCAACACCTGCAGAACATGGATTCAGTATGTTTTTAACGGCTGGAGAATCTGGACAGGAAAGTATGGTTCACGCCATTAATCCATTGGGTTCAGCCTCAAATGCTTCTGATAAATCTAGAATAAAGCCCGCTTTAGGAAAAGCTTCTATGGAAAATGCGGTACCTCTTCCAAAAGATATCAGCAAGGGGAAAACTTATATCGTAATTGGTGAAGATCAGTCGTATGGATCAAGCCATCAGTCTGCTGGTCAATTGATTATGTATGTTGCAGATGCACAGGGTGATCTGGATAGCGGAAAACTGTATGCTTTAAAACAAACCAATAATGATTATACCGAAACTAACATTAAAAAAGGGAATAATTATGAGGTAGAATTTGTGGAAATTCCTGATGCCAAGAATCTTACTGGTGCGCAAATCAATCAGAAAAACATCGATAACAAAGCGATTCGGTTTTCAAGAGTGGAAGATGTGGATTATCGAAAAGGTGCAGGAAATGGGAATGAAATCTATTTTACAGCAACAGGTCAGTCATCAGATGGCGTAACTCCGACAGAAGGATTTACCATGTGGGGAAGGATTTACAAGTTAGTTCTCGATAAAAACAATATGTTGAAAGGAAAGTTGGAATTGGTAGCTGAAGGTGATTCTAATCCAGGAAAAAATTTAATTAATCCTGATAATATCTGTGTGACAGAAAACTATGTTTACATTCAGGAAGACGGTGATTCTTACTATAAAGATGCTGCACATGATTCTTATATCTGGCAGATGAACATCGCAACCAAACAGTACAAACCGTGGTTGAATATGAAACATAACAGGGGAGATGCAGCGTGGCAGACCGCTTACGATCAAACTGGATCTCTTAAGAAATTTGGCTCGTGGGAATTCGGTGCGATGGTCGATATATCCGATATTATTGGAATTCCGGATACGTTCGCGGTCAATATTCATTCGCACACTTGGCAAAAAGATGCTTTCAAAAATGCAGATGGCGGAGGTGTTAATACCAATAAAGAGGGTGGGCAGATCGTGATCATCAGAAATGTTCAGCGATAATTTATTAATTCTTTAAATATAAAAGTGTCAGCAGATTTTCTGCTGATACTTTTTAGTATTCTATGAAATTTACAAATACTTTCTTAACTGTCTTAGCATTGGCAGTATTTTCTTTCGCACTAGTGTTAAAAGCTTGTTACCCTAAAGTCGAGCAGCCGATCAGTGAGGATTTGGTTTCGGTGAAAAAAGAAATTCTCCAGATCAATAAAGATTTCAATAACCAAACGACCTCATTTTTGAGGCTGATGGAGACAGAAAATAATTCTGAAACGCTTCAAACTCATTTTTTAAGATTGCGGATCACTTATAAAAAAATGGAATGGGCGGTAGAATACTTTCTACCAAACTCGGCACGGTTTATTAATGGACCTGCAATTCCGGAGATTGAGGCAGCCGAAAATATGGTGATAGAACCGGAAGGATTACAAGTCTTGGAAGAGCTTGTTTACCCTTACGAACCAGAAAATAAAGCAGAAGTCATTCGTCAGCTCAAAAAGCTACTTAGTAATTCAGGAACTATAGAAACCCATTTTACAACGATTTCTATTGATAAAGCACAAGTCTTTGATGCTATTCGTCAGGAAGTTTTTCGAATAACTAGTTTGGGAATTAGCGGTTTTGATACGCCTGTCAGTGCCAGTCATCTCGAAGAAATGCCGGTAACCTTAGAAAGTATCGGAAAAATTCTGACGATGATTTCGAAAAATAAGGAGAATATTGCTTTAGAAAAGATCACGAAGAAATTAACAGCTGCTAAAATTTTTCTGAAAAAGAATCCAGATCCTCAAACTTTTAACTACGCTCAATTTCTACCCGAATATCTGAACCAAATTTCAGCCTTACTTTTAGATTTTAAATCTGCTGAAAAAATTAAAGATATTGGCGTGGTTAGAGCTTTAAAAAAGGATGCTTCCAGTTTTTTCGCTCTTGGTGCATTCGATGTCAACGCATTTGTACCTGGTGAGAAATATCAATTTTCAGCTGAGAAAGCAAGCTTAGGTAAGAAGCTATTTAATGATCCACAACTTTCCAAAAGCAATGACCGAAGTTGTGCTTCCTGTCATCACAGCGAAAAAGCATTTTCTGATGGCAAGGTGAAATCATTGTCGTTAGAAGGTGGCGAACTGTCAAGAAATACGCCCTCTTTGAGCTATTCTGCTTTTCAGCATGGACAGTTTTGGGATATGCGGCGGGAAGATCTGGAAAGTCAAACTGCGGATGTGATCACCAACAAAGATGAGATGCATGGAAATTTAAAAGATATCGCGGATAAAATTAATAAAAACACTAATTATGTCAAAGAATTTAATGTCGTTTTTGGCGGAGAGAATGTTGATGTTTGGCAAATTCAAAATGCTTTAGCCAGTTATATTCGTTCATTGCCTCAATTTAATTCAGATTTTGATGAGTTTATGCGGGGAAATCCTAAAGCAATTAGTGAAAAGCAAAAGGAAGGTTTCAACTTGTTTGTAGGAAAAGCTAAATGTGCTAGTTGCCATTTTATTCCACTATTTAATGGGACCGTTCCACCTGATTTCAGTAAAACAGAACAGGAGATTTTGGGGATTGCCGCCAATTTTCATAATAAAGAGTTAGATAATGATAAAGGAAAGGGGAAATTCAGTTCTCAGATTGCATTTCTTCAAAATTCCTTTAAAACACCAACCATAAGAAATATTGAAAAAACAGCACCTTACATGCATAACGGCGGTTATCAAACTTTAGAACAGGTAATGGAATTCTATAATAAAGGGGGTGGGAAAGGTTTTGGTTTTAAAGTAGAAAATCAAACACTTTCAGAAAACGAACTGAAATTAACATACAAAGAAACTGCAAGTATTATCGATTTTATGCGAAGTTTAAATGATCATTAATAATATTGAATTTCATTGGTTTAATAATTAAATCAAAAATCCCGAAACTGTTAAGTTCCGGGATTTATATTAATAATGTATTATTTATTTTCTTCCGCCACCTCTTGCTACTAAAGCAATAATAACGATCAATACCAAAGCACCAATTACCCAGACTAAGGGATTACTCATCCAGTCGCCGCTCATCATTCCGCCACCATCTTTGTTTACGTCAACATCAACTTTTAAGTCTGGGGCTTTTTCCTGAGCTTTTACCAAAACTACTGCAAGGTTTGCTATCACTGCTAATGCAAAAATCTGAATCTTAGAAAATAAATTAGTACGTGTCATGATTTTAATTTTTAATGTTATTAAAATTAAAGGTTCTAAAATCGTACCAAAAGTTAAAATTAATTTAAAAGAGACGTAATAAAAAGATAAATTAAAGTTCAAATTCCATTAAATAATCATCCATTACATAACCATTTCCGATATCAAAAATATCTTCCTTAAAAACTTTAAATCCTTGTGATTCGTACATTTCTTTTGCTGGATTATTTTTATTGACGTTTAAAATGATTCGGTGATCACTAGTTTCTACGACCTTTTCTTTTAAAAAAATCAGCGCTTTTTTGCCGAGCCCTTTTCCTTTAAATTCTTCTAAAAGATAAATACGATGCAGTTTGGTAGTGGCACTTTCATAATTAAATTCGAAACCGATAAATCCTGCAGTATTATCATCATTTAAAATTAAATAATAATGATAATTTGGGTTTTGAAGTTGGTTTGAGATTTCTGAGTGCGAATACATTTCAGCCAACATATACTCGATCTGAGCTTGTGATAAAATAGCTGCATAAGCTGAATTCCAGGACTTTTCTGCCAATTGTCGAAGAAGTGGAATGTCATTTTCGGTTGCTTTTTTAAACGCAATCATCAGTAGTAGTATTAAATTTTAACTCAATTCAAATAAGGTGATTTCAGGATCAATGCCGACTCTTCCTGGATAACCAATCACGCCGAAACCTCTATTCACGTAAAGATATTTACCCGCACTTTCATATAAATCTGCCCATTTTTTATAACGGTACTGAACTGGTGACCAACGAACATTTTTCAAATCAAGACCAAACTGCATTCCGTGGGTGTGTCCGGAAAGAGTGAGCTGAACATTGGAAGGGTGATTTTTCACAACATAATCAAAGTGTGTTGGGTCATGACTCATCAATATTTTCGCAGCTTCTGGCGGAACTCCTGCAGAGGCTTTATCTAAATCTCCATATTGTGGGAAAGGTTTTTCGCCCCAATTTTCTACACCCAAAATATAGAATTTTTCTCCATTTTTTTCGATGATTCTGCACTCATTTCGTAAAAGCTCAAACCCAGCTTGTTTTTGCAAAGCAGTTAATTGAGGAATGTTTTGAGCTTTTTCTGTCGCTGATTTCCACTCGCCATAATCTCCATAATCGTGGTTACCCAAAATAGAAAACTTACCATCTTTGGACCGGATGGATGAAAATAATGGAACAAAAGGTTCAAATTCAGCTGCATAATTATTGACCATATCGCCGGTGAATAAAATTAAATCTGCATTTTGTTCATTAATCATGTCAATTGCTTTTTGCAATTTCTCCGGATGAAAAAAACTTCCTGCGTGTACGTCGGAGATTTGAATGATCTTGTAACCTTTAAAACTTGCGGGTAAACCTTTAATTTTAAGTTTTACTTTTCGAACAGTGTGTCTGTATTTTCCAAAGATAATCCCATCTAAAAATAATCCAGAAAGCAATGCTGCCGTACCTAAGCCCATAATACTTAAGAATTTTCTTCGGTCAGGCAGATGATGATCAGACGTTCCCAAATACTGAAAAGCAAATCGAATAACACGGGTGAAATCTTCAATTAATAAAAAGAAGGTCACAAAAAGTTTTGGCAATATAAATACTAAAAATATACCAGCTACAAGTTGCACGCGGTGATGATCTCTATCTGTTTTTTTAAAGTTTAGAACTTCATAGATGAAAAATAAATAGAGCAGTACCGTTATCGCCCAATAAGCAGTGCGCAAATAGGAATTATTTGTTATGGTTTTAAATGCTTGGTATACATAGAATTCCAAAGCGAAGAGGATTCCTGTAACCATCAGAATTGTTTTCTGCATATTGTTGATTCAAATAAAAAAGCACAAAAACAAATTTTGTGCTTTTTTCTATTTTTAAATTAAATTTTTAAGGGAATCGATAAACGATTGCATTAATATTCATTCCTGCTCCTACGGAAGCAAAAACGATATTTCCTTTTTCTTTGAAAGATTGATTCTCCAACTCTCCTTTTTTGATCAAGTCAAACATTGTTGGAATAGTTGCTACGGAAGAATTTCCTAATTGTTGAATGGTCATAGGAGCAACTGCGTGATCATAAGTTTTCTTACCGTAAAGTTTAAACAACCGGGAAATCATTGCGTAATCCATTTTTGCGTTTGCCTGATGAATCAAGATTTTATCAATATCATCAATGGACAAGTTGGCTTTATCGATTGTTTCTTTAATTGCGTCTGGAACGTACTTCAATGCGTATTCATAAATTTTACGACCGTGCATTCTGATGTATAAAGGTCTACGGTCTTCATCTTTTTTTAATGAAGGCGAATTCTCCAGGAAATTTAATTCTGCATGGTTGTCGCAAATAGTAGAATCAGCGATGATCCCTACATTCTCCTCATCTGTAGCTTTTACAATAACAGCTCCTGCACCATCTGCAAAAATCATTTTATTCCGGTCAAATTCATCGGTCACTCTACTAAGAGTTTCAGAACCAACAACTAATATCAGTTTTGCTTTCTTGGCTTTAATTAAGGTATCAGCTAAAATCATTCCTTCAACCCATCCTGGACAACCGAAGATCATATCATAATTGACAGTCCTTCTGTTCTTGATTCCCAGTTTGTTTTTAACGCGGGCAGACATAGAAGGCATAAAATTGGTCATACCGTCATGATTAACTTCGCCAAAATTACTTGCGTAGATAATATAATCCAAATCTTCCTGATCGATCTTTGCATCCGCAATCGCCTTTTCAGCAGCCCGGAAACCCAAATCAGAATTATATTCGTTGTCTTCCAGATAACGCCGATTTTCAATCTCGGTAATTTCTATAAATTTCTGAATGATTTCTTCGTTAGGCTTGTCGATTCTGTCACCTTCATCAGTATAAAAAACAGAATCCATGAAATAATCTTTACCTATCACCTTTGTAGGAATGCAACTTCCTGAACCTATTATGATTGTGTTGGGCATATATTTTTAGTGAAAAATTTACGGCAAAGTTAAGAATTAAAATTGTACCGTGACAGAACAAAATTATTATTAAATTTGCAAAAAGTTTTACACTATAAAAATCTTTATGAAAATTAGCTCTTCTACCAAAGGTTTGCTCATCTCTATCTTTACCGTAATTTTTGCTTTCGGGATTTACTTTTTGTTATTGGCGAAGAGAAACTATTATCTTGTCGATAATCCTACCGAAAATACTTTTTATTTCAAAATTAATAATGGGGACGAAAACATTATTACTGCCGGACAGAATGTAAAAGTGGATTTGAAAAAGGGCGTTAATAAAATTAAAGTCTTTGATGCACAGAAGAAACCGTTGTATGATTCCGCATTTGAGGTAAAAAAAGTGAGAGGCCTTTTAAATATTGCACATCAGGACTATTATGTTAATGAGCAGTTTTATGGCTATGGTGTTAATAAAGATTCCTTGATTGCCACAAGAAGCCAAACCAATATCGACGGTAAGTTGTATGTAAATGCGCCCGTTCGTTTTGATAAGTTATATACAGACGATTTTTATTATAACATCGATGAGGATTATGATAAGGTTGTTAAAAATGTACAGAAAGTAGAATCAAGAACGAAGATTTTTCGAAAGTTTGATTTTTTAAACTATTACAAAGAATATTACCAATTTAATAAGTAAATTTTGAAACAAGTTACTCCCTATAATACTGAAGCAGGCAAGAAAAAAGAAGTCGAAGATATGTTCGATAATATTGCTCCCAAATACGATTTACTGAACCATGTTCTTTCAATGAAAATTGATGTTTTATGGAGAAATACTTTGGTAAAGTGGATGAATGCTGATCAACCTAAAGAAGTATTGGATGTAGCGACCGGTACAGGTGACTTAGCCATCGCGGTGCAAAAAGGTACAGGTGCTAAAATAGTAGGATTAGATCTATCTCAACAAATGTTGAATGTGGGGATTGAAAAAATGAAGAAACTCAATTTGAGCGACCAGATTGAAATGATCAAAGGCGATGCAGAAAATCTTCCCTTTGAAAGCAATAAATTCGATGCTGTTTCCGTTGCATTTGGAGTACGGAATTTTGAGAATTTTGAAGTAGGTCTTGCCGAGCTGAAAAGAGTAGTTAAGCAGGAAAGTAGTGTATATATCCTGGAGTTTTCGAAAGTCGAAGGATTTTTAGCTCCTTTCTATATGTTCTACTTTAGAAATATTTTACCTCAGATTGGTAAATTAATTTCTAAAGATAATAGAGCTTATACTTATCTTCCCGATTCTGTGAATGCTTTTCCGTTTGGAGAAAAAATGAAAAATATTTTACTCAATGTCGGATTTAGAAAAGTAGAGTATAAAAAACTAAGTTTAGGTATTGCAACTATTTATAAGGCAACCAAATAATATGGCGAAAACCTCTTTTAAAATTAATATCATTGCCGCATTTTTAATATGCAGCTTTGCGAACGCTCAATTGTTTAGAACGAGAGATCGTGCAGACAATAGGGAAGAAGATGATGTTCGTCAATTTAGCTATGGTTTCTATCTAGTCGCTAATAATTTTGACTATAAATTAGTGCTGGATCCGAAATTTGGAATGAATGGTCAAAAAAATCTCGTAACCCCCAAATCTTCTTATGGTTTCGGTGCAGGTTTAATTGGACGATTAAGATTAAATGAAAATTTTGATCTAAGATTAGAACCGGCATTACAGTTTGTTGAGCGGGAACTGTACTTTAATACACAATCTAACGATCGGTTCGCCGGTGGAACACCAGCCAATCAGCCTTTTGTTCCGAGAGTTTTAACAGATGCAGACAAATTAAGAACCGTGAAATCTACGTATGTTGATATTCCGTTATTGTTGGAAATGCACGGCGAAAGGTGGTATAATTCCAGACCATATGCGGCAGCCGGGGTAAATTGGATGATGAATCTACAATCAAACAGTAAATCAGAAGAAGATAACCAGCAAGGAATCTTTAGGTCAACCGCGAGTAATTTCGCCTGGACTGCAGAAATAGGAATTCAGTTCTATTTCACAAGGTTTAAATTGACGCCAGGTTTTAGAGGAACCTTCATGACAAATAATGAATTAGTTGCAGATGATGCGACCACACCACCGTATTGGACATCGGCAATGTCTGGTATAAAAACAAGGGCATTTATGTTCGTTTTGAAATTTGAATAATGGGATTGTCTCCCAGTTTGTAGATATAAAAGAGAAGGTTCTGTTGCTTTCTCTTTTTTAATGCTGTTTTTTATCAAAATACTCCGCAATAATCGCCATATCAAATTAATTTTTTATATTTTTGCTCAAGAGTTAGAATAAATTAACCTGAGGAATGCTCAAAGAATTAGAACAAAATTTTTCGATTTTAGAAAAAAAGGTTTTGGCAGTTAGTAAAAATTATCAAAATCTTACCGAAGAATTTAAAGAATTGAGTAATGAACACCAAGAATTGAAGGAGAAATACGACGAGGAAAGGAAGAAAAATCAGGTATTAGCAGAAGAACAGAAAAATATAAAACTTTATTCAGCATTATCAGGGAATCCCGATCATAACCGATTGATGAAAAACCATATCAACCGATTGATAAAAGAAGTGGATTACTGTATTGCAGAGCTTCAAAATAACGGTTTATAATGGATATAAGAAGAATTACGATTTCCATTGCCGGCAGAAATTACCCTTTAAATGTTCCCTCTGCAGAAGAGGAAACTTTACGAAAAGTAGGGAAACAAATTGACGCGATGATTAAGGATTTTGAACAGAATTTTGACGTTAGAGACAAGCAGGATGCTTTGGCAATGTGCGCCTTAAAATTAGGAACCAATGCAGAAGTAGCCCAAATCAGTAACGAAAAAAATATTATAGCTTCTACAGAACGATTGAGTAACATTAATCAAATTTTAGAAGATTTGGAAAAGTAGATTTTTCTTTTCCATAAAACAACTGCCTACAATAGTTCTAACACATTACAGGTAAACTCAACGCTATACAATTGCCGAACGAAAGTTTATTTAATGGCGCGCCGACTTGCTCGGATTACAGAAAATAAAAAACAGTTCAAATCGTGTTGATAAGGAGTTTACTCTATATCTTGAATTATTGTGGGCTTTTTTATGATTAAAAATGAAAGTAATCAGTTTATAAAAACGAAGAAAATCTTCATCTGATTCCTTTTGTATACCAATATTAACATTAAAACTAAACATATATGACAACAACTATCGCTGTTATTATCGGCATTGTTTGTCTGATAGCAGGAGCAATTTTAGGAATGGTTTTTTCTAAAAGCGGTCTTAACGCTAAGGCAAAATTCATCGTAGATGATGCGAAAAAAAATGCAGAGAATCTAATAGAGAAAGCGACAAATCAAGCAGAATCCATTAAGAAAGAAAAGCACTTGCAGGCCAAAGAGAAATTCATGGAATTGAAATCGCAGCACGATGCTGATATTCAGTCTAGAGATAAGAAAATGCAGGACGCTGAAAAAAGAGTAAAAGATAAAGAGCAAAAACTCAACGATGATCTTAGTAAGGCTGGGAAATTAGAAAAAGATCTGGACCGACAGATTGCTGATTACAGTAAGAAAAATGAGATCCTAGAAAGAAAGCAGCAGGAATTAGATTCTGTAACTGCGAAAAAAGTTGAAATTTTAGAAAGAATTTCGGGATATTCTGCAGAAGATGCCAAAAGTGAATTGGTAGAAGCTTTGAAAGCAGAAGCTAAAACAAAAGCGCAGGCCCACGTTCAGAATATTATGGCGGAAGCACAACTAAATGCGAAACAAGAAGCCAAAAAAATTGTTATTCAAACCATTCAAAGAATTGGAACGGAACAGGCGATTGAAAATTCAGTTTCTGTTTTCAATATTGAATCTGATGAAGTTAAAGGTAGAATTATTGGTAGAGAAGGTAGAAATATCCGTGCTCTTGAGGCTGCGACCGGTGTGGAGATCATCGTAGATGATACACCTGAGGCAATTTTATTATCATGTTTTGATCCGGTAAGAAGAGAGATCGCACGATTGTCACTTCACCGATTGGTAACCGATGGTAGAATTCACCCTGCCAGAATTGAAGAAGTAGTTGACAAAACGAAAAAACAAATCGAAGAGGAAATAATTGAAGTTGGTAAAAGAACAGTTATTGACTTAGGAGTGCACGGGCTTCACCCAGAATTAGTAAAAATAGTTGGGAGAATGAAATTCCGTTCTTCTTATGGACAGAATTTATTACAACACTCTCGAGAGGTTGCGAACATTGCAGCAACGATGGCAGCAGAATTGGGATTAAATGTGAAATTAGCGAAAAGAGCTGGCTTACTTCACGATATTGGAAAAGTTCCCGAGCAGGAATCAGAATTGCCACACGCGCTTTTAGGAATGCAATGGGCTGAGAAATACGGTGAGAATCCAGAGGTAGTGAACGCAATTGGAGCTCACCACGATGAGGTAGAAATGACTTCCCTGTTGTCACCAATCATTCAGGTTGCTGATGCTATTTCAGGAGCGAGACCGGGTGCAAGAAGACAGGTGCTAGAATCTTATATCCAAAGATTAAAAGACCTTGAATCTGCAGCTTTAAGTTTCGATGGGGTGTCAAGCGCTTATGCGATCCAGGCAGGTAGAGAACTACGTGTAATGGTGGAAAGTGGAAAGATCAACGATGATCAATCGGCACAACTTTCTTATGACATCTCAGAGAAGATTCAGAATGAATTGACCTATCCAGGTCAGGTTCGAGTGACGGTAATCCGTGAGACAAGATCCGTGAATATCGCGAGATAAGAAAACAAAAATTATTGATATAGAAACTCCTTTCAGAAATGAAAGGAGTTTTTTGTGGTTTTAGTACAACTATCTCTTCTATTGTGAACGCTGTTTTTTAACGCTTCGAGTATTAAAGGGTTTAATTATAAATTTGTGTTAAGCTTCTATTCTATTTTTAGATTAACCATATAAATTTTGCTCAGTCCGTTAGCATTTTCCTGAATATAATTTTTTAAATCTGAAATATTTTTAAATTTTCTTGACGGTAAATTTTGTCTTTTACTGGTAAAATATAAGATTTGGTTCTCCTCATCATAAAAAGGGCAGTATTCCATATATTTTGTATTAATGGGAACGCCTAAGTTGGTCGCTTTCTCCCAATCTCCATTTGTATTTCTTTTCGAGATATAAAGATCGCCGCTTCCTTGCCCGCCTTCTTCATTATACTTCGTAAATATTATGAAATCTTCTTTCTTAGAGATGAAGGCATTAAATTCGTAACCTTTACTATTGATATTTTCATTTAAAAGAACAGGTTTTAAATATGCTCCTTTTTCCCACTTCGAAAAGTAAATATCATCTTTTCCTACACCATTGGGAGAGTCCACTGTAAAATATAAATTATTGTTGTCGCTGACTGATGGATAAAATTCGTCCAGATGGGAATTGATGGGTTTGCCTATATTCTTAGGTCCAGACCAAACATCGTTTTTATTATTTCTTTCAACATACCAAATATCAAAATCCTTTTTTTGATCATTTATAGCATCTAAAGGTCGATCCGAAACAAAAAATAATCGAGTACCATCCCCCGATAGAAATGGCTCTAAATACATAAATGAATCGCAGAACGGTAATAATTCCGGTTCTGACCATTCATTATTTTCTTTTTTGATAAAAGCTAACTGCGATATTTCTGCATTTGGACTATGTATTGTAAAAAACGCTTCATCTCCATCTTTGGAAATAGAAAAATCTCTTACATTATGAAACTGACTAAGTTTTTTATTAAACGGAACGATAACATTCTGAGCTGATAATAAGCCGAAAATTATAGTCAATGAAACAATTAATATGCTTTTTAACATAATTAAATTAATTAGTATAAAGTAGCTTTAAATGGTTGTTTACTAATAAATTACATAAACGGTTTCATTTCATCCTCAATATTTTTCCGCAGATCCATTAATTTAATGGCGTATTTCTCCATCTGTTGATCTTGTTCAGTTTTAGCAATGAATTTAGGAACTTCTACCGAATTACCTTCATCGTCAACTGCTACAAAAACAATGATACAGTGCGTTTTCTTTTCGAAATCTTTTCTCTTAATATTTCGGGAAAAAACATTGATCGCAATATGCATGCTGGTCTTTCCGGTATAGATGACTTCTGCTTCTACTTTCACAATATGACCGATCTTAATGGGCGAATAAAATCGAATTCCACCCACATAAACCGTAACGCAGTAACTAGAACTCCATGAACTTGCACAAGCGTAACCGGCCTGATCGATCCATTTCATTACACTTCCTCCATGTACGTTTCCACCGTAATTCACATCACTGGGTTCAGAAATAAATTGAAAAACTGTTTTATTGGTCATTTTATTGATTTAAAATTTAAAAATAGTGATTTTTAATTCGGAATGGGGATTTAGCGTAAGTTTTCTCAATAAGTAAGTTATTATATAAGAAGATAGAAATTTCTTTTAGAGCCGGATTTTTCTATTTTTGCAGTTATGAAAAAAGTCTTCTATTTAAAAACTTGTGGAACCTGTACTAAAATATTAAATAAGTATGATCTTTCTGATTGGGAACTTCGGGAAATTAAAAGTTCGCCTTTAACAACAGAGGAGCTGGCACAAATGTTTCAGAAAACAAATTCTTACGAAGCGCTGTTCAGCAGGCGATCTACCCAAATAAAAGCCAGAAATATCAACCTGAAAACTTTGCGAGAAAATGATTATAAAGAATTGCTATTGGATCATTATTCTTTTTTGAAAAGACCGGTTTTTATTACCGATCAAGAGATTTTTATTGGCAATGAAAAAAACAATATCGACAATTTAGATACTTTTTTCGGACGGTAATGACTAAATTATTATTCGTATTCCTTTTATCAGTAAACCTCTCGGCACAAACAGTTTATAAAACTCCATCTGGGACGAAATATCATTTGTCCATTTGTAGAATGGTGAAGAATGCTTCTTCCTCCTTACCATTAGATAAGGCATTGCGTGAAGGATTGTCACCTTGCAAGATTTGTCGTCCACCGTTTCGTGAAACGGTGGGAATTATATCCAAGTCTAAGAAAACGCCCGGTGAAAACACTACAAATAGATGCCCTGCAACGATAAAGGAAGGATTGCGATGTAAAAGAAATACTAAAATTGGAAATAATTTTTGTTTCCAACATCTACCAAATTAAAAAAACCGGATATTTGCCGGTTTTGTTTTATTTCTTCTTTCTATTCTCCAGTAGATTATAAACTCCTATACTCACTATCGCTCCGAAAAGATAATAGCCCGTGGTCATCCATTTCTTCTGATCGGTATTTGTAGCTTTGTTATTTCCTAACAGCTGATCTGCTAAACCCATGGTCCCAGCAGCACCAAGAAGTCCCGTTCCTAATGTTTTGGTTATGATTTGGGAAGTGTTTGTAGAGGTTGCTAAAGTAGAAAATAAAAGTGCGTTTGATAATATATTTCCACCCATTGCGGCAGCATAAACCTGATCCTCGTCTGTATCGTTGATGTCGACCTTTTCCAAAGAGTCTTTTACTGCTTTTTCTCCAACTTGATCTAAGTTTGGTGCTCCTGAACAGTACTTCTTGAAAAGTTGATGTACTCCCGTTAATGCTAACGATCCTGCTAGTCCTGCGATGCTCCTGTTAATATATGACATGATTTAAATTTTTTAAGTGTGCGAAAAGAGTGCGAAAATAATGCCACACAAAAAAAGCAAGTGAAATTTCACTTGCTTTTGGATGATTTCAATTAAAGCTCTTAAACGAATGGCGTTTTTACAACTTTTGCAGGAATATTTTTATTTCTAATCTGAATAAAGATATCAGAACCTATTTTATTATGATCGGTTGCAACATAAGCCAGCCCGATTCCGATGTTTTTCATTGGACTCATTGTTCCGGATGTCACTTTTCCGATTTCATTTCCGTCAGCATCAACTACTAAATAGTCGTGTCTTGGGATTGCTCTTTCCTGCATTTCAAAGCCTACTAACTTCTTAGTGATCCCCTCTTCTTTCTCTTTTGCAAACCGTTCTTTATCTACGAAATCTTTATCGAATTTTGTGATCCATCCCAATCCAGCTTCTAAAGGTGAAGTAGTGTCATCAATATCATTTCCGTAAAGACAGAAACCTTTTTCCAGACGTAATGTATCTCTTGAAGCCAATCCACAAGGCATTAATCCGAATTCTTCACCAGCTTCTGTAATCGCGTCCCAAAGTTTTACAGCGTCTTCATTTTTAAAATAAATTTCGAATCCCCCACTACCTGTGTAACCAGTATTAGAAATAATCACATCAGAAACTCCAGCCACCGTTCCCACTGAGAAATGATAATATGGCACTTCTGAAAGATTTACTTCCGTTAATTTTTGTAATGTTTCTGTTGCCTGTGGACCTTGGATCGCCAATAGGGACATCTCATCTGAAGCATTAGTCAGTTTTGCACCAAATTTTTCGTTGTGTTTTGAAATATGATTCCAGTCTTTATCGATATTAGAAGCGTTAACTACAACAAAATACTTTTCATCCGACATTTTATAGACGATCAAATCATCTACAATTCCGCCGTTACCGTTTGGCAAACAAGTATATTGTGCTTTCCCGTTTTCTAAAGCGTCTACGTTATTGGTTCCTACAAATTGAAGTAAATCTTTTGCATGAGGACCTTCTACAAAAAATTGACCCATATGCGAAACATCAAACATTCCCACTTTTTCACGAACAGCAAAATGTTCTTGAGTGACTCCGGTATATTGCACCGGCATTTCAAATCCTGCAAAAGGAACCATTTTAGCGCCTAGCGACACATGTTTATCAAATAAAGGAGTTTTTTTCATATTATATTTTTATTAATTTATGTATTTTGGAGGAAGTCTATTTTAGCTTCTTTAGAAGTTCAGTGCTGCTGTCCGTTTATTTTTTTTACCATTGCTTTTGCATTTTAAAAAAAGGATGCCACTTCCATCGGGGCTACAGGTTCAGTCATTTTCTTTTTTGAAAGATTTAGAAATTTCTATGAACTTATATTTAAAGCCTCTCCTTGTATTCTCTCAGAATAATTTTAAACCACTCTGTAAAATGTTCAGGATTAGATTCCATCTCTTGATCCAATGATTCCATAGTAATATATCGGACTTCAGAAACTTCTTCTTCGTTCAAAACAAAGTCACCGTTATAACTTCCGGTGAATACATGATCCAATTCGTGTTCCCAAAGATTTCCACCAACATCCGCTTTGTAGATAAAATAAAACTTCGGAGACAATTCCATACCTTCAATTCCCAATTCTTCTTTTAGCCTTCGTTGTGCAGCTTCAAGATAAGTTTCATTCATTCTTGGGTGTGAACAAACTGCATTGGTCCATTGGTTCGGCGAATGGTATTTTTCCGCAGCTCTTTTCTGTAATAGAACTTCTCCTTTGTCATTAAACAAAAAAACAGAAAAAGCGCGGTGCAGTATTCCGTTTTCGTGAGCTTTAAGTTTGTCCATCAAACCAAGCACTTCATCATTTTCTGAGATTAAAACTACCTGTTCTTCCATAGTAGACAAATTTAAGTTTAAAAACTTGAGTAATGAAATTTTTAAGAAATATTTAGCTTTCATAACTTCTTAAATGTTGTTCTAAGTAAGTTATATTTCTTTAGAATTATGAAGTGTTATGTTCTTAAAAAATTAAATAAAAGGGAGAATCTTTACAGAAAACTGATCATTTTTTAACTTTTTAAATTAAATTACTATTCGTAGCTCTTTAAAGAAGCGTTGTTTTTAATTAAACTATTGTTTAAAGTTGTAATTTTAGCCTAATAGATTTTGAGAAATGGAATTAGAATATAACGAACATTTAAGTCCAGTGTTAAAAGGTAATATTAAAAATTACCTGATTGATATTGATGGTACTATTACGGACGATGTACCGAATGAAGAGCCAGAGAGAATGGTTACGTGTGAACCGTATTTGGATGCCTTAGAAACAATTAATAAATGGTATGATGAAGGTCATAATATTTGCTTTTTCACGTCCCGTACCGATGATTTAAAACAGATAACAATTGAGTGGCTCGATAAACATGGTTTCAAATACCACAGCGTTTTATGTGGCAAACCACGGGGTGGCAATTACCATTGGATTGATAACCACATCGTAAAAGCGACTCGTTTCAATGGAAAGTTTACTGATTTAATACAAAAACAAGTGAAGATTGAGGTCTTTAAAGATTAAATATACAAATGAAGATATTAGCAAATGACGGTTTAGATCAATCAGGAATTGAGGCATTAACCGAGAAAGGTTTTGAAGTAATCACTACCAAAGTTCCGCAGGAATTTCTAGCTGATTTTATTAACGATCAACAAGTTCGAACCTTATTAGTAAGAAGTGCGACGGAGGTTAGAAAAGAACTTATTGATGCGTGTCCATGTTTGGAAATAATTGGTCGCGGTGGGGTAGGAATGGATAATATTGATGTCGATTACGCACGGTCAAAAAATATTCATGTAATTAATACCCCGGCCGCTTCTTCAGCTTCCGTTGCAGAATTGGTATTTGCCCATTTATTCAGTGGCGCCAGGTTCCTACAGGATTCCAATAGAAGAATGCCTTTAATTGGGAATTCCGCTTTCAACCAATTAAAGAAAGAATATGCTGGTGGCATTGAACTTCGTGACAAAACCATCGGAATTATCGGAATGGGCAGAATAGGACAGGAAGTTGCTAGAATTGCATTGGGATTAGGAATGCGTGTTGTCGCTGCAGATAATAATATTGGCAAAGCAACTATTAAAGTCAAATTTTATAACAATCAATTTATTAATGTGGATATCGACACAGAACCTTTGGAAGATGTTTTGAAGCATGCAGATTTTATTACACTTCACGTGCCCGCACAAAAAGATGGCTGTATGATTGGTGCGGCAGAGATTGCTAAAATGAAAGATGGTGTGGCGATTATTAATTGCAGCAGGGGTGGAGTTGTTCATGAAAAAGACCTGATTAAAGCCCTTGATTCTGGAAAGGTTTCGTTTGCAGGCCTGGATGTTTTTGATAATGAACCAACTCCAGGTAAGGACATTTTAGATCATACAAAAATTTCTTTAACTCCCCACACCGGAGCCTCCACGTTGGAAGCACAAGATAGGATCGGGCTTTCACTTGCAGAGCAGATCTGCAGTATTTTACAGGTATACTAAAAAGAGAAAGACGCACTATGAGGTGCGTCTTTTGTATGTTGAGCTAAATTTTTATTATTTAGTTTTCAGTAGATCTCTAATTTCCATTAATAATTCTTCCTGAGATGGTCCAGCTGGAGCAGCTTCGGGAGCAGGTTTCTGCATTTTGTTTGCACCTTTGATCAACCAGAATAGGACAATTGCAATACATAAAAAGCTGATGACGGCAGATAAAAAGTTTCCATACATAACACCATTCCAACTTAGTTTCGCAATATCTTCTGCACCTGCAGCTTTTAAGGCTGGATTTAATAATAGTGGAGTTATGACATCTTCAACTAGCGATGATACTATTTTACCAAAAGCTGCACCAATAATCACCCCTACTGCTAGATCCATTACATTTCCTTTAAATGCAAAGTCTTTAAACTCTTGTACAATTCCCATAATTTTATTCTTAAATGTTTAAGTCGTAAATTTAATATTTTATTTTATACTTTTAGCTTTAAATCAAAGAGATGTTAAAAAATAAATAGGAATAATTTTCTATATTTCAATTATTTATAGGTTCTTAACAATTTTTAATCAATAAATTTGATATGAAACTCTTTTCCGCACAACAGATCAAACAGTGGGACGAATATACCGTCGAACATCAACTAATTTCGTCTTTAGCTTTAATGGAACGTGCTGCTATTTCCTGCGTGGATTGGTTGATTCAGAGATTTAGAAAAAATGAAACTTTCGTATTATTCTGTGGGAATGGAAATAATGGCGGAGATGGTTTTGCTATTGCAAGATTATTATATGAAAAAGGATATAATGTTGACGTGTTTTGTGATCAACAATTACCATTTTCGAAAGATGCTGCGGCTAATTTTAAAAAATGCAAATCAATTTCTGCAATTGCTTTACATGCTTTTTCAGCGGTTACTAGGTTTTGCTTTGATAAAAATACAGTGTTGGTTGATGCGCTGTTAGGGACTGGACTGAATAGAAATGTAGAAGGTGAACTTGCCAAATTGATCACTTTTATAAATAATGAAGATCTGATAAAAGTTTCTATCGATTTACCTTCCGGATTAAGAGCTGATGAAATGACTTGTGAAAATGCAGTGATTTTTCAAGCAGATGATACTTTAACTTTTCAGAGTTGGAAGAAATCCTTGCTTCATCCAGAAACCGGATGCTATGCTGGGAATGTTCATTTGCTTGATATTAAGTTGGATCAAAATTTTCTTTTATCAGAAAACACGAATGAGTTTAGTATTGATGAACAGCTTATAAAAGGTATTTACAAACCACGAAAAGAATTCTCTCACAAAGGAACTTATGGTAAAACCACGATCATTGCCGGAAGTTTTGGTAAAATAGGCGCCGCAATTTTCGCTACGAAAGCAGCGATGAAATCTGGAAGTGGATTAACGTTTATTCTGGCTCCAAAATGTGGTTATGAAATTTTGCAAAGCAATTGTCCTGAAGCCATGTTTGTGCCTGGCGGACAGAATGATATTACGGCTTTTCCGATTGAACGGGATTCCGTGGTTGGCATTGGTTCAGGTATGGGAACTCATGACAAAACAGAGATAGCATTTTTAAAATTTCTAAAAAACGGTATTAAACCATTGGTTTTGGATGCGGATGCGTTAAATATTCTTGCGAAAAATCCCAGTTACTTGTCATTTATTCCGGAGAATTCAATTATTACTCCTCATCCGAAAGAGTTTGAAAGGCTTTTCGGAAAGACTAAAAATTCTTTTGAAAGATTAATTTTAGCCCGGGAAAAAGCTTTAGCACTTAAAATTTTTATTGTCTTAAAAGATCATCATACCCAAATCATCACACCCGGAAAGCAAATTTTTTATAATAGTACTGGAAATTCCGGAATGGCAAAAGGCGGAAGTGGAGATGCCCTTTTGGGAATTATAACTTCTCTTTTAGCACAAAATTATTCGTCAGAGGATGCCGCGATTTTTGGCGTTTGGCTTCATGGAAAAGCAGGTGATTTCGCAGCTGCAAAGTATTCTAAGGAAGCAATGTTGCCGACGGATTTAATTGACCAGCTGGGAAATGTTTTCAAATTTCTAGCATAAAAAATCCTTCCAAAAATTTGAAAGGATTGTAAATTTATTGAATATTCATTACCATTTAATCAGGTTTTTCATTTTCAGCTTCTGTAATCATCCTGTTTTTTGAAGTCAGCATAATCACTACTCCTGCAATCATAAAAGGTATTGACAAGATCTGCCCGGTGTTTAAGCCTGCAAAATGGATAAATTCATCACCTTGAGGTTCTTTTAAGTATTCTACAAAGAAACGTATCGCCCATAATAGGATGAAGAACAAACCGAATAGCCAGCCTTGCTGGTATTTTTTGCGGGTATAGCGGTATAAAATCCAAAGTAGAATGAATAGTAAAAAGTATCCGGTAGCTTCAAATAATTGAGTTGGGTAGCGCGGAACAATTGCACCATATTCAGAGCTTTGCTGTGGAAACAGAATCGCAAAAGGTGAACTTTCCGGTGCTGGTTTACCAATGATCTCGGAGTTGAAGAAATTCCCAATTCTTACGAATGCACCGCCGAGCGCAACCGGAATTCCAATGCGGTCATAAACCCAAAAAGGATTCTTCTTGATAATTTTAAAAGAATAATAAAGCGTTGTAAAGATTAAAGCGATAGTTGCTCCATGACTTGCTAATCCTGAGAATCCAGTGAATTCTAACGTCGGTTTTGTCCTGATTGGTAGAAATACCGACCAAAAATCCTCTTTGAAAAGTTCTGGTTGATAAAAAATCACGTGTCCTAATCTAGCACCCAATATGGTTCCGATCAAAGTCCAGGTGAACAGAGGTTCTACATATTTGAGATTGACTTTATCGATGGTGTAAATTTTCGTCATTAGAAAATAACCTAATCCAAAGGCGAAAATAAACATCAAACTATAAAAATGAAGCGTAACCGGACCTAAATGTATTCCTGTTGACGGATCCCAAGTTGTGTATAATAATGTCAGCATATATTTAATTCAAAAATTTAAAATTTAATTTGATAATGTTCTTCGTTTATTTTTTTTCTGTAACCTTCTTCCTTATTGATTTTTCGGTGGAACAGGGTCGTAGCCTTCTCCGCCCCACGGATGGCATCTTGCTATTCTTTTAGAACCCAGCCATAATCCTTTAATTGGGCCATGAATTTTGAGCGCTTCGATCATGTAACTGGAACAAGTTGGCTCATACCGGCAGTTTTTTGGTAACAAAGGTGAAATGAACCATTGATAAAATCTGATCAGCACAATCAGTGGAAAAGAGATGATTTTATTGAACATGCTTTGCAAAAATAACTAAATAGTTTAAATTTGTTCTAAGTTTCCACCGAAACTTCCTTTACTTGTTTCAGAAATACCAAACTCTCAATCTTTTTATCTTGAATTCAAATTCTCCTCTTGCTGAAAAACTGCGACCGAAAACTTTAGATGAAGTTTTGGGGCAGGAACATTTAACAGGTAAGAATGGACCAATTCGTAAGATGTTAGAGAATGATACTTTGAATTCCTTAATTTTTTGGGGTCCACCTGGTACCGGAAAAACAACTCTGGCAGAAATAATCTCTGAAACATCACGAAGAAAATTCTATAAACTTTCCGCAGTTTCAAGTGGAGTCAAGGATGTACGGGAAGTGATTGACGAGGCGAAAAGACAAAATTTGTTCTCAGGAAAATCACCAATTTTGTTCATTGATGAGATTCACCGTTTCAATAAATCACAACAGGATTCATTGCTTCATGCAGTAGAAAAAGGATGGGTCGTTTTGATGGGTGCAACTACTGAAAATCCAAGTTTTGAAATTGTTTCTGCATTGCTTTCCCGGTCTCAAGTCTATGTGTTGAAGGCTTTGGATTATGAAAAACTGGAAGAACTGATTGCTATTTCATTAAATCAATATAATAATCTTGAGAAAACAGATTTTAGTATAGAGGATCATGAAGCGCTTATTCAATATTCAGGAGGAGATGCTCGTAAGTTGATTAATGCCGTCGAAAATGTGTTAAATCAATTTAAAAATTCTGATAAGAAAGAAATTAACAATCAAGATGTGCTCTCGGTTTTACAAGAAACTATGGCGCTTTATGATAAAAATGGAGAGCAACATTATGATATAATCTCTGCATTCATTAAATCGATGCGTGGATCTGATCCTAATGGCGCGGTTTATTGGCTAGCGAGAATGTTGGTTGGTGGTGAAGATATTAAATTTATTGCCAGAAGAATGCTCATTTTGGCCTCAGAAGATATTGGTTTGGCAAATCCGAATGCATTGGTTATTGCAAATAATTGTTTTCAGGCAGTTAATGTAATTGGGAATCCTGAAGCCAGAATTTTATTGAGTGAGACCGCTGTTTATTTGGCGGTTTCTCCAAAGAGTAATTCTACCTATGTAGCTATTAATGATGCGATTGCCAACGTTAAAAAAACTGGAAACTTACCTGTTCCTTTGCATTTAAGAAATGCGCCAACAAAGTTAATGAAGGATCTAAATTACGGCAAAGATTATGGTTATGCTCACTCTCACGAAGGTAACTTTGTAGATTTAGAATTTTTACCGGAAGAGATTATTGGAACTCAGTTTTATAAACCAGGTGCTAATGCCACGGAGAATAAAATTGCGGAGCAACTGAAAAAGAAATGGAAAGACAAATATTAAGAATTAGCTTTTTATAGATGTGAAATTAACTTTCCAGTAAATATTCGTTATAATGACCTATGAATTTTACGATTACACCTATTGAATCCAATTCTTCCAGCGCATTTTTTGATAAAATTGGATGCCATTCATTCGCCACATTAATGAAGAAGAAATAATTTCCTAATCCTGTTTTTAAAGTTCGGCTTTCTATTTTTGATAGATTCATTTTACGCCAGGCAAAAATAGAAAGAACCTGATGTAAGCCACCTGCATGATCTTCAGGCAACGTTATTAATAAAGAGGTTTTCTCGGATGTTTTAGGAAAGGAGAGTTCTAAGCAATTTTGCTTTTTAGAGATCACGATAAACCTGGTGTGGTTTTGTTCAAAGTCCTGAATATTCTCTTTGATTACTTTTAAGCCATATAATTTGGCAGCATAAGAATTGGCAATAGACGCCCATTTTTCTTGTGGATTTTCTGAAACTAACTTTGCCGCTGCAGCAGTTGAACTAAAATCCCGCGTAGCAATATCTTTAAAGTGATCTTGACGAAAATGAAAAGTTTGTGCTAAAGCTTGTGGATGGGAAATAATAGTGTCAAAATTTTCATTTTGTGGATGAATCATTAAATGATGAGAAATGGGCATCACGACTTCTGTTTCAATCTGTATTCCATCAAAATCATACAAATAATCCAAGGTCATAGAAACTGTTCCTTCAATAGAATTTTCCAGTGGAACAACTGCTTTGTCAACAACTCCACACTTTACCGCATTAAAACAGTCAATAATGCTGGATTGCGGAATTAGATCTTAATCAGGGAAAATTTGTGAACAGGCAAGTTGGGTGAAGCTTGCATGAGGTCCGAGGAAAGCGATATTCATTTAGCAAAAATAAAAAAGACACTTGAATAGCGTGTAACGATCTTGACTTTTTTTCTTTAAATCATTGGATTTTCTGAATTTTATCGATCACAAGGAAAAAATCCGCACAATTTGTACGGATTATATTTTGAATCTTAGAAAGATAAGTTCTTTTAAAGGTCATTCATAAGCGATGCAGAAACAGACATTTCTGGTATTGAATAGATGTGTGATTTGGCACGAACTGCGACGATTTTTTTGATCTGATTCAAATCTTTCGCTTCTTCATTGGTCATATTTTCAAATTCGTAGATCTTCACCACTTTATTTAGTTCAAATGCTGTAGTTACATTTTTGAATTCTTCTTCATTTTTAACAGTTACACTTGTAATCAAATTATCATTATTTGAATACATTTTGCTTTGTTCAACTCCGAAAAGTTTTTTCCAAAAATTTTTCTTTATGGAAGGTGAGTTTTCTTTATCGGTTCTGTAAATAATGTAATCCTGGTTTTTGATTCCGGATTTTTCTAACCCTGCAGATACTTCTTTGATGTTTTCTTGACTTGGGAAAAGGCCTACAATCGTGTAATTCATGATAAAGTGTTTTTATTGTTAAATTCTATGCAAATATACTTCTCAATTATTTGATAAAATTGTATTTCTAATAAATTAACAGAAAGTTGATAAAAATCAGTTAATTTATTATTAATGTCATAATTGTGAATAGTTGTGTATTATGGGTAATCGCATTTTAGTACCTTTACAATTCATTAATTAAACCGTCATCAAAATGAATATACTGCTCGCTTCAACTTCCACGCTCTTTGGTGGGAATTATTTAGAATACATTCGCGCTGAAATCAAGGAACTCTTTCTGGGCGTTGACGAAATAATATTTGTCCCATTTGCCAGGCCAGGTGGAATATCGCATGATGACTATACGGACAAGGCGAAAGAGTTTTTTGAAAAGTTCAATATAAAAGTAAAAGGCTTGCATGAATGTGATAATCAAAACCAAGCGGTTAATGAAGCGCAAGGCTTTTTTACAGGTGGTGGAAATACTTTTTTATTGGTAAAAACTTTACACGAAAAGAATTTGATGAGCACTTTGAAAGAAAACGTTGAGAAAGGGAAACCTTATTTAGGTACAAGCGCAGGTTCCAATATTGGCGGACTAAATATGAAAACGACCAATGATATGCCAATTGTTTACCCGGCAAGTTTTGAATGTATGGGATTGGTTCCTTTTAACATCAATCCACATTATCTTGATCCAAATCCAGATTTAAAACATAATGGTGAAACAAGAGAGACCAGGATCAAAGAATTTTTAACCCAAAACGATACTAAAGTGATTGGACTTCGGGAAGGGAACTGGATTCGGAAAATTGGAGATCGAATTACCGTTGAAGGGGATAAAAAAACCAGAATATTTGAAAAAGGAAAAGATCCTTATGAAATTATATCCGGAACAGAATTATAAATTACTTTTCCCAGTTTTTCATTAGCAATTCCATTAAGAAATCTGGACACTTAATTACCTTGTTAATTTTAGAATCTAGAAAAAATAAGGTTGTTTTTGCTTCCGTTATTTTTTGTTTAGATTCATTATAAATTTCATATTCAAATTCTATTTTTACCCCTGGTATTTTTCTAATGTAAGTGTGGACTTCGAGTAGTTGATCATACAAGGCTGGTTTTAAATACTTAATGGAAAATTCAGAAACCGGTAACCAAATTCCTTGCCTTTCGATCTCTTCATATGGTATCCCGAGTTTGCGGAAAAGTTCTACTCTTGCTACTTCAAAATAAGTAGCGTAGTTGCCGTAATAGACGTATTTCATAGGATCAGTTTCGGCGTAACGTACACGAATTGAGTGTGTTGTATGTATCATCTTAAGTATTAAATTAGTCATACAAATATATTTCTAATTAATCAATAGCACAATAATTTTTTTTTGACGTTTAAAAATTCCATCTTTGTCTTCCCGTCAAAATCAACAAACGAAGGAGAAATTGCAGCAAGAAAATGGATGAAAATTTAACTTTAATTTGGGAAAAATGTCTTCAGTTTATGAGGGATAACCTTAACGCCGCTGAAGACAATACTGACCTAAAAAAACTCGAGAATTCTTTTGATTTATTGTTCGATAATGTACAACCTGTGTCATTAATCAGTAATAATTTGACCCTATTGGTTCCGAGTGATTTTTACAAAGAATATATTGAAGATAATTATTTATCCTTGCTTTCGGCTGCG
The DNA here is from genome assembly GCF_007362475.1 of Chryseobacterium sp. SNU WT5. Lineage (NCBI taxonomy): Bacteria > Pseudomonadati > Bacteroidota > Flavobacteriia > Flavobacteriales > Weeksellaceae > Chryseobacterium > Chryseobacterium sp. SNU WT5. The sequence goes on from NZ_CP041687.1 coordinate 2,428,135, forward strand.
CTTAAAAAAAATATTGGTAGAGGAGTTAAATTATGGTATTCTGTAATGGAAAATAAACCAACCGGTCAGGAAAAACCCATTACCATGAATATGAAAGGTAAAACAATTCCTACACCCAAAATGCAGGAAAGTTTGCCACCATCTTTTTCTCCGAACCTGATCAATCCATTTGTGGTGCCGGGAATGAAGAAGATCAATATTGATTCTAATCTGAAAGCAGATTTTTCTTTTGACAACTATATAGAAGGAGAAAGTAATAAGTTTGCTTCTACTGTTGCTAAATCAATCGCGAAAAGACCTGGAGCAACCGCTTTTAATCCCTTGTTTTTATATGGAGGATATGGAGTTGGAAAAACACACTTAGGTCATGCCGTTGGACTGGAAGTTAAAAATGCTTATCCTGAAAAAGTAGTTCTTTATTTATCTTCAGAGAAATTCATTCAACAATTCGTTTCTGCAGCGAAAGCGCATAAGCAAACTGAGTTTGCTAATTTTTATCAGATGGTTGATGTTTTGATCATCGACGATATTCAGTTTTTATCGGGCAAAAAATCTACGCAAGACAGTTTCTTCCATATTTTTGATTATCTGCACCAAAACGGAAAACAGATTATCTTAACGTCGGATAAGGCTCCTGTTGATATTTTGGATATTCAGGATCGTATTGTTTCCCGATTTAAGTGGGGACTTTCGGCTGAAATTAAATCTCCTGATTTCGACACCAGACGTAAAATTATCGTTGATAAATTAAGTCGTGACGGCATTGTTTTAACGGAAGATATGCTGGATTTCTTGGCCTCCGAAGTAAAAACTAATGTTCGTGAACTAATTGGTGTTATTAATTCGGTAATTGCCTATTCTACCATTTATAAATCAGAGTTATCACTGGAACTTCTTAAAGACACGATTAATAAAATCGCTGCAAACCAGAAAAAGGTAATCAATATTCCTTATATTCAGGAAGTTGTTTGCGAATATTTTGGGATCCAAAGAGAGCAGTTATTATCGAAAACGCGAAAAAGAGAAATCGCTTTGCCAAGACAGTTGGCAATGTATTTCTCGAAAGAGTTCACCAATGCTACCTTTAATAAAATCGGTGAGGAAATGGGCGGAAAAGACCATTCAACCGTAATGTATGCCTGCGATACGATCAAAGATGTTTCTAAAATCGATAAAGAAGTTAAAAAGTATGTTAAGGAATTAACAGAAAAAATAAAACAGTAGTAATTAATCTTTATTGCTAAACACAAAAAGGAATTTATTTTAAATTCCTTTTTTTTATTTGTATTTTGCATCTTTAACAGGAAATAATACGAAGATTTTAATGGTTTGCCTTGGAAATATTTGCAGAAGCCCTTTGGCCGAAGGGATACTGAAATCCAAACTCCCAGATACTTATATAGTTGAATCTGCAGGTACCATCAACATGCACGAAGGTAAAAGTCCTGATTACCGTTCTATCCAGACGGGAAAGAATAATAACGTCGACATTTCAAAACAAAAGTCTAGGCACTTTTCCGCAAAAGATTTTGAAGAGTTTGATCGTATTTATTGTATGGATCGCAATAATTTAAAAGACGTTCTTTCCTTAGCAAATGACCTCCAACAAAGAAAAAAAGTTTCTTTGCTTCTTGATGATGAAGAAGTTCCTGATCCTTATTGGGGCGAACAAAAAGATTTTGATCATGTCTTTCAAATGTTAGATTCTGCCTGTGAGAAAATCGCAGCTGATTTACAAACCCAAATTTCACCTAATTAACTATCAAAATATGCTATTTCTAATTCCAGCTTATCTGTCAGAAAACTCGCCAATCGATTATTTTGCACCATCGGTAAAAGAATACATTCTTAAAACTGATTATTTCTTTGTTGAAAATGAAAAGACCGCTAGAAAGGTTATTAAATTTTTTGCACCTGAAAAGAAACAGGCAGATTTAAAATTATTTTTGTTAAATAAAAATACGGAAAGAAAGGATTTACAGGAAGCTCAGATGCTGATGAAAAAAGGTCAGGATTTCGGACTGCTTTCAGAAGCTGGTTTGCCGTGTATTGCAGATCCTGGGAATTTAATGGTTAAGTGGTGCCATGAAAATGCAGTGAAGGTTATTCCAATTAATGGACCTTCTTCAATTATATTAGCGTTGATCGCAAGTGGTTTCAACGGTCAGGAGTTTACTTTTCACGGATATATTCCTATCGATAAGTCAGACCGAAAATCAAAAATTAAATGGCTCGAAAATCAAGTGCAGACTACTGGGTATTCGCAGGTTTTTATGGAAACACCATACAGAAACAATCCTCTTTTTGAAGATTTGTGTAAGACTTTGGCACCAACTACAAAGCTTTGTGTGGCTGCAAATATCAATGATCCAGAACATGAATTCATTAGGTCTTTAACCATTAAAGACTGGCTAAAGAATAAGCCTGAATTGCATAAGATGCCGGCTGTTTTTATTTTAGGAATTTAAAGTTTAACAATCTTTAACATCGCCGTTGCACCATTTTTGTCTTTAGTATTGCATAACATTAAAATTTTAAAATTATGTCAGAAAAAAAATTAGCAGGAATCTGGATGGATTCAGAAAATGCAACAGTTGTTAAAAATCATGATATCGAGAGTGCTTACAAATTTTTTGTTTGTGATCCAGTGAAAAGAGACGTTCAGCATGGGAACTCAAGTGAAAAAAACGCTAACAATGTAGAACAAACTAATACGGCAAAGTTTTTCAAAGATTTGGAGCATTTAATTACCAATACGCAGGAACTTTACCTTACAGGTACAGGAACTATTCAAGAACAGTTTAAAAATCATCTGGCGGAAACAGCTCAGTTTAAAAACTTAAAAGTAACTCTTGATACCGATCAAAAGATGAGTGACGAACAATTTTTAGAAAAAGTAAAAAGCCACTTCGGTGAGTAATAAGAAATAAATTACTTTATCAAAAAGATCAGAAATTTCTGACCTTTTTTATGCGTAATCAATTCTTATAAAGTTTGATCTATTTTAATATTCCTCTTTTATTGCTTATTTTTGCCGAAATATCACAGTTATGAAAGACTTAATGGGACAGGCGATTTGGGATTTTTACCACGAGCAGAATCCTGAGAATTTGTTAACTGAAACTTCCATCTCTGAGATAGACGATCTTCCTGTTGATTACTTTTTTAGATCGTTTGGTGACATGAATTTGATAGAACAAAAAGCATTGGAATTATCGAAAGGAAAAGTTTTAGATATTGGAGCAGGAGCCGGTTCGCACAGTTTATATCTTCAAAATGGAAAAGGTCTGGACGTGTTTGCACTGGATTTTTCTCCGAAGTCAATTGAGATTTGTCAATTGCGTGGCGTTAAAAATACTTTGTGTTCGGATATTTTAGAATATTCAGGCGAAACTTTCGATACCATTCTTCTACTAATGAATGGAACAGGAATTTTTCAATCGCTTGATAAAATCGATTTATATCTAGAGAAATTGCATTCATTGTTAAATGAAGACGGACAAATTTTAATCGACAGCACCGATATTCTTTATATGTATGATAAGGCTGATGATGGCGGTATTATGGTTCCTGCAGATCATTATTATGGCGAAGTCGATTATTTTATCCATTATAAATTAGATACTGAAAAACCGATCAAATGGCTTTATCTGGATTTTGTAACTTTAAAAAGAGCTGTCGAAAATAACGGATTTAAAATTGAAAAAATACTGAAAGAAGAAGATTCTTTTTTAGCGAGATTAACGAAAGAAGACCTGAATTAATTTTCAGGTCTTCAATATTATAAAATGAATCAGTAATTAATTATCCAATTTCAACACCATTTTCCACCGTTTCAGTAGGCGTTACAAAAACCAATTTTCCTTCTGCATTATTGGTTAAAAGCAACATTCCCTGAGATTCGATTCCACGGATTTTACGTGGAGCAAGATTTAATAAGATCATCACCTGTTTTCCTACACATTCTTCCGGCGTGAAGCTTTCTGCAACACCAGAAACCACTGTTCTTACGTCAACGCCTGTATCTACGGAAAATTTCAAAAGTTTGTCTGCTTTTTCCACTTTTTCAGCGGTCAAAATGGTTGCAGTTCTTAAATCTATTTTGGTAAAATCATCAAATTGAATTTCTTCTTTCATAGGGTTGGCTTTCGGGTTAGTTTTTTTATTAGATTCTTTGGTATTCTCTAATTTCTGAATTTGAAATTCGATGGTTTCATCTTCAATTTTTGAGAATAACAATTCTGCCGGATTAATTTGATGTCCGGTTTTGATTAATACTTTTTCGTTTTTAATTTCTTCCCAGTTGAGTTGAGAAACATTAAACATTTTCTGTAATTTCTCTGCACTGAAAGGCAGGAATGGTTCACAGATCTGTGCCAATCCAACTGCAATTTGTGCCGCAACGAAAAGAGACTGCGCCGCTTTTTCTGGATGGTCTTTAATAGTTTTCCATGGTTCTTCAATTTGAAGATATTGATTTCCAAAACGGGCCAGATTCATCATTGCAGTCAAAGCATTTCTGAATTCATAATGTTCCAAGAAATTTTCAACTTCGGTCGCGGCTTTTGTAACTTCGTTCAGTTCTTCAGCATTTTCGTTTCCAGCGGGAACAATTCCGTCGTAATATTTATGAATCAAAACGGCAACTCTGTTAATGAAGTTTCCGAAAATTCCCACCAACTCTGAATTGTTTTTCGTCTGGAAATCTTTCCAGGTGAAATTATTGTCTTTGGTTTCCGGAGCGGAAGAAAGAAGTGAATATCTTAAAACATCCTGTTGTCCAGGGAATTCTTCAACATATTCGTGTGCCCAAACTGCCCAGTTACGGGAAGTTGAGATCTTGTCGTTTTCTAAATTTAAAAATTCAAACGCCGGAACATTGGTAGGCATAATATAATTACCATGCGCTTTCATCATCGCCGGAAAAATAATACAGTGGAAAACGATATTGTCTTTTCCTATGAAGTGGACTAAATCGCTATTTTCATTCTGCCAATAATCTTTCCAGTCTTTGCCGTTTTTTTCTGCCCATTGCTGGGTGAATGAAATGTAACCAATAGGTGCATCAAACCAAACATAAAGAACCTTTCCTTCTGCATTTGGAAGTGGAACGGGAACTCCCCAGTTCAGATCTCTGGTCATTGCTCTTGGTTTCAAACCATCAGTTATCCAAGATTTTACCTGTCCGTACACATTAGGTTTCCAGTCGTCTTTATGTCCTTCAATGATCCATTCATTTAGGAAATCTTCATATTCATTTAAAGGAAGATACCAGTTTTTGGTTTCCTTTAAAATCGGAACGTTTCCGCTTAACATTGATTTTGGATTTATTAATTCAGAAGGAGAAAGAGTAGAACCGCATTTCTCACACTGATCACCATAAGCATTATCATTGCCACAATTTGGGCAAGTTCCTACGATATATCGGTCTGCTAAAAATTCGCCAGCCTGTTCGTCAAAATATTGTTCGGAAACATCTTCAGAGAATTTTCCTTTATTATATAGCGTTTTGAAAAAATCCTGACTAACGTCGTGATGTCTTTTAGAAGTTGTTCTGGAATATTCATCGAAAGAAATTCCTAAATCTTTAAAAGATTTCTTTATGATTCCGTGGTATTTATCAACAATATCTTGTGGAGTAACTCCTTCTTTTTTAGCACGAATAGTAATTGGAATTCCATGCTCGTCGGAACCACAAATAAAAGCAACATCTTTTCCCATTCTTCGCTGAAATCTAGCATAAACATCTGCAGGAATATAAACTCCTGCTAAATGACCAATGTGAACGGGTCCGTTTGCGTACGGCAAGGCAGCCGTAATCATCTTTCTATTTGACATATGTTTATTCTAAATTTTTGCAAAGATAAGCGATAACAATCTGACTGAAAAATCATAGGACACAGAATTACAAACTTTAAGTTTTTAGTCTGCTAAAAAGTAATTTAAGACCAATGTATTTTATCAAATAATTGTGAAGAAGATGGGTTATCCTATATTTGTGAATCTGTTTCTAATTATTTAACACCAACCTAAATGAATTTTAATGCTGCATAAACTCAAAACCTTTAATCAGCAGAATGTTTTTTTGATTCTCTTAATGTTGATGGTGGTAATAGGAAAGTTTCTTCCATACCGAGAGTCTTATCAGCACGTTTTTAGTCTAGAATATTTCATAGATTGGGGAATAATAGGAATATTCCTTCTTTATGGTTTGAAGCTAAATATTAAAGAAGTAAAAAAAGATATTTCAAACTGGCGGTTGCACTTGTTAGTGCAGATCGCTACATTTTTTTTATTTCCATCCTTGGTTTTTCTTTTTTATGGATTTGCGAACGGAACGGTCTATTACAGCCTATGGCTTTCTTTGTTTTTTTTGGCGAGTTTACCTTCTACTGTTTCATCATCGGTGGTAATGGTTTCTATTGCTAAAGGAAATGTAACTTCCGCTATTTTTAATGCTTCAATTTCTGGATTAATAGGGATTGTCATGACGCCGTTTTTAATGAGTTTATTCCTCCATCATAATGGCGAGCATGCAGATACTCAAGCAGCAATTTTTTATCAACTTCTTTTAAAAGTAGTTCTTCCCATTATTTTTGGATTACTTCTAAATCCCATTTTCAAAAAACTGATTGTGAAATACCGGGATTTGGTGTCACAGTTTGACAAATTAATTATCCTGCTCATCGTTTACGATAGTTTTTCTAAGGCTTTTCTTCAGAACATTTTTAAGTCTGTTCCACCTATGGTATTTGTGGTCCTTGTAATAAGCGTACTCCTGTTATTTTTTGCTGTTTTTGAAATTTTGGAGGTGATCACTACCAAATTAAAATTCTCTCGAGAAGATAAAATTACTGCTAAATTTTGTGGAAGTAAAAAATCGCTCGTACATGGTAGTTTATTTGTTTTGATTCTTGGAATTCCAGATAATCAAAAAATGCTGTTTCTTTTACCAGTGATGATTTTCCATAGCTTTCAACTATTTTATGTGAGTTGGGTAGCAAATCGATTGGCAAAAACAGCAGAAATATAGACCACAGAATTATAATTAATGGGATGTACTCTGAAATTGTTTAATTGTATTTAATAAATTAAAATTTCAGTTTTACGGAAATCTTTCCTACTTTTAAAGAGTGATAACTCTTTAAAAAAATAAGATATGAAAAATGTTTTTCGGTTGACCGTTCTATTGCTTTTATTCTGTTCTTTTTCCCTTTTCGCACAAAAAAAAGGATTTTACGAAAATGTTCAGAAAAAAAATGTTAGTAAAGTTTTGGATGATTTAAATACTTTTGCCGCTGTTGCAGATTTTAAGAATTACTTTAATTTGTATGCACCAGAATCTACTTTTATTGGAACAGATGCTGGTGAAGTGTGGAATAAGAAAGAATTCATGGAGTATGCAAAACCTCACTTTGATAAAGGTAAAGCATGGAATTTCAGCTCTGTAAAAAGAAATATTACTTTTAGTACAGACGGAAAATATGCATGGTTCGATGAACTGTTAGATACCCAAATGAAAATTTGTAGAGGAAGTGGCGTTCTGGAAAAGATTGGTTCTCAATGGAAAATAAGACAGTATGTTCTTTCTATGACCATTCCAAATAATGTTAGTAATAAAGTAGTGGAAATTAAAACTCCGCTTGAAGATGAAGTATTGATTAAACTCAGAAATAAATAGAGATAATTGTTAGGTAGTTTTCAAAATTAAAGCCGCGTTTTTAATGAGCGGCTTTATTATTTTATATGTATGTCCGTAACTTCCCATAATTCCGTATATTTGTTTGATAATTAAATAATTGAGATGAATATTTTTAGTTTTGGCGTAGAGTTTAGCAGTGAAGAGGATTGTATATCTCATTTCAAAGCAGAACGTGACAAAATTGGTGTTTCCTGCAAGTGCGGAAAAACTGATTTTTTTTGGATTAAAAGCAGATTAAGTTACGAGTGTAAATCTTGTAGAAAGCGAACTTCATTACGAAGTGGAACCATCATGGAGAATTCCAATTTGTCCTTTCTAGTTTGGTATAAAGCGATGTTTTTGATGAGTGCAACAAAAAAGGGATTTTCTGCTAAAGAAATGCAAAGGCAATTAGGTTTGAAGCGCTATGAGCCAGTTTGGGCCATGATGCACAAATTGAGAAAAGCGATGGGAAAACGAGATGAAAGATACACTTTAGAGGGCATGATTGAAATGGATGAAGGGTATTTTACAGTTGAATCTAGAGAACTGGAACAAGAGAAAGGGATTCGTGGAAGAGGTGCAGTTGGAAAGCAAAATGTTGCAGTGATGGCGGAATCTACGCCATTAGAAAATATAGAAACGGGAGAGACATCGAAATCTTGTAGATATTTTAAAGCAATAGTATTAGAAGATCATACAGCAGAGGGAATTAATGAGACTATTAAAGAATCTTTGGCAGAATCCAGCATAGTTTTTACAGATCAAAGCACGTCATATGTTGATATATCACAACTTGTAGAAATTCATATTTCAGAAAAATCTTCGAAAGAAACTACAAAAGATACTTTGCGTTGGGTTCACATATTTATCAGTAATGCGAAAAGGAATTTATTAGGAAATTACCACAAAATAAAACGCAAAAACCTTCAACTTTATCTAAATGAGTTTGTTCATAAGTTAAATCGGAGATATTTTGAAGATAAACTGTTCGATAGACTTGTGATAGCAAGCATTACAGGAGTATGATGAAAAACGGATATACATATTATTTTATATTTATCGAGTTATTTTTTAATCAATGTATAGATCTTTTTGATGGGAAAAAGCAAACAAACCACTACCAACCCAGCAATTATTCCGTACAAGAAATGTTTGGCCATTTCGGGAACATTTGGTAATAAATGGTGAACTTCCGCTATGTTGTGATCGAAGATACCACCAGAAACCAATAATAATGCAATTGTTCCAATGATAGACAGTGCTTTAATAATAATTGGTAGAGCCTTTACTAAAAAATTTCCTAAGTCGTTAAAAAATCCTTTTCCGTGAGACTTTTTGATAAGTTTATATCCTGTATCATCCATTCTTACTATTACGGCTACAATTCCATAAACGCCTACAGTGGCTAAAAGAGCTACAATAGAAACAGTAAGGATCTGAATGGCTAAGCTTTTATCTAGTACTGACCCCAAAGCAATAATTACGATTTCCAATGATAAAATAAAATCTGTCGTAATAGCAGATTTTACTTTCGTTTTTTCTGCATCCACATCATTTTTGATCTCTTCAATTACCTCTACATGTTTATCATTTTTATGAAACAGATATTCAATAATCTTTTCCACACCTTCGTAAGCAAGATAAAGTCCACCTAAGATTAAAATTATTTTAATCGCGGGTGGAAAAAGAACCTGTAATAAAAAAGCAATAGGGATAATGATCAGTTTGTTCACAAAGGAACCCTTGGTAATTGACCAAAGTACAGGAATTTCTCTGGAAGATAGAAATCCAGTCGCTTTCTCTGCATTCACAGCTAAATCGTCACCCAAAATACCTGCGGTTTGTTTAGTAGCCACTTTCGAGGCAACAGCAACATCGTCCATTAATGCTGCAATATCATCTAATATTGCGAAAAATCCTGAAGCCATATCTTTAATTATGCCACAAAAATAGATAATTTTGAAAGATGTAAGAGTTATTTTTTTGTAGAGAAATCATAAAAATTTTGACATCACTGAAATGTGGAAAAGATTATGGATTTATCGTTTTCAAATTAAATTAAAATTGCTATTTTCGCAGAACAAAATTTTTACAATTGAATCTGCATCAGTTATATTCACCAACAAAGGTATTCCAAGAGTTTGGAAATGTAATCGACGCTGAAAAAAAATAGAAAAAGCCGACGATCAGAATGATTGTCGGCTTTTTTGTATAAAAATTAATAAATAACTAGAATTGATAAAATCTGAAAATGAGCAATACTTATAAATCTGCAGGAGTTGATAAAGAAGAAGGTTACAAGACCGTAGACAAAATAAAAGCAGCTGTTTCCGAAACTCATAATAAAAATGTACTAAACAATCTAGGTAGTTTCGGTGCTTTTTATGAGATCGCTGGTTACAAAAATCCTGTTTTGGTTAGCGGTACCGATGGAGTAGGAACAAAACTGAAAGTAGCTTTAGATTCTAAAAAATACGATTCTATTGGCGTAGATTGTTTTGCAATGTGTGCCAATGATATTATTTGTCATGGAGCAAAACCATTATTTTTCCTGGATTATTTAGCTTGTGGCAAACTCGACGCTGATATCGCTGCAGAAATTGTTATGGGAATGGTAAAAGCCTGCAAAGACAACAATTGCGCATTAATTGGTGGAGAAACGGCAGAAATGCCTGGAATGTATAAGCCGGGTGATTATGATGTTGCTGGATTTTGTGTAGGAATTGTAGAAAAAGAGGAGATTATTGACGGTTCTGGGATCAAGAAAGGATGTAAAATTATTGCATTGCCAAGTTCTGGATTTCACAGTAATGGATTTTCATTGGTAAGAAAAATATTCCCTGATTTTAACGAGGAGTTTGAAGGGAAACCGTTATATGAAACGTTGCTTGTTCCTACAAGATTGTATTATCAGCCGATTCATAAGATTTTAGAAGAAGTTGCGCTATGCGGGATTGCCCATATTACAGGAGGTGGAATCATTGAAAATATTCCTAGAATTATCCCAGAGAATTTATGTGCAACAATTGATGCTTCTAAAATAAAAATTCCTTCCATCATGCTTGAATTGGAAAAGAGGGGGAATATTGACCGCATGGAAATGTATGGAACTTTTAATATGGGTGTAGGAATGGTGATTGTGATTGATGAAATTCATGCAGAAAAAGTTTTGAATCTTGCTACTGATGCTTACGAGATCGGTGAAATTACAGAAGGTCCAGAGAAAATACAATTCATCTAAGAATTTAATCTATAAATGTTTCATAGACAATACATAATGATGTTGGTAAACTGTTACATTAATAAATTGGTACCTTAATCATAATGAAAAATATTGTTGTTTTAGTTTCAGGAGGCGGAACAAATTTGCAAAGAATCATCGATTGCATTGAAAATGGAGAAATTCCGAACGCAAGAATTTCTTTGGTCATTGCAGATCGGGAATGTTTTGGTTTGGTAAGAGCGAGAAACCACAACATTGCTGCTCAACTAATCCCAAGAGGCAAATCTTTCTCCGCGGAACTAAAAAATGCTCTTCCAGAACACACCGATTTAATTGTCCTTGCTGGATTCTTATCCATTTTAAATAAAGAATTCTGTGAATCGTTTAATGGAAAGATTATTAATATTCATCCAGCCTTATTGCCGAAATATGGAGGGAAAGGAATGTGGGGACATCATGTTCATGAAGCGGTTTTAGCTGCAAATGAAAAACAAAGTGGTGCAACTGTACATTATGTAAATGCGGAGATTGACGAAGGGCAGATTATTTTACAGAAATCTTTTGAAATTGCACCTAACGAAACATTAGAATCATTGGCAAAGAAAATTCATGAGGTAGAATTTGAAATATTTCCAAGGGCCATTAATAAAGTTCTAGGAATTCCCCTCTAGTAAGAGGGGTGTCCGAAGGACGGGGTGTGTATTTGTTAATATGGATAGAAAGCTATTAACACGTATTGACGGAGTAGAAATCTTTCGAAGAAAAATAGAAGTGCTTCCAAAGAACAAAGAACTTTTAGCCAGATCACGAAGTTTAAGAAAAGGCTATGTTTTGTCAGAAGTTATATTTTGGAAACAGGTTAAAAGTAAAGATTTTCATCAAATTGATTTTGACAGACAAAGAATAATTGGAAATTATATTGTTGATTTCTATATTAAATCTTTAGGACTTGTTATAGAAATAGATGGTTCAAGTCATGATGATAAAGAAGAATATGATGGAAGAAGACAATTGTTTTTTGAGAGATTAAATTTGAAAGTTTATAGAATTTTAGATTTTAGAGTTAAGCATGATTTAGCAAATGTCATGAAAGAATTAGAAGAATATATTATAGAGTATTTCTCATAATTATAGCAAACACCCCGCCTTCGGCACCCCTCTTTCAAAAAGAGGGGAATTGTACAAGAAAATAAAGTATTAAATAAAAAGTAAAAAGAAAGAAAAATGTCAAAAAAAAGAGCGCTAATCTCTGTTTCCGATAAATCCGGTCTCATTGATTTTGCAAAATTTTTAGAAGCAAACAATTACGAATTAATTTCCACTGGAGGAACTTTTAAACATTTAAAAGAAGCAGGTTTAAATCCAATTCAGATTGATGAAGTAACCAATTTCCCTGAAATGCTGGACGGCAGAGTGAAGACTTTACATCCGAAAGTACATGGTGGGTTGTTAGCAGTTCGTGATAATGATCAACACATTTCTACCGTGCAGGAACACAATATTGAGTTGATAGACATGGTTATTGTCAATCTTTATCCGTTTTTTGCCCATGCTAACACCAATATTTCTTTAGAGGAAAAAGTAGAGTTCATCGATATCGGCGGACCTTCTATGTTACGCTCTGGGGCGAAAAACTTTCAGTCAGTTGCTGTAGTTACAGATGTGCAAGACTATGCCATCATTCAAAAAGAAATGTCCGAATCGGGAGATACGACTTTAGAAACAAGAAAGAAATTAGCGGGTAAAGTATTTAATCTTACTGCTGCGTACGATGCTGCAATCTCACAAATGCTTTTAGATGAAGATTATCCACACTATTTAAACGCTTCTTATCAAAAAGTTTCTGACTTACGATATGGCGAAAATCCACATCAAACCGCTGCCTATTATGTTTCTACAACCGAAAACGGTGCGATGAAAGATTTCGAAATTTTGGGAGGTAAAGAATTATCTTTCAATAATCTGAGAGATATGGATTTATGCTGGAAGGTGGTTAATGAATTTAAAGATGAAATGGCTTGCTGCGCAGTAAAACATTCAACACCATGTGGCGTTGCAATTGGAACATCAGCGGTAGCAACTTATAAGAAAACTTTCGAATGTGATCCAATTTCTATTTTTGGAGGAATTATTGGTATGAACTTTAAAGTAGATTTAGCGACTGCCGAAGAGTTAAACAAAACATTTTTAGAAATCGTAATGGCTCCGGATTTTGATGAAGATGCAATCGCTTTTCTAAAAACAAAGAAGAATCTGAGAATTATTAAAATTAAAAACTCAGTTTCTGACAGTCAAGCTTGGGTGAAGATCGATGGTGGAATGTTAGTTCAGGATAATGATAATCAATTCTCTGAAGATATTAAAGTAGTTACCGATAAAAAGCCAACCGAAGAACAGGAAAAAGCTTTATTATTTGCTCAGCGAGTGGTAAAATATGTAAAATCTAATGCAATCGTAGTTTCCAATGGTGTACAGGCTTTGGGAATTGGAGGTGGTCAGGTGAATAGGATTTGGGCAACGCAACACGCGATTGAAAGAGCGAAAGTGAAGTTTGATGGAGACCTCGTTCTGGCTTCAGATGCATTTTTCCCTTTCCGTGATGTGGTAGAGTTCTGTGCGAAGGAAGGAATTAAAGCCATTATTCAACCTGGTGGAAGTATGAAGGATCAGGAAAGTATCGATGCAGCAAACGAGTATGAGATTCCGATGATGTTGACGGGAATGCGTCATTTCTTGCATTGATTTTGCTACATATTATTTTAGAGATTTTTTTTTCAACTAAATTGAAAATCCATTCTCAAATTAGTAAATTTGTAGAATTCAAAATAAACAGATAAAAATGAAAATATTAATAGTAGGAAATGGCGCCAGAGAATCTGCGATCGCTATGAAGCTGAAAAGTGACAAAAGAATTTCTAAGATGTATTTCGCTCAGGGAAATGCAACTACTGATTCAATAGGACAAAACGTTTACGAAGATAGTGTGGAAGGACTTCGCGATTTTGCTATTAAAGAAAGAATCGATCTTACCATCGTTGGCCCGGAAGCGCCTTTGGTTGCAGGTATTGTTGATGAATTTAAAGCACATAATCTTAAGATTTTCGGACCAAGAAAAAGAACTGCAGAATTAGAGGGGAGTAAAGCCTTTTCTAAGAAATTCATGCAGACTCATAATATCAAAACTGCCAAAGCGGTGGTGTTTGACGCGTATCAGGAAGCAATTGACTATGTAAGAACCCAACCGTTTCCATTAGTAATAAAAGCCAGTGGTTTAGCAGGAGGTAAAGGAGTGGTTATTGCAGATGATCTTGCAGAAGCAGAATCTACAATTCATCAGTTCATGATCGAAAGAATTTACGGAGATGCCGGTATTCAACTGGTTATTGAAGAATATTTGAGAGGTTTTGAAGCTTCCATTATTGCCTTTTCCAATGGGGAAAAATTGTTTCCATGTATTCCGGTGAAAGACTATAAAAAAGCAGGAACAGGTGATACAGGTCCTAATACAGGAGGAATGGGTAGCGTGGCACCAAGCCCTGAATTTACGGAAGAACACCATAGAGATTTTGAAGAAAATATCTTAAAACCAACTTTAGAAGGACTTCACGCTTATAACATTCGATTCAAAGGTTTCATCTTTTTTGGTCTCATGATTACAGAAAATGGGACGTATTTGTTGGAATACAACATGAGATTAGGTGATCCAGAGACACAGTCGATAATGGCATTATTAGAAAATAATTTGTTCGATGTGATCACGGATTGTTTAGCAGGGAATGATATTGAACTGAAATTCAGCGACAAAAAAGCAGTTTGTTTAGTGATGTGTTCAGGTGGTTATCCCAGACAGATCGAAACAGGCTTTGAGATCAGAAATATCGACAAAGTACACGAAAGCCAAGTGCTGTTTGCCGGTGCCAGAATGAAAGGTGACAAAGTGGTTACTTCTGGTGGTCGGGTGCTAAGCTTAGTTGCAACAGGTGATACGTTCGAAGAAGCTCGTAAGAAAGTTTACGAAGATGCCCGAACCATTCATTTCGATTACGAGACCTATAGAGAAGATATCGGTAAGTTTTAATAGATAAGACGTGGTTTTCCACGTCTTTTTTTTATATTTTTTTAGGAGCCGGGAACCTGCTCTTCGTTACAATTCCTCATTTCGGCGCTAGCTTCGCTCGCGCCTCATTCCGGGATTAGGGCTAGGGATCTGGGTTTCTACTCAATTTTATTTAGTTAAATTATTCATCAACATAGTCAACACAAATACATATGCAAAACGGAATTATCATCCTCGATTTTGGCTCACAATACAATCAATTGATCGGACGTAGAATTCGAGAAATGGGCGTTTATTCAGAAGTTCTACCATTTAATACCCCGTTAGAGGACATACTAGAGCGTGAACCCTCAGGGATTATTCTTTCTGGTGGACCAAGTTCGGTAAATGCTGAAAATGCGAATCTTGTTGATAAAAAACTATTCGAACAAAATATTCCTGTTTTAGGAATCTGTTATGGAATGCAGCTTACAACTCATTTATTGGGTGGTAAAGTTAAAAAGGGAGTAAAAGGAGAATACGGAAAAGCAAAACTTCAGATTCAGAAATCAAATCAATTACTTTCTGGGATAAGCCGGTTCTCAACAGTTTGGATGAGTCATTTTGATGAGGTAGAAACACCCCCCGAAGGTTTTGTTGTTAATGCGATGACTGATGTTATTTCGGGAATTTCAAATGAATCGAAGAAAATTTACTGCGTGCAGTTTCATCCAGAAGTTTCTCATACCGAAGAAGGTGCCAGAATGATGGAAAACTTTGTATTCAATGTTTGTAAAGCACCAAAAAATTGGAAACTAACTAATTATATCGAAACAACTGTTGCAGATATTAAAGAAAGAGTAGGCGATCAGAAAGTGATTTTAGGTCTTTCCGGTGGAGTAGATTCTTCTGTAGCTGCTGTCTTAATTCACAAAGCAATCGGTGACCAACTACAATGTATATTTGTAGATACAGGATTATTGAGAAAAGACGAAGGTATAAAAGTGATGGAAAATTACGGTAAGCATTTTAATTTAAAAATTAAAATGATCGATGCTTCGGAAAGATTTCTAACGAAATTGGCTGGAGTTTCTGATCCAGAAGCAAAACGTAAAGCAATTGGTAATGAATTTGTAATTGTATTTGACGAGGAATCTAAGAAAATTGAAGGTGCGAAGTTCTTAGCACAGGGAACCATTTATCCGGACGTGATCGAAAGTCAATCTGTAAAAGGACCTTCTTCTGTGATTAAATCTCACCATAATGTCGGTGGGCTTCCAGAAGAAATGGATTTTGAATTGCTTGAGCCTTTGCGTGAACTCTTTAAAGATGAGGTTCGTAAAGTAGGAGAGGAGCTTGGTATTCCACATCATTTAGTTCACCGTCATCCGTTCCCAGGTCCAGGATTAGGGATCAGAATTCTTGGAGCAGTAGATGAAGAGAAAGTCAGAATTCTTCAGGAAGCAGATGATATCTTTATAGAAGAATTATACAAAAATGATTTGTACGACAAGGTTTCGCAAGCATTTGTAGTTTTACTTCCAGTGAAATCTGTTGGAGTAATGGGTGATGAAAGAACCTATGAATACACTGCAGTTGTTCGTTCGGCTAACACTACTGATTTCATGACTGCAACTTGGAGCAGACTTCCTTATGAATTCTTAGACACTATTTCTAACAGAATTATTAATGAAGTACGTGGGATTAATCGTGTTGCTTATGATATTTCCAGCAAACCACCTGCAACGATTGAGTGGGAATAATTTCTCATTTTTTAAATCGAATTAATTATAAATATTCCCCATCTTTCAAAGTTGGGGAATACTTTTTGCCTTACCCAGTAAAACATTAAAATGTTCGATAAACAGCAAAGGAAACTCAAACGTTCCGCAAAATTAATTTCTATTTTTAGCAAATATGGGTTCAAGGATATTCTGGCCAGAATGAATCTTGCGAAAAATAATGTACCCTCTATTGATGAAAATGAAATGGTTTCGACCAATTCTGTTTATGAAAGAATTAGATTGGCGTTGGAAGAATTGGGACCAACTTTTGTGAAATTGGGTCAAACATTTTCCACCCGCGAAGATCTGCTGCCTCCTGAATTGATAATAGAGTTACAGAAACTTCAGGATAAAGTAGAAGAAGTTGATTTGAATCTGGAAGAAATTTTAGAACAGGAGTTTAATATTTCACCGTTCGAACATTTTAGGGAAATTCAAAAAAAACCGATAGCAACTGCGTCTATTGCACAAGTTTATAAAGCGATACTCAACGATGGGTCACAAGTAATTTTGAAAGTTAAAAAACCTAATGTTCAGGAAAACATTCAAGATGATCTGTTGCTCATTCATGACGTGGTCAAAGTCATTACTAATTATTCCGAACTGGGTTCAAGACTTAATTTGAAAAGTGCAATTTCTACCTTTGAAAAATCTTTGCTAGAAGAAATTTCCTTAATTAACGAAAAGAACAATATTCAACAGTTTGCGCTTAACTTCAAAAACAGTAAGGAAACCTACATTCCAAAAGTTTACGAGGAGTTTTGTAGTAATAATATCCTGTGTATGGAATTTGTTGATGGAATTAAAATCACTAATAAAGACGCTCTAGTAGAAAATGGGATTGATCCTGTTAAGATCTCTGAAGTAGGTCTCAGGTTATTTGTGTCCCAAATTTTGGACTACGGCTTTTTTCACGCAGATCCGCACGCTGGAAATATTTTAGTAAAGAAAGATGGGAAGGTTGTATTTATTGATTTTGGTGCAGTAGGAAAAATTCAGCCGAATGATAAAGAAATTCTGGAGCAGATGATCGTAGCTTTTGTTTCTAAAAACGCACCTAAGATTGTTAAGAATCTTAAGAAAATGGCTGTAAGTTATGAGATTCCGGATGATAAAGCATTTGAGAATGATGTGGAAGAGGTGCTGGATTTCGTGCACAGTACTTCACTTCAACAGATCGATGTTCCTAAACTGGTCGGTAAAATGACAAATACTTTAAAAAATAATCAGATTAACATGCCTGATTATCTATATCTGCTGTTGAAAGGGATCAGTTTAATTGAAGGGGTTGGAAGAAGTATCAACCCCGATTTGGATGTGGTTAAAAGTTTGCAGCCATTCACCAAAAAGATCATCTTCAATAAGATTTCACCAAAGAAGCTTATCAAGTCCGGATCTCAGAAGTTGATGGCCTTAACTGAAAATATCGAGGAAATTCCAAACGAATTACGTTCACTTCTACAAAAATTAGATGAAAATAAATTCACCGTTACCAGTGAAATAAAAAACATTGAAAAAACACACCAGTTAATAAAATCCAGTATTATCAATCTTATTTTAGGAATGATTTTGTGTGCAAATATTATTGCAACAGCGATTATCTGGAGTATGGAAAGCAGTTATAATGTTTCCTCAATTCCATATTTAATCTTCTTGAGTGTAGGATTTTCAGTTATTCTAGTGGTGATATTACTTTTGAGATTATTGAAAAGATAGATTTGTCACAAACGCTCTTCTTTTTGTAGGATTTTAGAATGTATTTGGTCTCATTAGATAATAAGGTCTCCAACATTTGGAGGAAGGAGTGTTCACTTTAAATATTCAGCTTAATTTTTCTGGTCAAAAAATCTCAAAACAGTTTTATTAAATAATTCAGGAATTTCTTGTGGAGCGCTATGGGTGCTACCTTTAAAGATGACCAACTTACTATTAGGGATTTTTTCAGCAATTAATTTCGTGTGGTTCTCCGTCACAATATCATGTTCCCCAGCCATTACTAAAGTAGGGGCTTTAATTTTTCGTAGAGAATCCGGATTAATATGGGGTTCGGTTAATAAAAGCATTTTCAATCTATAATTCATACTGTTTTTTGATAAACCTCTATCATCCATTTCTTTCAACTGTGCGCGGAGAATTTTATTAGTGCCAGGAACGACAGAAGTGTCATCATTATATAAAACGGTACCCATGACAGCCATTTTATTTATCTTATCAGCATGGTCTATTCCTAATATTACAGCGATATTACCACCATCGCTCCAACCTAATATATTCACATTTTTTAAATTCATTTTATCAATGAAAGTGTTCACATCTTCCGCCATCACTTCATAGGTTATTTTGGTGTCATCAGATGTTGATTTTCCCTGTCCACGACTATCAAGACCAATTACCATATATTTTTTACTTAACGCATCTAGTTGACGATTAAAAATAGCCATTGAGGAGTTATTCCCGTGTAGCATTAAAAGAGGTTCGCCTTTTCCATAAATTTCGTAATAAAGTTTGACCCCATTTACCTCCATATATTTCCCTAGTGCCTGATTGTTACCTAAGGTTGGTAAGGGCTTTACAGTAGAATTGTCTACAAGCAAAGCTTGCTTACCGGAAAATACCTGATCTTTAGAAAGAGTGAATTTTGTTTCTTTATCCTTACTGTAAGTCTGCCAATTTTGTAATGAATTAATTTCGAACCCAGGATTTACCAATGGAATTTCTATTTTATTTTTGCCTTCTTTGACAAAAAGTTTAAAATCATCTAAATAATAACTGGCATTGCCTCCAAAGGCTGCCATCACCCCTATATATTTAGCGTTTTTATTAATTTTTCCTGAAAGTTCGTAATTACTCCATTCCCCCTTTTTATAATAATCTTCTGCATCATCATTATAAATTATTTTATTGATTATTTTACCTTTGGTGTCATAAAATGATACTCCCAATACCCCGTAAGAACCATATGCTAACTCAGTTGTGTAATATATTTTACCTTCGATAGTGAAGTTCTTGCCAGCGTATTTCTCAATGCTTACAGTTTGATAAATTCCAGAATCTTGTGCATACGAAGTAAAATAATTTAGAAAAAATAATATGCTAAGAAATTTGATGTATTTCATGATAAAAAGTTTACTATTTCAGTTGGGTTATTGATAATTAGCTTACAAAATAAGTAAATAATAGGAATAATATTCTATTAAATTTTATAAAATTATAATTAAATCTTGGAAAAGTAAAATATTGGGAGCTAATCAACCTTTTAATCTGAATGAGTAATAAGGTTGATAACTTTTTGGTAACAGGATGTTTAAATTTTTTATTGGGTGTTTTTTATCAGACTTCTAGTCGGTGATAAAAGCAACTTTATCATAGCAGTTTACCTTAAGAAGTTGATATTTTTATTTCTGGATGTTGCAAAGAAGGCATGTCCTTCTTCTTATCACAGGAAAAAGTTACAAGGAGAGTTAGAAAAGATAAGCTTTCATTTTTCCGAAATGCAAAATATTTCTAATCCTGTCAAAAAAACTATCTTTGCAAAATGGAAAAAATGACTTTTGCCGATTTCGATCTTCCGGAGAAAATTCTTGATGTTCTTGCCGATTCTAATTTATTTGAACCGACACCTATTCAACAAAAAACTTTAAGCCCCATTCTTTCAGGAAGGGATGTGATGGGAATTGCGCAAACCGGGACTGGAAAAACTTTAGCATACCTACTTCCGGTTCTAAAATCTTGGAAATTTAATAAAAGCGGTAACCCAACTGTACTTATCCTCGTTCCAACACGTGAGTTGGTGGTACAGGTTGCGGGAATTGTTGAGAATTTAACCCAAAACCTTACGGCGAGAGTAATTGGGATTTATGGTGGGAAAAATATCAACACTCAGAAATTATTATTTAATGGAGGATGTGATATCCTTGTTGGAACACCTGGGCGTGTAATGGATTTGGCGATTGATAATGCAATTTCGTTGAAAGAAGTTCAGAAATTAATCATCGACGAATTTGATGAGATGCTTAACTTAGGTTTCAAAGCACAGCTTACCCACATTTTCCAAATGATGAAAGAGAAGAGGCAGAATATTCTGTTCTCTGCAACTATGACCGAAGCAGTTGATGCCTTATTATATGAGTACTTCGCAGGCCCGGTAGAAATTTCACTTGCAAAATCAGGAACACCACTGGAAAAAATTGAACAGGTTGGATATAAAGTGGAAAACTTTAACACTAAAATTAATCTACTTGAACATCTGCTAAAAACAGATATTGATTTCTCCAAAGTTTTGATCTTCTGTAATAATAAGAAACACGCTGATATACTTTTTACCAAAATAGATGAATTGTTCCCTGACGAATTTGATGTTATTCACTCTAACAAATCACAGAATTATCGTTTAAATGCGATGAGAAGCTTTGAAAATCAAGAAGTACGTGGTTTGATCACAACTGATATTATGGCGCGTGGTTTAGATATTTCTGATATTACCCACGTAATTAATTTCGAAATTCCTGAAGTACCAGAACAATATATTCACAGGATAGGTAGAACTGGTAGAGCAGACAAAAATGGTATCGCAGTTTCTTTTGTCACTAATAATGAAGAAAGCCAATTGTTGGATATTGAAGTGCTGATGGATAAAGCAGTTTTAATCAAAGAATTCCCAACAGAGGTGAAAATAAATCCAGTTAAAATTGCTTCAGAAAAAGATGAAGTGGTTATGAAGAATGCCCACACCGTCAAATTAGAAGAAGGTGGAGGAGCATTTCACGAGAAAAAAGATAAAAATAAGAAAGAAAACTGGGGCGGTCCACATGCCAGAAAACTTCCGAAAAAAGTTGGAGCCAACAGAGCGCACGAAAAAGCAAAATCAAAAGCAAAGAGAAAGAAATAAGAAAAAAATCCGGACTGTAGATCCGGATTTTTTATTTTTTAAGCGTTTTATTTCCAAAAAATATCAGCGTATTCTGGTTCTTTCAGCTCGGGATGATCTAACTGAAGTAATTCTTCCAGTTGTTCAGTTGTAGCTTGTTTTTCTATTTCCGGGAAAATCTGCCGTTCTTCTGTCCGTATATGTAGTTCTAATAGGGAGCGAAAAATCTCTATCTGTTCCATTGTTTCAAAACCATCATCAATCATGCTCTTAAACGCATGATGTTGGGAAATAGCTTCTGTAATTAATGGATGATCATTTCCTAGAATCTTAAAGATAGTACTTTCTTCTTCCGCGAAATGAGGTTTAAGATTATGTTGATAAAAAACCTCAATATATTTCCCCATTCGGTCTGCAGAAACCTCTTTCTTCATACCCTCTTTTAATTTCCAGCAGAGGAGCAGACCAAAATGATGATCTCTGCTCAATTGTACTAATGCTTCGTGTCTTTTCATAAGTTCTCGTTTCGCTTTATTTTAAAACTAAATTTACTTAAAATTTATTTAAGATTAATAATTTTAATTGACTCTAAAAGTTTTATTACAATGCGAACTGTACTTAATTCTTATCGTCGATTTATTTAGCGGCTTATTTTAAAGTATTTTTATAAAGTATTACTACAAAGAAAAGAATTATAAAAATAGGAAGAATTACTCTGTTAACTGTGCGGTAAGAAATATTTTGGCCATATCCTGGTTAAGATTTCCGCACCCATTTGAATTTCCACCATAGGTTAATGAGCTACCGTATTCCGGTCCGTATCCGGTATAAATTAGTGGAAGATTATATCCATACATTTTAATATTATGAGAAACATTCGGAGAGAGATCAGAAAATTGACCACTAATCTCAAATTTTTTCCATGGACAAGCGGTGATGTCCTCAAATTTGTACTTTCTGACAATCTTTAATTGATTGTCTACGAAAATTGCGATAGCAAACTGAAAACTGTTGGGGTAATTAGGATTATTAAGTTGAACCATTCCTTCACCAGAGATGAAAATCGTGTTATTTAATTTTTTTGGAGTGATCGGGACATTTACTTTAAGATCAGTCCAGCCTGCAGGTCCTGTACCCATGGTAAAAAGTTGCATATAGTTGGGGAACCCTGTAATTACTGTAGGTGTAGCAGAGCTAGACGAGTAATTAAATATTGATGAAATATAAGGTTGGGCATCTTCGATTTCAAAATTTTTATTCCATTTTGAATTCTCCCAAAAATTCATTTTTCTAATTGTAGTGTTGTATAAAACCAAGCCTGGTACCGGTGTTGGAACGGTAACTTTATCCTTGTCATTAAGTAAACCTACTCTGGGGAATAGAACGCCTGTACGATCGTCAGAAATTTCTAAAATTGCGGAACGATGTGGTTTGGAATTTACATCGCTACTTTTAAGGGTGATCTTAACCTGTGTTTTGAAAATTGAAAATATCAACAGAAAAATGATGATAAGATAGTTATGATTTAAAATTTTCATTTTTTAAAAATTGAACGGTTGGTTAACTAAAATTACACCCGAGATTTTGGCTTCGTCATTAGTTAAAATATTATTGCAGGTGCTGCTATTATTTCTACCACCAAATGCTATCGTGGTATCCTGACTGGAAGATCTATTTCTTATTGCAAACTTTACCGTATGATTTCCAACAGCTACATTTTGGGTGTATCCATAAACTTTGAAAGATCTAAATGCGCATCTGTCAGAGAACTTAAGGTCAAAAGGTTTAATATCAACCAATTTATCATCGATGAAAATTCCAATTACATTTAGGGCACTTCCGCCAGTATTATAATTATTCGCCTGGATCATTCCGGTAATGGTAAATACAATCTCATTGGAAGCACGATCAATTTTAATTGTTTTAGTTGCGTCTGTCAGCACCGTCCAACATAAATCTGCATAAATTGATTCCTGCAGTGAATGATTCGTATTATCGTAGTAATTAGCTGGTGCTGAAAGAGAGTAGGTCGTGTTATTTGTGACCGAATATGATTTGGTTAAATTTTTGAGATTGCTTTCATTTAAATCACTAAAAAAGAAATCCCAGCTTTTTCCATTCCAAAAATATAATCCTTTGCCGCCGGTCAAATTATCATTTGTATTATAAACCAATAATGATTCTTTAGGATTAGGAATGGTTGTGACGTCAGTTTTTGATTTAAGGAAAATTTGAGGGAAGGATACTCCTTTATTTGTTGCCTGGATATCAATAGATGAAGAAGAATGGGGAGTAGTTGTATTGATTCCGACTTGCGCCTTTGAATAATTTAATAGAATGAAGACCATTAAAAAGTATAAAATTTTCTTCATCACTATGGGTTCTCTGTTAGTTGTATATTAAGGAATGATCTGGACATGTCGTTACTTAAGTTATTGCAGCTATTTGATTTTCCGCCAAAAGAAAGTACAGCGTTGCTGGTGTCTAAAAGATTGACACGGTAGGTTTCATAAACTTCAACCGTGTGATTACCGACAGATAAATTATTCTTGGACATAAAAAGATTAAAGTCAGTATAGAGGCATGGTGTGTAGCCTGTGATAATAAAATTTCGAACGGACGCTAATTTTTTATCAATGAATATTGCAATTGCGAAAGAATGAGAAGTGTTATTTTGACCTGAATTAACCTGGACAATGCCATTTACGTTTACCGATACATTATTTGATGAAGCATATACATCAAAAGATTTTGAAAGATTAGGAATCAATTGCCAGTCATGAGCGTTTGCAGTTTCACCTAAAGCGTAAGCATTTGCTCCATCAGGTGTAGAATCTGATCTGGTTGCATTAGAAACAGCATTTATTGTTTTAATAACTCCAAGATATTTATATATATTTGTTGAGTTAATTAATGGATTCCATTTGTTATCTTTCCATATATAGAAGCCGGTGCCCGTATTAGTGTTCGTGTTATATACAAATAGTGAATTTTCTGGATCGGTAACAGGAGCTGATTCGTTAAGATTAGGGATTGAAATATTGGGGAAAAGAACTCCCTTGTTGTTAGATACTATTTTTAAAACCTCTGAATCATCGAAAGATTCTACATTATTTCCTATCCCAATTTGAGCGTAGGAGATAACTATTGAGAACAATAGTCCCAATGTTAATATAAATTTCATCATCTGTGTTTTGCAGCGCAAATATCGCTGATTATCAGCGTATTCTGTCTATGGAAACACGTCTTTCTTTACCGTGAAAACACCCTTTCGTAATTGGTTTTAATTATTTGTTAATGATTGTTTTTATGGTAATGGATTTCGTAATAATTCGATTCATCTAATATGTTTTAAATAAAATTGCCCTGAAAATATTTTTCAAGGCAACTTATAAAATCGGTAAATTAATAGTATAGCAATTATTAATATCTGTAATATTCTGGTTTGAAAGGTCCTTTCACATCCACACCAATATATTTCGCTTGTTCTGGAGATAAAGTTTCTAATTCTACTCCTAATTTTTTCAAGTGTAAGAAAGCAACTTTTTCATCTAAATGTTTTGGTAACATGTAAACCTCATTTCCATACGCTTCAGAATTAGTCCATAATTCAATTTGCGCTAAAGTCTGGTTGGCGAATGAATTACTCATTACAAAGCTTGGGTGCCCAGTTGCGCAACCAAGGTTGACCAAACGACCTTCTGCTAGAATGATAATTTCTTTTCCATCAACCGTGTAAACATCAACTTGTGGTTTTACTTCATATTTAGTGTCGCCATAGTTTTGGTTTAACCAAGCCATATCCAATTCATTATCGAAGTGACCGATGTTACAAACTACAGTTTTATCTTTCATTTTTTTGAAATGCTCTCCTTTAACAATGTTAAAGTTTCCAGTTGTGGTAATAACAATATCTGCATTTGCAACTACGGTATCCAGTTTTTTAACTTCAAAACCATCCATTGCTGCCTGCAATGCACAGATCGGGTCAATTTCAGTGACGGTAACAATAGAACCAGCACCTTTAAAAGAAGCCGCAGTACCTTTACCTACGTCACCATAACCACAAACTACCACTCTTTTACCAGCCAACATTAAATCTGTAGCTCTTCTCACTGCATCTACTGCAGATTCTCTACAACCGTACTTGTTATCGAATTTTGATTTGGTAACAGAATCATTCACGTTAATTGCAGGCATAACCAAAGTTCCGTTCTGCATTCTTTCGTATAATCTGTGTACTCCTGTTGTAGTTTCCTCAGAAAGACCTTTGATATCTTTTGTTAGTTCAGGATATTTATCAAAAACTAAGTTTGTTAAATCACCACCATCATCCAAGATAAGGTTTAATGGTTTTCTGTCTTCTCCAAAAAATACAGTTTGTTCAATACACCATTCAAATTCTTCTTCTGTCATACCTTTCCATGCATATACAGGAATTCCTGCAGCAGCTATTGCAGCAGCAGCATGATCTTGTGTAGAAAAAATATTACAGGAAGACCACGTAACATCTGCTCCCAAAACCACTAAAGTTTCAATTAAAACAGCAGTTTGAATGGTCATGTGAAGGCAACCTGCGATTCTCGCTCCTTTTAAGGGTTGAGATGGGCCATATTCTTCACGAATAGACATAAGACCTGGCATTTCTGCTTCGGCTAATTTGATTTCTTTTCGGCCGTATTCGGCTAGTGAGATATCCTTAACTTTATAAGGAACGTATTGTGTATTGGTTTCCATCTAGATAAATAAATTTGATGCAAATATAAGGAATCACTTTCTATTTAAAGAAAAAGCAAATCAAATAGTGGCAATGTATATAATCTATAGTTTTCTCTAAACTTGCTTTGGTTTAAAAGCGGGAAAAGTATAAAAAAGTCGTTAGGTGACCGATTTTTATAATATTTATCATCTTTCCAATTGTATAAATATCTGCTTAATTTTAGAAATGCTTACTTTTACTCCATAATTAATTTAAATGCCACTTTTTCGCGATTTTTCAGATAATCAAGCCACTATTCTTGTATGGAAATATGATGAAAAAGAAGAGTTGGATCCCCTTGTTTTAATAGAAGAAGAAAACCTGGAACGAATAAAAGATTACCATCCAACGAAGTTAAAGGAGCTTTTGTTGGTGAGAAAAATATTAAAATCTGTTTTGCCTGACCATAAAATATTGTACAATGGGCGTGAACCTTATTTATCACCGCCGGATTTTGAAATTTCCGTGACGCATTCTTTTCCTTTTGCAGCATTGGCTATTTCTAAGAATAAAGTGGGAATTGATCTTGAACCTTTCAACAGTAAAATTGTTAGAATACAACATAAGTTTTTACAAGAACAAGAAAGTGTTTTTATTGAAAAAGGGAAGGAGATTGCTTACCTGACCGTAATTTGGTCTTTGAAAGAAAGCTTGTATAAAATTCACCATTCTAATTATTGGTCCTTAAAAAAACATTATGAAGTGAAACCCTTTGCGCTGGATTTTCCTTTCAATATCCAATGTCGAGTACATGACGAAAAGATTTCTGATCATTATAAAGCGCGTGTAGAGTTTTTTGAAAATTACTGTTTTACTATTGTAGACTGAATTTCCGGCTGTAGTTTTTCCGCAACTTTTCGTTGTTCTTTCGCAACATCGTAAATTAGTTCCAATATCTCTTTTAAGTTTTTCAGCTCTGTAAGATAGGTGATGCGGTTTGGATCTCTACGGTCAAAAAATTCGTTTTCATGAAGTTCTTTTCGTCGGTTCTCTAATAATCTTTCCACTGAATCCAGAGGTTGGATTTGGCTTTCCAGTTTAATGTTTTCCTCCAGGTTCTTTTGATTTAATAAGGATTTCGTTCTTAACAGTTCTGCAGATATTTTCAAATCCCAGCTATCAAAATCTATTTCAGAATATTTTTTATTAGGTTCAAAATATTGTGAGAAAGATGCTATATAGGCAGTTATCAGATGAGAGGTAATAACGAACTGATGAAGATGTTCCAATTTTTTCTGTTGATTTTTAGGATCTGAGATCATGCGTTGAAAATTATCTGAAAGATTAGCAAGATCAATTATTGCCGCTTTTCTCGATAATTTATAATCCTGGCTGCTGAAGTTTTTTTCCTTAAAAAAGTCCATTGCAGAGGAAAAGTAATTCAGATTACTGGTTGCAGATTTCTTCATGAAATCAAGATTTTTAGTATGTTCCCAAACAGGGAATACAAAATACGATACTGCAAAAGCTACTATTCCTGCAATGATGGTGTCGAGCACCCGATCTTTAAAAATGACATTCAAATTTCCTGGATTTAAAATATTAAATGCCAGAAAAACATAAATGGTCATAAAAAACACTGCCCACGAGTATTTGGTCTTCAGGAATGCAAAACAAAGAATCATAGTCAATAAAAAGAAAACAAATAAGACCGTTTGGTTAGGAATGAAATATAAGATCGCGTAGGCGCATACTGCTCCTGCAACAGTCCCGTATAATCTCAATACATTCCGGTGTTTGGTGGTTGCGTAAGCAGGTTTTAAAATTGCGACTATGGTAATAAAAATCCAGTAGGAATGGCCAATTCCTAAAAATTCTAATTTTGAAATAAAATAACCAACCACCAAAGCAAAAGCAATTCGTATGGCATGGCGGAAATGGGATGATTTTAATGAGAAATTGCTCATTAAAACCTTGCTGTTTAATTTTTCGTCAGCTGTTACAAACTTTTGATAATCTAAACCAGTTGATAAACTTTTTGCAAGCTTTTCATCCTGATTAAAAACTTTATAGATCGTGTTAAGTTCATCAGAAACTGCGGTGATCCTGTTCAGGATAATTCGGAGCGTCATGAAATTTTCAAGATTGTCCGAATTTAATCTGCGGTTACGCAAGTCGAAATATTCATTAAATATTTTTTCTAACAAAGAATCGATATCTTCCAGAGGTTTAGGTTTTATTCCGCTCTGAAGTGCAATTCCAATGTTTGATAATTCATGTGATATGGTTTCTAAATAGTGTCCTATCGATTTTAAAAATCCTGAGCTGCCAAAATTTTCCTGAACTTTCCGATAATCACTTTCTGAGGTCATCAATTTCTCGTGAAGATCAATTGAATTAAGAAACATTAGCATTAATAATCGACTGGTTGTCGTAGATTCATTGACTATTTTTCTAGTCTTGAAAACGGTTTCGCGGGTTTCTTCCTGCAAGTTTTTAATGGTGATCTGTTGAGAGATGATCTGAGAATACAGCGCGTCGTAATCTGGTTTTGGTAAGTAGAATTTTGACTTTATGGAAAGATAGTTTGCTAATTCCAGATAATTTTCGCCAATCATCTGGCCCGCAAGTTTGTAAGGCTGAATTTTTGATACGAGTAAGAATATACACAGGTAGCAAATTGATCCTGCCAGGAAAATGAGTGAACTTTTAATAATATTATCTCCCGTTAAATGACCATCAATAAATATTCCCAAAACAACTAAAGATAGTGAACCAACCGCTGCTAACCTTTGACCATAAACCCCAATCATGGTAAAGAAAATAGCAAAAATGATAATTTCCGGATAGATAAGGATCGGAAAACTTTTTAGAAAACTCGCTATAAGGGAAACTACAAAAAATGAGACAGTTGCAACAATTAAAGCATTTCTTCGTCTTATGAATGGTCCGGCCTGATCGGTGAGTCCAATAAAACTCGTTGCAAGTGGGAAAAGAAAATATTCTTTTAATAAACCAAAATGTGCAAGAACGATGCTGGGCAATACAATTGCCAGGGAAATTCTTACCGCCGAAAATATAGATTGGCTGGTTGCAAACTTTTTAAATTCCAGTGCATAATTCATTGTACAAAAATAATGTTTTAAACAGAAAGAAGTCCCATTCTCATGAGACTTCTATTAAATAGGTAAGAATTTTTATTTAGTCCTGAGCATTAGATGACTCTTCGCCAATATTCCATGTTAGGCCAAATCTCAAAGTATTATCTAAAGCAGAATTTACCTTCGAAGTATTAATTAAATAAGACAGGTCCAAACCGAATGATTGATATTTTAACCCTACTCCTACGGTTCCATATTGTCGACCACCTTGTTCTGCACTTTCATGAAAATAACCTCCTCGGAGCGCAAAAGCATTGTCATACTCATAGTCTACCGCTGCACTTAGCATCATACTTTTTTCATTACTGAAAGATTTTCCAACACCTTCAATTACGCCAACATTAGGAATTCTACCCATATTGTCAGGTCCTGGAACCAGTAATTTAGAAGCTTCAAAATTAACACCAACTCTATTTAGATCGTCGATGAACAAATCGTATCCAGCTCCTAATCTCGCCATAGTCGGCAGATAAGATCTTGATTCATCATTGCCGGTATAATCTAAACGTGGACCCAAGTTCTGAATTGCAAAACCTGCTCTTGCACGACCTTCAAAATCATTAATACTGGTATGCTTAGGAGACATGAAATATCCTGAAACATCCACTGCAAAGGAGTTTGCAGGTTTCAAAGTGTTGTCGGAGTTAAAGCCACCTGATAGATCAGATCGTATATACCGACCTGTAACTGCCATGGAATAAGTATCTGTAAGCTTCAAAGCATAAGCAACATCGATGGAAAATTCGTTTGGTTTAACCGTTCCGTCTGATGAAACTTCACCTGTCGTACCATTAAGTTTGGTCAAATCTACCTGCCCCATATTAAAGTAATAGAGACTTGCCGAAATAGTCGCTCTTTCCTCATCTCCTAAAAACTGATGATAAGCTCCGTACAGCAAGAAAACATCATTGGTTAATTTACTCATATAAGGCGTGTAATTAATCCCCACTGCAGACGTAGTGGTACTAAAAGGATATTTTGCAGCATTCCAAAATTGTGAGAATGCATCCGTTGTAGTAGCGACTCCTTGATCTCCCATTCCGCCCGCTCTCGCATCTGGTGATATTCTCAAAAATGGAGCACCAGTAAGTACTGGATTGGTTTGAGCATAAGCAATCATGCTCACTCCTAAACCGATACCCAAAAATAGTTTTTTAGTTAATGTCATCTGTGAATTTTTATCGTTATTTAATGTTTATTTTAATAAGACCATTTTTTCTACGGCAGTAGCACTTCCTTTGCATTTTTCCTGATTTTGGCTTCTTGCAAAAATTTTAAAAATATAAGTTCCTTTTCCTACAGCATCACCAAAGTCATCATTTCCATCCCATTCAATTGCAGTTCTGGGTGTTCTGAATCCTTCTAAAAATGGCTCTGCCGTAACTATTGTACTTAGAGTCCTTACCAATTTACCTGTAATCGTATAAATTTGTACGTTTACTTCTAAAATATCATCACAATTATGTTCAAATTGTACGTAGGTTTTATTGGTAAAAGGATTCGGCCAATTTAACAATTTGTTAACTACTAAATTTTGATTGGATTCATCCTTAACTACAAAGTTTAACGTAGAGGTTGTAGAATTATTGTTAATGTCCCAAACTTTGAAAGCTAATTGATGCTCACCGGGTGATAAGTTCCGGAAAGGGTAGGTTACATTTCCTTTTTGGTAGTCTGCAAGGGAAGGATTTGAGCATCCGTTTGCATCTCCCGAAAAGTAATAATCATTCAACACTACAGTTTCTATAATTTTTCCATCCAGAATTACAGTAACATCATGTCCAATACCTGAACCGGTTGAGTTAATTCCCTTATCATCATTCACACAGGCTAGTAGCAATGGGTTTTGGTCTGTTATTCCGCCATCTGCAAAATTCGTGTTATTCATGAAAAGTTTTACCTTAGGAGGTTCTGTGTCATTAATTCCGTCTGGATTGATTCCGCCGATGATCTGACTTTGATTTTCAAAAACATCAAAAACTTTATTATCAGCGTACACTAACATTCTGCCTGTTCCTATTTCATAATTGATGTCTTTTGGAACATAGAATTCTACGGTGAATATACCATTAACTGCGACTCCTGATGATTTTACAATAGGACTTCCTTCTTCGGTATATTGCATAATTGGGGTCATTTTTGGAACTCCATCGTTATTCAGGGTTTTTTTGCTTATCCTTTTATCAAAAATATTGACGGCAACTCTTCCGTTGAAACTCGTGTCCACACTGCCATCTTGCTTTGTTATTTGGCCTTTTATCTTCACAAAATCCAAAGCCCGAAGCTGGTTTGGAACTGGCGAATCGATGTTAAGTATCGTAATTCTTCTTTTTGGTCTGCTTAATTTGGTAGCCGGATCGCCTAAGAAATTTACTTTTAAATGATCGCTGAAAGGTCCTTTTTCAATTTTTGCTTTTAAAAATGCATCTCCCAAATTAATAAATTCATCATCAACTAACTCAAAAATATGCTTGGTAAAAATGGTTGTAAATTCTTCTCCATATCCAACCCCGATTGCTCTACTAGATGTTATTAAGGTGGCAGCACCTCCTGTTTTTGATTTTATGACCTGCTCACCTGCAGAAAAAGTTCCAGGATCATCCCAGAGCGTAAATTCACAAGTGATCGTAGAAAAAAGTGGAAATCTCGAGTAGACATTGTTATAATTATTAAAATTCTGAATTTGATTAATCGTTAAAACGCGTTCCTGAGACCAGCCATTGATTCCCCCATGTCCGAAATAGAACAAATAAAGGCTGTTTCCTACATCATTTGAGATTGCCTGATTTACTTGAGGATATCTTTGCCCTCCAGAAGAAGTTTGAGCTGCAAAAGCATCTAGGTAAAGTTTTCTAACATTATATTCTTTCTTTTCACTCCCTAATTCAAATACATTAACCAAAGAGTTGTTCATCGTTTTATGGAAAGGGAATTCATTATCCGCATCATCATCAACTACAAAATCAAGTTTCATCCGCCACTCACCAAAAGGGGTAGATTGTCCCGGGAGTGCGTTGTTATAAGCTAACGTTTTATCGATTAATAGTTTTGCTTCAGAAATGTTCGCAGCAGGTAAGCGCCCAATTGGTAAATTAGGGAGGGTAGAAGAAACGGATGTTGCACCCGCGGCCTGGCTCTCGGTAATTACGAAATAATCATCTGTTACAAATGAATCGGCATAATTTCCACTTTCCTCGCTTTGATAACTCGGAATGATATCAGACCCAGGATGATTTTTACCTTTGTAATCATAAGAAGTATCTCCCAGAATAAAAACATATTTTAAATTTCCTGCAGTATTGAGTTTGGTTACAAAATCTCTTATTGCCGTAATGTCTTTTCTCCCACTGCTATATTCATTATAGATCTTTTGGACATCCACAACGGCCACATTATACTGGTTCTGGTAAAAATTAGCAAGTCTTTGGGCGTGTCCCATCATTTGCGGAACAGTAATCATCAAATAGTTGATGTTTTGTAAACCTGCTAAATCCTGATTTTCTACTTTCCCAACAAAATTTGGTGCAAAAGCGTCACTGTTTTTGAAGGCAACAAATTCGTTCACAAAATCGCTGTTGGCGAGATATCCAAAAGTGAATGTAGAGTTATTTCCAGATTTATTCACCTTCTTACTAACATTTGCTAGATCGGATACCTGCCAAACCTGTTCGGCAGATGAGGCATCAGATATAGAAAATGTATAGATGTTGGAGCTTTTTTCATTGATATCATAACTTCTAAAATTCATCTGCGAATTATTAAATTTTAAATCTTCCTTGTACTGAACTTCAGCATAGTCAAAATAGAATTTACCATTCGGATTACTAGTTACGCTTGGTGCATAATTAAAACTTAATTGGGTGCCAGTCAAATTAGAAACAGTCCCTGTGTAAATACTCTGAATGTACTCTCTGGTATCATTAGAAGCGATCTCTAAAGTAACAGGATTGCTATTATTAATATTTACCGCCATTTTATTTCCTGCGGACTGGAAGGCGATGTATCTTGTTCGGTAGTAGACATAATCATTAGCCTGAATTGGGCTTCTGGTAGTGAATGTTACCGTCTTATTATCAATGAATGAATCACCTGTCCAAATTCTACCAATCTTCATCAGGTTATACTTTTCCTCATTGATATATTGAAAATCATCATATCTGGAAATTATATTGGAGCTGATCTCTTGATCTTGCTCAAGAATTCTTTTTCCAGGTCCACTATCGAAATTGATGAAGTAGTAAGCGAAATCATCATAAATATTAACCAGGTTTTTAGATTTGTCAGTTCGCGTTTCTATTCTTCGGTTTTCGTTTCCATTACTGTTACCGGAATTTTTGTACACATTATAGCCGTTTGGACCCTGTGCATAAAAAAGCGCGTAATCTTCTTCATTCCATACACCGTCATCTTCACCCGTAACTTGAATGGCGTTCTCTTGTAGGGAACTATAACGAAAATCTGTATTATGTTCTGGAAGCATTAAACCACCATTACCATAAATTCTGAAATTTTTTGGATTAATGTTTGATGGATTCAGCCCATTATCCCGCAGGAATTTGGCGGTGATTTTAAATACACCAGACTTGTCCACTTTAATTTTATAAAAATTTCCATTTTTTAAGGGGTTATCGGTGGATGCTGCTCTGGTAGTAAATTTGTTGGATTGTAGTTTATTTTCTGCCGTAGAAAGCGTGAAAGATTTTAGTCGGTAGATAGAACCTTTTTCATACTTAAAAGTTGACACCCGGATATTAGTGCTTTTTTCTTTTGAATATGGATTAGTATAATAGCTGATATCGGATTCTATATCACTTGGTAGATTATACGTTTTTAAATCAAATAATTCCTCTTGTGTGATCTTCTCCCAATCAAAGTTTCCTATTTTTTTCTGAATATTACTGTTCTCTATTAAAATCCTAATAAAAATATTATCGTTTTCATAAGAAAATGTTTTATTCTTAAAAAAAGGAACAGTTATTTGATTATTTCCGTAATCAATAGTGTTACTACCTTCCCAGTCTAGTTCTATTGTTTGTGAAAATGATAAAATACTAAAAAGAAAAATAGAAAGAAAAGTTAGAATACGCGTCATTTATAATAGGATTTACCGGTACAAATTAACTGAAAAATAATAATATAAATTAAGATACAATAAAATTAATTTCTTCACGTTTTGGAAAAAATCAAACTATAATTTGATTTATAAGATAATTTCTTTTTTCTTTGTGCTTTGATAAATTCTATATAGACTATGAACAAAATAAAGTTGTTAACATTACTAATGTTTAGTGCATCAGTTTTCCTTGTAAGCTGCGGAGGCGGCGGTAGCAAGAAAGGTGGTGGAACAAAGCGTTTTACGAGTATGACCGGATGGAAACCTAATGACTCCAAAGGTTGGTTCTTTACCGGAAAACAACAAAAACAAAAAGGTTTGCCCGGAATGGTTCACGTGGAAGGTGGTACTTTCACAATGGGCTTGGTTAAAGATGATGTGATGCATGATTGGAATAATACTCCGAAAAGAATGCAGGTCAGTTCTTTCTTCATGGGTGAAGCTGAGATTACAAATTATGATTACCGCGCTTATGTTACTTGGTTAAAGTATGTGTTTCCACCATCTGATCCTAGTTTCAAAGACATTTACACAGGAGCATTACCAGATACTTTGGTGTGGAATAATAAGTTGTCGCGTAATGATTTCGCAGAAACTTATTTTAGATCACCAGAATATGACTACTACCCAGTAGTTGGAGTTTCTTGGTTGCAGGCATCTAGATACTGTGAATGGCTAACGGATAGAGTTACAGAACATGAGTTGATGGCACAAGGGGTAATTTCAAAAGATCTTTATACCAATGAGTCCAACAATCAAGGTGCAAACGCTTTTAATCTAGATAAATATAAAGGTAATGATCCAGAAATGGAATCGTATATCAACAAACAAAGATTACAGCAGAAAACAGGTATTAAAACTACCAACCAACGAATTGTTGCAGCGAATAGAAATGCGAATCAAGGAGTTGTAGAAAAATTCCGACTTCCTACAGAGGTAGAATGGGAATTTGCAGCATTGGGTATGCAAAAAGAAAGAGAGTATAATCTTTATACAAATAAGCAACCGCAAATTCAGCAGATAAAAGGTAAAAAAGGAAGAGATAGAGGAATGTATCTTGCGAATTTCAAACAAGGTAGAGGAGATTACTCTGGTGTAGCTGGCTGGAAAAATGACGGTTCACCCACAACTTCTGATGTTAAACAATATCCATCTAATAATTTAGGAATATTTGGAATGTTCGGAAACGTTGCAGAATGGACAGCCGATGTTTACAGACCTATTATTGATGAAGAGGCTAGTGATTTTAACTATTTCAGAGGAAATGTAAGTAGAGAAGTAGTTAAAAATGCTGATGGTTCTACCAAGAAAATCGAAAGTCCTAAATATGATACTTTGGCTGATGGTAGATTAGTTTATAAAGGTCTTCCGGGTCAGTATGAGAGAGAAGTTGTTGCAGATAACAGAAACTTTAGAGATGGTGACTTTCAGTCTTCTTTAGATGCCGGTTATGGTAGAGCAGAAGATAGTTCTACAATTGGTTACAACATGTATAATTCTAAGGATAAAAAATTCGTTGTAGACGGTAGAGGTCGTGTGATTCTCCAAAAAGATAAAACAGCCAGAACAACAAGGATTTCAAACGAAGTGAGAGTTATAAAAGGGGGATCTTGGTTAGATGGAGCTTACTGGCTTGATCCCGGACAAAGAAGATACCGTGAACAGGCTAAGGCTTACGGATGGGTTGGTTTCCGTGTTGCACAAGACGCAAAATCGAGTTCGAAAGGCCGAACAAAAAGATAAAATTTTATTTAAATATTTTCAAAATCCTTCTCTTATTGTAGAAGGATTTTTTATTTTTGACTTATGAATGCAGCATCCTTTTATCCACTATTTTTAAAATGTGGAAAAGTAACGATTGATAGCCGAAAGATTGAAGAAAATGATTTGTTTTTTGCCTTTTCGGGCGAGACTTTTAACGCGGCAACTCAAGCAGAAGATGCTGTAAATAATGGTGCCTTAGCTGCCATTGTAGAGCACAAAGAATATGAAAATACAGCAAAAAATATCTTCTATGTGCCCTCAACATTGATCTTTTTACAGGAATTGGCTATGCATCATCGTGACCAGCTGTCAATACCGATCATTGCACTTACTGGCAGTAACGGAAAAACGACTACCAAAGAAATTATTCATGCGGTACTCTCCCAGAAATATAATGTTCAGTATACTTACGGAAATCTAAATAATCACATCGGAGTTCCATTAACTTTACTTTCGATAAAAACGGAGCATGAAATTGCGGTGGTAGAAATGGGTGCTAATCATCAGCATGAAATTGAAGCATTATGCAATATAGCAAAACCAACTATTGGGTATATTACCAATTTTGGAAAAGCCCATTTGGAAGGCTTTGGTGGTTTTCAAGGCGTGATCAAGGGGAAATCGGAGCTCTACAATTATCTGATAAAAAATTCGCAGACTATTTTAATTAATGAAAATGATCCGATTCAGCTTGAGAAAACAGAAGGTTACCAGTTAAAAATAACTTTTGGGAGCAATACTTCCGATTATAACTTCCAACACTTCTCTGAAGATAATTTGGTGGGATTGTCTTTTGAAAACGAAAATGTACTATCTAAATTGACAGGGAATTATAATTATACCAATCTCTGTGCGGCGGCGACTTTGGGTTTTCATTTTGACGTAAATTTTGATCAAGTTAAAACAGCAATAGAACATTATATTCCAACGAATATGAGGTCGCAATTATTAGAGAGAAATGGAAAGGTTTTTGTGCTGGATACGTATAATGCCAATCCAAGTTCTATGAAGGAATCATTGAAAAACTTCAGTGGTTTCGTAGGTTCTAAAACGATTATTATCGGCGATATGCTAGAGTTGGGAGATGAATCTGAAAGAGAACATCAAGGTATTTTAGATCTTGCTCATTCTCTTTGCTTTGATGAGATTGTCACCGTGGGAAATCATTTCTCCAAAGTGAATTCTGATTCAAAAGCTTTTAAGAGTTCTGCAGAGCTTTCTACTTATTTAAATGAAAATAGAATTTGTTCAAAAAATATTCTTCTAAAGGCTTCTCGTGGTATTGCTTTAGAAAATATTTTAGAGCATATTATTTAAATGAACTCCAGTAGTTTTCAAGAATTAATTTAATATTTCGAAAGGTCATCGGGAAGACATCTTGTATAATTTCATTTTTAGATTTCCAGGAGACTTCAGAAATACCTTCTTCTAATTGCGGGACCAGTTTCTCATTTCCTTCGTAGGAAACTTTGAACCAGTGGGTTATTTTAAGAATTTTTTCGCCATTTCTTTCGGTATAGATATGGTAAGTTGTATTTAGAAACTTTTCTAATAACAACTCTTTCACTCCTGTCTCTTCTGTAATTTCCCGCAAGGCTGCCTGTTCCAAAGATTCTCCTTTTTCAATTTTTCCTTTGGCGAGATCCCATTTTCCTAATCTTCTGATGAAAAGAATTTCTTTATCCTGATTAGTAACAATCCCACCAGCGGCTTCAATAACCTTGAACATTTGTGAGAAGTCTTTCCAAATTTCTTCAATTTCTTCGCCATAAATATTTAATTCTGGGCAAGAAGTATTCTCCAAAAGATCAATAGCAATTTCTAGAGTTGCTCGTGTTTCGTATCGCAACTTTTTATGAATGTCTTCCGGAACCGTGCTGAAAATTAATTTTTTTTCATTGACAAAAACTTTATACATTTGTGATGTTTTAATTAATACAAAAATATAAAAATGAATTTAGAAGGACGAAAGATAGTTGTAAATAAATCCTCGAAAGATTTGGTGGAGATGTTAAACAATCCAGAAGGTTATAGGGGATTGATGCCAGATTCATTGCAGAATTTTGAGGTTAGAGAAGGAGGTTTTAAATTTAGCCTTAAAGGAATGCCCGAAATTGCACTTGTTATAGATGAGGTAACGGAGAATCAGGTTGTTTTAAAATCTGCAAGTTCCAGTCTTGATTTTTCATTGAAAGGATTGATGAATGCAATTAGCGAAAATCAAACAGAAGTTCAGCTGTTATTTGAGGGAAAATTCAATCCGTTCATTAAAATGATGGTAGAAAAACCTTTAAAGAATTTCATCGATGCTTTGACGGATAATATTGAGAAGATCTAAATAGAAACTTCATAAATTAAAGAGCTCTGAATGGTGAATTCAGGGCTCTTTTCGTTTAATGAGTATAATTTGAAAAGGCTTCTTCTAAACTCGCATATTTGCCTCTAAAATCATCAATATTGGCGTCCTGTATAATGTTCCCTTGATGAATAAGAATAACTCGGGAACATAAAGCTTCAACTTCCTGCATAATGTGCGTAGATAAGATGATGGTTTTTTCTTTTCCAATCTCTTTAATCACGTTTCTTATTTCTAAGATTTGATTAGGATCTAACCCATTAGTAGGTTCATCCAAAATTAATAGATCAGGCTTGTGTAAAATGGCTTGTGCTAATCCTACTCTTTGTTTGTATCCTTTTGAAAGCTGAGAAATCTTTTTGGATTTTTCTGGAGTAATCCCAACCAGATCGATGACTTCATCAATTCTTTCTTTTGATATTTTATGGAGGTCCGCAACAAATGATAGGTATTCTCTTACGTACATTTCGTTATAGAGCGGATTGCTTTCCGGTAGGAAACCTATTTTTTTCTTGGTGGCTATTTCATCTTTGTAAATGTCCTGACCATCAAATAAAATCTGTCCCTCATCAATTTTAATAGCGCCAACAATCGATTTCATCAAAGTTGATTTTCCTGCGCCATTTGGACCGAGTAAACCTATAATTTCGTTATTGTTAATTTCAATATTGATGTTATTTAAAGCGACTTGATCGCCAAATTTTTTGGTAAGGTTGATGATTTTTAGTGACATTAGTTTTATTTAATAAAACACAAATTTAGTGAATAGGATGAGAATGGGGAAGAAAAAATAGAGAGACAAAGGATCGAGAGTCAGAAAAACAAAAAAACTTCACAAATAATTGTGAAGTTTCAGTGAGCGCGACAGGATTCGAACCTGTGACCGTCTGCTTAGAAGGCAGATGCTCTATCCAGCTGAGCTACGCACCCAAAATATTGGGATTTTCAAACTTATCTTTGGGAAGATATCGTTTTTTAAAAAAAGAAAACTCTCGAAAGAGTTTTCTATAAAGTCGGGGCGGCAGGATTCGAACCTGCGACCTCCTGGTCCCAAACCAGGCGCGATGACCGGACTACGCTACGCCCCGAATAATTTTTTGGCGGAAGTTGCGGAGAGTAAGGGATTCGAACCCTTGGTACAGTTTCCCATACGCTTGTTTAGCAAACAAGTCCTTTCGGCCACTCAGGCAACTCTCCAGTGCAATATTTATAAGAGCTTCTGTTCTGTAATTGCGAGTGCAAATATAAAATAGTTTTCGTTATAAACCAAAATAAATTCCTAAAAAATATTCGTATTTTTGACTCTAATTTAAAATTATTTTAAAATTCATGCGTAATTCATTATCTGTCATATCCTTAGGTTTTTTAATTATTTCTTGTGGAACGCAAAAAAATTCACAATCTGTTGTTGCAAAACCTACAATGCCTAAAGTTGCACCTTCAAATCCTGTAAAACCTGTTACTCCGGTTTATAAACCGAAGATTAAACATGACGGTGGTCTAGACTTTTTTAGGGAGAACATCGCGGATGCATCTAAAAATGATAATACCGCTAGTTATGGATCTATTGTTGCTGCAAATCCTGCAGGTTATAAAGTGGTCAAAACATATTTTCCCTCAGTTGGTCAAAATTTTCGTCAGAAATATATCATTCTGCATTATACTGCTTTAGATAATGATAAATCTGTTACAGTCCTTACACAGCAATCTGTAAGTGCTCACTACTTAGTGAATAATTTGGATGATAACGAAATTTATCAGTTGGTTGATGAAAACAAAAGAGCCTACCATGCCGGAATTAGTGCATGGAGAAATGATAAAATGTTAAATGATACTTCAATAGGAATTGAGATTGTAAATGCAGGATATGTAACCGATGCATCGGGCATAAAGATATTTCCAGAGTATCCTGCAGAGCAAGTAGACAAAATTGCAGCTTTAGTAAAAGATCTTGCTGTGCGGTACATGATTGCACCAACCAATATTTTGGGTCACTCAGATATTGCACCAACCAGAAAACAGGATCCTGGGCCGAAATTTCCCTGGAAAAAACTATATGACGATTATCAGATCGGAATGTGGTATGATGAAGGCACCAAACAAAACTTTTACAACACTGCTGTTTTAGAAGATTTTGTCATGCAAATGTCTGTACCGTCATTTTTATTTAAAATTCAGACGGAATTACGGAATTTCGGATATGATCTAGTTCCGACAGGAGTTTTTGATGATGCAACCAAAAAAACAATCGAAACTTTTCAATATCATTTCCGGCCACAGAATTATTCTGGGATGATGGATGCAGAAACGTGGGCGATTTTGCAGGCGTTAAACCAAAAATATCCTAGTAAATAAGTTCAATTATTTTTAACATATTTGCGGACGATAATTGATCGTCCTTTTTGTATAGATCAAATAGACATAATCAGCTAAAAAATTTAATAAAAAATCTTAACTTTTCAACAAATTAATTTTATGGAAAATTTCAGAAATGAAAGCGATTTATTAGGGACGTTACAAGTGCCAGTCAATGCGTATTTTGGAGTTCAAACCCAAAGAGCTATTGATAATTTTAAAATTTCAGGACAAAAACTTTCTTCCTATCCTCATTTAATTAACGCTTTGGCAGTAGTGAAAAAAGCAGCTGCGAAAACCAATTATGAATTAGGACTGTTGGACGAAAATATGTATAAATTAATTGCAGAAACCTGTGAAGAAATTATGACAGGTCAGTTGCACAGTGAATTTCCTATCGACATGATTCAAGGTGGTGCTGGGACTTCAGTGAATATGAATGCCAATGAAGTTATTGCGAACAGAATTTTAGAGAAATTAGGGAAAGACAAAGGTGATTACCAGTTTTGTTCTCCGAATGATCATATCAATCTTTCTCAATCCACCAATGATGCTTATCCTACTTCTTTGAAGATGGCGTTGCTTGAAATGAATGGTGAGCTTGTTGAGAAACTTAAAAAAATTGTAGAAGCGTTCCGTGAAAAAGGCAAGGAGTTCTCTACTGTTATTAAAATGGGAAGAACGCAATTGCAAGATGCAGTTCCAATGAGTATGGGGCAGGAGTTTGAGGCTTTTGCCGCAACATTAGAAGAAGATGTTTCTAAATTAAACGCAAATGCTAATCTTTTTGTAGAGATTAATATGGGTGCTACAGCTATTGGTACTGGGTTAAATGCACCTGTAGGTTATGCTAACCTATGTGCGAAAAACCTGGCACAACTAACTGGTTTTGGAATCGTTTCTGCACCCAATTTAGTAGAAGCAACACCAGATACCGGATCTTACGTCATTTATTCTTCTGCACTTAAAAGATTAGCAGTTAAATTATCGAAAATATGCAACGATTTGCGTTTGCTTTCTTCTGGACCCAGAGCTGGTTTTTTTGAAATCAATTTGCCAGCCGTACAACCCGGCTCTTCAATTATGCCCGGAAAAGTGAATCCGGTAATCCCGGAGGTGGTCAATCAAGTGTGTTATAAAGTGATTGGAAACGATTTAACGGTTACTTTCGCAGCAGAAGCAGGACAACTACAACTTAATGTAATGGAGCCTGTTTTATCACACTCTATTATGGAGAGTATGATCTTCCTTGGGAATGCATTGGATACTTTAAGAGAGAAGTGCGTAACAGGTATCACCGCAAATAAAGATATCTGCTTAAACATGGTTCGTAACAGTATCGGAATTGTCACGGCTTTAAATCCTTATATTGGATACAAAAATTCAACTGAAATTGCAAAAGAAGCTTTGGAAACCGGCAGAAGTGTATATGATCTTGTTCTTGAGAGAGGAATTCTGTCCGAGGAAAGACTGAATGAAATCCTAGATCCGGAAAATATGTTAAAGCCACATTTACCGATGTAATATTAAAAAGATAATTCAATGTTGAATTAGACTCAAACTCAGTTTAAATATGAAGAAAATACTAATAACTTTATCCATCATCGGAGCAATTACCATGACGAACGCACAAAAATATGAAGCCACGAAAATGATTGATAACGGCGGTTACCAATACGAAACTGTTACAAATGATAAAACCGGAGTTAGAGTTTATACCTTAAAAAATGGTTTGCAAGTCTATCTTGCAAAAAATGACGATGCGCCGAGAATTCAAACTTATATTCCTGTTCGAACGGGAAGTAATAACGACCCCGCGGATAATACGGGTTTAGCACATTACTTAGAACACATGATGTTCAAAGGAACATCGAAATTAGCTAGTGCAAACTGGGGCAAAGAAAAACCACTTTTGGACGAAATTTCCAAACTTTATGAGCAGCATAAAGCGGAGCAGAATCCAGAAAAAAAGAAAGCACTATATAAAAAGATTGATGAGGTTTCTCAGGAAGCAAGTAAATATGCAATTGCTAATGAATACGACAAAGCAATTTCTTCCCTTGGAGCTTCCGGGACCAACGCTCACACCTGGTTAGATGAAACTGTTTACAAGAATAATATTCCAAACAACGAACTCGAGAAATGGCTTAAAATTGAAAAGGAAAGATTTTCTGAATTAACTTTGAGACTGTTTCATACCGAACTGGAAGCTGTTTATGAAGAATTTAACCGTGCTCAGGATAACGATGGTCGGTTGGTGAATTATGAGTTAATGGATGCTCTTTTTCCAAAACATCCGAACGGTCAACAAACGACTATTGGGAAATCTGAACATTTGAAGAACCCTTCAATGGTAGCTATCCATAAGTATTTTGATGAATACTACGTTCCAAATAATTATGCGATGGTTTTGGTAGGAGATCTTGATTTTGACAAAACGATTAAATTGGTAGATCAGTATTTTGGCACTTTCGAATACAAGGAATTACCAAAAAAACAGGTGATTACTGAGGTTCCAATGACTAAAATCGTTGAGCGTACCGTTAAAAGTCCTTCGACTCCACGACTACAGTTAGCTTGGAGAAGTGATTCTTATGGAACTCAGAATGCGAGACTCGCGGATATTGTAGGAAATATATTGACGAATTCTGGAGATACTGGTTTAATCGATATTAACATCAATCAAAGTCAAAAAGCACTGAGAGCAATGTCTTATGAATCTGCGTTTAAAAATTACGGTAGTTTCTCCATGATCGTGGTGCCCAAAAACGACCAAT
Organism: Chryseobacterium sp. SNU WT5; assembly: GCF_007362475.1. Classification (NCBI taxonomy): domain Bacteria; kingdom Pseudomonadati; phylum Bacteroidota; class Flavobacteriia; order Flavobacteriales; family Weeksellaceae; genus Chryseobacterium; species Chryseobacterium sp. SNU WT5. Next base: position 2,471,954 of record NZ_CP041687.1, read on the forward strand.
CCTTAGATGATGCGAAAAAATTATTATTGGAGCAGATTGATTTGGTTAAAAAAGGAGCGTTTCAAGAATGGTTAATTCCTGCCATCGTAAATGATATGAAGATCAACCGTATGAAAACCTATGAAACTGCAGACGGTTTGGCTACCAGTTTATATGGAACTTATATTAATGGTAGAACGTGGGAACAGGAGCTTAATGAAATTAATGAATATGAGAAAATTACGAAAGCAGATGTTGTGAAATTTGCTAACGAATTTTTTAAAGATAACTACGTAATTGTAAAGAAAGAGAAAGGAGTAAATGATAAACTAGTACGTGTTGAAAATCCTGGAATTACACCAATTAAACTAAACCGGGAAGAGCAGTCGCCATTTTTAAAAGAAATTTTGGCTGATAAGTCCACGGACATCAAACCCGAATTTGTTGATTACAGCAAAGCTATTAAGACTGATAAAATCGGTGATAAGAAAGTGAGTTTTGTTGCTAATAAATACAACGATATTGCGCAAGTCCATTTTGTTTTCCCTTTCGGAAGTGATAATGATAAGGAATTAAGCCTGGCAACGGAGGTTCTTCAATATTTGGGAACGAACAAAATGAGCGCTGAAGAATTGAAAAAGGAATTCTTCAAATTGGGAATTTCTAATAATTTTAGAACTTCAAATGATCAATTATTAATTTCTTTAAGCGGTTTAGAAGAAAATATGCCGAAAGGAATTGAATTGTTAAAGAACTGGATGCAAAATGCTAAATCTGATCAGGAAGTATATGAGAAGAATGTAAAAACCATTTTGGAAAGCCGTGAAGTAGCGAAAAAGGATAAAGGACGTATAATGGCTGCTCTTAGCAACTACGCCAAATATGGTAAGGTTTCAAGGTTTTCAGATGTACTTTCTAAAGACCAGTTAGAGGCAATTAATTCTGCAGATATGACTAAAAAAGTGCAGAATTTATTGAAGATGCCTTACGAGATTTTCTTTTATGGACAAGATTTCAACTCATTTAAAAAATACGCAAAATCTTTTGTGGAAAAAGAAACAATGAAATATTCTGCGAGAAAAGTTTATCCGGAACCCGCAACTGAAGGCAAGGTTTATTTCACGAATTACGATATGGTGCAGACGGAGATGTCGAGAGTTGCAAAAGGTCCTAATGTAAATCTAAAAAACTTCGGTAAAATTAACGTTTTCAATGAATATTTCGGTAGAGGATTATCATCCATCGTTTTTCAGGAAATACGTGAAAGTAAGAGTTTAGCATATTCTGCTTACGTTTCCTATAGTGCAAATGGAGAGCTTAATCATCCCGATTACGTGACCACTTATATTGGAACACAGGCGAATAAGTTGCCTCAGGCAGTAAATGCAATGGATGAGCTAATGGCAAATCTTCCGCAGATTCCTGCACAGTTTAACAACGCAAAAAATGCGGCTTTAAAACAAATATCTTCAGGTAGAGTTAACAGAACAAATATCTATTTTAATTTGTTAAGTCTTAGAAAACTTGGAATCGATTATGATCTAAGAAAAGACATCTACGACGAAATTGGAAGATTGACATTAGCAGATTTAACTAACTTCTATAATTCACAAATGAAACCGATGAAATATAACACGGCGATCATTGGTAAGAAAGAAAACTTAGATATGGCTGCATTGAATAAAATAGGCGATTTTCAGGAAGTATCTTTAGAGGAGATCTTCGGATATTAATTTAATAGATTACCCTAAATAGTAAAGTGAGGCTTCGGTCTCACTTTTTTTGTGAATATTTCCGGACTAAAGTTTAGATATTGTTTTTAGTACTTTGATTAATAGGCTAGTATAATATGCTGCATTAATAGAGTAGAGTTTGTAAATAGACAGTTCGCTTAAAGTCCGTTTTGATTTTCCACTTCTTTTATTGACAGTGTAGATTTAGATACTGCAAAACAAAGCCTCGATAATCACTGATTATCGAGGCTCTTAATTACCTATTGAGGTTATAATTAGGTGTTATTTAACAATTTTCATCTCATTTAATAACCATTTTGAATCAGCAAATTTATCAACGATAAAGAGGATATACTTGGTATCTACCATAATGTTTCGACTAAAACGTGGATCGTAATTAATGTCACTCATTGTTCCTTCCCATTGTCTGTCAAAATTGAGTCCGATCAAGTTTCCTTTTGCATCCAAAGCAGGACTTCCAGAATTTCCACCAGTAGTGTGGTTCGTGGCCGTAAAGTTTACGGGTACATCACCAGTTTTGTCTTTGTAAACCCCATAATTTTTGGTATCATATAAGTTTACAAGCTTTTTCGGAACATCGAATTCATAATCACCAGGAATGTATTTTTCCATCACCCCTGAAAGATGAGTTTGATAATTATAGGAAATGGCATCTTTAGGATTAGACCCTTTTACCTGGCCGTATGTTACGCGCATTGTAGAATTGGCATCTGGAAAAAACTTCCGTTCTTTGTCCGTTGCCATTTGCTGAGCCATGAATTTTTTCTGCAACCCATCAATTTGATCCTGATATTCTGCATACTTTCCTTCTGTAGTTTTGGTATACGTATCACGCATTCCTGCTGCTAACTGTATAATTGGATCATTTTTTAGATTTTTGATCATTGCGGTTGGATTAGAAAATACCTTGTCAATATCTGCAGAAGCAGTTGCTCCATTGATCATTCCTCTTCCTGTTACTACCGAATTCTTAGACCATTTTTCAAATGTTCCTAAATTCTTTGTAACATCTTTGAATTGGTCGAAATTTTTTGGGAGGAATTCTTTTGGTGTTTTCTCCGCGTAAAGCGCCAATAATTGTGCAGTAACTTTTGCATCTAATTCACCATTGTAATCTTGATAAATTCCTTTTAATTTGTTTTTGAACGCATTTAGAGTCTGGTCATTAATTTTTCCATCCTCATAACTTTTTATGAAATTTAAATAATGATTAGCCAGTGATAGTGTTTCGGCATTTCTTACAACTTCTGAATAGTAAGCTTTGTTTAATGCGTAGGGTGATTGTTCTGTATATAAGCGGTTAAGTTCATCAATAGTTGGCTTAATTTCTGCATTTTTTCCGATAAGACTTTGCTCATAGATCTTCTTCTTCCCAACAGCATCGGATTTTTTTAGACCTTCCACTTCACCGATCCATTTTTTATGATAGTTGGCTACAGAAGCATATTTAGCAGCGTATTTCAGTCTTGTTTCATTATCCGTACGCATTTTTTCATTTAGTGTTTTCAATGCTACTTCCCGTACAGCGATCATCGCTGGATCTATTTCATTCATTATTTTCTCAACAGCGATTGCTGGTAAATATTCAGTTGTTCTTCCTGGGAATCCGAATACAAAAGTGAAATCGTTTTCCTGAAGATCTTTAATGGAAACTGGTAAGAAATATTTCGGGGTGTATGGAATATTGTCTTTTGAATATTCTGCAGGCTTATTGTTTTTATCTGCATAAATCCTAAACATGGAGAAATCACCGGTGTGACGAGGCCAAACCCAGTTATCAGTATCAGAACCAAATTTTCCAATTGAGCTTGGTGGTGCTCCTACCAAACGAATATCTTTATAAGTTTCAATAATAAATGCATAATATTTATTGCCGTAATACATCGGTTTTACAACAACTTTTTGCCAAGGTTCTAATTTGAAACCTGCTTTTACAGCTTCAATATTAGCAGTAACGGATACGGCTGCCGCTTTTTCATCTAAGTTTTGAGTTCCGGCTAAAACTGAAGCGGTAACCTCTTTAATATCAGCGATAAAATCAACAGTAACGCCAGGATTTGGTAACTCTCCGTTCATATCCTTAGCCCAGAAACCATCACTTAAGTAATCATTTTCGACTGTTGAGTGTTTTTGAATTTGACTGTAACCACAATGGTGATTTGTTAAAAGTAATCCTTTAGGAGAAATTATTTCTGCAGTACAACCACCGTTAAATTGTACAACGGCATCTTTAATACTCGGTTTTGAGGTGCTGAAAATATCTTTAGCAGAAATCTTCATTCCCAAATCTTTCATTTCCTTTTCATTGAGTTCAGTGGGAATCCACATTCCACCGTACTGTTGCGCAAAAGCCATCACAGCTGGAAAAATTATTGCAGACAGCAATATGTTTTTTCTTTTCATTTTTAAAAATTTGCCTTAAAAATAAGAAATTTTAGCCGATTTCGGTCTGCTTTTCTATGAATAAGGGGTTTCTGTTTTGAAAATGATCGTATTTCAAATTAACAGAACTTTTATTTGAATTATTAAAAGTCTAGTTTTTGAAATAAATATATATATCTCTGCTAATTGCCAGACAAGTTATAATGGAATATTGTTTGATAATTCACTTGTATTCCTCTTAAGAAAACTCAACAATAAAATGATGCAGATGGAACTTTATAATCATATAACAATCCTCTTTATTCTTGCAATTCCAATCGCTTGTATTGCTTGGACGGTGACCCACGAAGAAGTTTTTCGGGAGCCTCGAGAGCTTTGCGCGAAAAAATCTACAGAATGTAAAAGTATCTGGCAAAGAAAGTTTTTCTACTTATTTACCTGTGAATACTGCTTTAGCCATTATGTTTCTTTATTATTTATTTTTATTACTGACTACAAATTACTATTTGAAGATTGGCGGGGTTATCTCATTTCTTTTTTCGCATTGGTTTTTATCGCAAATTTATACATGACTTTATTTGGTTTACTACGACAGAATTTGAAAGCCGAAAAGATAGAGGCGAAATTGAAGGATAATGAGTGGCATGAAGTAAAGGAGAAAATTGAAGAGATCAAGTAAATAATGGTTAGAGTTAAAAAAAATAAAGAAATTTAGATGGAGGCTATTTTTTTTAAAAAGACCTTAAATGTAGAAGGTCTTTTTCTATGCTGAATTACGACTTGCGTTAATGTTCCCAAATAATGATCTCATCACCAGCTTTTCATAGGTGCTGCGATTTCCTTCTCCTTTCTGGATTTTGATTAATGCATATTGTTGAATACTCAATAGTGGTAAAACGATTTTTTCTCTAATCTTTACTGAAAGACGGGAAAGTGGTTCTTCTTCCATTAAGGTTTTAAATCCGGTTAACTCCAACATAAGATTTTTTGAAAGGGTATATTCCTCAAAAAGGATATTCCAAAACGGTCCGAATTTTTCATTCTTTGTCATGTAAGACGTGAGCGGAAAATATGATTTATTCATACTCATCATTGAATTTAGAACTAAGGTTTTAAAGAAATCGGAACCTTTGTACAGCTCTTTTACTTCTTCGAATCTTCCTTTGTTTTTTAATTCCTGCAACGCAAATCCAAAACCGAAGAAACCAGGAACGTTTTGTTTCAACTGGCTCCAGGATCCTACAAAAGGAATTGCCCGTAGATCTTCGAATCTTAATTCTTTTCCGGCACCTCTCTTTGTTGGCCGACTGCCAATATTAGTCTGGCCGTAAAATTCTAACGTGCTCATTTCCTGAAGATAAGATACGAATCTGGGGTGTGCTTTCAGATCAGAGTATTTTTTAAAACTGATTTCTGCCAATTCTTCTATGAGTTTCCGCTCTTTTTCGGTTAAGTCTTTTTTGTAATTTTTAAAAATATCGTTTTCAATTCCCGCAGTTAATAATTGCTCAAAATTATATTTTGCCTGATCTTTATTTCCGAAAACACTGGTAATAGTTTGTCCCTGAATCGTTAATTCTATTTGATGATTGGCAATTGTTTTTCCTTGAGACGCATAGAAATCATGTGTTTTCCCTCCACCTCTTGCAGGTGGGCCACCTCTTCCGTCAAAGAAAATAACCTTAATATCAAACCCATCCGAAACTTTTGTCAGTTGTTCTTTTGTTTCATAAATTTCCCAGTTGGCTTTCAAATAACCTCCATCTTTCGTACCATCTGAAAAACCTAGCATGATCGTCTGGACTCTTTTTCTTCGGTCTAGATGGCTGCTGTAAACTGGCAATTCATAAAGATCCTTCATTACTTTTTGTGCAAGATCCAAGCCTTCCATAGTTTCAAAGAGAGGCACAATGTCCATATTTATTTCGTTTTCAGCATATCCACATAATTTGAATAACGCGAATACGTTGAGAACATCTTTGATTGATTCAGAATTTGAAATGATATAACGACTCATTCCACGCTCTCCATTCTTTTTTTGAATATGTTTTACGTTATAAATATTCTGTAAAGTGTCCTTTGTAATACCTTCAAAATCACCTGGATTAAGGATTACGTCAGTTTTTAGAAGCCAGTCCAGTTTTTCTTGATCGGAAACAGTTTTGATATTTAAGTTGCTTTTTTTATAAATGATCTCGTCAATTATTTCCTGATGCACGCGACTGTCCTGTCGAATATCCAACATAGCGAAATGAGTTCCGAAGATTTTGACACGATCTTCAAAGTCTTCCAAAAGATTTTTGAAAAGCCCGTTATGTTGTTCAATAAGGATTTTTTTGGCACTTTTAATTTGAGTTAGGATTTGATCCGCAGAAATATATTTTTCTTCTCTGAAGATAGCGTCATACAAAACATTGCTTAAATCATCCAATATTTCAGAAACACCCCGAAAACTTAATCGTCTTCTAATGTTTTTAAGGTGGGCATAGTAGGATTTCAAAATAGAAAGTTGAAGTTCATGGGCAACCTGCTGCGTGATTTCTGCAGTTACAAAAGGATTTCCATCGCGATCGCCACCAGGCCAAAATCCCATTTGAATTAATTGTGGGGAAGGCGTGAAATTAGGCGTGGAAAAGGAGTTTTTTATTTTTTTGTACAATTCGCCAATCGTGTCGTAATATACATAACGGAGGTAAAATATAATGCTCATCGCCTCATCCAGAGGCGTTGGTTTTTCCTTATTAACAAAGGGTGTTTTTCCTAATTGTTGTAAGAGCATATCAATTTCGGTAACCGAATCAGTCATAATCGCTTTACGCAAATCATGTAGGATTCTTTGAACTGAATTTGGATAAAATTGGGTTGGGTGAGCTGTAAAAACCACTTTAACACCAAAATCTTTTAATTTTTTTCTAGTTGCTTCTAACTGGTGTTCCTGCATAGCACGCTCATGCAGTTGAAGTACAGTTCCGGCTTCGCTGTCTCCATGTAATTGTGGGAACGCAGCGTCTTCAATACTATCATATAAAACAACCTGTCGCTCGATGTATTGAATGATCTTAAAAAGAAGTTCAGTTTTCTGTTCCTCTGTCTTAAGGTCAGTATGTTTACTGAAAAAAGCTTCTACAATATCCTCTGGACTTTTCTCGGCTTCGTAACCCGTTTTGCTTTCTTCATACAAAAAAGGCAACAACATTCCAATATTAGTCATTTTATCATAGGGCAAACTCATGAACAGCGAGTTATAAATCTGGAATTTATTCTCGATGAGTTGTCGGAATTTTTCTTTTTTCTCTTCTTGTAGCATCTAACAAATTTAGTACAAATAACATTGGTTATCTTTTGTTTTAATAAAAATTCCTATGAAGAACTTAGAAATTCGTATCTTCATTTTATGAAATTAATGAAATTCTTATTCTTATTGATCACGCTAAATTCTTTTGCTCAACAAGGATTTCAAATTTCAGATTCGAAAAAAACGGTTATTCCCTTTAAACTTATTAATAATCTTATCTTCATTCCAGTAAATGTAAATGGGGTGGGATTAACTTTTTTACTGGATTCAGGAGTGAAAGAATCTATTCTATTCAGTTTGGAAAACAAGGAAATTAATTTTAATGAAATAGAGAAAGTCAAATTTTCCGGTTTGGGCGAAAGTATGGATATAGAGGGATTAAGTTCCCGAAATAATTTAGTCACAATTGGAAAAGATTACCGAGATATAAAACATACCATTTATATAATATTGGACGAAGGGATTAACTTTTCTTCACATATAGGTATTCCTGTAAATGGAATCATGGGATATAATTTCTTTGCTAACCACAAAGTTGAAATTAATTACAGTTCCAAAAAAATAACCGTATATAATAATAATGCATTTGCTGAAAAGAGGTTGCGCAAATTCAAAGATTTGCCCATCACAATTGAAAATAATAAACCCTATATAATGACAGGAGTTGAAATGACTGGTCATAAAATAGACTCAAAAATGTTGATAGATCTTGGAAATAGTGACGCAGTTTGGCTTTTTCCTAAACTAATTGAAAATTTCGAATACAACAGACCTAATATTGATGACTATTTGGGTAGAGGTTTTAATGGGGACATATTCGGAAAAAGAAGCCGGATTCACCGCATTTATATAGGTGATTTTATATTTGAAAAGCCATTAACTGCAATGCCGGATGAATATTCTATTCAAAATTTAAAACTCGTCCCGAACAGGAAAGGATCAATTGGAAATGAGTTGCTAAGACGTTTCACCGTAGTATTTGACTATCCGGACAGAAAAATACTACTAAAAAAGAACAAATTTTTCCGAGATGCATTTTTGTTTAATGCAAGTGGACTAGATATTCAGCATGATGGAATGGATTGGGAAAAGGATCTTGTAAAAATAGAAACGGTAAGAAACAGTCGGTCTACTGAAGCAATAAATGTTTACCAAGCTGAATCTGGTTTTAGATATAATTTTGTCTTGAAACCAAAGTTTTCAGTAGCTGGCTGCAGAAAAGATTCACCATGTTTTGTAGCTGGTATAAGGAAAAATGATCAAATAATTAGTGTTAACAATAAGAAGACCAGTGAATTGACCTTGCAGAAAATCAATAATATTTTAAAAGAAGATGATGGTACAAGAGTTAAAATACAAGTACAAAGAGCTGGTGAGATTCTAAACTTCACCATCACTTTAGTAGATCCTATACCTTACAAAGATGAAAATTGAAGAAACTGCATTAGATCATATTCGTTCACTACCAAGATTTAAAATCTATACCGATATCTCTCGTGAGGAATATACGGAGTATTTAAGAGGTTTTTTAAATGAAAGAACTCATGAATATACTGGAAATGTAAATAATGAGGCAGCAATAATTAGAGTAAAAACGGAAAACGATCATTATTGGAAACCTTGTCTCTCATTACGGACGGAAATTGATACGGAAGAAAATAAAACTTTAATAAGAGGTATTTTTGGACCTACCTCTGCAGTTTGGACTTTTTTTATGTTCTTAAATTTTATTTTCGGAATCATGTGGATGGTTACCATCACGCTTTGGTATGTAGAAAAACAAATTAAAAGCAATGATTTTAGTTGGGCATTGCCCTTTTCTTTCGTGATGTTGTTTTTGTTGCTTCTAACTTTTTTGGCCGCCCGCGTTGGTAAATATCTAGCTAGAGAAGAGATGGCTAAGCTTCGAAAATTTGCCGAACAGTCAATCGCAAATTTGGAATCATGGTAAGCTGCTTATAAATCAGGTTCTTGAGCAGCGATTACTTTCTCTCTTTTTGTTTGTTCCTCTAAAATTTTGCTAAGGTGTGGTTCAATGATCTTTCCTATTTCGTCAACTGAAATCTCATTTGAATTCGGGTCGTTTTCCAGAGATTTCCAAGGTTTCTTTTTGCCCCAATTATAGTCTCCAAATACAATTACTGGAGTTCCATTTGCTTTTACAGTGGCACCACCCTTGTTTAAAATCCATTGATCTGCCCAGTTGTAAAGGTATTTTGCGTCTTCTCTAAGTAATCGTAAACAAGAATGAGATGCAGGATATCCTGGTAAATCATATTCGTGCCACCCAATTCCTAAGGTATTATGAATGTTAAAGTTATAGGGCAACTTCCAATCGCTATCTACGGTGGAGATCGCCAATTCCTTCTTCCAGTTTGCAAACATTAATCCGCGCTTCGTTTGAGCATTTTTCTTACCTAAACTTGTAGGTCCCCATTTTATCAATGTTCCCTTTTCATAAAGAGCATAGGCTTGAATTGGATAAGAGAACAAAGCTATTTTCTTTACTTCTTTCAATTCTCCTAATTTTTTTGGAAAAGGGGAGTAGATCATCAAGGATTTATCAAATTTATCCGGAATAGAAAGAGTATCTGCCCGCCATTTATTTTTTGTATCAAGACGGTTCAAAGACAATATGATATTTTGTTCTTCCTTTGAGAATTCTTTACTAAAAGCCGACATTACAGAGTCTTTTTTCTTTTTTGGGAAGATTAAGGTTCGGTAAGTAGTCCTATTTTTCTCAATAGAATCTTTTCTTAAAGAATCCTTCTTAATCGTTTCTATAGAATCTCTTTTAGAGCTAATGTCTGGATTTAAAGTCGTTTTTTTCTCGCATTGAATGATTAAAGAAAGTAGAAGAAATACAAAAATTAAATTTAAAAAAGGTAGTTTTTTATTCGCTGGATGCATGGTTGTTTTTTATCGCATACCATTTACAAGAATAGTACCATCAGCCAAGGAATTATTTATGTTTCATATAAAATACGAAGTAATAAAAATCGATGCGATAATATTAAGTTTATTAGAACCCAAATAATGCGCGAAGATAAAAGATATTTTATACTAATATTGGGCTAAGTACTTTGTACTTATAGATAAATAGTATATTTTTATTGATCTTTTGAAAAAATATGTGGGAAATTTATCTGTTTTTTGTTTTTCTTTTATTTCTGCTGACGATACTACCAAAAATACCCAGTTCACATTGGATTTTTCGCGTAGCTGATTTTGGTAAAATTCAGATTAATTATTTCAGCCTGCTTACCTTTTTTGGCGGATTTCTCTTTTATGAAAATGAGGGGTGGTGGTACACTCAATCGCTTTTGTTGGTGCTTATTATATTTCATAGCGTTACGCTTATCAAATACACGCGATACTATCCAGTAAAGAAAATAATTTCTTCCGGTAAAAATTCTTCACAAAATATTAAAATTATTTCGGCCAACATTTACCAGTTCAATAACAAATACCATTTGTTTTCTGAACTCATTAAAAAACACCAACCCGATATTTTCCTCACCATGGAAAGCAACAAAAATTGGGAAGAGTCGCTTCAGCACTTAGAAAGGGATTATCCTTATCATCACAAAGTGACGCTTGAGAATACTTACGGAATGCATTTTTATTCAAAGATGAAGGTTGAGCGTTCAAAGACTCATTTCTTCGTGGCTGATGATATTCCCAGTATAGAAGTACATATTACCACAAAAGATGGTTTTGAATTTGTTTTCTTTGGAGTTCACCCACCACCACCGAGTCCTACTGAAGAAAAAACTTCTAAGGAAAGAGACGGAGACTTATTAAGCGCTGCAAAACGAATTAAAGAGATAAAGAAACCTGTTATTGTTATTGGAGATTTTAATAATGTCGCCTGGTCGAAATCCTCTATTTTATTCCGCAAAATAAGTCTTTTGATCGATCCTAGAGTTGGGAAAGCTTTTGTTTCAACTTTTCATGCGAAATATCGTTTGTTGAGGTTTCCAATTGATTTAATGTTTCATAGTGAAGATGTCTTCATCAAAGAATTAAAAACTTTAGAAAATTTTGGTTCAGATCATCTTCCTCTTTTTTGCGAGTTTTTTATAGACTATGAAAATAAAGACCAAAAAGACAAAATTGAAAAAGCTGATTCTGAAGAGAAAGCTGAAGCAATAGAAATGATCAAGGAAGGAATAGAAGAAGAAGGAAATAGGGAAATTTATGTAGACTAGATTTAGTAAAAGCCAATCTAATAAATGTGTTGGTTACATTATAAATGTTCTACTGGAGAATTACCAGAATCCATCACCTTTTTCTTAGAAGGTAAATTCATCAGTACGATTGCGAGAAGTATTAATATGATCCCAACCCATTGAATGACAACTACTTGTTCTCCTAAAAGAAGAAAGGCAGTGGTTACTGAAACGGGTAATTCTAAAGATGAAATGATACTTCCCAGACCCAATCCAGTTTTTGGAAAACCAATATTAAATAAAGTCGGTGGAATAATGGTCCCGAATAAAGCCAAAATGAAACCGTAGGTGTAAAATATGGAATAATCAAAAGGTCTTATATGTTGTGTATTCGTGGTGAAATTTAAATAAAATGATTTCAATATGTCAAAATGAAGCGGACCAATTTGTGCAAAAAATAGAAATATAAAAACAATTACTGCTCCTCCAGAAAGCATAATAATACTCTTTCTAAGCGCAGGAATGTGTGTAGCAATCTTGTTTGAAGTAAACATGGTCATGGTGAAAGAAGCTGCTGCTAATAAACCCCACATTATTCCGCGCCAATCCAATTTTACATCTAAGTTAATGATGTTAGTTGCTAATACGGTTCCCACTAAAACAATGATGGTTGCAAATATTTTTTTTGCATTCGGAAATTTCTTGGCAATAATACTTTCCGCGACTACACTGAACCAGACGGATTGCATTAAAAGAACAATGGCAATCGATACATTGATATATTGAACAGAAAGATAGTAGAAAAGGCTTGTGAATCCTAAGGAAGTTCCAGCCAGCAAAAGCATTAAAATTTCTTTAGTTGTGGGAATTGCAAGCTGCTTTTTGGAAGTTGCTTTCTGAATTAAATTTAATATCAGCAGCCCTATAAAACCTAAAACAAACTGTGAGGTTGTAACCTCAGAAGTGGTGAAGCCATCTTGGTAAGATAATTTAACAAAACTTGCCAGCATTCCGAAAATACTGGCTCCCGCGGCAACAAATAAAACCCCTTTTAATATATTTTTCTTCTCCATCTTTTTTTCAGCCTGCAAACTTAAGGTTTTAAAGTTTCTTAGTTTAAAAAAAGTAGAATAAAAAATAAAAGTAATTTAATAAAAAGATTTACTTTCTATACAATTCCAAATATCGCTGTGCAGAATGTTCCCAAGAGAAATCGTAGTTCATATTAGAATTCACCAGATCATTCATTAATTCTTTATTATTGTAGATAATCATTGCTCTATGAATTGCATGAACAGTTTCTTCAGCACTTGCTTCGCTAAAGTTAATTCCACTTCCACCCGTAGATAGATCTTCCACCGTATCTCGTAATCCACCAATGTAATGAACAATAGGAATTGTGCCGTATCTCATCGCATACATTTGGTTAAGTCCACAAGGCTCAACGCGAGAAGGCATTATTAAAAAATCCGAAGAAGCATAAATTTTATGAGAGAGATATTCTTTGTAACCTAAGTCCAGCGCAAAATTTGAAAATGTTTTTGAAAGATCCAACAGCTGATTTTCAATATTTTTATCTCCAGAACCAAGAACGACGAAATTTAATAATCCTTCTGTTTCCTGAATTGCTTTCTGAACGATCGCTGGTAGGAAATCAGCTCCTTTCTCACCGGCAAAACGGCCTATAAAACTAAAAAGTGGTAAATCTGGATTTAATTCATATTCTTTGCAAAGCGCATTTTTGTTTTTCTGCTTTCCTGGGATCGCATCTTTTTTGTCATAGTTATAATCTAAAAATGAATCAGTTTTTGGATTCCAAACGTCGGTATCAATACCGTTAATGATGCCATATGCTTTGGAATGCTCATTTCTCAATAAAGATTCCAGCCCCCGGAAATTTTCAAAAAGTTCATCCATGTAACCTCCCGATACGGCATTGAAGGCGTGACAGCATTTGATCATCGTTGCCAAAGGATTGAGAAATCCATTCCAATCCAATAAACCGACTTTGCTTCCATCAAACCACGGAAAGTAATCCAGCATTTCCCACTTCATGATTCCTTGGTATTCACCATTATGAATGGTTCCAATTGTTTTTACTCCTTTAAGAAAATTAAATTCCGGACAATTCTCCACCATAAAAGGTACTAATCCCGTATGATAATCGTGACAATGTAATACATCTGGACGAATTTTCATGGCAGTCAACCAATGTAATACACCATGTTGAAAAGCTAGAAATTGTTGGCTTTCATCCCAATAACCGTAGGGATTATCGCGATCGAGTAGTCCTGGGATCTTAACCAAATAGAGATCAAATCCCAAAACATTCGAACGTTCTTTCATTACGATAACCTGGAAACTATCATTGTGCTGGTGAATCCAACCATCAAATACTATTTCGAAACTATGTTCCTGCACGAAAGGTTTATTGTACCAAGGCATGACGACGCTGGCTTCAATACCATCGATTTTATTCAAATATTTAGGCAAGGCACCAACAACATCCGCTAAACCACCAACTTTGGCAACGGGATAACATTCTATCGATAGGTTGAATATTTTCATATAATAATTAATCTTCTGTTAAATTTATTTTATCTAAAAAAAGTAACTGATAGTTATCAATTTGATTTCTACTTGATCGTTTTGTTTATAGTGGGTTCTCCTTTGTTTATGTTAAGACGTAAAACGACAGCAGAAAGTGGAGGCAATCTTAAGGTCAACGATTCAATTTTCCTATAAGATATTTCTGCATTTATACCACTACCTCCAAATTCTTTATCATCTGAGTTGAGAAGAACTTCCCAGGTTTTATCTCCATTAATTTCGATTTGATAATCTAAAACTCGGGGAGCCAGGTTCAAACTAATCATTAAAATATCCTTTTCTGATGCCCCTTTTCTTAAATATACAAAAACGGAGTTATCTTGATCATTGGCTTCGATCCATTCTAAACCTTCGGGTGAAAAATTGTTTTCATAAAGTGCTTTCTCATTTCGATACAAATGATTAAGTGCTTTTACAAACTTTTGCATACCTTGATGAAGAGGGTAGTCGAGAAGATGCCAGTCAAGGCTCGTTTTAAAATCCCACTCATGAGTTTGGGCGAATTCATTTCCCATAAACAACAACTTGGCTCCTGGATGAGTAAACATATAGGTGTACAAGGCACGAAGATTTGCGAATTTTTCCCATTCATCGCCAGGCATTTTATAGATCATACTAGCTTTTCCATGCACGACCTCATCGTGCGAGAGTGGCATCATGTAATTTTCATTATAAACGTAGGAGGATGCGAAAGTCAGTTGATGATGCTCCTGTTTTCTGTTGACTGGATCTAATTTGAAATAATTTAAGGTATCGTGCATCCAACCCATCATCCACTTCATACCGAAACCAATACCTCCATCGTAAACTGGTTTTGTAAGTTTAGGAAAATCGGAACTCTCCTCTGCAATAGTTATCGTGTCGGGAAAATTTTTGTAAACCGCCTTATTAAAATCCTGTAGAAACTTTTTTGCTTCTAAGTTGATATTGTCTCCATCAATATTTGGTTCCCATTCGCCTTCATTCCGTGCATAATCTAAATACAATATCGAAGTTACCGCATCAACCCGTAATCCATCAGCATGATAACGGTCTAACCAAAATAAAGCGTTACTGATCAAAAACGATTTTACTTCTGGTCTGCCATAGTCGAAGATATAAGATTTCCATTCGGGATGAAAACCTTTTTTTGGGTCTTTGTGTTCGTATAGATGAGTACCATCAAATAAATGAAGCCCATTTGCGTCACCAGGAAAATGGGATGGAACCCAGTCCAGTAATACACCAATATCATTCTGGTGCAACTCATCAATCAAAAACATTAAATCCTGCGGTGAACCAAATCTGGAAGTGGCTCCGAAAAAGCCAGTGATTTGATAGCCCCAACTTGGATCGTAAGGATATTCCATTACTGGCATCAGTTCGACATGGGTAAATTCCATTTCTTTAATATACGGAATCAAATGGGCGGAAATTTCGCGATAGGTTAAGAATTTTTCTGGATTCTCGGTTGCTCGCATCCAAGAT
Source organism: Chryseobacterium sp. SNU WT5 (assembly GCF_007362475.1). Classification (NCBI taxonomy): domain Bacteria; kingdom Pseudomonadati; phylum Bacteroidota; class Flavobacteriia; order Flavobacteriales; family Weeksellaceae; genus Chryseobacterium; species Chryseobacterium sp. SNU WT5. The sequence continues at coordinate 2,487,613 of NZ_CP041687.1, forward strand.
CCAAGATGAATTTCATACACGGACATTGGAGCTTTTAGGGAATTTCTGTTTGCTCTTTTCAACATCCAGGTTTTATCGTTCCACTCATACCAAGTAGTAGAAATTAAGGAGCCAGCCTGAACATTCTGTTCCCAACTTAAGGCGAAAGGATCTCCTTTTTCTAAAATAACACCATCATTTGTCAAAATTCCATATTTGTAGACTTCTCCCCATTTTAACCCGACAATAAAACCTTCCCAAACTCCAGAACCATCCCATCTTGGCAATAGTTTGTGCGTTTCTGTATGCCAGTCGTTAAAATTTCCTATAACAGAAACCTCTTTTGCATGTGGAGCCCAAACTGAAAAATAAACACCATCCTGATCATTTACTTTTAAAGAATGTGCACCAAATTTTTCGTATAATCTGTAATGATTTCCTTCCCGAAATAAATAAATATCATCATCGGTAAATAGGGAATAGGGAAGCACGGTTTTTATCATTGCAGTATTTTGAGTTTGCTTATAAAAGCAAATTTTTCAAGAAAAGCAGTGGAAGCATTTCTTCTTCAAATATATTTAAAATTAAGATAAGAAACTTAGCGCTCATTTTAATTTTTTGAAAAACTTAATTTTAGTAAATTTGAGGAAATATTATTTATGAAAAAGATTCAGATGGTTGACCTTCAAAGTCAATATTATAAAATAAAACCTGATGTTGATAATGCGGTTCTTAATGTGATGAATACTGCGGCATTTATTAACGGACCTGAAGTTAAATTTTTCCAATCCGAGTTAGAAGCGTATCTCGATGTAAAACATGTCATTCCTTGTGCGAATGGAACTGATGCTTTGCAGATTGCATTAATGGCGCTTAAGTTAGAAGAAGGTGATGAGGTGATTACCGCAGATTTCACTTTCGCTGCGACCGTAGAGGTTATTCATTTGTTAAAATTGAAATCAGTTTTAGTGGATGTTGATTATGATACCTTTACCATCGATCCCGAAAAATTAAAAGCGGCAATTACTCCAAAAACGAAAGCGATTATTCCTGTTCATTTGTTTGGACAATGTTCCAATATGGAAGAAATTCTAAAAATTGCAAAAGAACATAACCTTCACGTCATAGAAGATAATGCCCAAGCTATTGGATCTGATTTTACTTTTTCTGATGGAACGGTTAAGAAATCCGGAACGATGGGAATTATGGGAACGACGTCGTTTTTCCCTTCTAAAAATTTAGGATGTTACGGTGATGGTGGAGCAATTTTTACGAATGATGATGCTTTAGCGCATCAACTTCGAGGCATTGTAAATCACGGAATGTACGAAAGATATTACCATGATGAAGTTGGTGTAAACTCCCGTTTAGATAGTATTCAGGCGACGGTTCTGAGAAAAAAACTAACCTTACTCGATACTTATAATGAAGCTCGTAGAAAAGCTGCTGACTATTATGATGAAGCATTTGCTGATTGCAAAGATATCTTAACACCGACAAGAGCTGAAAACTCAACGCACGTTTTTCATCAATATACTTTGAGAATTCTGAATGGAAAAAGAAACGAATTGCAACAATTCTTAACCGAAAAAGAAGTTCCTGCGATGATCTATTATCCTGTGGCATTAAGAAAACAAAAAGCTTATTTCCAGGAAAGTAATGATGCTGATTTCGTGAATACAGATAAATTGTTGGAACAAGTTATTTCTTTGCCGATGCATACGGAACTAGATGATGAGCAGTTGAAGTATATTTCGGATGCGGTGTTGGAATTTATGAATAAAGTAGATTAATGAAGACAATACTCGTTACCGGCGGTCTCGGTTATATTGGTTCCCACACGGTGGTAGAACTTTTACAAAATAATTTTGAAGTCATCATTGTAGATGATTTATCAAATTCAGAAAAATTTATTTTAAATAATATTGAACAAGTTTCTGGAAAGAAACCCATTTTTTATCCTTTTGATTTAAGAAGAAAAGAATTGTTGGCTCAACTTTTTGATGCGCATGAAATTGATGGTTGCATTAATTTTGCGGCTTTTAAAGCTGTAGGAGAGAGTCAGGAGAAACCTTTGGATTACTACGAAAACAATTTGTTTTCTTTGATTAATATTTTACAGGAATTTAAAGAGAGAAATCTTTCCAATTTTATTTTTAGTTCATCTTGCACGGTTTATGGACAAGCTGATCAGCAGCCAATTGATGAGAATACTCCTTTGAAAATGCCGGAATCTTCTTACGGGAAGACGAAGCAAATGGGTGAGGAGATACTAAAAGATTTTGCGATCGCTTATCAAAAGAAAGTATCTTTACTTCGTTACTTTAATCCAATAGGAGCACATCCTACCGCACTTTTAGGTGAGTTGCCGATTGGTATTCCTAATAATTTAGTTCCTTTCGTAACCCAAACAGCTTCTGGAATTAGAGAAAAACTTTCCATTTTTGGTAATGATTATGAAACGCTGGATGGAACAGCAGTTCGTGACTATATTTACGTAGTTGACTTGGCTAAGGCGCATGTTGCGGCTTTATTAAAATTGATGGCAGATCCTTCCGAAACTCTAATTGATATTTATAATCTGGGAACAGGAAAAGGATCATCTGTTATGGAGGTGGTTGAAGCTTTTGAGGTTGCTAACAATGTGAAAGTGCCTTACCAGATTTGTGAACGCAGAGCAGGCGATATTACGATAGCTTATGCCAACGCGGATAAAGCCGAAAGGGAATTGGGCTGGAAAGCAAATACCTCTTTACAGGAAGCTTTGCGTACTACTTGGCAGTGGCAAAAGTATCTAGAAAACAGAAATAAATAATATAGTCACAATAATAAAAAAATCAGTCCCGTATTTATACAGGACTGATTTTTTATCTAAAGACTATTTATTTCATTATTACATTGGTGGGCCTTGATCATCATCACCTGTCGCATTACTGTTAATATCTTTTTTACGTTTAGGTGCATCGATTTTGTCCCCTTGTTTGAAGCGGTAACTTAGAGAGATGCTAAACTGTCGCGGCTGCCATTGCATGTAGCTGTATTGTGAGTAAGTAGGAGTAGTTATGAAATTTTCTCTCGAACGGGTATTGAAAATATCCTGAATGTTGAAAGAAATTGTTCCATTGCCTTTCCAGATGGTCTGGCTAGCCCCTAAGTTCACAGCATACATCGCTTCTCTTTTCGTAGATACGGTATTTTGTGCACCACGATAAAAACCTTGTATTTGGAAACTTGTAGTTTTAGTTGGTTTAAAAGTATTTGTTAAACGGAATCTTGTAGAAAAACCATCTCCTGAGAAATCGAAATCTTCATAAGATCCTTCATTTTTATAACCATAAATATCTGCACTCCCCATAATTTTCCACCATTTGAAAGGGTCGTACGTTGCATTAATATCTAAACCATACTGAGTTTCTGTTCCGGCATTTACAGGCATCGTATAAATTACGGTATTACCATCTGTATTCACTCCGCTGTACTGATACATATTTACTTCATCCTCAGATTTTTTATAATATAGAGTCGGGTTGAAGGTGACTTTACTTTTTGATAGATTATAACCCAGTTCAAAAGAGTTTTCATAAGTAGGATCCAAATCTGGATTTCCGCTGAAAAGGTTTCTGTTGTTATTATAAGACATGAAAGGAATTAAAAAGAACGAACGTGGACGGTTAATTCTTCTTGAGTAATTCAATAACAATTGATTGTTTTTATTAAGATCATAACTTAAAAAGACGCTTGGGAAAAATTTGAGATAGTTTTTATCAACATTAATCTGCGTTGCATCACTAACTCTTTTAAAGTTGACGTTGATGTCTGTGTTTTCAGCTCTTAATCCTACTTGATATCCGAAATTGTCAATCTTGCTTTTAAATTGTGCATAACCAGCAAGAATATTTTCGTTATAAGAAGTCTTGCTTGTAAAATTTGGCAATACAGCAATTGGACCATTGTTTTTACTTTCGTCTACAAAGTAGTCGTAATCATTTTTGTTAGAGTCAAATCGTGCTCCAGCTTCAATCTTAGATGATTCTCCGATGGGCAATTCATAATCTGCTTTTGCTAAATATTTCGTGTTTTCGGAGGTTGTAAGAATGTTATTTAAAGTTAAAGTTGAATTATCAAATTCATTATCATAACCATTTTCAATGGTATTAGATTTTCCGTCGCTTTTACTTTTCTGGTAACTTCCTGCAAGTGAAATCAATTGACCATTATCGCCTATTTTCTGGTCGTAACCTAAATCTGCCTGGAATGAATTATTCGTGCTCGTTCCCATGTTCAAACGATTGGTGAACTGATCTTCTAAAACAAAAGGTACATTTGGATATCCTACTGCAAATCTGTCTTTTACAATAACGTTGTCAAAATAGTTAGTCTCTCCTGTGGATTCATTATCGAAAGTCCTGAACATTACAGAAGCGTTCAGAGTAGCCTTTTCAGTAACATCAACTAAAAAACCTGTGGTCACATTGTAATATTTACTTTCTCCTTCATTGGTCCCATTCTGAATTGATTTCATTGAAAAACCATCATTCAAAGTTTGAGGGTTTAAAAAGGAGTTGAATTCTGAATTATTTTGAGATTTATTTCTGCTGTAACCACCACCACCATTGATGTAGTAAGTCCAAGAACCTTTTCTCCAGCTTAGATTCGTATTTAATCTCGTAGTTGGTAAATATCCTAAAGTCCCCTCTACACTACCGTTGAAACCAACTTTTTTTGATTTTTTTAATATAATGTTCAAAATACCGGCAGTTCCACTGGCTTCATATTTTGATGAAGGATTGGTGATTACTTCAATTCTTTCAATTTGATCAGCAGCAATGGACTGCAGAGCATTGGCTCCATCATCAATTCCTAACATAGAAGAAGGTTTGCCGTTGATCAGAAAACGTACATTGGAATTCCCACGCATTGAAACGGTTCCGTCTGTATCTACATCTACAGAAGGTACATTACTTAGAACATCTTGAAGATTACCACCTTTTGCAATGATGTCTAAAGAAGGATCATACACTTTTTTATCAATTTCTACACGATAAGCTTTTACGGCTTGTGCCGTAATAGTTACGCCTTGGATATCTTGTGTTTTTCCGGTTGTAACTGAGCTTTCATGTTCCACTGTAAATTTACCAAGATTTGCAGGACCAGAAATCTGCTTATTTAAAGTTGATTTTTTAAAATCAATCGCTTCGATGGTAATGTCGTAATTTCCGGGAGTTAAATCCAGTTTGTAGGTTCCTTTTTCGTCACTTAAAGTGGCGTCGCTAAAGAGTTTGTTCGCTTTATTACTAAAGGTTACAGAAGCGTAGGGAACCGCATTGTTTTGCTTGTCCGCAATGGTGCCAGTTACATTAACCTTTTGTTGCGCAAAAGCTAAACTTGCTGCTCCCAAAACGAAAGTTAATCCTAAAGACCGTTTTTTGATAATTGATGCAATCTCAATTTTGTTGCTCATAATTTTAGTTTAAACTATACAGATTGTTTTTTAGTACAAAAGTTAAATTAAACTTTTGTTTAAATATTTCTAAATTTTCAAAAAATCTCTAATTTTTTGATTTGTAATGAAATAGTAGAATAAATGTTATTTGATGTTTTTAGAATTGAGCCATTGCTGGTATGCTTTTGCGTTTATTTCGTGCTGCGCAGCGCTGGCTGTAAATTTGTGAAATCCAAACTTTGCAGGATCTGCACACATATAAATGAAATTATTACTTTCTGAATTGAGAACCGCATCAACCGAATTCTTATCAACCATACAGATTGGTCCTGGTGGAATACCTGCCGAAAAATACGTGTTATATGGAGAAGCTTCCTTTAAATGTTTATAGAAAACTCTTCTGATTGGATCTCCCTGGAAATTATTCGCTTTACTTACCGCATAAATAACCGTAGGGTCACTTTGTAATTTCATTCCTTTTCTGTGACGATTCAGATACAGGCCTGCAACCGTTTTCATTTCGTCAGGTTTACCGCCGGTTTCTTTATATACCAATGATGCCAACGCGTAGATTTGGTCACGACTTAACCCTAAACTTTGCTCTTTTGCTTTGCGTTCGGGTGTCCAGAAATGATCATATTCTTTTTCAAACTTTTTAAAGAAATCTTCAGGAGTGACGGTCCAGAAAAAATTGTAAGTATCAATGAAAAAATATTTCTTAAGATCTTCCGCATTTGTAAGACCTTTTTCACTTGCGATTTTATTCAAATCTTTTGCAAATCTTAAAGAGTCTAGTTCTGTTTTTTTGGCGACTTTTCCAATCATTTGATAGACGGTAAAAAAGTCTCCAATTCGGAAAGTATTTTCAGTTTGATTTCCGGCTTTAATCATATTCACTAAATCAGTGTTACTGGTTCCTGATTTAATTCGATAACGACCTGCCCGAAAAAAACGGGACATATTTTTACTTGTTGCCACTTCAGCAAACTGTTCCTTATTCTTGATATAAGGAGTAATCGAGTCTAATATAGAATTGAAATTTGCAGAGTGCGGAATAAGCACATAACCTTCTTTGGTTACATTGTTTCCGTAATATTTCTTATAATATTGATATCCAAAAAAACTTCCGATTGCAAAAATCAGAAATACAATGATCGAAATAATCCCAACGTTTATTTTCATAAATTCAATTGATATACCTTATATATTAATTTTGCCTTTAAATACCTGCTTTGCCGGACCTTCTAACCAAATGTTTTTAAAGCCTGCTCCGTCCTGTTCAGCATAAACTTTTAAATTTCCACCCAGAACTTTTACTTTTACAGAAGATTGGTTTTTATCTTTTAGAAAAACCAATGCTGATGCAGTTGCACCGGTTCCACAACTGAAAGTTTCATCTTCCACTCCTCTTTCGTAAGTTCGAATGAAGATCTCATCTTCATAAATTTTTTCCACGAAATTCACATTGATTCCTTCTTGACAATAAGACGCAGAATTTCTAATTATGTTACCATTTTCGTAAACTTTATAATTCTTTAACTTTTCTACGAAGGTTACATAGTGTGGAGAACCTGTATTTAACTCGAAATTTCCGTCAATTCTTTTAATTGATTCTACATCAATCATCTTTAATTTTATTACACCATTTTGAATTTCTGCTTCGTGTAGACCGTCAATCGCGATAAAAGTGACGTGGCCTTCGAATAGGTCGAGGAAATGAGCAAAGGCAACAATGCATCTTCCACCGTTTCCGCACATCGTACTTTCATTACCATCAGAATTGTAATAAACCATTTTAAAATTTGCAGAAGCATCATTTTCTAATAAAATCAATCCATCACCACCGATGCCAAAACGTCGGTCACATATTTTTTCTATAATTTGCTGATCTTTAGGAAACTGTAAATCCCGGTTATCGATCATTACGAAATCATTTCCTGTTCCTTGGTACTTAAAAAATTCGATGGTATTTTGCATAAAATAAAAGGTATTTACCCTCATGATTTTGGGACTGCAAAGATACTTAAAACTTTATCAATCAAAGAGAAAGTGAACATTGATAAAATTAGTTAATGTGCTTTCCTTGACTTGTTTTCTTCCATTCAAAATATCCGACAAATGCCATTGCAGTGAAAACGAAAAATTGAAGAGAGGTTATCCCTAAACCTTTGTAAATCATCATCGGGATACATATTAAATCACCTACGATCCAAAAGATCCAGTTTTCGATTTTCCTTTTTGCCATCAACCACATTCCCACCAAGAATATTGCGGTTGTAAGGACATCTAACCAATTTGCCCAATCCAAATGATACAATCCAAGTTGAACATTTTCCATTGAAAAATGATTATCAATAAAAGGTTTGTAATAATAAACGATGGTTACTAATAGTAAGCTGATCAGGAATAAAGCGGTTGCGAAAACCCATTCCTTGTTTGTTGCCCAAGAAACCTCAACATGAATATGATCCTTAGAACTTCTTGACCACAAAATCCATCCGTAAATACTCATCACCGTGTAGTAAAAATTAATCATCATGTCCCCAAGCAATCCAAATTTATAGAGGATATAGACATATAAAACAGTAGAAATAATTCCGGTAGGATAGACCCAAATATTTTTTCGAATTGAAAAAAATACACTTAATAAACCAAAAATAGTTGCGGTTATTTCGAGTGCTATTTGATAACCGTCATAAGACTCGTAAGGTTGTAAAAACAGATCGTAAAAATTCATGGTCTCAAAGATAAGAATTTCAGTAAATAAATTGAGGTGGGAAAGATGTGGGTATGCGGTCTCTAACGTAAATGAGACCCAATGAATATGGTTTGATTATTTCCAGAGTAAGAGTTTCAACTCGGAAGCTTCAGAATTTTACTGAAATAGTAGTAATAATTCAGTCAGGTGGAGAACATCTTATAGATATTACAGAAGCTCAATTTTATTTCGGGACAGAATAAGTAATTTCTCTTTTTCCATTTGTTTTAAAACGCGACTCGCAGCTTCTCGGGTAATTCCAAGTTCATCTGCCAATTGCTGATGGGTTACTGAAATTTCTTTTGAGTTGTAAAGCTGCGTTTTCTGTTTGATTAAATGCAAAAGGCGAGTGTCAATTTTTTGAAAAGCCACAGAATTCACAATATGAAGTAATTCTTCAAAACGTTTTTGATAAAGATTAAAAATAAAATCTGTCCAGTCTGGATATTTTTTTACCCAATCTTTAGCCTTATCTGCAGGAATCATCATCAATTCTGCATCTTCCTCTACAAGTGCTTTGATTGTAGAAGTTTCATTTTTCATTCCGGCAAGTATCGAAACAATGCAGCTTTCACCAGGAGTTAAGTAATAGAGTAGAATTTCGCGTCCATCATTTTCGGTACGAAATACTTTAATGCTTCCCGAAATTACCACAGGGATATTTTTGATATATGAATCCATATTGATAATGGTTTCACCGGCAGAAAAATGTTTAAGATTGCCAGAATCTTGAATCTCTTTAACCAAGTCTGCCTGGAAAATTTCTGTTAAAATCATGGCTTAAAGTTAAAGAATATTTAGTTCGAAAAAATTTCATAATTTTAAACAGGTAACTTTAGAAGTAGTTTTTTTTCTTTTTTTAAGGTTTTCCAACTTCCATATGGATATCAATGTTTTATCTGTTATCAAACAATTTTTCAAAAAGAAATTGGTGAATTATAGTTAATAATTACTAATTTTTTATATTTTTGGAAATCTTAAACAAATATAACATGTCAAATCTTTGGAAAACTAAATCTCTTGCCCAACTTCTGCAAACTGCGGATGAGTCGGAAAAGGGATTAAAAAGAACACTGAGTGCAGCGTCACTGGTGGCTTTAGGAATTGGAGCAATTATCGGAGCCGGCTTATTCTCACTAACAGGAATTGCGTCTGCAGAAAATGCAGGACCTGCTGTGGTGTACTCTTTTATATTAGCAGCTCTTGGTTGTGCCTTTGCGGGTTTATGTTATGCAGAATTTGCATCAATGATCCCTGTGGCAGGTAGTGCATATACTTATTCTTATGCTACCATGGGAGAATTTATGGCTTGGATTATTGGATGGGATTTGGTTTTAGAATATGCTCTTGGAGCAGCTACAGTTGCGGCTTCATGGTCACAATACGTCGCGAAGTTTATGTTGACCTTCGGGGTCACATTGCCAAATTCTTTGTTACATGGTCCTTGGGATGAAACCCCAGGTTATTTAAATTTACCAGCGATTATCATTATCTGTCTGCTTTCTTTACTTCTAATCAAAGGAACTAAGGAATCAGCATTGATCAATAATATTTTAGTAATTCTAAAAGTAACAGTTGTATTAGTATTTATCGCACTTGGATGGGGTTTTATTAATCCGGCGAATCATGATCCATTTATCCCGATTAACCAAGGAGAAGTGCTTATGTCTCAAGGTAAGATGGGCTTCTTTGAGTTTTTCCATAGTGATTATTTCGGTAAATATGGATGGAGCGGTATCTTAAGAGGAGCTGGGGTTGTATTCTTTGCTTTTATTGGATTTGATGCGGTAAGTACTGCAGCACAGGAAGCAAAAAACCCACAGAAAGGCATGCCAATCGGAATTATTGGATCTCTAATTATCTGTACCGTTTTATATGTATTGTTCTCTTATGTATTGACAGGATTAGAAAATTATGTAAACTTCAAAGGGGATGCGAGTCCAGTAACGACCGCATTCGCTAAGACAGGATATACGTTCTTAAATGCAGCCCTAACAATTGCTATTATCGCAGGATATACTTCTGTAATGTTGGTGATGTTGATGGGACAGAGTAGAGTATTCTATAGCATGAGTGTTGATGGATTATTGCCGAAGTTCTTCAGTGATCTGCATTCAAAAAGTAGTACGCCGTGGAAAACTAATGTAGTTTTTATGATTTTCGTAAGTTTATTTGCTGGTTTTGTACCCGTATCAGACTTAGGACACATGGTAAGTATTGGTACTTTGTTCGCATTCTCACTTGTATGTATCGGAATTATTGTCATGAGAAAAACGAATCCAGATGCCGTTCGTGGTTTCCGCGTTCCTTTAGTGCCATTTCTGCCAATTCTAGGTGTGGTCATCTGTGTAGCATTGATGGCTGGTTTACCAATAGAAAGTTGGGAGCGACTGGGGATTTGGTTAGCCTTAGGGTTGATAATTTATTTCCTCTACGGTCAGAAAAATTCAAAAATTAATGATACTCATTAAAAAATATAATCCCATCTTTATAAGGTGGGATTTTTAATATCCTTAAAGCTTATGAATAAGATCTTGTTAGTGCTATTTTCAGCAATGAGTTTAGGTGTTTTTGCGCAGAATGTCAGTTTTTCTACTTTATTAAAAGATGATATTTCAATTCGTGCCTTACAAATTAATGATGGTAAAGTTTGGTATACCGGAACCGATTCTAAATTTGGCTACGTGAATATAAATGATTCTACAGAGAAGAAGCAGTTGATACTATCTGACAAGAAGTTTCAATTTAGAACTCTCGCTCAGACTAGGACTGCTTTTTATACGGTCAATATTGAAAGTCCTGCTTATTTCTTTAAGATTAATAAAAAAGATTTAAGTTCTAGGATAATTGCTGCAGATACTGTAAAAACTGCTTTTTTCGATGCTTTTATTTTTGATCAAAAGAACCGCGGACTGGCGGTAAGTGATCCATATAAGGATGGCAAAGCTCATTTTAAATTGTTCTTCAATTCAAAGGTTCCAGTGCACTCATACCCATCTTATCTTCCAGGAGAAGCGCACTTTGCAGCCAGCAATTCTAACATTGCGATGAAAGGGAACAATATCTGGATTGCTAGCGGTGGTACCCATGCCCGTATTTTTAAAAATAACTTAAAAAAGCCTAACATATGGAACGTTTATAAAACTCCATTTATCCAAGGAACATCTTCCCAAGGGATTTATTCCATTGATTTTTACAATGATCAATTTGGTATTGCAGTCGGCGGCGATTATACCAAACAAGAAGAAAACATCAATAATATCGCCACAACAAATGATGGTGGAAAAACCTGGGAGATTCAAGCTTCCGGAACAAATGGTGGTTACAAAACCTGCGTAAAAATCAGACCTAAATCGAAAGGCAAAGATATTGTCGCAGTTGGTGATCAGAACATAGAATTTTCCAGTGATTACGGAAAAACGTGGAAAATTATTTCTGAAGAGAAAGGGCTATATGTTTGCGAATGGGTTGATGCCAACACCCTTGTTTTCGCTGGAAAAAATAGAATTATAAAGATGAAGTTGAATGAACAATGAATAAAAATGCCGCACTTCAATATATCAAATCCAACAATCATATCGGAATAAAAGCAGGAACAGAAAGGAATTCCTTCTTACAAATCTGGATGGTCATTTGTTGATGACAGGATTTTTGCTCGTTCTTGGGGTTTTGCAGAGAGAAGTTGGTACAATACTTTCCTAAATAATCCTTTTGGTGAAATACAGGGCGGTGATGCTATCTTTAAAATTAAAGCAGAGATTCCCGAAAAGGAAAATGGCTTGATGGAGAAAATTAATAATGCCTACTTGTCTAAATATACGTCCACAGAACACAATAAAAAATATGCAGAAGGAATTATTGAAGAAGATCATATTGAGAAAACAATGGAATTTATCATTTTGTAGAACTGAATTCTCAATATTGTGTCGATTTTCTTTGGATAAATTAAAAATTACGGAAATCTTCAACCATCAAATTGATTTCATCGCTCCTAACTTATTTCGTATTTTTGCAATGTGAAATTTCAAAATGAATTTCAGAAATCTTTCTAAAAAAACTTACTTCGACATGAACTCTTTGATCGATAAATACAATATTCCGGGACCTCGTTATACTTCTTATCCAACTGTTCCTTTTTGGGATGATGCTAGTTTTACAAGCGAACTTTGGCAGGAATCAGTGATCCGTACTTTTAATGAAACCAATGATTCAGAAGGGATTTCGGTGTATATCCACTTACCATTTTGTGAGAAACTATGTACCTTCTGTGCATGTCACAAAAGAATTACCAAGCAGCATTCAGTAGAAACACCTTATTTAGAATCTGTTTTAAAAGAATGGGATTTATATGTCAAATTATTTGGGAGAACTCCAAAGATTAAAGAATTACATTTAGGTGGTGGTACACCAACTTTCTTCTCGCCAGAAAATTTAAAGATATTATTAGAAGGCATTTTCTCAAAAGCAGAAATTGCTGAAAATCCCGAATTCTCTTTCGAAGGTCATCCTAATAATACCACCAGAGGGCATTTGCAAACTTTATACGATCTAGGTTTTAGAAGAGCCAGTTTTGGAGTACAGGATTATGATCCACAAGTTCAGAAAGCGATCAATAGAATTCAACCTTTTGAAAATGTGAAAAATGTAACCGATATGGCCAGAGAAATTGGTTATAAAGGTGTTTCTCATGATTTAGTGTTTGGATTACCATTTCATACTTGGGAGAAAATGGAATATACCATTCGTAAAACTTTGGAACTGAAACCAGACCGTTTGGCATTTTATTCTTACGCCCATGTTCCTTGGATTAAAGGGGTTGGACAAAGAGGTTTCGATGAAAATGATTTGCCAAGTGGTGAAGAAAAAAGAAAATTATATACCAACGGAAAAAAATTATTAGAAGAGCTAGGTTATATCGAAGTTGGGATGGATCACTTTGCTTTGCCACATGACGATCTTTATCAGTCGATGGTTTCGGGAGATATTCACCGTAATTTTATGGGATATTCTTCCAGTAAAACCAAATTAATGGTAGGTTTAGGAATGTCGGCAATTTCTGATTCCTGGTATGCGTTTGCTCAAAGTAACAAAAGCGTGGAAGAATATCAGAAGATTGTAGAAGATGGAATTATTCCAGTTGTGAAAGGACATATTTTAAATCAAGAAGACTTAGTGATCAGACAACATATCCTAAATTTAATGTGCCGGTTAGAAACTTCTTGGGATCTACAAACCAGTTTTCCTGAAATTGAAAATGCCTTGGAAGCTTTAAAAGAAATGCAAACTGACGGTTTAGTTGAAATTACGGATAATAAGATAAAAATAACCGAAAAAGGTCGTGCTTTCACAAGAAATGTGGCGATGACTTTTGATTTAAGAATGATGCGAAATAAGCCCGAAACCCGGATTTTTTCGATGACGATATAATTAGGAAAGCGACTTGAGAAAGTCGCTTTTTTTATTTGCAGTTTTGTTAATACCTCTCCCTTTATCAAAGTAAGCAGAGATTTGACTATCTTTATGAGTACAAGTATTTTACAGATATTTTTAATTAGAAAAACAAATATTAAAATTTTACAATATGAAATTCTCAATTTGAAAAGTACTACCAATTATTTATCCGCTTTATTATGATTATTACAAATAGCAATCTCGATGATATTCCAGAAATTTTTAGACTTTACAGGCTGGCTACCGATTATCAAAAGCTCGCATTTCCGGGAAATATATGGCCAGAGTTTGACCTAGATTTCATTGCAACGGAAGTAATTGAGAACAGGCAGTTCAAATTAGTAATTGACAATACAATTGCCTGCATTTGGGCAATTACTTACAATGATGCAATGATCTGGGAAGAGAAGGAAAATAATGACGCAATTTACATTCACCGCATTGCAACTAACCCTAAATTTCGTGGAAATAATTTGGTCCAAATCATTTCCGATTGGGCCAAAGATTTTGGTAAAAAAGAATATAAGAAATTTATTAGAATGGATACTTGTGGACAAAATGATCGACTGATCAATCATTATAAAAACTGTGGTTTTGACTTCTTAGGAATGAAAAAATTGAAAGATTCTTATGGCTTACAGGCCCATTATCAAGATGCTGATGTTTGCTTTTTCGAGATCAAATTAGATTAATTATTCTTAAAATTGATGACTAAATATTATCATCATCCTAATCTATCATCGATCGGTTTTTTAAAAATGTTATTAAAAGATCTTGCTCATCATAATTTAATATATATGCTTTTATACTTTTTTTAGACGTAATTTTGAGTTATGAAAGAAATATTTTTTTGAAGATCAAGAAATATTTTTGTAGTGTAGTATAACTTTAATTCTCCAAGATGCTTACAATCGACAATTACCTGGATGCTCATTATATACACCGCAGCAATTGGCTCCGAGCTGCAGTTCTTGGTGCTAATGATGGGATAATTTCCGTATCCAGTCTTGCGATTGGAGTAGCAGCCGCAAGTTCTTCCTCAGAACCAATTGTCTTAGCGACGGTCGCTGCCTTAATCGCTGGAGCTTTGTCAATGGCAGCCGGAGAATACGTTTCTGTAAGCTCTCAGACCGATATCGAACTAGCGGACATCGAAAGAGAGAAGTTAGAATTATTGGAAATGCCAGAAGAAGAATTGATGATGCTAGCACAGATTTATGAGAAGAGAGGACTGAAAAAAGAAACTGCGCTGCAGGTCGCTCGAGAATTAACGGAAGTAGATGTTTTAGGTGCTCATGTTCGTGATGAATTAGGAATTACAGAAATGAGCCAAGCTAATCCTATCCAGGCTGCACTGGCTTCTGGAAGTGCGTTTACGGTTGGCGGCATTTTGCCACTTTTAGTTGTGCTTTTTGCACCGTTGAAAGGAATGGAATATTGGCTGTATGGTTTTACCATTCTGTTTCTGATTATTTTAGGCGCTTTTGCTGCAAAAACAGGAGGTTCAAAAATTTCTACTGCACTCGTCCGTATTACTATTTGGGGAACGATCGCGATGGGTCTATCTGCATTCGTTGGTTACCTATTTGGAGTAAATGTTTAATTTATACCTAATATAGTGGATTATTAAACGATAGAGTGCAAATAACATTTTTTTGTTTATCCATCTACCAAAAATTCACGTTATAAATTTTCAAAGTATTATAAAAAAGGCGTTTCCCCGGAATCGCCTTTTCTGTTTGTGAGCTACTTAAATTTTTAAACTTTTGTTTTCCTATGTGGAACTCAAAACATATTTTGAAGTCGGACGATAGTCTCCATATCGGATATTTGTAGATTTAGGTAAATCCATAATCGAAAATAGGAATATATCGAAGGAATACCTTTTTATCTTATTAATAAAATAGAAAATATTTCAATTCGATTGCCCACCATTAATCTAAATCCCCATTAAGTTCTCGGTGTAATTTGCTTTTTCTGTAGCCGTAAGAGAAGTAGATAATTAATCCAAATCCAAACCAGACCAAGAAATAAAACCAGTTATCATGAGTCATTCCTGTTAGTAAATATAAACAGGAACTTAAACCCATTAACGGAATTAAAGAAAGATTTTTTACAAAGGCCAAAACGCAAAGACCGATATTTAAAATGAGGAATACGGTCATTGAAATTCTAAATTCTCCTTCCAAAGGATCGTTCCAATTCATTAAATTATGGAAGAATGATGGTTGCCATAAGTAAAAGAAAACCACTCCTCCCAGGAATACAGCAGGAAAAATAAATCGGGCATTGATGTAAGGCATGTGGAATCTACCGGGTAGTTTTTCTTTGGATGGCAGGAGGAGAACGCCACCACAGACTAAGACAAAGGCAAAGATGGTTCCAATACTTGTAAAATCAAGAATAAATGATTTATCGGTAAAGAGGATAGGAATCCCAACGACCAGTCCTGTTATAATGGTTGCAAATGAAGGCGTTTTATATTTAGGATGAATGGTCATAAATTTCTTAGGCATTAGACCATCTCGACTCATCGCATACCAAATTCTAGGCTGACCCATTTGGAAGACCAATAAAACCGTTGTAATCGCCACAATTGCGACAAAAGAAACAGTTATTTCCATCCAGGCAACGTTTGCATTAGATTTTTCAAAGATGAAGGAAAGTGGGTCTCCAACTCCGTCAAATTTTTTGTAATCTACCATTCCGGTTAGAACCAGCGTTAAAATAATATAAATTACCGTACATAAGATCAATGATATGATCATTCCTCGCGGGAGATTCTTTTGTGGATCTTTTGTTTCTTCGGAGAGTACACTCAATGCGTCAAAACCAATGTAGGCGAAGAAAACACCCGAAACTGCGCTCATTACCCCTGCAAAGCCATTAGGCATAAAAGAAGGAACTTGAGTTTCTGGATTAATAGGCGTCCAATTATCAATATTAACATAAGCGACGCCGACTAAAATTATCAAAACAATTACCGCAAGTTTCATTAAAACCAAGGCATTATTGAAATTCTTACTTTCCCGTACTCCCCTGTAAACCAACCAGGTAATTAATCCATTAATCACTAATGCAGGAACATCTAGAATTATTTTTAAATTTCCTACCAGTGGTGCATTATTCCAAGCGTTCAGTAATTCCTTATTGGTGGAACCATTTAGGAAAGCTTTTTTAGCTTCAGGATAACTACAAGACAGGGATTCAGGAATATGTACCCCAACTCTCCCCATGAAACTTGTAAAGTAATCCGACCAGGAAAAGGCTACGTAAATGTTTCCGAAGGAGTATTCCATAATCAAAGCCCAACCGATAATCCAGGCGATTAGTTCACCAAAACTCGCGTAAGCATAAGTATAGGCGGAACCAGCTGTAGGAATTCTACTAGCAAATTCTGCATAACATAATGCGGTGAAACCACATGCAAAACCACAAATGATGTATAGGATAATTACTCCTGGACCACCACGGAAAACTGCCTCCCCTAATGAACTGAAACTTCCAGCTCCAATAATTGCTGCAATACCGAAAAATACAATATCCCAAACCCCTAAAACTCGTACTAATCCTGACGAATGATCACTCTCCTTATATTGTTTTCTTCTAAAAAGTTGGTTCATTGTAATTATTTAATTTACACAAATGTAACAGAAAAATTTAAAAAAGATGATTTTTTAGCACCTTTATACTAAAATAGGCTCTTATTCTGTTTGTATAAATAACGTATTTTTGCCAAAAATTGAAAGCATGCCCAAAATTTACTTTT
This sequence comes from Chryseobacterium sp. SNU WT5, assembly GCF_007362475.1. Taxonomy (NCBI): domain Bacteria; kingdom Pseudomonadati; phylum Bacteroidota; class Flavobacteriia; order Flavobacteriales; family Weeksellaceae; genus Chryseobacterium; species Chryseobacterium sp. SNU WT5. The sequence goes on from NZ_CP041687.1 coordinate 2,505,013, forward strand.
CTTTATCTCTTTTTATATTTTCTTTGGGTTTTAGCCAGTCAGTCAATTTATTTAATCCAGCAGATCAACTAGGTTATCCGCAAACTCAATATTTCTGTCCTGCAGAACAATTTGATTTAGAAGTAGATGCGGTAGCGAGCTCTACCGGAGATTACGCGATAACGAGCGTTTCCCCAAGCGATTATCAACTAGGCGCAGGCTCTATTCCTATTAAGTTTCCCGGGGCAAGTTCCAGTATTTTTAGTGAAGCTTTTCCAATTGGATTCAATTTTAGTTTTTATGGAAAAACTTACACCAATGTAGTGATGGGAAGCAACGGTCGTTTAGTTTTTACCAATGATGCAGCTCTTGATAATCTTAAAGATAAAACAGTTTATAAAGATCGTACATTTAGTGGTATTACCGGTTATAATAGCTATTCGGCATTACCATCTAAGGATTATAATAAAGTTTACCAAAATGATCCGTTAAAAGAGCTAAATCTTGCGCAGATATTTTTTGGATATACTGATTTGGTCGATCGTTCTGTAAATTCAAGCGTAACTTATCTGTATAACAATGTTATGATCGGAGCAGTAAAAGGACTTTTGGTCTCTTTTCAAAATCAGATCAGAACTAACGGAACAGGTGATATTTCAAGTGTAGGATATTACAGTTATATTTTAATTTTGGAAGATGGTCGAATTGTTATTTATGTAAATGGTAAAAATGAAATAAAATACAACGCGATATTAGGGATTCAGAATGAAGATGCATCGAAATTTAGAGTTCCGGAACATAGTTCTAAGCCCACTTCTGATTATAATAATGGGCCTTGGAAAAGTGAAGGGAAAGCCTGGCTTTTTACACCCAATCAAAAATTGACTCCAGTTTTTAAGTGGACAAATAACGGAAATCCTGTGGGAACGAATTCTAATACTTTACATGACTTTGCACCAAATGATAATGATGTTTTAAAAGTGGTAGTTACTTATGTTGATCCGGATAATGGAACTCAAATTGGCGCAAGCGTTTCTGACCAAGTTCTATTTAAAAGTTTGCAAACTCCTGTAATTACAACGGTAAATTCTACTTGTGCACAGATTGATTTGGAAACAGCGTCGATTCCTGATGTTAGTTATGAATGGCGAAAAGTAGGAAGTACAACCATTTTATCCTCCACTAATAAATTATCAGGTACTTCAAGCGGTGATTATGTTGTAAAGATAATACGAAATGGTTCTGTAGGTTTGTGTAGCTTAGATTCTGCCCCAGTTTCATTAGTATTGAATGGTACTTTCCCACCATTTAATGACAGTCCAAAATTTATTTGTAAAACCGATGGTAGTACACAAACGACTGTTGATTTATACAATTATTACGCAGCAAATCCTACCCAATATTCCCTGAAGTTTCAGGAAAACGGTGTTGATATCGCTAATCCTACTAATTTTGTAATTGATGAAAATGTAAAGAGAACCATTACAATTATTGCAGAAAGTTTGAGTACAACTTCATCATGTCCTTTCACCAAAACATTTGATCTTACCTTTATTTCCTTACCATTAACTAATTCAGAATATGTAGCAAGTGATTTATGTTTTGGAACAGATAATTACAATCTCTCTAATTTCGAGAATCAATATTTTACGGAAAAAAATTATCAGTTTACTTATTCAATAGATGGTGGAATGTCTTATCAGACCAAAACTTCTGTAAATCCACAACTTAATAATCTGGTTTTTGTCAAAATAAAACATCCGGATGTGACTTGCGAATCAGTGGTGAAATTAAAATTTAATTTTTATCCTGCAATTGAAATTAAACCATATTCTCAGTTTCCTGAACATTGTCATAGCAGTACAGAATACTTTGATTTAAATATTACCAAAGCTCAATTAGAATATTCACCAGATATTAAAGTTACATTTTTCACTGATTTGGCACTGACCAACCCAATTGTCAATTTAAATTACCGTGGAAGTGGAAAAGTTTTTATTAAAATTGAAAATACAGCTACAAACTGTGTTGCAGATACAATTCCAGAATTAGATTTAAAAATTTATCCTAAACCAGATTTAATAAAAGGTACGCCAGAAACTAAATATTCCCAATGTGGAACCACGGTTTTCAATTTAACTACTAATATCAATGATTATATAGGAAACTGGACTCGGTATTCAGAAATACGATATTATGATTATGCGGGAAATTTACTTTCTCAATCTGAATGGGAAAATTATGATCTTTCAGTTCGCCTGCAACCTTATATGGTTTTTGTTTATAATGCAACCAATAATCTACAATGCTCTGACCGAATTAATTTTCAATTAATAGAATATAAGAAACCTGTTTCAATCAAATCGCAGATTTTAATTTGTGCAGAACTCACTTACGCTATTGATGATTTTAAAAATCAAGTAATCAATAATTCTTCAAATTATACTTTCACCGATCTTTCGCGTGATCCACTTCCTAATAATTTCAATCTGTCTTCTTTGCCGGTAACGGTTGACTTTTTAATGAAAGATAACACTACAGGATGTATTTCTGATCCTCAAACAGTTAATTTTGTTCAAGGTGGAAATTCGGCTTTAGATGCAACAGCAATCGATTACCCACTTTGCGATACAGATTTCGATGGAAAAACAGCATTTAAGTTAGATTCGAAAAAATCAGATTTTACGACAGATCCTGCAGCGACTTTTAAATATTTTAAAGATGCCAGTCTGAGTCAATCCATCGGTTCAACATATACGAATGAAATTGCTTTTGCTCAAACCGTTTATGTTCGAATTACGATTCCTACTTTCTGTCCAACGGTAGCAGAAATTAATTTAAAAGTGAATATTCCTTCAAAATCTACGACGCTAAAGGATGATCCATATTTTATTTGTTACGGCGAAACATTGACCATCGATGCAGGTCCGGAAAATGATTCTATCGTCTGGAGTGATGGGCAGACCGGACGATTCGGTACTTTCACTGAGGCAGGAACTTATTCCGTAACATTACATAACGGTCAGTATGGTTGTCCTTACACGCACAACTTTACAATTTCTGATGAGAATCAGCCAAAAATTAAAGTCATCAACCAAACCAATACTTCCATTGAAGTGATCGCCGAAGGTGGTGCGAAACCGTACAAATACTATTTTAACGGAATTCCACAAAATTCTAATGTGCTACAAAATCCGACCGCTTCTTCTTACGTCATTCAGGTAGAATCTGCAACGGGATGTTTTGGTCCACCACAAACCGTGTATTTTATTAAGATCAATAATGCATTTACACCCAATAGTGACGGCAAAAATGACGTATGGAAAATCGATAATTTAGATAAAATGGAACAGGTTTCTATTGTGATCGTCGATCGAAACGGAACCAAAATTTTTGAATCCACTAATCCAAATAAAAGCGAATGGGATGGTAGGCACAACGGCAAAAGTTTGCCAACTTCGACGTATTGGTATGTTGTTTCGTGGTACGATTCTGTGACCCAAAAAACGGACCAGCGTCAAGGTTGGGTTTTGCTGAAGAACAGAGATTAGAGCAGATTCTAATTTTAAATCTTGAATCTTCTATCGCATCTTAAACTTATAATTTTAAAGTTATCCACATATCCACAACCAACAAATAAACTTGTATAAGCAATAACTTTTCTTTATTTTCGTTGATTAAATGTGGAAAAGCGCTGTTAGTGTTAGAAGCTCTTACAGTGCTATACATGTTCCTAAAAACTTCCCGAAAATCAGGATTAAATGAATTCAAAGAAAATCTTAATAGCCACGGCCATCTTCTATTTCGGCTTATCCGAGGCACAACAATCTCAATACTTTAGCGACCGCGAAAATTACCGTTTCAATCTCGCAGAAAACCTATACCAAAATAAAATTTATAACGCTTCTCAGTTTGAATATGCACGACAGTATTTCTACAATGAGAATCTCTCCAATTCAAAGAAAGAAGCGGCTCAGTTTTTTGATAATGTCATTGGTGTTATTTTAAGAAAGAATCATGCAGAGCAAGGGTTAGATGCTTTTATTAAAGAGTATCCGAACTCGGCTTATTTTGCGCAGGCGAACTTACCATTGGCAGATTTTTATTTGGCTCAAAAGGATTTTGATAAAGCCCTGGAAACGTTGAAAAACGTAAATCAATATCAACTTTCAAGAGAAGAAAATACACAGTATATCATGAAACTCGGTTATGCGAAATTCATGACCGGCGATTCTCAAGGGGCGATCGAAGCTTTAGAAGAAGCGTACAAAACAAGCGAAGGTTCCGACAAAAACGATATCGCTTATATGTTGGGTCATCTGTATTATGCAGACGGACAAAATGATCAGGCATTTACCTTTTTTGATCAGATCAAAGATAACGAGAAATACGCACGCGTTGTAAAACCTTATTACGTGCAGTTATATTTCAACGACAAAGATTACGATAAAGCAATTTTAGAAGGAAATTCATTGCTTAACGAAAATATTTCAGCAGATTATAAAGCCGAAGTTCATAAAATGATCGGTGAAAGTTATTTTATGAAAGGCGATTACAGTTCTGCTTATCCACACTTAAAAATTTATCTGGAAAGCAAAGGAAAACCATCTGAAAGTGATCTGTATGAAATGGGATTTGTTTCAGCACATCTTAAAAAATATGATGAAGCCGTTTCTTATTATAATCAGTTATTGAACAGCAATTCGGCGACTTCTCAAAACGCATATTACCAGTTGGGAAATGCTTATTTAGAAGTTGGTAAAAAACAGGAAGCACTTTCTGCGTTCCGGTCGGCGTATCAAATGACTTACGATCCGAAAGTTCAGCAACTCGCACATTTGCAATATGCTAAACTGAGTTATGAACTCGGGAATCCATTTGAATCCGCATCAAATGTCATTCAAAGTTATATTTCAAAATATCCAAACAGTCCGGATACGAAAGAAATGAAATCACTTTTGGTGAAATCTTATCTGTATTCCGGTGATTACAAAGGAACTTTGGCAGCCATCGACAAAATGCCAAATTCAACACCAGAAACGGATAAAGTAGATCAGGAAGTTTCTTACTTAATTGGAACAGAAGAATTCAACAAAGGAAATTTAGACGCTGCTGAAAAATATTTCTTAAGAAGTTTAGAATTTAATATCAATAAGGAATTTAATTCCAGAGCCTTGTATTGGTTGGCGCAAACTTATTATCAGAAATCAAATTATCCTTCTGCGATCGTTCGTTTCGAAAAACTGCAGACCGAAAACTTTCCGGAAAAACAGCAGCTGAATTATGATCTGGGTTACGCGTACTTTAAATCAAAGAAATTTGACAAAGCTAAAGAATATTTCAAGGCATATTTAAATAATCCAAAACCGGAATTTAAAAATGATGCAGAACTACGGTTGGCAGATACCTATTATGCGAATAATGATCTGAATGAAGCGATCGCTATTTATGATAAATCGGAAAGTGCTGATGATTACACGATGTTCCAGAAAGCGATGGCTTTAGGATTTAAAGGGGATACTGTTGCAAAGATCGCAGAACTGAAGAAGTTGCAAACCCAGTATAAAAACTCAGAATATTTTGACGATGCTCAATATGAGATCGGAACGGCATATGCGGCAAATGATGACTTCAAAAACTCGAACGATTATTTTACACAGGTTATTAAAACCAGTACTGATAAAGATTTGGTAGCGAATGCTCAAATTTATCGTGCTCAGAATTATATCGATCAAAACGAAGATTCCAAAGCCTTATCTGAATTAAAGTCCCTTGGAAATCAGTATAAAAATACGGCTTTTGCCAGTAAAATTGTTCAGGCAGCAAGACCGATCTTTATTAAAAATAATGATGTTGCCGGTTATCAGAATTTTGCCCAAAGTTTAGGCGTTCGGATCGATGCTTCAGAAATTGACGAAATTAATCTGAATCGTGCGAAAACGTTCTACGCCAATAAAGACTACAAAAATGCAATTCCTTTATTTGAAAAATATCTAACGCAGAATCCAACGGGCGAAGGTTTATATCAGGCGCAATATGAATTGGGTGAAAGTTATTTCCAAACGAGTAACTCCACGAAAGCGTTGTTGGTTTTACAGGAAGTTGCAAATGTACAGAATGATTATCAGGAAGATGCGCAAACCAGAATTGCACAGATTTTTATCGCACAGAATAATAGTAATGAGGCGAAGAAATATTTAGTGTCGCTTTCTAATTCGACTAACGTAAATGTGAAAAATTTCGCCAATTTTGAATTAATGAAGATTTATGCGGACGAAAAAGATTTCAGAAAAGCAGAAATGCTGGCTGATTTGGTTTTGCAAAACCCTAAAAATTCAGCTTCGGTGAACGAATTAGCCAAAGTAATTAAAGCCAGAAGTCTGATGAATAATGGAAAAGATAACGAGGCAAAAACGGCGTACACTGCTTTAGAAAAATCTTCTAATACCGAGGTTGCCGCAGAAGCTTTATACGCAAAAGCGTTTTATCAAAACAAAGGAAAAGCTTTTAAATCCTCCAATGAAACTATTTTCAAACTGGCCAATAATTATGCTTCTGAAGAATATTGGGGCGCAAAATCTTTGGTTTTAATGGTTAGGAATTATATCGGTTTGAAAGATAATTACCAGGCGAGTTATACCGCGGATCAGATCATCGCCAATTACGGTGATTTCCCGGAAATTGTTGCAGAAGCCAAAGATTTAAAAAAGCAAATTAAGAAATAGATTTTTAGACATTAGACAAGAGACGTAGCTTTGTGTAAACACCGGCGAGCTGCGAAGTGGCACAATAAAAGAGCAATGGGTGAAACCCATTGAAACTTAAGTAAACCATTGATAGGTCAAAAAAACAAAATAAATGAACAAAAGAATTCAGCATATATTTTTCATCGGATTATTATTTTCCTCAACTGCAGTTTTTTCCCAGATCAAGGAAGAAAAATTGATTTTAGACCGAAAGCGGGAACCGGAAGTGAAGAAGATCGAGAAAAAGAAAACTTCCATTGAAGCAGAAAAAAATTATCCACCTGAAGAAAAATCTGCAAATCCACCAACTTATGATATCACGAACGTTCCGGCATCGTCAGATTTTAAAACGTCGTTGATTCAGGGTGAAGATATTTCGCCCAAATTTGATGCGGAATATCAAAATAACTATTTCCAACTCGGAATGGGGAATTACGGAAAAATTCTGGCAGACGGGAATATTTCAACCAAGTTAGAAAACGGACTGGAAGTAGGCGGAGATGTTCATTTCCTTTCTACGACTGGTTTAAGAAAAGTGTATGACTGGAATTCCAAACAAAATTCGGGGAATGTTGGCGTGTATCTTAATTCTTATGGTGAGAAAGGGAAATTGAGCGTGAATGCTGATTATGGTTTAAAAGATTATCATTATTACGGAATTTATGCTTTTACCCCTTCTTCAAATAATATCGATTTAAAGCAGAAAACGAATCGTATTAAGATTAACGGTTATTATGATTTTTACTCCAATGATATTCTAAATGATGTTCGCCTGAAATCGTCCTTTCTAAGCGATCATTTTAATGCAAAGGAAAATCAGGCAGAAGTGATGTTGAATTTATCTAAGCATGGAGTAGAATTACCGGCTTTTGATGATGTTAATTTTAATGCTGATTTGGGCGTGAATGTAGAAACCGTGAAAACGGATTTTGAATTACTTAACAAAAATTCGTCTCAGTTCCTGAATGCGACTTTAGTGCCGAAAATGACTTTCTTTAAAGGAAAATCTTATTTAATGATCGGTTCGGACTTTTCGTTTTTAAATGCGAAGAATTCAAATTTAATTTTGGCTGAACAGGTGAAAAATAGTAAAACCTACTGGTTTCCAAAAGCGGAATTACAGTTTGCAGCAGCCGATGAATTCAAGTTTTACGCAGGAATTACAGGGGGGTTAAAACTAAATACCTACGCTAATTTACTGGAGCAGAATCCTTATTTGGTTTCTGATCAGGAACTGCGTGCGACAGAAACCAAGTATAAATTCTACTTTGGTTTGCGTGGAGATATTGATCAAAATATCAAATATGATTTCAGTGCAGGATTCGGGAAAATGAACGATATTCTGTTCTTTAAAGCGAACGGATTATTTAATGATGTAGTTGATTATAACCGCCTCGCGTATGATTATGCCAATACATTCTCTTCTGTTTATGACAATGGAACAGTGAGTGAGGCAAAAGCCAGTGTGCAGTATTTCCCTTTGGCAAACCTGGCTTTGGATGCTGAGTTGAATTTTGAAAAATACAATTTGGATAATAATGAGAATATTTTCAACAAACCTTTGGTGAGAGCCAGTATTGGAGGAAAATATACAATGTTGGATAAAAAGTTAAGTTTAGGAGCAAAAGCAATTTTTGCGACGGATCAAACTACGAATTCATTTGAAGTGAATAATGATGGCATTAATCCTAACATATTTATCTCTTCAGAGAACAGAAATGACAAAGTTGGCGGATTTGCTGATTTAAATTTGTCTGTAGAGTACAAAGTTCACAAAAATTTCAGTATTTTCGCACTCGGAAACAATTTACTCAACACCAAGTATCAAACTTACAAAGGTTATAAAGTTTTGGGAGCACAGATTTTGGGAGGAGTGAAGATTTCTTTTTAGTGAAGAATAATGTGATTAAAAATATTAATTATTAATCATCAATTTTTAATTATAAAAATGGCTGCGTAGTTCAACTGGATAGAATATCAGATTTCGGCTCTGAGGGTTGGGGGTTCGAATCCCTTCGCGGTCACTTAAAGAAGGATAAAATTAATTTTTTATCCTTCTTTGTTTTAATACGAGAAGAATTAACCATACGAATTTTTATATTCGTCTAGTAAATTAGATGTTATTTTTATAATCATCTTTAAATGGAATATTTTTTATATGTTTTAAAGAATAACAAAGATGGAAGACTATACAAAGGTTAGATATCAAATCTTCTAAACCGAATAAGACAAAAGAATTCGGGTAGGGTTAGGTCCACCAAAGGTTTTATGCCGTAGGAAAGTTCCTTGAATGTTCAAAAGTAAACGGCAAAACTATAACACGTTCTGCCGTTTTCATTTTCAATTAAATCTTCTATTCGATTTAATTTTCTATATATAATGATGGCTTTAAAAATAACTCTAAATAATATCGAATTAATTATTGGTCACAGAAAGTTTAACCTCAATATTATTTCGGGTGGCGTTGGAGTAAGGACAAACCTGATGAGCTTGTTCTGTCAGCTTCTGAGCGTCTCTTAAGGAAACGCCTGGCACATTTACATCTAATTCAACCGCCAAGCCAAAACCGCCGTTTTCAATTTGACCAATGCTTACTTTTGCTTTCACGGTAGTTTCGCCAGTTTCCATCTTTGATTTCTTGATCATAAGGTTTAAAGCACTGTCAAAACATGCTGAATATCCTGCTGCAAAAAGCATTTCAGGATTGGCGAAATCATCATTTGCCCCACCCAGAGCTTTTGGTGTTTTTACATCCAATTCCAAAATTCCGTTTTCACTTTCAACATGTCCGTCGCGGCCACCTTTTGCGGTGACGCTTGTTGTATATAATGTTTTCATATTTGTTATTTTTCTATTATTTGCATTAACTTATTAATTGTTACTTTCATTTCCAGGATATCAGCTTCTGATAAATTGAGTTTTTCCTGCATTTTTCCTGGGATTATACAGGCTTTTTTCTGAAGTTGATTTCCTTCCTCCGTAAGAAAAACTTCTACTACACGTTCATCTTCTTTCTTTCGATGTCTGATGATATAGGATTTTGCTTCGAGTCTTTTTAATAAAGGTGTTAAAGTTCCGCTATCCAGATAGAGCTTTTCACCGATTTGATTCACTGTCAATCTTTCATATTCCCAAAGTACCATCATGACCAAATACTGAGAGTAGGTGATATCTAATTCCTCAAGGAAAGGGCGGTACATCCCCGTAATTTCTTTGGCGATCAAATAAAATGGAAAACATAATTGATCTCCTAATTTTGGGGTGTCTAAATTTTTCATTATTTGAAATTGAAAGTATTAAATCAATTAATTATTTTTTAATAATAAATTCCTCCATCGGAATTCTCACTTTTTTCATATGAGAAAGGTAATCTTTTTCGAGATCTCGATATCCCAGATAGAGAAGGCTTACACTTTTCAATCCCATTTCTTTCAAACCGAGCATTTTATCTACCACCTCATTGCTGAAACCTTCAGCGGGTGTACTATCAATCTTTAATTCTGCTGCTTGAGCCATTGCCAGTCCTAAAGCGATATACGTTTGTCTTGCCGTGTGTGCGAAGTTTTCTTCAGCAGTTTGAGCATTATATATTTCTTTCAGTTTATCGGTATAACTGCCGAATCTGCCTCTTGGCAACTCTCTCACATCAGTGTGGTAGTCGTATACTTTATCAATTTTTTCATCAGAATAGCGATCCCAGGCCGCAAATACCAAAACCTGAGAACAGTCTTTCATTACTTCAGGATTCAAAGCACCTTGAACCATTTTTTCTTTCAATTCCTGGTTTTCTACCACGATGATACGGAAAGGTTGAAGTCCTGAGGAGGTAGGTGCTAATCTCGCTGCTTCTAATATTTTATCAAGATCTTCTGCTGCAACTTTTTTTGAAGGGTCATAAGCTTTTACAGCGTGTCTCCATTTTAAATCTTCTATTAATGACATACTTTAAATATTTATTGTTTTAATTTTGAACTGCAAATATAACGAACAATTAAATTGTACACAATTTAATTTAAAAATGATGTTGATTGTAAAAATAAATAATGTGAATAAAAATAATAATTTTTATAATTTCTCCCATAGATCTTAGGCAAATATCCTCGATAAATCCTATGTTTGCAGCCTAAATTTATTTACATGAAAGAACTTATTGAAAAAATCAACGCTGAATTTGAAACATTCACAACCGAATCAAACCAACAATTAGAAAAAGGAAACAAAGCAGCGGGTACCAGAGCTCGTAAATCAGCTTTAGAATTAAGCAAATTGTTCAAGGATTTCAGAAAAGTTTCTGTAGAAGAATCTAAGAAATAAGACCTTTTAAGCCAGCTGTTTAGCTGGTTTTTTTATTTACAAATTTTGAGGAATATAAAGAGATTAATCGAAAAAACCGCCTGAAATTTCAGACGGTTTATATATTTAACAAGATAAATTTTTTCTTATCCCATTTTTTTAGCATCAGCAACAAACTGCGCTAAACCTTTATCAGTCAATGGATGATTCAATAAATTAAGAATTGAATCTAGCGGCGATGTAATCACATCTGCACCGATTTTAGCACAGTTGATAATATGCATTGGCGAACGAATCGACGCTGCAAGAATTTCTGTATCGAACATGTAGTTATCAAATATAATTCTGATTTCTTCGATCAGGTTCATTCCAGCTACAGATATATCATCTAATCTTCCTAAGAACGGAGAAACATAATTAGCTCCCGCTTTCGCCGCCAATAAGGCTTGGCCGGCTGAGAAAATTAAAGTACAGTTTGTTTTGATCCCTTTGTTGGAGAAATATTTTAAAGCTTTGATACCGTCTTTGATCATTGGAATTTTTACCACGATGTTTGGGTGAATCGCTGCTAATTCGTCGCCTTCCTTGATCATTTCTTCATAAGTAGTGCTTAGAACTTCCGCAGAGATATCTCCATCAACAATTTCGCAAATAGTTTTGTAATGGTTCAGAATTGCTTCTTTTCCACTAATTCCTTCTTTTGCCATTAATGAAGGATTGGTGGTAACTCCATCTAAAATTCCTAAATCCTGCGCTTCTTTAATTTGCTCAAGATTGGCCGTGTCAATAAAAAATTTCATATTACTTTTTGTTTTTGCAAAGGTAAGATTTTCGGGTGCAACTAAAAAGAGATTTAAGTTCTAAAATAATGGTGAATCTTTTTCTACCACAAAAGTCACAAAAGTTTTTTATGTTTTTAGATACTTGACATATAAGTCAAACGAGTCTTTAATATAATAAGTTGTAATTACTTTCAGATATAAAAGTGCGCATCAGCAGGTCTTAAATTTACGAACGAAATCTTAATAATCTTAACGCTTTAACCCAAAAACTTAATGGTGAAATTTTTGTGCAAAAGTGTCATTCGTGAAATCATTGGTATATTTGTGTTTAATATTTTTTAGAAATAAAATCGATTAAAAAATTATTTCGCAGCCAGTTTCTCCTCAATCACAACTAATGCAGATTTTACATCGCGCATTTTCTCCATGGATTCCGCATCGATTTCAATATCAAAAACTTCTTCTACGTCTAAAACAACATCTACCAAATTAGCCGAATTGATGTTCAGATCATTGATGAAATCTGTGTTTTCATTAATAGTATTTAAAGCTTCCTCATTTTTGACATAAGGTTTTACGATTGATTTTAACTTTTGAATAGCCTCTTCCTTGTTCATATTTTGTAATTGAAATTTATTAAGAATATTTTTTAAAGATAACACATCCGTTAACGTCGCCAAAACCAAAACTTACCTTCGCAGCAATATTTATTGCTTTTTCTAAAAGTTGCTGCGGAATACGATCAGTATTAATGATTGCCGTAATTTCGTGATTCAAATCTTCGCAATTGATATTGGGAGCGACAAAATTTTCATTCAGTTGCAAAATCGCCGCAACGGCTTCAATACTCCCTGCCGCAGAAAGACAATGGCCTGTCAAAGCTTTGAGAGAATTGATATAAGGGAAATCTTTACCCGAACGGTTTAAAGCTTCGGCTAAGTTTTGAATTTCGGTGCTGTCTTTTGAAGTTGCGGTTAAATGTCCACTGATAAAATCGATGTCTTTTGCTTCAATTCCAGAATCTAAAATTGCATCTTTTACACATTTTTGAACGGCAGTAGAATTCGGAGCAGTCATACTTCCGCCACCGCGTTGACCGCCGCTGTTTAGATTTCCTCCTAAAATTTCGCAATAAATTTTTGTATTTCTTGCTAAAGCAGATTCTAAATCTTCCACGACCAAAGCACCAGCGCCACTTCCGGGAACAAAACCTGCAGCGGATGCACTCATCGGACGAGAGGCAGATTTTGGATTATTATTAGATTTAAAATTGCAAACTTTGATCGCATCAAAACCTGCCCAAATATACGGTCCGGAATCGCTCGTACTTCCGGCTAATATTCTTTTTGCTTTTCCCGCTTTTATGCGGTCGAAAGCCATTAAAATACTTTCTGTTCCTGTTGTACACGCAGAAGAATTGGTGGTGACTTGATTTCCTAAACCTAATTTTCCACCAAGATAAGCGCTGATTCCGCTGTTCATCGTTTGAGAAACGGCGGTACTTCCCAATCTTCTTGTTTGAAGCGCATCAATTTTATAAATACTTTCTCGAAATTTTTCAATTCCAGAAGTTCCAGCACCAAATATAGTTCCGCTATCCCAATCCGGATTTTCACCGGCTGAGATTTCTAAACCTGCGTCTTTCCAAGCATCTAAACCTGCAATAACGCCATACATAATTCCGGTCGAATTGAAATTTCGTAATTCTAAATCAGTGAAATATTGGTGTAAATTATTTTTATCAATGGGCGGAGTTCCGGAAACCTGACAGGAAAACTGCAAATCGGCCAATTGTTGATCAAACTGAATTCCAGAACGACCTTCTTTTAAAGCTGATTTAAAATCTTCCAAACCAACGCCATTCGGTGCAACGACACCTAAACCTGTTATGACTACGCGGATTTCTTTCATTGTTTTTACACTAATTTATATTACTATTTTGCACACAGATTTCACAGATTAACACAGATTTTCTAAGTATTGAATCTTCGTAAATCAATGCAATCTATGCGGTGTTTTACTTAATATCTATTGCTATTTTTCACACAGATTTACACAGATTCCACAGATTTTTAAACTGCTGCATCCGTGAATATCTGTGGAATCTGTGCGCGACATTTTGCGAAACTTGTACTATTAAAAACTATTTAATAATTCCCGCCATTGTTCCTTCACAAACGATCTCTGATTTTTCATTCAACATTTTCACTTTGCATTTTAACTTGTTAAATCTAAAATATATTTTCTCTGAGATTACAGTAACTTTTTCACCCGGAAAAACGGGTTTTAGAAATTCGATTTCAGTTGCAGTTAAACCGATCTGACTTTCTTCAGTCAGATCATCTCCAACCAGAAAAATACCTAAACAAACCAATCCGATTTGTGCCATGGTTTCGGTTAAGATAACTCCTGGTGTAATTGGTTGAGTTTTAAAATGACCTTTATAAAAATCTAAATCTTCTTTAAAAGTAAAAGTTCCGGTCACGCCATTTTCATCAACGCTAACCAAATCATCCACAAATAAAAATGGAGTAGTGTATGGTAGTTTTTCTAAAATTTCTGCAATATTCATTTAACTTAAATGTTCGCCACCATCGACGGGAATTACACAACCATTAATCCAAGCGGCTTCATCCTGACATAATAAACTCACCACATTCGCGACATCTTCGGGCGTTGTTAACCGTTTAAAAGGATTGCGCTTTTTAGTATGTTCTTTTATTTCTTCACTTCCCGGAATCATTTGTAAGGATCTTGTATCAGTAACTCCGGCTTGAATACAATTTGATCTTAAACCAAAAGGTGCAAATTCTAAAGCGATATTTCTGGAGATTGCTTCCAAAGCTGCTTTTGCGGCAGAAACTGCTCCATAATTATTGATAGGTTTTGAACTTCCTTCACTTGTAAAAGCGAGAATTCTTGCGTCTGCTGCAAATAATTTTTCATTGAATATTAATTTCGTCCAATCGTATAAACTTGTTGCCATCGCCTGAAGCGTGATGCAGAAATCATCGGTCGAAAGACTTTCGCTTTCTGAGCCGATCATTGGTTTTAAATTTCCTTTAGCAATGCTGTGCAAAAGACAACGAGTTTTTCCAGCTGAACCTAAAGCGGTTTTTAATTCTGTTAAAATATCCTGTTGATGTTCTGGATTTAAAACGTCTTTATTTAAACTTAAAAACTGAATATTTTGATTTTTAATTAAAGTAAATTCTTCATTGATACTTTCCATTTCCGCACGAGAACTACGGTGAATAATACAAATATTCATTCCTTCGGAAGCTAATTTTTTTGCAGAAGCTAATCCTAATCCTGAACTTCCACCCAGAATTAAAGCCCAATAATTGGTATTTTCAAATCTTCTTACCATTGCAATAAAACTCGTTGTGCAGAAAATCCAGGTCCGAAACTTAACATTAAACCTTTCTCACCTTTCTGCGGTTTTTGATTTATAATTTCTTCTAAAACATAAAGCACTGTCGCGCTCGACATATTTCCATACAGTCTTAAAATCTCTTTCGTCGTATCAATGTTTTTACCCAAATCAGAAAATAAACCTTCTACCATTTGAACGATTTTCTTTCCACCTGGATGAAAAATAAGATAATCAATATCTTTAATTTCTAAATTTTGTTTGGCTAAAAACGGATGAATAATATTTGGAAAATGTTCGCCAATTGTATCAGGAACCTCAATATCTAAAATCATTTGCAATCCAGAATTCGTCAGTTTGAAACCCATCATGTGTTCATTGTTGTAAAAATGATACATTTCTTCCGCCAGAATTTCCGGACCTTCTGCGTTTTCTTCTGATGATAAAAGCACACATGCCGCGCCATCGCCGAAAATCGCTGCACTCACAATATTTGCCATTGAGAAATCCTCCAATTGAAAAGTTGCGGTCGGACTTTCTACTGCGATCACAGCAGCACGTTTCCCCGGATTTGCCTGCAAAAAATTTTTGGCATAAATAATTCCAGAAACGCCGGCTGCACAACCCATTTCGGTAACGGGCAAACGAACGATATCCTGGCGTAAATTTAATTTATTAATGAGATAAGCATCAAGCGAAGGAATCATAATCCCGGTACAACTTACGGTGATAATATAGTCCAATGATTGTGGATCCCAATCGGTTTTTTTCAAAGATTTGTCCAAAACTTGTTCGCCTAAAATAACGACTTCACGGGCATAAATATCATTTTTATCTTCAAAAGATGTTGCAGTGAAAACTTCGGCCGGATCCATAATGGAATACCTTTCATCAACTGCGGCACCTTCAAAAATCTTTTTGACTTTCCGTACAAAGCGGCTTTCCTGACCTGCTAACCAAAGATCAAGAAATGGTAAAACTTCAGAAGTTTTTCGGGAATATTTTGGAAGTTGCTTGGCAACCGTAACTATTTTTACACTCATATACTGAATATGTTTTACCACAAAAGTCACAAAAGAGGAATGATGATAACTATTATTAAAGAAGTTTACAAAAGAGAAAATTTATTAATTTTAGTCAAGATTTGTGCACTTTTGCAATGATATATCATTCAGCTTGCCATTCAAAAACTTATATGTCTTTTGTGGTTTTAATTTATTTATTAATGATCCATTGGTAGCGGAAAGCCCACTTCCATTTGATGCTGTATTTTTTTAGACCTAATTGTTTTGAGAATTTCTGTAGATCTTCTTTTTTGAAACCTCTTAAAATAGAAATCAGTCCGTCATTCGCGGTCATTTTTTCTAATCTGAAAATAAAGATAATCATTTGAAACAAGCGATAGGCTAATTTACTTCGCTGTAAATCATTGACGACGATTCCTTTTTTGACCAGATTTAAAATAACACGCAGTATTTTTAGAATTTCATCATCTTTGAAATGATGTAAAGTCAAAGTGATCAAAGCGATATCGATTTTATATTTTGAGAAATCGTAAAGAAAAATATCTTCGGCGAGATAGGTAATATTTTTAAAATCGGTTGAACATTTTTCAGCGTGGCGAATCGTCGCTTCGTTGGCATCGATGCCGATCAACTGAAATTTTAGATTATTTTGAGTTCCAAATTTTGAAAGCATTCGAAGCATATCGCCACTTCCACAACCAAAATCCATAATGGTGATGGTTTGGTCTTTTCGAAGATCTTTAATTAAATGTTGAACGCCTTCTAAAGTCACAGCGTTTCCACCGAGCAATTGATTAATTCGCGCAATGTCATCCAAAGCGGTGACCAACCCTTCATTATCCATCGAAAAATCATCCATCGATTCTTCAAGATCTGTTCTGTACGTGGTATCTAAAGCCATTAATTTTGAGTCATTTTGATTTCTTTTCCGTGAGTTTTTCTAATGATGATCGGAAGTAGGAAAGGAAGATAAGTTATTAAATTAGTCAAAACTTCAGAGAGTTTTGAATGTTCTAAAATACTACCTAAAATTCGGCCATACCATAATCTTTGTTTGAAGTTTTTATTCCAGTTTGCAGAATAATTCTGTTCCATTTGCTGACGGGAAATTTCACCTTTTAAAAAACTAATCGTTTGTTCTGAAGCTAACTTAGCACTATGAATCGCCATGGCCATTCCGTTTCCACATAAGGGATGAATTAGTCCTGCAGTATCGCCCATCATTAAAATATGATCTTCGACGTTTTCTTTTTTTTCAAAACAAATCTGACTGATCGTCAAAGGTTTTTCAAAAACGGATTTAGAGTTTTCTAAAATGTTTTTTAAATGAGGATTTTGAGAGATTACTTTTTGCTGAAACTCTTCAATGTTTTTAAATTTCTTGAACGATTTAAAATTAGTCAAATAACAGATATTGAGCAAATTATTTTCAACTTTTGAAACACCGCAATAGCCGCCTTTAAAATTATGTAAGCCAACAACATCATCCGGAAAATTTCCTTTGTAATGAGACTTCACCGCTAACCAAGGCGATTTCTGTTCGATGAAATCCCGTCTCATTTTTACATCTATATTGGATCTTTTTCCAAATCCACCCAAAACGACTTTCGAGGTCAAAATTTTTCCGGAAGCCAAATGAACTTCAAAAAGGTCATCTTTAAAAATAACCTCATTCACTTGATCTTCGATAATATCACAGTTTTGAGCTAACGCTTTTAAATAAAGTGCCTGATCCAAAGTATAACGGCTGATCCCAAAACCACCGAGTGGAAGTTTCGTTTCTATGGTTCTTCCAGACTCTGATGAAAATTGTAAAAATGTAATGTGGGTCGGTTTTAAATCCTCAATATCTACGTTAAGCCATTTGAAATAGGGAAGGACTTCATTGGAAATATATTCGCCGCAGACTTTATGTTTTGGATAGTGATTCTTTTCAATAACTATGACTTCAACTCCCATTTTTGAGAGGTGAATCGCGCTTGTTAAACCTGCCAAACCGCCGCCAATAATGATGACTTTGGATGTTGTAATTGAACCGTCCAATTTTTTATTAAAAGTAAAGAATATAAACCACAAAAGTCACAAAAGTTTTGGCGGTCTAAAAATCATTTTTAAAAAGAGCATAGAATTTCTAATCAATTTTTTGCCACTTCTGCTTTTCCATTATAGCGCGAACGGCTGCGTAAAACTTTACTAGCCCTAGAGAACCGCGCTCACCATAATCGTAGATGGTTTTAGTTTTTCCGTTATCGTACACTACTTTAATTTCTGTGGCAGGACAATCAGAACAGTCAATGAAATATTTCTCTTTTAAATTTTTGAAATCAATACCGTTAAGATATGAATCTAAATTTTCAAAATCCTGCTTATTATTTCCAAAGAAATTACCTTCTAAATTTTTATAAAATTTTGAATTTAAAATAATTGAATCTTTTTTTAAAGACAAAGTATAGTATACTCCAGGTACATAACCACCGAACTGGGTAAAAATGATTTCCGAAATTAAATGATTATTTTTTGTTTTAACAAATTCTGTAAGTTCATTATTTCTGATCATTAAAGTATCAAACTTCAAAATGTCATTTAAATCATCAAATCTTGGTTTGAAATTTAATACTTTAATTAAATTCTGATCATTATAATTTATTGTTTTGGCAGAGAAGATCGCGTACACGCCTTTCCTTCCTGAATTTAAAATTTTATATCCGTTGGAGGTACTTAGCAAAACAACACAATTCTTGGTATCGCCATCTGGATCAATATACATTTTGACAACGTTGCCAGAACTGTCTTTTGGATATTCCAGATTGACCAAATAATCCTGTTTTCCATCCTGATTGAAATCGGCTTTATAGATTGGTTTTAGATTTTCTTTCGCAATTATTTTTCTAAAAGATTTAATCGAATCAATGAAGTTTTCACCGGTCCAAAAATCTGTTTTTAATACCAGATCCTTGTAATTTTTATCAGCATGAATAATTTCTAATATTTGTTGGTCTGTCAGATCTTTTTTCTCACACGATAAGATCAGAAACAGACCCAAAAACAGAATAATGAATTTCATAGTTAAATTATAGAAAAGAAAGATACAAATTTAAACAAAGCAAAAAACCTCACGTTTCCGCAAGGTTCAATTATAATTAATTACTTGTGTTCTCATCAACACATTATCTCATCAACACATCATCAAATCAAATCTTCTCATTCTTAATCTCCTCCACAATCTCTGGATTCAAAAGTGTAGAAGTATCTCCGAAATTAGCAAAATCACCTTCCGCAATTTTTCTCAAAATACGACGCATGATTTTGCCGGAACGTGTTTTCGGCAAGGCAGAAACAAACTGAATTTTATCCAGTTTTGCGATCGGTCCTATCGTATCTGAAATCACTCCGTTTATTTCTTTTCTCAAATTATCTTTATCACGTTCCTCACCGCTGTCTTTCAGCATTACGAAACCATACAGCGCACTTCCCTTCACATCGTGCGGATATCCAACGATCGCAGATTCTGCCACAGCTGGATGTTGATTAACACTATCCTCAATGGGTGCAGTTCCCAAATTATGACCGGAAACAATGATCACGTCATCAACACGTCCGGTGATTCTGTAGTAACCAACTTCATCTCTCAAAGCGCCATCTCCCGTAAAATATTTTCCAGGGAAAGCCGTGAAATAAGTTTCTTTATATCTTTGATGATCTCCCCAAATCGTACGCGCAATTCCGGGCCACGGAAAACGAATACAGAGATTTCCATCAACCTGATTTCCGGTAATTTCGTTACGTTTATCATCCATTAAAACGGGCTGAATTCCCGGCAAAGGCAACGTCGCGTAAGTCGGTTTTGTTGGCGTGATAAAAGGCAAAGGCGAAATCATAATTCCACCCGTTTCAGTTTGCCACCAAGTATCAACAATTGGACATTTTTTCTTGCCAACATGATCGTTATACCAATGCCACGCTTCATCATTGATCGGTTCACCAACGGATCCAATCACTCTTAAACTAGACAGATCATGTTTTTCCACCCATTCGTAAGATTCTTTTGCCAAGGCACGAATTGCGGTCGGAGCCGTATAAAATTGAGTTACTTTATGTTTTTCAATAACTTTCCAGAAACGATCGGGTTCAGGATAAGTCGGAACTCCTTCAAAAATAACGGTCGTCGCACCATTTGCCAACGGTCCGTACAAAATGTAGGAATGTCCCGTGATCCAGCCGATATCCGCCGTACACCAGTAAATATCATTCTCTTTATAGTTGAAAACATTTTTAAAAGTATAAGCAGTGAAAACCATAAATCCTGCCGTCGTATGCAACATTCCTTTCGGTTTTCCCGTCGAGCCGGAAGTATATAAAATAAACAAAGGATCCTCCGCATCCATGATCACTGAAATAAAATCAGAAGGGGCTTTGTCATAAAGTGGAGCCAGCCAAATATCCCGTCCTTTTTTCATTTTCACTTCGCCGCCAGTTCTTTTCACCACCAAAACTTTTTCAACAGTCGGACATTTATCTACGGCTTCATCGATGATTCCTTTCAAATCAATGGATTTTGCACCACGGAAACTTCCATCGGAACAAATGATCACTTTCGCACCACAATCATTCACTCTGGATTCTACAGCATTGGCAGAAAATCCCGCAAAAATTACGGAGTGAATCGCACCCAATCTCGCACAAGCCAACATCGTAACCGCCAGTTCCGGAATCATCGGCAGATAAATACAAACCCGATCGCCTTTCTCCACGCCTAAATCACGCAGCACATTGGCCATTTTGCAAACGCGATCGCGCAACTCTCTGTACGAAATATGTTGCGCCTCTTCTTTCGGATCATTCGGTTCAAAAATAATCGCCGTTTTATCGCCACGTTCATTCAAATGCCGATCAATACAGTTTTTGGTGATGTTCAGTTTTGCATTTTTAAACCACTCAATTTTCGCATTTTCCATATCGTAAGAAACCACTTTCGACCAGCGTTGGTACCACACAAAATTTTCATCAGCAACCTTATCCCAGAATTTTTTCGGGTTTTTAATCGATTTTTTGTACTGTTTAAAATAGTCCGGCAAATCGTCTATCACATAATTTTTCATAATATTTTATTTTTTTTAATTCTAATTTTATTCAGGAGCCAGGAACCTGCTATCCGCTCATACTCCTCACGCCCAAGCTTTTCCCAACGCCTGTTGTGGGGTAACCGCTTCTATCAGGGCTAGTTAGTCGCGGAGATTGTTTTTTAAAGTTACTTTAAAATTTACAGATAGCATTAATTTAATATGTACAAAATAAAATTATCATTTTTTAAATAATTATAGTCGCTTTTGGAAATTGCTCATAAACGTCATTATAATAGTCATTTGTGTAATTTAATAGAGAGCAGATAGTGTTTTTTTTTCTCTTTCATCACCCCAAATGAAAAAATCAATTTTTCATTTCAAAATAAAATTATATCTTTGCATCTAATGAAAAGAACATTTCCATTAGACAATTTACATAAAGGCAGTAATGCCGATATTCACGATATTTATTAGCAAAACGAAGCTCCATTGGCTTCGTTTTTTTTTGATTTAAAAACTAAAATTATGCTCAGAACTGCCGACTTATCCGTAGAAAAAATCAACAAATTGCTTCAGGAAGCCGACGAATTTTCCAAAGGGAAAGTTTTGAAAGCCAAAACTGAAATTTATGTTTCCAACCTATTTTTTGAAGACAGTACCAGAACAAAAACAAGTTTTGATGTCGCTGAAAGAAAGTTGGGACTCAATGTTGTTCCCTTTGATGTTTCTGCAAGCTCTGTAAATAAGGGAGAATCTTTATATGATACGGTTAAAACGCTGAAAAGTATTGGAGTTGATCTTTGTGTGATCCGACACAAAAAAGAGAAATTTTATGATGATTTTAAAGGAATTGATATTTCTATCATCAATGGTGGTGATGGTACTGGAAATCACCCATCGCAGAATCTTTTAGATTTAATGACCATTGAGCAGGAATTTGGCAAATTCACAGGACTGAAAGTTGGTATTGTAGGTGATATTAAACACAGCAGAGTTGCAAATTCTAATGCAGAAGTTTTAAGAAAGCTCGGAGCAAAAGTGTATTTCTCTGGACCGGAACAATGGTTTGACGAAGGCACGATAATTAACGGAACTTATCTGTCAATAGACGATTTAATTAAAGAAGTAGATGTTTTAATGCTATTGAGAATTCAACATGAAAGACATGATAGTGATGAGAAACTAAAGTTCTCTACAGAAAAATACCACCGACAATTCGGTTTAACAAAAGAGCGGGAGCGCGCAATGAAGAAGAATGCAATCATTATGCATCCGGCACCTATCAACAGAGGTGTAGAGATTGATGATGAGTTGGTAGAATGTAAACGTTCCAGAATTTTCAAACAAATGGAAAATGGGGTCTTCGCAAGAATGGCCATACTGAAAACCGCTTTGGAAACAAAAGGATTTGAATTCGTAGAAAAAAAGTAAGAATAAAAAATATAAATGAAAAAGAAATTAGTATTAGAATCTGGAGAGGTTTTCCATGGCAATGGTTTCGGAGCCGATCAGGAAATTGAAGGCGAAGTAGTATTCAATACGGGAATGACGGGTTATCAGGAATTAATTTCTGATCCTTCCTACTGCGGACAAATCGTTTGCATGACCTATCCTTTGATCGGAAATTACGGAATTAACCGTGATGATTATGAGAGTATAGAACCCGCAATTAAAGGTCTAATTGTAAAAGAAGTTTGCGATTTTCCATCGAATTTCCGAAACCAAATGACGTTGAGTGAGTTCTTTCAAAAAAGAAATCTTTCCGGTATTTCCGGAATTGATACCAGAAGATTAACACGTATCATTCGTAACTCAGGGAGTGTTAAAGCTAAGATTGTTAATGAAAACGCAGATGAGAATTCAGTTATAGCTAGCTTAAAAAACACCGAATTTAATACCGATCAAGTGGCACGAGTATCAACAAAAACCGCTTACGCAAGTCCTGGAAGAGGTTTGAAAGTTGTTTTGGTAGACTTCGGTTCAAAATTGGGAATTTTAAGAGAACTTACTCAAAGAGATTGCGATGTTACCGTAGTTTCGCACGATATCACTGCCGAAGAGATTCTATTAATGAATCCAGACGGAATCATGCTTTCCAATGGTCCCGGAGATCCACAAGATGTGAAAGGAGCAACCGAAATGATTCAGAAATTATTGGGTAAAGTTCCAGTTTTCGGAATCTGTTTAGGTCATCAATTAATTGCGCTTGCAAGTGGAGCCAAAACGTTCAAATTAAAGTTTGGACATCGCGGTGGAAATCACCCGGTTTTAGATTTGAAAACGAATAAAGTTGCCATCACTTCTCAAAATCACAGTTATGCTGTCGATCAGGAATCTTTAAAAAATACCGATTTAGAAGAAACGCACATTGCTTTAAATGACCGAACAAATGAAGGTGTAAAACATAAACTTTATCCTTGTTTTTCTGTTCAGCATCATCCGGAATCCAGTCCTGGTCCCGAAGATTCAAATTATTTGTTTGATGAATTTATTGAAATGATGGAACAGTTTAAAGTCAAAGATTCGTCAATTTAAGTTTAACAACTTTTATTATGAAAACCACGAATATCCAACTTTTTGAACAAAAACAAGTTCGTTCGGTGTGGGACGAGGAGCAAGAGAAATGGTATTTTTCAGTGCAGGATGTTGTAGAGGTTTTGACTGAAAGCAGCGATGTTAAACAATATATTAAACGCTTACTTTCAAGAGATGAATCTTTAAAATTAAACTGGGGTACAATTTGTACCCTAGTTGAAATGCAAGCTGCAGATGGAAAAAGACGAAAAATACAAGCGTCAGATACCAAAGGACTTTTAAGAATTATCCAATCCGTTCCTTCTAAAAAAGCAGAACCTTTTAAACTTTGGTTGGCTCAAGTCGGTTCAGATCGACTCGATGAAATGCAGGATCCGGAGTTAAGCATTAATAAAGCAATGCAGGATTATTTGAATTTAGGATATTCCGAAAATTGGATTAATCAAAGATTAAAAAGTATTGAAATCCGAAAAGAATTAACAGATGAATGGAAACGTCTTGGAATGAAAGGAGGACAACAATTCGCCGTCCTAACAGATATCATCACTAAAGGTTGGAGTGATAAAAACACCAAAGAATACAAAAAACACAAAGGTCTTAAAAAAGAAAATCTTCGGGATAATATGACCAACACCGAATTGATTCTGAATATGTTGGCAGAAGCATCTACGAAAGATATTTCGCAAGCAGTAAATCCCGAAACTTTTGATGAAAATAAAACCGTTGCACAACAAGGTGGAAATGTTGCAAAAGTAGCAAGGCTGGAATTAGAATCTAAAACCGGTAAAAAAGTAGTGAGTGATTTATCTGCGAAAAAAATGTTAGAAAATAAACCTAAAAAATAATTTAAAAGTATATAATCTTCACTTTTAAATCAAAGTAAAAAAAATGAAAAGAACCGACATAAAAACAATTTTAGTAATTGGCTCTGGTCCCATCATCATCGGACAGGCCGCAGAATTCGATTACGCAGGAACTCAGGCTTGCTTATCTTTAAGAGAAGAAGGTTACAAAGTAATCCTCATCAACTCTAATCCGGCAACGATTATGACCGATGTAGAAATTGCTGACAAAGTTTATATCGAACCGATCTCTTTGGAATTCGTAAGTCATATTATACGCAAAGAAAGACCAGATGCGCTTTTACCAACGTTGGGCGGACAAACCGGATTAAACATGGCAGTAGAATTGGAAAATTCTGGAATTCTTGAAGAATGTAAAGTGGAAGTTTTAGGAACTAAACTTTCGGCCATTAATCAAGCTGAAGACCGTGATTTATTCCGGAATTTGATGCGGGAATTAAAAGAACCCGTTCCGGATTCTGATATTGTAAATAATGTTCAGTCTGCGTTGGAATTTGCTCATAACATTGGTTATCCTGTGATTGTTCGTCCAGCATTTACGATGGGAGGAACTGGTGGTGGAATTGCAAATAATGATGAAGAACTGAAAGAGATTACAAGTTTCGGATTAAAATATAGTCCAGTTCGCCAGTGTTTGATCGAGAAATCAATTGCTGGTTTCAAAGAGATCGAATATGAAGTAATGCGCGACAAAAACGACAATGCAATCGTTGTCTGTAATATGGAAAATATTGACCCGGTTGGAATTCATACTGGAGATTCAATCGTAGTGGCGCCTTCGCAAACGCTTTCTGATAGAGAATACCAAATGTTGAGAAACTCTTCATTAAAAATTATTCGTGCTTTAGGAATCGAAGGTGGATGTAATGTTCAACTGGCTTTGGATCCGAATTCTTACGATTATTATATCATTGAAGTAAATCCAAGAGTTTCCCGTTCATCAGCTTTAGCAAGTAAAGCAACCGGTTATCCGATTGCGAAAATTGCCGCTAAAATTGCGGTTGGTTTGACTTTAGATGAAATTATGAATCCAGTGACAGGAAAAACCTACGCATGTTTTGAACCCGCTTTGGATTATGTAGTGACGAAATTCCCACGTTTTCCTTTTGATAAATTTGAAACTGCTGACCGACGACTTTCTACCCAAATGAAAGCGACTGGTGAAGTCATGGCAATCGGTCGTAATTTTGAGGAATCTTTGCAGAAAGCAATCCGTTCTCTGGAAACTGGTTTAAGACATATCGGCCTCAAATCAAAAGATGCTGCAGCTTTAACCGACGAGGAAATCGAAAGAAGAATAAGAGTTTGTGATGATGAGCGTTTGTTCATTATTGGTGATGCTTTACGACGAGGTTACGACTGGGAAAAAATAGTAGAGTGGAGCAAAATCGATAAATTCTTCATTTGGAAAATTAAAAAATTGATCGATTTCGAAAAGGTAATCGCTGAAAACAAATTCAATAAGGAAATTTTATTGGAAGCCAAGAAATTAGGGTTTTCAGATATGAGTATCGCCACTTTATGGGATTCTACTCAAAAAGAAATTTTTGAATACCGAAAAAATAACGGAGTGATGCCGGTTTATAAAATGGTTGATACTTGCGCCGCAGAATTCGAAAGTGAGACCCCTTATTTTTACGGGACTTACGAAGAAGAAAACGAAAGTGTTCCTTCTGATAAAGAAAAAATTATCGTTTTAGGTTCTGGTCCGATCAGAATTGGTCAAGGAGTAGAATTCGATTACGCGACAGTTCACTCGGTTTGGGCAATAAAAGAAATGGGCTACGAAGCAATTATCATTAATAATAATCCGGAAACTGTTTCTACCGATTTCTCGATCTCAGATAAATTATATTTCGAACCGATTACGGAAGAAGATGTGATGAACATCATCGAACTCGAAAAGCCAAAAGGCGTTGTTGTTCAGTTTGGCGGCCAGACCGCCATCAACTTAGCGGATAAATTAGCAGCACATGGCGTTCAGATCTTGGGAACCTCACTTGAAGATTTAGACCGTGCTGAAAATCGAAATAAATTTGAAGCTGCCCTTCAGGAAATGGGAATTCCGCAACCTTTAGGGAAAACCTGTTTTACGAAAGAAGATGCTTTGGTCATTGCCAATGAGATCGGTTTCCCGGTTTTAGTTCGTCCGAGTTACGTATTGGGTGGAAGAGCCATGGAAATCGTTTATGATGAACATGAACTTGATCATTATATGACGAATGCGGTGAAAGAAAATCCGGAACATCCAATATTGATCGATCGTTATTTGACCGGAAAAGAAGTTGAAGTTGATGCGATTTCTGACGGCGAAACGGTGGTGATTCCTGGAATTATGGAACATATCGAACGAGCAGGAGTTCACTCCGGAGATTCGATCGCGGTTTATCCACCTCAAAATATCAGCGCTGAACAAATTGCAACTTTGGTCGATTACACGGAAAGATTGGCGAAAGGATTGAACGTTATTGGATTAATGAATATTCAATATGTGTTATATCAAGGTGGAGTTTATGTGATCGAAGTGAATCCAAGATCAAGTAGAACCGTTCCTTTCTTATCAAAAATTACGGAAATCCCGATGGCGAATTTAGCCACAAAAGTGATCCTTGGACAGAAATTAAAAGACTTAGGTTACAAAAACGGATTGGCTCCAGTGAAAGAAGGAGTTTACGTGAAAGTTCCCGTCTTCTCTTTCTCAAAATTAACGAGAGTTGATATTTCCCTCGGACCAGAGATGAAATCGACTGGCGAAGTAATGGGGAAAGATACCACGCTTGAAAAAGCATTATACAAAGGTTTAATTGGCGCCGGAAGAAAAGTTCCTTTGCATGGTGCGATTCTGTTCACTGTTGCCGATAAACATAAGCCAGAAGCTTGTGAATTGGCGAGAAGATTCCAGGAGATTGGATTTAGAATTTGGGCAACCGAAGGAACTGCCAATTATTTTGAAGAACATGGCGTTCGCACTAAAATAGGTTACAAAATTGAAGAGAATCCAGAAATAAATCTGATTGATTTAATTCAAACCGGAAAAGTTCAATACATTGTAAATACCATGACCAAAGGTAAACAATCCGAAAGAGATGGTTTCCAGATCCGAAGAACTTCTGTAGAAAACGGCGTTCCGTGTTTGACTTCAATGGATACGGTGGAAGCGATTTTAAAAGTGATTGAAAGTATGAGTTTTAAAATGGAGAAGATGTAAATTATTCAAACCTTCA
This sequence comes from Chryseobacterium sp. SNU WT5, assembly GCF_007362475.1. Classification (NCBI taxonomy): domain Bacteria; kingdom Pseudomonadati; phylum Bacteroidota; class Flavobacteriia; order Flavobacteriales; family Weeksellaceae; genus Chryseobacterium; species Chryseobacterium sp. SNU WT5. The sequence continues at coordinate 2,532,896 of NZ_CP041687.1, forward strand.
AGGATTTAAAATCCTTGAAGGTTTAGAAAATAAAAGAAAGGCGAAGAATTATTCTTCGCTTTTTTTGAAACAAATTTTAGATTAGCAATTCTAAGAACTTTCCTAATCTGTCAAAATTAATATTTCGAAAAAACAAATCTAACCAAAAAATCATTTTATATATTTGAAAAAATTTAGCTAAAATGGATGTTAAAACCATTAAGAAATACATCAAAGATAATAGCAATCCTAGCTCCAGAAGCAATTCTTATTACGTAGATCCTAAATTGATTAGCCATTCTAACTCCCATTTTGAGTTTACTTATGATGGAAATTCTGGATATGATTATCAAATTTTAGTTGATTTTCAAAACGGAATAGAAACTTCCTGCAATTGTCCTTATAAAAATAATTATCCGGGAATTTGTAAACATGTCATCGCTTCTTTGAATACAATTATTGTTAATTATGCAGATCAAATTGTAAATGCCATCACGACTGGTCAAAATGTAGATTTATTTGGAAATATTATTCCCGCAAAAAATATTCAAATAAAAAAAACAATTCCAGAAATAAAGTATCAGTCTGATAAAATTTTTCTACCAGATGCAATAATTACGGATGAGATTATTGAAGAATGGACTGTACAGCCTGATAATCGATATAAAGGTCCAGATGAACTTCAAATTGTTGAAGTTGATAAAAATGAAGTCCATTTTCAATTAAAAGGTTGGTACAGCTATAATCAGATTTTGAAATTTGATCTCAAAACAAATTTCATAGATTTTAAATGCAGTTGTGCTAAACATAAAAAGATGTGTGAACATTTGGCAACAGCATTAAAAAAAATTGTAGAAGTTTTTGGTAATGATTTTTTCACCGAAAATTATTTTCAGAAAAAAATTGAGAAAATTGTGGTTGAAAATGGTTTTTCGCTCGATGAAGATTACCATTCTATTTTCAATTTTCAATTGACCTCAAGAGGTTTTCAGGCAAGTTACAAAGTGGATAATTTAGTTTCAGGTTCTCGAGACATTTCCATTTTGATAGAGAACGATTTAGATGATATGTCAATCAAACTACCCGAATTTTCCAAAGTGGTTAATGATTTTGGTTTGGGTGTTTTTTTTGAATTTTACCGAAAAACCTTTACCAGAACAAACCTTTTTCAAGCAAAATATAACAAAACCAGAACCGATTTTTCTTCTTCTGTAGTTCCAATTAATTCCAGCAATTTTGAGGACGCTTTGATGGTTTATGATAGCGCAGAAGAGCAAACACTTATCTTAAAATCCATCCAAATTGATCGAAGTTTGGCAAAGTTTAAGATTTCTAAAGATATTCAATACCTAAAGAAAGCCGTTTCTGCCAATGTATATTTTTTGAAATTGATAGAAAATAAATTCAATTTTATTTTTGATGGAGGCAAAAGTCTGGTTCGCAAAAACCTTACACAAGCAAAAATTGAAAATAAAGATATCAAATTATTTTTCAGTTTATCTGAAACGCCTTACTTCTATACTTTAAAAGCGAAACTCTGTATTGAAGATAAAAATTACAATTTAAATGCCGCAGCATTGCAGATTTCGCCACTTTATATTTTTTTGGATAATCTCATAATTCCGATTAGAGATGCAAAATTATCTGCTTATATTTTGCATTATCAAAAGTTTTCAGAAATTAGTTACCTCAAAAAAGATACTCCAGAATTTTTTGATAAAATCATCAAACCCTTATCTAAAAAATTCGAAATTCAGTCGACTGTTTTTAAAAAAAGCAAAGCGAAAACTGGCGAAGAATTATTAGAAAAACAAGTATATCTTACAGATCATGTTGGAGAATTTATCGTTTTTAAACTGGCGGTGAAATATAAAGATCAATTGGTAGATGTACTTTCTACAGAGTTTTTATTTGATGAAAATCAGAAAAAATTATTGGAAAGAAATCAATCTTTTGAGGACAATTTTGTTGAGGAATTCCGGAGCCTTCATCCCAATTTTGAAACACAGGAAAATATCTTTTTTCTGACTCCCGAGGAACTTTTCGAAAACTATTGGATGTTACATTCCATCGAAAGAATGAAGCAATTAGGAATGACTGTTTTTGGCGCGAACGATTTAAAATCTTTTAAATTTAATTTGAATAAGCCCGTAATTCAAGTTAATTTAAAGTCGGATATTGATTGGTTTGATATCGAAATTGACATCAGTTTTGGCAATCAAAAAGTCAATATTAAAGAATTGCAAAAAGCATTTATAAAGAAATCAAATTATGTAACTCTGGGCGACGGAACATTAGGAATTCTCCCAGAAGAATGGATGAAAAAATTTGCAAACTATTTCAAAACTGGTGAAGTAAAGAAAAACGGAATTCAAATGTCCAATTATCAGTTCGGAATTATTGACGAATTGTATCAGGAAGTAGACACAAAACCTGATTTTCTGGAAGAATTGTACCGTAAAAAAAATCGTTTGCAAAACATCACTGAAATTGAAACAGTTGCGATTCCAAAAGGGATAAAAGCAAAACTTCGAGATTATCAACAACATGGTTTGAACTGGCTTGCTTTTCTAGACAAAAACCAATTGGGTGGCTGTTTAGCAGACGATATGGGTTTAGGTAAAACTTTACAAACCATTGCTTTTTTGCAACATTTGAAAGTAACAAATCCCAACATTCAGCCTTCATTAATTATTGCGCCAACTTCCTTAATTTTTAACTGGCGAAATGAAATAGATAAGTTTTGTCCAACCCTGAAAATGCTCACTTTTACAGGATTAAACAGACACGAAAACAAAGACGATTTTAAGAAATATGATGTAATCATTTCTACTTATGGTTCCTTATTAAATGATATTCAATTTTTAAAAGATTTTAAATTTCATTATGTCATTTTAGATGAAAGTCAAGCCATAAAAAATCCGAATTCTAAAAGATATAAAGCGGTTAGATTATTAAATTCTTACAATAAAATTGCACTTACTGGAACACCTATTGAAAATAATACTTTTGATTTGTATGCTCAACTCAATTTCCTAAATCCTGGATTATTGGGTAATATGACCCATTTCAAAAAGATTTTTTCAGATGCAATTGATAAAGAAAAAGATATTGCAGCATCGCAAATCTTGAGTAAAATTATTACGCCATTTATGTTGCGAAGAACCAAAGAACAAGTTGCCACAGAATTGCCGGAAAAAACAGAAAGCATTATTTTCTGTGAAATGGAAAAAGAGCAACGTGCAGTTTACAACACTTTCAAAGATAAATACCGTGATTATTTATTGAACAAAATTGATGAAAACGGGGTGGAAAAATCGCAAATGTATATTTTAGAAGGTTTAACTAAACTACGGCAAATTTGTAATTCGACTGCGCTTATTCCAGCGGAAGAGGATTTTGGAAATTACTCGGTAAAACTCGAAATTTTGATGGAAAATATCAAAGAAAAAACAGGAAATCATAAAATTTTGGTTTTTTCGCAGTTTGTAAAAATGCTTCAAATTGTAAAAACAAGACTAGAAGAAGATCAGATTTCATATGAATATCTGGACGGACAAACTACCAATAGACAAGAACGGGTAGAAAAATTTCAAAATAATGCCGATATTCGGGTGTTTTTAATCAGTCTTAAAGCAGGCGGAACTGGGTTAAATTTGACTGAGGCGGATTATGTTTTCATCATCGATCCGTGGTGGAATCCTGCGGTAGAAAATCAAGCGATTGATCGTTGTTATCGAATCGGACAAACCAAAAAAGTAATGGCGTATCGTATGATTTGTAAAGATACTATCGAAGAAAAAATTGTTTCGCTGCAGAAAAAAAAGGAAAATGTAGCTTCGAGTATTATTTCGATAGATGAGGAGAAAAAATCATTTGATATCAATGAAGTGAAGGAATTGTTTAGTTAATTTCCTTGAATGCTAATGCTTTAAAGTATAATAATCTACACTCGATATTTTTAGAAATAATGAATTCAACGCAGAATTACAATTATTAATATCCAGACAAAAAAGCGAAGAACAAATCTTCGCTTTTATATTTTAAAATAAGTTTTCTTTCTATATCGTGCCCATCACATACATTTCCTCCATAGTCGGGGTTGCGTTTCCACCTTCCTTTTCGAGAGTGATGGCGAAGGCTTGTGCATTATCAACTGATTTCATTTCTTGCACTGTCGAATCTGATTTCGCAGAATACATTCCCATATCTACAGGTTTACCATCTACAATCGCCCAAAGTTGATATTGTTTTCCAGTTGGTGCGGCCGGCAGATTTTTGATTTCCAGAAATACCTTTTTCGAAGTGTGCCAGTAAACATCTGCCAACATATTCGGATGATTTTCAACGCCTTTCAATTCAATTTTTTTTGAATTCATGATCATAGAGTTCATTTGTTCTAAATTGGAAACTTTGGTTGAAAGTTCAATGTTGTTTTGTGCAATTTTTTCTAACTGCGCACTTTTCGATCCAACTTCATAACCCATATAACCCAATCCGAAAAGTACAGCTACAGAAGCCGCTTTCATCCACATCGGGAAATTGGTTGCCGGAGTTTCAATCTTTTTTTTCTGCGTTAAAGGGATTATTTTTCCTCCAACTGATTCCAGATTTCCAAACTCAATTTTACTGCGGATCGCAGCTTCTAAATGAGCTGGAGGTTGAATGGCTTGACTTGTTGCTAATTGTTCGAAAATCTGTTGTACTTCAAAAACTGCTTGCATTACTTCCGCATTATTTTTCATCACACATTCCAAGATCGAAGATTCCTCCGGAGAAATATTCCCCGTTACGTATGCTTCGATGACGCCTGATGATATGTAAGTTTTTATATCCACTTTTATTTAATTAAAAAAAATAAAAAAATAAATTTAAATTCCTTTAAAATTTCTCGTAGTTCTATTAATGCAGCTCTTGTTCTTGTTTTTACGGTTCCGAGTGGTATTTGTAATTCTTCAGCTATTTCTTCTTGAGTTAATCCTCCGAAATAAGCTTTGTTAATAATTATTTTGTAATCATCTCGCAACGTATTTACCCGATCCTGCACTTCATTAAATTCATGAGACTGTTCCGTAGAAAGTCCTATACCATCATTTACGAAGTCTGGGATACTTTGGTTTTGTAAATCGTTCTGAAAAGATTTTGATTTTAATCGGTCAATAGCAGAATTTCTAGCGATATTCAGCATCCACGTGTATAATGAAGCTTTTGTAGCATCGAAACTTTTAGCAGAATTCCAGATTTTTACAAAAACATCCTGCAAAACTTCATTGGCTTCTACCTCATACCGAACGATTCTGATGATGACTCCATAAAGTGCACCCGAATAATTTTTGTATAAATAATTAAACCCTTTTTCATCTCTACTTAATAGTAAAGACAAAATTTGATCTGGTGAAAGGGTTTCTTTAATCAATAGTTGTATTCGACCTCAAAAGTAGTTTTTTTATTTAAGATATAAAACCAAAATCTCAAGTTCTCCGTATATCCTTGTATAATTAATAAAGAAATGAAAAATTTAATTAAAATATCAGCAGTCTTATTATTAGGAACCTTCGGTTTTCAAAATATGAATGCGCAGAAAATTCAGAAAGTGAATGGTAAAAATATCGTCAATCCTTTTTATTCCAGAACGGATACGAAGATTTTAAAAGTGAAGAATTCAGAATGGAAAAAAGTTTTGAACAACAATCTTTATTTGGTTTCCCGATTGAATGAAACTGAAATGGCAAATACCGGAAAGTATAATAAATTCGATGGTTTAGGAACGTATTATTGTGCGGCGTGTGGAAATGCACTTTTCAAATCTGATGCAAAATTTGCCAGTACATGCGGTTGGCCAAGTTTTTTTGAAACCATAACACCTAAGTCTGTTATCTATAAAAAAGACCTGTCTTATAATATGGTGAGACAAGAAGTGCGATGCGGAAGATGCGATGCTCATTTAGGTCACCTTTTCGATGATGGACCAACTGCGAACAAAAAGAGATTTTGTATGAATTCTATTTCCCTTGAATTTGAACCCATTGCAAAAAATTCTAAATAATTTCAATTAAAATAAATCCAAACCGAGTTTCAACTCGTAACTGATCATAACACAAACATAATAAATAACATTAAAACAATTTAAAATGAACTTTTCAAAAATCACCACAGCAGCTTTAGCTTTAACAATGACTTTAGCGATCGGAAACACCGCCAACGCACAGAAGATGGCTAAGAAAGAAAAAACAGTAATGGTTGGAGGAGCGCCAATGTACGCTACCAAAAACATTGTTGAAAATGCAGTAAATTCAAAAGACCACACCACGTTAGTTGCCGCTGTAAAAGCTGCCGGATTGGTAGAAACTTTATCGAGCAAAGGACCTTTCACGGTTTTCGCTCCAACCAATGCAGCTTTTGCGAAATTACCTGCCGGAACAGTAGAGATGTTGATAAAACCGGAAAACAAAGCAATGCTAACGAAAATATTAACCTATCACGTAGTTCCTGGAAAAATTTCTGGAAAAGACCTAATGACTTGGGTTAAGAAAAATAATGAAAAATACATGGCCAAAACCGTTCAGGGAGAAGAATTAACATTCTGGATGAAAGGTCAAAAATTATACGTTACAGATGCAAAAAACAATTCTGCCCAGATTACAATTGCAGATGTTAACCAATCAAATGGAGTTATACACGTAATCGATACCGTGTTAATGCCATAGTTTCATAGTTTTATTTTTAATGGTGCCACTTAGACTTCGGTTTAGGTGGCTTTTTTTGACCCTAAATTTATTGAATATTGAATTGCAATTTTTTATATCTTTAGTCTTTGTTAAAATTTTCTTCACTAATATAATTAAACTTATGAAAAAATTATTCGTTACTCTTTTCTTATCGTTTTCCCTTTGTGGGTTTTCGCAATTTAATGTTCCTACAGCTAGTCCGCGCCAGAAAGTAGAACAGCAATTCTCAATGACCAAAATTTCTGTTGATTACGGCAGACCTGGCATTAAAGGGAGAAAAGTTTTTGGTGAACTCGTTCCTTATGGAAAAGTTTGGCGTGCAGGTGCAAATAGTGCAACCAAAATAACTTTTGATCAAAATGTCAACTTCGGTGGGAAAGAGGTGATGGCAGGAACATACGGTTTATTCGTTATTCCTATGGAGAAAGATTGGAAAGTAATCTTAAATAAAGATGCCAATCAGTGGGGCGCTTATTCTTACGATGAGAAACTAAATATTGCAGACGTAACAGTTCCAGTTCAAAAATTAGCTGATAAACAAGAATGGTTTGAGATTTCTCTAAATCCAATTGATGCTCATTCTTCAGATCTGGTTTTTAAATGGGATATGACGAAAGTGGTAATTCCGGTAAAAGAAGCCAAACCCGAAATGGTTACAAAAATTATTGAGAAACTCAATGAAATTAAGCAGATTGAAAAAGATGCCGCAGCTAAAAAATAATTCAAAGTGAACTTCGGTTCACTTTTTTTATGGGATTACTTGTAGCGGTTATGATTGCTATATTTTCTAAAATTTAATCTTTCTTCTTTATAAAATGATAGAGAATATTCCAAAATGATTATTATCTTTGCGACACATCGGGGTGCCTTCTGGCTGAGATAATACCCGTATAACTTGCTCTGGTTAGGACCAGCGAAAGGAATGTAAGATCTTTTACAAAGAGATCCCGGTGGTAAAATATTATTTATGGAAAAAGAAATAAATAAAACCGCCCAATCCCAATTAATTTTTGATGGAATTCGCTCTTGGCAAGGACGTAAGGAATGGTTTTTCAACCGCCAATATACCGATCGGTATGAAGATTATTACGAAGGAAAATACAAACGTGCAGAAATTGAGCAAAAAGCTGTTATGGCTGCCTTAATCAAAGCTGATGTTCGAAATCAAACCCTTTTAGAATTTGGCTGTGGCACGACCCGATTCACCCGATGGTGGCACCAAATCGGTTTGGAAGCAACTGGCGGAGATATTTCTCCTTTCATGCTTTCGCAGGCTCTTTACCGCTGGGGTGGCGATCTTACCATGGCGGATGTTCATCATATGCCTTTCAAAGATCAAAGTTTTGATCTGCTGGTTTTCATGAATACTTTTGAATACTATCAAAATCCTGAGCAAGTAATTGCAGAAGCATCGCGCGTTTGTAAAAATGGCTTTGCAATGGGAATGATGAATAAGTTAACGCCCAAATTCATTCGCAGAAGAGTGCAGCAATCTTTTGGAGCGAATGAATACTATCGAACAGCCACTTTTTACACTCCAAAAACTTTAATAGACTTGCTCGAAAAAAATCTTCAACATCGTGAATTTGAAATTACGTGGATGTGTACAGGTTTACCCAAATGGTTTCCTGTAAAAGAATGGAAAATGCCTTACGGTGATTTTTTTGGCGTTTACGTAAAGTTTCTTGATGTATGAAAATAAATAATGATCTTATCAATAACACTTTATTAAATCAATTGGGATATCGGAATAAAAATGTTTTAAAAGGACCTTCTTTCGGTGTTGACAGTAGTTTAATAAAAATTTCGGACGAGTTAGAAATGGTCTCTGCAAGTGATCCATTATCGTATTTACCAAAATTGGGTCCCGAACTGTCTGCCTATTTATCTGTTCATTTAATTGCCAATGATATTGTGACTTCTGGTGTTTCACCACAATATTTTCAGATGGTTTTAAATTTACCCGAAGACATGACGGAAAAAGTATTCCAAGAATATTGGACCGCAATTCATTACGAGTGTGAAAAAAATAAAATCGCAATTACGGGCGGACATACCGGTTGGGTAATGGGACACAATTCTACCGTGAGTGGAGGAGGAACAATGTTCGCAATCGCGCCAAAAGGAAGTTTGTTGACGTCGGATCAAGCAGAAGTAGGAGACGTGATGTTGATGACTAAACACGCTGGAATTGCTTCTACGGCGATCTTAGGTTTGTATTTTCCTGAAACTTCAAAGAAACTTTTTAAAGGAGAAGAACCTTTCGATTTTCTTCAATTATTTCACCAAATAAGTGTGATGCGTGAAGGTTTACTCGCTGCGGAATTTAATAAGAAAAATCCAGGATCTGTAAAAGCGATGCATGATATAACGGAAGGTGGAGTACTAAACGCATTTGCCGAATTTTCGATTGCAGCCGGGATTCGGTGTGAATTGGATTTACGAAAAGTTCCAGTTTTAAAAGAGCAATGGAAGTTGTTGGATCAATTCAATCTTTCGCCTTTTGAAATTATTGGAGCAGGAAGTATGCTGATGAGCGTCAATCCCAGTAAAATTGAAGAATTACTGAATTTTTTAAATTTAAATGGAATTCAAGCAACGGTGATAGGATCTTTTCATAATAAAGAGCGTTCAACTTACAAAGACCTCAATGGAAATGTGATGGATTTAAAACCGATAGAATTAGATCCTTATTGGAAAGCATTTGGGAATGCCTTAGAAAAGGAATGGTTATGAAAAAAGAATTGTATCTAATATTGGATTGCAGTATTGATTTTGAATTACTGTTCTCTCAAGCGAAACAAGCCTTAGAAGGTGGTGCGGACAAAATTCAGCTGTTTAATGCTCATCGTTTTACAAATTTAGAAATTGCACAACTGCTTAAACTTTGTCACCATTATCACGCATTATTGCTCATTAATCAAGATTTTGACTTTGCAATTTCAAATAATTGTGATGGAGTGCATTTCGACGAATTACCAGACTCCTGGGATTCTGATAAAGTTCCAACCTCTTTCTTAGTTGGTCTTACCGTTGGAAATGATGAAAACACCATTAAAAAAGCAATTGAGAATTCAGTTGATTATATTTCGTTTTGTAGTTTGTATCCCACGAAATCTGCGACAAATTGTGAAATAATCAATCACCAAAACATTATAAAAGCGTCGGAGAACTTTAGTATTCCGATTTATGTAGCTGGTGGAATAACCCCCGAACATTTAGATGAAATAAAAGATTGGCCAATAGCAGGAATCGCCATGATCACAGGAATTACTGAAGCTGAAAATATAACAGCTCGCGTTAAAGAAATTAAAAAAAGAATAAACCCATGACTCAAGAAAAATTAGATAAAATGTGCTGTCCATTTGATAAAAATGATTTGCATTTGGAAATTTACAGAGAAGATCAAACACAGGTTTTAGAGGGTTTATTTACCTGCGCTTCTTGTAAACGATATTTCCCCATCATCTCTGGAATACCGATTATGATTCCGGATGAATATCGGGAACTTTCATTTGAACAAGGCTTTTTAGATCGATATCAACATCAAATGCCTAAACTACAATCCAACTTTCGAGTGGATGAAATAAAAGTTTTAGGATAATTCTTTTTCTAAAAATTAGGAACTTTCTTTAGTTTTTAGAAATCAGAAAAAGAGGAGACTTTAATTGTAATTTTATTCAACTTTTGGTTTAAAAAATAGTTGTCGACTTTTCGGTTGTGTTGCGATTTGTATTCGTGTATTTTTGTTTTAAATTTACGACATGGAACTTTCAAACGACCTCATGTATCAAGCTTCAGTTGATAAAAACCCTGATTTTGAAGGCGTTTTTTGGATGGGCGTGAAAACAACTGGAATATTTTGCCGACCAACGTGTACCGCACGAAAACCGAAACCTGAAAATGTAGAGTTTTTTCAAAATACAAAAGATGCTATATTAAAAGGGTATCGACCTTGCAAAGTTTGTAAACCATTAGAAAATCCAGATGAAACTCCAGAGTATATTCAAAAGATTTTAGAAGAATTAAGAGAAGATCCTTCTTTGAAATTTAAAGATTTTGATTTGGTCGAGCGTGGAGTAGAGCCGGCTACAATTAGAAGATGGTTTCAAAAAAACCACGGAATGACCTTTCATGCATTTCAAAGAATGTTCCGGTTAAATACGGCTTTTAAAAAAATACAGCAAGGTGATAATATTATGAAAACTGCTTATGATAGTGGTTTCGAAAGTTTAAGCGGTTTTAATGAAAGTTTCAAATCGATATTTGGAGTTTCTCCCAAAAATTCTAAAACGCAAAAAATTATTGATCTTAAAAGAATCGAAACTCCGATCGGAACAATGTATGCTGCAGCGGTTGAAGAAGGGATTTGCATGCTAGAATTCACCGACCGAAAAATGTTGGAAACTGAATTCAAAGATCTCGCAAAATCACTTAATGCAACCATCGTTCAAGGTGACAATCCACATTTCAAAACTCTAGAAAAAGAGCTTTCAGAATATTTCGAAGGAAACAGAACAGAATTCACCGTTCCACTTTCTCCGGTTGGAACAGAATTTCAAAAAAGCGTTTGGCAGGTTTTACTAAAAATTCCGTATGGAGAAACCTGGACTTACAAAAAGCAATCTGAAGTTTTAGGTGATGCGAAAAAAGTGCGTGCAGTTGCTAATGCGAACGGATTGAATAAAATCTCCATTATAATTCCGTGTCACAGAGTAATTGGAAGCAACGGAACTCTAACCGGTTATGGCGGAGGAATTTGGCGCAAACAAAAATTATTGGGATTAGAGAATGCCATTCTTTTCTAAAATTTAAATTAAAAAATCATGAATCCAGAAGATTTAAAAAATATTGCGAAACTTTGGTTTAAAGCATTCAATGAACACGATTTAGAAAATTTGCTTGCGTTATATGATGATCATGCCGAACATTATAGTCCAAAATTAAAAGTTCGTGAACCTGAAACTAATGGTTTGATTAAAGGGAAAGAAGCATTAAGAAAGTGGTGGAAAGATTGTTTTGAAAGATTACCGACTTTGCGTTATGAAGTCAATAAATTAACTGCCGATTCTGAGCATGTTTTCATGGAATACACCAGAAAAGTGGATGGTGAATTAGATATGGAAATCGGCGAAGTGTTGGAAATTAAAAATGGAAAAATTGTTTTTTCTCGAGTTTATCACGGCTAATTTTTCACATTAATATTTTTTCTAAAAATAAATATAAAACTCTCGTAGATTTTGCAGATGACGCAGATTTTCCACCTTATTTTACTCTGCTTAAACTACAAAATCCGGAGGAAAATATTTTTACTTTATTTTTAAAGAACAGATAAAACTTATTTTTATCTTTGAAAAAACATCAACTATGAATTTCTCAATCCAACCAACTTTAGAAAACGACAACGTTAGATTAGTTCCTTTAAAGGAAAGTGATTTTGAACGATTATACATCGTCGCTTCAGATCCAGAAGTGTGGTCCATGCATCCTAATAAAGAACGCTATAAGCGCGAAGTCTTCCAGAATTTTTTTACTGGAGCAGTTGAAAGCAAAGGTGCTTTTTTAATAATGGATAAAACTTCTGATGAGGTTTTAGGAAGTACGAGATTCTATGATTACGATGAAAATGATAATAGCATTTTAATTGGTTACACTTTTTACGGCACCAAATCTTGGGGCAAAAACATCAATGCAAGTGTCAAAAAAATGATGCTGGATTATATCTTTCAGTTCGTGGATAAAGTAATTTTCCATGTAGGAAAAGACAATATCCGTTCTGTAAAAGCCATGACTAAACTCGGCGCAGAAAATTTGGGCGAACTAGAAGTTGCGTATTTCGGCGAAGATTCAAAAGTGAATGTTGTTTTCCAAATCAAAAAAGAGGACTGGCAGTAATAAATGAAATCTATTTCCCTGTACAATCCTGAAATAGTTCACCGCCATAATAGAAGATAAAGAGCCAGGCGATTCCCTTCACGGTGAAGAAGATCAAGCCACCAATTCCAACACGTTTAAACCATTTTTTGAATTTTGAATTTTTATCTTCAGGTTGTAAATTTTCCATAGATAACTTTTTTCAAAATTAAGACTATTATCGTACTCTTTAAAATTAAACTAGAAAAATAATTGGTACTTCCCTTTTTATTATGAAATCATGCTATTCATGGTATTTACGATATTGTTTTCTAAAATCCGTAATCATTTAAAATTTAATAAAACTCTGTTTAAATTTTTCTGATTTCAGTAATTTCTCTATCTTTAAGGACAATTCAAAATAATATTATGTCCCAAAAAAATCAGGATTTTGGAATAGAAAAATCCCTTTCTAATTTAGGTATTACAAAAGAAAATAAAGGCGTCTCTTCTGGCGGAAATTACTTTGCCAATGGCGATTTACTCGAAAGCTATTCTCCAACAGATGGAAAATTGATTGCCAAAGTAACTACAGGAAATTTAAACGATTACGATCAAGTAATTGAAACTGCTAAAAAAGCTTATTTAGAATTTCGTCAAATCCCAGCACCAAAAAGAGGAGAATTGGTTCGTCAGTTTGGTTTAAAACTAAGAGAATATAAAGATGATCTAGGAAAACTTGTTTCTTATGAAATGGGAAAATCTTTGCAAGAAGGTTTGGGTGAAGTTCAGGAAATGATCGACATCTGTGATTTTGCGGTAGGATTATCTCGTCAGCTTCACGGTTATACCATGCATTCCGAACGACCTGGACACCGTATGTACGAGCAATATCATCCTTTAGGAGTTATCGGAATTATCTCTGCTTTTAATTTCCCAGTTGCCGTTTGGTCTTGGAATACTGCATTAGCATGGATTTGTGGAAATGTAACCATTTGGAAACCATCAGAAAAAGCACCACTTTGTGGCATCGCTTGTCAAAATATCATCAACCAAGTTTTAAAAGAAAACAACCTTCCAGAAGGAATTTCGACCATGATTGTGGGTGATCATCAAATTGGTGACAGAATGGTGAATGATAAAAATGTTGCCTTAATCTCTTTCACAGGTTCTACGAAAGTTGGAAGACTGGTTGGAACGAATGTGGCGAAAAGATTCGGAAAATCGATTTTGGAATTAGGTGGAAATAACGCAATTATTTTTACAGAAAATGCTGATTTGAATATGTCGATAATCGGCGCAGTGTTCGGCGCAGTCGGAACTGCCGGGCAGAGATGTACTTCTACAAGACGTTTAATTATTCATGAATCTATATTTGATGACGTGAAAAACCGTTTGGTAAAAGCTTACAAGCAAATCAAAATCGGAAATCCTTTAGATGAAAATAACCACGTTGGTCCTTTGATTGATCAGCAAGCTGTTCAACAATATTTGGATTCAATCGAAAAATGTAAAAAAGAAGGTGGAAAATTCGTTGTTGAAGGTGGTGTTTTAGAAGGAGAGGACTATGAATCTGGATGTTATGTAAAACCATGTATCGCAGAAGTTCAGAACTCTTACGAAGTCGTTCAGCACGAAACATTTGCACCCATACTTTATATCATGAAATATAAAACTTTGGAAGAAGCAATCGCCATGCAGAATGATGTTCCTCAAGGTTTAAGTTCTGCGATTATGACGACCGATATGCGTCAGGCAGAATTATTCCTTTCTCAAAACGGTTCCGATTGTGGAATCGCCAACGTGAATATCGGAACTTCTGGTGCAGAAATCGGAGGAGCTTTTGGTGGAGAAAAAGAAACTGGAGGTGGTAGAGAATCTGGCTCCGATGTTTGGAAATATTACATGCGAAGACAAACCAATACGATCAATTATACCGATAGTTTGCCTTTAGCACAAGGCATTAAATTCGATCTATAAAACGATTAAATAAAACTAAAAAATTAACTTCAGATTGAGGGATTAATTTCTAATTTCTTAAATCTAACTACTAACTTCTATAATATGAACAACGCAATTGCATCTCATCCGGAGCCAACCAATACGGTAAAAGAAACCTTGTCAAGACACATGCTTGCCGATGGTTTTGATTTCGTAATGGATTTCGATAAATCTCAAGGTTCTTGGATTCATGACCGATTAACAGGTAAAAACTATCTCGATATGTTCTCCATGTTCGCCTCAGCGTCCATCGGGTATAATCATCCTTATCTTGTGGAAAGATCCGCATGGCTTGGTAAATTAGCTGTAAATAAACCTACTTTGGCAGATGTTTACTCTCAGGAATTCGCCGATTTTATGACAGTATTTGAACGAGTGGGGATTCCAAAAGAATTACAATATTGTTTCTTCATCGAAGGTGGAACGATGGGCGTAGAAAATGCTATGAAAGCATGTTTTGATTGGAAAACCCGAAAGAATTTTGAAAAAGGTCTTGATCTGGAAGCAGGAATCTGTATTCATTTCAAACAAGCATTCCACGGTAGAAGTGGTTATACATTGAGTTTAACGAATACTTCTGACCCAAGAAAATACATGTATTTTCCAAAATTCGATTGGCCTAGAATTATCAATCCTCATTTGAATTTCCCGATCACAGATGAAAATTTAGAGGAAACCATTAAAAATGAAAATTTAGCACTTCTAAATATTGAAGAGGCAATTCTTTCAAATCCGAATAAAGTAGCTTGTATCATCATCGAGCCTATTCAGGCCGAAGGTGGGGATAACCATTTCCGCGATGAGTTTTTTGTTGGCTTAAGAAAACTTTGTGATCAAAATGAAGTCTTATTAATTTTTGACGAAGTTCAAACAGGAATGGGACTAACAGGAAAAATGTGGGCTTATGAGCATTTCAGTATAGTTCCGGATATCATTTCGTTCGGTAAAAAAGCGCAGGTTTGTGGGGTTTTAGCCAATAAAGAAAAATTCGATCAAATTCCCAATAACGTTTTTAGAGAAAGTTCCCGGATCAATTCTACCTTTGGAGGTAACTTTATCGATATGATGAGGTTTCAACTGATCATGGAGGTTATTGAAAAAGAAAATTTAGTAGAAAATGCAAAAGTAGTAGGCGAGTATTTAAAATTAGGATTACAAGGTCTTTCGCAAAAATACCCACATATGATTTCTAACCCTAGAGGGCGTGGTCTTATGTGTGCAATTGACTTGCCAAGTGGAGGAGAGCGCGATCGTTTGCAAGCGTTAATGTATGAAGAAAATGTCATTATTTTATCTTGTGGAGATCAGTCTATTAGATTTCGACCTCATTTAAACGTGACAACCGAAGAAATTCAGATGGCTCTTGATAAAATAGAAGTTTGTATTGCGAAAATGTAATTATAATAAGGATTTCAATATGTTTTAAGATAAAATATTTGAAATCCTTACTTTTTTTTGTTTATAAGTACAGAAAGTATAATATTTTTTTGTAACTTTAGAACTCAGAAATAAAAATAATTATGGAAAGAGAAACAAGAGTCGCAGTTTTTGAAAGTGAAAAGCCCTCAGAGATTCAGTTAGTGAAATCAAAACTTGAAGCTAAAAATATTACCAGTTTTTTAAATGATAACTATATGTCCTTCACCACCACTCCAACTGCAAATACTGTTCGTTTGATGGTAAATTTGCAAGACGAGCAAAAAGCCTTTGAAATTATTGATGGCATGCTTAAGCAAACTGAATTTAATCCAAGTAACAACTAAATCAAATTCATATTTTTTTAAATTTTACGTTTTACAGAAATTGGAATCATCTTATTGACTCCGATTTTTTTGTGAATTTTTTAACGGTAATAGATTTTATTACCTCTAGAACAGATTAAAAGTCACTAAAATCACAGATATGGAAATACATAATAATGCGGTTATAAATAAATAATCTGCAATTTTTTCGAATTTAGATTCAAAATTTTCTTTTGTGCTTCTGATAGCCAAAAATGACATAAAACAACTGATTGATAAACAGAGACTTGCAAGTCCGGCAATTTCATCAATAAAGGTCCGGTCACTCACTTTGGTGATCTCTAAAGAAGTGAGTATAACCAAGCAGAATCCGAGTAAACCTGATGATGCATTTAAGATATGCGGTGATTTTTTTTCCATTAATATTTATATTTTGAAAGAGGGAGATACAGATTATCAAATTTATAAAATTCAGTAGGTAAAAATAAACAATTATTAATAATTATTTTTTACAATTTTATAAATTCAATTCTATTATTTACCTTTGTAAAAATTCACCTTTTATGGAATCGACCTATATAGAAACTCAGCAGATCTCTTTTCAAGACTTTAAAAATCAAATCTTGGAAGATTATCGTCTTGGAAGAATTTCTCGCGAGATGTCTTACCTCGGAAGAAGAGAGGTTCTGACAGGGAAAGCAAAGTTTGGTATTTTCGGAGACGGAAAAGAATTACCACAGCTGGCAATGGCCAAGGTTTTCAAAGATGGAGATTTCCGTTCTGGATATTACCGTGATCAAACTTTTGCATTTGCAATCGGTGCCGTAACGGTAGAAAGTTTTTTTGCACAGTTGTATGCAGATACAAATATTGAAAGAGAACCAGCTTCTGCGGGACGGCAGATGAATGGACATTATGCTACCAGAAGCTTAAATGAAGACGGTAGTTGGAAAGATTTAACGAAACAGAAAAATATATCTTCAGATATTTCTCCGACCGCAGGACAAATGCCAAGATTACTTGGGCTTGCTTTGGCTTCGAAAGTTTATAAAACAGTACAGTTTGAAGGCTCAGAGAAGTTTTCTAACAAAGGTAATGAAGTTGCTTTCGGTACAATTGGTGATGCGTCCACGGCGGAAGGCCATTTTTGGGAAACTCTAAATGCTGCCTGTGCTTTACAAGTTCCTATGATTACTTCTATTTGGGATGATGGGTACGGTATTTCTGTCCCGACCCATAATCAACGAGCAAAAGCGGATATCGCAGAAATGCTTTCCGGTTTCCAAAGAAAAGAAGGAGAAAATCAAGGTTGCGAAATCATTCAGGTAAAAGCCTGGGATTATCCATCTTTACTGGATGCTTACGCACGTGCAGAACATTTTGCAAGAACTGAAAGTGTTCCTGTGGTTGTCCACGTCATTGAAGTTACCCAACCGCAAGGACACTCAACTTCCGGTTCACACGAAAGATATAAAAACGAAGACCGCCTGAAATGGGAAGGAGAGTTTGATGGTTTATTAAAATTCAGAGAATGGATTTTGGATTATTCCATCGAAATCGAAGGCAATGAACAACAACTTGCAACCCTTGAAGAACTAGAAGCAATTGAATCCGAAGCAAAGAAGTTTGTTAAAGATGGTCAGAAAAAAGCTTGGGAAAGCTACCAAAAAACCATTACAGATTTAAAATCGTCAGTACTTCCTTTAGTGGAAAGTTTAAAAACACAAAGTGCTGATGTCGCTGCAGAATTGGAAAAATTTAATGCAGTAATTTCTATAGCTAAGAAAGATATTTTTCATTTAATAAGAAAGTCGCTATTAGTATCCAGAGCAAATCAGACTATGGAAAGACAAAATCTTCAAACTAAATATGAGGAAATATATGTAGTAGAAAAGGATAATTATTCTTCCCATTTATATTCTCAGTCAGAATGGAAAGCGACGAATGTACAAGAAATTGCTCCAATTTTTTCTGACGCGTCGGAAACAGTTGATGGTAGAGTAGTCGTAAGAAATAATTTCGATAAAATTTTTGAAAAATATCCCCAAACTTTAATTTTTGGTGAAGATGCCGGAAATATCGGAGATGTGAATCAAGGTTTAGAAGGACTTCAGGAAAAATATGGAGAACTTAGAATCGCAGATACTGGAATCCGCGAAGCTACAATCCTTGGTCAAGGGATCGGAATGGCGATGCGAGGTTTAAGACCAATTGCAGAAATTCAGTATTTAGACTATATTCTTTATTGTTTACAAGGAATGAGCGACGATTTGGCAACGGTTCAGTACCGAACTAGAGGCGGACAAAAAGCACCGTTGATCATTAGAACACGTGGCCATCGATTAGAAGGGATTTGGCATTCTGGTTCACCAATGGCGGGGATTCTTAATCTTTCTAAAGGGATTCTAGTATTGGTTCCTCGTAACTTAACCAAAGCCGCCGGTTTTTATAACACCATGCTCCAAGCGGATGAACCTGCTTTAATTATTGAATGTTTGAATGGGTATCGATTGAAAGAAAAACAACCTGATAACATCGGTGAGTTTACGGTTCCTGTTGGGAAAATTGAAGTTACCAAAGACGGTAGGGATGTTACCTTAGTAACTTATGGTTCAACCTGGAGATTGGTAATGGAAGCAGCACAGGAATTAGAAAAAATCGGAATCTCTGCGGAAGTGATTGATATTCAATCTTTAATCCCATTTGATTTAAGTCATGAGATTTCCGAAAGTGTGAAGAAAACCAATAGATTGGTGATCATCGATGAAGACGTAGAAGGTGGAGCGTCAGCATTTATTCTTCAGCAGATTTTAGAAAAACAAAAAGCCTTTAGATATTTGGATTCCGATCCACTGACGATTTCTGCAGAAAATCACCGTCCACCGTATGCGAGTGATGGTGACTACTTCAGCAAACCAAGTGTTGATGATATGGTAGAGAAAGTTTATGCCTTATTTACGGAAACAAATCCTACGAAATTTCCGAAAATCTAATCGGGATATCAATTACTTCTGAACGTTTTAAATAATCAACCCTTTCAGCCTTTAAAAGGTTGAAAGGGTTTTTAATTAACGCTATTAAACCTCAAAAAATTTCCGTAAATTCGCATCAAATTTTTAAATAATGAACTACGATATTATTGTCATTGGGAGTGGACCTGGTGGTTACGTTACGGCAATCAGAGCCGCACAATTAGGTTTTAAAACAGCCATTATTGAAAAAGAAAGCTTAGGCGGAATTTGCTTGAACTGGGGATGTATCCCGACAAAAGCATTATTAAAATCTGCGCACGTTTTTAAATATTTGCAACAGGCCGAACAATACGGTTTAAATAAAGTAGAAAATCCAGGTTTTGATTTTTCTAAAGTCATCCAGAGAAGTCGAGGAGTTGCCACTAAAATGAGTGGTGGAATTGCTTTCCTAATGAAGAAAAACAAGATTGATGTGATCATGGGAACAGCCAAAATTCAAAAAGGTAAAAAAGTTTCTGTAACCGATAAAGAAGGAAAAGCAACTGAATATTCAGGTGAACATATTATCATCGCAACTGGAGCGCGTTCCAGAGAATTACCGAATCTTCCACAGGATGGAAAAAAAGTAATTGGATACAGACAGGCTCTGAATCTTCCTGAGCAACCAAAATCGATGATCGTTGTCGGGTCAGGTGCGATAGGAATTGAGTTCGCTGATTTCTATAACACCATGGGAACCAAAGTTACCGTTGTAGAATTCATGCCAAACATTCTTCCAGTGGAAGATGAAGATACTTCAAAACACGTTGAGAAGTCTCTGAAAAAATCAGGGATCGAGATCATGACCAATGCTTCCGTAGAATCTGTGGATACATCTGGAAACGGTGTAAAAGCAACCGTGAAAACGGCTACTGGAAACATTACTTTAGAAGCTGATATTTTATTATCTGCTGTTGGAATCGCTTCCAATATCGAAGGTCAAGGTTTCGAAGAAGTAGGAATCCAAACTGATAAAGGAAAAGTTTTAGTGAACGAATGGTACGAAACTTCTGTACCTGGTTATTACGCAATTGGTGATATTTTGGCAACTCAGGCATTAGCTCACGTTGCGTCAGCAGAAGGAATTACCTGTGTGGAAAAGATCAAAGGCCTTCACGTAGAAAAAATTGATTACGGCAATATTCCTGGTTGTACGTATGCTCATCCAGAAGTGGCGTCGGTTGGTTTGACCGAGAAGCAAGCAAAGGAAAAAGGCTACGAATTGAAAGTAGGTAAATTCCCATTCTCAGCTTCAGGTAAAGCTACAGCAAACGGCGATACCGATGGTTTCATCAAAGTGATTTTCGATGCCAAATACGGCGAATGGTTAGGTTGTCATATGGTCGGCGATGGCGTTACCGATATGATCGCAGAAGCAGTTGTAGCGCGTAAATTAGAAACAACTGGTCACGAAGTTCTGAAATCAATTCACCCGCATCCAACGATTTCAGAAGCCGTGATGGAAGCAGTTGCTGCCGCTTATGGCGAAGTGATTCACATCTAAGATATAACTTTCATATAGAATACTAGAAAACCACAGCATTGTCTGTGGTTTTTTATTAGGATGAAATTTTGGCTTTAAGCAAGTCTAATCATTCTATTTATTTGGGCAGCTTTAACCGTCTTCCACTCTCAAAACTAGGTACTAGTTTCGACGATTCAAATTAAAATAATAAGAGGATAAAGTCAATCTTTTTTAGCCTTCGGTTTTGCCCACCTAAAAAAGGATTTCCGTTCAAGCCAGGCTGCAAAACTATTTCCTTTATTGTTTAGAATGATTTTATATCTGCCATTGAAATACTCAATTTAACCAAATTGTTAATAGTAGATTTTAGATATGAAGTAACAAAGATTAAACAGAAATTAATTAAATCTTTTATAGGGTTAAATAACGGTTTTTTTAACAATAAATCAAATTGTAGTTAAAATTTATTAGAAAGTGTAATTTTATTTATATATTTATTTAGCGGTTGTAAGTTACTTACAACTTCTCGAAAAACACACAACCTACATTATTAACCTCTAAAATTAGGCGTATGAGAAAAACAATATTTCTTGCAATCTTCGGATTTTTACTCTTGATGGTTTCCTATAGAACAGAGGAAACGATTACACCACATGAAGCTCAAAAAAAGAACTGGCCTCTAAATCCTTATGGGAAGAGGATCTGCTTTACATTAAAAATGTAAAGAAAATATTTGAAACGAATTTTAATGAAATAAAATTCGAACAAGATTTTGGAAGATTAGATTGGGATTATGCCATGACTTTTGGACAATTTGATGAGAGTTTTGTGAGCGTTCCTATTATTAAAAATGAAAAAATAGTGAGTGTAATGCAAGGGATACGGAATAAAAAAACGAATAAAGTTTTTTTCAGCCATACCGAGGATACGGAATCTATTTCATTCTTCCAAAATATCATTTTTTCTAAAAGAATTTTGAAACCGCTCAAAGATACTGCTTACCCAAGCAATAATTCCACATCAAGAGCATATTGGCAACCTGTTACCAGTTGTAGTACCCGGACTTTAATTGTGGGATGTACCCAAGATGCAAGTGGTGCAAACTGCACTCCGATAGTTTCCACTACAACAACTTGTACGACCACCTATATCTTTACAAACGATTATGATGATAGTGATGATGGTTATTATCCACCAGATGGCTACACCTATGATGGCACAAGACCGAATGTTTCTAATGAAGAGGAAGATCCGTGTGCGAAAATGTCTAAATATGGAAAAAGTGAAAAAACTAAAAGCTTAATGAGAAATTTAAAGGCTGAAACATCAAGTAATAAAGAAAAGGGGTATACGCTAACAGATGAAAGCAATTCTTTAGTAGAAACTTATTTTGAGGGAGAAATTGGTAATAGCTTTCTTGATATAGATGTTTCTTCTGGAGTGAATGTTATTATTCATTCTCATTATACTGGTCTACTCTCTATATTTTCCCCAGATGATATTTTCAATATTGCTGGTGCTTATAAAGGCGGATTTATTCGAGATCCAAATAATTTCGTATTGGGGGTGGTTACAGATTCGGGTACGCAATACTATTTAATAATTGATGATTTACAGAAGTTTTCTAACTTTGCTAATATGGTTTTACAATATGGTTTTGATATTTATAATCATATGTACGCAAACTTATCTAAGGTAAATCAATCTAATACTAATATACAAAACGAATATAATTTTTTGAATTATTTAAAATTAAATAACTCTGGATTAAGTGTCATGAAGGGTGATGCTGATATGAATTCTTGGTCAAAAATTGGAAAAGGTGATAATAAAAATGAAATTAAAGAAGATAAATGTCCTTAAAAAATAAATTATGAAATTAATAATAAAAACACTAATCGTACTTATGGTAACTTTTGTGGGTGTGAATTTTTCAAATTGTAAGGCACAAAATCAAAGTAAAGATTTTGCAAATGGTGATAATTATTTAAACAATAATCTCGACAAGTTTGTCGGCACTTGGAAATGGAGTAATAATGATGACTTATTTATATTAATCTTTAAAAAAGAAAATATAAAATTACCAATAGACAATGATGTTAGAGCAGATGCTCTTATTGGATTTCACAAATTAGTGAAAAATGGAATAACGATAGAAGATAATACCCAATTTATCTATACTAATTATAACGAAAATAAAGGCTCTCTCTTTACCTTTGGTGAAGAAGAAAAACCTAATTTAATTGATCCCACAATATTTAATATATCTCGAAATAAGAATTTGAATATGATAATTGAATATATTGATAATAATCATTTGAAAATTACATCAATAAAAAACACACCTGGTTTGAAATTAAATTTCCCAGGAAAACCTAAGTTTGATCCAACAATTATATACCCCGAAAATATAATTCTAACTAAACAGTAAAAAAAGCACCACTATACGCAACCGATCTACTATAAGTCTTCGCTTCTCCTTTTAGTACATCGTTAGGCGGATTTCATTTGCTGATGTGTGAAGCTCTTCGCTTCACGAAGCCCCTTCTCACATCAACTAAGCTTTTTCGTTGCGTACGAAGCACGAATAATGAAACCCGGGTTGTACGGAACCGCTTCCACTTCTGCAATACAATGCATTTGTTGTAAAAAAATATCGTCTCATTACGGTTTCCCGTAATGAGGTACAAATTAGATTTGCTATTTTAGGTAAAATAAAATATTGAGCGTAAAACTCACCTATTTCCTGCTCTTTCGCTCTTAACTGTGAAGTAAAATGGAAAAATTAAAACCCTGAGAAAAACAATATTTCTTGCAATCTTCGGATTTTTACTCTTGATGGTTTCCTATAGAACAGAGGAAACGATTACACCACATGAAGCTCAAAAAAAGAACTGGCCTCTAAATCCTTATGGGAAGAGGATCTGCTTTACATTAAAAATGTAAAGAAAATATTTGAAACGAATTTTAATGAAATAAAATTCGAACAAGATTTTGGAAGATTAGATTGGGATTATGCCATGACTTTCGGACAATTTGATGAGAGTTTTGTGAGCGTTCCTATTATTAAAAATGAAAAAGTAGTGAGTGTAATGCAAGGAATAAGGAATAAAAAAACGAACAAAGTTTTTTTCAGCCATACCGAGGATACGGAATCTATTTCATTCTTCCAGAATATCATTTTTTCTAAAAGACTTTTGAAACCGCTCAAAGATACTGCTTACCCAAGCAATAATTCAACATCAAGAGCATATTGGCAACCTGTTACCAGCTGTAGTACCCGGACTTTAATCGTGGGATGTACCCAAGATGCAAGTGGTGCAAACTGCACTCCGATAGTTTCCTCTACAACAACTTGTACAACCACCTATATCTTTACAAACGATTATGATGATAGTGATGATGGTTATTACCCGCCAGATGGCTACACCTATGATGGCACAAGACCTAATGTTACTGATGATGAAGATCCGTGTGCGAAAGCGAAAGCGGGTTCTACACGAGCAACTACAACTTCAAAATCTACCGCATTTAATACTGCAAAAACAACTATTACTGGCATGAAAAATGGAAAAGAAAATGGAGTGGTTTTTGGAAATGTGAATTATGAGACAAAATCTACGTCCGTTCAAACGGGAGGAACAAGTTCTGGCACATTAACTCATACTTTTTCCGATCCAATTGCAGATTTACATAATCATCCTGGAAATAATCCACCTTCAACTGGAGATTTGTATGTTTTAATTAGTAATCAGCAACAATTTACAAATTATAGCACAAGATATGTTGTAACATTAAATGGAACAACTTATGCATTGGTTGTAACAGATAAAACTGCAATGAATATATTTCTTAAAAATTATCCACCCAGTATTACCTCTAACCCATATGGTGGAAATTTTGTCAATTTTCCTCAACCGCTTTTCAATGAGTGGGATGATATTTCATTCTATAACAATGATAATCAAGAAATGGCACTTTCTGTTATTTTAGATAAGTATAATTCTGGAATCATGCTCACCAAAATGGATAATAATGGAAATTTTAAAAAAGTTAATTATATTAGCAATACAGATACTGCTGGAACTACGACATATACAAATACACCATGTCCAAATTAAAAATAATCAAAATGAAAAATTTAAATAAAGCATTCACTCTTATTATAGTTCTACTTTCTTTTATGGCTTGTTCTCAAACAACTATGAAGTCTGTAAGTGATGCGAAAAAATTAGAAATTAATAAGAAAAACTTTGTTGGGAAACCTTTAAGTTATCTACTTAAAAATATAAATGTTGAAATTAAGTCAATTATTCCCTCACCAAATAAAAATTTCAATGAAATAAATAGAATTAGTTTTTTGTTTGTTTCTAAATCTATTTATAAAAAGTCAACTGCAAAAGATATAGAAGAAAAACCAACAAGAATTACTGTAAATTTTAATCAAAACGGTGATTTAAAAGGAGATAAATGTACTTATGATAAACCTGAATGTACAGAGTGGACAAAAGAAGATGAAAAAAATCTTGGCAAATTAATCATTTATGACATTTATGTTTCTGGTAAAAATTAATGCCACTATAGCCAATAACTAAGCTTTCGTTTTGTCTGCAAGACAAGAAATGAATTAACAATCACCGAATCCTTTAAAAAAAATAAATATTGAGGTAAAGCCCGTTGAACGGAACCTTCGGTGGCTTTTCAGCGGTATTTTGGTGGGTTATGGAGTTGTCGTTTTTAGAATTTAGATACCCAAAGCAGTTTTTTAGAAGAACTGCTTTTTTTGGGAACTGATGTGAGATTTTTTGAAGCACTCGAACATTGATGTGGGATGTACGGGCGATGCAAGTGACTCAAATTGCGTTCCCTTAGCTTCTTCTACAACAACTTGTACGACCACCTATATCTTTACAAACGATTATGATGATAGTGATGATGGTTATTATCCACCAGATGGCTACACCTATGATGGCACAAGACCTAATGTTTCTAATGAAGAGGAAGTCCGTGTGCGAAAATGTCTAAATATGGGAAGGATCCAAAAACTAAAATTTTAATGTCTGATTTGAAAACAAAAACTAACCAGACTAAGGAATATGCTTATACTTTAAATAAGGAAAATGGCGAAGTTAAAGAAACCGCATATATTGGGGAAGATAATGGTCTACATGATTTATATATAGATAACGCACCGGTAAATGCTTATATCCATTCACATGATGTTGGTGCACTTTCTATTTTTTTCTCCTGATGATTTGTTTGCAATGGCTGGTTTATACAAAAGTGGAAATATAAAAGAATTAGAAAATTTTGTAATGGGTGTTGTAACTAATTCTGGTACTCAATATTATTTAGTGATTGATAATATAGAAAACTTTGGAAATTTTGCAGAGAGCTTGTTCTTATAAAATTACAACGACAAATTCAGTATCTTCCAATGAAAATCAATTTCTAAATTATTTGTCACAAAATAGTTCTGGTCTCAAATTATTTAAAGGGTCAGACAATATGAAAAACTGGCAATTGCTAGAAAAAGATAAAAATGGAAATGTGATTCCAAAGGATTGCCCATAAGTTAAACAATAAATTAAATAAAGAATAAATGAAAAATACAATAAAAATAATAATGACCCTATTACCCATTTTAGCTTGTACTATGTGTTTTTCCCAAAAACCTGGAGATAATATTTCAGATCCATATGTTGATAAATTCATAGGTACTTGGGAATGGAAAAATGGAAATAATAATTTGGTTTTGATTTTAAAAAAGGAAAATATACTCTATCCAACTGGTATGACTTCTGATGTTATTTTGGGATTTCATCAGTTAATAGAAAATGGAAATGTAATTGAAGATAATATTAGCTTTTCAAATACAAATTTCAATAATAGAAAGTGGAGTATTTTAGGGAATTCAGATGATAATAATTCTAATTTATTAGTAGTAGGAATAATTCATAAAGCTAAAAATAAAGGGATTGAAAGTGAAATTCAATATATTGACTCCACACATATAAAAATCATAAGCATTAAAAACTCTCCTGGTACAAAGTTAAAACCATATGATAAAACAATTTCTTTACCACAGAATATAATTTTAATAAAACAGTAGAATACCAGTACAGCCAACAAAGTATTTGCAAAAAAATCCCCGAAATCATATGTTGAATAAGGGGCTCTCTTCGTAAGTACCCAACCCTTCCCTTAGCTTCTTCTACGACAACATGTACGACCACCTATGTCTTTGCAAACGATTATGATGATAGTGATGATGGTTATTATCCACCAGATGGCTACACCTATGATGGCACAAGACCTAATGTCACTGATGATGAAGATCCGTGTGCGAAAATGTCTAAATATGGAAAGGATCCAAAAACAAAAGCTTTAATGTCTGATTTGAAAACAAAAACTAACCAGACTAAGGAATATGCTTATACTTTAAATAAGGAAAATGGCGAAGTTAAAGAAACCGCATATATTGGGGAAGATAATGGACTACATGATTTATATATAGATAACGCACCGGTAAATGCTTATATCCATTCACATGATGTTGGTGCACTTTCTATTTTTTTCTCCTGATGATTTGTTTGCATTGGCTGGTTTATACAAAAGTGGAAATATAAAAGAATTAGAAAATTTTGTAATGGGTGTTGTAACTAATTCTGGTACTCAATATTATTTAGTGATTGATAATATAGAAAACTTTGGAAATTTTGCAGAGAGCTTGTTTGATGGAAATACATTTGATAATGATATGATTAATGCATACAAAAACATGTATGTCAAAGCTTATAAAATTACAACGACAAATTCAGTATCTTCTAATGAAAATCAATTTCTAAATTATTTGTCACAAAATAGTTCTGGTCTCAAATTATTTAAAGGGTCAGACAATATGAAAAACTGGCAATTGCTAGAAAAAGATAAAAATGGAAATGTGATTCCAAAGGATTGCCCATAAGTTAAACAATAAATTAAATAAAGAATAAATGAAAAATACAATAAAAATAATAATGACCCTATTACCCATTTTAGCTTGTACTATGTGTTTTTCCCAAAAACCTGGAGATAATATTTCAGATCCATATGTTGATAAATTCATAGGTACTTGGGAATGGAAAAATGGAAATAATAATTTGGTTTTGATTTTAAAAAAGGAAAATATACTCTATCCAAATGGTATGACTTCTGATGTTATTTTGGGATTTCATCAGTTAATAGAAAATGGAAATGTAATTGAAGATAATATAAGATATTCTTCTTCCGGGTTTAAAGATAAAAAATGGAGCATAATAGGGAATTCTATAGATAATATACCAAATAGTTTGTATGTTTTTTTAAATCATGATAGTAAAAATAAAAGTATTGAAAGTGAAATTCAATATATTAATTCTACACATATAAAAATATTGAGCATTAAAAATTCTCCTGGTACAAAATTGAAACCCTTTGATAAAACAATATCTTTACCTGAAAATGTAATTTTAATACAACAGTAGAATACCAGTACAGCCAACAAAGTATTTGCAAAAAAATCCCCGAAATCACTCCATGAATAAGGGCTTTCTTCGCAAATACCCAACGGTTGGCTGTAATTTTATCAAAATACAATGAATAAAAAAAAATCACGAGATTAAAGATCAATTTGAATTATTCGAAAACTTTGTAATGAAGACAAGATAATTCAAGATGAAAAAATTCTACTTCAACTAAAAACAAACTAAATGACGCGGATTTGTAATCCGTGTCTCTTCACCAATACTTTCCCATCTAATAATTTAACTTCAAAAGCAAAATTATAAAACCATTAGCCGAAACCTATTAATAAATCGATTAAAAATGAAAATAAATAACGAACTCCTCACGAAAGGATTTATTGTAGCTGGATTGATGAATATTTCTGGTGTTTTAACTTTTTCCAGAATTTTCACCAATCCCGTTATTACCGAATTTGACAATCAAGCAATGTCAAATTTTGGATTATTAATGATTGTGCTTTGGGGTTTTGCTTATATCACTGTTTCTAAAAATTTTTATAATTTAAAATGGCTCGTTGCCGTATTTACCCTTGAAAAATTGATTTATGCAACACATTGGACAAAATGGATGACAACAAATAATCTTACAGATGTACTTGAAAAAGATAAAATGGCTGGAATATTTTATACAATTTACGGCATCAATGATTGGATCTTTTTTGTATTTTTTTTATTTGTTTTTATCCGTTTAACACGTGAAAGATTAAACTAATGACGCGGATTTTAAATCCGTACATATTATACTTTATCCTCGCTACCGCACGAATCCTTTCATGTGTTCTCATTTAAAAAGTTACAGACTTTCTATCCAAACAAACAAAACTATAATTTAAAATTGTGGTTTTTTAATCGGTGAAATTTTCTATCTTAACACTAAGTTTTGACAAAAGATTATCAAAATTTTTCCTACATTTTTTAGGATGCCTAAAAAGGGAAATAGAAAAACAATAATTTAATTTTAAATTGGTGGAGATGGTTGCAATCTAACACGTTTTCCACAAACATATCAATAGTACTATCAACATAAAAATTAAAAGTTATCTTCAAGGCGATAACTTCATTTAAAAAAAAATCAATGATGCACAAAATTACTTTTTTTATCCTGGTCTTGTTTTTTGCTAGAAGCAATGCACAAGAATTAATTATTCCTTATGAAAATCCATTTGGAATGCCTGTTGTTAATGTATCTGTGAATGGCAGTATGCATCAATTTGTTTTTGATACCGGAGCGTATAAAACAGTAATTAATTCACAAGTTTTTTCTGGTCTTTCAATTTCAAGCAAAATAGATGATGTGGGAGGAATTAATAGTGTGAGAAAATCTATGGATCAGGTTAAGTTTTCTTTTAATTTTCTCGACAAGCAGTTTGATAAAGAAGTCATTTATACTGATTTAAGTATGCTTTCGGAATTTAACTGTACTAATTCAACTATTAGCGGCATTATTGGACGTGATGTTATGGAAGATTATATAATTGAGATTAATCCCGATAAAAAAGAACTTATTTTTTATAATCCCTCTAGTTTTAACGAAGATAAAATCGCTGATTTTACTAAAATAAAATTGCGAAAGTCAAATAATCCTCGTTTTCATGTTAAAATTGGGAAACAGGGGCGATATGTATTGTTTGATACAGGAAGTGCTGGTAAATTAAGGATATCAGATTACAAACTTGACCAATATATAAAAACAACGAAACATATTGCATATAAGAAAAAAGGAAGTAGTTGGGGTATTCACGGATTCAATAATAAGGAGGATGTAATTCATACAATATACAATGCAGAAGTACAAATAGGGAAACTAAAAATAGAAAATCAAACCGTAGAAACCTCTAGAAATGATCTTAATAATATGGGGTTTGGATTTATCAGTCAGTTTATATCCTATTTAGATCTAAAAGGTAAAAAGCTATATTTAAAACAAATTGGCAAAGATTATATTAGCGAAACTCCCTTGAAAAATTTAGGTTTTTATACCAGATATGATTCTGAAAAAAAGAAAACTCATATTGTAAGTCTTTCAACAAAAAATAATCAATTGAAATTAGGGGATCATATCATTAGTATTAATGGAGAAAAACCGCCTGTTAACAATTGTGAAATGTATTCTTTTCTTCAAAAATTCTACAACATTCCCCTTAAAATTAAACTCGAAAGAGAAAATAAGGTAATTGAAATAGCGCAATCTGTTCAAAATTAAAACTTTTAATGGAAAGATAAATATCCTCGCTACCGCACGAATCCTTTCGTGTGGTTTCACTTAAACCGTACAATCTTTATATCCACTTAAACAAAACCACAACTTGAAATTGTGGTTTTTTAATTCCAAAAAATTACTATCTTAACATTAAGTTTTGACAGAGGAGTAGCAAAAGTTTTCCTTTACAATTTTTAGCAGATTAATTAAAAAAAATATAAATGGACACCTTGTTTTGGATCTGCGTGAAAATAATGCAGGTAATGAGAAAAATGCTTGGTATCACCTACCAGAAATTGAATGTACTGCTTTTCGTGCTGCTTCATTCTGCAATCACATTGGTTTTATTCTATCAATATAGAAAATATAAAAAATTATATAAAGATCTTCTTGCAAAACCTAACCAAAATAAAAATTCTTTATCTGATAATTAGTATTTGTAATTTTTACTTTAATCAATGTTAAAACGGCACCACATCTTAACATTGTGGTTTTTAATTCCCAAAAAGTCCTATCTTAACTTCAAATTAATAGCAATAAAAATTAAATACTTTTTACTTATTTTTCTTTTTTCTGACACAGCAGTTTTTTCGCAAACCAAAAGTGAAAATGTTGTTCCGAACGAGAATTTAATAACGGAGAACATTCCTGCAATTCCCAAAAGTTTAAATGAAAAAATCAAGAAATATACGGAAAGCAGAAGTGCCAACTTTACCGCAATCCACCCGAACGGAAAAGAATTGATTATGGTGACGCGGTTTGCGTCTACCATTCAACTGCATCATTTAAACTAACCTTTAGGCAACAGAAAACAGGTCACCTTTTTTGACGAACCTGTAAATTCCGCAGATTACGAATCAACGGAAGGAAAATACTTGGTCTATTCAAAAGATATTGGTGGAAATGAATTCGGACAACTTTTTAGATTAGATTTAAACACCATGGAATCTACATTGTTAACCGATGGCGGCAGATCTCAAAATGGTGGAATGCGCTGGAAAAAAGATTGTTCAGGATTTTATTTTTCATCGACTAAAAGAAATGGCGGCGATCGTGATATTTATTACATGAATCCATTGAAACCAAACGGAACCAAATTGATTCTGGAATTGAAAGGTGGCGGTTGGGGAATTTCTGATCTTTCAGCAGACGGCAAAAAAATTATTGTTAGCGAATATGTTTCAGCGAATGAATCTTACATGTATTTATTCGATACAGAAACCAAAAAACCAATGTTCATTATTCAGGGAATCAACGATGCGCGAGTTCCAGTAACAGAGGCAATTCAAATGCGTGATAAATTGAAAGCACAGGGAAATACGGTTTGGTATTTAGAAGCTAAAAATGAAGGTCATGGTTTCCGCAAAAAAGAAAATGTAGATTTTCAGAGATTGGCGGTGATCAAATTTATGCAGGAATATCTTTTAAAATAGAAAGCATAGCATCTTAAATTAATAGACCGAAACCACAGAATTTCTTCTGTGGTTTCTTATTTTTGACTAACTTTTAACTATGGAAAAATATAATCTTGGATTGGTACTTTCTGGTGGAGGAACCAAAGGTGTCGCTCATGCTGGAGTTTTAACCTTTTTGGCAGAGAAAAATATCACCGCAGATGTTTTGGCCTGCTGTAGTGCAGGATCTATTGTTGGAGCTTTGTATGGAATTGGGAAATCTGGCGAAGAAATTCTGGACTTTTTTAAATCGGTTTATTTTTTTAACTGGCGACATTTTACCTTTAACAAACCTGGTTTGGTCTCTTCTAAAATTTTTTCAAATTATCTTTATCCTATTTTTAAAGATATGACGATTGAAGAATTGGATATCAATTTGAAAATAATTGCTACAGAGCTGGTTTCAGGTGAACAGAAAATATTTAATGGCAAAGACAGGATCGTAGATGCCGTAATCGCTTCCTGCTCCATTCCAGGAATTACAGTTCCCTACATTGTCGGTAATGAAATGTTTAGTGACGGTGGAGTGTTAAATAATTTTCCGGCAGATATTATCCACCTGGATTGTAAAAAACTGGTTGGTGTTTATGTTTCGCCACCGCAAGACGTTGAAATTGGGGATTTGAACACCATAAAATCCATAACTACCAGAGCTTATGAGTTAATGTCGCATCGCACAGAGATCCATAAATTCTCTTACTGCGACTGGATCATTACTTCCAAAAAGTTAGCCAGTTATGGAACTTTCGAAAGAAATGCGACCCGATTAGAAGAGATTTTTGAGATTGGTTATCAAGCGGCAAAGTCTTCGTACGATGAAACTATATTTAAAACAGATATTTAGAATAAATTAAAATTCCCACAAATAAGGAACTAATCGCCATGAGCAGTACGGCACCAGCAGCAACGTCTTTGATAATTTTAATTCGTGCATCAAATTTTGGTTGAATAACATCGCAAAGTTTTTCTACGCATGTATTTAGAATTTCCAGACTTAAAACGGCAGAGCACATCATCAGAATTATAGCAGCGTCTACCGCCGAAACCTTTAAATAAACAATCAAAAAGAGATTGGCCAATAAAGCAAAAACTTCAATCTGGAAATTCCTTTCGGATTTCAAAATCCAAATAATTCCTTTTATAGCATTCCAAAAGCTATCGTGAATTGCTGGTTTTCTCATTACCAGTTTTTATCAATCATATAGATGAGTTGCCCCATTACGGTGGCTCCCAATAATAACTCTCTACGGTTCACTTTATCAAAAGTGTCTTCTTCTGAGTGGTGAATTTCGAAGTAGCGCTGAGAATCAGGTACTAATTCCGCCAGGGGAACACCCAAAGGTTCCATCGGTTCGATATCTGTTCCCGCATATTCCATTTCGAAATTATGAACTCCATAAGGTAAAAAGAGTGATCGCCAGGATTGAATTTGCTTACGTTTGGTTTGATCCATTACCAAAGCAATGCCGCGCGGCGTAAAACCTCCACCATCGCTTTCAATAGCAAAGAGGTGTTTTTCATTATTCTTTTTTATATTTTCAGCATATTGATTTCCGCCTCTTACCCCGTTTTCTTCATTAGCGAAACATACTACTCTGATCGTATGGTTATTTTTAATTCCTAATTTTTTGAAAGTTCGTAGTACTTCAATACTTTGAACAATTCCGGCGCCATCATCTTGTGCTCCTTCGCCAACATCCCAGGAATCCAAATGTCCGCCAACTACAATCACGCTTTTATCTTTGTTCCCGCTAATTTCTCCTATGACTGAATGAGACAGTATTTGCCCTTTCATGGTTGCATTAGAATTCAGTTTTGCATAAACTTTTTCAGTTTGTAAGGTCTTTTCCAATTCGTCTGCACTTTTTGGCCCAATAGCGACCGCAGGTATTTTCGTGGTGTCATCCGCATCATAGCGCATCATTCCAGTATGTGGTACGTCATCAAATGCCGAAGAAAGTGAACGTATAATTACGGCTTTCGCTCCTTTTTTTCCTGCCCATGAAGCGGATGCCCGGCGGTAGATCCCAGCGTCGCCATAAGCTTGCCCCGTAGAAATAAATTTTTGGTTAAATGCGTAATTGAAAAATACAATTTTACCTTTTACTTGCTCCGCAGACAATTGATCGAATTCTTCTTTATTTTTTACAAAAATAATTTCTGCTTCGACATCCTTACCCTTTGTTCCCTCTGAATTTCCTAAAGAAAGCATTTTTAAAAATCTCCATTTTCCACTTTTATCTTTGATAAATAAAGATTCTTTACCTCTTTCCCAATTCGGGACCATCACTTGTTCTTTCCAGACTTTATCAGCGCCAGCATCTTTTAATTTTTGAACCGCCCAATCAGTTGCTTTTTCGTAAGCTTGCGAACCGCTTAAACGATGTCCAATTGTTTTGGTTAATTGATGTAAATTCTGGTAAGCAGTTCCATTGACCAGGATCTCATCAGAAATATTTTTGAATTGAACTGAATCTGCTGATGTTTGTGCAAATAAAAATCCGCCTAGAAAAAGCGGAAGTAATTTTGTAATTGAATATTTCATGGATGCTACAGTTAAATTAGTAAATTCAAATTTAAAGAAAAATTATAAGAAATTGGACTTTCGTCTTTTTTAAGATTCTATTTCCATAATCTGCTCTTTAAAAAACGGCTAAATTTACTTAAGTAACTATTTCATATCATACATGAGCAGTGCAGTAACCAGTTTTGGTTCGATATAGGTACATTTTGGTGGCATCTTGATATTTTGGTCAGATACTTTTAATAAGTCATTAAAACTTACAGGAAAAATACCAAAACCGACTTTTGCTTCACCAGAATCTACACGCTCTTTAATCGTTTGTATGCCCTGAATGGTAGAATTACCTTTAAGATAAGAAATCTTATCAGTAGTTTTTGGATTTTCAATTCCCAAAATGTCTTTGATGATATATTCCTCCAGGAGATAATGATCTAAGTCATTTAGTTCATTCGGCTGCTTTCTGAAGTCATGTTTTACATGAAGAGAGTAAAATCTACCTTTGAAATACATCGAAATATGGAACTTCTGCGATGGAAAATAAGGCTGTATTCCTTTATCATGAATGAGAAAATTTTTCTCTATTTTTTTTAAAAATTCCTCATCCGACAAGCCGTTTAAGTCATGGATGAAACGGTTGTAATCATGAATCTTTATAGATTGGTTAGAGACAATGAAACTAAAAACATAATTATAAGGTTCTGAACCCGTTTGCTTTTTGTTTTTATCCTGCTGCCGTTTTGCATGTAGTGCAGTAGATCCTATTCTGTGATGACCGTCCGCAATATAAAAAGAATCAATCTGCTCCAATACTTCTTTAAACTGAAGCATTTTTAGCCGGTTATCGATGCGCCAGATCTTATGTCGCGTTCCATTGTCGTCTAAGTAGTTGAGAATGGGAACGTTTTTTTCTTCGTGATTCATTAACAGCTCCACTTTAGGATTTGCCATATAAGTCAATAGAACTGGCTCTGCCTGTACATTTACTTTTTCAAGATAATAGGCTAATTTTTCCTTTCTGTGCGTTAATGTTGATTCGTGCTTTTTTATTTTCCCATTCCAGAAATCCTCCACGCTTACTAAGCCGAGTAATCCTCTGAAAATAGATTTATTAGGCAAAAACTGTTCATAAAGGTAATAAGAAGAGTTGTCTTGCACTAGTTTTCTTTCGGCTAAAAGTTCTTCAAAATTTGTTCTGATTTTTCTCAAATTTCGATCAAGATCCTTCGATTTACTAACCACGTAAGGTTTAACCATTTGAATGTAAGATGATTCAACTTGAGATTTTTTATTAATTTCTTCCTGCGAGAAATTATCCAGCGGATGCGTTGGGAAAATGTCAACAAATTCTTCACTCGGTCGTATTCCTCGAAATGGTTTAAATATAGGCATATGTTATTTACAATTTCTTATTGATTGCAATAATTTGCTCCGCAAGTTCTTTGCCTATTTTTTCTTGTGCATCCTGCGTGTTTCCTCCTAAATGCGGTGAAAGTGATAAATTAGGATTCATCAGAATAGCAAGTTCGGGAGTTGGTTCATTTTCAAAAACGTCCAGTGCTGCACCTGCAATTTTCCCTGATTCAATAAACTGCATCAAAGAAACTTCATTAATCACGCCACCTCTTGCAGTATTCACGATAAAAATACCGTCTTTCATTTTTTCAAACTGAGGTGTGTCTATAATATATTCTTTTGTTTTTGGCGTATTGATACTTAGGAAGTCAAGATCTTTTAAAAACTCTTCGGTGTTATTATTGGAGGTTATTTTAAATTCTAGTTTTTGACCGTCAAAAAAATCTAAAGAAATTGTTTCCGTTTTTGGCTGTCTAGTAAGGACTTTAACCTTCATTCCTAAAGAAATTCCAATTTTTACAACTTCTTGTCCAATACCCCCAAAACCGATTACCCCCAAAGTTTTACCTTCTAATTCAACAGCTGATGAAAATGATTTTTTCAACGCGTTAAAATGCGTATCACCTTCTAGTGGCATGATTCGGTTGGATTCATGTAGAAAACGAGCCAAAGAGAAAAAATGGGCAAAAACCATTTCTGCTACAGATCTGGATGAAGCTTTTGGAGTATTGATGACATACAAACCTTTTTCAATCGCATATTCTACATCAATATTATCCATTCCAACTCCGCCACGTCCAATAATTTTCAACTCCGGACAGCTATCAATAAGGTCTTTACGAACTTTAGTAGCGCTACGTACCAATAAAACGTTTACTTTATTTTCGTTAATGAAATTGATAAGATGTTCTTGTGAAACCTTAGCTTCTAATAACTCAATTCCAGCATCTTGCAGCATCTGTTCTCCGGCTTTCGATATGCCGTCATTAGCCAATACTATCATTTATTTTAAATTTTGCATTACGTGAACTAAAACCTGAACACTCTCTATTGGCAAAGCATTATACATACTCGCACGATATCCACCTAAACTTCGGTGCCCATTTAGACCATTGATTCCTGCTTCTTTCCAGGCATTGTCAAAGGCTTCTTTTTTAGAATCATCTGTTAGTTTGAAAGAAACATTCATTAGAGAACGGTCTTCTTTTCTACAAAATGTTTCAAACAATGGGTTTCTGTCAATTTCTGTGTAAAGTAATGCTGCTTTGGCTTCGTTTCTTGCTTCAGCTGCAGCAATTCCACCATTGTTTTCTAAATGCTGTAAAGTCAATAAGGACGCGTAAACAGGGAAAACGGGTGGGGTATTGAACATTGATTCTTTTGCAATATGCAACGAATAATCAAGGTAAGACGGAATATCTCGTCCTGTGTTGCCTAATATTTCTTTCTTAATGACCACTAATGTTGTTCCTGCAGGACCCATATTTTTTTGTGCTCCAGCGTAGATCACATCAAATTGTGAGAAATCAATCACGCGGCTAAAGATATCTGAACTCATATCACAAACCATCAAGGTATCCACTTTTGGAAACTCTTTCATTTGAGTTCCGTAGATGGTGTTATTTGAGGTACAGTGGAAATAATCATATTCGCTTCCTACTGTATAATCTTTAGGGATAAAGGAATAATTCTCTTCTTTAGAAGAACCAACAACCTCTACAGTTCCTAGTTTTTTAGCTTCTTTGATAGCGCCTGCAGCCCAGGTTCCAGTATCCAAATAGGCAGCTTTTCCGTTTTCCTTTTTCATAAGATTGAAGGGAACCATTGCAAACTGCAAACTTGCACCTCCTCCTACGTAAATAACTTCATAATCATCACCCAGATTCATAAGTCTCTTAACGATTGCTCTGGCTTCATTCATTACAGGAACAAAATCTTTGCTACGGTGCGAGATTTCTAAAATAGATAATCCGATTCCGTTAAAATCCAAGATCGCTTCTGCAGATTTTTCAAATACTTCTTGTGGTAAAATGCAGGGACCTGCACTAAAGTTGTGTTTTTTGCTCATAAACGCTGATTTTTAAAAGAATTCAAGCGGCTACCTGTCGGTTGATATTCCTATATTGAAATATTACTAAATTAAAACAAAAAGCGCCCACAATAGTGGACGCGAATAATTATTCTCCGTGTAAAAAAGCTTTTTTCTCGAGTAAGCTTTCTTCTGATTCTACGTGGTCTTCATCTGGAATACAGCAATCCACGGGACAAACCGCAGCACATTGGGGTTCCTCATGGAAGCCAATGCACTCGGTGCATTTATCGGTTACAATAAAATAAACATCATCACTTACCGGCTCCTGAGGTTCATCTGCATCTATCGCTAAGCCAGATTTTAGTACGACTTTACCTTTTAGCGCAGTTCCGTCGGAGGCTTTCCAATCCACTGCTCCTTCATAGATCGCATTGTTCGGACATTCCGGTTCACAAGCGCCACAATTTATACATTCGTCTGTTATTTTAATAGCCATTGCTACTTTATTTTTTAAATTTGTACAAAATTACTAAAAATCCAGCAATTTTCCCCCATAATGAAGACAGAAAAACTAATTTTAGGACTTTGTAAACTAAGTATTTATATTAAAGAATTTTTAGACAAAAATACAGAGGTTTATAATGAAGATGATGAGCGGTTGAGCGCAATCTTACGAAGATCAGAAATCGAAAATCCTTGGTTTACTATTGAAAATCAGAAATTTGCGTTGAGTCAATGGGCGGATTTATTAACAGAGAAAAATTTGAAAAACTGGCTTTCTAGCTATAAAGTTGGTACCACTTCAAAAAAGGTGGGTTTAATTTTAGCTGGAAATATACCGATGGTTGGATTCCATGATGTGCTTTCGGTTATTTTAAGTAATCATATTCCCTTGATCAAATTGTCTTCAAAAGATAAATTACTATTGCCATTTTTATTAGAAAAATGGAATGAGTTTTCAGATGAAAATGTTCGTTATGAATTTGTGGAAAGATTGAAGGATTTTGATGCTATTATTGCAACTGGAAGTAATAATACAGCGAGATATTTAGAATATTATTTTAAAGATGCGTTGAGTGTCATCCGAAAAAATAGAACCTCAATCGCAGTTTTAAAAGGTGATGAAACGAAAGAAGAATTAGCACTGTTGGCGGACGATATTTTTAGATATTTTGGTTTAGGTTGTCGTAATGTGACCAGACTTTTTATTCCCGAAGATTTTAAGATTGATCAGATCTTTGAAAGTTTTCTGAAATTTGAATCTGTTATAAATCACAACAAATACGCTAATAATTATGAATATAATCGTGCTATTTATTTGTTAAATCAAGAAAGATTTTGGGATAATAATTTCGTAATGCTAAAAGAGGATGCAGCCTTGTTTTCGCCGCTTTCTGTCCTGAATTTTACCCGTTACCAACAAATAGAAGAAGTCGAAGAATTTATCGTTGAAAACGCTCAGAATATTCAAGCAATTGTTGCTAAACCTGAACTTGGATTAAATTCTATTAATTTTGGTGAAGCACAAAATCCAGGATTAGAAACCTATGCAGATAATGTGGATACAATGAGTTTCTTAGAAGTTATTTAGGTTTTTAAAATCTTGATTTCTTTGGGTTTAGATAGGTTGTAAACACCATTACGTTCTCTCCGAACTTAAGATGTACTCTTTCTGTAATATTTGGTAATTCAATTTGTACAAAGTCTTCGCGCTTCTCTTCGTTTTCAAAAATCAACAGTAAATTGCTGTTTTTACCTTCTGAAATCATGTTACTTTGTACTTCGGATAAAATGTATTTTTCTGCTTCCATCAGGTTTTCAACCATCTGATGAAGGTCATCGGTGAGATATTTTTCCCAGTCAGTACTTACGTTTTCGGTCGTGTGAAAAGTAATGCTTAAAACGCTCATTGTTTTTTATTTTTTTTATGATTTAAGGTGCAGAATTTGAGGCAAAATTCGGGATTTTTTTCGTAATTTAGCACGTTATTAAAATTAGAAATGTAAGAATTTTCAAGCGTAATACTAACCGCTTGATTTTCATTTTATTAAAATATTATGCATAAAGAAGGAGAAAGGTTAATTCCTATCAACATTGTTGATGAAATGAAATCCTCTTATATCGATTATTCGATGTCGGTAATCGTTTCCAGAGCGTTACCCGATGTAAGAGATGGCTTGAAACCCGTACACAGAAGAGTCCTGTACGGTATGTACGGACTCAACGTTTTTTCAAACAGAAAACATTTAAAATCAGCGAGGATTGTCGGAGACGTTCTTGGTAAGTACCACCCGCATGGTGATACCTCTGTTTATGATGCGATGGTTAGAATGGCGCAACCTTGGAGTTTGCGTTATCAGCTCGTTGACGGACAGGGTAACTTTGGTTCCATGGATGGCGATCCGCCAGCAGCTATGCGTTATACGGAAGCAAGAATGAAAAAGATTTCAGATGAAATCTTAGCAGACCTTGACAAAGATACCGTTGATTTTCAAAATAACTTTGATGATTCCATGACGGAGCCAACCGTTATGCCAACGAAAATCCCTAATCTTTTGGTTAATGGAACTTCTGGTATTGCTGTGGGAATGGCAACGAATATGGCGCCTCATAACCTTGCAGAATCGATTGATGGGATCTGTGCCTATATTGATAATCCAGAAATTACGGTGGACGAGTTAATGCAATTCATCATCGCACCAGATTTTCCTACTGGCGGAATTATATACGGGTATGATGGAGTACGTGACGCTTTACATACTGGTCGTGGTAGAATTGTTCTGCGTGCAAAAGTAGGATTTGAAGAAATTGGAAATAGAAATGCGATTATCATTACCGAAATTCCTTATCAAGTCAACAAGGCAGAAATGATTTCGAGAACTGCAGAACTTGTAAAAGATGATAAAATCCAAGGGATCTATGAAATCCGAGATGAATCTGACAGACAGGGAATGCGTGTTGTTTATGAATTGAAAAATGATGCAATTCCGAATGTGGTTTTGAATATGTTGTATAAATATACCGCATTACAAACTTCATTTAGTGTTAATAATATTGCCTTGGTTAAAGGGCGTCCGGTACAATTAAATGTAAAGGATCTAATTCTTCATTTCGTAGATCACAGACATGAAGTAATTGTTCGCAGAACGAAGTACGATTTAAGAAAAGCTAGAGAAAGGGCACATATCCTTGAAGGGTTCATGAAAGTGATCGGTACCCAGGATGATCTTGATAAAGCAATCGCAATTATCCGTCACAGTTCTAATCCTGCGGAAGCGAAGGAGGGATTGATGAAAGAATTCGATCTTTCTGATATTCAGGCGCAGGCGATATTGGATTTAAGATTGGCACGTTTAACTGGAATGGAACTCGACAAAATCCGTGCGGAATATGACGAGATCATGGCGTTAATTAATGATTTAGAAGATATTTTGGCAAATGAGCCAAGAAGGTATCAGATCATTAAAGACGAAATGCTAGACATGAAAGAAAAGTACGGTGACGAAAGAAGAACCGAAATTGATTATTCAGGTGGTGAAATGTCAATTGAGGATTTAATTCCAGATGAAAAAGTAGTTCTTACCATTTCTCACGCAGGATATATCAAAAGAACTTCTCTTTCCGAATATAAAGTGCAAAGTAGAGGTGGAGTAGGAAACAGGGCTGCAACAACCAGAGATGAAGATTTCCTGGAATATATTGTAG
The DNA here is from genome assembly GCF_007362475.1 of Chryseobacterium sp. SNU WT5. Classification (NCBI taxonomy): domain Bacteria; kingdom Pseudomonadati; phylum Bacteroidota; class Flavobacteriia; order Flavobacteriales; family Weeksellaceae; genus Chryseobacterium; species Chryseobacterium sp. SNU WT5. Next base: position 2,574,487 of record NZ_CP041687.1, read on the forward strand.
CAGCGACCAATCACCAATATATGCTCTTCTTTACAGAAAAAGGAAAATGTTTCTGGTTGAGAGTGTTTGAAATTCCTGAAGGATCTAAAACTTCTAAAGGTAGGGCTGTTCAGAACCTGATTAATATTGAGCCGGGTGATAAGATCAAAGCCTATATCAGAACCAATGATTTAAAGGATCAGGAATATATTAATAAAATGAATGTGGTGATGATTACAAAAAACGGTACCATCAAAAAAACATCCTTAGAAGCCTATTCAAGACCAAGAACAAATGGAGTAAATGCCATTGAAATCAGAGAAAATGATCAATTATTAGGTGCAAGATTAACTGATGGAAATTCAGAGATTATGATTGCGACCAAAAATGGTAAATGTATTCGATTCCCAGAAGAAAAAGCGAGAGCGGTAGGACGTGGTTCCATTGGAGTTCGTGGTATTTCTTTGGAAAAAGAGGACGAAGTTATTGGAATGATTGTTGTGAACGATGTTCAGAATGAAACCGTTTTAGTAGTGTCTGAACGTGGTTACGGAAAACGTACCGCTGTGGAAGATTACCGTATTACCAATCGTGGTGGTAAGGGCGTTATCACCCTAAATATTACCGAAAAAACAGGAAATTTAATTGCGATTCAAATGGTAAAAGACGATGATGGATTAATGATCATCAACAAGTCTGGTGTTGCAATTAGAATGGGAATGGATGAAATGCGTGTGATGGGTAGAAATACACAAGGGGTGAAAGTAATTAATCTGAAAAAGAATGATGAAATTGCAGCAATTGCCAAGGTAGAGATGGATAAAGAGGTTGCAGTCGAAGCTGAAGAAGACCTTAATGAGCTTCCTACAGAACATGTAGATTCTGCACATCCTGATTTTACAGACCATCCGCAAACAGGAAATAATGCTTATACAAATCTAGGAGATCCAGCAGCGCTTCAAAAAATTGAGGATGATGAAGCAAAAGATATTAATGATCTAGAAGAAAATAAGGATTCCGAAGGTGAATCCGAAGAATAATAAATCAACCAAATTTATAATTAAAATAAAATGAAAAAAATATTTTTAAGCGCAGCAATGCTTACAGTTGCATTCGCATTTGGGCAGAAAAAAGAAATAACCGCTGCAGTAAAAGCAATTGAATCAGGTGATACAACAACAGCAAATTCACAACTATCTCAAGCAGAAAGTACAATGGGCGGGAAGACTTATTTGCTGGAGCCTGCAGTTTTGGAGCAGTATTATTACGCTAAAGGTTTGTCTCTTCTGAAATCAGGGAAGACCGCTGAAGGAGCAGTTTATCTTGGAAAGATCAATGAGTTGGCCAAAAATAAAATTTATACAGGGAAAGATTCCAGTAAAAATAAAGTTTACTTTGTAGGTAAACAGGCAGCAGATGAGTCTGGAATCAGTGGACTAAAGGAAGAAACATATTCCCCATCGTTAACCGGAAAATTAGGATCATCTCTTAATCCTGCGATCGAGGCCGCAAATAAAATAGCAGTAAACGCTTATAATGCGAAAAAGTACGCGGAAGCAGCGCCGAAATTTAAAGAAGTGTATAACCTACTTAATGCTGCGGGTCAGGATAACAAGAAATATCTTTATTATGCAGGTTTAACTTATGCGCTTGCCGATAATAAGAAAGAAGCTATTGAGGTATTTAGCGAATTGATTAATTCCGGATATAATGGTATTGAAACCACTTACACGGCAAAGAACAAAAAGACCAATGAAGTTGAAAATTTAGAGAGAATTAATTGGGATTTATACAAAAAAATGGGTACTGCTGGTGAGTATACTGATTTTAAAACCGAAGTTTCAAAAAGCTTAGAGCAGGAATTGTATGAAACAAATGCGGCCTTATTGGTAGAGTCTGATCGTGCGGAAGAAGCATTAGCGATTATTGAAAAAGGATTGAAGAAGTTTCCTAACAATGCTAAATTAGCAGAGTTGCAGGGTACTGCCTACTATAAATCAGGAAAAACCAATGAATTTATTGGCAATCTTAAAGCTCAGATCGCGAAAAATCCGAATGATGCGACCAATTGGTATAATTTAGCGGTATTGCAAAGTAAGGATCCTGCAACTGAAGGTGATGCACTCATTTCTTACAAGAAAGCAGTAGAGTTAAAACCAGATTTTACACAAGCTTGGCAAAACCTTACTTATATGACAATGGGTGATGATGGTAAAGCTATTGATGATTACAATAGCGCTAAGAAAGCAGGTAAAACCGAATTAGCAAATAAAATTATTGAGGCTAGAAGAGTTAGGTTAGCTGCTACTGTTCCTTATGCTGAAAAATGGTACCAGACTGATATGAATAATATAGATGTGGTAACTTTACTCAGAGGTTTGTATTTATCAACCAAGAACGATGTGAAATTCAAAGAGTTTAAGGCGAAAGAAGAAGCAATGAAAGCGAAATAGATCATAAGTAAGATCGAATATTATAAAAAGTATATCAAATTAATTTTGTTATACTTTTTTTTTCTTATTACATCAGCTATTTTTAATAAAACTTTAAGACTCATCTTTTTCTAAATTCTTATTTTCTTTGTAAATTCACTTCAAATATAATGTTATGACTTCATCAGAAAAAATAGTGGCACTTCGCCAGCAAATGGCTTTGAACGACGTAGATGCCTTTATTATATATTCCGCAGATCCGCATATGAGTGAATACTTACCTGACGAGTGGCAAGAGCGTACTTGGCTTTCAGGTTTTACAGGTTCCGCGGGATTTGTAGTAATTACTAAACATAACGCTGGTTTATGGACCGATGGACGGTACTTTGTGCAAGCTCCCATTGAATTAAAAGGATCAGGTATTGATCTTTTTAAAGATGGTGTGGATGGAACGCCGAATTATATCGACTGGATTATTTCGGAAATTCCGGAAAATGGTACGGTCGCAGTGAATGCGATTGCAACTTCTCACTCCAACTGGGAATTATTAAAGGAAAAGCTTTCTGAAAAAAATAGAAAGTTGGTAGACTTACCTTTATTGAAAGAAATTTGGAAAGATAGAAATCGGAATGCTGCTAAGAATCCTGTTTTTGTACACCCATTAGAGAGAGCAGGGAAATCTGTGACTGAAAAACTCTGTGACATTCGCGATAAAATGGAGGATCTTGGCGCCTCAGTTCATATTATTTCAAGTTTAGATGATGTGGCTTGGACGCTCAATTTACGTGGGTCAGATGTTCAAGCGAACCCGGTGTTCTTAGGGTATATCATTTTAACTAAAAACGAAGCGAAATTATTTGTTGATTTAGAGAAATTAGATGTTGATTCCAGAAAGCAGATGGATGAGGCCGGTGTCAAAATGTTACCTTATGACGATTTCTATAAAGATTTAAAAAACTTCAGTAACGAAAAAATATTGATTTCACCTGCAGGTAATCAATCCATATTTGAGACTTTAAAAGAAGACAATACCTTCATCAAAGCAGCCGTTCCCGGAAACTTAATGAAAGCCGTTAAAAATGGGACAGAATTGGAGGGCTTTAGAACTGTAATGCAAAGAGATGGGGTTGCCATGGTGAAGTTTCTCTATTGGTTAACACACCAAGCTGGAAAGGAAACTTTAAATGAATATACAATCGGAGAGAAATTATTAGGCTTCCGAAAAGAGGGGAAAAATTTCGTGGGCGTAAGTTTCGGGAGTATTGTTGGATACAAAGAAAATGGGGCTCAAATGCATTACTCCGCAAAAAGTGAAGGAAGTAAAGAGGTGACTAATGAAGCAACTATTTTAGTAGATTCAGGGGGACAGTATTTAGAAGGAACCACCGATATTACGCGAACTTTTGCGCTTGGTACTGCTACAGAAGAATTTAAGCACAATTGTACTTTGGCGTTAAAAGGAATGATTCAGCTTTCTATGGTGAAGTTTCCGAAAGGAACCAGAGGGGTACAGCTCGATGCTTTTGCAAGAATGGCACTCTGGAAAGAAGGAAAGGATTATAACCATGGAACCGGGCACGGCGTTGGTAGTTTTATGAATGTACATGAAGGCCCGCAGAATATTAGAAAAGATATGAATTTTCAGGAATTATTACCTGGAATGGTGTTGTCCAATGAACCTGGCTTCTATTACGAAAACCATTATGGAATTCGTCATGAAAATCTGGTTGCAGTACAGGAAAAAGAAACTACGGATTTCGGAACGTTTTACGAGTTCGAAACTCTAACGATTTGTCCTTTTGACCGAAATGTAATTGAAACAGAATTATTGACAGAGCCCGAAAAACAATGGCTGAATACCTACCATCAATGGTGTAAAGATAAATTAGAAAATGATCTGGACGGCGACGTAAAAGCTTGGTTCCTGGAACAGGTCAAACCTTTATAGATAGCAAAGTGTAGATTTTTCTACACTTTTTTTTGGGCGTGACCCTTGTCCTTGCTAAGGCCTTCGCTGGGGTCGGGCTATCTGTTACAATTCCTCGTTTCGGCGCTCGCTTCGCTCGCGCCTCTACTGCGGGATTTTTACGTCTATCCCTCACGCAGATTGTTGCCAATTTAGAATTTTAGTTTGATAGATTTTGATTAAAAACTAAAAGGCTCTATTGCCTAATTTGGTCGCACTTCTGTTTCTTTAATTAAGAATATAAGTCAGCGCCTATGCGATAGGTATTGGTATGAGCATTAATAATGGTTTTAATCTCAGCAGAATATCCACCGCCCATACTGCATTGTACTGGTATTTGAAATTTTTCACAATTGGAGAATACGATTTCATCCCGCTTCTTGCAGCCTTCTAATGTACAATTTAAATTTCCTAATTTATCAGAATCTAAAATATCGACGCCACTGAGATAAAAGATAAAATCAGGTTTTTCCTGGTTAATTATTTTTGGGACAAACTTATTGATAATCTTCAGATATTCATGGTCAGAAGTTCCGGTCGGAAGTCCAATATCTAGATCAGAAACTTCTTTTTTGAACGGATAATTGGTTTGACCATGTACAGAAAATGTAAAAACGTTGTTATTATTCTGAAAAATTTCCGCAGTTCCATTTCCCTGATGTACGTCAAGATCAATGATTAGTATTTTTGAGGCTAATTTTCTTTCTAAAAGATAAGTTGCCCCAATAGCCTGATCATTCAACATGCAAAAACCTTCACCCCGATTGGTAAAAGCATGATGCGTTCCACCGGCTATATTAAATGCGATACCACTGTCAAAGGCATTTTCACATCCTGTAATGGTCCCTTGGGCAATTCGTAGTTCCCGTTCGACCAATGCTGCTGACAGGGGAAATCCTATTTTACGTATTTCTTTTTCATCGAGAGTTAAATTTAATAAACGGTCTACATATTCCCGATTATGAACAGCGTATATCGATTTTAAATCAGCAATTTCCGGCTTGAAAAAATCAGCCTCTTCTGCGATACCTTCTAATATTAATTGTTGAGGCAGTAATTCATACTTCAACATCGGGAATTTATGACCTTCTGGCACTGGATGCCTGTAAATGGGATGATAAGCAATGGACAACATTTAATAGTTATTTTAAAATTGGATAGAAGATCACAAGTCCTTAGTCAAAGTTTAAGCTGGGCTATAGAAAGAGGGTTAGGGATTGCAAAAGGTTACTTATTAAAAGATATATCTACAAATAACTAGTGATAATGCTAAATTACTAAATATCAAGTATTTAAATGGTTGAGATTATTTCCCAAGTTCATACATATATTTGATTATAGCCAATCTGGAATCAGATCTTGGATCATTTTAGTTGATATCGGGTAGATTTTAATAATATCTGGATGATCCTTGGTTAAAAACCCCATATTCGCTTCGCCTCCAGTCATCAGGAAATCTGCAAGTGCTAAATGATACGATTTTTCTGGATCAATAGTGACATCTTTTAAAGTCCAATTTTTCGTTTCTGGATTGTACTTAACAGCTTCAGAATATTGTAGAAAACCACCAGATCCTATATTATTTCGGCCCGCTTCTAAAATACGTTTTACCAAATTGCCTTTCATTTCCACTTCCATGATAGAACCACCGTAAGGCAAAGTACGGATGATATCATATTCAGTAATCGGCATTTGAAGAATGTCATCCACCCGAATTGACCCGGAATTAAGAATTGCTATATCAGCTTTTGGAACCGCCTTTTCCATCGCGGAAACGATAATTCGGGTTAAGTTTGTTTTCCCGCTGCGAATCATTTCTTCCCGTCCATCTAAAGGTTCGCCAGCTTGCCGAATAACTCTTTTAGCATTAAATCCAAGCGCTTCATAATTTATTTCACCGATATCCATCCACTTCTTTACAACCAAAGCAGTTGCTGGATCATCAATAATTGCAGTATCGATCATTCGTAATTCTGGAATAACGGAAGTCTTTTTGTTTTTTACATCAATCGTAAGATAATTTACATAAGCCGATTTTGCATTGGCGTGTGCTTTAGTAATATAGAGATCACCTATTTTTTTAAACTGCATATTATGTTCATGTCCGCCCATGATCAATGCAAGCCCAGGCACCCGACGAGCCAAAATACTGTCTTGCTCTATGGCGAGATGTGTGATCGCAACTACTGCATCACACGTTTTGTTTAATTCATTGTACAGTTTTTCGGCAACTTCAAATTCATCTGTATAAGTAACATATTCGGCTTTATTAAATGGAAGTGTTAATCCAATAAAGCCAATTTTTGCTTTGGTGCCGTCTGCATCCTTCACGTCCATAATATAACTTTCAGGAAAAGGTTCTTTACCGGAAGAAGTTGTTTTCACGAAAGGTGCAACGCCAGAAGCTGTTTTGTGAAAAGTATTGGATGCGATCCACCTAAAGCTAGATTCATTGATTCTTTCTTGAAGTTCATCTTCCTTGATATCAAACTCGTGATTTCCAAAAACTGCCAGATCCAAACCTGCGGAATTCAATGATTCTACCATTTGTCTTCCCCGAATTCGCTTACCTTCATATTTCAAACTATTGTAGACGGATGGACTTAGAAAATCACCTGCCATTACCATAAAGGTATTTGAATTTTTGGCAATCTCTTGCTTTTTTAAAGTTGAAACTCTGGCAACACCGCCCACTTTGCCGCCTTGCAGGGAAGCAATTTCATACACATCATTGATCTGAACAAAAGTTACGGCTATCTTACCGTCATCTTTAACAATAGATGAAGTTGTTCGTACCGTTTTACAGGAAGTTAAAACCAAGACAAAAATCAAAGAATAAAAAGAAATACTCGTTTTCATAGTAAAAAATTTAACTCAAGGTATTAATAATTAGTCATTTATGCAAACTGTAAATTGTGCTAGTGTAGGGATTTTAGTTTTCCAAATTTTCTCCTAAAGCTAAATTTTCGAAATTATTTCCAAATCCGTGCGATAAAATCCAAAGCATTCTGACTGCTTATTTTATTAGTTTGGTCAACGCCAAAATCTTTTTCTAAAATTTCATTAATTGGTGAATAATGTCCAGCATTGTCATGTTCTTTAAAATAGAATGGGATTCTTGATTTGTCCGGATTGTCCTTGGTGTAAAAATAATCAGCGCCGTAACAGATTGCGTTTTCTCCTCCTAATTCAATACCTTGAACAACGTGTTCATCCAGAGCTTCCACTTTTTCTGGATTCACAAACGCCCGCACAAAGTTAAGTCCAATCAACCCTTTTTGATGGATGATTTCTTTCGCAATATCATCCGGTAAATTCCTTGGATGATCAAAAACGGATCGGTAATTAGAATGACTCGCAATAATAGGAACGTTGATGTTTTCTTTTGAAATATAATTTAAAATATCGTAAGCCAAAGCATCACTCGTGTGCGAAAAATCGATGGCGATGTTTCGGTTGTGTAGATAATCAATTAACGTTTTTCCATCATTCTTTAAGCCTGCAGTGGAGTAGTTGCCGCCACCAAATCGGTTTTCGGCATGATGCGTAAAACTGATATAAAGAACGTTTCCCACGATTTTAATAATCTTTTCCAAATGATCAAAACCTTGTTTCAAAGTCATGTTTTCATCACAAAATGCAGAACCGCTTTCTATAGCCGCCAACATTCCGATATTTTCATTGTTGCTAAAGGTTTCTAAATGTTGTTTTCCGAAACGATACAATGCATTATCTTCCTTATTTAAGTTTTGGAAAATCTCACTTTGTTTCAAACCAAATTCATGGCTTTTTCCCTCAACAGGTGCGAAAATCGCCATGATCTGTAATTTCACATTTCCTTCTTTCAACCAAGGAATGGCACAACCGATTTCTTCTGCGTCATCAATACTGGTGTTTGGTCGGGTCAGATAAGAAAGAAGGTCGCAGTGGAGATCGACTACAGGTTTTTTCATAAGGTTTTTTTTATTTTCCTCAATGATAGGAGTTTAATATATAGTTAGCAATTTTTTTGCGTGATTCAAATCAATTTTTTTAGAATCGGAAAAATCTAAAAAATATTGCAATTGCCACGCTTGTGTTTTTTGTGCTTGTTTGCTGGTGGTCTCGTCCCAAATTGGATACACTCTTATGCCGCGTTTCCCGTCTTTTATTTCATCTGATAAAATCCGGTGTTTATGCAGTGCATTTTTTGGAAAGATAAAAACGCCCATTTGAGTTGGAGTATTGGCGACGATCATTAAGAAATCTAAATCATCTTTGATGTCAAAAGGCGTTGTAATTCCCTTTTCATTTCTTTTCCAAATGCTTACGAATTGTCCCGTTTTCGTCGGTGTGATTTTGGCTTTTCGAAATACAACTTTATATTCGTTGAGGTGAAAAGTATGAGCGGCATATTCCTGGCTTTCTGGTTCAGGTTCTATATTTTTTAAAAGTAAGTGACACGGTTTGAAAACCAGCTCATCAATTAATTTGATCTCGTAACAAGTGATCTTTTGGGAAATCATATAAGTTCTAAATATTTAAATTTTATTAGCGGCTCCGTTTCCTAGGTCATTCCAAATATGCTTTATATTTAATCAACGAATTCTGTTATTATGAATGGAATGGAGCAACACTAAACGTAATGAAGAATTTCAACTTTTAATTTTCTTAAGGGTTAGATTTCCGAGGCTGTATTGAAACAGATTTTCAGATTGATAAATTAACACATCATCAAATTAGCACTAATCCATCACCAACAAAATTTTCCCAATATGTTCGCTGGTTTCCATCAATCGGTGTGCTTCGGCGGCTTCGGCTAAAGGAAACTTTTTATAAATGATCGGCTTTATTTTTTTGGAATGAAACATCGGCCAGATGTTTTTCTCAACCTGTTGAGCGATTTCTGTTTTTACTTCGTCCGTTTGGGGTTTGAGGAAACTTCCCGTTAAGGTCAGGTTTTTGGCCATGATCGTACGCAGGCTAATATTGACGTCGCTGCTTTTCATGCCGTTGATGTAAACAAGACGGCCTTTTTTATTCAAGATCTCGAGGTTCTTTTGGGTGTAATCTCCGCCGACCATATCGAGAATGACATCGATCTCTTCGTCTTTCCATACTTCTTCGAAAGCTTCTTTTTTATAATTAAGGATATGATCAACTCCAAGATTTTTGAGAAATTCTACCTTTTCTTCTGTTCCCGCAGTGGAGTAGGTTTCGCAACCATAGGCTTTTGCCATTTGCAATCCCGTGGTTCCGATGCCGCTGGTTCCGCCGTGGATCAGTAATTTTTCACCCGGTTGAAGTTTGCCCAAATGAAAGACGTTGAACCAAACCGTAAAAACCGTTTCTGGAATTGCCGCAGCTTCGGTTAAACTGATTCCTTCCGGGATGGGAAGACAATGAGAACTGTCGACCACCACATATTCGGCATAACCGCCGTCTGCAATAAGTGCGCAAACATTATCGCCGACTTTTTTATCTTTTAAAGCAGAACCGATTTCTGTTATTTCGCCGGAAACTTCTAAGCCGGGAATTAAAGTGGTCGGCGAACCTTTGCCGTAAGTGGCTGTGTTTTGTCGCGTGATAATATCGCTGCGATTGACTCCGGCAGCTTTTACTTTAATAAGAACCTGGTTTTCTGTCGGTGATGGTTGTGGAGTTTCCTGTAATTGTAAAACTTCCGGTCCGCCGGATTTTGTGATATGGATTGCTTTCATTTATTCTTTTTATGGATTGACCTTAAAGGTAAAAAAATGTTACTGGAATCGAAAGAAAGTATAAATGAAATTAGTAAAACTTCAAAAGGAAAACTTATGTTTTGGACTTAATTAACTGAAATAGGAGCTTAGATTTAATCTTCAGATTCGTAATCAATCCATTCAAACTTAGATTTTCCGTTTTCAGATATTGTTAGATGAAAATCATTTTCAAAATCGGTGTTGGGAATGGATAAAATTCCTACGAAAATGAGGTCGTTATTTTCTTCATTAAGTGATTCAAACCTAAAATCTTTAATGGTGGCCTTGTTAATAAATTCGTAGAAATTCCCTTTTGGAAAGTCTTTTTTCAAAAAAGATTGATTGAAAATAACTGCGTTATCCCGTTCTATTTTAATAGTGCTTTCCATTTCGGGATAATAATTTCTGACTACAATAGAATCCGCTAAGTAAAAATCCTGATAAATATATTTTTCGTAAATATTCTTATTGGTTACGGAGATTTTCAAATTTCCTATTAAAGTATCTCGAGTTACATTGTAGACAATCTGTTCGTTTCTTTTTAAAGTGTCAATTTTAAAAGTGTCTTTATTAAGCGTTTGAACGTTTACAACTTTTTCTTCTAGTTTCTCATTGTCGTTTTTTGAAGAACACGCAAAGATGGATAGGATCAAAAAGGAAGCAGTAAGGAGGTTGAGTATTTTTATCATGGTCTTCGTTGAAAAATTCGTCACACATTTTGTTTTTTATAAATACAATTAGGGAATCACTTTATATATTGTATTGTCATTATTTCCAAAAACTTCTTTTTGAATAAGTTTTGCTAAATCGACCGTTTCCGTGATACTCGTGTTTGTTTTTAGACTTAGATAGGGGATTCTGTCCAGTTTTTCTGTTTCAAACATGATATTGTTTTTCGAAGCAAAATCTTCTAATAGTTGTAAATAAGGAAGCTGAATCTTTTTAAGTGCTCTAAACTCTATGTTAAAATTCTGGTCATTCCGGACAAAAAAGAGACTGTCGTATTCATTTGCAGTGATTCCAATAAAATTAAAGTCGGTTTTTCCCTCCAGGACCAGGTTGAGTTCTTCAGCTAACTCATCCAATTGAATTTGCTTTGCCGTAAATCGATCTCTGCGTTTTTCAGTGCCAGTATTTGTAGCAAACGTTTTGACGCTGTTGATAAGGGATTTAAAAATATTCATACTGATTTAGTTTTTAGTCGAACGCTGTTACTTTCTTTTTGCTTTCTGTAATTCAAGACGGAAAACCTTACTGTCTTCTAAAAGTTCTGCCTCTTTACTTTTCTTATCCATTTTAGTGAAAATCTCTTTTCCAGTTTGCTTGATTGAAAATAGTTTGGAGTTTTCAAAATAAAATCGACCTGTGTAAACGGATTCTAATTTTGTGTGATCCAATCCAGTTACTTGATTTGATTGATCTTTTATTTCTGCAAATTGATCCTGCTTTTCAAAAACGAAAATTAGTTCATCGTTTGAAAAGAAATATTCGGAGGTTTTCAATCCGTAAGAAAGTCCGATACTGTAAACTATTTTTTTTAGTTTTCCATTTTTATAATAACCGGAAAGCTCTTGTCCGCCATCAGTGGATTCGTTTTTTATGTTCACAAAATAGTCGTTATCTAATTTTTTGATCTGATAACTTTTTTCTGTGTTGATTGCTTCAACCTTTTTGCGAAATGCAGCAATTCTCTCTGCGGTTTGTCCGAAAAGCAAAGTTGTTAAAGTGAGAAATGTTAGAAGGAAGAGCTTAGTTTTCATTGAGGTTTGAAGTTTCCTGTAATTGAAGATGCTCGATCCAGCGGATTTTGTGATATGGATTGCGCGTGTTTTATTTTTAACTTCGACCTCGGAATGACGTATTCTGTTTTGATAAATTTTCTTGTTGAAACTGAAAATTAATTTTAGAATAAAGAACACATATTGCAAATTTTGGAGTTGTTCGACAGTGCGGAAATCAAATCTCAAATCTTTAATTTTGCAAAAAAATTGAAACGAACATCTGCCGCGAAGGGCTGAAATTTGAAGTTTCTTTCCAATGCTGAAAAACCTTTTTTAGGCGTAGTTTATATTATAAACGTCATTTTCAAATGAATTATAGTTTAGACTTGTGTCATTTTTGATTTCATCGTAAACATTAATATTCCCATTTTCATCCATGACTTCTATAATTATAGCATAGTCTTGCTTGAAATTTACGTCAGTTATGCTCCTGGTATATAACCTTAATGCAACTTCCCATTCTCCAGCATCAAAATTTCTAGTGAAAGATTTTTCAAATTGTAAAATTGGACTCCATTGTTTAGTATAAATATTTGAATTTGAAAGACTAATTTCTTTTAACCCAACTGCAGTGTTTTTAACCAACTTTACCGAAAGTCTCGTTTTTGAGTATTCATAATCATTATTTAAATTAACCTCTGGATTATATACAATTGTGATTTTTAATTTGAGTTTGCTTTCTAGATTTCCATCATGAAAAATATCTGGAATGTTAAATTTTACATAATCATAGTTGTCCATGTCTAACTCCCCTTGATATAGATATGTTGCTGTCTTATTTGCATATAAAGCATTTTGAATCAAAGGTTCGCCAAATCCAGTAAATTTAAAATCGAAATCAAAGTTTTCAAAAACTTCTCTTTTTTCTGCAAAATGAATAAGCAAAGCTTTAATTAAATTTGTTTTTGCAAAGGGATAATAATCGAAAAGCATTTGAGCATGTCTTGATATAATTGGGGACGAGAAGCTAGTTCCATTATCATAAGATAAGCTTAAACCATCTTCGAATAATCCACAAGCTGAAATTCTAGGAAATGAAGTATACGGAGACATAAGATTTCCACCGTGAGAAACTAACTCAGGTTTCAAACCACCATCTGTGCCAGGACCAATTTTTGAAAAAGGAGAAATTAAGTCTCTTTTAGTGAGTGAACCGTGATCGTCATATTTAGCGATTGATCCAACCGTTAATCCTAATAATGATTCTGCTGGTGATCCAATTCTAGCATTTACATTTGAAAAGTGATTCTCGGGATAAGTTCCAAGACTAGAATTTATATTCCCTGATGAAATAACAAATAATACATCAAATTCTTTAGATAAAAAATCAAGTGTTTTCCCTAAATGGGATCGCTCATTATCTCGTAATGAATTTGGATTCCCTAAAGATAAGTTGTAGACTTTAACTTCTAAATATAATGATTCAACTACTTCTGTAATAGCATTTGCTAAATCAAAATCATTTAATCCAAGTATATTATTAAAACTATCAATCCCGAAAACTGGAACATCAATAACATAACAATATGGTTTTAAATTTTTAGTGGTAATTTGAAATTCTATGTCATCACCGAAAATACAACGACTTGCGACAAATGTTCCGTGGGAATATTGAGGTGATACCGAACCTGCTGGAATATAAGAGTTAATTCTATCTCGAACAAAATTTGGAATTATTTTACCACTAGTAGTTATTCCTGAATCAAATATACAAATTGCAGAACTTGAAGATACATCTTCGAATTTTATGTCATCTGCAATTAGTTCTCCTTTGACAGAATTTGTAATGAAGTAATTTTGATTTAAAGAAATCTCTTTAATCGAGTTAAATTCATTCAAGATAGTATTAATTTCCGAACCATTCAATCTTGTTTTAATAGTTACTATGCGATTTGAAATATTTGAAAAATTATATTCGAAATTATTCTGAAGAAACTCTTTTCTTATTAATTTTTCTAAAGATTCAATTTCTTCTTTTTTTATTCCATCGAAGAATTGGATAAGCAAATCATACCTTAACTCTGAATTAATATCAATATCATGAGACACTTTGGTTTCAATAGGTATTGCTTTTATATTTTCAATGGCGGAAAAGTAAGTCTTATATTTGTTTTCTGGTGTACTAATATACTCGTCTAATTTTACTTCAAATTCTTGAAATTTATCATCATTAATTTTAAAATTCGCAATAGATTTATTTTCGAAATTTAAGGAAACTAATTCAAATCCTAAATTCTCTATTTTGAGAATATGCGATTTAATATTCATGTTGTCAAGTGTTGAAAGTTGTAAGAATACATTGCTTATTACCTTCAAATCCTTTTTTGAATACTCAATTTCTTTAAATTGATTTTTTTTATTTCGTAAAGAAATCCCATGTTCAGAATAACTGAATCTTGGTACAGATTCACCGAATCCAGTTTTATTTATCTCCTTTTTTGAAATATTATCTTTAGGAATTTCTAAATGGTATTTCTTTTTCATATGTTGTTTTAAATTACTATTAACTAGTAAATATAGGCAAGATTTTTTTATTTCAAAAAATAAAATCTTCAATAGAAAAACCGCCCTCCATTCTAGCCCCGATGGGAACGGCATCCTTTTTTGTTTCGCCGACAGGCGAAACAAAAAAGATATAGTGGACAGCGGGACGGGTCTTTGGAAGAAGCGAAATCTTGGTGCTCCTAAAAACAGGAATAATTCCGTAATTTTGCAACATGAACGTGAATTTAAATCAAGATACTATTTGTGCAATCGCCACGGCAAACGGAGTTGGAGCTATTGGAATTATAAGAATTTCGGGTAACGAGGCTTTTAAAATTGCAGCCAAAATTTTTGAAGGTAAAAATCTGGAGGAGGCGAAAACGCACACCATTCATTATGGTTTTATAAAAGATGAAGCGGAAGTGATTGATGAAGTGATGGTTTCGGTTTTTAAAGCGCCGAAAACCTTTACGGCAGAGGATTCTGTGGAAATTTCTTTTCATGGTTCACCGCATATTGCGAAGAAAATTCTGGAAGTTTTGGTGAAGAATGGAGCGCGACTGGCGAAAGCCGGGGAATTTACGATGCGTGCTTTTATGAACGGCAGAATTGATCTGGCGCAGGCGGAATCGATTGCGGATTTGATTGCTTCGGAAAATGAGGCGTCGCGGAAAGTGGCTTTGAATCAGTTGAAAGGGGGAATTACGAATGAGATTTCGATTCTTAGAAATGACCTGCTGAATTTTACGTCGCTGATTGAACTGGAACTGGATTTCGGGGAAGAGGATGTGGAATTTGCGGACCGTACCGCCATGAATAAATTGCTGCTCAACCTGCGCCATAAACTGGGTTCTTTGATTGAGAGTTTCCAATATGGAAATGCGCTGAAAAATGGAGTAGAAGTGGCCATCATCGGGAAACCGAACGCAGGGAAATCGACGCTTCTGAATGCTTTGTTGAAAGAGGAAAGGGCGATTGTTTCTGAAATTGCAGGGACGACGCGCGATACGATTGAGGAAGTGATTCATTTGAAAGGAACGGCTTTTCGGTTTGTGGATACGGCCGGACTTCGGGAAACGACCGATATCATTGAGAAAATTGGCGTGACCAAAGCGAAGGAGAAAATTGCTTCGGCGAAAGTGCTGTTGTATCTCTACGATGAACAAGATTCTACGACGGAAGAAGTGATTGCTTTTGTGAAGGAATTCCACCGCGAGGATTTGAAAATTGTGCTGGTTCATAATAAAGTAGATTTGACCAACGACGAAGTTCCAAACGAATTTGACGCCACTTTAAACTTGGAATTGTTTGCGGATTATTGTGATGAATTGTTGCGGATTTCCGCGAAAGATCAAACGGGAATTGAAGCGGTGAAAACGGTTTTGATCGATTACGTTGAGAATTTGAAAGATCAGGAAAGCAATGTGATTATTACGAATCAAAGGCATTTTGACGCCTTGCAGAAATCGCTGCAATCTGTTCTTCAGGTGGAGGAAGCGGTGAGTTCTGGGATTCATACGGAATTGTTGGCGTATGAGTTGAGAAATGCGCTGGAGCAGTTGGGAGAAATTTCCGGGGAATTTACGAATGATGAGGTGTTGGGGAATATTTTTTCTAAGTTTTGTATCGGAAAGTAACCACTATAAACAATAAAATCACCCTCTAAAATTATTTTTTAGAGGGTGATTCATTTTAAAAATCCATAGCAGATTACTGGGATCGCTCGTTTGAATCGCTGCTAATAAACATTTCGTTTCTTTCTTCAGACACAATATCTAAGAAACGATCGTAATGTTTTAAAACATCTGAGATCAATTCATTTTTTGTGAAATATTGAACGTCGTAACCTGCACGCGTATCTCCAAAATAAGCTTTTGGATAGAAAGCTCCTTTTTCTTGAACTTCTGGAATGTTATCTTCATCTACCAGGAAACCGGATACTTTTTTAGAGGAGGTTTTCACGCCGTAAACGAAGTTATTGATCATATCATATTTGATCTCTATTTCAATTTTTGTAGGATTGGAATTTTGGTTAAGGTTGGATGCAATACCATTTTCGGCAAACTCAGTTTGGAGTTCCATAAGAGCCTCTTTCACAACTGTGTTGATGAATTGATCGATCGATCCACGGTCTTTGGTAGCAACAATTTGTTTCAGCCGGTCTTTCCATAATCTTCCGGACCAGGGAACCGTTGCTTTTGAAAATGTCCGGTCGTAATAGGCTTGGTCGATAGTGAATGCTTTGACCAGACTCACAATGAATAATATTAAAATGATAGAAAATGGCAAAGCCGTGATGAGCGTCATACTCTGTAGTGCCTTCAATCCTCCAGCGTTTAGTAGAAGTAAAGATAAGCTTGCCAGTAAAGTTCCCCATAAAATAGTTTGCCATTTTGGAGATTTTGCCGCATTTTTTGTCGCTATATTATTCATTACAAAAATACCTGAATCTGCCGAAGTCACGAAGAAGATAATCACAATGAGGATCGTCATGAAACTTGCTATGGTCGAAAAAGGTAAGTATTCTAAAAACCGAAACATCAAAGCATCAGGATTGCCTGCGACAGCGCTTAGTGCTCCATTCCCCACATTTTGGTCAAACCAAATAGCACTGTTCCCAAACACGGTCATCCAGATAAAATTGAATAGTGACGGGATCAGTAATACGGCCACAACAAATTCTCTTATAGTTCTGCCTTTTGAAATTTTTGCTATAAAAAGTCCAACGTAAGGTGACCATGAAATCCACCAGGCCCAGTAAAGGATCGTCCAGTCATAAAACCAAGGTAATTGTTCTTTGTCATAAACGTGGGTAGCAAAAGTTAGATTGAAAAAGTTGTTGATATAGTTACCGATACCTTCTGTAAAACTTCCGATTAAAAATACCGTAGGACCCAATATTAGAACGAATAAAAGTAGTGCGACTACCATCGTGACATTAATGTTGCTTAATATTTTTATGCCTTTGTCAACTCCAGTTAACGCTGAAATTACGGCCAGCGAAACCAAAACTCCGACAATAATAATTTGGTAAAGAAAGTTAGTGTCCGGAACAATATTTAAAATCTGTAAACCGGAATTGATCTGAACGACTCCAAAACCCAAGGTAGTTGTGATTCCAAAAAAAGTACTGCAGAGCGCAAACACATCAATCAGATTTCCCCATTTTCCATTTGTTTTATTTTTTAATAAGGGATAGAAGCAACTTCGTAAGGACAGGGGCAACTTAAGACGATAAGCGAAATAGGAGAGAGCTAAACCAACCAGTCCATAAATAGCCCATGCGTGAACTCCCCAATGGAAAAAAGTATAGAGCTGGGCATTTTTTGCTTTATTAACGTAATGTTCTAAACCAAAAACATCAGCAGTATAATGCTGCATAGGTTCAGCTACTCCAAAATACATCAGTCCAATTCCCATTCCCGCAGAAAAAAGCATCGCGATCCATGAGAAAAACGAATGTTCGGGCCGGCTGTCATTATCGCCTAATCGAATGTTTCCATATTTACTAAATAACAGATAGACCAGGAAAATCACAAAACACGTAACCGACCATACATAGACCCAATTGAGATTTACAAAAATGAAATTTTTAATGATATTCAATATCTTATCAGCCATTTCCGGATAAAGGATGGAGACAATTGATACAATTATAATAAAACTGATGCTGGGAATAAATATCCCTTTATTTAGGGTAGTCTTAATCATAGAACTTTTTTTAGGTACTTCTTTTGGTAAAGAAAATAGAAATATGTGGTCAAAGATGGCTAAAGTGAGAAGCAATCTACAAATAATTCTTAAAACGCATCAAAAAACCTGTCTTTTTTAAAATTAAGAAGAGTAGTTTTCTACTAATATTTTTCAGGTCTATTGAAGTAGAATTACAAAGTGTTAAATAATTGATGTTTTTGACGATCACCGAAATTTTGGATAATGTTAATTTTAGGTCAGTTGACCACCAATTACCTCAAAATAAGATTCACTAAGTAACCGTATAGCTTCTTCCATCTCCGCGGGATTTAAGTGTGCAAAACCCAGTCTTAAAGCGCTAACTTTTCGGTTTTGATAAAGGCAGGTCATTGGAATTGAAAGTCCTTTTTTTCGCGCCTTTTTTTGCAGATCCGTTAACGAAATTGAATTTTTAAACTGAATCCAAAAAGCCAGACCCGCAACGGGAATGGTAAAAGATAATTTATTTACAAAATAAGTATTCAGCAATTCAATGAAAACTTCTTTTCTCTCGGCAATTACTTTTGTAGATTTTCTTTGATAGCGGTGAATGTCACCTTGGTGAATGAGTTCACCCAAAGCTTTCTCCATCATGACATCGGGCTTGCCGAAAATATTCAAGTATTTTGCAGCTTCCTCCAAAAGATCTTTTGGTGCGATGATAAAATTCATTTGGAAACCGGGATTTAGAAACCTGCCAAAAGTCCCAATATATATAATTCGATTTCCACCATTTCTACGAAGTAGTGTTTCTTTTTTGTTTTTCGTGGCTGAAAATTCAAAATCAGAATCATCTTCAATCACAATAAAATTATATTGCTCTGCTAAAATTAATAATTGTTTCTTCCGATTTTCTGATAAGCCGATCGTCGTAGGATATTGGCATTTTACATTAATATAAACCATACGGATTTCTCCTGGTTTAAAATTATTTTGAATATAATCTACATCCATTCCATCTTCATCCACAGGTATAGTTTTCAGGTGAGCACCCGCCTGACTGTAGATCATATTGGGTAAATAGTAGCTTAGCTCTTCGACTAAAATGACATCGCCTTTGTTGACAAGCAATCGAGATAATATGGAATGTGCCTTTTCGATACCGGCAACGGGAAATAAAAAATCTCTTGAAACATGAAATCCTCTGGTCAAATTTAGATAATAGCTGAGTTGATCCTTGAAAAATAAACTTCCATCACTGGTAGCGGTAAGTATTCCCGATTGTTTTTTTCTTCTTATGACTGAAGTATAAAAGCGCACCAGCTCTTCAGATCTAATAATTCGATAGTCAGGGGTGCCTTCTGTGAAATAAATTTTCTCTTGATTTCTTTCAAAAGGGGCATCAAGAATAAATTCCTTCCGGAAAAGAAAAGGAGCTTTTTCCGGGGGATGTAAAAAAGTTCTGTTTTCATGAACTTGAGATGTGGAAATTTCAGGATTTTTTACAAAAGAACCCACATTAGGAACGGTTTCTAACCAACCTTGATCCTTCAGCTCACCTAAAGCTGCTACCATAGTTTTGCGGTGCACGTGCAGACTTTCTGCGATAATTCTGCTTCCGGGAAGTTGATCACCATCTTCTAACAGGTTGCTTTTTACAGCGTTAATGAACTGATAAACAATTTGTAAATAAACTGCGTCTTTTTTGCGACGGTCTATTTTAATAAAAGATTGAAAAGGGAGAATAACCGGACTATTCATGATTTATATTTCGGACTACCAAAATTAGTGTTTTTATTCAAATCTTTGCAGCCTCAAATTCAAATAGTATCGTTAAAGAATAGTTATGAAAAAAGTAATAGTCACTATAGGACTTATTGTTGCAGTTCCCAGCTTCGCACAAAAAAAAGATTCTGTTTCTAATCCTTTGGAGCGATCTATTGAAATACAAGAACTGCTGATCCAGGGAAATCGACTGCAAACCCCTTTCAGTGAATCTACTCGAGATATTCAAGTGATTACACAAAAAGAAATTAAGGAGCTTCCTGCCAGATCGCTAAATGAGATCCTATCTTATAGTAGTGGTGTAGATATTAGACAAAGAGGTCCATTCGGGACGCAGGCAGACATTTCGATTGATGGTGGTACTTCAGAACAAACATTAGTATTGATCAATGGTGTGAAGATGATTGATGCACAAACTGCTCATAATATGATGAATATTGCAGTTCCGCTAAGTGCGATCGATCATATCGAAGTAATAAGAGGTGCCGCCGCCAGGATTTATGGAATCAATGCGCTTACAGGAGCCGTGAATATTGTTACCAAAAAAGAAAAACACTCCTCTGTTGCTGTGGATCTTCAGGGAGGAAGTTCTTTTAAATCTAAAGAAGAAGGAGATGGTTCAGGGATTTATGGTGGTGGATCTGCTGAAGTAACCGGAATCTTCGGCACGGAAAAACAAAGTCAACTTTTATCGATAGCCCAAAGTGACTACAATGGACAGCGATACAACTCGGGATCTAAAAATATCCGTCTTTTTTATAATGGTAACTATGATTTTAATAGCAAAAACAGTGTTCAGGCCATGGCAGGTTATTCTAAAAATCACTTTGGTGCCAACGGTTTTTATGCTGCTCCGGGTGATGTGAATTCGGAAGAACATGTCGAATCGTCAATATTCAGTATTTCTTCCAAACATACTTTTGGTGATTTTACGATTTCTCCAAGAGTAAGCGATCGCTATGGAGAAGATGATTATCGATATTATAAAGATAATTTGAGTAAAGCGCGTTCTTTACATTATACCAATGCACTGATGCTCGAATTAAACAGTAGTCTTAAGACGCATATCGGAACTTTTGGTTTTGGATTAGAGTCGCGATTGGAAAAAATTAACAGTTCCAATATTGGTAGTCATGAACGTGATAATCATGGAGCTTACGCAGAATATAAAGGAAGTCTTGGGCAGAGATTTAAAGGAACTGCGGGTATTTATGCTAATTATAATACTGATTTCGGTTATCAGATTTATCCAGGAGTGGATCTTGCTTATATTGTGAATGATTATTGGAAGATCGCGACAAGTATTGGTTCAGGCCAACGAATCCCTTCGTTTTCAGATTTATATTTAAATCAGCGTCCGGGAAATATTGGTAATGAATCCCTTCAACCTGAAAATGCGTGGAATTACGAAGGAAACGTTCAGTACAGTAAAGGAAATGTTCAGTTTAAAACAGGATATTTTTACAGAAATATCAGTGATTTTATTGACTGGGTCCGGGAGAATCCTTCACAGCCTTATTCTCCAGTTAATTTAGGCGAAAATAAGATGCACGGTATTTATGGAAGATTGCAGCAGGATTTTACAATATCTGCAGAACAGTCCCTGGGTTACCAAGTGACTTATAATTATATGAATCCGTCCATTGAAACTTTATCTGGAACGCAATCTAAATATACTTTAGAATCTTTGAAACATCAGTTTGTTGCAGGAATTCAGTATAGGATCAACGATTTTTCATTACATATTAAAGACCGGTGGTTAAAGCGTGAATTGGGAGACTCCTATCATATTTCAGATATTCGTATCAATTATCAATTGCAGAAGTTTTTATTATATTCAGAAGTAACTAACTTGTTTAATGAGGTTTACAAAGAAGCTGGAGCGGTGCCAATGCCTACACGATGGTTTGGGTTTGGTATAAAATATCAATGGACGCAACGCTAACGATCTTTATAATATTAAAAACATTAAAACTTACAAGATGAAACAAACCAGAAAATGGACCCGAGATGAGGTAGTTGCGTTATATAAAAAACCGATGATGGAATTGCTTTACGAAGCTGCCACGGTCCATCGTGTGTATCATGACCCAAATAAAGTACAGATATCAACTTTGGTCTCCATAAAAACAGGAGGTTGTCCTGAAGATTGTGCGTACTGTCCGCAAGCTGCACGATATCATACGAATGTGAAAGTTGAGGCTTTGATGGGAGTTGATGAGGTTATCGCCAAAGGGTTAGAAGCAAAAAAGGCAGGAAGTTCAAGAATATGTATGGGAGCGGCGTGGCGCAATGTTAAAGATGGGCCCGAATTCGATCAGGTTTTAGATATGGTAAGGTCTCTTAACAAGTTGGATGTTGAAGTATGTTGCACGTTGGGGATGATCACCGAAAATCAGGCGCAGCGACTTTCAGAGGCTGGGCTGTACGCTTACAATCATAATATAGATTCATCTGAGGAATATTATGAAGAGATCATTTCTACAAGAGGTTTTAAAGATCGTCTGGAAACGATTGAAAATGTGCGTAAAACGAATATCACCGTTTGTAGTGGTGGAATTATTGGGATGGGGGAAAGTATAGAGAATCGTGCCGATATGTTGATTACCTTAGCGTCGATGACGCCTCAGCCAGAATCTGTTCCTATTAATTCCTTGGTTCCTGTAGAAGGTACACCCATAGGTGATTTGGACCTCGTAACAATTTGGGAAATGGTACGCATGGTTGCTACAGCAAGAATTCTATTGCCCGAAACTCAAGTCCGCTTATCAGCAGGACGATCCAACATGAGCCGTGAAGGGCAAGCCCTATGCTTCTTCGCCGGAGCAAACTCCATATTTGCCGGAGATAAATTACTCACCACACCAAACCCTGACGTAAATGAAGATATGAAAATGTTTCAAGAGTTAGGATTGGTACCACAACAGCCCTTTGAAAAGCATACACAACCAAAGACAGTGGAAGTTGAGGAGCTTCACTATCATGCTTTAGGGGAAAAGCCAAAATGGTCCCGACCAAAACATACCATTCAACGGAATGTGGATGCACAGAAGAAAAGAGAAAATTAATTATAAATTCGAAAAGAAGAAGAGTTTATCTAGTTTTTCCTATTGAAGAAAAACGATCCAATTCTTTAATTATTTATTTTTATCTTCATGTAATGAGGATTCTGCAACCTATCTATTCTAAAATTCATCCAAATAAAATTTTGAATTGGAATACAGAACTAATTTTAAATTGCAAAAAAAGGATATTTACTAAGAAGAAAAAATGTCTCAATATTTCAAATGATTTAGTGAGAATTCTATATTAATGAACCATTCTTAGATAGAAGGCCAAAGTAAAGACATAAGAAAAGCCGTTACAATTACAATTGAAACAGCTTTTTTATTTTGCTATTTGATTACCTTAATATCTACTGCGACAAGTCCTTTTGGTGACTTTTCTATTTCAAATGAAACTCTATTTCCTTTTTTTACCATCTCTGAGCAATTGTTGCTGTGGAAGAAAATATTTTCCTTGCTTTTCTCTTCAGTAATAAATCCATACCCTTTTTCACTGAAAAAAGTAATAGTCCCTGATTTTACAACTTCTTCGGCTTCGATCGGGGCAGCGCCCAGCTGAATCGTACTTAGATCCACACCTTCATCATCGCTTCTGTTAGGAGGCGTACTTGTGAACTGACCATTGGCATCTACGTACATGATCATGTCGTCAAGACCTTTTCCTTTGTCATTACTTTCTTTGCGCTCTTCACGACGCATTGCCTTTTCTTTTTGCTTTTGAAGTTTTTTCTTAAAATTTTCTTTTTTGGAGAAAGAATCCGCCATATATTTTTCTTTATTTTTTGATTATCTGATAAGGTACAAAATTACTTAATATAATGCAAGAAAAGTGATAAACTTTATTTAATTTTCTAATCAACTTAGTAATTTAGTGTGATCTGACTTCTTAATAAATCCTTTTTATTAATAAAGCGACTCCAGTTCAGTTTAGTTCTCGGAAGATGTTCAATAATCGGATTCATTTTTTAAGTCATTCTCTCACATTGATTATACCACAATGTCCTATAAAATTACATTTTTGGATAATAAAATTCTCTCTGACTTAACAGAATAGGAGAAGATTTAAATATTTTGCTTAAATTTCAATCGAAAATGTGAAAGCTAAAATAATGATGATTAATAGAGTAAATTTTAATGACAGAATTTATACAGACTTTTTATAATAGTATCGATGTAATTGAGGGAGGTTCTATTTTACTTTTTCGAAGAGATACAGCTTGCCACCAGAGAATGCATAACTCTGCATCAGATTTCCTTCTAAAACCATTGTTTTACTGGTAACATCGATAATAGAAATATAGTTGCTTGAATTATATTTCAGATAATTTTCTTTATTTTTTGTGAGCGGATTTTTACCGAATTCAAATTTGTATTTAACCCAGTCTTCCTTTTCTGTTTGACAGTGAATTGGTTGAAATTTTCCTTTATTAGATTTGAATTCTATGACCTCAAAAGTATCACCGCACTCACTTTTAAAGTTGTTTGCAGGATCGCCATCTTGTGTAAACTGTTCATAAGTTCCATTATAGACCCCTACTACTTTCCAGATTCCGTCTAAACGATCATCATCAATTTTTCCTTCAGCTTTTTTTACTGCCCAACTCACCACTTTTACGGTTCCCTTAACTGCTGAGATACCAATTTTTGCTGTAGTAGTTACCACTTTAGCGACAGTAGAAACTACACAGGAAGTAAGTAAAACGCTCATCAGCATTAGAATTACAATTTTATTTATTTTCATAATGATCTTACTATTTCCTGCAAATTACGATAAAATAAGTATGATTGTTTCCAATTAGGGATTTTTTTAAATCTATATAAACACGATTTAATTTTTATAAAAAATTATAGATAGTATGCGTTTTGAGTAAAAAATCGGTAGCCACTTACCAAATGATGCATGTAAGCGATAGAGTGTAAATAAACCCATTATCAATTTTAAACAAAAAATTAGTAAGCAGGCACAAGCACCACAGAAAAGTCTAAACGAAAATGATGCTGTTGAAAATATTTAAAAATTAACAGGAAAGCGTTTGTCGGTTTTTTCATGACCAAAGCTGGAATTAATTTAAGTAATATATCGTATAAAATACTTGTAAAAAATAAGTAATCCATACCATTAATGAATTGGTTACTAACACTGTTTCAGAACTCTTCTTCGTAATTTTGCATTTAGAAATGTTATGAATAATAAAATGATGAAGATGAGCACTACTATAAAAACAATCTTACTACCCACTGATTTTTCGAATAAATCGAAAAATGCCCTTAAGCTCGCTGTTAAAATGGCGCAAAGACATAACGCAAAGCTTATTGTAACTCATATGGTTCATACTTATTTTCTAATTGACAGAGGTGGTAAGCAAGTGATTGGTTCGCAAACGATTCAGGAAAATATCGACAGGGCAAATGAAAAAGTCCGTGCATTAGCAATCGAACTTAAAGAGAAGTATAACTTTGATGTTGAAACTAAAATTAGTAACCAAAGTATTGTAGATGGTATTAATGAGCTTGTGGTTACTGATAATATTGATTTGGTGATCGTCGGGACTTCTGGTCGTCAGAAAATGAAGGAATTTATATTAGGTTCAAATTCTTACAATGTACTTTTGCACGCAAATTGCTCTGTACTTTTAGTTCCACAAACCTTCAAGAGAACTACATTTAAAAAGATACTTTTTCCGGTACGTGTCCAAAATGAATTGGATCAAAAGGCAACTCTTTCTTTACTTCTCGCAAAAAAGAATAAAGGAGGCATTAATATTTTAGGAGTTGGCGATCCAGACCGAATGGTTTCTGTGAGAACATCTTTTTTGGAAATGAAAAGGGAGCTAGCAAAATCAGTGGACTGTATCTCGGAATTCAAACTTTCCCATGATAATGCACAAATTATATCAGAAGTTGCTAACAGTAAAGAAAGTGATATTATCATGCTTGCTGATTATGACGAGGATATCTGGAAGTCATTCCTATCGGATAATTTCTTTAAGAAAATGATCAATAATACAGATGTTCCATTGTTTATAGTAAAATCGAAACTCAACAAAATAAAAAATAATCCGGAAGAAATGACTGGCTATGATTTAACATTGCCAATTCCGGGATAAAATAAAAATATGATTAAAATTTATACTTATACCGATCAAGAAATTGCGGATGCTTCTACAAAAAAAGAAATCATTGATTTTCTTTTTGAAAGTCTTGAGCAATATGGTGATCCAAAATCAGATATTGAAAAGGCAATTGATTATGCCTTTGCGGAAGATAATAAACCGGGTGGAGTAGTTCTTTCTGCTGTAAATACTGAAACTAAAAAAATTGCAGGTGCAGTAGTCGTGAACAAAACAGGAATGGTAAGCTATATTCCAGAAAATATTTTGGTATATATAGCAACAGATAAAAACTTGCGAGGTCAGGGAATTGGAAAACAATTAATGCAGAAAGCAATCGAATCTTCAGAAGGAGATATCGCCCTACACTGTGAGCCCGATAATCCTGCAAAGCATTTGTATGAAAAGTTAGGTTTTACCAGTAAATATCTCGAAATGAGATTGAAGAAATAAGATGTCATATATTACATTACACGCGACAAAACTTCAACATAACTTTAAAGTTCTTGATCAAGTTTTTAAGTCTAGAAATATAGAGTGGGCAATAGTTGCCAAGCTTTTATGTGGCAATGAAAAATTTCTTAATATTCTGCTTGATTTATCAGATAAAGAGATCTGCGATTCAAGATTGAGCAATTTGAAAACCATCAAAAAACTATCACCCAAAACCCAAACCATCTATATAAAACCGCCAGCGAAACGGTTGGCGAAAAGTATCGTTCAGTTTGCCGACGTTAGTTTTAATACTGAGCTATCTACCTTAGAAGAACTTTCTGCTGAAGCTGTAAAGCAAAATAAGATACATAAAGTAGTCGTCATGGTAGAAATGGGTGAGTTACGAGAAGGGGTCATGGCACGAAATCTAATGAGTTTTTATGATGACGTTCTTGCTTTGCCTAATATTGAAGTAGTTGCGATTGGAACCAATTTAAATTGCTTAAATGGAATCTTGCCGGACGAAAAAAAGTTGGTTAAACTAAGCAGTTTTAAACAAATTATTGAGGAACACTCTGGTCATACCATCCCGTATATTTCTGGTGGGTCTTCTGTTACAATTCCCTTAATTTTCAAAGATGAAATACCGCTATCCATTAATCATTTCCGGATTGGTGAAACTTTATTTTTTGGAACAAATGTTTACACAGATTCTTTAATTAAAGGGATGTATCACGATGTTTTCACGCTCACTGCAGAAATTATAGAAATGCAGGAGAAACCAACGATACCTTCTGGTACCGCAGGAACTAATTTAACAGGTGAAACTCCAGTCTTTTCAGCGGAAGATAAAGGAAAATCTTCTGTGAGAGCAATTGTAGATATTGGCTTGTTAGATATTGATTACCATGATATTGTGCCGTTTGTTAGCGGAATCGAAATGATTGGTGCGAGTTCAGATATGCTTATTCTGGACTTAGGGGAAAACGAACAAGATTTTAAAGTTGGAGATACTTTGGATTTCAGCATGAATTATATGGCAGTGCTACGTGCGATGAACAGCGATTATGTAGATAAAAAGGTGGAAACGGTAATTTTAAAAAATAAACTTCCAATAGGTAAGATTAATGTTAATTAATTCCTTCTGTACATTTATAGTCACTTAAAGAAAAGGTTGTTTTATCTTTGTTAAAAAAGTAAAACGAACCACGGATGTATGACAATCAAATTAAATCTTTATCGATTAACGCGTTAAAAAAGCCATTTACATTTGATGGTGATTTCTTGCACACTACAGTAAATGATCTTATCTGTCTCTTTTCTGGTGAGAACACGCTAAAAACTAAATTCTACACTTTATTGCTTGTTCATAAAGGTTCGGGTACTTTTACCATCGATAATTACAGTTATGATATAGTTAAAGGACGAGTCTTTTTTGTGAACTACAACCAGATTTGTCAACTTTCAGATTTAAAAGAATTTTCTGGTGAAGCAGTACTTTTTACTCAATCGTTCTATAATTTAATTTATACAGGTAATAGAAAAATAAAAGATGATACCGCTTTCAATCAAATTGCCTCCTATATCGATTTTAATAAAAACGAAAACGCCGATTTTTTATTAAGTTTTGCAGATATTAAAAAAGAGGTTTTAAAATCTGAGGTTTTAAGTAAAGAAATTATCTGTCTTTTATTAAAGGTTTCAATGCTGAAATATATTCGTAAAACGAAGAATATCAACACAATTAATTTAAAAACAAGTCGAAAAAACTCCTACTTAGAGAATTTTGGAAAACTTGTTAACCTTTATTTTAAAGAGCTCAAAAGAACTTCGGATTATGCAGAGAAAATGCATATTTCTGCCAATTACCTCAATGCTTTAGTAAAGGAGAAGTTCGAAATTTCTGCGGAAACTTATATTCAGAATAGAGTGGTACTTCAAGCAGAACGGTTATTGTTGAATACCGATTTGTCTGTAGCTGAGATCGGGTATGAATTAGGTTTTTCAGATAAATCACACTTTGGCAAGTACTTCAAAAAAATAGCTTCAGAGAGTCCTAATAATTTCAGAAAAAAATTTCAGTCAACGAACAATAATTTTTAATCAAACAAATTTATATTAATGAAAACATTTAAACACGATACAATAATGATAAAGCCAATTTCTTTTTTAACAGGCATAAGATCTTTAACGCAACGGCGGATCGGATCGATCAATATTTTAACCAATGAGCAAATTTTACTGGAGAAAACCAAGGTAAAAAACATGAGAAATGGGAAAGTTCGCTCCTAAAAATCGTAAAGGATTGTAGTATAATGTGGTTGAGAGGTGACTTTTTGAATTAAGTTTGATGCAGTACCTATTTCGCAATTATGGATATTTAGGATAAAAAAAAAACAAAATACGACGGGCGCATTTTGCTTTTTAGAGTGATTTTCTAAGATATTACTTCATTGGAATATTTGCTAAAATCTCTTTTAAGAATCCCCAGTATTTTTGAACGGACGGGATACTGGCTTTCTCATCCGGCGAGTGTGCCCCACGGATCGTCGGTCCGAAACTTACCATTTCCATTTCAGGATAATTAGCGCCAATAATACCACATTCTAAACCAGCATGACATGCAACCACTTGTGGCTTTTCACCGAAGTCTTTTTCGTAGATCTTCTCCATTACCTGTACGATTTCAGAACCTGGTTTCGGTTTCCAACCTGGATATGAACCATTAAACTCCACTTCCATTCCTGCCAGTTCATAAACTGATTTTAATTGCTCTGCAACTGCATATTTTGAAGAATCAACAGACGAACGTGAAAGATTTAGAATCTTCAATCCTCCATTTTTTAATTCTACTCTTGCAATATTGTTAGAAGCCTCTACCAGATCTTCGACATCGGGTGACATTCTATAAACACCGTTGTGCGCTGATTTTAAAGCTAAAATAATTTTTTTAGAATCTTCTTCAGAAATCGCTTTTTCAGCGGAGGTGAAATTCTCGATATTAATAAGTAAATCTTTTTCAACAGACTCAAATTCTTGCATTATTGCAAATTTCATTTCATTTGCCTGCTCGATAAATTCCACTGCATTTCTTACGGATAAAACTGCATTCCCTTCTCTAGGGATGGCATTTCGTAAACTGCCGCTGTCGATAGAAATCAACTGGATGATTTGGTTTTCAAGCCCAGAATATAATAATCTTCCTAAAAGAACATTGGAGTTTCCGAAACCTTTATGAATATCCATTCCTGAATGTCCACCTTGTAAACCTTTAACCGTGATTTTTACGATTTGCCCTTTTGCATCTTGTAATCCGTAATTTTGTGATGCAGTTACATCAATTCCGCCTGCACAACCAATATCGATTTCATCATCTTCCTCAGTATCCAGATTTAATAGTATTTGACCTTCAAGCTCACCAGGTTTTAAACCGAATGCACCAGTCATACCCGTTTCTTCATCTATGGTAAAAAGTGCTTCCAAAGCTGGATGAGGAATATCATTGCTTTCCAAAATACTCATTATCGATGCAACTCCCAATCCATTATCTGCTCCTAAAGTAGTCCCTTTTGCTTTTACCCAATCTCCAACAACTTCCATCTGTATCCCTTCGGTTTCAAAATCGAAATTCACATCATTATTTTTCTGACAAACCATGTCCAGATGAGACTGTAAGATGATTGATTTTCGATCTTCCATTCCTGATGTCGCAGGTTTTTTGATGATTACATTTCCTACTTCATCAACTCTGGTTTCTAAACTGAGCTTTTCGCCAAAATTCTTGATAAATTCAATCACTTTTTCTTCTTTTTTTGATGGTCGGGGAACTGAATTCAGAGCTGAAAAATTTTTCCAGATAATTTGCGGTTCGAGTTGTGATAATTCCATTTTATAATTTATTTAGTCCAAAATTACGAATAAAAAAACGCTCTTGAAATTTTCAAAAGCGTAATATTTTATATTTAAGAGTATTTAACAACCACATTCTCCATAAATCGAGGTAATGGTTTTTTCGCCCTTTTTATTTTCGACGGTCATCGTTCCTTCAAACATCATTACCTCTTCCATTTCTTTGATTTTCTTTCCATCAATGGTAATCGTAACATCATC
Organism: Chryseobacterium sp. SNU WT5; assembly: GCF_007362475.1. Classification (NCBI taxonomy): domain Bacteria; kingdom Pseudomonadati; phylum Bacteroidota; class Flavobacteriia; order Flavobacteriales; family Weeksellaceae; genus Chryseobacterium; species Chryseobacterium sp. SNU WT5. The sequence goes on from NZ_CP041687.1 coordinate 2,605,026, forward strand.
GTTTTTGATAGTTTTACTGAAGTTCTCAGGATCAAAATCACCTTCTTTCATTGGGATTTTTACCATTTTATCATCAATTTTTACATATGCAGTGTTGCCGTAATCATCAATATAAATATATTTTTCTTGGTCGAAATCTTCTTTGTTTTTAGAGAAATAACAGGAGCAACCATTTACTTCAGCAGGAAATTTAAAAATTCCCAGATTGATCTCATTAGGCGTTCCCGACCCGTGGATATCTGCAGAATCAACTTGAATCGCCGCAGAATCATTTTTAATAAGAATGTTATCTACGGTTTTACTTTCTTTCTGGCATGAAAACAACATTACCAAAGGAATTAGAAATAATTTTTTCATTCGAAATATTTATAAAGTTACTATTTTATCCACGCGACCTTTCAAGTAATACCATCATTAAGAATGATAAAACCACTAAGGACTCATCTTGATCATCAATATCTTTTAGACGGTCTAACTGAAATCTTCTACCAATTAAAGAGGGCATTTTTTTTAATTTGAAATATTCTGTGCCATTTGCATCCTTTACAGTGTAAGATGGGTTTAAAAAATAGCCGGTGAACATACCAATAACTGGTATCTCACCTACAATGCCATCAAATATTTTCACCCAAGCATTGTCCTCGCTTATTTGAAATTTTGTCTGGTCGTTTTCGTCTAAAATGTCGTAGTGAGATTTCCAAAAAGAGCGCATTCCTTTTCGGGCAAGCCTACCATAATTCTGTTTATTCACAAGATCTTGCATGGAATAACTTGCATTAAAATCTAACCAACGATCTGCTTTAATTCTAAACAGTTCTTTAGATTTTGATTCATCATTAAAAACGATCACATCTTCTTTAAGTTTGAACATTTTCTGACGAACATAAGCAACATAATTACCATTTTTATCGGTAATATTAAAGTCACTTGAAAGCGTTGTAATTTTGAATTTGAAGTCAAGCGGATAATTGAGGTTTTGTAGGATCATTTATATTTTTTCTTAAAGATAATAAAAACTCGGAAACTTGGTACTTCTGCGATTAAACTTTATTTTTGTGAAATGGATTATCCCAGCAAAGTTTTAGCAAAAGCCGTGGAAGAAATTTCCGGATTACCAGGAATTGGAAAAAAATCAGCCCTGCGTTTGGCTCTGCATCTTCTGAAACAAAATGCAAGTCAAGCTACCGCTTTGGGTGATGCTCTAAAGAAATTAGTGACTGATATTCAATATTGTAAAGAATGTCATAATTTTTCTGATTCAGAAGTTTGTGAGATTTGCGCAAATCCTAAAAGATCGGATGAATTACTCTGCGTGGTCGAAGATGTCCGCGATGTGATGGCGATTGAAAATACCGGTAAGTTCCGAGGAAAATATTTGGTTTTGGGTGGTAAGATTTCGCCGATGGAAGGAATTGGTCCGAACAAACTCAATATTTCATCAATCGAGAGAAAGTTGGAAAACGGCGAAACAAAAGAACTGATATTTGCCTTGAGTGCAACGATGGAAGGAGATACCACGGCGTACTACATTTATAAGAAGTTTAAAAATTCCCCAGTCCGTTTCTCTACAATTGCACGTGGGATTTCAGTGGGTGATGAATTGGAATATGCAGACGAGATCTCTTTGGGAAGATCGATTCAGAACCGTTTGCCTTATAATGAAAAAGATTAATCATCAATTCTGAATTTCTTACTTTAGACTTTTTAAACAGCTATTAATTAAATGCAGACCTTAAAGTGATTTCGGTAATTATTCCTCTTTATAATGGTGACCAAACTATTGTAAAAGCTTTGGTTTCCGTAAGAAATCAAACCTGGAAAGGTGATTTCGAGATCATTGTGGTGAACGACGGTTCTACCGATAACAGTAGAGTAGTTGTTGAGGATTTTATCAGAAAAAACAGTACTTTAAATATTCAACTGATCAACCAGAAAAACGGGGGCGTTTCTAATGCCCGAAATTCAGGATTAAAAATAGCAACCGGAGAATTTATTGCTTTTTTAGATGCTGATGATGAATGGTTACCGATGAAAACTGAACGCCAGATGAAGTACCTGTCAGACGGGAATTTAAAAATTGATTTCATCACCAGCTTATGGAATGATGAAATAGTGAGTTTTCCCTATTCGGTTGATGCTGAATATAATTTGGTAAAAATTACACTAAGTAAATTATTGCTCAAGGTTACAGGACAAACTTCTACCGCCCTTTTCAAACGAAAAATTTTAGACAATACGGGATTTTTCGACGAAACCCAACGGTATTCTGAAGATGCTAATTACTGGATGCGTATTTCTAAAAATAATATGATGTTTCTTTTATCAGAAAGCTTGGTTATTACCGGAAACGGTAAGAAATCATTTGGAGCTTCGGGTCTTTCTGCCAATTTAAAGGAAATGGAAAAGGGAATTCAAAAAAATATTTTGGAGATGTATAAGATGCAAAGAATTAACTTTGGGCGATATCTCTTTTATTTTGTAATTTCAAAACTGAAATATTGGGTGAGACCCTTAAGAGCAAAACTATGATCGATAAATTATTCTGGGGTTTACGGGCAGTCCTGTACGCGCCTTTTTTTGGGAAAATGGGTATGCCGTCTTATATGGGCAAACCTATTTTTGTAAAAGGTTTAAAGAATATTTTTATTGGTAAAAAAGTAAGAATTTTCCCTCATTTAAGAATGGAAACTCAAGATGGTGGAAGCATTGTGATTCACGATGATGTTGTGATTTCTCAAAACGTACATCTCACTTCAGCCGGGGAATTGGAAATAGGTAAAAGTTCTTTAATTTTGGCGAATGTATTTATTACCAATATCGATCATAATTACACTGAGATCGGAAAACACGTTGTCAATCAAAAAATCACCGTAAAAAACACCACCATCGGAGAAAACTGTTTCATCGGAATGGGTGCTGCGATCATGGCAGGAACCACATTAGGAAAACAGTGTATTGTGGGCGCAAATTCCGTAGTCCGTGGTTCGTTTCCGGATTATTGTGTCATCGTAGGAGCGCCGGCAAAAATTGTAAAAAAATATAATCCGCAAACTCAGGTTTGGGAAAAAACAGAAGCTTAGTTTGAAAAATATATTAATCACGGGTGGTGTCGGTTTTATCGGGAGTAATTTAGCTTTGAAATTAGTTGATCTAGGATACGTTGTAACGGTTTTAGATAACCTGTCGGAGCAAATTCACGGTTTAAATCCCAAAGATTCTTCTTTATACAAAAGCATTTTAGGAAAAGTAAATTTTATTAGAGGTAATGTTACTTGCAGAGAAGATATTGAAAGATCCGTTAAAGGGCAGGATGCAATTATTCATTTGGCGGCAGAAACCGGGACAGGACAATCCATGTATGAGATTGAAAAGTACAGTAAGGTAAATGTTTCCGGGACTGCCTTGATTTTAGATGTTTTGGTTAATAACAAAAATTCGGTTAAGAAATTTATTCTTGCTTCTTCCCGAGCGGTTTATGGAGAAGGAAAATATAAAAGGATGAATTCCGAAGTGGTCTATCCGGAATGTAGATCTGTTGATAATATGCAGCAGGGAAACTTTGAAATGACGGATAAAAATGGACAGTTTCTTGAAGCTTTAGCTACTGATGAAGATTCAAAATTACATCCAACTTCCTATTACGGTCTGACAAAACTCCAGCAGGAACAAATGGTACAACTGATCTGCGGATCGGTTGGGATTAATTACGTGATTCTGCGTTATCAGAATGTCTTTGGTACCGGACAATCATTACTCAATCCATATACTGGAATCTTATCCATTTTTTCGACCCAAATTTTAAATGGAAAATCGTTAAATATTTTTGAAGATGGTTTAATGACGCGGGATTTCGTCAATATCGAAGATACGGTAGAGGCAACCATCAGAAGTTTAGAGATGGAAACTGCTAATAATGAAATTATTAATATAGGAAGTGGAGTAGCTAAAACTGTTTTCTCCATGGCCAATTTGTTAGTTAGCGCGTACGAGATTAATGTTCCGACAGAGATTTCAGGTGAATTTCGAGTTGGAGATATTCGGCATAATTTTGCAGATGTAACGAAAGCAAAACAACTCCTTAAATTTCAACCCAAAGTGAGTTTTGAAAATGGAATTAGTGATTTTACCAACTGGGTAATGCAACAACCTCGGAACGATAATCATTTGAATGTGTCTTTTCAAGAATTGAAGGACAAAGGATTTTTGAAATCATGAATTTGAACGGTAAAAAAATCTTATTTCTCTCCGCGCACTTTTTCGGTTATGAAGAAGCGATTGTCAATCGGCTTCGCGAATTGGGGGCGGAAGTGGATTTTTATAATGAAAGGCCTTCGGAGTCCATACTTGCAAAAGGAATTATTCGTGTCAAAAGAAATCTTTATTTAAAAAGAATTAAGCGCTACTATCAATTCATATTAAAAGATATAAAAACCAAAGATTATGATTTTTTCCTTTTAATTAAAGGCGAAACAGTTCCGCTTCTTTTCTTAGAAAAATTTAGAATAAATCATCCTACGACCACTATGATTTATTATTCCTACGATTCGGCAGAGGAATATCCCAGGTTTCTAAAATTGTATTCTTATTTTGATAAAAATTTTACTTTCGAACCTAAAGATGCTCATCAATACAGGTTGCATTTCCGACCACTTTTTTTTCTGAATGAGTATCAACTCTCTGCTTCAAAAGTTCCTCTAAAATATGATTTGGTATTTATTGGAAGCGCTCATACGGATCGATACTTGATTGGAGAAAAAGTTAGACAGCTTTGTAAGGAAAAAGGGCTTAAGAGTTTTTTTTATTATTATGCACAAAGTAAAATAGTTTTTAAGTTGAAGAAAATCTTCGATCATCATTTACTTATTTTTGATATTAAAAAATTAAGCTTCAAAAAACTACAGCATTCTGAGATTGCAGAGATCTATAATAATTCGCGTTGTGTTTTAGATATTAATAAACCTTTCCAAGAAGGATTAACTATGAGAACCTTTGAAGCTTTGGCTGCAGGAAAGAAATTAGTGACTACGAATGCAGACATTAGAAATTATCCTTTTTACAACAAAGAAAATGTATGTGTCTTAGATCGAGAAAAGGTGGAAATATATCCTGGTTTCTTCAAGATAGATTTTAAGAAATTAGATAATGACACTTTGAAGATGATGTCCTTAGATGCCTGGATTGAATGTTTATTTCTAACAGATCAAGATTATTACTGGAAAGATGGCCATCCGCTTTTCATAATCTGAATGACCTAAATAGAAAAGAGATACTCAATTGAGTACCTCTTTTAATATATCGTAAAATATCTTTCTATTATTTAGTCACCGGCGCTGGTGTAGTAGGTGCAGGCAAAGTAGCTGCGTTATTAGTACCTGGTGCAGTTTGCGGAGCTGGAGCTTCTTTCTTAGCTGGAGTTTTCTGAAAAGCTGTGGTAGGTTTTGCTGTTAAAACTACACTTAGTAAAATTAATGCAACAATAATAATTCCTAAAGTCCAAGTTGCTTTTTCCATAAAATCATTGGTTCTCTGAACTCCAAATTGGGCTGAAGAAGTTCCGCCAAACGTTCCCGAAAGACCGCCTCCTTTTGGATTTTGGGCCATAACGATGATAACTAGTAAAACACTTGCAATCATGATCAAAATCATGAATAAGGTAAATATTGTGCTCATTTTTAACTCTGAAATTTAGTTTGCAAATATAGCGTAATTTTTTATTTATAAGAACTATTTGTGCAGATAGTGTGGAATTTTTATTAATTCGAGCAGCAGCGAGATCTTATTAGAAAAAAATTCTTAATATAGTAGAACTTGCAAAGTAGTGAAATCTATACAAATATGCCAAATGAAATTAGTAACATTGTGGTTTGTACATTCAATTCTTAGTGAGAATTAAAAATAATTTCCCTTATGAAAACGACCGGGCAAAAATTAAGCTATTTACTATTGTGGACAATGATTTTTATAGTATCGGGATCAATGCTTGTTTATGGATTGGCAAAACCTATTCAGTTTGCAGATTTCACCACTGGTCCTAATTCTGACCTGTCTGAAGGACATCAGGTAATGTGGGCTTTTTACAGTTTTACAAAAACCTATCCCATCATTATCGGGGTTTTAGAAGTGGGCGGTGCATTAGCGTTATTGCATCACCGGACTAGAATTTTTGGATCTCTGTTGCTAACCGTAATTTTGGCCAATATCATTATTCAAAATTACTTATATGAAATCCCTGCATTAAGGACGGCGATATTTTATCAGATATTGGTTCTTGCTATTTTAGCTTTTGATTGGCAAAAATTAAAAAGAATATTGCTAGAATTATTGCAACATCAAAAGAAAGAGAGAAATCTGATTTTTTTGATTTTCGCATTTATAATTGCATTTGTTCTAAAATATTTTGAAAACAAATTTCTTTTCTAGTTTTCTATATTTTTGAGAAGTTTTTACAGAGTAAACATCAACTTCCGATTTGAAATTCTTAAAATCATTTAAATCTAAAAATGTCACAAATATTTATACAAGATCAAATTTTTAACAAACTGGACTTTGCACGTATTATGCTGGAGAAAGGTGATTACGATAACTGTATTTTTAAAAATTGCAATTTTGAACAGACCAATCTATCAGACTTTAAATTCGTTGAGTGCGAATTCCATGATTGTAATTTGAGTTTGGCCTTGCTAAATGGAACAGTACTTCGAGATGTAAAATTTATAGATTGTAAAATGCTTGGTTTACAATTTCAAAATTGTAATGATTTCGGGCTTTCATTTTCTTTTGATCGTTGCCAGTTAAATCACTCTTCATTTGTTCAGTTGAATATCAAGAAAACAATATTTAAAGATTGTCAGTTGAGAGAAATCTACTTTTCCGACACCAACTTGACGGAGGTGATATTTGAAAACTCAGATTTGTTACGGTCTGTTTTTGCAAACAACATTCTAGAAAAGGCAGATTTTCGGACGGCTTTCAATTACTCTATTGATCCGGAAAATAATAGAATCAGAAAAGCAAAATTTTCGGTCTCGGGAATTTCTGGTCTGTTGGACAAATATAATATTGATATCGAAAATTAAGAAGTAGAAATCACATTTAATTAAATTAAAACTTTCTCCGTTTAAGAAATGGTTTAAAAAAAACGAGATTTCTTCATACTAATAGAAAATTTTTAGTAATTTAGTTATATGAGAAAATTAATATTCATAGTGGTGCTACTAAGTTTCAATTTGCTTTGGGCACAGAAAAAGGATCAAAAATCTACTCCAACTGTTTCTGCAAAATATGAATCAAGGAGTCCACAGGATGCATCAGTTCCGCCTCCACCAGTGATGATTTTCCCAGCACAATTCCCTGGAGGAAATAGAGCATTTATTAAGAAGGTTAAAGAAGAGGTGGCCAAGGAATACGTCCCGTCTGGTGAAGGACCCTTTAAAACGGAAATTATTTTGAAAATCGATGCAGATGGTAACATCTTGAATGTATCCACTTTTGGTGAAAAGGAATCTTTCAATGAAGAAATTAAAAGAATTTCCTATCAAATCACCGAAAATGTTAAATGGGAACCTGCTCGAAATAAAGAAGGGTTGAAAGTAATCGAAGTTGTTAGACTCCCTTTTTCTCTTAAAAATTAAATAAACCTGCCCTTATCATTTACGATGTACAAAAAAGATCAGAGCAACATTAAAGCTGAATTAATTTTTTTTAGTGAGAAATAGCATGCCAATAACCTCTTTAATGCATTAGTTGATAAGTCTCTATCATGAATATGGTGTTTTTTTAAGTTGGGCGTTTTAAATTAGCATAATAATTGCAACACTGAAGGATAATTTGTCAAAAGTACTTCTGTTAGAGAAGGAATTGATAATAAATACAATTATTAAATTAAAATTATTATGAAAAAACAAACCTTATTTTTACTGGCATTAATTTCATTATTCTTGGTTTCTTGCATGTCCACAATGAAAGGTGACAGCAGTAAACTTTACAGCAATTCTTGGGAATTGGAATATATCACTGGGCCACGAATCGCATTTCAGGGTCTATATCCAGATGATAAGCCCATGATTAAATTTAATGAAGATACCAAAACAGTAACCGGAACAACAAGTTGTAATGGTTATAATACAGAATATACAATGAAAGGGATGATGATGTCTTTCGCAACACCAAGTGCAACTACGATGAGATATTGTGGCGAAGGAGAACAGGTTTTCCTAAAAACGATGAAAGAAGTTACCTCTTATAGAATAACTAATGACGGAAAATTAGAATTGTTGATGAATGATGTTACAATGATGAGATTTACAAAGTCAATGAAATAATAAATGGTAACAAAAACCAAAAAAGCAAGAAATTAATTTCTTGCTTTTTTGGTTTTATATAGGTTTCAATAATTTATTTCTTTTTCGATTTTGTAAGAAGGAATCCTACAGCAATTCCGGCAACCATCATCATCACTGTTTTGGTTTTTTTAGAAGGAATTGGCAGCGCTAATTCACCATAGATTCGCATTGGATCTTTTGATGCGTGTAAAACGTTACCATCGGTATTCGTATCGGCGTTTCGTTTCATTGCCATTCTTAAAACTGCAGAAGCAGTGTTAATGATGGTGTTCGGAAACAAACCATACATGGTTTTCATTACTTTGGCGTAGCCATCTGTAATAATACTTTTTTTTGGATTTTTAGCTGCTTTGACCATGTGTGCGGCTAATGCACGTGGGTCTACAGAAAAAGGAGGAATTTTAAAATCTAACCCCGAATACTTGGCAGAATGTAGATTGCCTGTTGATCTTTGGATTGCAGGATATAATCCTACTACATGAATGTTGGGCTCGTTTGATAGTTCCCCCTGCAATCCTTCGACCATTCCTCGAATTCCAAATTTGGTACTTGAGTAGGCAGTGGAATAGGGTGCAGGCATCCATCCTCCAATAGATACATTATTAATAAGAATTCCTCCCTGCTGTTTTTTAAATATGGGAATGGCAGTATGTGCCCCATGTAAGTAACCAAGTAAGTTTGTTTTAACCACTTGATCCATTGTTTCTGCAGGAATATCCTCAAACTTTCCGCTAGCCATCACTCCTGCATTATTGATCCATATATCGATTCTGCCATTAAATTGCAAAGCCTGTTCTGCTAAATGCTTTACCTGCTCTATATCAGAAACATCAGTCTGAACTCCTAAAGCAATAACTCCTAAATCGTGACATAAAGAAACGGTCTTATCCAAACCCTCTTTACCTCTGGCAGCAACTACAATATTACAACCTTCCAAGGCAAATGCTTCTGCAGCGGCTCTTCCTACACCACTGGTTCCGCCCGTAATAACCACCGTTTTTCCTCGTAACTTTGCGTATTTTATTTCTTCGTTTTCCATAATTATTTGAATGTGATTTGTTTAGTAAGTATCTTATATCAATTATTGTGCAATTCGCCTGTAATGTCTGATAGATACCATTATATCATAAAGCTATTCTAGACGATATAAAATAATAGGTAATACTTCGTTAGTTTAATTTGGTTAAATTCTTAAAGATAATGCACCTAAAAGTCTGACTTTTTATCGATAATGAAGGGTGATCAAGGACATGTATTACTAAAATTTAAAAATCAGTTGTTAAATAATTCTTAATTATAGTCAAAATCATTATATTTGCCGACTATAATTTTAATGTTGTAAACTATTAACAATGCAAGGAAAAGGACTTATTACGCTAGTTGCGGTTATTCTGGGACTTATTTGTCTTAATGAATTGTTACCAACATGGTATGCTGGTAAAATTGAGAGACAAGCCACTGCTATTTCGGGAGATAACCCCGTGAAATATCAGGAAGAAATGGCGCGACTTTCGAAAGATACTCTGAATCTCGGATTTACAAAATTGTATTATTCCAGAGCAAAAGAAAGAGAAATGAAGTTGGGTCTGGATCTAAAAGGAGGGATTAACGTTCTTTTGGAAATTAACCAAAGAGATTTGGTAAATGATTTAACGCAATATTCTACCAATCCAATTCTTCTGGAAGCACTGGAACGAACCGAAAAAGCACAGAAAACTGCTTCGGGAACTTATATCGATAATTTCTTTAAGGAATTCGATGCAGTAAATAAAGAAAAAGGAACCAACCTGAAACTTGCTGATCCCGAACTTTTCGGAAATACCAATCTTACGGAAATTAAATTCAATACCTCGGATGAGGAGGTTAGAAATATTATTCGACGAAAAATAAACGCTTCAGAAGGAGCTGCTTATGAAGTGATCAGAACACGTATTGATAAAATGGGGGTAACCCAACCAAATGTTCAGCGTGTGCCAGGAACCGGAAGAATTTCTGTAGAAATGCCTGGTAGTAAAGATATCGACCGTGTAAAGAAAATGCTGGCAACTTCTGCGAAACTGCAGTTTTGGGAAGTGCAGACCGTTCAGGAAGTGATTCCTTACTTAGAGCAATTATCAACTATTGTTCCATTAAAAGCTGATTCTATTGGTGTTGCTAAAAATGCTAATTTAATGAATATGCTTCAGTTGAACTCTTTGAGATCAAGTGGAGTAGGAAACATTAAACTTTCAGATACGGCGGCTATAAATAAAATTTTAAATTCTAAAATTGCAAAAGACCTTCGCCCTGCGAACATTAAATATACCCATTTCATGTGGGGTTACAAGCCGGAATCTACCGATCCAAATAATTTAGTTCTTTATGCAATTCGTGGAAACATCAACCAAAAAGCGCCGGTTGACGGTGCAGTTGAATCTGCGAGAGTAAACTATGACGAACTTGGTAGAGTTGTAGTAGACATGCAAATGGACTCTAAAGGTTCTAAAGAGTGGAAAGCAATGACCGCTAAAAACGTGAACAAATCCGTAGCCGTTACTTTGGACAATGTAGTTTATACTGCACCAAATGTGGTTAACGAAATTCCAAACGGTATGACACAGATCTCCGGAAACTTTTCTCAGGAAGAAGCGCAGGATTTAGTAAATGTTCTTGGTGCAGGTAAACTTCCTGCAAGTGCCAAAATCGTTCAGGCAGATGTTGTAGGACCTTCATTAGGACAACAATCAATTGATGCGGGTATGCTTTCATTCTTAATCGCTTTCTTGGTTATCGTTGCCTATATCATTTTCTACTACGGTGGTGCTGGAGTTTATGCAGTAATCGCCATGGTGATCAACTTGTTTTACATCTTCGGAATCATGGATTCTGTAGATGCTACTTTAACTTTGCCTGGTATCGCAGGTATTGTGCTCTCGATGGCGATGGCGGTGGATACCAACGTAATTATTTATGAACGGACCAAAGAAGAACTCTTCGCGGGTAAAAATATTCTGGAAGCCTACAAAGACGGTTTCAAACATGCACTTTCTGCAATTATTGATGGTCACTCAACAACGATTTTGACTGCAATTGTTTTGTATATTTTCGGAACAGGACCAATTAAAGGATTTGCGGTAACATTGGTCATCGGTATTTTGATGACTTTCTTTACTTCTGTATTGTTATCAAGAGTGATGATTTTCTCTAGATTGAATAAAGGTAAAGGACTTTCAGTTTGGACGCCTTTAACAAAAAATTTATTCAGAAATGTTTGGATTGATTTTATTGGAAAAAGAAAATATGCCTACATGATCTCTGCTTTCTTAACAGTAGCCAGTATCATTTCAATCTATGTAAACGGATTCAAATATGGTATTGACTTTACGGGTGGTAGAAACTACGTCGTGAAATTCGATAAGCCTATTGATGCTGATAAAACAGAAAAAGACTTGATCAAAATGTTTGCGACCGAAGATGGTAAATTATCTGCAGTCGAGGCCAAAACCTTTGGAACAGGTAATCAACTGAAAATATCTACAGATTACTTAATTAATGACGAATCATTAAAAGCCGATCAAACAATTGAGCAGAAATTATATGATGGTTTAAAATCCAATCTTCCAGCAGGACTTACTTTACAACAATTTAAAGCTGCAGATGAATCTCACGCTGGAATTATATCTTCTACGAAAGTAGGACCAACCGTAGCAGATGATATTCAGAGAGGGGGTATGTTCGCCGTAATTGCGGCCTTAGCAGGGATTTTCCTTTACATCTTAATAAGGTTTACCAAATGGCAATTCTCCTTGGGAGCGGTTGTAGGACTGGCACATGATGCCATAATTATTCTGGGGGTTTATTCCTTACTGCATAAATACATGCCGTTTAATATGGAAATTAATCAGGATTTTATTGCTGCGATTCTAACCGTTCTCGGTTATTCCATTAATGATACCGTGATTGTATTTGACCGGATCCGGGAATATCTAAGAGAGAAGAAATCACTAACGTTGGCAGGATTATTTGATGATTCTATTTCCAGTACTTTAGGTAGAACGTTTAATACCTCATTTACAACCATCTTGGTAATCTTAGCCATCTTTATATTTGGTGGGGAAAACCTAAGAGGATTTATGTTTGCCTTATTACTTGGTATTGCTTTTGGTACGTATTCATCCATATTTGTTTCTTCGGCAATCGCTTACGATTTCTTAAAAGGAAAGGGAAAAGAATCTGAAGAAAAATTACATGGCAGAACATCCGTAGATGTAGAAGTAATTGACAAAAGAACTAAAAAGTAATTATTTTAAATAATACGAAATGTCCTTCTAAAGAGGGACATTTTTTCGTTTAAGATTTTAGTCCAGTCGTTTTTATTTGGCAGCTTGATCCGCCTTCCGCTCCCGCTTTTTCTGTTTCACGCCGTTCCACAAAAAAGAGCTCCGCTCAAGTCGGGCTGCAAACCAGGCTTTCAAACAAAATCATTCAATAAAACAATATTTTTTTTTTCAATATAAAGAGCGATTCAACAAAATGTGAAATTTCCCACCACAATTTCACTAGCCAAAATCTATTCTTTTATCTGTCCTGCAGATGGTACAGTTAGTCTGGTTTTGGAATAAATATTGATAAGAATTCGTCTTTACCAGGAGTAGATTTAGTGATCATCTAAAAACTGCAACAAAACACCTAAGAAGGTCTTTTTAAAAACCGACCAAAAAACTATCTTTACAGTCGCCATGAAAAAAAAGCAAAAATCTGCCGCAGTCGGTTTTATTTTTATTACGCTCCTGATCGATATTACCGGGTGGGGAATTGTGATACCTGTTATTCCAAAACTGATTGAAGAACTTATTGGCAGTACCGATCTAAGTGTTGCTGCACAGTATGGTGGCTGGATCAGTTTCGCTTATGCGGGAACGCAGTTTATTTTTGCTTCTGTTTTAGGAGGACTTAGTGACAAATTTGGTCGTCGGCCAATTATTCTGTTTTCATTATTGGGATTCTCCATTAATTTTTTTATTCAAGCAATAGCTCCAACAATCTTTTGGCTCTTTGTCGGGCGTATTTTTTCTGGCATTACCGGTGCCAGTATCACCACAGCCAGTGCTTATATTGCAGACATTTCTAATGATGAAGACCGTGCGAAAAACTTTGGTATGATTGGAGCCGCTTTTGGTGTAGGATTTATAGTAGGGCCTGTAATTGGTGGTTTCTTGGGCCAATACGGCGCGCGCGTACCATTTTATGCAGCTTCTATATTGTGTTTAGTTAACTTTTTATATGGTTATTTTATCCTTCCAGAAAGCCTTGACAAAGAACACCGTCGGCCTTTCGATTGGAGGCGTGCAAACCCGATTGGTTCTTTAATGCAACTTCGTAAGCACCCCGAGATTTTAGGGCTAATTTCAACTTTGGTTCTGGTTTACATCGCCGGTCATGCGGTGCAGACCAACTGGACTTTCTTCACCATGTATAAATTTGGCTGGAGCGAAAAAGTAGTTGGACTTTCCTTAGGGGTCGTGGGCTTGATGGCGGCATTCGTGCAGGGTTATTTGATCCGGTTAATACAACCCAGACTGGGTAATGAAAGAACCATCGTTTACGGATTATCGCTTTATGCGGTCGGAATGATTCTCTTTGCTTTCGCCAGTGAAAGTTGGATGATGTTTGCATTTCTGGTTCCTTACGGTTTAGGTGGTATTGCAGGTCCAGCATTACAATCCGTAATATCTGCGCAGGTTCCAAAAAACGAACAGGGAGAATTGCAGGGAGCCTTGGCAAGTTTGATCAGTTTTACTGCAATTATAGGTCCTCCGTTAATGACAAATACGTTTTATTATTTTACACATGATTCTGCTCCGTTCAAATTTGCAGGAGCACCATTTTTCCTTGGATTTGTCTTGATGGCAATCAGTGTGCTTTTGGTTTATCGGCTTTTCCCCAGAAAAAAGAATCTGTAAGAATGGATTCAAAAATGGAAAAAGTGTAAATTCTGATTAGCCATTATTTTACTTTCAACTAATTTTATGGTAAAAAATGGTCTTGGCTATTTCAAACAAACTTTTAAGAAGAATTTAATTTAAAAATGAAAATCCATAACATAATCTTTTGTAATTTTACGACATGGAATTAAGTCTAGGTGAAATGTTGTTGATTGCTGTAGCAATCGTAGTCTTGTTTGGTCCTGACAAATTGCCGCAGATTGCGCGCGATTTAGGACAGGGAGTGCGCAAAATGCGTGGCGCCATGGAAGATGTGAAAACCGAAATTCTAAAAGAAACCGATAATCCAATATCTGAAATCAAGAGGGAAATCGACAAAGTTAAGCAGGCTGCGCAGGATTTTAATCCTATGGCAGATCTTGACAAGCAAAAATTTATTCAAGAGGATCAGCCCAAAGTTAATATGGCAGAAAATGATTCTCATGAAGGACCGGTAAGTCGTTAAAATGGACGAATTTATTCAGGAAGACAAAAGTGTATTTCTTTTTCTCAATAATCTGGGAAGTCAGTCTTTTGACCAATTTTGGATTTTAATCTCCTCTACATGGATATGGATTCCGCTTTACGTGATTTTTCTTTTTTTACTATTTAAAAACTTCAAACCTCGGAGTTTATTTTTTATTATAATCTTTATTGCATTGGGAGTTACAGTATCGGACCAATTAGCAAGTATTTTTAAAACAGGTATTGCCCGTTATCGGCCTTGTCATGATGAAACACTGATGGCAATAATGCGATCTGTAAAATGTGGAGGCCAATTCGGGTTTTACTCCGGTCACGCTTCCAATACTTTCTTTATTGCTAATTTTATGAGTTTGTTACTCTACAAAAAATACAAATGGTTGCCTTACTTTCTATTCATTTGGGCAGCAGTTGTTTCTTACAGCCGTATTTATTTAGGGGTACATTTTCCCTTTGATATTTTAATGGGTGCTGCCATGGGATTCTTGATCGGGGGTTTTTTCGCCACTCTTGCTTTAAAGGTAATATATAAACAGAATAATTAAAATTCTGCACTTCTTTCTTTAAGTTTTATCTGAGGTGGTTGAACTTCTGTCAAAATGTAGGTTGACGGCGTGACTGCTTCTATCTTTTTTATATCTTTGCTTCTATGTCAGATAATAACGATAAAAGGCTTTTCCTTATTGATGCCTATGCGATGATCTTCCGTGGATATTACGCATTAATAAGAAGTCCACGTATCACAAGTACCGGAATTGATACCTCCGCAATTTTTGGTTTTACCAATTCTTTAATTGAATTGATTCGTCGTGAAAAACCTACGCATTTGGCAGTGGTTTTTGACGTGGGACAAGCAAGTGTCAGAACCGCTGATTTTGCCGATTACAAAGCAAACAGAAATGAAACTCCTGAAGCAATTAAATTAGCTATTCCTTATATTCATAGAATCTTAGAGGCAATGCATGTTCCTATTTTAGGTTTGGAAGGTTATGAAGCGGATGATTTGATCGGAACTCTTTCTGTGAAAGCAGAGAAGGAAGGTTACCAAACTTTCATGGTTACCCCAGATAAAGATTTTGCACAATTGGTGACAAACAAAGTGAAGATTTATAAACCAGGTTTAAAAGGGGCTGAATTTGAAATTCTAGGCGTGGAAGAAGTCAAAGCGAAATATGAGATCGAAGACCCAAAACAAGTTATTGATTTCCTGGCCATGATGGGTGACGCTGTTGATAATATTCCCGGCTTGGAAGGTGTTGGTGAAAAAACCGCTAAGAAATTTTTAAAAGAATATGGCAGCATCGAAAACCTTTTGGCAAATATCGCTGATTTAAAAGGGAAGCTGAAAGAGAAGGTAGAGAATTCGGCAGAACGTGGAATTCTGTCGAAAAAATTAGCCACCATTATTTGTGACGCGCCAATTGAATTTCATCAGGAACAGTATGATTTAGACACGCCGGATTTCGAAAAAGTGAAAGCAGTTTTTGACGAAATTGAATTCCGACGTTTATATGAAAATTTATACCGTGCTTTTGCTCCAACGACTGAAACTGTAAATTCTACTAGTAAACCATCCCTTTCCAACCCTCAACCTGCAAAGGGTAGTGGTCAAACCATGCAATTGGATTTGTTTGCCAACTTTGAAGAATTAGACCAAGCTACAACTACTAAAGAAACGGTTTCTGATAATGATCATCTTTATCAATTTATTGATTCGGCGAAAGCACAACACATTTTAGCAAAAAATTTAATTTCTCAAAATGCAGTCGCTTTTGATATCAAATTGACTTCTATGGATGAAATGGAAGCTGAAATGGTTGGGATGAGTTTTTCCTATAAAAAAGGTTTGGCATATTATGTTCCATTGTCAAAAGTCAGAGAGAAAACTTTGGAAACTTTAGAAATATTCCGTGTGTTTTTTGAAAAGAAGGATATTGTTAAAATTAGCCACAATCTCAAAGTTGATTACAAAGTATTGAAATTATACGGAATCCAAATTGAAGGTGCGATTTTCGATACCATGGTGGCCCATTATTTAATGAATCCTGAGGGCAGACATACGATGGAATATCTCGCAGAGATGTTCCTTAATTACAAGCCAATTGCGTTGGAATCTTTGATTGGTAAAAAAGGTAAAAATCAGGGAAGTTTTGAAACGCTTTCTATCGAAGAGCAAACTCAGTTTTCTGCAGAAGATGCTGATCTTACTTTTCAATTGTATCAGCTTTTTGCACCTCAATTAAAAATTGAAAATCTGGAGGATTTATTTTTTAAAGTTGAAATGCCTTTAATGAAAGTTCTGGCCAAAATGGAACTGGAGGGGATTTCCCTCGATAAAAAATGGTTAGCACAGGAAAGTATTGATTTAGAAAATGATCTGCGTAGCCTTGAAAAAACCATTTTCGAATTATCTGGTGAAGAGTTTAATATGAACTCACCTAAACAATTGGGCGAAGTTCTTTTTGAGAAAATGCAGCTGGATCCAAAAGCAAAAAAGACGAAATCCGGTCAGTATGCAACCTCGGAAGATATTTTACAGAAACTTTCCTCTAAACACGAAATTATTCAGCATATTTTAGAATATCGAACGTATCAGAAATTAAAATCGACCTATGTTGATGCTTTACCGCTTCAAATAGACAAAGATGATCATCGAGTTCATACCAATTTCTCGCAGACAACCGCAGCAACAGGACGCCTGGCAAGTGTGAATCCGAATCTGCAGAATATTCCGATCAGAACTTTGCGTGGACAGCAGATTCGAGGTGCTTTTGTTGCTAATCCTGGAAATAAATTGATTGCGGCGGATTATTCTCAAATTGAATTGCGTTTAATTGCTGCGATTTCGGAAGAAGAGAATATGATCAAAGCCTTTCAGAATGGCGAAGATATTCACGCTTCAACAGCTTCAAAATTATTTAATATCCCTTTAGAAGAAGTAACCAAAACCCAAAGATCTCAAGCAAAAACAGTAAACTTCGGTATTTTGTATGGGCAAGGCGCTTTTGCTTTAGCAGAACAAACTGGCCTTTCGAGAAAAGAAGCCAAGGAAATGATTGAATCTTATTTCGAAACCTATCCGAATTTGAAAAAGTACATGGCGAATCAGGTCGTGAAAGCGCAGGAAATGGGTTATGTAGAAACTATCTTACATCGTAAAAGACATTTGAAAGATATTAATTCTGCCAATTTTGTAGTGAAAGCGCACGCAGAAAGAAACGCTGTTAATGCTCCAATTCAAGGAAGTGCTGCCGATGTGATCAAGTTAGCAATGATTAGAATTGATGAGCAATTAACTGAACAGAATTTAAAAACTAAGATGCTTCTTCAAGTTCATGATGAATTGGTGTTCGAAGCGCCCGAAGAGGAACTGGAAAAGGTAAAAGCTTTAATTAAAAAAGAAATGGAATCGGCATATGAAACCACGGTTCCTTTATTAGTAGAAGTTGGAGTAGGAGATAACTGGCTGGAAGCACATTAAAAATAGTTCAAAAAAAATTAAGTAATACAGTGAAATTCCTTATTATCATTCCTGCGCATAACGAAGAAAAAAATATTCTTTTCACTTTGAAGTCTTTGGATCAGCAGAAGTTTCAGAATTTTTTCTGTGCCGTTGTCAATGATGGTTCTACGGACAAAACTCAACAGATTGTCGAAGAATTTATTGGTGAAAATAATAAATTTAAAATACTCAATTTAGATTTATCTCAGCATGAACCTGGCGCAAAAGTCGTTCGCACTTTTAATAAAGGCTTAGAATCTGTAGATTTAAAAGATTTTGATATCATCTGTAAGTTTGATGGAGATATTATTTTTCCAGTGGATTATTTATTGAAAGTTAAAGAAGTTTATGAAACCAATTTAAATTCGGGAATGGTCTCCGGACTCGTCCGAATTAAAAAATCGATTCATGAAAAAGCTTTAGCCTTTGATTTTAAAGACGAAAAGCATCAGTGGAAATTTGAAGATATATCTTCTAAGAATCATGTTCGCGGACCTATAAAATCGTATCGTAAAGAATGTTTTTTGGATATGAACGGATTACGTCCGGTTTTAGGTTGGGATAATATTGATGTAATGCTAGCGAAGAAAAATGGTTGGGACATCGTAACCATTAAAGATTTGTGGGTTAAGCATTTGCGGCCAACAGCCTATCAATATCAACAGCAAAAGGCTGAGAAATTAGGTCAGTATCTTTTTAATATAGGATTAAGTTTACCTTTAACGATAATTTCATCTGGAAAGTCAGCATTGAAAAACAAGTCCATCTCAGAGTTTTTTAGCACCATGAAGTCTTTTCTAAAACAAAAAGGAGAGAGAAATTTATCTAGAGAGGAGATTCAATTCATAAGAAAATTACGCTGGAAGCAAATGTTTACTAAAAAATAAAAACAAATATGAAAAAATTCATTTCCATTTTAACAATGTGTTTTTCAATCGTTATGGTTGCGCAAAAAAATGTAGATCTCATTATTGACAATGCGAAGATCTACACCGTCAATCAAAACTTTGATACTGCGGAATCGATGGCGGTTTCAAATGGAAAAGTTATCGCGATTGGAAAATCTGCTGATATTTTAAAAAATTATAAATCAGCAAAGGTTCAAGATCTAAAAGGGAAAACTATTTTTCCCGGTTTGATTGATGCTCATTGTCATTTTACTGGATATGCGACCGACAAATGGAAATGCCAACTTTGGGGTACAAAATCGTGGGATGAAATACTTGATAAAATTACTGATTATGCGAAGACAGCACCAAAAGAATGGATCTTCGGAAGAGGCTGGGATCAAAATGATTGGACAATTAAAGAATTTCCAACAAAAGAACGGCTTGATCAATTGTTCCCCAACCGTCCTGTTTATTTGAAAAGAATTGATGGGCACGCTGCAGTTGTGAATCAAAAAGCTTTGGATATTGCAGGTATCACTAAGGATTCTAAAATATTGGGTGGCGAAATTGAGCTGAAGAATGGTAAATTGACTGGTATTCTGGTAGATAATGCCATGTCTTTAGTTGAGAAACATATTCCGGAAATTGAAGATAAACTGACGATTCAGTATTATTCTGAACTTCAAAAAGAATGTTTTTCTTATGGATTAACTTCTGTCCATGATTGTGGAATTACAGAAAGGACTTTAGGACTTTTAGAAAAAGCACAATCCCAAAATAAATTGGAAATGAAAGTGTTTGCTTTGATGGAAGATAATCCTGATTATTATGACCGTTGGGTTAAAAAGGGGAGATACACTAATAAAAATATTACGGTGGGTGGCTTTAAGGTATATTCAGATGGAGCTTTGGGTTCCAGAGGAGCAAATTTGATTCATGATTATTCTGATAAAAAAGATTGGAGAGGATTTCTTTTAAGTGAAAGAACACACTTCGAAAATCTAGCTAAGAAATTAAAAAATAGTGATTTGCAAATGTGTACTCATGCAATTGGTGATTCGGCTAACCGAACGATTCTGCAAATTTATGGTGACGTATTAGGAGTTAAGAATAACAGAAGATGGAGAATAGAGCATGCTCAAATTGTCGATAAAAACGATTTTGATTTGTTTGGAAAATATTCAATTATCCCTTCAGTTCAGCCAACACACGCGACTTCGGATATGTATTGGGCAGAAGATCGATTAGGAAAAGACCGATTAAAATATGCGTACGCTTACGAAGATTTATTGAAGCAGAATGGTTGGCTCCCGTTGGGGACAGATTTCCCTGTTGAAGAAATTAGTCCGCTTAAAACGTTTTATTCCGCTGTTGCGAGAAAAGATTCTAAACATTATCCGGAAAATGGATTTCAAAAAGAAAATGCTTTAACAAGAGAGCAGGCGATAAGAGGAATGACGATCTGGGCTGCGAAATCTGCATTCCAGGAAAATGAGATTGGAAGTCTAGAGGCAGGGAAATCTGCAGATTTTATCGTTGTCGACCAAGATCTGATGACGGTCCCTGAAGTAAAGATTTTGGATACAAAGGTTTTAGAAACTTATAGCAATGGAAAGAAAGTTTTTTAGTTCATAATGTTAAAAAAAATTGCTTACATAGAACTGGATACCCACGCCGAAATTGCGGCTAATTTCATGACTTTAATGGGCAATTCCGTTCAATTTAGCATTGATTATTATTTTTCTGAAAAGATAATTTCACAGTTAGGAAAACACGAGTCAAATGTTTTTTTCAGTGAAAGCACCGAGTTGCTTAATCAGTTGAGGCAGAAAAAATATGATCTGGTTATTATCGGAACAGTGCATAGGTATTTTAATTTATTCAATGAGATCGTAGAAAACTATAACTCGGCAGTGATTATACATAACCTTAATTTTGTAAATATTTCCCGCTTTCAGCTCTTCAAAAACATTTTTAAAAAAGATTTTAAATACCGACTAAAATTGTGGTTAAAGGAAGACTTACTTTCCGCACCTGAAGTTTTTAAGAAAGCCAAAAATCTTTTGGTTCTGGATGAAGGTTTAATTAGATACCGTCCAAAATTTAATCTCAAATTATTGCCAGTTTTTTTTCTGAAGCAATATAAGAAACCAAGCAAATCAATTATTACCGTTGTTGTGCCGGGAACAGTTTCTCAACATCGGAGGGATTATCAGCATATTTTTGAATCTATTCAGACATTCAAACTTAAATCCAGTATCCAGTTTATATTTTTAGGAAAAGCAGAAAATAAGGAGTTGATTTTATTGAAAAATTTGGAACGAAAACTCCCTAAAAATATTTCGCTAAGATATTTTGAAGAGAAAGTTCCTGTTGAAATCTTCGATGATCTTATAATGAAAGCAAGCATTTTATGGTGTCCGATTCAAAAAGAAACCGAATTTTTCAGCAACAAAGAAATTTATGGAAAGACCAAGATGTCGGGAAATATTGGCGATGCGGTTAAATACGGAAAATTTGCTATTTTTCCTGGTGGGTACGTAAGTTCTCATCCCTTTATTATAGCAGAAAGTAAAAATATTGAGGAGCAACTCTACTCCTATGATCAATCGATGGAGTATGATTTTCAGGAAGAATTCAATAAGAATAAAATTACTGCTGAACTTGAGGAAACTTTACATTCTTTACTCTAAATCTTTAGAATTTAAAGATACTTTTAATGAATTTCTTATTTAGATAATCTTCAAGGGGAAAGATTTTCATTACGTGATTTGCACCGAAGATCACGATCAGGACAAATGCAGGTTTATACAACAGATTGATAAAGTTATTTTTTGTTTCAGGTAACATAATTGCTAAGGTTATGGCCAGCATACAGATAATTAAAACATACATCATCTCAATAGTCAGCGGGAACACTTTAAATTTCCAGTGATTGAAATAAATTTTAATTATATTAAATAAACTCAATGAAATTGCTGTTGCCATTGCGATCCCCATAATTCCTAGCTCTGTTTTGGTTAAGAAAAGATAGTTTAATCCAATGGTCGTAATTGCTAAAAATAACATCACCACAATATTGAATCGGTAACGTTTGGAAAGCGAAATAATATGGCCGTTGAAGCCTGTAGCCAAGTCGAAAATCATTGCAAATCCTAAAATCCAAATTACGGGTTCTGCTTGCCTTAGCTGATCTCCATTTTTAATCAAGGTACTGAGGTAAGGGAATCCAACCAAAATACATGAAAATAAAACGGTACCTAAAAAGAATAGAGTCAGCGATGTTTTTTTATGGAAGCGGTCGAGTTCTTCAAATTCACCTTCGGCAATAGTTTTATTGATGATGGGTGCAGAAATGTTATACAATCCCATTTGCGGAATTAAGATAAAAGAGAGGATCGACAGGATAATGCTATATACCCCATTCTCCTCGAAATTTAGGAATTCCCCAATCATAAAATTATCTACGCGAAAAGCAATATAGTTTCCGATATTTCCTAAAAACCCGTAAAAACTGTAATTTAAGATCTCTTTCCATAGTTGATCTTTTCTTAGATAGTCTGTACTGAAATCAGGTTTTATTTTTTCTAAGCTGTTGGCATAAAAAACATATCCAAAAAAAGATAATACAAACATTCCAAGAAAGAATCCATAAGAACCTTTTTCCGAAACGCCTAAAAAGAAGAAAAGGCAGAAGGCTCCTAAATTTGCGATCTTTGGAAAAATATTTTCAAAAATATTGGGAATAACAATTCGCTTGAAGTTGGTGATGTACTTATTAAAAACAGCAGATAGAGCCATAATTAAAATAAGTGGTAAAATTAAGCGCTTCATTTTCCAAAGCTCTAAACTTTTAAATTGAGGAAATATCTGGAAAAACAGGAAAAATAAAAGAGAAAATAGAACAAAATTAATCAGGATTCCTACGGTGGAAAGCGACAAGATATTTTGATGCTTACCCTCTTTTTTGCTTTGAAAGAAAAACTTTACATTAGAAAAGGAAAGTCCAAATACTACAATAGGCAAAAGCATTTCCGCTGTTGGCATTATGTAACGAAGCTTTCCGTAGAATTCCACGTCATATGGAAATATGAAAATCGCTGAGATCGTTCCCAGTAAAAAACCGAAATATCCAATTAAGGAATATTTAAAACCTTGACGAGCAATGACACTCATAGGTTATTGGTGTTTAGGATATTTAAGTTTTCTTTATAAACGAAATTCTGCATCATATATTAAGTGATTACGTTGTGATTATTCAAAATATAATTCGATAGTAAATTTCTAGTTCATAAAGATGCTTTTCAAATTCAAGAAAACAAAGATAGTAAAATATGTTAATTAAATGTTAAATTTTGAAGATTACTGTAATTGCTTTAGTGGTAAGCTGAATTTTATTTACCTTTAATTATCGAATAAATTGCTTTTACCTACATGTTTACAAGTGGTTTTGCAGCATATTCAATTAATATGATCATAATGAAAAAACTAATTCAGTTCTTCTTACTTCTATTTTTTACAGGGATTTACGCACAGAAAGTTCCTGTGATTAACAAAAAAGAATTTTCAAAAGATGCCCTTAGTCAAAAGATCTCTTCCTTACAGGGTAAGAAAATCTCCATTTCCGAAGTTTTAAAAAAGCACGAAGGAAGAATTTTAATTATTGATTTTTGGGCGAGCTGGTGTCAGGATTGTATCCGAGCACTCCCAGCTACAAAAGAATTAAAGGAGGCGAATTCAGAGATTGACTTTATCTATTTTTCATTGGATCGCTCTTACGAACAATGGAAAAGAGGATTGGAAAAATACCAAATTAATGAACAGGAAAACTACTGGTTTGATGAAGGTTGGAAAAATAATTTCAACAATTATATCGATTTGAATTGGGTTCCACGTTTTATGGTGATTGATCAAACGGGAAAGATTGCCAGGTATTATTCTATCCACCCGAACGATCCTGAAATTCAGAAAACAATCGACCAACTAAAAAACAATCTAACTAAAAGGTAATTCCAGGAAATCATTTAAAGGTTTGATGAACTGAAATATTGCAGCAAAGTTTTCTACTGCATTTTTATCTACAACTTGCTCATCGGATATCGGATGAGTGACAATATAATTTTTCAGTTTTAAAAACTCAGCGCTGGGATCATCTTTTTCAAAACCCATAGGTATTCGCTTCAATTTACTTTCTACACTTAATCCACGAAAATTATTTCGAAAATTCTTGTTTTTTATAATTGTCATGAAATCTGTTGTATTGAGCGATATTTCCTTTCTGATTTCTTTTAAGACATTAGGCTCAGGTTGGTAAACACCGCCTGCTAAAAAAGATTTTCCCGGTTCAATATGCAGATAGTATCCAGAGATTTTATCCCCTTTACCCATTCCTAGACTTACTCCGAAATGTGCTTTATAAGGGGTCTTATCTTTGGAAAATCGGGTGTCTCGATAGATTCTGAATAAGGCTTTTTTAGGGTCAATTTTTAAAATCTGTTCATCGAATGTTGCAATTTCTGTGATAAGCTCTTCTACAAATAACAGAACATTTTCTTTTGCTTTAAGATATTGTTCTTTATTTTCATTAAACCATTCACGATTATTATTTTTTGATAAATTTCGTAAAAATTGTAATGTATCTGGTTTAAGCTGTTGGTTCATAGGAATAGATTATGCTCAAATTTATGAAAAAATAGTTCTTTTCCATTTATTTTAGGAAATTTTCATAATTAACGATAAGTTAACAAACAGGCCATATAATTATCATAAATAAAAAACGTATCTTTGCACCCAATTTATAGACGATCTTTTACATGAATTTATTTACGGAGACCAATCTAAGTCCTGAAGTTTTGAAGGCAATTGGCGAAATGGGCTTTGTGAGCCCAACAGAAATCCAAAAACAGACTATTCCTTTTATCTCTACAGATACACGCGATCTAATCGCACTTGCGCAGACGGGAACAGGCAAAACAGCAGCGTTTACGCTTCCGATTTTGGATATGATTGACGACGGGAGTCGCAAAATCCAATTATTGGTGCTTTGTCCAACCAGAGAACTTTGTTTGCAAATTACCAAAGACATTATTAATTACTCGAAATACTTGAAAAACATCAAAACTACAGCGGTTTATGGTGGTAGCAGTATTAGTGATCAAATCAGATCTCTACGGGACAAACCGCAAATTATTGTGGGAACTCCGGGTAGGGTTATTGACTTGATCAACAGAAAAGCCCTTGATTTCTCAGAAATTCAATGGTTAGTTCTTGATGAAGCTGATGAAATGTTATCAATGGGTTTCAAAGAAGACTTGGCAACAATTCTACGTGAAACTCCAGAAACAAAACAGACTCTTTTATTCTCGGCAACGATGAATAAAGAAGTCGAAAGAATTTCTAAAAATTATTTGACGAATCCACACCGTATTGTTGTAGGATCTTTGAATGAGGTTAAGAAAAATATCAAACACGAATATTACGTGGTTGGTTACAGAAACAAAAAAGAAGCTTTGAAGAGATTGATCGATGCAAATCCAAATCAATATTCAATTCTATTTTGTAGAACCCGAATGGAAACTCAGGAAGTCGCTGACTTTTTGATGCAAAATGGGTATGCGGCAGATGCACTTCACGGTGATTTGTCTCAAGCACAACGTGATACGGTAATGAAAAAATTCCGTTTGAAAAATATCGATATTTTAGTTGCTACAGATGTTGCTGCTAGAGGTTTAGATGTTGATTCATTAACGCACGTTATTCACTTCTCATTGCCGGATGACCCTGAAGTATTTGTTCACCGTAGTGGTAGAACAGGTCGTGCAGGAAAAGACGGAATATCTATCGCTTTAATTAAACCAGAAGAATCTCGTAAATTAAAGCAGATTAAACAATCTACCAAGATTGAAATCACAGAGAAGAAAATTCCTACAGGGAAAAAAATTATTGAAGCTCAGGTTGCTGGAGTATTTGAAAAACTATTTACACAACACGAAAATATCGTTGAATTCGACAACGAGTTGATTCCAGATTTGTCTGCATTTAGCAAAGAAGAACTGGTACACCAATTATTGCAGTTGCAATTGAGAGATATGGCTCTTTATTATCAAGATAAAGATGATTTAGTTGATCAGAAATTCAGCGAAGATAGAGGTGGAGACAGAGGAAGAGATCGTGGTAGAGACCGTGATGGAAGAGGAAGAGATCGTGACAGAGGTGGAGACCGAAGAGATAGTGGAAACCGATTCAGAGATAGTGGAAGCAGGGATTCTGGTAGAGATCGTGATGGTGGAAACAGAGACTCTAGAGACCGAGACGGTGGAAACAGAGAATTCCGAGAGAGAAAACCAAGAAAAAACAATGGCGATATGGTCCGATTTTTCTTTAATTTAGGAAAAAGAGATCACTTGAAAAAAATTGATATGCTTGAGATCATCAACAAATCAACAGAAAAATCAAGAAAAAGACCAGATATTGGTGAAATCGAGATTTTAGAAAAATTCTCTTTCTTTGAAGTAGAAAAATCATTTAAAGACGAGGTTCTTAAAGGGTTACAAACTCAGAAATTTAAAGGTAAAGATATGAGAGCAGAAGAATCTAAGTAATTCTTACTCTTATTATTTATAAACCAGTTCCGTTATTTTACGGAGCTGGTTTTTTTTGTTAGGAACTATTTGCGCTATGTTAATAAAACTTAATATAAAAATGAAAAAGGTATAAGTCTTTTTCGGAGATTTGCAGAACTAATTATTAAATGAATAACAATGGGAATTGGTAATATTTTTAAAATGTTCCAGCCAAAAGACAAAGTGTTTTTTGTACTGTTTGAAAAAGTTGCGGAAGAACTTGTAGAAATGTCTAAAGAATTTCACGAGAGCTTACTTGATTTTGATATTAATGATGACACCATGTTGCAGCACATGAGTGACTACGAACACAGAATGGATGATCTTACCCATGAAATATTCGTTCAACTAGGAGAAAATTTTATTACGCCTTTTGACCGTGAAGATATCAGTCATTTAGCAGCTCGATTAGATGATATTGCGGATTTTATGTATGCTTCTGCAAAATATATTTATTTGTATAAAGCACCTCTGGATCCGGCATATACTGAATTTACGTTGTTGATTTATAAGTCATGTAGTGAAATCCAGATTGCGATTAAAAATCTAAATGATTTTAAAGATCCAAAAGCAGTGAAAGAATCTTGTATTAAAATCAATTCTTTTGAAAATATAGCAGATGATGTCTTGAGTCAGGCTATTGTTAAATTGTTTGAAACCAATGATGCCATTAAAATTATGAAAGTAAAATCTGTTTTGGAATACCTTGAGACGGTTACTGACAAAGCAGAAGATGTCGCAAATACAATCGACAGTATTTTAATTAAATACGCTTAATCTATCCTTAATTTATTATTTGAAAATATAGAATGGATTTACCAATTTTACTTATCATCATCATTGTCTTAGCTTTAATTTTTGACTATATCAATGGTTTTCATGATGCAGCAAATTCTATTGCTACCATTGTTTCTACTAAAGTTTTAACTCCTTTTCAAGCAGTTCTTTGGGCTGCGGTTTGGAATTTTGCAGCATTTTTTCTTGCTGCTTACGTTATTGGAGAATTTAAAATCGGTAATACGATTGCGAAATCGGTAAATGAAAATTTCATCAATTTGGAAGTGATTTTTTCGGGACTGGTTGCGGCAATTCTATGGAATTTATTGACGTGGTGGTTTGGGATCCCTTCATCATCATCTCACACTCTGATTGGTGGTTTTTTGGGCGCAGCTTTAATGTATGCTCTTGTTTCAGATTACCATATCGTTGCCCTGACAAATCCCGATTTAGGAATTGCTGATAAATTAATGCTGGCTTTCAAACAGCTATTTACGCAGGATGTCGTCAGGTATGATAAAGTGATACCGATATTTTTGTTCATTTTCCTCGCGCCGATAATTGGTGGATTAATCTCTGTGGTCATCACTTTGTTTATTGTGAATGTTTCTAAAAGAACAAGTCCACGAAAAGCAGATAACGTCTTCAAAAAATTACAATTGGTCTCTTCTGCACTTTTCAGTTTAGGACATGGTACCAATGATGCACAAAAGGTAATGGGAATTATTGGTGCAGCGGTTATTTTTCACCATACCCAAACTTTACATGACCCTGTGTACCTTGCCTTAGATGGTAGTCATCAGTTTAGTTATTTTGTCGAACATTATTTCTGGGTGCCTTTTACCTCATTCTTAATGATCGCTTTGGGAACCATGAGTGGTGGTTGGAAAATTGTAAAAACAATGGGTACCAAGATAACCAAAGTAACTCCTTTAGAAGGAGTAGCTGCCGAAACTGCAGGTGCAATAACGCTTTTTATCTCAGAGCATTTCGGTATTCCAGTTTCTACAACACATACGATTACCGGTTCAATTATTGGGGTAGGCGTTACTAAGAGAGTTTCCGCAGTTCGCTGGGGAATTACGGTAAGTTTGTTATGGGCATGGATATTAACCATCCCGATTTCTGCTTTCGTTGCAGGTTGCACTTATCTGCTCGTTGTATTTTTAAGATAAACCAGTTAGAATATATTATTAAACCATTTCATTCGAAATGGTTTTTTTGTGGGGTCTTTAGTCGTCAAAGAATTATTTTAAATCGTATTTTTGCACAAATAAGAATTTTATGCAGTTTTTAGATGAATATCAAAGAATGGTTGGTGAAGCAATCGAAAAGTACATCTTCAAAAATAAACCAGAGGAGCTGTATGAGCCTATGAATTATATTATTTCACACGGTGGAAAGAGACTTCGTCCGATGATGGTTTTAATGGCTTGTGAGATGTTTGGTGGTGATTTAAAGAAAGCCCTAAAACCAGCTTTAGCCATAGAGTTTTTTCATAATTTCACCCTCATTCATGATGACATTATGGACGAAGCACCGCTTCGTCGCAACAAACCTACTATTCATACCCTGCACGGGATCAATACAGGAATTCTTTCTGGAGATGCCCTAATGTTCAAAGCTATTAAGTTTTTTGAAGATTTAGAACCAGATCTTTACAAAGCATGTATGCGTGTTTTTATTCACACTGGGTTATTACTTTGTGAAGGACAGCAATATGATATTAATTTTGAAACTCAAGATGAAGTGACTTTCAATGATTATATCAGGATGATCACGTACAAAACTGGGATTTTAAGTGCTTCTTCTTTTGAAATAGGTGCTTTGATTGCTGGTGCTGATTTTAAAGATGCTAAGGCGATTTTTAATTTTGGAAAACATTTGGGAATTGCTTTTCAGATTATGGATGATTATCTGGATGTATTCGGAAATCAAGAACAGTTCGGTAAAAAACATGCAGGAGATATTTATGAGAATAAGAAAACAGTTTTATACCTTTTAGCAAAGGAAAATGGAACCGAGGAAGAGAGAAAAGAACTTCATTTCTGGTATTCCAAAAAAACCGACAATGTGGATAAGGTTTATAGCGTCGAGAAAATTTTTCGCCGTACACGAGTTGATGAAAAAACGTTGCATCTTATCCAGGAACACAACGAACTTGCACAACAATATCTAAATAAAATAAGCGTTTCTGACGAAAAGAAGAAACCATTTATCGAACTTGCTAATTACTTATTACGAAGAGAAAGCTAAAAAAATTAGTGACTTTTCTTTTGCAATCTTTTAGATCACTTAAAAATAAAACATTTATGAATTTTGTGGTTTAAATTATTGCTATTCTTTATCACAGTGCCACGTCATCAAATAAACCAATGAAATTTAGGACTGAAGTAGAAATTCCATATTCTGAAACAAAAATTGAAATTGAAGACCAAATCTTTTCAATAGGTTCCTGCTTTGCTACAGAAATGACAGATTTACTAAAAAACGGACAACTACAAACCTATAATAATCCTTTCGGAACGCTTTTCAATCCTTTTTCTATCAATCATTCAATTAAGAAATTGCATGATGCTCACTTATATGAAGAAGCGGATCTAATAAGTTACGATGAAGAAGTGATTTCTTTAGATCATCACACTTCTTTTAATACTAGGTTTGTTCACCAGACTCTAGAAAAGATCAATTCGCAAATAGAAATTGGTAATAGATTCTTACAAAACACGAAATGGGTGCTAATAACCTATGGCACTTCTTTCATCTATGAATTTCTTCCAAAGAAGAAACTCGTTGCCAACTGTCATAAAATTCCCGGAAAATATTTCGAAAAGAGATTGTTGACCAATTTAGAATTAACGGATTCAATTTATGAAACCATTGTAAATCTTAAAGATATTGCGCAAGAGAATGTGCATATTTTATTTACCGTTTCACCCGTACGGCATACGAAAGATGGCATGGTAGCTAATAATCTAAGCAAATCAAAGTTGATCACAGCACTTCATGAGATCTTACCTCAATTTGAAAACTGCCATTATCTTCCCGCTTATGAGATCTTAATGGATGATTTACGCGATTATCGGTTTTATAAAGAAGATTTAATTCATCCTAATAAACAGGCGATTAATTACATTTGGGAAAAGTTTGGAAATGCTTATTTCTCAGACGATACAATGGATTTTATTGAAGAGAATTTAAGAATATTAAAATCTTTAGACCATAAAACGGCAGATGAAAAGAATCCAAAATATCAGGAATTTGTAGGGAAGTTGAACACAAAAATTTTGATGCAGCAAGCCAAAGTGAAACATAAAATATTTTAAAATAATTTGGGCAGCTTTTTCCATCTTCCGTTCCCGCTTTTTTGTTTCGCTTTGCTGCACAAAAAGAGCTCCACTCAAGCTGGGCTGCAGCGGGGATTTCAATAGAGGTGCCAATTTGTTAATCTAAAATCTATTTTCTAATACCTATAAACTCCAACAAAAATGATCGATACCCATACGCATTTATATTCTGAAGAATTTGATGAAGATCGAAAGGAAATGATCGAAAGAGCCATCAGTAAAGGTGTTTCTAAATTTTATCTTCCTGCAATTAATTCAGAAACTCACGAGAAAATGCTTGCTCTAGAGGGTGAGTATCCAAATCAGATAATCTCCATGATGGGACTTCATCCATGTTATGTAAAACACGATACTTGGGAAGAAGAACTTAAGTTAGTTGAAAACTATTTAAATCAAAAACCATTTTCTGCTATTGGTGAGATTGGTATCGATTTATATTGGGATCAATCAACTTTAGATATACAGGTAAAAGCCTTTGAACGGCAAATCGATTGGGCGATTGAAAGAGATTTACCAATTGTGATCCATACCAGATCAAGTTTTGATGAAGTTTTTGAAGTTTTAGATCGTAAGAAACATCCCAAATTAAGAGGAATATTCCATTGTTTTTCTGGAGATGTGGACCAGGCAAAACGTGCTATTGATCTCCAATTTATTTTGGGAATTGGTGGAGTAGTTACTTTTAAAAATGGAAAAATAGACCAGTTCCTGAAAGAAATTCCTTTAGATAAGATCGTTTTAGAAACAGATTCTCCGTATTTAGCACCAGTTCCACACCGCGGGAAAAGAAACGAAAGTTCTTATTTGGATTTGGTGGTTGGGAAACTTGTAAATATCTATAACAGAGACTTTGAAGAAATAGACCGAATTACAACCGAAAACGCAGAACGGTTATTTGGCTCGTTAACGTCGAAATGATAAATATTACTGGGATCATCTATCTGTTAAAGTAACAAAAAAGCAGTCTTGTCAATTAATGACAAGACTGCTTTTTTATTTTAGAAAGATTTTCAATTATCTGTTTCTAGTAAAATTGCTCTTATTATTGGGCTTCTTACTGTGACTGTTATTTGAATTGCCTTGTCCTTGTCCCTGCGGTCTTGGTCTGAAAGGCTTATTGTTAGAATCTCTTTTTTCAGCGACTAAGCTGTCTGTATGGAATGGATGTTCTCTTTCAACTGGAATTTTTTTACCAATTAATTTCTCTGTATTTTTTAGATTCAATAGATCTAAACCATCAACAAAAGAGATAGAACTTCCTTCTGAGCCCGCTCGTCCTGTTCTTCCAATTCGGTGAACATACGTTTCAGAAACATCAGACAGTTCGAAATTTACCACATATTTCAACTCATCAATGTCAATTCCTCTTGCTGCAATATCTGTTGCCACCAAGATTCTCGTTTTCCCAGACTTGAAGTTGGAAAGTGCGTTTTGTCTTTGATTCTGTGATTTATTTCCGTGAATGGCTTCGGCGGAAATTTTATGACTCTGTAATTTTCTGGCGATTTTATCTGCGCCATGTTTTGTACGTGAAAATACCAAAACAGATTCCTTAATATCTTTTTGTAAAATATGGGTTAGCAAATCCAATTTGTCGTCTTTTTCAACAAAATAAACTTTCTGCTGAATCGTATCTGCAGTCGCAGAAACCGGAGCAACTTCAACCTTAATAGGATTTGTGAGCATAGAACTCGCCAGTTTATTAATTTCCTCAGGGAAAGTTGCCGAGAAGAACAGAGTCTGTCTCTTTGGTGGAAGTAATTTAATAATTCTCTTCACATCATGAACAAATCCCATATCGAGCATTCTGTCCGCTTCGTCTAAAACGAAAACTTCTAAATGTTTTAAGGAAATAATTCCTTGGGAAATAAAATCTAGTAATCGTCCTGGAGTTGCTACTAAAATATCAACGCCTCTTCTTAAAGCGTTTTCTTGTGCAGCTTGTTTTACGCCTCCAAAAACGACTAGATTTCTTAATCTTAGATGTCTTCCGTACGATTTGAAACTTTCATCAATCTGAATGGCTAATTCTCTGGTTGGAGTAAGAATTAACACTTTGATGTTGTTGTTTTTAACGTTTTTAACTGCTAAATTTTGAAGAATAGGAATCGCAAATGCTGCGGTCTTTCCTGTTCCTGTTTGGGCGGTTCCCAGTAAATCTCTGCCTTGTAAAATATGAGGAATAGATTTTTGTTGAATGGGCGTTGGTTGGGTGTATCCCTCTTCCTTAAGCGCTTTTGCGATAGGATCAATTAAGTTTAGGTCGGTAAAATTCAAATGAAATGTTTTTAATTAAAATGAAACTCGTGTCATTCTATAGTATATGAAACGAAGAAAATGAAGTAAAAAAAACTTTAAGGGTTTTCAGTGCCGCAGGAAAGCGGATTCATCTAGAATGACTACGTTCATAAAAAAACCTTCCGCGAAGAAGGAATTTAGTTTTGCAAATATAGTTTAATTATTTTTAGTAATTATTTAATCTTGGTCCAATTCTGATTTGTTTTTAAACTGTCAAAAAATTGATATAGCTTTTCTAAGCCCTTGGTTCCATGTTTTCCATAATCTTGAATTTTTTTCACCGTTCCATCTTGATAAGTAATGATTAAATTGGAACTGGGTAAATCAGATACATTTTTATTTCCGTAATAATCCTTCAGATCTTTTGGATTTTGGGAGTCTAATAACTCAACCAGTTGACGGTAATTTTCCGGTTTTAGAGTACCTTTAAAAGTACCTTCACTCTCTTCCGAATTTGCATCGCGCGAGAAATTGAATCGTTCTGCTTCAAATAATGCAGTGCGATCAGAGTCAATAGTCATTTTATAAATTGGACAAAAACCAAAACAAGCCCCAGCTGAATATTCTATCTTAGAATATTTTGAGGCATTTTGTGTGGTAGAACAAGAAATCATGAATGTGAATACGAGGAGACTGAGTAAATATTTCATATGGATAATTTTAAGGTATATTCCAATTATTGTTCCAAAAAAAATAGATCTACCAAAGGCAAATCTATAATGTATTATTTCGTGATTAATTCTTACCCGTGTAATTTCTTCCAAATTGCATCTTTCAATTCCACTAATCCTTCTTGCGTCACGGCAGAGAAGAAGATGGGTTGTCTGTTTTCAGGAAATTCTTTGGCAACTTCTGCCTTTAATTCGTCATCCAATAAATCTGCTTTGGAGACCGAAATAATGTAATCTTTATCTACTAATTCAGGATTGTATTCCTTTAATTCATTTTCTAAGATCTTAAACTCCTGAAAGTGATCCTCTGAATCTGCAGGTATTAAGAATAATAAAATAGAGTTTCTTTCAATATGTCTTAAGAATCGATGTCCCAAACCTTTACCCTCCGCAGCTCCTTCAATGATTCCTGGAATATCTGCCATTACAAAAGATTTGTAATTTCGATAATCTACGATTCCTAAATTCGGTGTCAATGTTGTAAAGGCATAATCAGCGATTTTAGGCTTCGCCGCAGAAACGGCAGCTAATAAAGTAGATTTTCCTGCATTTGGAAATCCAACTAAACCAACATCTGCAAGAAGTTTTAACTCAAAGGTAATATATCCTTCTTCACCTTGGAGTCCAGGTTGTGCATATCTTGGAGTTTGATTAGTAGAAGACTTAAAATGCTCATTACCTTTACCACCTTTGCCACCATGTTTAAGAATGATTTCCTGGCCATGTTCCAGAATTTCTGCAACAATTTCTCCTTCTTCGTTCTTGGCAATGGTTCCTAAGGGAACTTCAATATATACATCTGCACCATAAGCACCGGTTAATTGGTTTTTACTTCCATTTACTCCGCGTTCTGCTTTAATATGTCTTGTATATCTCAGTGGAAGTAAAGTCCACTCGTGAGAATTTCCTTTTAAAATTACGTGACCTCCACGTCCACCGTCGCCACCATCGGGACCACCCTTGGGAACATATTTCTCACGGTTAAGATGCGCTGAACCTGCACCTCCATGACCACTCTTACAATGGATTTTTACGTAATCTACGAAATTTGACATATTTATTTTGGTTGTCGGTTTTAGGATTTAGGTCGTAGTTTTTAGGTTGTTGCTATTTTCATGCTTATAAGTAGATTTAAATCATATTAATTTAAACTATAAACTACCACCTATAACCTATTACCTATTTAATTTTTTCTACTTCCGCAAAAAGTTTTTCAGAGATTTCGTCGATAGCGCCAACTCCGTTTACTTCTACATATTTTCCCTGTTGTTTGTACAACTCGGCTACTTCTGCAGTTTTTGCGTAATATTCTTTGATTCTATTGGTGATGATATCGTGGTTAGAATCATCTGTTCTGCCACTTGTCTCACCTCTTTTTAACAGTCTTTCTACTAATATTTCATCTTCTACAACTAAAGAAAGGCAGATATTAATATCACTGTTTAAAATTTCTTTAACAATCTGTTCTAATGCTTCAGTTTGATTTGCTGTTCTTGGAAATCCGTCAAAGATATACCCTTTTGCGTCACTAGGTTTTTTTAGTTCATCAGTTAGCATGTCAATGGTCACTTGATCTGGAACCAATTCACCTTTATCTATATAGGATTTTGCCAGTTTACCGAGTTCGGTATCGTTTTTCATATTGTAGCGAAACAGGTCACCAGTAGAAATTTGCTTCAAATTAAATTTTTCAATTAAATTTTGCGCTTGTGTACCTTTTCCGCTTCCAGGAGGACCGAAGAGAACGATGTTTATCATTTATATCAGTTTTATTTTTAGTGATTTATTCTTCCTTCCGACAATTGATACAAATCTGGAAGATTTCTACCTAACTCATCATAATCAAGGCCGTAACCTAAGACAAATTTGTTTGGGATTTCTTTTGCCACATAATCGATTGTAAATTCTTTTTTGTAAACATCTGGCTTTAATAATAAAGATGCTACTCTTAAAGATTTAGGTCGTTGTGTATTTTTAAAATATTCAAACAGACTTTCAATCGTATTTCCAGTGTCGATAATATCTTCCATTAAGATAATGTGTCGCCCTTCAACTTCTTTGGTCAAGTCCATTTTTTTATAAACAATTCCAGTAGACTGTAATCCTCCCGCATACGAACTCATTTGGATAAACGCGATTTCACATTTACCAGGGTAATGCTTCAGGAAATCAGAAAAGAACATAATTACTCCGTTTAATACTCCAATGAAAACTGGTGTTTCATCTTTGTAATCTTCGTAGACTTTTTGGGCCAGATCTTTAATTAGGGATTGAATTTCGTCGTTTTTAAGATATGGAACGAATTCTTTGTCGTGAATTTTAACTACTTGCATATGTTCTAATAAAGTGCAAATTTAAGGAATTTATTCGAAAGTTACCTTTCATAATCCACATCAGGATGAGATAAGTAAATATTTTTTCTTTAAATTTTGTTCAAGATTATTATTAAAACTATTTTTGTAGAAATCTAAAAAAAAGTAAAATATGGCAACTTACGTTGTGGTTGGTCTTCAATATGGTGATGAAGGCAAAGGTAAAATTACGGATGTACTTTCTGCGAAATCAGATTATGTAGTACGCTTCCAAGGTGGTGACAATGCAGGACATACTGTATATGTTGGCGAAGAAAAATTTGTTTTGCACTTGCTTCCATCGGGAGTTTTACAATGTAAAGGGAAGTGTGTAATCGGTAATGGAGTCGTAGTAAATCCTAAATCCTTTTTGAGAGAAATTGCTCAAATTGAGGAAAAAGGAATGCGTACTGATCATGTTTTCATCAGCAGAAGAGCTCATGTGATCATGCCATATCATATTTTGCTTGACACTTATCGTGAGGAAGAAGAAGGAGGAACACAGATCGGAACCACCAAAAAAGGAATTGGTCCTTGTTATGAAGATAAGATTGCTAGAGTGGGAATTAGAATGGTTGATCTACTAAACCCAGAGGTTTTAGCCGAGAAAATTAAAAAAAGTCTGAAAACTAAAAATTCGCTTTTTGAAAAGTATTTTGAAAAACCAACTTTAGAATTTGATGAAATTTATAATGAGTTTTTAGCACTTGGCGAAACATTAAAAGATAGAATTGTAGATACCGAAGTAGAATTGAATCAAGCAATTCATAATGGTAAAAATATTTTATTTGAAGGTGCACAAGCTGCAATGTTAGATATTGATTTTGGAACGTATCCTTACGTGACCTCTTCGTCACCAACAACAGGCGGTGTTTGTGCAGGAGCTGGAGTTCCACCAACAAGCCTTCAGAACTTAATTGGTGTTGCAAAAGCATACACCACAAGAGTTGGAAACGGTCCTTTTCCTACAGAGCTAAACGATGAAACAGGAGCGGAAATGAGAAGGATAGGTCACGAATTTGGTGCTACAACTGGAAGACCTAGAAGATGTGGTTGGCTTGATTTGGTTTCATTGAAACATGCAACTATGATTAATGGAATCAACAATTTGGTAATTACCAAACTTGACGTGTTATCAGGTATGCCCACTCTGAAAATTGCGACAAAATATAAAACGGAGGACGGAAAAATTATTGATTATTTTACATCATCTACTACTAAGCTGTATAACTACGAGCCAATGTATGAAGAGTTGGAAGGATGGACAGAAGATATTACACAAGCTAGAAGTTATGATGAACTGCCTGCAAATGCGAAGAAGTATATAGAATTTATCGAAAATTACTTAGGAATCAACGTGTATTTGGTTTCAGTAGGACCAGAGAGAAGTCAAAATATTATTAGAAAAGAATTATTTTAACTTTCGTACCTATTTTAAACTGAAATTTAATATTAACCACTCCTGATAAGAGTGGTTTTTTTAGAATTAAATTCTTTATTATAGAAGTGTTATGTTTTAAATGGTTATTGTCAATTTTGTGGCGTAAATTTTGTTAAATAGTTAACACTAGGTAAATAATACTGGTGATCAGTTAATTTAACGCTAGCAACCAATTAAAATTATTAGTGATGAAAAAGTTACTTGAAAACAAAGAGTTTCAGTTGGATGAAATTCTTTTTGAAAACAGAAACAAAAGTTATGGCGCTTTTGCAATTAGGAGTGATGCGGATTTTATCCTGACAAAGGCAATGTTCTTAGGAATTGGTATTTTCGCCATGGTTGCGGTTACGCCTTTAGTTATAAATGCATTTCATACCACACAGCCTACTGAAGCTCCTGGTCCTCCACCAGTTTTTGATTTAACTCCTGTTGATCCAGTAGAAATTCCACCGGTGGCTCAGGTGATTCCGCCTTCTAAACCATTAATTAATTCAGTAGATTCTAGAACAGTAACCCCAACTAGAGATCCTAAAGTACAAACAGTAATGCCAAAGCAATCAGAATACAAAGATGCTGTTCTTGGCACAGAAAAAGTGACGGGTGAACCTCCTGTCATTAATTATCAGCCACCAGTTATCCGCACGGTTCCTGGTAACGGTTCTGAATTATCAACGCCGAAACCTGTGGACAACAGTCCGAAAACTAAGGTTGATGTTGAGGCTAGCTTTATGGGTGGGATTGATGCATTCCGGAATAAAGTGATTAGCAATTTTGACACTTCTTTGATGGGCGGAACCAACGAGGTTGTAAAAACTACCATTGTGTTTATTGTTGAAAGAGATGGAACAATAAGTGATGTGAAAGCTTCAGGAATAAATGGAGATTTTAATCGTGCTGCGGAGAAAACCATAAAATCTATAAGAGGGAAATGGATTCCTGCCAAAGTAAATGGGGAGAATGTCAGAAGTTATTTTAAGTTCCCAATTTCAATGCAATTTGAATAAATAAATGGCTTATTGATCGTATTTATAGTTATCCACAAAATATAAGGTTTTGTGGATAATTATTTTTATACGGTAATTCGCTTGCTGTTAATGGTTTAGTGCTATCTGAAACTTTATAGATTATTTAAAAATCAGAAAAAAGTGTATTTTTGAGGATTAAATTTTTATATGATGGCTAAAATTATCGGAGTTGCTAATCAGAAAGGTGGAGTCGGAAAGACTACCACTGCAGTAAATCTTGCAGCAGCTTTAGGTGTTCTGGAAAAGAAAGTGTTAATTATTGATGCTGATCCGCAAGCAAATGCGACTTCTGGTTTAGGAATAGAAGATGCAAATTATTCTACCTATCATATCTTAGAGCATAGCGTAGATGTAGAGAAGTGTATCCAGAAAACAGCATCTCCAAATCTTGATATCATTCCTTCCCATATTGATTTAGTAGCAGCCGAAATTGAATTGGTAGATCGAGAAAATCGGGAATACATGCTTAAAAAAGCGTTACAGCCAATTAAGGCGAACTATGATTATATCATTATCGACTGTGCGCCAAGTTTAGGTTTGATTACAATGAATGCATTAACTGCAGCGGATTCTGTAATTATTCCAATTCAGTGTGAGTATTTTGCTCTTGAAGGTTTAGGGAAATTATTGAATACCATAAAAAATGTTCAGAATATTCATAATAAAGATTTAGATATTGAAGGCTTGCTTTTAACGATGTTTGATTCTCGTTTGCGATTATCTAATCAAGTTGTAGAAGAGGTTCATCTCCATTTTCCAGAAATGGTTTTTGAGACAATTATTAGCAGGAATGTCCGTTTAAGTGAAGCACCAAGTTTTGGCGAAAGTATTTTAAATTACGATGCCGAAAGTAAAGGAGCAATTCAATACCTTCAGTTAGCCGAAGAAGTATTGTTGAAAAATGAAAATTTAATCAATTCTTAAAAGTGATTTTTTGATTAAATAAATCAGAAAAATAGAGATAATGAAAGATAAGAAAAGAGCAATGGGACGTGGTTTGGGAGCAATCCTAAGTGCAGAATCGAAAGCTTCTGTGAATTCCGCTACCGATGAAGGAGCAGATAAATTTGTGGGAAATATTATGGAAGTTGCTCTGGACGATATCGATCCGAATATTTCCCAACCTCGTACTTATTTTGATGAAAAGGCGCTGAATGATTTGGCGCAATCTATTAAAACACTAGGGGTAATTCAACCGATTACGCTTAGAAAAGATGGCAATAGATTTGAAATTATTTCCGGTGAACGACGTTTCAGAGCAAGTAAAATTGCTGGTC
Organism: Chryseobacterium sp. SNU WT5; assembly: GCF_007362475.1. Taxonomy (NCBI): domain Bacteria; kingdom Pseudomonadati; phylum Bacteroidota; class Flavobacteriia; order Flavobacteriales; family Weeksellaceae; genus Chryseobacterium; species Chryseobacterium sp. SNU WT5. The sequence continues at coordinate 2,645,015 of NZ_CP041687.1, forward strand.
TTAAAAGCGTTCCAGCATATATTCGGTTGGTTAATGATCAAGAGCTTCTGGAAATGGCGTTGGTTGAAAACATCCAGAGAGAAGATTTAGATGCGATAGAAATTGCGCTCACTTATCAGCGACTGTTGGAAGAAATTGGCTTGACTCAGGAGAATCTTAGTCAGCGAGTTGGCAAAGAACGTAGTACAATCACGAATTCTATAAGATTATTGCGTTTGGATCCTGCTTATCAAAATGCGATCAGAAGCGGTGAGATTTCTGCCGGACACGGTAGAGCACTTATCAGTGTAGAAGATGGAAAAATGCAACAGGACCTGTTCAATAAAATATTAAAGAATAATCTTAGCGTTCGGCAGACCGAGGCCGAAGCAAGTTTATTAAAAGAGCCAAAAGCAACAACGAAAAAAATACCTACACAACTTCCTAATAATTTTAAGAAAGCAGAGAAAAACTTAGCGGATATTCTTGCGGTAAAAGTTGAGATTAAAGGGTCTGCAAATGGAAAAAAAGGAAAAATAGTGTTGGATTTCAAAAATGAAGAAGAATTGGAACAGATTCTTTCACACTTTAAATAATGCAAAGACTAACTTCTTTATTTTTAATATTATTTTCAATTCAGATCTTCGCCCAAATTGGTCCGAAAGACACCATACGTGTAGAAAATTATCCCAAGGATTCGGTTTCTACTAAACGGGCACCATCAGATATTGAAGTTCTTTCTGATTTGAAAGAAGCAAATGCACCTGCCAAAGAAATGAAATTTAATCCCACAAAAGCGGGCTTATATTCTGCCATTCTTCCAGGTTTAGGACAATATTATAACAGAAAATATTGGAAAATTCCTATTGTTTGGGGAGCGATTGGAACAGGTGTAGGAGTTACATTGTGGAATCAAAGACAGTACAATCGTTATAGAGAAGCATTTATTGCACAACTAAATGGGCAACAGCATGAGTTTTCTGATATTCCGGGCGTAACAAAAGAAGCTTTGGGAAGAACGCAGGATCGGGCGAAAAGACAACGTGATTACGCCATTGCAATTACCAGCCTGGTTTATATCTTGAATATTGTGGATGCTGTCGTAGATGCACATTTATATGAAGGTAGAAAAGATCCAGATTTGGCTTTGAAACCCACTATTATTTTTGACGAATTTGGAAAGACTAATTCAAAAGCTGGTCTAAGTTTAAGTTATAACTTTTAATAAAAATCTAACGCTACGCGTTGAAGTAAAATATGAGAATAGCACTTGTTGGTTACGGGAAAATGGGTAAAATCATTGATGAGATTGCTTCAAAAAAAGGTCATGAAATTGTTGCAAAACTTAATGAGAACCCAACTGTTGAAAATCTGAATAATGCAGATGTTGTTATTGAGTTCTCTAATCCAGAGGTCGCTTTTCAAAATATCAAACTTTGTTTGGAAAATAAAATTCCAGTAGTATGTGGAACTACGGGTTGGTTAGATCAGAAACCGGAGATAGAAGAGATCGCTAAACAAAATAATACTGCTTTTTTATATGGTTCTAATTTTTCCTTAGGAGTAAATCTGTTTTTCTCTTTAAATGAGAAATTGGCAGAATTGATGAAGAATTTCCCTGAATATAACGTGCAAATTGAAGAAATTCACCACACCCATAAAAAAGATGCACCCAGTGGTACTGCCATTTCCTTAGCAGAAGGAATTATTAAAAATGACAAGAGATTTGATGCCTGGAAATTAGATGAAACCCAAAATAAGGAATTAGGAATTTTCGCCATCCGAGAAGATGAAGTTCCCGGCACGCATAGCATATATTATAAAAGTGAAGTTGACGAGATCGAAATAAAACACACGGCTTTCAATCGAAATGGCTTCGCTGTGGGAGCAGTGATTGCTGCAGAATGGATCATAGGAAAAAAAGGAAATTTCTCGATGAACGATGTGCTTTTCAACAAATCTTAAAAATAAATATAACCTTGTTACAAATGATTTTGTAACAATTTTCAAATAAACTAAACTCATTGCATTAAGCATATCAATATGGATTACTTTCTTACTTATTCAGTTTACGTTATAATTCTCTCATTATTGATGGGGATCTCTACTTGGAAACTTTTCAAAAAAATGGGTTACAATCCAATTTTTGCATTCATTCCATTCTATAACTACTTCATTATTTTAAAAGAAACACAGCACACCAAATGGTGGGCAGTTTTAGCTTATATTCCAATTGTCGGACCCATTATGATGACGGTTTTTCATTTGTTTTTAATGAAACATTTTGGGAAATCCACACTTGTGCAGAAACTACTGACCATTATTCTTCCGTTTATTTATTTGGCGGTCGTCAATTATTCAAAAGATCCTGAAATTGCCAAAGAAGATGATCTATATTTAACAGAGGAAGAAAAACAATCCAAAAAGAAAGAAACCTTTGTAGGTTCCATCACTTTTGCGGTAGTTTTTGCGACAATCATTCATATTTTTGTAACCCAACCATTCGGGATCCCAACCGGTTCTATGGAAAGAACATTATTGGTCGGTGATTTCTTATTTGTAAACAAATGGACTTATGGATACAGAATGCCAATGCGTCCTGTAGCGATCCCTTTTTTACAGGGAACCATTATGGATACAGGTGTGAAAGGAAATCCCAAAGATGATCCCAAATCTTATGTAGAAGCAGTAAAATTACCTTACCTAAGATTGCTGCAAACTAAGAAACCGCAAAGAAATGATATTGTTGTCTTCAATTATCCACAGGATTCAGTACATGTTGCAACAGATAGAAAAGATCCGTATGTAAAAAGATGTGTTGCAGTTGCAGGGGATGTTCTGGAGATGAGAGCGGGGCGACTTTTCGTAAACGGGAAGCCAGAAACTATTTTAGGAGATCAACAAAAACAACATAAATATATTGCAACTACTGGAAGCCAACTGGATATTCCGGCATTATACAAGCAATACGGTTTTTTACCAGTGCAGGAAGTTCAAACTCAAAATGGATTTTTATATGATTTCCAGGGATTAACAGATCAAACTGCCAAAGAAATTAAGCAGCTTCCACAGATTATCGACCTCAAAGAACATATTTGGGATAAAGATTCTGCGGCTGTTTCTTATAAAGTAAATGCTGCCAGAGACGCTTACACCAAACATATAGATACCACACAATCCATCTTCCCTATTAATAAAAAATGGAATCAGGATTGGTACGGACCATTAACAATTCCGAAAAAAGGTGATGTTATAACTTTAAATCAAGAAACTTTACCTGAATATCGATGGATCATTTCTGAATATGAGCATCATCATTTAGAAAATAAAGATGGAAAAATTTATATTGATGGCAAAGAATCTACGCAATATACCATTCAACAGGATTATTATATGATGATTGGTGACAATCGCGATGCTTCTTTGGATGCAAGATTTTTCGGTTTTGTTCCGGAAGAAAATATTGTGGGTTCACCCATGTTTACATGGTTAAGTGTAGAAGGTTTATTTGCAGATAGCGGATCAACCTATCAGGCAGATGGTAAAAGGATTCGTTGGGACAGAATGTTCAAGGCTACCAACACCGGGGAATTGCACAAAACATCTTATTGGTGGGTTGCAGCGATCATTCTTTTGTTATTCTTCGGCTGGGATTTCATCATGAAAATATTTAGAAAGAAGAAAGAAGAAGAGAATTAAGTTTGTTTGGAGCTTGATCCCGCTTTCCGCTATATCTATTGTTTCGCCTTGCCCCTGCTTATGCCTGTTCACCGGCTACAAAATAGGATGCCGCTACAATCGGGGCTATGGATCGCGCTTTTAAAAGAAATGCTGGTGCACATTGGGAAAGGTATTTAATGCGCTTAAAAGGAGAGTGATTTTTATACCCTTTTATCCGCCTTTTCTCTGTCAGTAACTCATATTCTTTCTTTGTTTAACAAAATAGTATTTCAGCAATGCCAACTCTACTACCCGTATTTTACCTGCCGCCAATTTCGTGGTTTTCAGTTTTTTTGAAAGAAGACAATGAAATTGTATTTGAGCAGTTCGAGACCTTCCCGAAACAAACTTTTAGAAATAGAACCAATATATATGGAGCTAACGGAAAGTTATCATTGATTATTCCAATTGATCATTCCGGAAAAAGAGTAATTAATGAACTGCAGGTTTCAAATCGTGATAAATGGCGGAGTCTCCATTGGAAGTCGATTAAAACCGCTTATCAAAGTTCTCCTTACTTTGATTATTATGAAGATCAACTTGAAGAAATATTTAATTTTAAAGAAAATTCATTGTTTCAATTTAACCTTCATGCTTTAAAAATCATCCAAAAGATTCTGAAATCCGAAAAGGAATTTACTTTTACAAAAGAATATATAAGAAAGCCTGAACAACTTAATTATCGGGAACATTTTTCTGCCAAACATAAGTCACCTTTCGAAATGCCCGAATATTTTCAGTCATTTTCCGAAAAATATGGCTTTTTGGAAGACCTATCAATAATCGATTTGATTTGTAACAAAGGCCCAGAGTCTATGACCTATCTTAAAAATGTTAGACCAATATAAATATTATAATATGAAAAGAATACTTATTGCAGCTTGCTTTATAACAGGTTTCACATCATTTGCACAGAAAGCAGAAGCGCCATTAGACCCGATGAAAGACAAAAACTTGATGACTTGGTATCATCAGGAATTTTCATCTACAAATGTTTATGGTGTAAATACTCAAAATGCCTATAAATATTTAGAATCCAAAGGTTTAAAACCTAAAACTGTTATTGTAGGAGTTTTAGATAGTGGAGTTCAAGTCACTCATCCTGGTTTAGTTGGAAACATGTGGAAAAATCCAAATGAAATTCCCAATAATGGAAAAGATGATGATGGAAATGGCTATATCGATGATGTTCATGGGTGGAATTTTCTGGGAGGCAAAAACGGCGATGTGGAGGTTGACAATATGGAAGTAACCAGATTGGTTAAAAAATATCAATCTCTGTTTGAAGGTCCAAATTCTACAGCGAACAAAGCGAATCAAGCTAAAATGCCTGAAGAATTTAGCGAATATATGAAAGCGAAACAAATCTTCACGAAGAAAAGTGTAGAGGCGAGACAAAATTATGAGACTTATAAGAGAATCCAAGAGATGATTCCAATGATGATTTCAATGCTAAACGGTCAAAACCTTACACGGGATGTTATTGGAGCGCTTAAACCAAGCACGCAAGAACAATCAATGGCTGCTTCAATTTTAGACCAGGTCAGCAGAGATCCGGCAGTTGCTGGAAAATCTCCTGCTGAAGTACAAAAATTTTTAGAGAAAGAAATGAAAGGTGCTTTGGATCACTTTGAACCTCAGGCTACCAAACAATATAATTTGGATTACGATCCTAGGGCTGAAATCGTTGGTGATAACTATGATGATTATTCTCAGAAGAGTTATGGAAATAATCATTACGCTGGGCCCGACGCGCAACATGGCACACACGTGGCAGGAATTATTGCAGGGTTGCCCAATAGTAAAGAAATTCAATATGGAGTGGGTTATAAAACGGCCAAGATTATGACTGTTCGTGCAGTTCCAGATGGTGATGAAAGAGACAAAGATGTGGCAAATGCAATCCGATATGCGGTAGATAATGGAGCGAAGATCTTAAATATGAGCTTTGGTAAACCAGTTTCTCCAGGTAAAAATTATGTTTGGGATGCATTTAAATATGCAGAACAAAAAGGAGTTCTTTTAGTGAAGGCCGCAGGAAACGATAACGAAAATATAGCAGAAAATATTTATTTTCCAACCAATTTTAAATCAGCAGAAGATCCTAAGCCTTTCATTAACAATATGATTGTAGTTGGTGCATCTACAAATGATAATGAGTTTCTAAGAGCAGATTTCTCAAATTACAATAAAAAAATGGTGACGTTATTTGCCCCAGGAGAGAAAATTTACTCTACGGTTCCAAAAGATCAGTATGAATATCTTCAGGGAACGTCCATGGCTTCCCCGGTAGTTGCTGGTGCAGCATCTGTTCTTTTAGCTTATATGCCTAATCTTACCCCGGTGCAGGTTATCGATTCATTTGTAAAAACAGCAAATAAATCGACGGTAAATGCAATGATTAGTTCAAATACAGATAATAGATTTGATTTAATTTCTGAAGCTGGCGGTGTCATCGATTTACGAAAAGCTGCAGAATATGCTTTTACGCATTATTATAAACCAACGGCTACAAAAGCAACTCATGCGAAATCACAAAGAAGAGCAGTCAAGACTAAATAAAAATAATTTAAAGAATTCTAAAACCCGATTTTCGGGTTTTTTTATTTTTTAACTAAAATGGCACGGTTTTTCTTAGTTAAATTCTAAATAATTATAATACTATGAAAAATTTACTACTAGCTGGAATTATTGGAGCAGCGATGACTGTTTCTTGTTCCACAGCAAAAACAGCGCAGTCTAACAAAGCAGAGTTTTTAAAATTGAAAGGTGATTGGCAAATTACAAGTGTTAATTATGACAAAAATTTCAAAGTGAAACCTTTTGATGAAGGAGCAGACGCTCAATGCTTTGTTGGTAGTAACTGGAGGTTAATTCCAAATAACTGGTCAGGCTCTTATACGATTAATGGAGGTGGTAGTTGCCCTAGTGTTATTCAGCCTATTAAATTTGAGGTGGTAAATGGTAATGAATTTAAATTCAAAAAAATGTTAGAAGGTACAAAAGCGAAAGCTGTAACTGTTGGATATACTTTGAATTTAATTAGTCAAACTGAAGATCAATTTACTCTTGAACAAAACGTTCCTTCTAATGGAGAAAATGTACGAATTGTATATAACTTCGAAAGAACATCATTGAAATAATATTATTAAAATTAAAATAAAAAATATGAAAATTTTTAGCAAAACAAATATCGCAGCTTTATTTCTGTCAGCTTCTATGTTGACGATGACGAGTTGTGAAGCAGTAAAAAATTCAAATAACCAACAAAAAGGAACAGTTATAGGTACTGCTGCAGGGGCTATTCTTGGTGGGGTATTAGGAAATAACATTGGTAAAGGTAAAAATGCACCTTTAGGAGCTGTACTTGGTGGTGTTATTGGTGGAGTTGCCGGTAACGTAATTGGTAACAAAATGGACAAACAGGCCAAAGAAATTAAAGATACATTACCTGGTGCTGAAGTAGAAAGAGTAGGAGAAGGAATTAAAGTGACCATGAAAGAAAATATGGTTAATTTCGGATTTGATTCTTCAGATTTAACAAGTTCTGCTAAATTGAACTTAGATAAATTAGCAGATGTTTTGAAAAACAATCCTGATACTAATATCAATATTTATGGTTATACAGATAGCAAAGGTGCTGATAGTTACAACCTATCTCTTTCGGACAGAAGATCTGCTGCTGTGAAGAGCTATATGATGATGAAAGGAGTGGCTTCAAGCAGAATGATGACGATGGGTATGGGGGAAGCTGATCCTATTGCTTCAAATGATACAGACGCTGGTAGAGCACAAAACAGAAGAGTAGAATTTGCGATTACCGCAAATGAAAATATGATTAAAGATGCTGCCAACAATCAGTAATAAATATTTAATCAACAAATTAAAGATCCGCATTTGCGGATCTTTTTTATTTTAAATTCACTAATTTTGCAACTGATTTTCAAACGAATGACTAAATATTTAAAATTGCTTAGAGTAGAACAGTGGGTGAAGAATCTTTTTGTTTTCGCTCCTTTGTTTTTCTCTGGCAATATTATGGAAATGGACCTTTTGGTGAAAAGTATTTTTGCATTCATTATCTTTTCTATCACGGCCAGCAGTATCTACATTATCAACGATTATTCAGATATAGAATCGGATCGGAAACACCCAGAGAAAAGAAACCGACCATTGGCGAGTGGTGCGATTTCAAAAAGTCAGGCAAAATTCATATTGGGCTTTCTGTTGTTGGTTAATATCATTCTCCTGTTTTTAAGCGTAGATTTTTTCCAGCAGAATCTTTGGAAATTTATTGCCATTATCGGTTTCTATTTTATGATGAATTTAGCCTACACTTTCAAATTGAAACACGTTGCAATTGTTGATGTATGTATTATTGCGATTGGTTTTGTGCTTCGAGTGCTTGCTGGCGGTTATACAACAGGGATCCTAATTTCCCAATGGGCAATCTTACTCACCTTTGTTTTGGCTTTGGTTTTGGCAATTGGTAAAAGAAGAGGAGAATTAATTAATGCTCAAATCTCTGGACGGACCAGAAAAGCGCTGGACGGATATAATGTGCAGTTTGCAGACATTGCTCTTTCGATCAGTTGTGCTTTAGCAATTGTTTGTTATTTGATGTTTACCTTATCACCAGAAGTGCAACAGCGATTTCACCCAAGAGTTTTTTACACCGTCTTTTTTGTAGTATTTGCTTTTTTACGGTATTTACAGCAGACTTTAGTGTATAATAAAACTGAATCTCCCACGAAAATTATATATAAAGACAGATATATTCAGGTGACATTAGTTCTTTGGTTAGCAGCGTTTTTATTACAAATTTATTTTAAGAAATGAAACCAACCTATAAGCAGGTCATAGCGAACTGGGGAAACTTCCCCGTCGTGGAAAAGGAAATTAAATCTGAAGATTCTACGAAAAAAATTAAAGAATATGTTCGAAATCACCATGATATTATTGCGCGTGGAAATGGAAGATGTTATGGGGATGCAGCGCTTTCTGAAAATATATTTTCTACCAAAAGACTTAATAAATTCATCAGTTTTGATCGTTTAAATGGAATTATAGAATGTGAATCTGGTATTTTACTTTCCGATGTGTTAGAAGTGATCGTTCCACAAGGCTACTTTCTTTTTGTAACACCAGGTACCAAATTTGTTACCATTGGAGGGGCAATTGCTTCTGATGTACATGGTAAAAATCACCATGCCGAAGGTTGCTTTTCAGAATATGTAATGGAGTTTTCTTTATTAAATGAAGAAGGAGATGTTCTTCCCTGTTCACGGAATCAAAATTCAGAAAAATTTTGGTCCACAATAGGTGGAATGGGCCTTACAGGAATTATTCTGTCGGCTAAGTTTAAGCTGAAAAATATTGAAAGCAGTTATATCCGTCAGGAAAGTATCAAAGCAGAAAATTTAGACGAAATCTTCAAATTATTTGAAGAGAGTGAATCTTGGACCTATAACGTTGCCTGGATAGATTGTCTTCAAACAGATAAAAATTTAGGCAGAAGTATTATGATGAGAGGTGAGCATGCTTTTAAACATGAATTACCCAAAAAATTGCAGGGAAACCCTTTAAAATTGAAGATGGGAAGTAGTCCATCAATTCCTTTTTATTTCCCAAATTTTGTGCTGAACAATCTTACGGTTAAGATATTTAATCTATTATATTACTTTAGACAAAGTAAAAAGGAAGTAAAGAGTTTTGTTCATTACGAACAGTTTTTTTACCCTTTAGATATAGTGAATGACTGGAACAAGATTTACGGTAAAAGTGGTTTTATACAGTACCAAATGGTAATCCCGAAAGAGAGTGGTAAAGAAGGAATGAAAAAAATTCTTGAGACAATTGCTAAAAGCGGGAATGGTTCTTTTTTGGCTGTTTTGAAGTTGTTTGGGAAAAATAATCCGGACGCATACAATTCTTTTCCGTTTGAAGGATATACCCTTGCTTTGGATTTTAAAGTCAATTCTAAGTTAAAGAAGCTGGTGTCGCAGTTAGATTCCATTGTGGAAGAATTTGGTGGAAGAATTTATCTTACGAAAGATTCAATGAGTAAATCCTCATTGACTAATTATCTACAAAATGTTCAGAATCCAAAGTTTATTTCGATGCAACAAAAAAGAATTGATAATAATTAATGGATTTATACCGGGCTAAAATCGATACGCAGAAATTAGAAAATACTATATGATTGTTCTAGGAAGCAACTCAGAAATCGCACAGGCATTTGTTGAGAAAGCATTAAGTGCTGGTGAAAGATTTTCACAAATTTATCTCTTAACTTCAAATAGAGAAACGACAGAGAAGTTTGCAAAACATCTTGAAGTGAAATTTGTACAACAGTCACAGATTATTGAAATGGATCTTCTTAAGCCAATTAATTATGCAGTGCTGGAAGGGCTAACTTCTGACCTTCTTTTTTGTGCGACCGGTTATCTTGGTTTAGGAACAGCAGAAGGGCTTTATGACAATAAGAATACCGAAAGGATCATCGATATCAATTTTGCAAAATTAGTACCTGTACTTAATTTTTTTGCAGAGAAAATGGAGCGACAAAGATCAGGAACAATGATTGTGCTTTCATCAGTTGCAGGCGAGCGGGGAAGACAAAGTAATTTTATTTATGGAAGTGCGAAAGCGGGACTTACAGCGTACTTAAGTGGTTTACGCAATTATCTATTCAATAAAAAAGTTCATGTTTTGACCATAAAACCAGGATTTATGGCGACCAAAATGACAGAAGGATTACCCCTGAATCCCAAATTAACGGCAAGTCCAAAACAAGCCGCTACAGGAATTTACAAAGCATACAAAACCAAGAAAGATGTTGCATATATTTTACCAATGTGGCGTATCATCATGCTTGTGATAAAGAATATTCCAGAATTTATCTTTAAAAAATTAAAACTGTAACGATCAAAATTTCAAATTTCAGCATTTAAAAACTTATGAAAAAATTATACTGCTTTGATTTTGACGGAACTTTGACTCATAAAGATACCATGTTTCTTTATCTGAAATTTTATAATTCTTCAAAATTTAATCAACAGTTCATCAAGCATATTCCACTATTTATATTGTTGAAATTAAATCTTTTAGATGCAGAAAAAATAAAAAAAAGTTTTATTTCTGCGATTTTAAAAGGAGAGTCTAAGTTAAAAATAGAAGCTAAATCACAAGAGTTTTTTGATAAATTCTATCCAGATATCTTTAGAGAAAATGCGCTGGAATTCATTAAGAATATTGATTACTCAAAAACGGATTGTTATATCGTTACAGCTTCCCTCGATATTTGGGTGAAACCATTTGCGGAAAAATTTGGAATGAAACTTTTGGCAACAAGAGCTGAGTTTAAAAATGATGTATTCACGGGAAATTTCGTTGGAAAAAATTGCAATGGACTAGAAAAGGTTAATCGGATTAAAGAAGCAACTGCCGATGGAAGGTATGATAAAACCATCGCTTTTGGTGATACTTCTGGCGATCAACAAATTTTGGATTGGGCAAATGAAGGTCAGTTTAAATTTTTTCATTAATTTTAAAGTCCGAAAAGTCTAATAAAAGAAAACAAATCAATGAATAAAATTTATTTGGATAATGCCGCGACTACGCCATTATCCGAGGAGGTAATCGATGCGATGGTAAGTGTTTTAAAAAATAATTACGGAAATCCATCTTCAACCCACAGTCTTGGACAGGCTGCAAAGATTCTTATTGAAAATGTTAGAAGACAAGTGGCTGATTATCTTCATGTAAGTCCTGCGGAAATTATTTTTACTTCTTGCGGAACAGAGTCAAATAATATGATCATCAAATCTTGTGTTAATCATTTAGGAGTCGAAAGAATCATAAGTTCGCCAATGGAGCACAAATGTGTTGCAGAGACGGTTTTAGATATGAAGAAGCGAAAGGGAGTAGAAGTGGCATACCTTCGTCCTGATCAAAAAGGGGATTTTGATTTAACTCAATTTGAGGCGCTACTTAAAAGTTCGGACAAGAAAACATTGGTTACATTAATGCATGCAAACAACGAAATCGGAAACTTATTGGATATTAAAGAAGTTGCCCGGATTTGCAAAGAAAACAACGCATTATTCCATTCAGATACCGTACAGTCTATGGCGCATATGGATTTAGATTTCTCGGATATTCAAGTTGATTTTGCCTCATGCAGCGCTCACAAATTTCACGGTCCAAAAGGAAGTGGTTTTGCTTTTATTAGAAAGGGTTCTGGTTTGAAAGGAATCATTACCGGCGGGCCACAAGAAAGAAGTTTAAGAGCTGGTACAGAAAACGTATGCGGAATTGTAGGTTTAGGAAAAGCTTTAGAATTGTATTTGAATAATATGAACGAATACGCTTCTCATATTAAAGAAATTAAACAATATACCATCGATCAGCTTACAAAGAAAATAAATGGCGTTAAATTCAATGGTAGAAGTGCAGAAAAAGATGCAGGTTTATATACTGTTTTGAGCGTATTACTACCTTTTAAAGATCCTATGATTGGATTGAAATTAGATATGAAAGGTATCGCAATTTCGCAAGGTAGTGCATGTTCTTCTGGTGCTTCTAAACCGTCGATGGTGATGATGATGATTTTGGATGAAGAAGAAATGGCAAAAACTACACCGTTACGGGTTTCATTCAGCCATTTAACCACAAAACAGGAAATCGATTCGTTGGTCGGTGCAGTAGCTGAAATAGCGGCAACATTACAAATAGAAAATGCAAATGTTTTGCATAGATAGAGCAATGCATTTATTGTTAGGAAAATTGTAAATTTGAACATTAATAGTATAATAACAGAAATTAAAAAGATAAAAAATGGCATTAGAAATTACAGATCAATCGTTTCAGGAAACAGTATTGAATTCAGATAAACCAGTATTGGTAGATTTTTGGGCAGTATGGTGTGGGCCTTGTAGAATGTTAGGACCAATCGTAGAGGAAGTTGCTGCAGATTTTGACGGTAGAGCGATCGTAGGAAAAGTTGATGTGGATAATAATCAGCAGGTATCAGTAGATTACGGTATCAGAAATATTCCAACTATTTTGATTTTCAAGAATGGAGAAGTAGTTGATAAAATTGTAGGTGTTGCTTCAAAAGAAGTGATTACAGAGAAATTATCTACACACTTATAAAAATAAGAGCATTGAAAATGAGTACTTTCCTCTCTAGGTAAGTACTTTTTTTATAAAATGTTTGCAGAGTGTTATAAAATTTGTATTTTTGCACTCACCAAAAAGAAACATAGTTTCTTATTCTAAATGATCCGGTAGTTCAGCTGGTTAGAATGCCGCCCTGTCACGGCGGAGGTCGCGGGTTCGAATCCCGTCCGGATCGCATAAAGTTTATCAATTACTTTTCAAAAAATTGATCCGGTAGTTCAGCTGGTTAGAATGCCGCCCTGTCACGGCGGAGGTCGCGGGTTCGAATCCCGTCCGGATCGCAAAACTCTCAAATTTGTTTTTGAGAGTTTTTTTGTGAAAAATTTCATCTTAAATATAGTTTTGCAAGGTTATTGCTTTCAATAGCGAGTTATTATTCTCTAATATTTATCTGGAAGAGAAAACAGTAAGCACATGATATTATTAAGTTTTTTTAATTTTGATTAAAGTTTTTAAAGACGTAATATTGTTTAACATCATTAATTTAATGACCTTTTAAATTTAACAATATGAAACCCAGCGTAATTTCTATAGTTCTTGGCGGTGGAAGAGGAAGCAGATTATTTCCTCTTACTTATTCTCGTTCCAAACCAGCGGTTCCGATTGCCGGAAAATATAGATTGGTAGATATTCCGATTTCTAACTGTTTGAATTCAGGGTTTAATAGAATTTTGGTGCTGACTCAGTATAACTCGGCTTCTCTAAACTCTCATATTAAAAATTCATTTCATTTTGATATTTTTAGTAGAGGCTTTGTAGATATTTTAGCAGCCGAGCAGAATAATGAAAGTGAAGAATGGTATCAGGGTACAGCAGATGCCGTGCGCCAGTCTATGAAACACTTAGATAAGTATGACTACGAGTATATTCTGATATTATCTGGTGATCAGTTATACCAAATGGATTTCAGGGAGATGATTGATTTTCACTGTAAAAACAAAGGAGATATCACTATTGCAACTATTCCTGTAAATGGACATGATGCTACTGGATTTGGGATTTTAAAATCTGATGAAGAAGGAAATATTACTTCATTTATAGAAAAACCCCAAAGTGATCTACTTGTAGACTGGAAATCTGAAGTTTCAGAAAAAAATAAAAAAGAAGGGAAAGATTATTTGGCCTCGATGGGAATTTATGTGTTCAGTAAAGATGTTTTGAAAAAAATGTTTGCTGAAGATCCTGGTGATGATTTTGGAGGCGAACTGATTCCTAACGGTATTGGAGTTTACAAAACGCTCAGTTTTCAATATGAAGGATATTGGACAGATATTGGTACGATCCAGTCATTTTTTGATGCTAACTTAGATTTAACAAAAGATTTTCCAAATTTCAATTTATTCAGTAAATCTCCTATTTATACCAGAGCCCGAATGTTGCCACCTTCAAAGATACTGGGGTCATATGTAAGTAAAGCTATTTTTGGAGATGGTTGCGTAGTAATGGCCGATAAAATTGAAAATTCTATTGTCGGAAATAGAAGTAGAATAGACAAAGGAAGTACTTTGATGAACTCTTATATGATGGGTGCAGATTTTTACCAAGAAACTAAAGAAATAGTAGATAATGATGAAAAGGGAGTTCCTAATCTTGGGGTAGGAAAATACTGCTATATCGAACGAGCAATTTTAGATAAAAACTGTCGTATTGGGGATAATGTGCGTATTATTGGTGGAAATCATTTAGCAGATGGTGATTATGAAAACCATTCAGTGAAAGATGGTATTATTGTAATTAAAAAAAATGCAGTTATTCCGCCAGGAACTCAGATTTCGACGTAGAATAGTTAATTCATATTAAGATGCGCGGTAATATATTTTACCGTCTTTTTTTTGCGTGTGATTTTATGTATTTTTGCAGCATGCGATGGTTTAAATTTGGAGTTATTATCATATTGGCAATAGGTGGTATTTATGCCTTTGCAATGAGTTTTGTGTCAGAAAATAAAGACTTTATTATTGAGAAAGAAATTAGTTTTCCAGTAGATAAAGTATTTCCTCAATTTAATAATCTTCAAAATTTCATTTCTTGGAGCGCTTTTCTGGAAAATAAAAAAGAGATGAGTTTCCAATTCTATTCGCCATATAAAGGTCAGGGCAGTTCCATGTCTTATCAGAATAAAAAAGAGAAAGACTTAAAAGGAGATTTGTTTATTCGCTATGAGAATTCACTCAAAACTTTAAAGTTTCAGTTATTTGAAGGAAAACAGCATACTCCTTATTTAATTGATTTAAAGTTTATACCTATTAATGGCAAGACTAAAATTATCTGGTATATTCATACCCCAAGACAACCTTTTCTAAAACGTTCTTTAAATCTAATTTCAGAGGATTTCTGGACAGAAAATGTAAATAAGAGCATGGTCAGTTTGGAGAAAGTGCTAAGTAATAAAATTGACAAAGAGTTTCAGCGCGAGAATATAAAGTACGATAGTGTTTTCGTTCAAAAACAAGATAGTCAGTTGTTGTTAGGAATCAATGTTAGTACAAAAAACAGTAAAGACGCACTTTTCAACAATATCGTGATTAATCATAATAAAGTGATCAATTATGTTGAAATTGATATGGGTAAAAAAGAAGATGAGTATGGCGAACCTATTCTAATTACCGAAGCGGATAATTTTAAAGACAAAGAGGTTTCTTATTTTTATGGAATTCCAGTTTCTAAAAAGTCTGGAGTATCAGATAATAACTTTAGTTTCAGAATGCTTAATTCCTCAACCAATTATGTCATTTTTTATAAAGGTTCCTATACCAATCGCATAAATTCAATTCAACAATTATTGACGAAAGCAAAACGGGATACCATGCGGATCGGCGATCTTCAACAAACCTTTATAGAAGAACCTACAAAAGATGATGATGTGATTTTAAAACTCTCTTTACCTGTTTTCAAATAATTTACTTTTATCAAGTTTTATCTAATGGTAAGCTTTAGTACTTCACTTATTTTTGTTAAATTTGTTCTTTAAATCTAAAACAACAGTTAATTAGTAAATAATGGATAAATTTTCATTCCTTAATGCTGCACATTCGCAGTTAATAGAAGACTTATACCAACAATATTTAAAATATCCGGATTCTTTAGAACCTTCCTGGAAAGCATTTTTTCAGGGATTTGATTTTGCACTCGAAGGTTACGGAGATGATTTTAGGGAAAATTCTGGAGCCTATAATGTTTCTGCCCCAGTGCAAGCTGCAAATAATGCTGCTGCCAATGGACAGATACCAGAGGATATTCAAAAAGAATTTAAAGTTTTAAATTTAATTGAAGCTTATAGACAACGTGGTCATCTTTTCACAAATACCAATCCGGTACGGGAGAGAAGACATTTTGAACCTGGCTTAGAGATCGAGAATTTTGGATTATCCAAAAATGATTTGTCTCTAAAATTCAATTCTGCAACTGAAACTGGACTTCCAGGTGCGGCCTCCCTGCAAGAAATAATCAATCACCTTGAAAAGATTTACTGCGGCTCTACTGGAACCGAATATATGCATATTGGGAATGTAGAAGAAAGAAATTATACCAGAAAATGGTTACAGGCAAATGAAAATCAGCCAAATTTAAATGCTGCTGAAAAAATCGAGATTTTAGAAAAACTGAATCAAGCAGTAGCTTTTGAAAATTACTTGCACACCAAATTTGTTGGGCAAAAGAGATTTTCACTGGAGGGTGGCGAATCATTAATTCCTGCCTTAGATCAGTTGATAACCAGGTCTTCCCAATTAGGGGTAGATGAAGTAGTCCTGGGAATGGCCCACCGAGGTAGATTGAGTGTTCTTACAAATATTTTTGGGAAATCATACAAGCAAATCTTCTCAGAATTTGAAGGGAAAGAGTTTGAAGAAGATGTATTTTCTGGTGACGTAAAATACCATTTAGGATCATCTAAAAAGATAAAAACTGCTAATGGAGAAGAAGTTTCTATCAATTTAACTCCAAATCCATCTCACTTAGAAACGGTAGCAGCTTTAGTAGAAGGTATATGTCGCGCGAAGGTTGATAATAAATACAAAGATTCCAAGAAAGTTTTACCAATTATCATCCATGGTGATGGGGCTATTGCTGGACAGGGAATCGTTTATGAAGTTGCGCAAATGATGACTCTTGAAGGTTATACAACAGGCGGAACTATCCACATTGTGGTAAATAATCAAGTTTCATTTACAACAAATTATCAGGACGCACGTTCATCTGTTTACTGTACTGATATTGCAAAAGTGACAGAATCTCCAGTAATGCATGTTAATGCTGATGATGTAGAAGCGGTTGTTCATGCCATTCGGTTTGCGGCAGATTTCCGCGCTCAGTTTGGTAAAGATGTATATATTGATTTGTTAGGTTATAGAAAATACGGGCATAACGAAGGTGATGAACCGAGATTTACACAGCCTAATTTGTATAAATTAATCTCCAAACATCCAAATCCGAGAGAGATTTATAAAGATCAACTGATTAAGGAAGGTACACTTTCTAATGATGTATTAAAAACGATGGAAGAGAAATTCAAAAAGCTTTTAGATGCCGATTTTGATGCTTCCAAGGAAATCGAAAAGAATACCATGGACCTTTTCATGGCAGATGACTGGAAACAATTTCCAATGTCTGTCCAAGGTGCCGTACAAAGTAAAGTAGATACATCTTTTGATCCCGTTGCTTTAAAGGAATTGGCGATAAAAATGTCCACTTTACCTACCGATAAAAAATTCATTTCGAAAATTACAAGACTATTTGATAATCGAATTAAATCGATTGAGAAAGACAGCTTGGATTGGGCGATTGCAGAATGGTTGGCTTATGCGACGCTGTTGCAAGAAGGTCACAATATTAGAATTTCTGGTGAAGATGTAGAAAGAGGAACTTTTTCCCACCGTCACGCTTTAGTGAAAACAGAAGATACAGAAGAGGAATACATACCATTAAGACATATTTCTGAAAGCAGATTCGATATTTATAATTCGCATCTATCAGAATATGGAGTTCTTGGTTTTGATTATGGATATGCCATGGCTTCGCCGAATACTTTAACGATTTGGGAGGCTCAGTTTGGAGATTTTGTAAATGGAGCGCAAATTATTATTGATCAATATTTAGTTGCTGCAGAAGAGAAATGGAAAATTCAGGCTGGCTTGGTGATGCTTCTTCCTCATGGATTTGAAGGACAGGGTGCAGAGCACTCTTCAGCAAGATTAGAAAGATTCTTAACACTTTGTGCTAATGATAATATGGTTGTTGCAAATGCTACTACACCTGCTAACTATTTCCACTTGTTAAGAAGACAGATGAAATGGAATTTCAGAAAACCATTAGTTGTAATGTCTCCTAAATCATTACTACGTCATCCAAAAGTGATATCAACTGCGGAAGAAATTGGAAATGGTCATTTTGAACCAATATTAGATGATACCAATGCGAAAGCAGAGAAGATTGAAAAACTAGTGCTTTGTTCTGGTAAAATCTATTATGAATTATTGGCAAAACAGGAAGAATTAGGATGTGATCATATTGCCCTCGTTAGATTCGAACAATTATATCCGCTACAATTAGATAAAATTGAAGAAATCTTTGCTAAATATAGCAGCAGAAAACAATTGTTATGGGTACAGGAAGAGCCAGAAAACATGGGTGCTTGGACTTATATTTTAAGAAATTTCCGCGAAACAGGAATTCAAGTGATTGCACCTGTTCCTAGCGGAACACCTGCACCAGGAAGTCATAAAATGTTTGAAAGAAATCAAAATAATGTAATCAACAGAGTTTTTGATCGTAATGATGAACCAGCAAAAAGACCGGTAACTGCTTAAATTGAACTTTCAAGAAAAAAATAAATTCCGATTCTTAGAATTATTCGTAAGACCTTTAAATTAGTAACAAAAATTAAAAAAAATAATCGATGTCAATATTAGAAATGAAAGTCCCATCACCGGGAGAATCCATCACAGAAGTTGAAATCGCGACGTGGTTAGTAAAAGACGGCGATTACGTAGAAAAAGACCAACCGATCGCAGAAGTAGATTCTGATAAAGCAACCCTGGAATTACCTGCAGAAGAAAGCGGAATCATCACATTAAAAGCGGAAGAAGGGGACGCGGTAGAAGTAGGCCAAGTGGTTTGCTTAATCGATACTTCAGCTACAAAACCTACGGGTGGTGATGCTGAACCAAAAGCAGAAGAAAAATCTCCAGAGCCTGTTAAAGAAGCTCCTAAAGCTGAAGCTCCAAAAGCGGAAGTTAAACCCGCAGCAAATTATGCTACTGGAACTCCTTCGCCTGCAGCCAAGAAAATTTTGGATGAAAAAGGAATTGATTCAGCGCAAGTTTCAGGTTCAGGAAGAGACGGTAGAATTACAAAACAAGATGCAGACGTTGCTTCTGTCCCAGCGATGGGTTCAGTAACTTCTACAAATGGATCTAGAAGTACCAGCACAACAAAACTATCAATGTTGAGAAGAAAGGTTGCTGCAAGATTAGTGTCTGTGAAAAATGAAACTGCCATGTTGACTACATTTAATGAAGTTGATATGTCGGAAATATTTCGAATTAGAAAACAATACAAAGAAGAGTTTACTCAGAAACATGGTGTTGGTCTAGGGTTTATGTCTTTCTTTACGAAAGCTGTGACTAGAGCTCTGGAAATGTATCCTGACGTAAATGCTTCGATTGATGGTGATTTTAAAGTAAATTATGAGTTCTGCGATATTTCGATTGCGGTTTCTGGTCCAAAAGGTTTAATGGTACCTGTTCTTAGAAATGCAGAAACAATGTCTTTCCGCGGGATAGAAAGCAATATTAAAAGCTTGGCAGAAAGAGCTAGAGACGGGAAAATTACAGTAGATGAAATGACTGGAGGAACATTTACCATTACCAATGGTGGAGTGTTCGGATCTATGCTTTCTACACCAATTATTAACCCACCACAATCCGCTATTTTAGGAATGCACAATATTCTTCAAAGACCAATGGCGATTGATGGACAAGTGGTTATACGTCCAATGATGTATTTGGCCATGTCTTATGATCACCGAATCATCGACGGTAAAGAATCTGTTGGGTTCCTGGTTGCCGTAAAAGAAGCAATTGACAATCCTGTTCAATTCTTGATGGATGGGGATGAAAGAAAGGGATTAGAACTGTAGTAATTACTTACTATTTTCACAAATTTTATAGGTCCCGTCTATTAAGGCGGGATTTTTGTATTTAGAAATCTAAAATAGACGCCATGTTCTCAACGATATCTTTTAATATTAAAGTGACTGTTCTCCCGGTATACGATTTTAAAAACAGTTTTCCTTCTGAAAATCGTTTTGTATTCAGGTATAATATTTCCATTGAAAATTTGGGAAAAGATCCGATTCAGTTACTAAGGAGGAAATGGATGATCTATGATTTAGGTTTTGGTTTTAGCGAAGTAGCCGGTGAAGGCGTTATTGGATTAACTCCAGAAATTTTACCAGGGGGAGATTTTACCTATTTTTCAAACGTAATGTTACGTTCTGGAGTGGGTAATATGCAAGGAACTTTTTACTGTAAAAATTTATTAACTCAAGAGAATTTGGAGATCGAAGTTCCTAAATTTAGTTTGTTATCGGAGGTTTTGAGTAACTAATATTGATACTTACAGTTCCTTCATATTTTTTTTCATCACTTCATGTACTTCATCATTTCGAGTGACCATCATTTGGTTAAAAGCCAGCAGGGATATTTTTGCGCATACTTCAGCATCTGCGCCAGCCTGGTGATGACTAAATTGGATGTTATGTTGGTCTGCCAAACTTTTTAATCCGTATGTAGGTAAACCTTTCCAAGATTTTTTGGCAATAGAAATACTGCATAAATACTTCAGTTTCGGTTTAAAAAATCCGTAGTAATCTAAACAACTTCTCAAGACTCCGGCATCGAAACCGGCATTGTGCGCAATCATCAAATTTCCATACATTAAATCCTCTGCTTCATGCCAGATCTCATCAAAAGTTGGTGAATCCCGAACGTCTTCAGGATATATACCATGAACATCAATATTTCTAGGGTGAAAATAGGGAAAGCTCGGTGGTTTTATGAGCCAGGTTTGTGTTTTTACGATCTCGCCATTCTCTACCACACATATACCCATTTCGCAAGCGGAATGTCTTTCGTGAGTAGCGGTTTCAAAATCGATAGCGCAGAAATCAAGCATTTTACTACTTTTTAAAAGAGGATTGGTTAATTAAGGGAAATAATATTTATAAAAATAGAGGAGTGATCCAATTGCTAGAACCACTAAACAATGTGCTGCTTATAAGATAGGAATCAATTTCTATAAATATCTTATAAATGTAGTTAATTTAAATGTTAAATCGGAAGCGGTTAAAATTTTTAATGTTAAAGAAAATTTTTAAAAACTAACCATTTCTCTTGGTAGAATTTTGAAATTTGGCTTTTCTGGCGGAGCTTTATCGTTTCAGGTATTTGTTTGTAAAATGAAAAATGAGCCCTAATGACTGCCCAGAAGTGGGATATTCCATTTTGATATCCAAAGTAAATTCCAGCAAATGCGTCTAGTACCAATCGAAATGGAAGCAGCCAAAGTAACGTAGAAATGGGACTGTTTTTCAAAATCATCGAAAAATTATTTCGGATATTTAAAAAAGTTTTTTGAGGACTTTGTTTGTTTAGTGTTCCCCCGCCAACATGATAAACAGTTGATTTCCCAGTGTAAAAAATCTTCTTGTTGCTATTTTTCAACCGCCAGCATAAATCAATTTCTTCCTGATGGGCAAAAAAGCGCGCATCAAAACCATTCTGTGTCCAAAAATCTTTCGATCGAACAAAAAAACAACAACCTGATGCCCAGAAAATTTCTGTTTCATCATTATATTGACCATTATCTTTTTCTATATTTTCGAAAACTCTGCCCCGACAGTATGGAAAACCGAGATTATCGATAAGACCACCACCAGCGCCCGCGAATTCAAAATGAGTTTTCTTGTTGTAGTCTAATATTTTTGGTTGGATAGCGGCGATATTGGAGTCATGTTTAAATAAAATGGCAACCGGGGTAATCCAGTTTTCAGTGACTTCAACATCTGAGTTCAGAAGACAGTAGAATTCATGTTGAATATTTTTCAAACCTTCATTATAACCTCCAGCAAATCCAAAATTGGTTTTGTTTTGTACGATGCTAACATTCGGGAAATTAGTCTCTATAAAAGAAATAGAATCGTCGGTCGATGCATTATCAATCACATATATCACTGATTCGTCCGAATGCTCAATAACATTGGGGAGAAATTTTTCTAACCATGACTTTCCGTTCCAGTTAAGGATGACAATTGCTAAATCCAATTTTGTGAATCTTATTTTTATAAAAAATTATATTAATCTTCCATAACCTTTATAGCACTTTGATATTTCCACCTTCTGTGAGACCATAAATAATTATCAGGTTTTTTATTGATCGTATTTTCAAGAAGATCGTAAAATTTTCTTACTACTTCATGCTCAACGAATTTCTCGCCATCTGGATAAATTCTGTAATAATTAATTTGATAAAATCCGCGTTTTACCTTTTTCATATCACAGAATACAAATGCAAAATCCATTCTTGTTGCAAGTTTGTCATAACCTACAAAAGCGGGAGTTTTTTGATTAAGAAAGTTTAACCCATAAGTAACTTCGGAATGATGGGGAGTTTGATCTGCCACAAACATATAAACAGAATTACCATCATTAGGATTTTTGAAAATATGTTTGATAACTTCTCTGGCTTCCAAAGGGTGGTTTCCGAATCTGTTCCGAAGGCTTTTTATCTTCTCTTCCCAAAAACCACTTTGTACTTTTCGGTAGACCGGAAAACTATTTTGCTGTGGAACAATTGTAGCGAGCGCATTATACCACTCCCAGTTGAAAATATGTCCCGCCAGTAAGATCACATTTTTATTTTCAGCTTTCGCTTCGTGAAAGATATCCTGATTCAGATGTTGAACTCGAACTCGTAATTCGTTTGAGGAGATAGTGAATGATCGAAAAGTTTCTACAATGTAATCACAAAAATTGATGTAGAATTTCTTTTCAATCTTTTTGCGTTCTTCTGGGCTCTTTTCAGGGAAAGAATGCTGTAAGTTTTCTGCTACTACCTTTCTCCGATATCCTACTATATAATAAATGGTAAAAAATATCAGATCAGAAATCAAATATAGAAACCGCAGTGGTATGCGTGAAAAAAACAATATAAATTTAAATAGAAGTTTCATAAATAACTTGCAAATTTAACAATAATTACCATTATGATTGGCTCTAATTTTGTTTATTTGTATTGTACATCAATTATAATCATATGAAAAATAAAAATAATTTAAAAATTTTCGGTTTTGCATCATTGTTAATTACAAGCTTAGCCTGTTCTCAAAAAACGGAAGATACGAAAGCTAAAGAAGTTATAGTAGATACTTCTTTGACGGTAAAAACTGATAGTAGCGCTGCCTTGGAAGTAAAGAAAAAAATGGCCGCAGAAGAAAAAGCAAAACTTCCGAAACCTTATAATGATAAAGAAAATGCTGAAGCTAAAATTGCAGAATTGGTAAAACAAGCACAAGCAGAAAATAAAAACATTATTCTTCAAGCTGGCGGTAACTGGTGCATATGGTGTTTGAGATTCAACAATTACGTGCAGACAACGCCAGAATTAAAGAAATTGGTTGATGATAATTATCTTTATTATCATTTGAATTACTCTCCTGAAAATAAGAACGAAAAAACTTTTGCGAAGTATGGAAATCCTGGAGATAAGTTTGGGTATCCTGTTTTTGTAGTTTTAGACAAGAATGGAAAATTAATTCATACTCAGGACAGCGCAGTTTTAGAAGATGGAAAAGGGTACAGTTTAGAAAAGGTCAAAGCATTCTTTACCGAATGGGCGCCGAATTCATAAAGCAAAAAAATCTCGTCAATTAATGACGAGACTTTTTTTTATAATAATTTTTTAATCCAATTGAGTTTTTTATCTGAGTAAGGCGGATACTTTAAATCTGGTTCGCCCCAAGTTACCCGGTCTAAAATGGCTTTCTGATGAGAAAATGCTTCAAATCCATATTTCCCATGATAATTTCCAATTCCTGAATTTCCAACTCCACCGAATGGCAGATAGTCATTACTTAAATGCATGACCACATCATTGATGCAACCTCCACCGAATGAGATTTGAGAAATGAATTTTTCTTTTTCCTCCGATTCATCTGTAAAAAGATAGGCTGATAATGGTTTTTCGTGTTCTCCTATTTGAAGCAAGGCTTCGTTGAAATTGTTGAAAGTCAAAATAGGTAGAATCGGTCCAAAAATTTCTTCCTTCATCACTGCATCGTCCCAAGTTACATTATGAAGAATTGTAGGTTCTATATATTTTTTAGAAGAATCTGTTTTTCCACCAAAGAATATTTTTTCCTGATCGATTAATTTTGTCAATCGGTCGAAATTTCTTTCATTAATAATCCTGGTGTATTGTTCAGCTTCAGGTCCGTATTCAAATTTTTGAATATAAGATTTTAAAGAATCCAAGAAACTGTCTTTTACTTTTTCATCAACTAAAATATAATCAGGCGCCACGCAGGTTTGTCCGGCATTCAGAAATTTCCCCCAAACGATTCTTTTAGCAGCAACTTCGAAATTAGCAGAAGAAGTTACAATTGCCGGGCTTTTTCCACCTAATTCTAAGATAACTGGCGTCATATGTTTTGCTGCCGCTTCGTAAATGATTTGTCCAACTTTCGGACTTCCTGTGAAAAATATTTTATCGAATTTTAGTTTTAGAATTTCAGTTATTTCTTCCACACCTCCTTCTACAACATATAAATATTCTTTGGGGAAATTTTCATTAATGATTTTCGCCATTGCTTTCATCGTATTTTCTGCGATCTCACTCGGTTTTAATATACAAGTATTTCCCGCGGCCAACGCTGCAACAACTGGAGAGAGCGAAAGTTGATAAGGATAATTCCACGCACCGATGACCAGCGTACAGCCTAAAGGTTCAAGATAAATTTTACTGGATCCGAGCTGATTAGCTAGATTTGTTCTAACTCTTTTAGGTTTTGATAGCGATTTCAGATTATTCAAAAAATAATCGATGTCTTTAAGAACAAAAGAAATTTCGGTGGTAAAAGTATCAAATTTTGATTTTCCAAAATCCAGATAGATCGCTTCATATAATAAATCTTCATTTTTAATGATGACTTCTTTCAATTTCTCCAAATAGATTTTCCGGAAATTAATATTTTTTGTTTTTTGACTATTAAAAAATTCTCGTTGTTGAGTTAATATTTCTTGAAAATTCATTACTTTATTTATTAAAATTAGAGAGTGCAGTATGCATTGCATTAGGATCCTTGAGTTATTTCTTCTAAAACCATAACAAGTTTTAATCCAAACAAATTTACCTTAAAAATAATTTACATATTTGCAATATGGATTTTAAAAATAAAATAGTTCTCATTACCGGAGGTTGTTCCGGTATCGGAAAAATAATGGCAAGAAAATCATTGGAACGTGGTTGCCAAAAGTTGGTCATTTGGGACATTAACGAAGAAGGTTTATCCCAAACTAAAGAAGAATTTTCCAAAATGGGAGGTGAAATTTTCACTTTTAAAATTGATGTTTCCAGTTTGGACGATATTAAAGTGACTGCTCAACGCGTAAGGACAGAAGTGGGTTCTGTGGATATTCTTATCAATAATGCTGGAATTGTGGTCGGAAAATATTTCCATGAGCATACTCATGAGCAGATTGACAAAAGTATTTCGATTAACACAACTGCTTTAATGCACACGACTTTAGAATTTCTACCAGGAATGATTGAAAAAAATTCTGGTGCGATTTGTAATATTGCTTCTTCTGCGGGGTTAATTTCTAATCCAAAAATGTCAGTATACGCTTCATCAAAATGGGCCGTAATCGGTTGGGGTGATAGTGTTCGACTGGAAATGAATCAGGTAAATAAAAAAGTTTCTGTAACGACCATTATGCCGTTCTTTATTAATACAGGCATGTTCGATGGTGTGAAATCGAAAGTATTGCCGATTTTAGAACCTGAAAAAACTTCGGAAAGAATAATGAATGCGATAGAAAAAGAAACGAAGATGTTGGCAATGCCTCTTCCTTATTGGTTTATTCGTCTTTCTCAAGGGCTTTTACCAATTCCAGCATTTGATTGGGTGATGAAAAATGTGTTTGGAGTTTATGATACCATGAAAGAGTTTACTGGAAGAAAATAAGTTTTATTGCTGAAATATTTTCCTTAAATTTGTGTTTTTAAAAAGTAAAAATACAAAGAATGAATTCCTATAAAAATCCGCTTGAGGAACGTTATTCGAGTGAAGAAATGCTTTATAATTTCTCGCCGAATAACAAATTTCGAAATTGGCGAAAATTGTGGATTGCACTTGCTGAAATAGAAAAAGACCTCGGTCTGGAAATTTCTGAAGAGCAAATTACTCAATTGAAAGAAAACGCCGAAGAAATTGATTATGAAAAAGCTGCGGAATATGAAAAGAAATTCCGTCATGATGTGATGGCGCACGTTCATACTTATGGTGACGCTGCACCTTTGGCAAAAGGAATTATACATTTAGGTGCTACATCTGCTTTTGTTGGTGACAATACTGATTTAATTCAGATGCGAGACGGCCTTTTACTCATCAGAAAACAATTGGTGAATGTCATTAAAGATCTGTCTCAATTTGCACTGCAATACAAAGATTTACCGACATTAGGTTTTACCCATTATCAACCTGCGCAATTAACGACTGTTGGAAAACGAGCAACTTTATGGTTGCAGTCTTTAATTTTGGATTTCGAAGAATTGGAATTTTTCCTAGAAACTTTAAGATTTAGAGGCGTAAAAGGAACTACCGGAACTGCCGCAAGTTTTCTTGAGTTGTTTGATGGTGATTATACCAAAGTAAAACATTTAGATAAAGAACTTTCAAGTCGTTTTGGCTTCGAAAAAGTATTTGGAGTTTCCGGACAAACTTACGATCGGAAAATTGACGCAAAAGTGGTGGCATTGCTATCGAACATTGCACAATCTGCACATAAGTTTACCAATGATTTAAGATTATTGCAGAATTTAAAAGAAATTGAAGAACCTTTCGAGAAAAATCAAATCGGTTCTTCGGCAATGGCTTACAAAAGAAATCCAATGCGTTCAGAAAGAATCGGAGCCTTGGCGAAATTTGTAATGTCACTTTCTACAAGTTCCGCAATGGTTGCTTCTACCCAGTGGTTTGAAAGAACTTTGGATGATTCAGCCAATAAAAGATTAACGATTCCACAAGCGTTTTTAGCGGTTGATGCGATTCTATTGATTTGGAATAATATCATGAACGGAATCGTCGTTTATGAAAATAGAATTCAGAAACATATTATGGATGAACTTCCGTTTATGGCCACTGAATATATTATTATGGAAGAAGTGAAAGCTGGCGGTGACCGTCAGGAAATTCATGAGACCATTCGTGTTCATTCCATGGAAGCGAGTAATAAAGTGAAAATGGAAGGTAAGGAAAATGATTTGATTGAAAGAATCATGAATGATACGACCTTGAAGATGGATAAATCTAAAATCATGGAAGTCCTCGATCCGAAAAACTTCATTGGTTTCGCGCCAATTCAAACGCAGGAGTTTATTGAAAATGAAGTCAATCCAATATTGGAGAAATACGCCGACCTAATCGGATTAAAAGCCGACCTTAAAGTATAAATAATTAATGCAGTCTTTTTGGCTGCATTTCTTTTATAGGTTATGCTAACTAATTGAATTTTATAAAGTCCTAAAAGGACGCTTTAACAAAGAGTAGGATGAAGTCCTATTATAAAAAGTAATAATGAAAAAAAGAATCTTCGTAGAAAAAAAAGGAATTTTCGATGTTGAAAGTCCTCAAGTTTTTAATGAAATAAAAAATATCGTTCCGACGATTAAAGATGTCAAAGTCTATAATATCTATGATGTTTTCGGGGTTAATGATAATGAGTTTTCAAAAGTCATCAACAATACTTTTGTAGATCCAGTGACCGATATTCTTCATGAAGATAATCCGGCAAAAGGTATTCATTTTGCGACCGAATTTTTACCAGGACAATATGATCAGCGAGCAGATTCTGCACAACAATGTATTGTCTTGTTGACTGGAAATGAGAACGGTAAAGTAAGAAGTGGAAAACTGATCGAATTATTTGGAGTTTCTGAAAGCGAAGTCGAAGCTATTAAAAATCATTTGATTAATAAAGTGGAATCCCAAGTGAAGGATTTATCCAAGTTCGAGATTCCAGCTGAAGAAACACCAGATCCAGTTTTAGTTCATAAAGGTTTCAATGAGTTTTCTGCGGAAGAATTAAAAGCATTTTATGACGATCATGGTTTTGCTTTAGATATTGATGATTTAGAATTTATTCAAAATTACTTTAAAACGGAAAATAGAAATCCAACTGAAACCGAGCTTAAGGTTTTAGATACGTACTGGAGCGACCATTGCCGACATACCACTTTCGAAACTGAACTGACAGATATTCAGTTTAATGATGCTTTTAAATCGACTCTACAAACGATTTTTAATGATTATCTAGAAAAGAGAAAGTTTTTAGGCAGAGAACTGAAACCGATTTCTCTAATGGATTTAGCTACGGTTTGTGCAAGATATTTCCACAAGACCGGTAAATTGGAAAACCTTGTTGTTTCCGATGAAATCAATGCTTGTACGATTGAGATCGAAGCAGAATTCGATGGTAAGAAAGAACCTTGGTATTTATTATTTAAAAATGAAACCCATAATCACCCAACAGAAATTGAACCTTTTGGTGGTGCGTCAACTTGTTTAGGTGGCGCAATTCGTGATCCTTTGTCTGGACGTGCATTTGTATATCAAGCGATGCGTTTGTCAGGAGCAGCAAATGTTTTAGAACCAATTTCTGAAACGTTAGCTGGGAAACTTCCACAAAGAACAATTACAAAACAAGCTGCAAATGGTTATTCTTCTTATGGAAATCAAATTGGTTTAGCCACAACTTCAGTCAATGAAATTTACCACGATGGGTACAAAGCAAAACGAATGGAAGTTGGTTTTGTCGTTGGTGCCGTGAAAAAAGATTGGGTTAAAAGAGAGCAACCACAAAATGGTGATCTTGTTATTTTATTAGGTGGCGCAACTGGAAGAGACGGAGTTGGTGGAGCAAGTGGAAGTTCTAAAGTTCAGGACGAAACCTCAATTCATACTTTGTCAACCGAGGTTCAGAAAGGAAATGCAGTTGAAGAACGTAAAATTCAAAGACTCTTTAGAAATCCTGAAGTAACGACCTTAATTAAAAAATCAAATGATTTTGGAGCGGGTGGAGTGTCAGTTGCGATTGGCGAAATTGCTGATTCACTGGAGATTAACCTCGATATATTACCTTTAAAATATGAAGGTTTAAATGGAACTGAATTGGCGATTTCTGAATCGCAGGAAAGGATGGCGGTTGTTATTGAAGCGAAAGACAAAGAAAAGTTCATCAGATTCTGTGAAAAAGAAAATATAAAAGCGGTAGAAGTTGCCAAAGTAACCGATTCCGGTAGAATGCAAATGTTTTGGCAGGGAAATAAAATCGTTGATTTAAGCCGGGAATTTTTAGATACCAATGGTTGTGCAAAAACCCAGCATGCTGAAGTTTCACACTTGCAACCAGTTGAAAATCAGAATATAAAGTTTAGTGAAGAGAATTTCTTCAATATACTTTCCAGTAAAAATGTGGCTTCCCAAAAAGGATTGGCTGAAATGTTTGATGCTTCTGTTGGCGGAACGTCTGTTGCAATGCCGTTTGGAGGAAAACATCAGTTGACCGAAATGGAAGGAAGTGTGCAAACGCTGCCGATTTTAAACGCTAAAAACATCGAAACAGTGTCTTTGGCAAGTTGGGGATTTGATGCCGATATATCGTCGCAGAACTCTTTAGTTGGTGCAGCGAATGCCGTGGTTGAAAGTGTTGCCAAGATTGTTGCGATGGGTGGAGATTACAAAAACATTCGTTTGAGTTTCCAGGAGTATTTTGAGAAGCTAGGAAATCAACCTGAGAAGTGGGGGAAACCTTTAGCTTCCTTACTTGGAGCGTATGATGCGCAAATGAATTTCGAACTGGCTGCAATTGGAGGTAAAGATTCAATGAGTGGAAGTTTCCAGGATATTCACGTTCCACCGACGTTGATTTCATTTGCTTGTGCGAATGGAGAAAAGAAAAATATCATCTCACCCGAGTTTAAAAAAGCAGGAAATAAATTATACTTGTTCAACCATATTTCGCAAGAAAATGGAATGCCGAATTATCAAGATCTCAAACAGATTTTCGATTATCTTTTTGAAAATATTAAGTCGAAAAAGATTGTTTCGGTGAAGACGATCAAAGAGGGTGGAGTTGCAGTTGCTCTAGCAAAAATGAGTTTTGGTAATCACCTTGGAGCAGAAATTAAGTTAGATGAACATTTACTTTTAACCAAGAATATTGGGAGTTTAATTATAGAAAGTTCAGAGGATTTAGAAAATGATTTACTTCAAGTTATTGGTGAGGTTAATAATTCTAATATTTTGAAAATGAGTTGTTTTGAATGCAGTATTGAAAAATTACTTGAAGTGTGGGGAGGAACTTTTGAAGAGCTTTTTCCAACGAAAGAAAATTCGAAAATGGTTGTTGAAATTGATTCAAAATTGAATTCTACTCAACCGAGAACGATTCATATCAATAAACATCAATTAGCAAAACCGAAAGTTTTTGCACCGATCTTTCCGGGAACCAATTGTGAATATGAAACGCAAAATGCCTTTAGAAAAGAAGGTGCTGAAGTTTCAGGATTGCCATTAATTAATCTCAATCATCAATTGTTAAATGAAAGTATAGATGCCTGGATTTCGGAAATTAATCAGTCTCAGATTTTAGTTTTATCGGGTGGTTTTTCCGCCGGAGATGAGCCAGATGGTTCGGCAAAATTTATTGTCAATGTTTTGAAAAACGAAAAGATGAAAAATGCGGTTCATCAATTATTGGAACGTGATGGAATGGTTCTCGGAATTTGTAATGGTTTCCAGGCCTTAGTAAAATCTGGATTATTGCCTTATGGTGAGATTCGGGATTTAAATGCAGATTCACCGACTTTAGCGCATAATGCAATTGGTCGTCATATTTCTCAAATGGTTGATGTGAAAGTGATCAATGATGATTCTCCTTGGTTAAAAGGAATGAAAGACCAAGTTTATACCATTCCAATTTCACATGGTGAAGGTCGATTTATGGCGTCAGAAAAGGTGATTCAGGAATTGTACGAGAATGGTCAGATTGCAACTCAATACATTGATCACGACGGAAACATCGCACACGGAATGCCGTTTAACCCAAATAACTCCTTATTCGGGATTGAAGGTTTAACTTCAAAATCAGGGAAAATATTTGGTAGAATGGGACATCCAGAGCGTTATGCAGAAGGGTTAATGAAGAATATTCCAACGGCAAATTATCATAACATCTTTAAAAACGGAGTTGAGTATTTTAAATAATATCAACATTTATTAGGTAAAGAGAACTAAATATAAGTTAATTTACTTATATGTAACGATTATTAGTTAATTAGCTTATATTCTAAAATAAAATTTAAAAATTAAAATATTAGGTATTTGCCTTATATTATCGATTTATAAGGATTATTGCTTATATTTGTAACATGATTGCGATTATCACTGGAGATATCATTAATTCTCAAAAATCAGATGCTGAACTATGGCTTCCAAAATTGAAAAATTTATTGGGTTCATGGTCTGTAACACCAGGAAATTGGGAAGTATACCGAGGAGATGAATTTCAATTAAAGTGTAGTGTTGGTGAAGTATTTCATAAAGCTCTACTTTTAAAATCACTCATCAGAACATTTGAAAATTTAGATGTACGTATTGCAATTGGTATCGGTAATGAAGTATTTCTTTCCGAAAAAATAACGGAATCAAATGGTTCTGCTTACGTAAATTCTGGCCGGCTATTAACAGAGATTACCGCTCAAGGAAAGACGTTAGCCATACAAACGGAAAATGAAAAAGTAAACCGGGATTTGAATATACTTTTCAAGTGGGCATCTATAGATTTCGATAATTGGACTGCAGCTACCGCAGAAATTATTCATCAGTTATTAGGTAACTCAGAATTAACTCAGGACGAATTAGCGAAAGAGCTTAATATAAGCCAGTCTTCAGTAAGTCAAAGGCTTAAGAGAGCTAATTTTGATTTATTACAAGAAACCGATCAATATTTCAGAAAGAAAATATCAGAATTATAAATGATTTTTACTTCACTCATATTAGCACATCTATTAGGAGATTTTATTCTTCAGCCTAATTCTTGGGTCGCTGATAAAGAGAAGAAAAAAGGAGGTAGCATCTATTTGTACCTTCATGTAGCGCTACATATGGCACTCGTTCTAATATTTTTATGGGATCTTAATCTTTGGTGGATTGCTTTAATTATTGGTAGTACCCACCTAATAATTGATTGGGCAAAACTTTATTTTCAGAATCCTAAAACCACAAGAACTTGGTTCTTTGTAGATCAGGCTGCACATATTTTGGTAATTATTGCTTTGTCAATGATTTACTTTCCTTATTTTAAATGGGAGGATTTCTTTAATGCTGATAGTCTGCAATTGATTACTGCAGTCGTTTTCCTTACAGTTCCCTCTTCAATCCTAATCAAAACGGTGATCTCCTTTTGGACACCAGTTACGGTTGATCACAGCAAATTACAGACAGAATCCCTGGTCAATGCTGGGAAATACATTGGTATTCTCGAGCGTCTCCTGGTATTTGTTTTCATATTGGTGAACCATTGGGAAGGCGTAGGATTTATGATCGCTGCAAAGTCGGTTTTCAGATTTAGTGATCTAGCAGAAGCAAAACAGCGTAAGCTGACTGAATATGTTTTAATAGGAACCTTGCTAAGTTTTGGCATCGCAGTTCTTACAGGTATTTTTGTAAAAATTTAATATAGATATAAAATTTAATAAACAGTAAAATGACAAAAGGAGCAATGCTTTATGAAGGAAAGGCAAAGCAGGTTTTCGAAACCGATAATCCAAACGAGGTGATTGTCCGTTTCAAAGATGATGCAACAGCTTTCAACGCACAAAAGAGAGGAAATTTTGACCTCAAAGGTGAAATGAATAACGCCATCACCACCTTAATTTTTGAATATTTGAACACCAAAGGAATTCCTACTCACTTCATTCAAAAATTAGATGAAAGAGAGCAATTGGTACAGAAAGTAAGCATCATTCCACTGGAAATGGTGGTTCGTAACTATGCAGCAGGAAGCATGGCGCAGAGATTAGGAGTGGAAGAAGGTATAAAGTCACCAGTCACCATTATTGATATTTGCTACAAAAGAGATGATCTGGGTGATCCATTAATTAATGATCATCACGCCGTTTTCTTGGGCGCTGCAACCTATGATGAGCTGAAGGAAATGTACAAATTGACTTCTGAAATTAATGATATTTTAATTGACCTTTTTGATCGAATGAATATTATTTTGGTAGATTTTAAAATTGAATTAGGTAAAACTGCAGATGGAAAAATTATTCTAGCTGATGAGATCTCACCAGATACTTGTCGTCTTTGGGATAAAGACACGATGAAGAAACTTGACAAAGATCGCTTTAGAAGAGATTTGGGCGAAGTGACAGAAGCGTACGTAGAAATTTATGAGCGATTAAAAAAAGTTCTTCAAAAATAATTTTTGGGAAAACTAAAGATGAAAAATTTACAACAAGAGAGAGAAGATTATTTAAATCAATTTAAAGATAATGTTTACGGCAGAAACCTGCTGAAGACAGAAGATCCGTTTGATGCACCTTCAGAAGAATGTGGAATTTTCGGACTTTATTCGGACCATGATTTAGATACCTTTTCTTTGTCTCAATTTGGGCTTTTTGCCTTACAGCATCGTGGTCAGGAAGCATGTGGTATTTCTGTGATGAACGATGGTAAAATCTTTAATATTAAAGATGAAGGTCTGGTATTAGATGTGTATAAAGAAATCCGTAATCCTGAGACTTTCATGGGGAATTCTGCGATCGGACATACAAGATATACCACTGCAGGAGATAAAAAGAAATACAACTTTCAACCTTTCTTTGCTAAGAATGAATATGATCAAATCATTCTTTCTATCGCTCACAACGGAAATTTAACCAATGCCGTTGCATTAAAAAAAGAACTTGAAGCAGAAGGTGTAGTTTTTAAAGCGACCTCTGATTCAGAAGTTATTTTGCGTTTGATCCAGAAGCATTTGGATCTAGGTTTGCGTGCTGCAATTAAGACCACAATGGAAAAAATTGAAGGGGCTTATTCTGTAGTTGGAATGACCAGAAATAAATTTTTTGCCTTTCGGGATTTTCATGGAATTCGTCCGTTGGTTTTAGGTGCAATTGATGAAAAAACATATGTTGTAGCATCAGAATCTGTCGCATTGGATGCTGTGGGAGCTCAATATGTAAGAGATATTTTACCCGGTGAAATTGTTTATACCAACGAAAATGAAACTGGTTTACAAAGCTTTTTAGTGAAAGAAGATTGTGAAAAAAGAACATGCTCATTTGAGTATATCTATTTCGCCCGACCAGATTCAATTATGGAAGGAATTAATGTTCACGAGATTCGAGAAAAATCCGGAGCTAAAATTTGGGAACAGGCTCCTGTAGAAGCAGACATCGTAATTGGTGTTCCGGATTCTGGCGTTCCGGCTGCAATTGGTTTTTCTATCGCATCGGGTATTCCTTTTCGTCCAGTTCTGATTAAGAATAGATACATAGGTAGAAGTTTTATTGTTCCTACTCAAGAAATGAGAGAAAGGATTGTAAATCTTAAACTGAATCCTATTGTTTCTGAAATTAAAGGAAAGAGAGTAGTGATCATTGATGATTCCATTGTTCGTGGGACCACTTCGAAACGTCTGGTAAAAATTCTGAAAGATGCAGGGGTAAAAGAGATTCACTTCCGTAGTGTATCGCCACCCATTATTGCACCTTGTTATTTAGGAATTGATACTCCCACAAAAGATGATTTGATTTCCGCTAACATGACGGTGGAAGAACTAAGGAAATACTTAGGAGTTGATTCTCTTGAGTTCTTAAGTATGGATAATTTGAGGAGTATATTAGGAAGCTCGAACCATTGTTTTGGTTGCTTTACTGAAGAATATCCAGTTCCTGCAGGACCAAACCCTGATTTTACAGATAAATAAATACAAAAGGTTGGGAATTTATTCCCAACCTTTTTAGTTATATCAATTTCTGTTATTAGAATTTGTAAGCCAATCCAACTTGGAATACGTTATTCTTAACTGAATCAGATCCACTTGGTCTGTCTTTCGCAATGTCAGTCAATCCTGCAACATATCTTGCGGTAATTCCAACATTTGGTGTGAAATAATATCCTGCACCTAGACCTAAACCAAAGTTAAAAGTATTTAAGTTGT
The DNA here is from genome assembly GCF_007362475.1 of Chryseobacterium sp. SNU WT5. Taxonomy (NCBI): domain Bacteria; kingdom Pseudomonadati; phylum Bacteroidota; class Flavobacteriia; order Flavobacteriales; family Weeksellaceae; genus Chryseobacterium; species Chryseobacterium sp. SNU WT5. The sequence goes on from NZ_CP041687.1 coordinate 2,680,405, forward strand.
CTTTAATATCTACACTTGCTGAAGCAGATGTGCTTGAAGAAGTTCCTCCACTAGTTGTAGTAGTAGTAACTCTATCTCCTTTTGATTTACCACTAACCATCAGTCCAAATTCTGGACCTGCTTCTAAGTAGAATGCTGGAGTTGCGTTGTATTGGAACATTACAGGTAAAGTAACATAATCTAAATTAGTAGACCCTGAAGTTTTTGTCGTAATTGTACTTCCTCCGATAGTTGAAGTAGATGTGGTTGTTGCTTTATTACCCATCTGAGAATACAATAATTCAGGTTGAATGCTGAAATTCTCTGCTAAAGGAGCATTCATAAAAACTCCCGCGTTGAAACCAATTTTTGATTTAGCATCGTCCATGGAAGCATCTTTTGATAATGAAGATACGTTCATTCCTGCTTTAACTCCAAATTGTTGTGCAAATGTCAATGTACTCATTGCTACTGCTGCACCTAAAAATAACTTTTTCATAATCTTAAATTTTTCTGATTAATTTTTTGTTTTCAATAATTTGGATTATGTAATTTCTAAAAATTAATTTTTGTCATTTTAAAAATTGACTAATCCTCGTTACCGTTACATTTTTAATTTTGTTTTACGCTTGGAGTACTTTCAAATGCTGTGCCAAAACTCACTAAGAATATAAAAAATTAAACAATAGTTTAAAATTATAAAAGTATAATAAATTGTTAAACAGTTAGTTGTGATATTTAAAATTAATGATATCCTAAGATTGGTAAGGACTTAAATATTGATTAACAAAGAGGTTTTTAATCTAAATTTTGATAATAATGCAATGCATAATTAACGTTTTCAGTACTTACGGAGGAATCGAAAGTTGCCTCCCCGATATTTTTAATCAAGGAAAAACTGATGTTTCCGAACGAATTCTTTTTATCATTCTTCATCAAATGTAAAATCTCTTCAGAAGAGAAACCACTAATGTCCAAAGAAGGAAAGAATCTTCTTACATTTAAAATGATGCTATCTGCAGTTTCTTTTGAAATTAAATGTTCTAAAAAAGAAATACGCGTTTCACAAATCATTCCCAGCGCCACCGCTTCACCATGAAGAATGGGTTTCCCTTTTTCTAAAAATAAACTTTCTATCGCGTGACCAATTGTATGGCCAAAATTCAGTGTTTTTCGGATATTCTGTTCTGTGAAATCTTTTTTCACCACATTTAATTTGATCTTCATCGAATTTTCAATTAAATGAAAAATTTGCTCAGCATTTAACTCTTTAATTGAGATTAAATCATTCCAATGGTTGGCATCAGCGATTAAGCCATGTTTTAACATTTCAGCGAAACCGCTTCTAAGTTCTACAAAAGGTAAGGTGTTTAGAAACTCTGGAAAAACGAAAATTTTCTGTGGATTTGCAAAAGTTCCAATAATATTTTTTAAAAACTGATGATCGATCCCCGTTTTTCCTCCAATTGAAGCATCACACATACCTAAAAGGGTAGTTGGGATATTGATGAAAAGAATTCCTCGTTTGTAAGTAGATGCGATAAATCCACCCATATCGGTGATGACTCCACCTCCTAAATTGATCATTAATGCCTTTCTGTCAGTTTCAAACTCGGTCAAAATTTCCCAAAGTTGGGTTGCTGTTTCCAGAGTTTTCAGTTCTTCACCGGCTTCAATCTCAATAATTTCAAATGGCGTCTCGGTTTCTAAATTTCCTAAAAGAATGGGAAGGCAGTGTTCATGGGTGTTCTCATCAACTAAAATAAGAAGTTGAGTAGGGTTTACTTCTTTTAAATAAGCATTAAGCTGAGAAAAACTAGGATCTAATATAGATATCATTAGGACTGAAATTTATCACAAAATTAAACTTTAATTTAGTTTTATCAATTCAAGTAGTATCATTAAATTTGTTGATCTTAATAATTACTATGAGTATTTTCAATAACACACAAATTGCCTTCGCAGATAAGACAGATTCTCAACTGAAAAAAGCTTACTGGATGTTCAAAGCAATTGAGCAGCCCATGATTACAAATCTGGGGATCTCTGCTCTGAACTTCACCGTGAAGAATGACTTCCCGTTTGTAACTGATATTGTGAAAAATACTTTGTTTGAGCAATTTTGTGGTGGGGAAACTCATGAAGAAAGCATGAAAGTAGTTAAACAGATGTTTAAGCATCATGTAGGAAGTATTTTCGATTATGCGATTGAAGGAAAAGCCGAAGAGAAAGTTTTTGATGATACTTGTGCAGAAATTAAACAGAACATCAAGTTTGCCGAAGGAAATCCTGCTATCCCATTTGTTGTTTTTAAGCCAACTGGTTTTGGTAGAATTGAAATCTACGAGGAAATAGGTAAAAAGATAGAACTCACCAATTCGCAAAAAGAAGAGTGGGCGAGAGTTGTAAAAAGATATGAAGAGGTTTGCCAGATGGCATTTGATCGCAATGTGGTTATTATGATCGATGCGGAAGAAACCTGGATGCAAGATTCAACTGATCGTTTGGTGAATGAAATGATGGAGAAATTCAACAAACAAAAAGCAATTGTTTGGAATACAGTGCAGATGTACCGAACTGGCAGATTGGAATATCTGGCGGAGGATTTACAAAGAGCAAAAGAGAAAAATTATTTTCTGGGATATAAATTCGTACGTGGTGCTTATATGGAAAAGGAAAGAGCACGTGCGGCAGCCATGAATTATCCAGATCCCATACAGCCAACTAAACAAGCATCGGACGATAATTATAACGCCGCAATTGATTTTGTTTTAAATAACCTGGATACCGTTTCTGGCTTTTTTGGAACCCATAACGAAAAATCACATGAACTCGTGATGGACAAGATGAAAGCAATGGGACTGCCGAACGACCATTCTCAAATTCATTTTGGGCAACTGTATGGAATGAGTGACAATATCACCTATTTTCTGGGTGCCGAAAAATATAATGTTTGTAAATATCTTCCTTATGGGCCGGTAAAAGATGTCGTTCCGTATCTAACGAGAAGAGCGCAGGAAAATACTTCTGTAGCCGGACAAACAGGTCGGGAATTAGGTTTGATTCAGAAAGAATTAGACAGGAGAAGAGGTAAGTAAAATTCTGGTTTCTTAAGAAATACCGATATCAAAGGATTGGATTTATTCCCATCCTTTTTTTTATTAAATAGGAGTGCTCTGGTTTTAGCAGAAATATATTTATAAATTTGTACTAGACTTCAAGATATCATTAAATCACTGAATCATTCTATTAAATTGACTTTCGCACAAGTTATTCTTCCCTTAAATTTAAAAGGAACTTTTACCTATAAAGTTCCCGATGAACTTTTGAATTCAATACAGATCGGAATGCGTGTCTTAGTTTCATTTCGTGGTAAAAAGATCTATACCGGAATTGTTTTTGAAATTCATGATCAAGAATCTGAAACATTTGTCCCTAAAGAAATCATTAATATTTTAGATGATTTTCCCATTCTGCCAAAGGAACAAATTCAATTCTGGAATTGGCTGTCGAACTACTATCTCTGTAATCTGGGTGATATTTATCGCTTTTCCTTTCCAGGATCTTTGAAATTAGAAAGTGAAACATATTTAAAATTAAGACCAAATGTTATTGTTGATTTTGAGAATTTAGATGTGAATGAAATGTATCTGATTCAGGCTTTAGAAGTTCGACAACTCATTAATCTGACGGAGATAGAAGCTTTCATCGCTAAAAAAGATATTGTAAAAACCATCAAATCGATGATTGATTTACAGTACATAGAAATTGATGAGAAAATATCAGAAAAATATAAATCCAAGGAGGTTGCTTATCTAAAGATTAATGAGGAAAAGGTAAAAAATGCCCATCTCCCAGAAATTCTTTTACTATTAAAACGTTCTCCAAAACAACAAGAATTATTTCTTTCCATTCTCGAAAAACAAACTGAAAGTCCCGAGAGGCCAATTAAAAAATCCTCTGTTTTAGAAGAAGGAAATTTTGCACACGCCCAATTAAAATCTTTAATTGAAAAAGATCTGGTGCTGGAATATTACTTGCAAAAAGATCGATTGGAAAGTTATGAAGGGGAAACTGAAGAGCTGGAAAAACTAACCGAAATACAACATCAAGCAAAAAATGAGATTGATGAAGCTTTCGAAAAGGGAAAGAATGTTTTGTTGCACGGCGTCACTTCTTCTGGGAAAACCCATCTTTATTTAGAAAAGATCGATGAAACTGTGGCAGATGGAAAAAATGTTTTATTCCTACTTCCGGAGATTGCGTTAACTAAACAGATTGTACAGCGTCTAGAAAAGAATTATGGCAAACAACTTGGCTTTTATCATCAGAAATTAACAGATTTTGAAAGAGTGGAGGTATGGCGAAGAATTAAAAATAATGATATTAAAATCCTGATCGGAACAAGGAATGCACTGTTCCTGCCGTACCAAAATCTAGGATTGGTTGTGGTAGACGAAGAGCATGATTCGAGTTACAAACCACGTGAGATCGCTCCTTTTTTTAATGCGAAAGATGCAGCGCAGGTTTTAGCCAATTTCTACAATGCTCATGTTATATTAGGCTCGGCAACTCCTTCTGTAGAGTCCTATTACGCGGCAAAGAAGGATAAATTGAAATATATTTACATAAGTGAACGTTTTGGAAATGTAAAAATTCCGCAGTTTGAGTTGATTAATTTTAAAGAAGCGCAGGATTCTAAAAAAATCGTAGGTAATTTTTCGCTACAACTGATCGATGAAATCCGACAGCAACTTGAACAGAAAAAACAAACCATGGTCCTCCATAACCGAAGAGGTTATGCAAACGTGGTAGAATGTGAAAGTTGTGGTTATGTGAATTATTGTTCAAACTGTGATGTGGTGATGACTTATCATAAGTTTTCGAACGAAATGAAATGCCATTATTGTGGGCAAAAAGCAGCTAAGCCCCAAACGTGTCCAAAATGTAATTCTGAGCATTTAAATGTAAAAGGAGTAGGAGTGGAGCAGATTCATGAAGAGATGACAAGGATATTTCCGGAATCAGAAGTGGACAGAATGGATGTAGATTCCATGCGCAGAAAATTTGCCTATGAGAAATTGTATGAAAAAATTGAAGAAGGAGAAACCGATGTTATTGTAGGTACTCAAATGATTTCCAAAGGTTTAGATTTTGAAAATATAGAATTAGTAGCGATTCCAAAAGCCGACTCCTTATTATATGTTCAGGACTTCCGTGCAGAAGAACGAGCCTTTCAGTTAATAACTCAAGTTTCCGGCAGAGCGGGAAGAATTTCAGGAAATGGGAAAGTGCTCATCCAGACTTATAATCCACAGCATTCTATTTTCCAATTGCTTAAAGATCAAGATACTGTAAAAGTTTATGAACATTTATTAACGGAAAGAAAGAAATTTCTATATCCTCCTTTTGTGAAGTTGATCATGATCGAATTAAAACATAGAAGAGAAGATAAAGTTAATCGTGCCTCTCAGTTTCTAGGTTCTATTCTACGGAAGTATTTACCTGAAGAATGTATTCTCGGTCCGGAAAAATCACCGATCGGAAAGCTTAATTTAATGTATCAATATCAACTTTTACTTAAATTACCACGTGGTAAAAAGTATTCTGATTATAAAGAGATTGTGAATAAAAGTTTAGAAGAATTTGACGAAATAAAATCGTATCAATCGATCAAAAAGCTGATTTTTGTCGATTTTTAACAAACTTTAACAGTGATTCAACATTTTTTAGTATTGTTAAACCCTTGTCACTCAACAATATTTTATATTTTTGACCGTTTCAAAGAAGTTTGTAAAAATAACAAGTTCATTTTTAACTTACTTTAAATAGATAATCAAATAATAAAATTAAATGATTAACATCAAAAAAATATTGGTTTCGTCGGCAATTGCAGTTTCTTCTTTTGCATTTAGTCAAGGAACCTATGTATCTTCAAATTATCCTCAATCATACGAAAGCCAAAATTCAAATAAATATTCAGAGTCTTCCGAAAAATTACTCAGTGCCAAAGAGCTTTTAGATATTAATCTGAATGCAATGGTGAACGATCCTGTTCTTCGAAATGCAAATTGGGGTTTTGTAGTGTATGATCCGAAAACTAAGAAAATCATTAGTTCCTATAATGAACAGGCCTCACTGATTCCCGCTTCTACAACCAAATTGTTGACCACAGAAACCGCGATGAATCTTTTAGGAGAGCGCTTTAAGTGGATTACTCAACTCGAATATTCTGGCAACATCGACCATGACGGAAATCTAGAAGGTAATCTTTATATTGTTGGAAGTGGCGATCCCTCTTTGGGAACTAATAAAGCAGGAGCCTATTCTTATCGGGAAATTGTTTCTGATTTTGTAACTGCGATAGCAGAGAAAGGAATCAAAAAAATAAAAGGGGATATCATTATTCAAACGGGGGTATTTAAAGCAAATAAATCCCAGAGATTACCGGAGAATATTGTTTGGTTAGAAAATGGTAATTATTATCTGCCGGCAGGGACGACCTATGAAATTAATCCACAGAATGAAAAACTGATTGCAAAAAAATCAAATCCTTTTTCGGAAAGTAAAAATTATTATTACATTTCACCTTATGTGAACCAAATGGTGTACGCGGATGAATTTAAAGGAGGGTATCTGACCACAAAATTACCGGACGCACCTTCTTATTTAGCCAATACTTTGCGGGCAACGATGATTAAAAGTGGTTTGCCTATTTCAGGAAAGGTAGTAACTAAGTTAACTGAAGTTCAACCCGAACCCAGAGAGTTCATTACCTCTTATCAATCTCCGGCGTTATCAGAGATTATCATGTATACCAATCAGCATAGTGATAATGCTTTAGCAGAAGCAACCTTGAGAATGGTTGGATTTCAAAAATACGGAGACCAAACAATTGAGGCAGGTAGAAATGCGGTAATGAATCATCTAAAGACAGCGTCTTTCGAAACAGATGGTCTTAATTATTATGATGGTAGCGGATTATCTAGAAATAACGTGGTTACTCCCATAGCACAAGCAAAGTTTCTTTCGAACTTGATGCAGGAAAAATATTTTAATTCTTTTTTTGAAAGTTTACCAATTGGCGGACAGACAGGAACTTTAAAAAGAATGTTTAATACGACAGGTTATGGACAAATTAATGCAAAAACCGGAACTTTAAATAAAGTGAAAACTTTGGCTGGGTATATGAAAACCAATTCCGGGAAAACTTTAGTGTTTTCTTTATTGATTAATAATTATGCAGGTTCTGTTGATATGGTAAAAGCAAGAATGGAACGAATTCTCGAACCAGCATTAAATCTGTAGAAATTCACGGTCTTAAATAACAAACCTTTCAATTTTAATTGGAAGGTTTTTTTATATCTTTATCGCTAAAACATTAAACGATGAAAAAAATTTATGTCTTGTTGATGCTGAGTGTCTTAACACAGGTATTCGCACAAAATGAAGAGGCAGAAAGAAAAAGTATGATCAATAATGAAAGTCGGCAATATGCAAAAATGATTGACTTCAATGTCAATCCCAATACTTTAAATTATGATCTTAAATACCAGAGATTAGATTTGGATTTAGATCCAGCTCAACATTTCGTGAGTGGAACAGTAACAAGTCATTTTATTCCAAACGCAAATCTATCCAGGATGTACTTTGATTTTTCCAATGTTCTTGTGGTTTCGGAGGTGATATATCAAGGATCCAAATTAAGTTTTGAGCAGTTACCATCCAAAGAACTTAAAATAGATTTCTCATCCACTCTTACTGCAGCTACGTTGGATTCTTTATCAATCAAATATTCGGGTTCGCCTGATACTTCTGGTAGTGCTGGTGATGCTTTTACGGTCTCTACACAAGGTGGGACACCAGTTTTATTTACTCTTTCCGAACCTTATGGTGCCCAGGAATGGTTTCCAACAAAGCAGAGTATGAATGATAAAATAGATAAAGTAGATATCAAGATTACCACGCCTTCTCAATATAACGTTGCTTCTAACGGTAAATTGTTTTCTGAAACGATATTACCGGGAAATAAAAAATTGACATTTTGGCAAACTAACTATCCAATTTCAGCTTATTTAGTTGCTTTGGGAATTACGAATTATACTAAATTTAATGATACGATGGGAACGCCACCTTTCCCATTTGTGAATTATGTGTATCCGTCTACGGCAGCCAACTCAGCAACGATGGCGACCATCAATTGGACGAAGGATATAATGGATGTCTTTGAGCAGTATTTTGGTGCTTACCCTTACAGAAATGAAAAATATGGGCACATGCAATTTGGCTGGGGTGGTGGAATGGAGCATTCTACAATGTCGTCCATGGGAGGATTTAGTAAATCGCTTATCGCTCATGAACTTGCCCATCAATGGTTTGGAGATAAGGTAACCACTGGATCGTGGAATGATATATGGCTCAATGAAGGTTTTTCAACTTTCGGAGCTCATCTTGCCAATGAAAAGTTATTGATGACTAATACCCAGTTTATGTCTTTCCTTTCAAATGAAATTACTCTTGTTACCAGCAATGCTGGGGGAAGCGTGTACGTTTCAGATGCTAATTTAGGAAATACAAATGCTATTTTTAGCAGCAGATTGTCTTATTCTAAAGGGGGTTATGTGGTACGAATGTTGAAATGGATTTTAGGTGATGCTGCTTTTTATCAAGCCGTAAAAGAGTATCATTCAAGACCAAATCTTGCATACAGTTATGTAACAACAAATGATTTAAAAAATTCTCTGTTATTGAGCACAGGAAAGGATTTTACCGAATTTTTTAATGATTGGATCTATGGTGAAGGATATCCAACTTACCAGATAAAATGGAACCAGACACCAGATAAAATTTTAAGATTTAACATAGGCCAAACCCAAAGTCATTCGTCGGTGAATTTCTATGAAATGCCATTGCCAATTAAGGTTACCGGAACCAATAACGAAATTGCTTATCTGGTTTTAGATCATACCACCAATAATCAGGTGTTCGCGAAACCACTGACTTTTAATGTGGCTTCGATTCAGTTTAATTATGAAAATCAAATTCTTACAAAAAATGCAAATGTTGTAAAAGATCCTTCTATCCTTTCGACTGGTGATGTTGCTAAGAATACTTTCAAAATTTACCCTAATCCAGTTAAAGAACAACTTTCTGTAAACGGAATAAATAAAGATGAACCTTTCGAAATTTTCAGTGTAGATGGAAAGATGGTAAAATCAGGACTTCTTTCAGTTAAAAAATCAATTAATGTGAACAGTCTTCCAAAAGGAGTTTACTTTTTGAAAATTACGGAGAGAAATTTGAAATTTATTAAAGAATAGTAAACTCAAAGGTAACATAACTTTGAAACAGCAAAAAAATAAAAGCCTTCCGAAAGAGGGCTTTTTTTCTTAAATTAGCCATTCAAAATAAAAAATTATGATATCTACCAAATACCTGGAGAATTTACAGAACGAACTTCAAAATATTAAGAATGATGGCCTCTATAAAACAGAAAGAATTATCACTTCGCAGCAGTCTGCTGTCATTGAAGCAAATGGTAAAACACTTTTGAATTTCTGTGCCAATAATTATTTAGGTTTATCAAATAATAAAGAGGTGATGAAAGCTTCCCAAGACATGATTGAAAGTCATGGATACGGAATGTCTTCCGTACGTTTTATCTGTGGAACTCAGGATATTCATAAAGATTTGGAAGCTAAAATATCTAAATTCCTAGGTTTAGAGGATACTATTCTATACGCTGCCTGTTTTGATGCGAACGGTGGAGTTTTCGAACCATTGTTTACCGATCAGGATGCGATTATCTCCGATGAATTAAATCATGCTTCAATCATTGATGGAGTGCGTTTATGTAAGGCAGCACGATACCGTTACAAGAATAATAATATGGCCGATTTGGAAGAACAGCTCATTGAAGCTTCCAAAAAAGACCACCGATTTAAAATCATCGTTACAGATGGTGTATTCTCAATGGACGGGATTGTCGCAGACTTAAAAGGTGTTTGCGATTTGGCAGATAAATATGATTGTTTGGTAATGGTTGATGATTCGCACGCAACAGGATTTATTGGTAAAACGGGAAGAGGAACACATGAAGCCAATGAAGTAATGGGCAGAGTAGATATTATCACCTCCACTTTAGGAAAAGCTTTAGGAGGTGCGCTTGGAGGATTTACTTCTGGGAAGAAAGAAATTATTGATATGTTGAGACAACGTTCAAGACCTTATTTATTTTCGAATTCCTTAGCTCCTGGTATTGTGGGTGCAGCGATTAAAGTTTTGGATATGATTTCCGACGATACTTCTTTGAGAGATCAAGTGATGCAAAATGCAGAATATTTTAGAAAAGAAATGAAAGCCAAAGGTTTTGATATTCCAGACGGAGATGCAGCTATTGTTCCAGTCATGTTATACGATGCACCTCTCGCTCAAAAGATGGCAGAACACTTAATGGATGAAGGAATCTATGTAATCGGTTTTTTCTTCCCGGTAGTGCCAAAAGGAAAAGCAAGAATCAGAGTTCAGCTTTCTGCGGCGCATACTAAAGAACAGTTGGATAAAGCTATTGCAGCTTTTGAAAAAGTTGGGAAAGACTTAGGAGTAATTTAAATTACATGAAACGGAATTATCTTTTACTGCTTTTGATTTTTGGTATTACTTCTTGTAGTATCTCAAAAATTAATCAGTATGTAAAAGATGGTAAGGTGCAAAGAAGAGAGGGTAGATGGGTTGAGGAAAATTCATCAGAAGAAGGAATTTTTATTTCTAAAGGAAGGTATCGTGACGGTGAAAAGATAGGGATCTGGAGAACCAGCCTCAACGGAAATCGTTATCAGAGAGAAGCCTTCCGAAAAGATCTTATTAAAACCAAATTCTACTATCCTAATGGAAGAATAAAGGAAAAAGGACAGTCTAAAATGGAACGTGATGATGATTTTAGACATTGGTTTTACATGGGAGATTGGACGCATTATAATAAGAGCGGACAACTAATGTATATTAAAACTTATCATAAAGATAAAAAGGCGGATAGTGTCGCGGTTAGACAGTAGCTACTTATTCAATTTTATTGAAGGGAAAATTTTCAAAAACGTATTTCGTATTAAAAATGTTCAGTAAGCAGGAAGCACAGCAAATCAGAAAGGAATTCTGGATCGCGTTTGGAAAAAGCTTTCCTAGAAAGTGGATTTTATACAATACGAAAATCAAAGATTTCTCCTTTAAATTCAATGCTGATCCTAAAAAAGCGGAAGTTTCTCTAGATATAGAGATGACTGATGAACTTTATCGAAATGCTTATTTTGACAAAATCTGGTCTTTGGAATCTATTTTAGAAGAAGAGATTGGAGCAGTTCAGAAAGATGAATTTTATACTTTGGATAATGGAAAAGTGATTTCTAGATTTTGGGTAACCAAAGAAAATGTTTCCGTTTATAACAAAAGCACATGGTCAGATATATTTGCATTTTTTATAGAGAAAATGGAAGGCTTTGAAAGGGTGTTTTATGAATACGAAGATTTCATTAAAGATGTATAATCCCATTTATTGTTTCCTATTTGGTCAAAAAAAACCTTCAAGATCTAATTCTCGAAGGTTTTTCTTTTACTGAAATTTCTTTTTTCGCCACCAGTAGAAAATTCCGCCTAAGAGACCAATAATTAGAAGAGGAAATAACAGATTAAACCATTGCCAATTGCTTTTTTCATCATCAATTCTCTGTCGGTCAAGTAATCGAGCTTCTATATTTCTGTTCCTTAATTCCATTAAATTGGAATCATCCAGCAGGTAATCCAGCGCATTTCTAAGAAATTGTTCATTTCCGTATGCTTGTTTGGTGAGTAGATCTTCGCCCAATGGTAATGCTTTGCCCTTATAGATTTGATTTCTACCTACATCACCATCGGCAATAACAATCATTCTGTTGTTTGCACTTTGCGCCTTAAATTGAGGGTACATTTTTCGTTCGCTTCTTGCAACGTAGGCAGAATTAAATTTCCCCTCTAAACTAACTGCAAAAATTTTAGGCGAAGTAGGTTGTTCTAATTCACCTGGCGCATCTGCACTCACAATTTCGGTCAATGAAACGTAATTCGGTACTTGCTTCACAGTTGTTCTGTTACTGGACTCAAACAAAATATTAGTTTTAATGTTTTTTCGTCCTAAAGTATCAATAGAAGTTGGAAATTCGAATTTTACAGGATTGATGTTTTTAGTAATTGGATTTTTATTTTCAGAAATCCCTAAAGGAAAATAAGGCCACAGAAAACTGCTGTATTGCGGGTTTCCGGCAACTTCACCCGAGACAATTCTAATTAACGCACTTTTTTGCATATCCTTTACCAAACCAGCGTTCAGACGAATTCCGTAATTGAAAAAGAAGTCAGTTAAATTTAAGTCCTGTGGGTAGGCCATGATTTTTTTTGACTGAAAAAGCGTATCCATTTCCGCATTTACTGCATCGACCATCCACAGCGTTTTTCCTCCATTCATGATATATTGGTCAATGATGACCTTTTCATTCTCTGTAAAAGGTTTCCTTGGTTTTGCGATGACTAATGCATCCATTTTAGTTAATAATGGAACATCAGCATAAGTTAATTCCGTTTGGTTTTGAGGAATTACGGGTCCTGCATTATAATTTTCGGAAGCTATTTTCATGAATCCTTCAAATTCCTGCGGACGGAGTTCATCTTGATTAATTAAAACCCCGATGTTTTTTTTACGAATTTGAGTGCTGTTTTTGATATTTGAAACCAAATTATATTCTAAGTTTTCAATGGATCTATTCAGTTGTTCAGATGCGTCTATTCCCGTTTGGTTGATGATTAAAGGAACTGATGTACCGTGGCGGTTATATTTAATTGTCGCATAGGGGAAAATAACAATTTCAGATATTTTACCTTCTTTCATGTCAGGTAAAATTGAAGGTTCCAGTCCCATGGCCGCCAAAGTATCTTTTGACATCTTTGTTTTAATGGGATCAATAAACCGGTAATCAATTTTCGAATTTACTTTTCGAAACTCTTCCAGCATAAATCTTGTTTCGTTTTGTAACTGACGGAAACTGGCAGGGAAATCTCCCTCTAAATATACGTCGACCATCAATGGTTTCTTCACAGATTCCAAAACTTTGATCGTACTTTCGGATAGCGTGTATCTTTTCTCCTGTGTTAAATCAAAACGTTTGGAGAACATCCCAAATACACCCAAAAATAATCCAAGGACAAGAATAATATAAATACTATTTTTTTTATTCATTTTTTAACAGCAATAAAAGTTGTTTACTTTTTTTTAGTGACAAAAGCTTTCGCAATAAATAGACAGGTGATTATAACTGCAATAAAATAGAAAACATCTCTGGTGTCTATTAAACCTCTCGTAAAAGAAAGAAAATGCTGATAAAATCCAAGCTTCGAAAGAAGATAATCAACACTGCCTAACAATTTGTAACTGGCTAACTGTTCAATGCCGAAATACATAATGAAGCAAAGAAAAAGACCAAGTAAGTAAGCTATCACCTGATTTTGAGATAAAGAAGAAGCCAAAATTCCAACTGCCGAAAATGCGGCTGTTAAAATAATCAAACCGAAGTAACTGCCGGATGTTGCGCCTAAATCAATATTCCCTTCCGGAACTCCCAAGATATAAACGGTATACAAATAGACCAAAGAGGGAACCAGACAAAAAATACCCATAACCCAAACTGCCAGAAATTTACCGATAACTAATTCAGAAATTTTTATAGGCTGTGAAAATAGCCAGCTTAAAGTTCCGGAATGTTGTTCTTCTGCCAATGATTTCATAGAAATTGCAGGAATTATAAACAATAATAGCCATGGCACAAGAACAAAATAACTCTGCAAACTTGCAGATCCTATATCAAAAATATTAGAATCGTTTTCAAAGAAAAATAAAAATAAAGTTCCAATTAAACTGAAAGCGGCCATAATTAACCACGCACTCCAATTTCCAAGATAGGTCCAAATTTCTTTTTTAAATAGTGCAAACATATAATTAGGTTGTATGGAATAGGTTTTTGGTTTTAGATTGAAAAAACTATCATTTACAAATGACATTAACCATTAAGATTTTTTCTTGTTTACCAATTTTACTGTCATCATTATCAGAAATACCAAAACGATAAATCCAACAATTAATTGCCACCAATATTCAATGACCATCGATTTTAGGATTACTGTAAAAACGACTAAAAATAAAATGAACGTTGCGATTTCATTGGCTTGACGAAGCTTAATATTGGCGATAGGTAAAATGTTTCCCTGAAGATTTTTAATTTGCAAAATCCTTTTCCAACACCAGTAATGATAGAGTGCTAAACCTAGCAAAAAAGTTAGTTTTAAATGAAACCAAGGAGTTTTCATCAAACCGAAGTTGAGGAAAATCATGGTGAGGCCTGTGATTAACATGATTGTGCCGGCGGGTACCGTAATAATATTCCATAGCCTTCTCGCCATGAAAACATATTGCTCTCGAAGAACTTGCCTTTTATTTTCATCAAATTCATCAGTGTCTTTATAATACACGAAAAGTCGAACAAGGTAAAAAATACCTGCGAAATAACTGACCATGAAAATGATGTGAACCGCTTTGATAATGGTGTAAAGCATGTAAAGAATTTAGATGCAAAGATAATAGATTAAAATCAGAAAAATTTACCTTTAGTAGATGATAAATGCAAAATGAAACTGCATTTTACAGACAGTAAATGTTTTTTACGCGAACTCAATAATGATTTTCTCGCCCACCTGCAATCCGAAAAGCGTTTTAGCACCATTTTCACCGTTTCCCTTGTATATCGTTAGTTCCAGCAATCCAGCGTCATTAAAAACCGCTGCTGCTTTCCCATGAAATTCATGTTCAATTTTCCAGTCGGGTACCAGATCTGTATATTGATTGTAAATTTTCGATAATGCTAAATTTCTGAACTTGACTAAGAAACTTTCAAAACCAATAGCGGTTTTTTCAAAAAATTTCTGGGTAATATTAGAAACTACATTTCCAAAATTATCAATGTACATAATTTCACCGATCAGTAATTTTTCACTTTCGTTGAAAACAGCCCGCGGAAAAGAAAGTTGTTTCGGTGTTTTGTATTTTCTGCCAATCACTTCTGGTAAACCCCCATTTTGCAGATGTACCGCTACTGGAGCAAAAATATCTGTCGAAGTGAAACTTACTTGATCATCAAAACGATTGTTGAAGGTGATCTCATATACATCTTCCGGTTTGATATCGTAGAATATTAAACTTAGAACACCGTTGTCTGCTGCTATAAAATAATGTCCATCTGCTTTGTATAAAATGGATTTTCGCTCTTTGTTGAAGAAACTGTCTACAGAAATAATATGAACGGTTCCTTTGGGGAAATAAGAATAGGAATTTCTAACAATATATGCGGTCTGCAATAAATTATAAGCCTGAATTTGATGAGAGATATCGACGATGGTTACCTCTTCTTTTAAAGTCAAAATTGATCCTTTCACCGAGGCAACCCGGTGATCAACTAATCCGTAATCTGAAGTAAAAGTAATAACTGACATGTCTGTTTTTAGGAAAGTACAAATTTAGTTTAAAAAAAATATTTTGAGCAGTATTGTGGAAAAGTAAGCATGATATTTGATTTAAAATTGATACTTTTAAGAAAAATATAAATATAAGCAACAATTATATGTTTGAATTAAACTACGAAATTTCCGGCATTGAGTCTAAAACTTTTTACGGAGTTAATAATCAATATTTTAATTTACTGAAATCTAAATTTCCTACTTTAAAAATTACAGGTAGAGATCATTACGTATTTGCAAAAGGAAATCAGGAGGCGCTCGATATTTTAAAGGAAAAAATGGACGATGTTGTTCAGTTTGTATCCAGAAATAATTCCATTACGTTAAAAGATTATGAAAGTATTTTGAACTTGAAAGATGATAACGAAAAACATTTGGTTTTTGATCAGGATATTATTGTAAAAGGAGTCAACGGCAAAATCATCAAAGCAAAAACAACCAACTTAAAAAAACTGGTAAAAGCTACGGATACTAAAGATATGGTTTTTGCAATTGGACCCGCTGGAACTGGAAAAACGTATACCAGTGTTGCTTTGGCAGTAAGAGCTTTACGTGATAAAGAAGTAAAGCGAATTATTTTAACCAGGCCAGCAGTAGAAGCAGGGGAGAGTTTAGGATTCTTGCCTGGCGATTTGAAAGAGAAGTTAGATCCATACTTACAACCACTTTACGACGCGCTTCGAGATATGATTCCACACGAAAAACTCGAGGGATTAATAGAAAAAAATGTAATCGAAGTCGCACCACTTGCTTTTATGAGAGGCAGAACTCTGGATGAAGCTTTTGTAATTCTAGATGAAGCTCAGAATACAACGCATGCTCAAATGAAAATGTTTTTAACGAGAATGGGAATGAATGCGAAGTTTATTATTACCGGTGATCCTACTCAAATCGATTTACCCATGAGACAGAAATCTGGTTTAAAGGAGTCCATGAGAATATTAGAAAATGTAGATGAAATTGGTTTTGTTTATCTTACGGAAGAAGATGTAGTGCGACATCCCGTGGTTAGGAAAATTATTGCAGCATATAGTAAAGAGGATGAAAGACAACGAGAGGAATAAATATTTATTTCAACGCTTTTAATCACCGATAATTTTAGCCGAAAAAGAAATTTTTTCCGATTAAAATTGATAAATATGAAAAATATCAGTTATTGAAAAAATACGCCTTGATTTTTAGTTAGTAATCGACTGTTTATTTAGTTTTGCCGAAGAATTAAATAAATAAACATGAAAAAATTATTTTTAGCAAGTGCAATCGCACTTTTCGCAACAGTAAGTGCACAGGAATTCAAACCTGCAGCAGGTGATGTAACTGTAGACTTAGGAGTATCTGGAGGTTTAGGAAACACATCAATCGGCTTGGCAGATGGTGGTGCAGCTTTCAAAGTAAGATATTTCAAAACTGACAAATTAGCTTACAGATTCACTATGGTATTGGCTAATAACAGCGATACTGACAATTCTGTAACAAATGTTGTTAGTAAGGATAATGATTTCGCATTAGGTTTAGGATTTGGTGCTGAAAAACATTTCACAGGAACAGACAGATTGTCTCCATATGTAGGAGGTGATATCATGATCGGATATGCTTCTCAAAGTTCAAAAAGTACTTTCACACCAACTAGTGGAACAGCAGTTGTAAGTGAAGTAAAAGGTCCAAACACTTTTGGAGCAGGAGTAAGAGGTGTATTTGGTGCTGATTATTATTTTGCAAAAAGAGTATTCTTAGGAGTTGAAGCAGGTTTATCTTTGATGTATTCGTCAGAAGGTGACACAACAACTTCAGTTACAGGATCTCCAGATGTAACTGTAAAAGGTGGAAGTAATTTCAATATTTCTCCATCAGTTGTTACAGGAATCAGAATTGGTTATGCATTCTAATTAACAATAGTTATATAATTGAAGAGGTCGGTATTTTTACTGACCTCTTTTTTTGTGGATTAATTAAAACACTGACTTGATTTTTTTAATAATTATTATGTTAAATGATTGACTTTTAAATAAGATAATCCGGTTTTGTTTTTTTTATATGTTAATTGTTGTTAATTTAAATAATATTATATACATTTGCACACCTTAAAAAAGGCAATATTATGAAAAAATTATTTTTAGCAAGTGCAATCGCACTTTTCGCAACAGTAAGTGCACAGGAATACAAACCTGCAGCAGGTGATGTAACTGTAGACTTAGGAGTATCTGGAGGTTTAGGAAACACATCAATCGGCTTAGCAGATGGTGGTGCAGCTTTCAAAGTAAGATATTTCAAAACTGACAAATTAGCTTACAGATTCACTATGGTATTGGCTAATAACAGCGATACTGACAATTCTGTAACAAATGTTGTTAGTAAGGATAATGATTTCGCATTAGGTTTAGGATTTGGTGCTGAAAAACATTTCACAGGAACAGACAGATTGTCTCCATATGTAGGAGGTGATATCATGATCGGATATGCTTCTCAAAGTTCAAAAAGTACATTCACACCAACTAGTGGAACAGCAGTTGTAAGTGAAGTAAAAGGTCCAAACACTTTTGGAGCAGGAGTAAGAGGTGTATTTGGTGCTGATTATTATTTTGCAAAAAGAGTATTCTTAGGAGTTGAAGCAGGTTTATCTTTGATGTATTCATCAGAAGGTGACACTACAACTTCACTTACAGGATCTCCAGATGTAACTGTAAAAGGTGGAAGTAATTTCAATATTTCTCCATCAGTTGTTACAGGAATCAGAATTGGTTATGCATTCTAATTAACAATAGTTATATAATTGAAGGGGTCGGTATTTTTACCGACCTCTTTTTTTGTGAATATATTATTTATTTTAAATTTAACTAATAACACTATAAGTTAAGTTGGTTTTTTTACTTTGATTTTTAGACTGAGTTAATTTCATATGTTAAATTTGGTTAATTGCAATAAAATTATATACATTTGTGCACTTTAAAAAAATAAATTATGAAAAAAGTATTTTTAGTTGGTGCTTTAGCACTATTCGCTGGAGTTAATGCCCAAACTGGGAATTTCAAATTAGGAGCTCATGTTGGATTACCAGTAGGTGATGCAGGTGATACAACTAGTGTACTAATTGGAGCAGATGTGGCATACATGTGGCCAGTTTCTGCAGATTTAAAAGTCGGAGTTGCTTCAGGCTATTCAGCTTGGGTTGGTAAATCTGTTACTACTACTGTTTTCGGACAGACATTTACTTATGATGTTCCCACAGTGAGTATGGTACCAGTTGCTGCTACCGCTCAATATATGCTTGCACCTCAATTTAGTTTAGGTCTTGATCTGGGATATGGTTTCCTGTTTACTTCTGATGCTAATGATGGTGGTTTTTATTATCAGCCAAAAGCTGCTTACCACTTCGGACCAAGTGAGCTTTACTTAGGTTATTTAGGCTTGACTAAAGATGGAAATTCTGTAAGTGCTATCAATTTAGGTTATGCTTACACTTTTGGAAAATAATTTTTCCTATTCAGTATAAATTAATCCCACTTTTTAGTGGGATTTTTCTGTATATAGAAATATCGTACTTCGTCTGATCGAGTTGATTTTATTAAGCAAATACCAGTGGGTGTAAAAGAAAAATATTCTATTTTTGCACATTAATAAATAAACAATATGAAAAAATTATTTTTAACGGCCTCAATCGCACTATTTACCACATTAAGTGCTCAAAAAGCCAATTTTGGAGTTAACGCTGGATTGTTATCTGCTTTTGCGAAAGTAAAAACACCGGTGGCAAGTGATGCAAATTCTGAAACTGGATTTTATGTTGGGTTTTTCGCAGAAATTAATGCAGGAAGTAAAGTAAAAGTTCAACCGGCAGTCAATTATGCAAATATTCAAAATGGTAGTGCTTTACAAATTCCTATCATGGTGAAGTATTATGTTGATCCGAAGTTTAATCTACAAGTTGGACCTCAGTTTACTTTTGATTTTGAAGAAAATCCGCTGCCAGATTATTATAATCCAACAAATATAGGAATGGCTTTAGGAGCTGCTTATGATTTTAGTTCTAAATTTTTTGTAGAAGGTAGATATGCTTTTCAATTAAATAATCATCTGAAGAATATGCCGAGCGGTTATAGCGCAAAAATTAATTTTTTGAATGTAGGCCTTGGATATAAATTCTAATAGTAATCAAACTCTATTATTATCCTGAGCACTGCTCAGGATTTTTTCTTTTGTAATAAAGAAGTTTTTTAGTGTGGGGTAAATTCAACTGTTAAATTTATGAGTCTTTTTTTATTATTTGCTTAAAATTTATTTGAAAGTCGTCGGCAATTTATCTTTTGAATTAAAAGGTACTCATAATTTTTAGTTTAAGGCCCGTTTTTTGTATAAATATTAACATCATCACAATTTCGTTAATAGAAATTATAAACATAAAAATTATATATTATGAAAAAGTTATTGATTACAGGTGCAGTTGCTTTATTAGGAATTACAGCGCAAGCACAGTTACAAAAAGGAAACTGGATGGTTGGTTCACAAGTAGCCAACGTAAAATTCACTAATGGTTTCAGTATGAACCTAACTCCAAATTTAGCTTATTTTGTGCAGGACAGATGGGCAGTTGGAGCGCAAGTAGGCCTTAATGTAGTTAGTCCACAAGGAACTAGTGCTACACAAACCGACTGGAGCATTGCACCTTTCACAAGATATTATTTCACTTCTAATGAAATTGATAACTTGTTGAACAACGGCGCATTTTTCGCAGAAGGTAGTGCTGGATTTGGTGGAAATAACTCAAGCACAGGAAGTTCTACTAATGGAGTAGACTTAGGAATTGGGGCAGGTTATGCATATTTCATTACTCCAAGTGTAGGATTAGAAGCGCTACTAAAATATAAAGGTCTTGTAGGAGGTGGAAATACTACCGCTCAAGGTAATTTATATTTAGGGGTTGGTTTCCAGATTTATTTGCCAAACTCTAAAGCAAAAGCTGCATTAAGAGACAATCAATAAGGTTTTTGCTCTAATAACATAGACTGTTTTACTCACGTAAAGCAGTCTTTTACATTTACGTAAATAGATTTAAAATTATCATTGATAAAAAATTTTAGAATTTATTTTCTTAAGAATTGCAATACAGAATTTATAAAAAAGAAAACCCCGAGTTTCCTCAGGATTTTCTTTTTATATTGTCGAGTACAGTTATCTTCCAAATAGATTGCCACCTGGCATTCCTGCCCCTTTCGGCATTCCTTTGCTCATCATTTCCATCATCTGTTTTCCTTGTGGTCCTTGCATCATCTTCATCATTTTGCCCATTTGCTCGAATTGTTTCATTAAAGCGTTTACATCTTCAATTTTTCGGCCGGCTCCTTTTGCAATTCTGTTTTTTCTCTGCGTATTAATGATAGAAGGTCTTCTTCTTTCTTCTGGTGTCATCGAATGAATGATCGCTTCAATATGTTTAAAAGCGTCATCCTGAATATCAACATCTTTAATGGCTTTGCCAACTCCTGGAATCATGCCCATCAAATCTTTCATATTACCCATCTTTTTGATCTGATTGATTTGTTTTAAGAAATCATCAAAACCAAACTCATTTTTGGCAATTTTTTTATGAAGTTTTTTTGCTTCCTCTTCGTCAAACTGTTCTTGTGCTCTTTCAACTAAGGAAACAACATCACCCATTCCTAAGATCCGATCCGCCATTCTTTCCGGATAGAAAACATCGAGTGCTTCCATCTTTTCTCCAGTGGAGATAAATTTAATCGGTTTTTCTACTACAGAACGAATTGTTAGAGCAGCTCCACCTCTTGTATCACCATCTAATTTGGTCAGAACAACTCCGTCGAAATTCAAGGCATCGTTAAAGGCTTTTGCAGTATTCACGGCATCTTGTCCGGTCATGGAATCTACAACGAACAGCGTTTCTTCGGGTTTGATGAAATAATGGATTGATTTAATCTCGTTCATCATCGCTTCATCAACTGCCAAACGTCCGGCAGTATCCACGATCACCACGTCGTGACCATTTTCTTTCGCAAACTTCACTGCATTTTCTGCAATAGAGGAAGGATTTAAGGCGCCTTCTTCTGTGTAAACAGGAATGCCTGTTTGTCCACCTAGTACTTTTAACTGTTCAATTGCAGCTGGACGATAAACATCGCACGCCACCAAAAGGGGTTTCTTGCTTCTTTTTTGCTTTAAATAATTGGCTAATTTTCCAGAGAAAGTTGTTTTACCGGAACCTTGCAAACCAGCAATTAAGATCACACTTGGTTTCCCAGAAAGATTGATTCCTTCGTGGGTGCTTCCCATTAACGTCACCAATTCGTCATGAACGATTTTGGTCATTAACTGTCCCGGTGTTAAACTCGTCAGTACATTTTGACCAAGCGCTTTGTCCTGAACTCTCTTGGTAAGGTCTTTCGCTACTTTGTAATTAACATCGGCATCAACCAACGCACGGCGAATTTCTTTTACCGTTTCTGCAACGTTAATTTCTGAAATCTTCCCGCGCCCCGAAATATTCTGAAGCGCTTTATCTAATTTATCCTGTAAGCTATTGAACATAATTTTTCTTTAAGAGTTGCAAAAATAAGGAATTTTTTGATGTGTTCTAAATAACAAGGGTCCAATTTGCGATATTCGAGGCTTTTTTTGTTTTAAAGTCGTACTTTTGCCAAAAGTTTACAAATGGCTGAAGAAGACTTTAATAATGATAAGGAAGTTCCCATCAATACAGAAAAAAAAGCCTCTTGGGGCATGCGTCAATACGGCGTTTATTCCACGGTAGTTTTTCAAATATTGGCAACCATGGGTTTAGCCTTTTGGGGAGGTAAAAAAATAAATGATTATTTTGAGGTTAAGTCCAATTTGCTCACCTTGGCCATAGGCCTCACAGGAATGGCTTTGGCATTTTACAATTTATTGAGACAACTAAAAGAAATTCAGAAAGATGAAAAATAATTACCTGTATATCGTATTGTATTTTTTAATGTTCATTGCGCATTTTTTTCTTTTTAAGTATTTAGAAAATTGTTGTGAGATCATTTTCATTAAATATTACTTGTTTTTAACCATACTCTTTATGATGGTGATCACCGTAATTTCTATTTGTAAAAAACTATATCCTGACTATTTGGGTTTTATTTTCATGGGAATTGTGATGGTGAAATTGGCGTTAATGTTTTTGATCATGAATAAGTTAAATTTGAGCGAGGTGCCGAACTATAAATTACATTTCATCATTCCTTATTTAATCTCTTTGTTGTTGGTAACTCTTTACAGTGTGAACATCATTCAAAAAGATGAAAAAAATCATTAATCGTGGTTTTTTTATTCTGATTATTTATTCTATTTTTGCAAAACTTTAAAAAGACATACCAATGCTTAAGAGAGTTCTACTTCTACTCAGTTTTCTATCTACGTTTACCCTTTCAATGGCTCAGGATGGAGCGATTTCCACCGATTCAGCAGTGGAGACACCTGTTTTAACCACAGCTTTAAGCGAAGGAGAACAAGTGAAAGCTGAAAATCAGGAGTTCATTAGACATCACCTTTTAGATGCCCATAGTTTTGATGTTATGGTTACAAAAGATGGTCATCATTTGGGATTCCCTTTGCCTGTTATCTTTTATGATCAGGAAAATGGCCTACATACCATGATGAGTTCTGCATTTGAACACGGTGAAAAGGTTGTAGAAAGCAAAGGTGGTTTTTATGTGCTACACCACGAAAAAATTTACAAAACAGACGCAGCAGGAACTATTACAACTGATGCTGATCATTTTACTACCAACGAAAAAGTAATCGATTTTTCTATTACCAAAAACGTGTTTATGATCTTGCTGACCGTTTTGATTCTCTTCCTGATCTTCGGAAGTATGGCTAGAAATTATAAAAAATCCTTAGTTCCCTCTGGAGTAGGAAAGTTATTTGAACCTTTAATTATCTTCGTAAGAGATGAAATTGCTATTCCAAATGTTGGGAATAAATATAAAAAATACATAGGTTATCTTTTAACGATCTTCTTCTTTATTTTATTCTTAAATATCTTTGGTTTAATGCCTTTTGGAGTGAATGTTACAGGAAATATCGCAATTACGACCTCTTTGGCTTTGTTTACTTTTATTCTTGTACAATTTACCGCAAACAAAAACTATTGGAAACATATTTTCTGGATGCCGGGATTACCTTGGCCAATGAAAATTATTTTGATGCCGATTGAAGTTCTTGGAATGTTCATCAAACCATTTGCACTTTTAATACGTCTTTTTGCAAATATGACTGCTGGACACATTGTAGTGATGTCGTTAATAGCAATGATTTATTACTTTAAAAATGTTATGGCAGGTATCGCTTTCCCTGCATTGACTTTGGTATTATACCTTCTTGAGATTCTAGTAGCTTTCCTTCAGGCATATATATTTACGATGCTTTCTGCAGTGTATTTCGGTATGGCAAATGAGGAGCATCACGAAGAAGCTCATTAATTAAAAAAAAGCAAATCAAATTTTAAACTAATTTTTTAAATTATATTATTATGGAAATTCCAAAACTAGTAGGTGCAGGTTTAGTGGTAATCGGAGCAGGTTTAGGTATCGGTAAGATCGGTGCTGCTGCTTTAGAAGGTATGGCTCGTCAGCCAGATCAAGCTGGTAAACTACAAACAGCGATGCTTATTGCTGCTGCACTAGTGGAAGGTCTTGCATTTGCTGCATTATTCGCAGTAAACTAAGACTTACCCTAAAAAATTACCACTAATCGTGAACGGTTGGTTACCGATTAGTGGTTTTATTTAAAAAATTAAATTAATAGTATATAATATATTACATATATGGGAGCCTTATTAGAACAATTTTCATCAGGTCTATTTATTATTCACTCACTTATTTTTCTTGCATTATTATTTCTTTTGCAAAAATTTGCGTGGAAACCAATTTTAGCTGCGATCAATGAGAGAGAAGTTACCATAGTTGATTCTTTGAATCAAGCGAAATTGGCTAAACTTGAAGTTGAAAACTTGAAAGCAGAAAACGAAATCATCATCCGTGAAGCAAAAGTAGAGCGTGATCAGATTTTGAAAGAAGCAAGAGAGATTAAAGATCGAATCGTAGGTGAAGCTAAAGATGTTGCAAAAACGGAAGGTGATAAAATGATTGAGTCTGCAAGACAAACGATTCAAGCTGAAAAATCAGCGGCGGTTGCTGATATTAAAAGTCAAATTGGTACACTATCCGTGGAAATTGCAGAATCTATTTTGAAACAAAAATTAGATAATGACGGTGCTCAAAATGCTTTAGTAGCAAATATTCTTAATTCTTCTAACTTAAACTAGGATGCGTACAGGTAAAGTTGCAAAAAGATATGCGCAAGGTTTACTAAATTTCACGCAGGAATCAGGAAGTACAATTTCTGTCTTTGCTGAAATGAAAGACCTCGTTAATACCATCGAAAAATCAAAAGATTTGCAGAGTTTTTTTAAGTCTCCAATTATTGCGATCAAAAAAAAGATTAGCGTTTCTGAAGAGATCTTCAAAAGTTTCTCTCCAATCTCCAGAAATTTGATTCAATTAGTAATCAAACATGGGAGAGAAGGTCAGTTAGGAAATATCGGACAGGAATTTATTAACAAAGTAGAAGACTTAAATGGAGTTCAAAGAATCACTTTAACTTCAGCGACAGCTCTTTCAGAAGAAAATATTCAAAGTATTTTGAAATCCAGCAGCCTTGTTAATCATCAAAAGCAATTTGAGGTAAAATCCATTATTAATCCTGAGATATTAGGTGGTTATATACTAAGAGTGGGAGATCAGCAGATTGACGCTTCGGTAAAGTCGAAATTAGCCCGATTACAAAAAGAATTTCAATTAAACTAAGACAAAAACAACCATAAAATGGCAGAAATAAATCCGGCAGAAGTATCTGCAATTCTAAAACAGCAGCTCGCTAACTTCGAGACACAATCAAATGTAGAAGAAGTGGGAACGGTATTAACCATCGGTGATGGTATCGCTTTGGTGTACGGTTTGGAAAATGTTCAGTACGGTGAATTGGTAAAATTCCAAAGCGGCGTTGAAGGAATCGTTCTTAACCTTGCAGAAGATAATGTTGGGGTCGCTCTTTTGGGTGAGTCTAAATTGGTAAAAGAAGGAGATACAGTTAACAGAACTCAAAGAATTTCATCGATCAAAGTTGGTGAAGGAATGTTGGGTAGAGTAGTGGATACCTTAGGTAATCCAATTGATGGGAAAGGACCGATTGCTGGTGAAACGTATGAGATGCCTTTGGAAAGAAAAGCTCCAGGAGTAATTTTCAGACAGCCGGTAACTGAACCATTACAAACGGGTATAGTAGCAATCGACTCGATGATTCCTGTAGGAAGAGGACAAAGAGAATTAATTATTGGTGACCGTCAAACAGGTAAAACTGTTGTAGCGATTGATACTATTATTAATCAAAGAGAATTCTATGATGCAGGGGAGCCTGTATTCTGTATATATGTTGCAATTGGACAAAAAGGGTCGACTGTAGCACAAATTGTTAAAACATTAGAAGATAAAGGAGCTTTAGCATATACTGTAATTGTTGCAGCAAACGCCTCTGATCCGGCACCAATGCAAGTTTACGCGCCAATGGCCGGAGCTGCAATTGGAGAATTCTTCCGTGATACGGGTAGACCAGCTCTTATTGTTTATGATGATTTGTCAAAACAAGCAGTTGCTTACCGTGAGCTTTCTCTACTATTAAGAAGACCACCGGGCCGTGAAGCTTATCCAGGAGACGTTTTCTACCTTCACTCCAGATTATTGGAGAGAGCAGCAAAAGTGATCAAAGATGATACGATTGCAGCACAAATGAATGATTTACCAGATTCATTGAGACCTTTAATTAAAGGGGGTGGTTCATTAACTGCATTACCAATTATTGAAACTCAAGCAGGTGACGTTTCTGCATATATCCCAACCAACGTAATTTCGATTACAGATGGTCAGATTTTCTTGGAAACAGACTTATTTAACTCCGGAGTTCGTCCTGCAATTAACGTAGGGATCTCGGTGTCTCGTGTTGGAGGTAATGCTCAGATTAAATCAATGAAGAAAGTTTCAGGTACTTTGAAACTGGATCAGGCACAATATAAGGAACTGGAAGCGTTTGCAAAATTTGGTTCGGACTTAGATGCATCAACTCAAGCAGTTATTTCTAAGGGAGAAAGAAATGTAGAAATCTTGAAACAACCTGTTAACTCTCCACTACCGGTAGATAGCCAAGTTGTTATGATTTATGCAGGAACAGAAAACTTATTGAGAAATATCCCTGTTGAGAAGGTTAGAGAATTTCAAAAAGAATACGTTGCGTTTTTGAGATCAAAACATCCAGAAACGATGGCGGCGATTAAATCTGGTAAAATTGATAGTTCAATTACAGATGTTTTGAAACAAGCTGCTACAGAATTAGCTTCTAAATACAACTAAAAAAACACTTAATATTCAGTATTCATCATGTTAAATTTTGAATACTGAATTTTTAATTTCGATTTCAAAGAATGGCAAATTTAAAGGAAATACGAGGAAGAATTACTTCGATCTCTTCGACAATGCAAATTACGAGTGCAATGAAAATGGTTTCGGCAGCGAAACTAAAGAAGGCAACCGATGCTATTGTCATGTTGAGACCTTACTCAGAGAAATTGCAGGAAATTATAGAAAATGTAAGTTCTACAACCGATCTTGAAGGAATTTCTGAATATACAGAACAAAGAGAAGTTAAAAAAGTACTATACATTGTTGTGACTTCTAATAAAGGATTGGCAGGAGCTTTTAACTCGTCCATAATTAAGGAGTTAAATAATACAATTGCAAATTCCAGTCACGAGATAGAAATTCTTGCTGTTGGTAAAAAAGTTTATGACGCAGTTAGAAGAGGTAGAAAAGTATACGACAATCAAAGTGCAATCTTTGATGGAATGAGCTTCGAAGTGGTTGCTAATTTCGTTGAAAATGTGATGAGAGATTATCGTGAAGGTACTTTTGACAAGGTATATGTTATTTACAACAAGTTCATCAATGCTGCAACTCAGGAAGTACAAATGGAGCAGGTATTGCCTATTTCTCTACCGGAGAAAAAAGATACGGTAAATACAGACTACTTATTTGAGCCGAATGCAAAAAATATTTTAGGAGTTTTAATGCCTAAGTCGATTAAAACTCAAGTTTATAAAGCAATTCTTGATTCCGTAGCTTCCGAACATGGAGCTAGAATGACGGCGATGCACAAAGCAACCGATAATGCTGAATCGTTGAGAAATGATCTGAAGATATTTTATAACAAAGCGAGACAAGCTGCAATTACCAATGAAATCTTGGAGATCGTAGGTGGTGCAGAGGCTTTGAAAAATTCTTAAATGTAATATTGAAGAATTAATTTCTTCTCAGGATAAATGTAAACACCGAAGCTTCGGTGTTTTTTATTTTTAGTATCGTGTAGCAGCAATAATAAATAAATATTAGTTGCTAAATTTATGTATCTTTGTAACAATATTTTTTAAATTTTTAAATGGACTCGGACATAGTCAAGCTCTTGTTAGCTTTATTTTTAGTAGTACTGAATGGTTTTTTCGTAGCCGCAGAATTCTCTATCGTTAAAGTTCGTTACTCTCAAATCCAAATTAAAGCTGCCGAAGGTCATTCGATGGCGAAACAAGCAGAGCACATCATCAAGCATCTTGATGAATACCTTTCTGCTACTCAATTAGGGATTACCTTGGCATCACTAGCTTTAGGTTTCGTAGGTGAAAGTGCGCTTCACCATATCTTTGAGAATATTTTCAATTATTTTAATTTGGCAGTAGCAGCTACCACAATTACTACGGTTTCATTGGTATCTAGTTTTCTGTTAATTACCGTAATGCATATTGTATTTGGAGAATTAATTCCAAAATCGATTGCTATTAGAAAATCAGAAGCAACTTCCATGTTTATTGCAATGCCTTTACGGGTTTTTTATACTGTTTTTAAACCTTTTATTTGGACTATGAATCAAATGTCTAATGGGTTTTTACGTTTGATAAAGATCCATCCGGCTTCTGATCAGGAAATCCACTCTACGGAGGAACTCCAGCTGTTAGTTAAGCAATCCGCAGATTCAGGAGCGATTGAAGAGGAAAATTACGAGATTATTAAGAATGCTTTTGATTTTACAGATCACTCGGCAAAACAAATCATGATTCCACGTCAAAATATTGCTTCAATTGATATTG
Organism: Chryseobacterium sp. SNU WT5; assembly: GCF_007362475.1. NCBI lineage: Bacteria > Pseudomonadati > Bacteroidota > Flavobacteriia > Flavobacteriales > Weeksellaceae > Chryseobacterium > Chryseobacterium sp. SNU WT5. The sequence goes on from NZ_CP041687.1 coordinate 2,709,197, forward strand.
AAGAGCCAGTGGAAGATATCATCAATATCATTATGGATGGCGGCTATTCAAGGCTTCCTGTCTATAAAGATTCAATAGATAATATTATAGGGATTTTTTATGCTAAGGAAATCATTCGCGAATATGTAAAGAGGAAAGGCGAGATCGATCATGATGATTTAAAAGAACTCATGAGAGATGCATTTTTTGTCGTTGGAAGTAAAAAGATCTCTGACTTACTTAAAGTTTTCCAACAAAAAAAGCAACATTTAGCAGTTGTTATTGATGAATTTGGAGGGACAGAAGGGATTGTAACTCTTGAGGATATCTTAGAAGAATTGGTAGGCGAGATTCAGGATGAAGAAGATGACGAGGAAAAAATTGTTGACAAAGTTGGAGAGAATGTTTTCTGGGTGAAAGCTACGCAGCCTTTGGATGAGATTAATGAAAAATTACCTAAAATGTTTCCTATTTCAGAAGATGGGGAATACAATACTTTAGCCGGTTTTATCTTGCATGAACTTGAGGATATTCCAGGTGAGAATCATGAATTTGAAATCAACGATTATCAGATTAAAATTCTGAAAATGAAAAATAAAAGTGTGGATCTGGTTGAGCTTGTTTATGAAGAGCCCAATATTCTGACTGATCTTACAAATGAATTAGGAGAAATTTAATTTAAAGAATTTATTTTTAAAATTAAAGATTTATGGGATTACATTATAATATTCCTTTGAATATTAGGGATTACGAAAATCCACAGCGGGAGTATGAAGAAGAAGTTGCCCTTCTTGAAAAAGAGGATGATGTTTATAAAATTGTTTTATGGAATGACGATGTTAATACCTTTGATGATGTTATAAATGCACTAGTTGAGATTTGTGAACATACCTTCGAACAGGCAGAGCAATGTACAATTCTTGTGCATTACAAAGGAAAATGTACCGTAAAAACCGGGAGTTTAGAAAAACTAAAACCAATGCATGAAAAATTACTATCCCGAAGTTTAACTTCAGAAATAGTTTAAAAACCAAGTTTCGGTCTCCGAAACTTTTATTTTGTTATAAATTATGAGTCCAGTTTTATTGATTATCATTGCAGCTACGGCCATTATCAGTTATATTGCTTTCAGTAATCACGCGATGTTCGAAAAATACAAGTTCAATGTCGGTGCAATTGTGCGCAACAAAGAATATGTGCGTTTAATTTCTGCCGGTTTTTTACACGCAGATTTAATGCATTTATTTTTCAATATGTTTACGTTGTATATCTTTGGGCCTATTGTGGTAGAAGCGTTTGGAGCATTTGGATTTTTACTCGTTTACTTCGGTTCCATCCTTTTAGGAAATGTATTTTCACTTTATCTTTACAAAAACCAATCCTGGTATTCTGCAATTGGCGCGAGTGGTGGAGTTTCAGGGATTTTATTTGCCTCGATTGCCATGATTCCGGATTTAGGTTTATATTTGTTCTTTATTCCGATCGCAATTCCAGGTTATATCTTTGGAGTCGTTTATTTCGGTTATTCAGTTTACATGATGCTGAATCCAAAACAGAATGACAATATCGGCCATGCCGCACATTTAGGTGGCGCTTTTTTCGGTCTAGTTTACGCCGTTGCTGTGCAGCCCGAAAGAGCCATGCACAATGCTTTATACTTAGGGATGATGTCGCTGCCTTTGATTTATATGGCTTATATGGTTTTCGTGAAAAAGAGAATTGGCTAGAATTTTTAGAAGCAACTCGATTTTCACTCAAAATTTAAAAGAGTATTCTTCCTTCCCCAAACAATCCTCTCATTCCCTGACAGATCTTTCAACAACTCAACTTCCTCTAAAACATCAACAAAAAGTTCCAAAGTATCCTTTCCTAATTTCTGATTAATTTCCAGAAAAACTAATCCGTTTTCAGCCAAGTGACTTTTGCAGTCTTCTGCGATTTTTTCATAGAAAATCAGAGCATTTGAAGTCGGCGAAAACAAAGCCATTTTCGGTTCAAATTCTTTCACCGAATCAGCAATCTCTTCTTCTTCCTCAATACCAATATACGGCGGATTCGAAATAATAACATCATACATTTCAGTCAAGTTCCCCTTAAGATAGTCCTGATGGATAAAATTAATATCAATGTTGTGGAAATCTGAATTTCTTTGTGCGGTTTTCAAAGCATTTTCAGAATAATCAATCGCTGAAACTTGCGCTGCAGGAAAGTGTTTCTTCAACACAATCGGAATAATCCCAGATCCAGTCCCGATATCTAAAATTTTGAAATCTTTCTTGCCTAAACCTTTAATTTTTCCTATCGCCAATTCCAGCAATTCTTCTGTTTCTGGTCTTGGGATTAAAACATGTTCATCTATAAAAAATTTCAAACCATAAAATTCGGTCTCACCCAAAATCTGTTGGAATGGCTTTCCGGTTTTTAGTTCTTTAATGATATTCTGAAGTTTTATTAATAAAGAATCTTCTATTTCGCTGTTAATCCGCTGTCTCATTTCGAATTGGTTCCAGCCATTAAAGTGCTGAATAATAATATCTATCAATGTTGCACTTTCAGAATCTGTATAGATGGTTGAAAGTTGCTTTTTGAAACAGCTTTTATATTCTTGATAGGTCATTATACTGGTTATTTTTTCAATTTTTTAAATATAAATCCTTTTTTTTAATTAGAAAGAAGATGTAAGGTGATAATTGAGCATAACAAAATCTTAAGATGAATATATTTTCACTATTTTTGAAAAAATTGGCAAAATAGAATGAAAAGATATCTTTTAATGGTGTTTACCGCAATGATTTTAGTTTCTTGTGGATCTTCAAAAAATGTGGTTGCAAAAAGAGAAACTCCCACAAAGACAGTTAAGAAAGCAAGTAATCTTAAAACGCTTGAATCAAATTATTCAGGTAGAAATTCCTCACTCGTAGATGAACTTTTAAAAGACGCGCGAAAATATTTAGGTGCTCCGTATAAATACGCGGGAAATACGTCCGCTGGTTTTGATTGTTCTGGTTTAATTTGTAAAGTATTTGATGAAAATAGTTATAAGCTGCCAAGAAGATCAGAAGATCAATCGAATAAAGGAAAAGAAATCAAAATTAAAGAAGCTAAGCCAGGTGATCTCGTCTTCTTTGCGACTTCCGGTGGATCAAGAGTTACCCACGTTGGAATTGTTCATGATATAGGAAATGATGGAGAAGTGAAATTTATCCATTCGTCTACATCCAAAGGCGTGATCATTTCGTCGCTCAACGAGAAATACTGGAACAATGCTTATCTTTTCGCCAGAAGAGTTTTGTAAATTTGTATTCTTTCTTAAATTAAAAATAATCAATAATGATATTACAGCAAACCATTGAAAATATTTGGGACAATAGAGAATTGTTGCAAAATGAAGATAGTAAAAAATCGATTCGCGAAGTAATCCGACAATTAGATTTAGGAAAACTTAGAGTCGCTGAACCAACTGCAGATGGCTGGAAAGTAAATGAGTGGGTGAAAAAAGCAGTGGTGATGTACTTTCCGATTCAAAAGATGGAAACCATTGAAGTAGGACCGTTTGAGTTCCATGACAAAATGCCGTTGAAAAAAGGGTATGCCGAAAAAGGTGTTCGTGTTGTACCGCATGCAGTTGCGAGAGAAGGTGCTTATATCGCTCCTGGAGTTATTTTGATGCCTTCTTATGTAAATATTGGTGCGTATGTCGATTCCGGCACCATGGTCGATACTTGGGCAACAGTTGGTAGTTGTGCCCAAATTGGAAAAGATGTTCACCTAAGTGGTGGAGTAGGAATTGGTGGAGTGTTAGAACCATTACAGGCAGCACCTGTTATTATAGAAGATAATGTTTTTGTGGGTTCCAGATGTATCGTTGTAGAAGGTGTTCATGTCGAAAGAGAAGCTGTTTTAGGAGCAAACGTCGTTTTGACTGCTTCCACAAAAATTATCGATGTAACTGGTGATTCGCCGGTGGAAATAAAAGGAAGAGTACCGGCACGTTCTGTTGTGATTCCTGGTAGTTATACCAAGAAGTTCCCAGCAGGCGAGTTTCAGGTTCCTTGTGCTTTGATTATTGGTCAGCGGAAAGAATCCACAGATAAGAAGACGTCTCTTAATGATGCGTTGAGAGAAAATAATGTCGCAGTTTAATAATTTCGAAACTAGCTAATTATTTTACACTAGAAACTAATGATAAAGTCTATCTTTAAAATTCATATTTTATCTCTCGTTATTTTCAGTATTTTTCGATTTATATTACTGTTTTCAAATAGTTCGCACTGGAATTTTAATATGTCTGATTTAGCGCGGGCATTGATGATGGGTGTTCGTTTTGATATGGTTATCAGCTGCTATATTTTAGCATTACCAACCTTAATTTTCCTCATTTTTTATATTTTTAAAAGGAAAAATCTATTAGTAAACAGAATTCTCTATTTCTATTGCGCAATTCTTTACACCATTGCATTTCTTATAAGTGCAGTGGATATTCCTTATTTTAATCAATTTTTTTCTCGGTTAGATAAAGGAATTTTCCAATGGATCGAAAATCCTGCCTTTATCACCGAAATGATTGCAAAAGACTTTAAGTTATGGGGATTTGTTTTTCCTTTTCTTATATTATTATTTATATTCCAATATTTTTTAAAGAAGATTTTTATTCTAATTAATAAACTTGAAATTTCTAGATTAAATTTTGTGCCAAGAATTATTTTGTCTTTTTTCATACTAGGAATAACCTTTGTAGGAATTAGAGGCAGGATTGAAGCAAAATCACCAATTAGGGTAGGAACGGCGTATTTTTCAGAAAATGCATTTTTGAATAAAATCGGTTTGAACCCGAATTTTACTTTTATTCATAGTTTGCTTCAGAAAAGTGTTACTTGGTCAGATTTAATGGATGACAGAAGAGCTTTTTCTATTGTGCAAGAACAGATGAATATCAAAGTTCAGCATGACAAATTTTCTTTAAAACACCCTATTTCCCTAGCTTCCGAAAATTTGGGAAAACCTAATATTGTATTGGTGTTAATGGAAAGTATGACTGCAGATAATATGAAATACTTTGGTAATACGAAAAATTTAACTCCGGTCTTAGATGATTTAATTACGAAAAGTATATTTTTTGAAAATACTTATTCAGAAGGTATTCACACCTTTAATGGAATTTACGGTACATTAACCTCTTTTCCTGCTCTTTGGAATCAGCATCCAATGAAATCAATTCAAAATTACACAACATTTACCACCCCTTTAAAAAAGGCGGGATACGAAAATGTATTTTTTACAACACATGATTCACAGTTTGATAATATGGAAGGATTTTTATATGCTAATGATTTTCAAAAAGTGTACTCGCAGAAGGATTATCCTTCATCTGAAGTTAAAAGTAATTTGGGTGTATCAGATGATTATCTTTTCCGTTTTGGTATTGAAAAAATTAATGAAATGCAACAAAAAAGGAAGGCTCCATTTTTCACTTCGTTTTTAACTTCTAGTAATCATAGCCCTATTATAATTCCAGATTATTTTAAATCCAATAATCCAAGTCAGGAAGAAAAGGTAATTCAGTACGCAGATTGGTCTATAGGACAGTTTTTAAAAGAAGCAGAAAAACAGAGTTGGTACAAAAATACTATTTTCGTCTTTCTTGCAGATCATGGCTCTGGATACGAAAGAACCTACGAAATGTCTCTTAGCTACAATCATATACCATTGTTTTTTTATGCTCCACATCTCCTTAAGAATACTGGAATTAGAAAAGATTTTGTTAAGCAAATTGATGTTATTCCAAGTATAATGGGACTAACTGATATTTCATATATTAAAAATAATTTGGGGATTAATGTGTGGACGCAGAAGCGCGAATTTGCATACTTTGGTGCAGATGATAAAATAGGCGTAGTAAACCAAGATTATTTCTTAATCTATAGGAAGGATGGTCATGAAGCTTTGTATAATTATCGCACGAAAGATTTGAAGAATTACGTAAAAGAATATCCAGTTTTAGTGCAGAAAATGAAAGAATATGCTTTTTCTAATCTTCAAGTTGCTCATTCCATCAAAAAGAAATTAAAATAGTTAAATTCTTATGAAAATTGCTTTCGATGGTAAACGCTTCTTCAATAATTCTTCGGGTTTAGGAAATTTCTCCCGCGATTTAGTTAGGATCTTGGCCAATTGTTTTCCTGAAAATAATTATATTCTTTTCAATGAAAATAAATCTGAAAAAGGAAAGGATATTGTAGACTTACCCAATGTTTCATTTGTAGAAACTTCAAAAGGAACAATGTCCCGGCAATTTAAAATGGGAAAAGATGCCCAACAAATTAATGCCGATATTTTCCATGGGCTTTCCGGCGAATTACCTTTAAAATGGAACGATAAACCGATTAAGAAAATAGTCACGATTCATGATTTAATATTCATGAGATTTCCGCAATATTATTCTTTTTTCGATCGAAAAATTCACTTTTGGAAGTTCAAAAAAGCTGCAGAACAGGCTGATTTGATTATTGCAATTTCTGAGCAAACAAAACGCGATATTATTCAGTTTCTAAAAGCTCCAGAATGCAAAATAAGGGTGGTTTATCAAGGCTGCCATCATGCTTTTAAAGAAAATCAAAGCGCAGATTTTTTAGCTTCAGTAAAAGAAAAATTTAATTTACCTGGAAGATTTATTCTGAATGTTGGAACGATCGAAAAACGCAAAAATTTATTAAATATCGTGAAAGCGATTACTGGAACAAATATTCCTTTAGTTGTCATTGGTAAAAAAACAAAATACTTTAATAAAGTCAAGAAATATATAACTAAAAATAAATTAGAAAGCCATGTTCACGTTCTGGAAAATGTTTCCATGGAAGAATTGGCAGCAATTTATAAACTCGCGGATATTTTCGTTTATCCGAGCCTTTTTGAAGGTTTTGGAATTCCGGTTATTGAAGCGCTTTTTTCTAAAAGCCCTGTAATTACAAGTAATCTCAGTTGCCTTCCAGAAGCGGGTGGTAAAGATTCTCTTTATATCGATCCGCATAATTTCAAAGACCTAAAAGCCAAAATCTTATTTCTTTGGAACAATGAATCTGAAAGAAAACGCAGAGCAGAAAAAAGTTTAGAATTTGTTCAGAAATTTAATGATAACCAAATTGCTGAAAATTTATATTCTGTTTATCAGGAAGTTATGTTAAAATAAAAAATATTTCTTGCAGGTTAATTTTTTTATTAGATATATTTGCAAAGTTAAAAGAACATGAAAAATACAATCGCTTTATTCCATCATTATCATCTCATCCAAAAGACGAGTTGATTATTTATGGCTATAAGCAAATAAAAATATTTAAAAACCGTCTGAACAGAGACGGTTTTTTTTGTGTTTAACATCAAAGCATTTGTTCAGACCCAACCTCAAAATTGAATATGAACAAATTAAAGATCGCAATACAAAAAAGTGGCAGACTCAGCGAAAAGTCCCTTGAACTTTTAAAAGAATGTGGCATTAAAATTCCAGATTTTAAAAGCAAACTCAAAAACTCAGCAACCAATTTTCCTTTAGAAATTCTTTTCCTTCGCGATGATGATATTCCAAAATATGTAGAACAGGGAATCGTCGATATCGGTATTATTGGGGAAAATGAAGTTTTAGAACAAAACAAGAACGTGGATTTTGTAAGAAAACTCGGTTTTGCCAATTGCAGTCTTTCATTAGCAATTCCGAAAGATCAGGACTATTCAGATCTCAGCTTTTTTCAAGGAAAGAAGATTGCAACTTCCTATCCGACAATCGTTAAAAATTACTTTGAAAAAAATAACATCAGTGCAGAAATTGTTGAGATTTCCGGAAGTGTGGAGATTGCTCCAAGTATCGGATTAGCAGATGCGATCGCTGATTTAGTAAGTTCTGGAAGTACACTTTTACACAATGGTTTGAAAGAAGTTGAAGAAGTTTTAAAGAGTGAGGCTGTTTTGATTTCGAGCAGAAATCTTCCCGATGGTATTTCAATAATTCTTGAATCTTTTCTTTTTAGAATTCAAGCGGTGATCAATTCCAGAGAGAATAAATATATTTTGTTGAACGCTCCAAATGAGTCCATTGAAAAGATCATTAATATTTTACCAGGCATGAAATCCCCAACTGTTTTACCACTCGCTGAAACAGGATGGAGTAGTATTCACTCCGTAGTTCGTGAAAATAAATTCTGGAAAATTATTGATGAGTTGAAAAAGTTTGGAGCAGAGGGAATTCTCGTAATTCCAATTGAAAAAATGGTTTTGTAAAGTAGACCTTAGAGGTTAGAAGTTAGATGTTAGAAATCAGTATAAAACAATGTACAATATAAACGTACTAACAAGAGGTAATAGGCCTTTGCTTAGTCAAACGCCTTTGCGATGGTAATTGATTAACAGAATAATAAAATTCCTTATCGTCCCGATGGCTATCGGGATTGCGTTAAAAATAAGTCTATAAAAAGTAAAAATGAAAAATATATTTAAATATCCAGCACAAAATACGTGGGAAACACTCTTGAAAAGGCCAGCTCTTGAAAAGAAAGATTTAAGAAATACCGTTCAGGATATTTTCTTAAAAGTAAAAGAAGATGGTGATGCTGCTTTGAAGGAGTTTGCGATAAAATTTGATCAGGTAAGCATTGCTCAATTATTAGTTTCGAAAGGAGAAATAGAATTTGCCGTCGCCCAGGTTTCACGAGAATTAAAGGCTGCGATCGATCAGGCGAAAGAAAATATTTTCAAATTTCACGCTGCTCAAAAAGAGCAATCCACTGAAATTGAAACCACTGAAGGAGTTATTTGTTGGCAAGAATCCAGAGCAATTGAAAAAGTAGGATTGTATATTCCGGGTGGAACGGCGCCACTTTTTTCTACCGTTTTAATGTTGGCTGTTCCGGCTCAAATTGCCGGATGCAAAGAAGTAATGCTTTGTACGCCACCACAAAAAGACGGATCAATCAATCCTGCGATTTTGTATACCGCGCAATTGTGTGGAATTACCAAAATTTTTAAAGTCGGCGGCGCTCAGGCAATTGCTGCTTTAACTTTCGGTACTGAAACAATTGCTAAAGTTGATAAGATTTTCGGTCCTGGAAATCAATACGTGACGCAAGCAAAACAATTGGCGATGGAATATAATGTCGCCATCGATCTACCAGCGGGTCCAAGTGAAGTTTTAGTGATCGCTGATGAAGAAGCAAAACAAGAATTTTGCGCGGCAGACTTATTATCACAAGCCGAGCACGGAACGGATTCTCAAGTGATTTTTATTTCAACAGATGAAATTGTTTTTAATGACACTTTAAAGGAAATTGAAAAACAATTACTAGAACTTCCACGTAATGAAATTGCAAAGCTTGCTTTAGAAAACAGTCGTTTTGTTCTGATGAGAACTATTGATGAAGCGCTTGAAATGAGCAATTTCTACGCTCCTGAACATTTAATTTTAGCAGTAGAAAATCCTAGAAATTATATTGGGAAAATTACCAATGCCGGTTCTGTTTTCCTCGGAAATTATACGCCTGAATCAGCCGGCGATTATGCGAGCGGAACGAACCACACTTTGCCAACCAACGGATTTGCAAAAAATTACAGTGGCGTTTCCCTCGACAGTTTTGTGAAAAAAATCACCATTCAGGAAATTTCAAAAACCGGCCTTCTAAATATAGGAAAAATCATCGAATTAATGGCCGCTGCAGAAGGTTTGGATGCTCACAAAAATGCAGTTTCACTTCGCTTAAAATCTTTAGAAAATGGAATTTAATTTAGAACAAACAATCAGACCACATTTGGTGGGAATGAAATCCTATTCAGCGTCGCGACCGAGTGACGACAAAGACCAGTTTATTTTGTTGGATGCCAACGAAAATCCGTTCGGAAATTACAACCGTTATCCCGATGCTGAAAATGTTCAGCTCAAAAGAAAACTGGCGGAGATCAATAAAATAGACGCATCTAATTTATTTTTAGGAAATGGCAGCGACGAGTTGATCGACTTATTGATGCGAATATTTTGTGATCCTGAAAAAGATTCGATCATGGTATTCAATCCGAGTTTTGTGATGTACGAGATTTATGCAAAAATGAATAATGTAGCGGTTGAAAAACTGCAGTTAAATTTAGATTTTCAATTGAATAAAACGGAGTTTGAAGACGCGCTAACAAAAACGAAGGCTAAAATTTTGTTCCTCTGTTCGCCTAATAATCCAACGGGAAATTCCATCGACGATTTAGAATTTTATATTCAAAGCTTTAATAGAATCGTAGTGGTGGATGAAGCGTATATCGAGTTTTCTCCAGAAGAATCAGCTGTTCGTTTATTAAAAAAATATCCGAATTTAATTGTTTTAAAAACCTTATCCAAAGCGTACGGAATGGCAGGATTAAGAATCGGCGTTGGGATTTCTGCACCAGAAATTGCTTCCTTTATTAATCGGTTCAAACCTCCTTATAATATCAGTTCAGAAAGCCAAAGACTGGCTTTACGGCAATTACAAAACGAAAAAGAACAGGCGGAAAATATCCAAATAATTTTATCAGAGAAAGATAAATTGAAGAAAGGTTTGACAGAAAATAAAGAGGTAGTGAAGATCTATCCATCTGACACCAATTTCTTTTTGATCGAATTTAAAGATGCCGAAAAGGTTTATCAAAAATTACTTCAGGCCAACATCTGGACAAGTCTTCGTCATCCGGCTTTAAAAAATTGCCTACGCTTAAGTGTCGGGAAACCTGCCGAGAATTTAAAAGTTTTAAACGTATTATCAGAAATTAAATCATGAAAAAAGTATTATTCATCGACCGCGACGGAACTTTAATTTTAGAACCACCCATAGATTTTCAGGTAGATTCTTTAGAGAAATTAGAATTTTATCCCAAAGTGATTCAGAATTTAGCCAGGATCGTGATCGAACTCGATTATGAATTGGTGATGGTAACCAATCAGGACGGTTTGGGAACCGATTCTTTTCCGGAAGAAGATTTCAGAATTCCACAGGACAAAATGCTGAAAACTTTTGAAAATGAAGGAGTCGTTTTTTCTGATCTTTTAATTGATGACAGTTTTGAATCCGATAATTCGCCGAATAGAAAACCGAGAACGGGTTTACTTCAAAAATATATCCACGGAAATTACGATCTGAAAAATTCTTTTGTTATTGGTGATCGTAAAACAGATGTTGAATTAGCGAAAAATTTAGGATCACAATCTATTTTTATCGGAAAAGAAAATTTGGAAGAAGCCACTTTAACCACACAAAGTTGGGACGAGATCTACCAATATTTAAAGAAAATCCCTAGAAAAGCGAAAGTAAACCGTAAAACAAAAGAAACCGAAATTACGGTTGAATTGAATTTGGATGGAAGCGGGAAATCGAATATCAATACCGGTTTGGCGTTCTTTGATCACATGCTGGAACAAATCTCAAAACACGGAAATTTTGATTTGGAAGTAAATGTTAATGGAGATTTAGAAGTTGATGAACATCACACGATCGAAGATACGGCGTTGGTTTTGGGAACCTGTTTTGAGCAGGCTTTAGGTTCGAAAAAAGGAATAGAAAGATATGCATTTGCTTTGCCTATGGATGATTGTTTGGCGCAGGTCGTTTTGGATTTCGGCGGTAGAAATTGGTTGGTTTGGAATGTTGATTTTAAAAGAGAAAAAATCGGTGATGTGCCGACTGAATTGTTTTACCACTTTTTTAAATCATTCACCGATACCGGAAAATGCAATCTCAATATTCAGTGTGAAGGTGACAATGAACACCACAAGATCGAATCGATTTTCAAAGCTTTTGCCAAGGTGTTGCGCGATGCCGTGAAGCAGGATCAAAACAATTTTTCCATCCCAAGTACCAAAGGAATTTTATGATAGCGATCATTGATTATGGCGCGGGAAATGTAAAATCCGTGGAAAATGCCGTCAGAAGATTAGGATTCGAAACAATCACTACATCAGATTTTGAGGAAATAATAAATGCTGAAAAAGTGATTTTTCCTGGAGTTGGAGAAGCTTCCACGGCGATGAAATATTTAAAGCAGCGAAATTTAGATACTTTGATCCCAACATTGAAACAGCCTTTTTTAGGAATCTGTCTCGGACAGCAATTGTTGTGTGATTTTTCGGAAGAAGGAAATACACAATGTCTTGGAATATTTAATTTGAAGGTAAAAGAATTTCCAGCCACAGATATTGTTCCGCACATGGGTTGGAATAATTTACAAGAAATTAAAGGCGATCTTTTAGACGGAATTTCTGCAGGTGATAATTTCTATTTCGTCCATAGTTATTATTGTGAAGTCGGAGCAAATACGACGTCCGAATGTGATTATATTTTGTCGTTCTCTGCGACTTTGCAAAAAGATAATTTTTACGGTACGCAGTTTCATCCGGAAAAATCTGGAGATGTTGGCTCTAAAATCCTTGAAAATTTTCTAAAACTAAAATAACAAACTTTAACCACAAAAGGCACAAAAGTAAAAGTTGAAATTTGATCTCTTTAAAGTTGAAAAAAGGAATGTGTTTAGACCCATTCTTTGATGGACTTTTGAGTTTCTTTAGAGAGTGAAAATTTTTTTAAAACTATAATAATTTAACCACAAAAGTCACAAAAGTAAAAGTTGAAATTTGATCTCTTTAAAGTTGAAAAAAGGAATGTGTTTAGACCCATTCTTTGATGAACTTTTGAGTTTCTTTAGAGAGTGAAAATTTTTTTAAAATTATAATAATTTAACCACAAAAGTCACAAAAGTAAAAGTTGAAATTTGATCTCTTTAAAGTTGAAAAAAGGAATGTGTTTAGACCCATTCTTTGATGAACTTTTGAGTTTCTTTAAAGAGTAAAAAATCTTTTGTGACTCCTGCCTGTCGGCAGACAGGCTTGTGGTTTTAAAAATAATATAAAAATGAAAATAATCCCAGCCATAGACATCATCGACGGAAAATGCGTGCGACTCTCCAAAGGAGATTATGATACCAAGAAGATCTACCACGAAAATCCTTTGGATATTGCCAAAGAATACGAAGCCCACGGAATCCAATATCTCCATTTGGTGGATCTCGATGGTGCGAAAGCAAAAACCATTAAAAATTTAAAGACTTTAGAAATGCTCGCTTCTCAAACCAATCTAATTATTGATTTTGGAGGTGGAATAAAAACACGCGAAAGTTTAGAAAGTGCTTTCAATGCCGGAGCAAATCAAGTGACGATCGGAAGTATTGCGGTAGAAAACTCGCAATTGTGTGAAGAATGGATCACTGAATTTGGCGCTGAAAAATTAATTTTAGGTGCAGATTGTTTAGACCGAAAAATAAAAACTTCTGGTTGGTTGACCGATTCTGATCTGGATGTTTTGGACTTTATTCAATCTTACCAAAGTAAAGGAATTAAGGAAGTAATTTGCACTGATATTTCCAAAGACGGAATGCTCGAAGGACCTTCTTTTGAATTGTATCAGGAAATTTTGAAACAGTCAGAAATGGCTTTAATTGCAAGTGGCGGAATTTCTTCCGTGCAGGATTTGGAGGATTTAAAAAAGGTCGGCTGTTCCGGAGCGATTATCGGAAAAGCCATTTACGAAGGAAAAATAAGTTTAAAGGAACTTCAAAAATTTGATTAATGTTAAAGAAAAGAATTATTCCGTGTTTGGATATCAAAGACGGAAAAACGGTGAAAGGAATCCAGTTTGAAGATCTAAGGATTGCCGGAGATCCTGTGGAACTTGCCAAGAAATACCTCAAAGACGGAGCTGATGAATTGGTTTTCCTTGATATTACGGCAACTTTAGAAAACAGAAAAACGTTGATCGAGCTCGTTGAAAAACTGAGTTTAGAAATTAATATTCCTTTTACCATCGGTGGCGGAATTTCATCTGTTCAGGATGTAGAAGCTTTATTAAAGGCTGGCGCAGATAAAGTTTCAATTAACTCAGCGGCAGTTCGACGTCCGGAACTGGTTCGTGAAATTGCCCAACAATTCGGAAATCAATGTGTTGTTGTCGCTATCGACACAAAAAATGTCAACGGTGAAGATTACGTTTTCATTAATGGTGGAAAAATTCAAACGGAATTGAAAACTTTAGATTGGGTAAAAACGGTTAATGATTTAGGAGCTGGAGAAATATTACTGACTTCCATGGATTTTGACGGCACGAAAAACGGTTTCGATATCCGGATGTTACAAAATGTTTCCGAGGTTTGCCAACTTCCGATCATCGCTTCTGGTGGTGCGGGGAAAATGGAAGATTTCACTGAAGTTTTTACGGAAACAAAAGTAACCGGAGCTTTGGCTGCGAGTATTTTTCACTTCAATGAAATTAAAATAACGGACTTAAAAGAGAATTTAAAACAAAATAAAATATCCATAAGATGAAATCGCCATTAACAAGTTTACCAATAAACACGAATCAGTTTGATGAGATTGCGTAGAATATTTAAAAGATTAAAAAATTACAGATGAAATTAGATTTTGAAAAAGGAAATGGATTGGTTCCCGTAATTATCCAGGACGACCGCTCACAGCAGGTTTTAATGTTGGGTTACATGAACGAAGAAGCTTTGGAATTAACGCAAAAAGATGGACGTGTTCATTTCTTCAGCCGCACCAAAAACCGAATTTGGCTGAAAGGCGAAACCTCTGAAAATTACCTTTATGTAAAAAGAATTCAACAAGATTGTGATTGTGATGCTTTATTAATTCAGGTAAAACCGGCGGGCAATGTTTGTCACACTGGAACTTTTAGTTGTTTTGAAGAGAAAAAATCAAAAGGATTTTTATATGAACTGGAGGAAACCATTTCGGAACGAATCGATCAGAAAGTAGAGAAGTCTTACACTTACGATCTATATCAAAGAGGCATCAATAAAGTGGCGCAGAAAGTAGGAGAGGAGGCTGTAGAATTAGTCATCGAAGCCAAAGATAACAACGCCGATTTATTCAAAAATGAAGCGGCAGATTTACTCTATCACTTTTTAATCCTGTTGAAAGCAAAATCGTTCCAATTAAATGATATTGAGGCAATTTTAATGAAAAGAAGTGGAAAGTAATGATACCATTCTATAATTAAAAAAGCCTGAACACTGTTCAGGCTTTTTCTATGAATCGATTAGTTATTTTTTAATAATAAATTTCTTGGTAGTGCTCTGGCCATCTTCAACTACAGTCAATAAATAGACTCCAGTTTTTAATTTAGAAGTATTAATAGTCTGCTCATCTTTCGAGTTGATAAGCGTACGGCCGGACATATCTGTTACTGTAGAATTATAACCTTTACCATCAATTCCTATGTTGATAAAGTCATTCGCAGGATTCGGAAAAATACTAACGCGGTCTTTAAGTTCTTTTTTCACATCGGTTGTTCCAAGAACTGTTGTACTTGCTCCCGCAAAATGCTGCAAACCACCAATGGCTCCTTGTGCTACTTTTAAAAGATAAACTGGATCCATATTAACGACAGTATCCCCAGAAGTATGCGGTCTTGCACTTTCTATGGTTTCGTATAAACCAGTAAATATCTCTCCATTCTTATCAAAAGGTATATAATCAGTTCTTTCTCCATAGAATAAAGAAGCGGTAAGCGGAGAATACAGCTCCATACAAGTCTTCAATTGGTTTGAAACTACAACAGATGCTGCATTATTACTAGAAGGATAACCAGGGTACATGCCATTTGGACTGTACGGAGTATCATCGTAGTCCACTGTGATATTTGTATTATTTGCTCCAGCTTTTCCTCCTACTTGATCAATATTAAATACTAATTTTATATCCATTTTTGGGTTGGTAGCATTCACAACATTTGTCACATATGATTGACTACCTAGTAACCCTTGCTCTTCACCTGAGAAATTGATGAATTTAATGGAATATTCGGTTGGTACATTTTTTAAGATTCTCGCTGCTTCTAAAATGATAGAAACACCACTACCATTATCATTTGCGCCAACTCCTCCAACAGTATCGTAATGCCCACATATAATAATAAATGTGTTAGGATAAGTAGTACCCGTTTTGGTTACAATAATATTTTTAGTACTATTTCCATTATAAGTAAAATTTTGTGTTGTAATTTCCGAGGCGGTATATCCAAAACTACTGTATTCGCTTTGCAGCCATGCAGCAGCATTATTATTCGCTGTTGTTCCCGTTTTCTTAATACCGTAACTTGCAAAATTGCTAAGATGAGTATTAATATTAGCTTGAGTGACTAATTGTGCTCTTGTTTTGTACGCTTGTATAAAAGTCTGAGAATATCCTAGAGATGCTATTAATAACATAGGAATTAGTAAAGTACTTTTCATATTATGATTAATTTTTTACAAATATAAAGGAAAATCCTAAACAATGTTTAGGATTTTCAAATTGATAACAAAAAATTTTACATTTATTTTACTTGGTCAACAATCGCTTTGAACGCTTCAGGATGATTCATTGCTAAATCAGCTAAAACTTTTCTGTTCAATTCGATGTTGTTCGTTTTTAGAGCGCCCATAAACTGGGAGTAAGACATTCCATGTTCTCTTGCACCCGCGTTGATACGCATGATCCATAAAGATCTGAAACTTCTCTTTTTCTCTTTTCTACCGCGGTAAGCATATTGCATTGCTTTTTGTACGGCATTTTTTGCTACGGTCCAAACATTTTTTCTTCTACCGAAAAAACCTTTCGCTAGCTTAATTACTTTTTTTCTGCGAGCTCTGGAAGCTACTGCATTTACTGATCTTGGCATAATTAAATTTGTTTTTTTGAAAAGGGCGGTAAATTATTTCATTACACTTTTTTGCACCGTTTCAGGGTTAAATTTTCTGAATTTGTTAATTCTTATAAACCGGTTGATTTATAAAAACTATTTTAAAGCTAATTGACGTAAAACGCTCTTTTTGTCCACTTCTGCAACATAAGAAGTCTGCGTAAGATTTCTCTTTTGCTTCGTTTCTTTTTTGGTCAAGATGTGGCTTTTGAAAGCACCTTTTCTTTTAATCTTCCCCGTTCCGGTAAGCTTAAAACGCTTCTTAGCACCTGATTTAGTTTTTAATTTTGGCATTTTGCTTAATTTTATCTATTTGTTATCAATCTCTTTTTACGTCATGTGTACCCACTTTACAGCATTCTACACATTTTTCAGACTGCAAAAGTACGAAATTTCAATGAATTACAAAAACATATTACCACCGAATATCACTAAAGGTTCACACCTCTTATATTATTGCTCAATTTAGAATTTAGGCGAGCCCTTTTGTCTTTCATTAGTGCGCGATTCCGAATAATCGTGATCGCACAATCATTCACTTCTTTTGGTCGGGCTCTTCGCTCATACTTCTTAAGCCAGGCTTCCCACCATCTATTCTGGGGAAACCGCTGCGATTCCTTACGCGGGAAAGTTTTGGTAAACTGATAATTTGGTTAATGAAATAATCATTAGCAAGGTAACTGATTATTTATTGTAATTTTTCCACTGCGAAAACTCTCGGATTTTGAACCGAAAAAATTAACAATTTTATTTCTGATAATTTTCTTTATTCGATTTCTAACTGAGTTTCGCAGGATCCTACAAAACAGGTCTAATTCTAAAATATTTGTAAGAATGTAATTTTTCGCGTTTTTAAATTATTTTTGTGGAGAGATTAGCAAAAATCTGCTTTATAGAAAATGATTAAATCTACCTTCAAAAACCATGATCCCAAATAAAATAGAAATCATACCTTATTCCAAAGACCTAAAAGAAGCCATCAAAATACTCAATTACGGATGGCTTGAAAAATATTTTAGGGTGGAGCAAAGTGATATTCAGTCGCTCTCCAATCCAAAAGAAGACATCATCGATAAAGGAGGATTTATCTTTTATGCAAAACTCAATGATGAAATCGTTGGCACCGTTTCCCTTTTAAAGAAAACAGAAACCATTTTTGAATTAGGAAAAATGGCCGTCGCTGAAAAAGCTCAAGGTCACAAAATCGGAACACTTTTATTAGAACATTGCTTAGATTTTGTAGAACAAAAACATGTTAAAACTTAATTTTATACTCCAACACACAATTAGAATCTGCTCTTCATCTTTACCGCAAATACGGTTTCTCAGAAATTAAACTGGATCAAGGACTTTACGAAAGAGCAAACATTAAAATGGAGAAACATCTTTTCTAAGAGTTAAGATTATAATTGGTGCCGAATCTTTAATAAATAAATAGGATAACGCGTGAAATTAAATCTCTTATTTACTAAAAAGAAAAAAAGAGACTCCAAAGAATCTCTTTTACATTATACTTTATAAAAATGTAATTTTTATTTAGCAGGTTTTTTAGGGCTCATCATCATAATCATTCTTTTACCTTCTAATTTCGGTAATTGATCAACTTTTCCAACGTGCTCTAATTCCTGTGCTAATTTTAAAAGAAGAATTTCTCCTTGATCTTTAAATATAATAGAACGTCCTTTAAAGAAAACATAAGTCTTTAATTTAGAACCTTCTTCTAAGAATTTTTCGGCGTGTTTCTTTTTGAAATCGTAATCATGCTCATCGGTTTGAGGACCGAATCTGATTTCTTTTACGACAACTTTAACTTGTTTCGCTTTTAACTCTTTCTGTTTTTTCTTTTGCTCATAAAGAAACTTTTTATAATCCAGAATTCTGGAAATAAAAGGTTCTGCTTTATCTGAAATAACCACTAAATCCAATTCTTGATCTTTAGCTATTTCTAGAGCTTTTTCTAGCGGATAAACGCCAGGTTCCACATTATCACCTACCAAACGAACTTCTCTCGCACGGATCTTTTGATTGATCTGGTGCAAATCTTCTTGAACTCGTCTCTGTGGACCTCTACCTCTGTAATGAAATTTTTGTGCTATGGTGTCTTTTTTTAATTGGTTAAATTCTAATTTTCTATATCGTTGCTTCTTTTTTGAAGTAAGTGATAAAGTCCTCTACGCTCATTGCGCCTAAGTCACCTTCACCTCTTCTTCGGACAGAAACTGTTCCTTCAAGTTCTTCATTCTCTCCGACGATAAGCATGAATGGCAGTTTTTTTAATTCCGCATCGCGGATTTTTCTACCAGTCTTCTCACTTCTTTCGTCAATCAGTCCACAAATATCGTGATTTTCCAGCAATTGTGAAACTTTTTTTGCATAATCCGCATATTTTTCACTAATCGGTAAAATGATGAATTGATCCGGAGCCAACCATAATGGGAAATCTCCCGCGGTATTTTCCAACAGAATCGCTATAAACCGCTCCATAGAACCGAACGGCGCCCTATGAATCATTACTGGTCTGTGTTTTTCTCCATCATTTCCGGTGTACCATAGATCAAATCTTTCCGGTAAGTTATAATCAACCTGGATTGTTCCTAACTGCCATTTTCTACCTAATGCATCTTTGACCATGAAATCGAGTTTCGGTCCGTAGAATGCAGCTTCACCGTATTCTACAACATAGTTCAGTCCTTTTTTAATGGCGGCCTGAACGATGGCATCTTCTGCTTTTTTCCAGTTTTCGTCGCTCCCGATATATTTTTCTTTATTGTCAGGATCTCTTAACGAAACCTGAGTTACAAAATCTTCAAAACCTAAAGATTTGAAAACATATAATGTTAAATCAATGACATTTTCGAATTCCGACATTAACTGATCTGGTGTGCAGAAAATATGAGCGTCATCTTGAGTAAATCCACGAACCCTTGTTAATCCATGAAGCTCTCCTGACTGTTCGTAACGGTAAACAGTACCGAATTCTGCAAAACGTTTTGGTAGATCACGGTACGACCATTGACCAACTTTGTAAATTTCACAATGGTGTGGACAGTTCATCGGTTTCAACATAAACTCTTCACCTTCGTTCGGTGTTTTGATGGGTTGAAAACTGTCGGCGCCATATTTATCCCAGTGACCGGAGGTAACATACAATTCTTTAGATCCGATATGTGGCGTCATTACGAATTCGTATCCTGATTTTTTCTGTGCTGCGGAAAGAAATTCTTCTAATTTTTTTCGCAGTGCCGTTCCTTTCGGTAACCACAATGGTAAACCTGCACCCACTTTTTCGGAGAATGCATAAATTCCTAATTCTTTACCTAGTTTTCGGTGATCACGTCTTTTTGCTTCTTCTAAAAGTTCTAAATATTCAGTCAGATCTTTTTGTTTAGGGAAAGAGATCGCATAAACTCTGGTAAGTTGTTTGTTTTTCTCATCACCTCTCCAATAGGCTCCGGCTGCGTTTAATATTTTTACGGCTTTTACAATTCCTGTAGCAGGAAGGTGACCGCCACGGCATAAATCCGTGAAATTATCATGGGTACAGAAAGTAATTTCGCCATCATTTAGATTGGATATTAATTCTGTTTTGTATGGATTGTCGGCATATTCTTTTAAAGCATCGGCTTTAGAGACTGGATAAAGACTGAAGGTTGCATTTTTCTTCGCATTCTCCAACATTTTCTTTTCAATCTTTTCAAAATCTTTTTCAGATAATGTTTCCTCACCGAAATCTACATCATAATAAAAACCTTGTTCGATTGCAGGTCCAATGGTTAATTTTGCTTCTGGATAAAACTCCATTATGGCCTGCGCCAAAAGGTGAGCCGAAGAATGCCAAAAAGCTTTTTTTCCCAAATCATCATTCCAGGTGAGCAACTGAACCGTGGCATCTGTTGTAATCGGCGTGGTGTTTTCCACCTGCGTTCCGTTTACTAAAGCAGAAATAACATTTCTTGCTAAACCTTCACTAATTGATTTTGCGACTTCAAGCGGAGTAACTGATCCTTCAAATTCTTTAATACTTCCATCTGGAAGAGTGATTTTAACCATTTGTAACTAAAAATTTAAGTTGCAAAAATACGAATTTTTCGCCATTTATTTTCATGACTTTAATAAGAAGTTAAATGATTTAGAGATGATCATTGAATAAGAAGTTACTTAAAACCGACTCTTTTGGTTTAAAGTTGATAATCTACTGCTTCTTAGTTGATATTCTATTTCTAAAATTAATATACGGTTTGTTGTTAAAAGTAAGATGTTTAGCTGTAATTTTAATTTTTGAGTCTTTTAATTTCGAACCTAGACCTTCAGTTATCGATGCTTCTAGCCTTTTCAAAATATTAAGAGCTTTGTAGGCACGATTTAGATTGGGCGTATAGACCATTATCACATTTTCATCTAAAAAATGATCTTCAACTAGAGACTCAGGATAAATCTTAGTATTGGCTGTAAATCCAGAAAATTCTTTTATATATCCTGCTATTTTTAACAGTTCACTTGCCACAGTAGCATTTTTTAGTTCAGTGAAAGTTGCGGTAATCTTGTAATTCATGGCGTAAGTCCTTTGATTTCGCAAAATAATATGCTTAGCATATTGAATGCAAATTTCATGACTTTTATATTGATTATTAATAGTTTATTTTTTTTTTTTAACATTTGAATAAAAAAAAGCGAAAAATTAATTTTCGCTTTTTTGATCTGTATTATCCGTTTTTCCATCAGGATGAAGTTTGGAGGTTTCTTTTATTTCTTTCTTCATCTTTTCATCGGAATTTATTTTATCAGTAGAGGCGGGCACATTTGGAAAATCTTGATTTTCTTTTTTGATTTCTGCTTCTTTTGTTTTGTGGTCTTTTGGACTTTCCATTATTTTTTTGTTATAGTTTTGTGACATCGATCTGACCAGTCTGGTCTTCAATAGTGTAATTCAAAGCCTTTGCCAAAACAAAAATTTGATCTAAGTTTTCGGTTAATTGTTTTCTGCCCTCGTTCCTTAGACGATTTTGATTGACCGTTTTGTAAGCATTATCCTTTGCATATTTTGTAACTTTCTTAAAGTCCTGATCACTAAATCGGTTGAAAAATGAATCATCCATTGATTGAATTTCTACACTGGGAATAATCCTAATATCAGCATTCGGCAATTCTCTGATAATTAGTTTTTTGTTTATAGAATCAACCTCCAGTTTCATTTTATTTAAGTCATATGAAACCTGGGCATTGGTTTTTGTAAAAGTTACGATCTCTTTTTCTGATGATGGCAGAAGTGAACTTCCCAACATTTGAGAGGTAATTCTAGTTTTTTGCATGCTGGAAAAATCCTGCTCCATTACAACCATTTTATTCATTTTACGAATTTGATTGGTAATAATATAGTAATCATTTTGAACTTTGTCTTCTGCTTTCTTTGTCAGTTTATTCCAGAGTACAAAAAGCAATATCATCGCAACTGCACCTGTAATAAAAGCAATAATTATTTCCTTCTTTTTCACTTTACTTTAATAGATCTTTAATTGAGGAATTGTCTTTTTTAATAATTTCTAACAGATCTCTTTCAAGATATCCTGTTGAAGGACTTTCAATAATCCTGCCGATTTCTTTACCGTATTTTTGAACGATGATGGTAGGAACTTTTTGGATATTATACGTTCCTTCTTCACCACTTGGTGCTTCTTTTTTACGATTAACTGCAATAATAGTAAGTTTGTTTTCGGGGTAATTTAATTGCTCCAAAATTTTGAATAAACGTGGCACTTCACGATGACTATCTTCACACCAAGTTCCCATCACAATGATTAGCGAATAGGAGTTCAGTTTTTCTTTCTTTAATTCGGCAACGGATTTCTGATCGATTGCATATTCATCGTGCTCTTTCACATACCATTCACTATAAGGTTCTTTTAAAAGTTGATCTTTTGACTGATAGCCAAGCAACATTTTTCCGTCATTTGTAGTATCTACTTCCCGGTTGATGACAATTTTCTGCGAATTGCAAGATTGCAATGCGAAAAAAATAGCCGCCGTGCTGAGTATTATTTTGCAAAAATATTTCATAGGTGTTAATGATATTAATTAATGATAGATTTTAAATCTGCGGGAGAATAATATTTATTTTTTAAAACTTTTTGGTCCGAAGTTCTATGAACATTAATTTTTTCTCCAGCAGGCCGTGCAAAAGCATCTTCGCCTTTTTCTTTATAAAAAGCGATCGTCTCGTCTGCTTCTTGTTGGTTATTACAAGCTTTGGACATATTAGAACGCTGTACTTCATTAAATAGCGCTGGGAATTTTTTCCCTAAACCAAATTCTAAAACCGCCCCGCTCAATACATATTGTAAATCACATAAAGCATCTGCGATTTCCACCAAATCATTGTCCTCGATCGCTTGTTTTAATTCATCTAGTTCTTCCTGTAAAAGCGAAACTCTTAACTCACATCTTTCCTTTGCTGGAATTTGAGGTGTTTCCAAAATTGGTACGTTAAAAGTTTTGTGAAATTCTGCAACTTGATTAAGTGCATCTAATTTTTCCATTAATCTTTAATTTGAAACAAATATAAACAATCAATTTTTTAAAATAAAAACCGCCTCAAAATAAATTGAGACGGTTAAAAAAAAATATTTACTTTGAATTTATTCTTTTATGAATCTTTTGGAAGATGATCCAACCTGAATAATATAAACTCCCTTAGGAAGATTAATTAAATTCACAACGTGATCAACTATTTCTCCTGATTGAAGAAGTTTCCCACTCATATCATAAATACTGAATGCAGTTGAATCTGCGTTAGAAATATTCAGAACTTTACCTGTTACAGGATTTGGAAAGATTGAAAATTCTTTAGCTGGATTTGCTGTAGAAGCTGCAACCTCTTTTCCACTGGACATAATATTGATTGTATAATCCTCAACTTGACCATAGCTGAAATTCTCACATGGAGACGATGGTGCGGAGTAGTATTTCATCATTACGCGCATTCTTGTGGCACCCAAGGTAGCGTTGCTCGGAATGGTAATGGAGCCTGTTACTGGTGAAGTTGTAGAACCAGCTTTGGTCCATACGTTCTCGCCTGCATCTGTAAATGTTCCATTTCCATTATAGTCAATATATACTGCATATGCTTCTGAGTATTTTGTAGATCTCCAAGTAGGGGTGATCGATAATGAGTAATTTGTTCCTCTGGTTACATTAGTAGAAACTGAAGTGAAGTTTTCGTAACCTGATGTGCCTGTTGAAGAGTTGTTGATGGTATTGAATTTTACATTACCAATACGCTCGTCAGCAGTACTGTTTGCAGAAGATGAACAGTAGCTTACAGAACTGGAAAGTGTAGTAACGGAAACATTATTACTTGATACAGAAACATTCCCCGCTGCATCTTTCGCTTTAACAGAGAACGTGTAAGATGTTGAAGCAGATAAGCCAGAAACTGCATAAGAAGTTGAACTTGTAGAACCAATTAGAGAAGCGTTTTGGAATACATCATATTCTATCACTCCTACATTATCTGTTGAACCACTCCAGGAAAGATTAGTGGAGCTCGCTGTAGTACCCGATACTGATAAACTCGGTGCAGTTGGTGGAGTAGTATCAGTAGAAGAAGCTGGTGTAGTCACTGAAACTGCATTACTTGCAACAGAAATATTCCCTGCAGCATCTTTTGCTTTCACATTGAAAGAATAAGTAGTAGATGCTGAAAGTCCAGTAATGGTTGCAGATGTAGATTCTGTAGAACCTAATAATGTAGTTCCTCTGTATATGTCATATCCGGTTACTCCAACATTATCAGTTGCACCACTCCAAGATAAATTAGTTGAAGTAGATGTAGTTCCGGAAGCAGAAAGAACAGGAGCCTTAGGTGCTACTGTGTCTCCAGCTCCAGCTGATACTGAAATGTTGCTTTTGTTTACGTTAAAGAAAACATGATTTGTTCCTTTCACCATAATTCTACCTGTAGAAGTTGATGTATTTGGAATAGTCACGTTTTGAGATCCGTCATTTGGTGTTGCAGATAACAACGTTGACCATGTATTTCCACTGTCGGTAGACCATAGAATATCAACATTTGCTGCGTTCACTCCATTAGAAGTAGTTCCTGCAACATTCCAGGTAACTGCTTGTGAAGATCCACCAGTATAAGAAGTTGAAGATGACTGTGATGTTACTGCGAATGGTCCTGCACTAGAATTTACTGAAATTACGGCATCATCTGAATTATTTCCTGATCCACCAGGTCTGTTATCACGAACAGTATATCTGAAATTGAGTGTTCTACCAACAGAAGATAAAGCTTCTACCGTAATTTCTGGACTTGCAGTTGTAGTAGAACCTGCTAAAACAGACTGCATTCTTGGGAAATATCTTGTAGGAGATGTTGTTGGCATATAACTTCTAAAGTTTACACCTGTTGTTTTTGTGGCACTTGGCGCATCCGCATTTGCTTGATTGTCCATCTGTTCCCAAATATAGGTTAGTGCATCACCATTTGCATCCGTAGAGGTACCAGTTAACATGAACGGGGTACTTTTGGGAATCGTATAATCTGCGCCAGCATTTGCAGTTGGAATTGAATTACCAGTTGAAGTAGTTACAGGGCAAGTCTTGGATTTAATATTATTAGTTATTTGCTGAATAGTTACAGCATGGAAATAGGGATCAGAATGAGGCTGAACGTCCACATTTGTAATTCCTGCATAACCCATAATAGTTGATCCGGATCCTGGTTCCATTTGTACTCCTGTTCCTTCATTTGATTTAGTAAACGTATGATTTCCACCAAATTGATGACCCATTTCGTGTGCCACGTAATCAATATCAAAGTTATCTCCTGATGGATTATTGTCTGAAGGAGAAGTGATTCCTTTTCCTTTAGAACCGTTTACACAAACACATCCGATACAACCTGCGTTTCCGCCACCGCCAGACGCACCAAATAAGTGTCCAATATCATAATTAGACTCGCCAATTACAGAGGTTAGAGTAGATTGAAGTTGGCCATTCCATTGCGACATTGAAGAAGAGTTGGAATAAGGATCAGTTGAAGCGTTGGTATATATTACCGAATCATTATTTGAGATAATGATCATTCGAGCAGAGAAGTCTTTTTGAAAAACTCCGTTAACACGAGTCATGGTGTTGTTCATCGCTGCCAAGGCCTTAGCTTTCGTTCCCCCGAAATAGGCTGTATATTCACCTGTACAGGAAAGTGCAAGACGGAAAGTTCTAAGTACGGCATCATCTGCATTAGGTCGGGCAGTTAAATCTTCTCCTAACTGAGATTTAGCATCATCAATTGTCAGACATTCAAATTTATTTAAATTGTCCTTTTTATCTGACCGCTGATAAACCACGTAAGATGAGGCATCAGTAGTGTAAGGTTCAATAAAAACTGCAGAATTATCACTGCTGATTTCCATAGAGGATAAACCCAGAGGTGATAAGCTGAAATAAACTACGTTAGCTGGATTAGCTAAGCTTTGTCCAACATAAGACTTAATCTCTGGATATTTCGCAGCCAATGCAGGATCGAAATTTGAATTTTCGGAAACTTTAAAATCTTCCATTTTTCCGCCAACGGATGGCAAAGTAATAATGGTGGCCGATTTTTCATTAACTGCCAGTTTGTTAGGCGAGCCTTTCAAAGCTGATTTGAGACCTTCAACGTTCAGGTTGAATAATTTTGGATTAGCAATAGAAGCTTTGTTCGCTAAAACTTCACTACTTGCAGATCTGCCTGCATTCGTCCATAAAGAGCTGGTTTGTCCATAGGAGAGACCAGCAATTGCTGCGAAAGCAAAAGATAGAATTTGTGTTTTCATTAATTGTGTTTTATTAATAATTTAAGACCGTCAAATGTATAAATTATTTTCAAACAAACGCATAAATATATGTCGAAAATGATATTTTTTTATTGAAAATTTATGAAAACAATAATCTCGAATTCTTCTTCAAAATTGTTAAAAATGAAAAAAACACCGATAATTCGGTGTTTTTGATAATATTTAGAAAAAATTTACTTAGAAATTTCTCTTCCAATAACCAGCCTTTGTATTTCTGAAGTTCCCTCGCCGATCGTACAAAGTTTTGAATCTCTATAGTATTTTTCTGCAGGAAAATCTTTTGTATAGCCGTAACCACCAAAAATCTGAACTGCATTATTAGCTATTCTTACACAAGCTTCGGAAGCGTAGAGTTTTGCCATTGCACCTTCTTTGGTCATTGGTTGTTTTGCATTTTTTAAATTAGATGCACGTTGAATTAATAATTCTGCTGCGTCAATTTCTGTTGCCATATCAGCAAGCATGAAGTTGATTGCCTGGAACTCATTAATTGCTTTTCCAAACTGATGTCTCTCTAATGAGTATTTTAGAGCCGCTTTGTAAGCTCCTCTTGCAGTTCCTAAGCTTAATGCAGCAATCGAAATTCTACCACCGTCAAGTATTTTCATTGCTTGTTTGAAACCAGAACCTACTTCTCCTAATCGATTAGCATCTGAAACGCGTACGCTATCAAAAATTAATTCTGCGGTTTCGGAAGCGCGCATTCCTAATTTATTTTCTTTTTTTCCTGACGTAAATCCGGGCATACCTTTTTCTAAAACAAATGCAGTTGAGTTATTACGTGCTCCCTTTTCGCCGGTTCTCGTCATTACTACTGCAATATCTCCTGAGATAGCATGTGTAATAAAGTTTTTGGCACCATTAATAATCCAATCATCTCCATCTTTCACTGCAGTTGTGTTCATCCCACCAGAATCAGAACCAGTGTTATGTTCTGTTAATCCCCATGCTCCAATCACTTTACCAGATGCAAGTTGCGGTAACCATTTGTGTCTCTGTTCTTCAGATCCAAACTCATAGATGTGATTTGTACAAAGAGAATTATGTGCTGCAACAGAAAGTCCAATTGAAGGATCAACTTGCGATATTTCATCTAAAATAGTCACATATTCGTGATATCCTAATCCTGATCCACCATATTCTTCTGGAATAACAATACCCATAAAGCCCATTTCACCCAGTTGATGAAATAGTTCTACAGGAAAGGTTTGGCTTTCATCCCAATCCATAATATTTGGACGGATTTTTTTTTCTGCAAAATCTCTTGCGGTTTCTGCAATCATATTAAGGTTGTGAGTAGTCTCGCTGTTCATAGAATATATTTGTTTTCAAAGATAAAGAAAATGTATAAAGTGCTGAAATAATTTCACAGTTAAAACATTAATTAATTATTATATGAATAATCAATAATATCATATTTGAGCCACTTGGTATTATTACTTGTCGTTTAAATAGCTAATTTTGATATATCTTGTAAATTTGATTCAATTACTGACTTATGAAAAAATTTTTATTCTATTTCGTATTCTTTCCAATTTTAGGGTTTTCACAAGCTCCTCCTACTTATTATTCAGGTACTGAAAGTTTGGTTGGGTATCAATTAAAGACAAAACTTCACGATATTATTTCCTCGAAACCTATTACTTGGAATTATAGTGATCTGCCAATATTTTATAATGATACAGATATTGACCATCATTATGATTATGATGCTTCAAATTCGATTTATTTACTGGATATGTATAGCAATAATCCCACTGGTGCCAGTGCTTATCATTATACCGGTTCTCAATTAATCAGTACTGCCGGGCAAGAAGGATTAGGTTATAATAGAGAACATATTATGCCACAGAGCACGTTTGATAGCAATTACCCAATGTACTCGGATCTGTTTTTTGTGATTCCAACTGATGCTAGAATTAATCAGATTCGAAATAATTTCCCTTTCGGAATAGGAGGAGCTGTAAATTACACTGTATTTTCAAATGGATCTAGAATGAGTAATAATGCTACCCCCAATTCTGGATATACAGGAAGAGTTTATGAGCCTCATGCTGAATTTAAAGGAGATATTGCCAGAAGTCTACTGTATTTTGCAGTTCGGTATGAAGGGAAATTAAATTCCTTTAAGTTTGATAATGGTACTTCAGCCGCTAATGATAGAAATCCTCTCGATGGGACGGAAGAAAAATCATTTGAAGATTGGTACGTGAATATGTTATTAAAATGGCATAATGAAGATCCAGTATCTCCTAAAGAAATAGAACGGAATAATAATGTTTTCGCCGTACAGAAAAACCGAAATCCGTTTATTGATCATCCAGAATGGGTAGATCTAATTTGGAATCAAACTGCTTCCAGTTCAGTGCCATTAGCACCGTTAAATTTGTCCAGTACACAAATAAGCTCTTATTTCATCAATTTAAATTGGAATGATTCTCCATCTTCCGATCTACTAGGTTATAAAGTTTACCAAAATGGTCTTTATATAGGATATACAACCAATACCAGTTTTACGGTAGATCACCTATTACCTTCAACCAATTACCAGTTTTCAATCCGAGCTTACAATGATAGTTATATGGAGTCGGCAGACAGCAATTTCTTTTCGGTCGCTACATTATCTTCAGATAGGTATACTAGAGATTTAATGATTTCCAAATATTTGGAAGGTACCGATGATAATAAAGCTTTAGAGATCACTAATAAAACGGGACATGCAGTAAGTTTGAATGGTTACAAAATAAGTGCTCAATTTTATAATACGGTGAACGGTAACTATTATTTTCCTGCGCCATACGATTTAGAAGGAGTAATTAATAATAATGAAACAATCGTTATTCTACATCCCAGAGCTAATTTTAGCTGTATTACGAATAATGATGCTGCATTTCTTTCTGCTTCGCCTCAAATAAGTTTCTCGGGCAGCAATTATCTTGAATTACGATACAGATCCACTACTATTGATGCAATTGGATCCAAATATATTGATAATACTTCTTTGTTAGCTAACGTTTCACTCTATAGGATTCCTGCAATTACAGAGCCTAATAATTCTTTTACATTGTCCGAGTGGGATACTCATGCCGTGGATTATTGTGATAATATTGGAGTCTTGTCTGCTGCTAATGTTCCTAATCCGGTTGATAATGAAATTTCCATATATCCTAATCCTGTCGCTGATGCAAAGTTATTTGTGAGCGGCCAAAACCTAAGTCGATTTGAAAATGCTCAAATATTTAGTATGACAGGACAATTGATCATGACCGTTGAAAAACCTTTTAACAAGAGTAATATTGTAGAGGTACATGATCTTCCTGCAGGAATATTTTTATTAAAGTTGGGTGAGGTAACACTTCAATTTATAAAAAAATAATTATTTTAAGTACAATCTCATTTTTTGCTCTGCTTCTGGTTTAATAGCCATAAGCTTAAATATTTTTTTTTCATCCGGGTAAGAAATACGGTAATAGATGATCTTATCAGCGTAATATTTAAAATATGGATGGTTTTTTAGAAAGGACTCCGGCGCATCGATCAAAGTATATTTTGTCACACTATTGCTATTTAAAGGGGCTATGTTTACGAGTCTTTCAGCTAAATCTTTATCTATATTATATGTTTCTATAATCTGTTTTTTATTGACAAACCCACCTAATTTATTTCTAAATCCTATTAAGCTTGCGGCACTCTTCTCGTCAAAACCAAACTCAATTAATTGGTTAAATTTCATCTGGTTCAATTCAGTTGTCTGAAAATCGGTTTTTGTAACTTTAATATCTTGTGTTTTGGAACTGTGATATTGATTATCTGCTGATTTTACTGCTTCGGAGTTGCTGCTTTTTGAACCTGTGGAAGTTAAAATAATGTATGGTTTTAATTTTTCAAATTTTTCTTCTGAGATAACAAAACAACTTGCAATTTGATCGAAGGTCGTAAACTTCCCTTTCAAATTTTTATCTCTGTAATTAATAATTACTTGAGCTTGCTTTGGTGAAAATCCAAGTTTTTGCCAGCCTTCTAAATTAGTGGTGTTAGGATCAAACGGCTGATAATTGATCTCGGGTTTTACAGGTGAGCTATCCTTCTGATAGACTGTAGGGTTTTTAACAGTGTTATTGAGTGTTGACTTTTCAGGAAGTAGAAGATAAGGAGCTAGCCTTTGGTAATTTTCATCACTAATGGTATAACATTCTTTAAATTTCTCTTTACTGATGAAACTGCCGCCAAGATAATTCTTGTATTTTAAAATTGAAAGTGCTTGTTTTTCTGAAAAACCAAGATTAATGAAATCTGTCAAAGAATAATGATCGGGATTAAATTTTCCCGCAATTTTGAGCTCTTTTTTAGGTTTAGAGTGGTACGTATTAGAATTATAATCTGAGAAATTCTTTACAAATGATTGTCTTTTTGAAGAACTTTCCGGTAATAATATATAGGGTTCCAGCTCTTGATACTTTTCCGCTGAGACTGCGTAACATTTTTTAAACTGTTCTTTTGAGATAAAATATCCTCCAACTACTGATTTGTATTTTAGTAAGGTGGCGACCTGTCTTTCAGAAAATCCCAAATTTATCCAGTCGTTTTTATCCAGATCGTTTGGATCAAACTCTTGTAACATCTTACGCTCCGTAGTATTGTTTTCGGTAAAAGTAGGTTCGGGAACAGAAGGAGGATTATTTGAATTGTAAAAATATAATCCAGCGCCTAAAATTATAACGGAAGTGAGAAATCCTAAAAAATAATTTTTAGCCGCAGACATCTGTACTGAATATCGCATATCGTGTTTTCAGTAAAAATAAGGGCTATTTTAGGTATTTATTTAGTTGAATACACCTAAGTTAAACGTGAATTAAACCCTTTTCATTCAGGTGAATCTACTAGAGATTCTTTTAGTTTTTGTAATTCTGCTTTTACAAACTCAAGCCGGTCAATCATTGAAACGGTTTCAGATATTTTGGAATTGGTGGTAAGAGCGACTCGTGCCCCATCTAAGGTGTAGCCTTTTTCCTTGACCAGATGATAAATCATTTTAAGGTTTTTAATATCCTCTGGAGTGAAGTATCGGTTGCCCTTTTTATTCTTTTTCGGTTTAATGATCGGGAATTCCTGTTCCCAATAACGGATCAGTGATGCGTTCACATCAAAGGCTTTGGAAACCTCACCAATCGAATAATAGAGTTTGTCAGGTAAATTAACTTTCATTTTAATAGGTCAAAGAACAAAAATACATAATATTAAAGAATTCGTGTAAACAAAATTGATCATCTTAAAAAACCGCATTGTTTTTATTTGAGATGAATTAGTACCTCCAATGATTGCCTGAAATTTTTCTTTAGAGAGCTTATTTTAATAAGCGATCTCAATTTTTAATTTCTTATTCTTAAGCCTTTGGTTAACAAGTTTCTTTAATAATTCTATCACTTTTTGTCTGTTAACGGCTACGTATGAAGTCGTATCTTTAACTTCAATCAAGCCGATATCATCTTTTTCCAAACCTCCTTTCTTAATTAAAAATCCTACGATATCTACTTTGTTTACCTTGTCTTTTTTACCGGCACTTATATAAATGGTAAGGAAAGGAGTTCTGGCGGGCATTTTATAATCCTGTGTTAGCTTTTCTTCTGGTGTATTATTTTTAATAAATGGAAAATTTTCATCTTCGGTCATAATTAAATATACGTAACCTTTTGCATTCATCCTTGCGGTTCTGCCATTTCTGTGAATGAAAGCATCTTCTTTTGGGGGCAATTGATAATGAACAATAGATTCTACTTCCGGAATATCTAAACCGCGTGAAGCAAGATCAGTCGTTATTAAAATTCTAGATGAATCATTTTTGAATTTAAGTAAAGCACGTTCTCTTTCATCTTGTTCCATTCCCCCATGAAAAGTCTCTCTCGAAATTCCTTTTTCCTTGAGCAGTTCGGAAATACGGTCAACCGCGTCTCGGTGATTACAGAAAATAAGCGTTCGCTTGTTACCGATTTTGCACAATAAAGAAAATAAGGTGTCTAGTTTCTCTTCAGAAGTAGTTATTACTTTTCTTAGTTGAAAATCTGGTTTTATTTCTAAAACTTTTAAGAAATCTACTTTTTCTGGACGGCTTACTCCAGTAAATTCGGGAATTTCCGGCATTGCAGTGGCAGAGGTCAATATTCTTTGCTTAAGATTCGGCATTTCGTTGATAATGAAACTCATGTCTTCATGAAAGCCAAATTCCAGTGATTTGTCAAACTCATCTAAAACCATTGTTTCAATCGTTGTTGGATCAAAATTGTCGTTTTTTAAATGGTAAGCGATTCTACCTGGTGTTCCAATTAATAGAGCAGGAGCTTGGATGAGGTTGTTGACTTCTATTTTTTTATCATGTCCTCCATAACAATAGGTTACCTTATAATCAGTGCCCATACTTTTGAAAACCTGTTCGATTTGCAAAGCCAATTCCCGGGATGGAACAATAATAATAGCTTGAATGCCAGCCGTTCTCGTGTTTAAGTTTCTAAGAATAGGGAACAGAAATCCTAGTGTTTTCCCTGAACCGGTCGGGGAGAGTAGAATAACATCTTTATGATTTTCCGAGGCTTTGTATGTGGTTTTTTGCATTTGATTCATGTCCTGAATCTGCAAGTTTTGATAGATTGTCTGTAAGTCCATTTTGCAAAGATAAGGCAATGCATTTATTAATGTCTTGTGAAATTAATAAATGAATCGAAATTTCCTTAAAAATGATAGGAATTATGAAATAATAGCGTATTTTTGCACGACTTTTTGTGGAAGTATTTGGCAAGGTTAAAACATTAACAATTAACATCTTCTGTATTTTTTCATAGTACCACATTAGGCCAGATATTGAAAAATAGAGAATACAAATTATTTTATTATGTCAGAAACGACAGACAAAGCAGTGGTTCTTTTGAATCAAAACGTAGCTCCAGAACAGTTTGATTGGGATTCATTTGAATCAGGTCTTGATGCTGAATCTAGACAAGAGAAGAGCGATTTAGAAGAAATCTACAACGGATCTCTAAACAATCTTCAAGACAATGACGTTCTTATTGGTAAAGTTGTAAGACTAACTGATAAAGAAGCGATCGTTGACATCAACTTCAAATCTGAAGGAGTTATTTCTCTAAACGAATTCCGTTACAACCCAGGACTTGCTGCAGGTGATGAGGTAGAAGTAATGGTTGATAGAAGAGAAGACAAATCAGGTCAATTACAATTATCTCACAGAAAAGCAAGAACGCTTAAAGCTTGGGATAAAGTAAACGAACTTCACGAAACTGGAGAAATCGTAAACGGTTTTGTTAAATCAAGAACTAAAGGAGGTATGATCGTAGATGTTCTCGGTATTGAAGCATTCTTACCAGGATCACAAATCGACGTGAAACCAATTAAAGATTATGATCAATTCGTTGGTAAAACAATGGAATTCAAAGTTGTTAAAATCAATCCTGAGTTTAAAAACGTAGTAGTCTCTCACAAAGCATTGATCGAAGCAGATATCGAAGGTCAGAAAAAAGAAATCATCGCACAATTAGAAAAAGGTCAGGTATTAGAAGGTACTGTTAAGAATATTACTTCTTACGGTGTATTCGTTGACTTAGGTGGTGTTGATGGATTAATCCACATTACAGATCTTTCTTGGAGTAGAGTTAATCACCCATCAGAAATCTTAGAGGACGGACAAGTTGTAAAAGTTGTAATCCTTGATTTTGATGATGAGAAAACAAGAATCCAGTTAGGTATGAAGCAATTAGAAGCTCATCCTTGGGATGCTCTTTCTGCTGACATGAAAGTTGGAGACAAAGTAAAAGGTAAAGTAGTTGTACTTGCTGATTACGGTGCATTCGTAGAAGTAGCTCCAGGTGTTGAAGGTCTAATTCACGTTTCAGAAATGTCTTGGTCAACTCACTTAAGAAGTGCAGGTGATTTTGTAAAAGTAGGAGACGAGGTTGAAGCAGAAGTTTTAACTTTAGACAGAGAAGACAGAAAAATTTCTTTGGGTATGAAGCAATTAAGCCAAGATCCATGGTCTAATATCGAAGCTAAATATCCAGTAGGTTCTGAGCACACAGGAATTGTAAGAAACTTTACAAACTTCGGTGTATTCGTAGAATTGGAAGAAGGTATCGATGGATTGATCTATATTTCAGATCTATCTTGGACTAAGAAAATCAAGCATCCATCAGAATTCTGTGCAGTTGGAGATCAATTGAAAGTTGTTGTTCTGGAATTAGATACAGCAGCTAGAAGATTGTCTTTAGGTCACAAACAATTACAGGAAAATCCTTGGGATAAATTCGAAACTAAATATGCTGAAGGAACTGTACATGCAGGAACTGCAACTGAAGTTTTCGATAAAGGAGCTCAAGTTCAATTCGAAGATGCTGAAGTTGAAGCATTCTGTCCATCAAGATTATTAGAGAAGGAAGACGGATCTAAGATCAAGAAAGGAGATAGCGCAGATTTCAAAGTAATCGAATTCAACAAAGAATTCAAAAGAGTAGTAGTTTCTCATACAGGAATCTTCAGAGACGAAGAAAAGAAAAATGTAAGAGAGCAATCTTCTAATCAATCATCTAACAAATCAACTGGTTCTTCTCAAAACGAAGAAAAATCAACTCTTGGTGATTTAGACGTATTAGCAGAATTGAAAAAGAAAATGGAAGGTAAATAAACCTTAGTTTTCAAATTCTATAGAACGCCTCATTAATTTGAGGCGTTTTTTTTACGTAAATTTGGTCAACTTGAAATAGGAGATAGGACCTTACACATTCCTTTTCTTTAACATCATTTACTTATGCAAACATTCTTTAATTTTGGTCTCAATTCTAAAGGAATTATTTCAACTCAGTTTCTAAATTTGGGTTATCATGATTTTATTTCTGCCTCTGATTATGTAAAAGGTTTATCGTATAAAAGAAATGCGAACAAAGAGGATCAACTTTGTCTATTTAAAGATAGCGGCGGGACTTGTAGTACAAAGCACGCAGTATTAAAGAATCTTGCAATTGAAAATGATTTTTCGAACACGAAATTAATGTTGGGGATTTTTCTGATGAATGAAAACAACACTCCTAAGATTGCAACAGTTTTAAAGAAATATAATTTAGATGAAATGCCCGAAGCACATAATTACTTAAGGTATCAACATCAGATTTTAGACTGCACACGGAAGCATTCCAGTGCCGCAGATTTTGTAAATGATTTGGTTGAAGAAGTTGAAATAGAACCCTCTCAGATCACCAATTTTAAAGAACAATATCATCGGGATTACCTAAAAAGATATTTGAACCAAAATCCTTCTATTCCCTACAATTTAGAATCTTTTTGGAAGATAAGAGAAGAATGTATCGAGGCTTTACAGCACTAAAAAACCCATCAAAATAAATTGATGGGTTTTTCTAATATCGTAATCGAGATTATTTTTTGTAAGCAGCGTCTTTAATTCTCGCTTTTTTACCTCTAAGTTGTTTGAAGTAGAAAATTCTTGCTCTTCTAACTTTACCTCTTCTGTCGATTTCAATTTTTTGCAAAGCTGGCATGTTCATTGGGAAAACTCTCTGTACTCCAACATCACCACTCATTTTTCTGATGGTAAAAGTTTTAGTTGCACCGGTTCCTCTCAACTGAAGTACTACTCCTTTAAAGAACTGAGTTCTGGTTTTAGCACCCTCTCTAATTTCGTAATACACAGTGATCGTGTCACCTGCTTTGAATTTTGGGAATTCTTTTTTTGCAATGTACTTGTCTTGTACGTACTGTAATAAATCCATTTTTTTTATAAAAAAATTTGTTTTGTCAAGCTAAGCAACGTTCACGCCCTTCGTCAGAGGTTGATTAACAGGTTGCAAAAATACTACAAAAAACACAATCCACCAACACTTTAGGAAAATAAATCACCAGAAAACATCTATTAAAGATAAGCGGTCTTTTTTCTTGTGGGCGTGCCCTTCCCTCGCTTTTTTCGCGCGGCAAAGCCACGCGAAAAAAGCTCACTCAGGTCGGGCTATCCGCTCTATCTTTTTTGCCCTTGCTTTTGCCCTCGCAAAAAAAGGATGACGCTACTATCCCTCACGCAATGCTAATCTCAATATGATTTTCATTGAGTTCTATATTATAAATTTTCAGATTTTTTTCTTCTTTATAATTTTAATTAAATAAGAAGTTCGGAAAAATTATTAAATCCGATTGGAATAAAAAATGAAAACTACAGTTGTTTTACGCAAAACATAACTTGAATGTCGTGGCCTTCAGCTTGAATTTCCAAAATAAATCGTAAATTTCAGCCACCAAATTATATCATGATATGATCGATAAAAGAGTAAAAAATGTAAAAGATGCAATTGCTGGAATAAGCGATGGGATGACTTTAATTGTTGGGGGATTCGGCCTTTGCGGAATCCCTGAGAATTCAATTGATGCTTTAGTAGAAAGCAATGTTACCGATTTAACCTGTATTTCTAATAATGCTGGTGTTGATGATTTTGGTTTGGGATTGCTTTTACAGAAAAAACAAATTAAGAAGATGATCGCTTCCTATGTGGGCGAGAATGCAGAATTTGAACGACAAATGCTTTCGGGTGAACTGGAAGTAGAACTCACACCACAAGGAACCTTAGCAGAAAAATGCCGAGCTGCTCAATGTGGAATTCCAGCTTTTTATACCCCAGCTGGTTACGGAACGGAAGTAGCAGAAGGTAAAGAAACAAAAGACTTCGATGGTAAAATGCATATTCTGGAACACGCTTTCAAAGCAGATTTCTCTATCGTAAAAGCCTGGAAGGGAGATCACGCCGGTAATTTAATTTTCAAAGGAACTGCTCGTAACTTCAATGCTCCGATGGCAGGCGCTGGTAAAATTACCATTGCCGAAGTCGAAGAATTAGTAGAGCCAGGACAATTAGATCCCAACGAAATTCACATTCCCGGAATTATGGTTCAGAGAATTTTTCAAGGCGAAAATTTTGAGAAGAGAATTGAGCAAAGAACGGTGAGAAAGAGAGCTTAGAAATTTAAAAATTTTAATAAAGAAAAAAACATTTCTCGTGAGAGAAATGTTTTTTTTTGTGGAATAGAAGTAAATTTTATAAATGTGAATCAGTATCCATTTCCGGATTTACTTCACTATTTTTTTCTCAAAAAACAATAGAACTCCAGCGAGAAACATTGTAATAAAACTTGAAATCCAAAGGTAAAATCCAAGTCCCAGTCTGGTAATTTCTGTTGTAGCTCCGCTTTCGCCGTCCATTACCGAATCGAGTGTCAAAAAGTAAAAGCTAAGCAATAGAGAAAAAGTAACTGGTACGACTGCAAATTTCTCCTTATTTAGTACCAGAAAACCGCCAAAAAAATAAAGCGGATTTGCCAACCAAATAAGCGTTAGAAATAATCCTCCTCCCAAAACAGCCATCCACCCTGAAAGGAGTATAAATAACGAATTTGAGTAGATATCTGCCTTTGGATTGGTAACATAAAAAGGGGTAAAAAACATCGATAGAATTTAGAGGGCAATACTCACGACGGTCAGCCAGAATTGAGGACTTTTTCTTTCTTCTTTGAACATAGTGGACTATTTTATTTTAAAGTGATGCAAATCAAATTATTAAAATTTGATTATCCAATTTCTTAGGATTTCCTTTCTCCAATCTGCTGACGCCACATTGCGTAATATAATCCTTTTTCCTCCAGCAAATTCTCATGCGAACCCATCTCGATTACTTGTCCACGCTCCAAAACATAGATACGATCTGCATGCATAATGGTGCTCAAACGGTGCGCGATCAATATGGTGATTTGTGCTTTTTCGGCAGATATTTCTCTAATTGTTGTTGTAATGGCTTCTTCGGTGATACTATCTAAAGCAGAAGTGGCTTCATCAAAAATAAGCAAATGTGGTTTTCGTAACAAAGCACGTGCAATGGCAATTCTTTGCTTTTCTCCACCACTTAATTTAAACCCGCCTTCTCCGATGACAGTATTTAATCCTTCCTCTGCTCGTTCAATCAAAGTTGTAGCGCTGGATTTTCGTAGAGCCATACTTAGATCCTCATCACTTGCCCCGGGATTTACGAACAATAGATTTTCTTTTATGGTTCCGGCAAACAGTTGGGTATCCTGCGTCACGAATCCGATCTGATTTCTTAATTCATCAAAATCAAATTCATTCCCATTAATGTTATTGTAGTAGATCGCTCCCTCATTGGGACGATATAAACCAACCAACAATTTCACCAACGTACTTTTCCCTGCACCACTTGGTCCAACGAAAGCTATGGTTTCCCCATTTTGAACTTCGAAAGAAATATTGTTTAAGGCTTTATAGGCCGCTGACTGATGTTTAAAACTGACTCTACTAAACTTCAGATTGTTAATGGACCCGATCTTTTTTGGTGCAAGTGGCTTTTCTTCCGTCGGTTTCTTCATTAAATTATCAAAATTAAATAAGGAGGCCTCGGCTTCTCGGTATGAGATAATGATATTTCCGATTTCCTGCATCGGACCGAAAATAAAAAATCCGTAAAACATTAGTGATAAATACTGTCCCGGAGTGACCACATTTTTGAAAATAAGGAATAATAAAGTCAATGTGATCATTTGCTGTAAGAAATTAACAAGCGTTCCCTGAATAAAACTTAAAGATCGAATGCTTTTAACTTTTCTGAGTTCCAGCCCTAAAATTTTGTAGGTATTGCTGTTCAAACGCTTCACTTCCTGTTTGGTTAACCCCAAACTTTTTACAATTTCAATATTTCGCAAACTTTCCGTCGTACTTCCCGCTAAACTCGTAGTTTGCGATACAATGTTCTTTTGAATTTTCTTTATTCTTTTACTTAGTAAATTGGTGATAAAAGCGATAAAAAAGATTCCTACCACATAAACAGGCATAATCGCCCAATGCAGTTGAATCGCGTAAACAGAAACGAAAATAATACTTACTAAAATCCCAAAGAAAATATTGATAAAGTTGGTGATGAACTTTACAGAATCTTCTCTTACTTTAGTCAGAATCGACAAGGTCTCACCACTTCTTTGATCTTCAAATTCCTGAAAAGGCAACGCCATAGAGTGCTGCAAACCATCTGTAAAAATATTAGCTCCAAACTTTTGGGTAATTACACTTACTACATAATCTTGAAATGCTTTCGCAATTCTACTAACCATGGCAACCCCAATTAGCAGTCCCAGGAAATAAAATACCCCGTGGTAAATGTCGGTTCCGTATAAATATTCATTTAGATTTCTGGCAAGTAATTTCTCTGTATCAAAAAAATTAGGGTGGGTAACCAACTGATCAAGAATATTTCCCGTAATTGCTGGCCCAAATAGAGAGAAAACCTGATTGATCGTCGCTAATAGTAAAGATAGAATGAGCAACCATTTATGAGGTTTCAAATAACGTATAAGTGTTTTCATTTTTTAAAAATAATTGAGTGCAAAATTAAGGTTATTAATCGGTTTGTTTAGGTCACACTATAGAATGTCTTAATACCATTTGTATAGGAAATGAAAAATGAATAAATTGCAGTTCAAGTTTACACTATGCTTACAAAAGAACAAATCGCTCAGCGCATCTCAAAAGAAGTAAAAGATGGCTATTACGTCAACCTTGGAATTGGTATTCCAACTTTGGTTGCTAACTTCGTTTCTCACGATCTTTCGGTTGAATTCCAAAGTGAGAACGGCGTGTTGGGAATGGGCCCATTTCCTTTTGAAGGAGATGAAGATGCTGATCTAATAAATGCTGGGAAACAAACCATTACCACACTTCCCGGTGCTTCTTTTTTTGATTCTGCTTTCAGTTTCGGAATGATCAGAAGCAAGAAGGTAGATCTTACGATTCTTGGTGCGATGGAAGTTTCAGAGAACGGTGATATCGCCAACTGGAAAATACCTGGTAAAATGGTTAAAGGAATGGGAGGAGCTATGGATCTTGTAGCATCTGCCGAAAATATCATCGTGGCCATGATGCATGTGAACAAGGCTGGTGTAAGTAAAATTCTTAAAAAATGCACCCTTCCGCTTACTGGAGTGGGTTGTGTGAAAAAAGTAGTGACTGAAATGGCCGTCTTAGAAGTTAGGCCGAATGGTTTCAAACTTTTGGAAAGAGCACCAGGCGTATCCGTAGAAGATATCGTGAAAGCAACCGAAGCCGACTTAATCATCGAAGGAGAAATCCCTGAAATGAAGTTTTAAAATCCACTCATTTATTACATAAATAAAACCTTTTCAATTTTGAAAAGGTTTTCTCTTTTGGTTAAATATACTGGTACAGGAGTTTTTTGCTTTTTAATTACTTTAAGATCTCTTTCAAAAACATCAACGTATGATTCCAGGCACGTTTCGCCATCACTGCATTATAATCTGGCGACACTGGACTGGTAAAAGTATGTTTTGAATTGGAGTAGGTAATGATCTGCCAATCTGCTTTTCCGTCATTCATTTCTTTCACCAGTTGAGCATAATCTTCTGGACTTACACTTTCATCATCGGCCGGATGTTCAACTAGGATCTTTGCTGAAAGAGGAATATTATCTCTGGCTGCGTCTTTTGCTAAACCACCGTGAATTGAAACCACACCAACAACCGGCATATTTCCTCGAGCCGCTTCCAAAGCACCGCTACCGCCAAAGCAATAACCGATCACCGCAATTTTTCCGGGATTAGCACCGCTTTTCTTTAATTCATCCAGAGCTAAAGAAATTCTTTTCTGATATGCTTCGAAATTTTGTTTATAATATCCCGCCGTTTTTCCCGCAGAAGCATTATCGGTTGGGGTATTCCCTTCACCGTAAATATCTGCAATAAAGGCAATGTAGCCTTGTTTCTCCAGTTCAGCGGCCGCCATTTTGGCTTCATCGTCAATCCCTTTCCATGCGGGTAGGATCAAAACTCCGGGAAGTTTTTTTCCGACATTGGAGGTAACCAGTCCATTAAGTTTTTGGGCGCCATCTTTATAGGTGATTTTCTTGAGGTTCTGACTAAAGAAAGTTCCGGACACCATAATTGTTACTGTTAAGAGTAGTGATTTGATCATTTTTTTAAATTATTTAAAGGGTAAATTTAAACATAAAATTACCCGTCTGCACTTAATAGAAAATAGAATCTGTCAATGGTACCTTCCATCATTTTATTGAATACATTTTGACCAGATAGTGTACTGCTTTTTTTATTGAAATAAGAAATTAGACTTAAACACAAGCCTAAGCCTAAGCATCTGTAATCTCTAACTATTGTAATTCCGAAGGAATGTCATTATTATAATAAGTAAGTTATACCGTATTAAACGCCGAAGGCGTGACATTTTAAAAGCTGATAAAAAAAATTGAATTCCTAAAAGATAATGTTACTTTTTCAGAGTTTTAATTGATATTCTCGGATTTCTTTTATTATCATTTCACTTCTTAAGAATTGTAATTTTTATTAAGATCCAGAAATTTTATTTTTCTAAAATGAGACGTTCAACATTATTTTAATTTGTAATTTTAAACCGTTTAAAACGAAATTATGTCAAAATATAAAATCCAAAAATCACCTTTCGTTGTTCCAACAACTGACGGAAAACTCATTGAAGAGATCTGGGGAAATTCAACCGGAAACTCAAATATTTCAATCGCACATATGGTTGCGCCACCTAAATGGAGCGAACCTTTTCAAACACCGGAATTCGATGAATTTACGTATATCATTAAAGGAAAAAAGCAGTTCGAGATCGACGATGAGATCGTCATTTTAGAAACCGGACAAAGCATCATCATCGAAAAAGGAGCGCGTGTGCGTTACAGCAATCCATTCGAGGATCCATGTGATTATTTAGCGATTTGCTTACCTGCATTTTCTATGGAGCTAGTAAATAGGGAGGAATTATAACTTTTTTCGAAAGCAGCAGCAAAATTGTGAAATTAGAAGATAATTGATACTTTAATTAAAATTCACCCTTATAAAACTCATATTTTCCTCCAATAAATTTGGCGAAGATATGCTGTAAACCATTGCTCAAAATAATTTCCTCGGTCTGGAGAACCGAATTATATCTGGCAGTTTGCTCAAAAGTCTTTTCAGTCAGTTTAATATGAGGAGCTTTACATTCAACCAAAATTTTTGAAACCGTTTTTTCGGTGACGAGTAAGTCAATTCTCTTAGTTGTTCCGTTTAAGATCAATTTTTTCTCTAAGATCAGAGACGATAGATTTCGACCTTTTGTTATGTGAAAATAGTGGACCCAATGTTGTCTTACCCATTCCTCTGGCGTGAGTAGGAACCATGATTTACGAACTACATCATAAATAAAAAACTTATCTTTGTCTCTCTTGATTTCAAAGTCATAAGTCTCGTTAAAATTCAGTTTCGGAAGATCCATTTATGAAAGAATTAGATTTAATCCTCAAAAATATTAAAAATAAAGAGCTTTTGCCTATTTATTTTTTCCATGGTGAAGAGCCCTATTTTATAGATGCAGCTCTAAAATCTTTTGAAAATGATGTTCTAACAGAAGATGAGAAAGCGTTTAACCAAACGGTAGTTTACGGAAAAGATACTACTTTTTCAGAGGTACTCTCCTTAGCACGTCAGTTTCCTATGATGGGCGACAAACAGGTCATCATCCTAAAAGAAGCTCAGGATATTGTGCTTAGCGAACCTGAAAGTAAGGCATTATTGGCCTATGCCGAAAATCCGGTTGAATCCACCATCTTGGTTATCGCTTACAAGTATAAAAAAGCAGATGCACGAAAAGCATTTCTAAAAACGCTGACTAAGAATAAAATGGTGTTTTTGAGTGAAAAAATCAAAGACTACAACATTGCCAAATGGATCGATTCCGAAATTAGAACTTTAGGATTAAAAGCGAAACCCAATATTCCCAATCTATTGGCAGAATATCTAGGAGCAGATCTTTCCCGAATTTCAAATGAGTTGCAGAAACTCAAAATGATCTTAAAAGAAGGCCAACTTCTGGATGAAAAAATGATCGAAACCAATATCGGGATCAGCAAAGATTTTAATGTTTTCGAACTCATTAAAGCGCTTGGAAAAAAGGACGAAGTCAGCGCATTCCGCATAGCACATTATATGGGTAAATCAAAAACGCATACTTTTGTGATGACCACCGGAAATCTGTATAACTTCTTTTCGAACCTCATCATTTTTCATACGATGAAAGGAGAGTCGCCGCAAAATCAGGCCGCAACCATGGGAGTCAACCCTTATTTCTTGAAAGACTTTGGTGAAGCAGCAAGATTTTATAACCTAAAAAACGGTACACGCGTCATTTCTATTTTACGCGAGATCGATCTCAAAAGTAAGGGATTAGGCGCTATCAATATGACCGACAGTGATTTGCTGAAAGAAATGGTTTACAAAATTTTGCATATCGATCAATATAAGGTCAAGACTTAAAATTCTATATTTTTGGGCGACTATTTCCGCCCTCCATTCCCGCTTTTTTGTTCCACTGCGTTCCACAAAAAGAGCTCCATTCAGGTCGGGTCGCAGACTCTTATAGAATTAAGATTGGTCATCATTTATAAAACTCAACATGAAAAAAATACTCTTTATACTACTGTCTCTTTTTCTATGGTCTTGCAAATCGAAGCACGTGGTCGATGATGATTTTATGAGGCAATCGTTTCAGAAAGTATCATATTTTGATGAAGCACGAAACCGCCAAATACCAGTGGCAATTTTTAGAAAAGATCACTTTGAAAATCAAAAGATGCCGGTTGTTATTTTCAGTCACGGCTACAGAAGAAATCAAGCAGATAGCTATCTCGAGTATTCCTATTTGGTAGAAAGATTGGCGCTAAAGGGTTATTTTGTTGCAAGTATTCAGCATGAATTACCTACAGACGAATTATTGCCCTTAGAAGGAAATCCACAAGTTTTAAGAAGACCAAATTGGGAAAGAGGCTCAGAAAACATCTTGTTTGTTCTTAATCAGTTAAAAAAGGATTATCCGAAATTAGATTACAGCAAAGTGATCGTTGCGGGACATTCCAACGGAGGCGATATGACTGTTCTTTTTACGGAGAAATATCCTGAGATGGTCTGGAAACTCATCACGTTAGATCAAAGAAGATATTCTTTTCCACGTATTTCCAGACCTCAGATCTATTCGCTTCGTTCCAGCGATCAACCCGCAGACACAGGAGTGCTGCCTACCCTGGAA
The DNA here is from genome assembly GCF_007362475.1 of Chryseobacterium sp. SNU WT5. NCBI lineage: Bacteria > Pseudomonadati > Bacteroidota > Flavobacteriia > Flavobacteriales > Weeksellaceae > Chryseobacterium > Chryseobacterium sp. SNU WT5. Next base: position 2,753,935 of record NZ_CP041687.1, read on the forward strand.
GAACAGAAAAAATTAGGCATAACGATTATCAAACTTCCAAAGACGATCCATAATGATATGGATGACAGCGGAACTGACCAGCAGAAACGTGAAATTGCCGACTATTTTATGAAATTTCTAACGAAAACTAAAACGGCACAATTGACAAAATTCATCACCAAAAACTTCGTTACCCCAAAATAAATCACGATTTTTGGGAATTCAAAAATTGATTTTAATTTAAACCTTAATAATGGAAGAAAATATTTTAGACTGCGTGATTGTAGGTTCTGGACCAGCAGGATTTACAGCTGCAATTTACGCAGCCAGAGCCGACTTAAAACCAGAATTATATACGGGACTTGAACCAGGAGGTCAGTTAACGACCACAACGGAAGTTGACAATTTCCCCGGGTATCCCAATGGGATTACCGGTCCCGAAATGATGATGGATTTGCAAAAGCAAGCCGAAAGATTCGAAACTAAAGTTCATTATGAAATGATCACCAAAGCGGAATTCTCTCAAGAAGTTGGTGGAGTTCATAAGTTATGGGCAGGAAATAAAGAGATTTTAACCAAAACCGTAATTATTTCAACAGGAGCAACTGCAAAATATTTAGGTTTAGACGACGAGAAAAAATACATGGGCGGCGGCGTTTCTGCGTGTGCTACGTGTGACGGATTTTTCTACAAAGGAAAAGATGTGATCGTTGTAGGAGCAGGAGATACAGCAGCTGAAGAAGCTACATACTTAGCGAAGTTGGTGAACAAAGTAACTATTTTGGTACGTAAAGATTATATGCGTGCCTCCAAAGCAATGGTTCACAGAGTAAATAACACCGCAAATATCGAAGTAAAATTCAACCACGAATTAACCGGAATTGAAGGAGAAAATAATTTAGTCGAGAGAGGAGTGGTGATCAATAACTTGACTCAAGAAACTTCTAAAATCGACGTTCACGGAATTTTTATCGCCATCGGTCACAAACCGAATACAGAAGTATTTAAAGGTCAGATCGATTTAGATGAAAACGGATATATCAATACCATTCCTGGATCATCCAAAACCAATTTACCTGGAGTTTTTGCTGTGGGTGATGTTCAAGATAGCCATTACAGACAAGCAATTACGGCTGCTGGAAGTGGATGTATGGGTGCAATGGATGCAGAGAAGTATTTAGGAGAATTGGAGTAAAACCAAAAGTCAAGAGAAAAAGAATTAAGATCCAAAATGATAGTGATCTTATTTAATTCGTAACTTATAACTAAAATCAGAAATCTAATCTACATATTCATAGGAGGCGGATTAGGAAGTGTATTGCGCTTCCTGATCTCCAACTATACCCAGAAGCTATGGAATGTCAATTCCTTCCCGATGGGCACGTTTGTGGTAAATATCATAGGCTGTTTCCTGATCGGTGTATTTACTTCTTATTTCCTTAAAGTCGATAATTATCTGAAGTTTCTATTGATCACGGGATTTTGTGGTGGTTTTACAACGTTCTCAACCTTCTCGGCGGAAAATTATTCATTGTATCAAAGTGGCAACTATCCGATAATGTTATTTTACATTTTATTGAGTGTAATGGTAGGTTTAGGCGCGGTTTACCTCGGTTTACAGGTCGCTAAAAATTAATTTTCACTTTGATAATGAATAGATTAAAATTTTTTTCGAAAATAATTTGGTCAATTTGTAAAAGGTCTTTATATTTGCACCACTGAAAAAGAGAAATCAATTTTAGTTGGAGAACTGGCAGAGTGGTCGATTGCGGCAGTCTTGAAAACTGTTGACTGTAACAGGTCCTGGGGTTCGAATCCCTAGTTCTCCGCTCAAAATCAAAATAACCCGTTGTATTACACCGGGTTATTTTTTTGTACAAATTTCGGCTCCACTTCCTCTCCGAGTTTTGGTATTGATCCCAGTTTGTAAAGCTCTATATTAGCTATGATAATGCCTACCGTTCAATAAAATTTCTCTATGAATCACTTTATGGCAAAATTACATAGCCATAAAAAAAGCCACTTTTCAGCGGCTTTCTATTTAGTTATGATCAGGTAAGAAACTGTACTCTTTTGCGTAGTAAAGCATCTGTTCTGCAAAAGTTTTGGGATACTTCAACACGTAGTCCGTCACTTTGCCATTGCTACCTACAACCGGTGTGATATACGGATTCACAAACCCACGATATGCTGCTTCTTTGTATTTCGCGTTACGGGTCAGTACTTCTTTATGAAGATTCTGATCTACTTTTACGCCGTAATTTTCTACCAGGTTTTTGGCAGCGTTATAATCACCTTCGGATTTGATGCGCTGCGTTTCCCGCAGGAGTTCTCCAAAAAGCTCATGCAGTTTCGCGTAATCAGTAATATTATAATAAGTTTTGCCGTTCCGCACTACTTTTTCAATAACATTGTCCTTTTTACCTTTTTCAAAGACCCACGCGCTGACCCACTGTCGGTTTCGCATATGTGATTCTTCAATATCAGCTCCCGGATCCAGGCGCACGAGTTGCATCATCAAACCGTTTCGGATATAATTATCGTAAGCCGCCATGCCCAATTCTTTCCAATTGTCAACGAGGCCGAGTTCCTGTAGTTTGGGATCATAAAGGAAATAAAGTCCTACCAGATCCGCGCGTCCTTCTTCCATGGTAGAGGCATAACTTTTTAAAGTTTCTTTCGGCGTGCCTACACCAGGATTGATCTGCCCTGACGCGTGACCTACCACTTCATGCAAAGCCGTGTGTAGTTTGCTGGAAAGCTCACCATATTTCTGAGCCAGACGAAGTTCCTCATCGTCGTTCACAAATTCCTTCAGTCTACCAGAGCCTGCTGCTTTATCATAAGCATCGATAATGTTACCCAATGAAATGGATTTCGAGCCGTGTTCTGCACGAATCCAGTCCGCATTCGGAAGGTTCACACCGATCGGCGTGCTCGGGGAAGAGTCACCGGATTCTGATGCCACAACTACTGTTTTATAACTTACGCCCACTACATTCTTTTTTTTGTGCTGAGGCAGAAGAGGAGAGTGATCTTCAAACCACTGCGCCTCTTTGGAGATCACTTCCATTTTTTTCGACATATCAAAATCTTTGATCTGTACCACACTTTCAAAAGAACCTTTGTGGCCGAGCGGATCGTTATACACTTCGATGAAACCGTTGATGTAATCGATGTTTCCTTCAGTGGCATCAACCCACGCAACGTTATAATCGTCCCAGGCTTTCAGGTCACCGCTTTTATAATATTTGATGAGCAAGGCTAAAGCGTTTGCCTGTTTTTGATTTTCAGTTACCGTTCTGGCTTTTTCCAACCAGGATATTACCTGGTCAATCGCCGAACCGTACATGCCACCGCTTTTCCAGACTTTTTCGGTCAACTTGCCATTTTCTTTCACTAGTTTGGAGTTTAAACCGGTAGAAAGTGGACGCTGTGCATCGGGACTTTTCATTTTGGCGTAAAAAGTATCCGCTTCTTCAGACGTAACGCCCTGGCCGTAGAAATTAACAGCAGAGACACGCAGGAGGCCTTTGCTCAGATCCAGATTCACCTTCTTGGTGTCCTTGTCATTAAAAAGAACATCAGCAATTACGGGATCCATTTTTGTGCTGCTCTCTTTTAAAAGCTGATCAAAATACGCTCTGCTAAAAGCAGGTTTCATCTTCTCATTGGAATAATGATGATGGATACCGTTGGCGAACCAGATCCGTTTCAGGTAAATTTCAAAATTCTGCCAATCCTCTGTATTTTTGTTGCCGTTATAATTTTGGTAAATATGTTCCAGCGCTCGACGGATCTCCAGGTTGTGTTGGTAATTCTGATCCCAGATGATGTCGCGGCCTGCATAGCCCGCCTGGCTGAGGTAATACACGTATTCCTTTTCTTTTAAGGTCAGATCATTCCAACCGGGGACATCGTACCGAAGTACTTCGATGTCGGCAAAGCGGTCGATACTGTTTCCGTTGATTGCTGTACTTTGCTCTTGTGTAGTCGATTCAGACCCGGTCTTTTGCTGCACAGTACAAGAAAATAAAAGTACGGTAGCAAGCGCAAGAAGGGTGATTTTGGATTTTTTCATAAACAATATTTACACAAAGATATTTATTTTATATTCAAATGCTTTCAGATTTAATAAAAGATCATGTGGTAAATCATGACGAAAATAGTCTCATTTAGTTATGATTTTTAAAGTCCTGTTAGTCGAAGTTTTTGATACTTTCAAACATCAATATAAAATTTCGTCCAGACTTAAGAGAGTAAATCATAGATATTTAAAAGCGATAGTTAATTAGGTTAATGGCTGTCAAAAATTTCTTAATTTAGGGGTTTCATTGCTTTAAAGATAAGAATGTTTACCGCCAGAACTTTATCCAAAACCTACACGAGATTAAGGATCGGCGTCTGAAATGAAGAGAATCGGGAGAATATCCGATTTCCCAAAAATAAATTGAGGTCTTTCTGAATGAAGATCAGGAACTCACCAAACAAAAATTTATGAAAAAAAATATCTTTCTCTATATTACCATATTTTCCTGTTTAAATTTTTATGCACAGAATTGGACTCCTTTGCACGTTTCGCATTGGACTTATCTTTATGAGAAAAGTGAACAAAATTCCAGTAAAATTGGTGTTTTGGCAACGGGAAGCTTCTGTGAAATTATTGGATTCTATCAATAATTATTATAAAATTGCTGCTAATAATGGCGACATAGGATTTATTCTAAAGCAAAAGTTGACAAAATCGATGCGTGGGAAAAAAGATGCTGATGAACCTAAAGACTATTTTTATCGTGGAACAGCGGGAACGCAATGTCCACATCTCTATGTCCAAGTTTCTGGTTTGCGTGCCAGAACTGAACCGAATACTACGAGTTCTGTTTCGCAAATTCTGCCCATCAATAAATTTGAATGTATAGAATATCTACCAATTTCCAAAAACGGATGGGTTTATATCGGAGATTATTTTCATAAAAACCCAGCCTTTGTACAGTACAAATATTTGGGGGATGAAATTAGTTTTAAGGAAACTTTGGTTCAATTTGAAAAAACCAAACCAGTTGACATCAATCAAAAAAAAATCCTCTTAGAACGACTAGTAGAAATAGGCTGGAATTCAGATCCTCAAAATACTTTAAAAGCCTTGAAACTCTTCAAAACGTTTCATCAAAATCAAGGAACGTTAGAAAGTGTACCAGAAATTGATTTTGAACTTTTCCTGGCAGAACATATACAAAATCCGCTATCGCCGAAAGCAAGGTCAGAATTTAACTATAATAAGATCACTGTGAATATTAATGGTACTGAATTAAATGATGGTACTATTACAGAAGCTCAAATGAAATCTTTGAACTTGATTCGAATTAATGATTACAGTACACTACCCAATTTTTCTGAATGCGGTTGGGATCCGGGATTTGCGTATGTGAACAAATCTAAAAAAACGATTATCAATTTTGAAGAAAACAATAATAAAATCACTGGATTGGTTGAATCATTGAGTTTTATCGAAGGGAATTCAATGGTAATTAACGGTTTTCGAATCGATCACAATACATTGGAAACGGATTTTATCAAAAAATTTGGAAAACTAATCAGTTTCAATCGTTTCAATTTTCCGGGAACTTATTATTTACCAGATGGAGATGCGGGTTTCATGGAAATATCTTTCAAAAATGGAAAAGCCTTTTCTTACCAACATTCCTTTTATTGTTAAATATTTTTTTGTTTTGTCAATATGGTTTTAATTAATCTGAAGTTGGTAGGGTGCTTTTTCGCTCAGAGTATCCTGCCTTATTAATACTTTATCCGGTAGTCCATCTTTATTCAAATCACCTAAAACCTCTTCGATAAGATAATTGTAGTGATTAGTCTGTCGTTCATTCTGCGCCTGAATCTGAAAACACAGCATGAAAAAAGCGATCAAAGCAAATTTTTTAATCATAAAAATAGGATTAAACTGATCATTATAAATTCGCAATGTTTTCTGTTTCATTCTTTAGAATTATACTTCCTTATCTTTAACTTGATGCTTAAATTCTTTTGATAAATCAGTATATTTGATATTTGTCCGAAAGGGCACATCAAGGTTCAATTAAAAAATATAATTGTATTATAATTTCATTTTCTTAAAGATGGTTGGTAGATGATCTATTTTACAAAGGATCAGTCAATTATTTTAAAATAATAATTCATGGTAAATAATTCAGTTACAATTTCAAATCTTCTAAAAACTCATTTTGGTTACAGCACTTTTCGATTCAATCAGGAAGCGATTATCAATGATATTTTAGAGGGTAAAGATGTGTTGACGATCATGCCAACAGGTGGTGGCAAATCTGTTTGCTATCAATTGCCTGCTTTACTTCTTCCTGGTACTGCAATCGTTATTTCACCCTTAATCGCTTTAATGAAGGATCAGGTTGATGTATTATCATCCAATGCAATTCCGGCCGCTTTTATCAACAGCAGTCAGGATAGTTCCCTTAATAATCTTGTCTTTAAAAAATTGCAAGAGGGGAAATTGAAATTACTGTATGTCGCCCCTGAAAGTTTGCCTAATCTGTTACCGCATTTATCAAAAATTGAAATCAGTCTTATTGCAGTAGATGAAGCCCATTGCATCTCTTCTTGGGGACATGATTTTCGTCCAGCCTATACCCAATTGGGATATTTGAAGGAACAATTTCCTCAGAAACCGATTGCTGCGTTTACGGCGACAGCGGATAAGGCCACACAGCACGACATTGTAACGCAGTTAAATATTCCCAAAGCCGAGATTCATCTTTCCTCTTTTGATCGAGCAAATTTGTTTTTAGAGGTTCGTCCCGCAAATAACAGGATGAATCAGATTTTTAATTTTTTGGAAGCAAGACCGAATACGAGTGGTATCATCTACTGTTTGAGTAGAAACAGCACCGAGATGATTGCAAAGAAATTAATTAAAAGTGGTTACAAAGCAATAGCATATCACGCCGGGTTAACTGCTGAGCAAAGATCTGAAATACAAGAAAAATTTATTACCGATGAAACGCCGGTTATTGTAGCAACGATCGCATTTGGAATGGGGATTGACAAAGGAAATGTGCGTTGGGTAATTCATTATAATTTGCCCAAAAATATAGAAGGCTACTACCAAGAAATAGGGCGAGGTGGAAGAGATGGTTTGCCGTCTGACAGTCTTTTATTTTACAGTTACGCAGATGTAGTTCAATTGAGAAAATTTACAGATGATGCTGCTAATAAAGAATATCAAATCGCCAAACTCAACAGAATGCAGCAATACGCAGAAGCTTTGAGTTGCCGCAGAATTGTTTTACTCAATTATTTTGGAGAACAGGTAACCGAAAACTGCCACAATTGTGATATTTGTAAGGCGCCACCTCACTATTTTGATGGGACGCTTCTAGCGCAGAAAGTCTGTTCTGCAATTGCCAGATTGCAGGAGCAGGAATCTACTGGTATGGTGATTGATGTTTTGCGTGGAGCCAAGAATGCTTTGGTTTTAGAAAAAGGTTATCAGAATATAAAAACTTTTGGTATTCTAAAAAACACTTCTTGGTTGGATTTGCAGCAGTATATTATTCAAATGATCAATCAGGGAATTTTGGAGATTCGTTTTCATGAAAAAGGAAGATTATTATTAACTTCACTGGCAAAGAAAATTTTGTTCGAAAATAAAAGCGTACGATTGGCAACGCTTCAAAAACAAATCACAGAAAAGAAAGTTTATGAACCTAAGGCGTATGTTGACGCTGCGCTCTTCCAAAAATTGCGGGATCTGCGGCTGAGCATTGCGAAAGAAGAAAATGTACCTGCTTTTGTCATTTTTAATGATGCTTCTTTAAAAGACATGGCTGATAGACAACCAAGAAATGTGGTAGAATTTCAAAACATTTCTGGGGTAGGAAGTGTAAAACTGGAAAAATTTGGGTCCCAATTTTTAGAGGTAATTGCTGAGCATCAAGAGAGTTAAAGAATTTTTTAATGATTGGAATACCTTCCGTATTCATAATTGTAATCGTACATTCAGACCATTGTAGATATACAATCATTAAATAAATTTTCACGCTAGTTCATTAGGATTTTAATCAAAAACCGCCTGATCTTCCTTTGCTTAAGAATTATTGAGAGAAGAAAATAATATTTTATTTATCGATGAACTTCTTAAAACGGTAAATCAATTCCTTCCGGGACAACAAAATCCTTCGTATACGGATTCTCCAGAAAACTTAAAAATGGTTTTTGAAACTGAATAATATCTTCGCGTTGTATTCCATAAACCGACCAGTAATTGGTGAGTAACTGTGCGAAAACCTCGTCATCCCAAAATCCAAAAACAGGACGATCAGCATTGGCAGTAATAGGAATTGCTTCTATTGTAATTCCATCATCGGTATTTTCAATTTTGTACTCGGCTTTGTACTGTAAAATATAGTCTGAATAATGAAACCTTGCAAACAACTCTTCAAACTGAATAGGATGTAAAACGTGACCTTTCATTTTTTCGAGGAGGTCTTTTTGTTGCTCGCCTATAATTCCATTATCCTGTAAACACGCAATAAAACCAAAACCATTCACTCCAAACTGGAATAATAAATTAACAGTATCATCGCGGTAAGAAAAAATGTCAGCTGAGTATTTGAGCGGAAATACAACAATACTCCAAGGTTTTTGTCCCACAAAAGAAATAGGTTCTACGATGGATTGCATCATGAGATGCAAATTTCCAAATCGTTCTCTAAGCGTGGCGGATAAATCAAAGCTTTCTCTTTGTCTGAGTTTACGCGCACTTTCATACTGCATTTCGTAATACAACATGCCATAAACCATTCTTCCTGTCCAAAGGAAAAGCGATTGTTCATCAAGTTCTGCCATGCCTTCATATCCTTTTTTGTAGGCCTTCTGAACCTTTTCCTCCAGGGCATCAAAAGCTTTTTTTACACGGGGAGAACACGGTAATTGAAGATCAGCATAAGTGTAAGACTTCGATTTATCCATCATCTCAATTCGGTCAGTTCCAAATTTAAAATGATCCATCAGCCATTCGGGATAAACAGACATTTTTTCGGTGGTTAAATCTCCGGTCAGGAAGCAGAATTGTTCGTCGAAAATCAAATCCGTGAAAGGATTAAAAAGGGATAAAGACATAATTAAGTAACTCTTTAAGTTTTGAATTTTGCAAAGATAACCATAAACATAGATTTATTGGAGCCAATGAGCAGAGAAATTATTTCAGAAATACTATAAAATAATTAAGTTCAAGAAGATAGAGTTTGTAAAGAATTGGTGTTTTTGAAGTTGTGAAATTTTAATTCAACTTTTTGAAAAGAATTTCTAGTTTAGTTAAAAGCAATCCGCTGTCATTCGCGGTCTTGTTCTTTCAACTTTAGTTTTTATCAATTACAAAAGCTCTGTTTTTCGATTTCGATTTTTCTTAGCCAAGTTTCAAAAAGCTCTCTAAAATGATTTTCAGAATCCAACTTTTGTATTTGGGTAATCATACCGAATAATTGCGTTTGAATGTATTGGTCTTCTTTTCCATAATTCCAAATCGGCACGACGCACTTCTCAAAATTCTGAGTGAAGTTGGACGTTGGACGATAAATTCGGGGTGTTTTTTCATCGTCATATAGAAAGGCAGGAAGTTCATGCGTCATTTTAAATTGGAGCAGCGCAAAAATCGCATGAAGACTTAAAACAGCCGTCGCTGGATCATTAATTCCTGGACTTAAAGCTTTTAGCGCAATTTCTGCCAACTGATTGAAGCCATAATCTGCACTTCGGTCAATGGGTTGGCCGCTGAAAAAATCTGCTGAATCTGAAATTGTTTTTAATTGATCATCGGTAATTTCATCTTTTTTGTAAACGCGAATACAAGGCGTATCCTCTAAAATAAAAGTGCCTTGACGAAAATAAAAGGAAACATATAAATCATTTTCAACACAATAATCCAGCAGTCTTTTCTCATTGAACCCTTGAAAATAATCTGATTTCTGTGCTTTAATCTCTCTCGAAAGCAAATGTTTCCAATTAAAGGATTGATTTTTAATAAGTTCAAAATCCTTTTCCATGGTTTTAAACGTCTGCTTTCTTACCCGATCAATCACCGTTTCATATTTCACTGTTTGGGTGACATAATCCAGGAAATAAATAAACAAGAAAATATCAATTACCGTTAATAAAATAAGAAGATAAATACTGAGTGTCGGAACATAAATACCACTGGAAATATCCCTGATCGTACTCAATAGAAACAAAGCATAAACGATGGTTCCAATATATATTCCTAAAATTACTTGCTGAAAACGGTTTTCAATCATGCTGTTCAACACGCGGTTGCTCATTTGCGAAGCCGCCTGATTTAGCACAATCATTACCATCGAAAAACTGAAAACGGTGAGCGAAATAATTGCGCCCGCAACCGTAGAAATAATTGTTCGGGCTGTTCCTGCATCTTTTAAACTGAGCCAACTTAAGCTGGATTTCAACTCTTTACCAAAAGGAGAAAAGTCCAAAACCAACATGATCCAGGATAAAAACAGGAAACCAACAGCAATCAAAGCAGGGTAATGTTTTCCACCATTTTGTTATAGTAAATACAACTCCATTTGCTAATGCTCATTATTGAATTGGTTTTCTACATTAAATATATCAATAAAAATTTAAGTTTTTGATTCACGCTCTTATATTTATCATTTAAATAAAGGGGTATTTCAAATTCTACTGTACTTTTTCCTAAATTCGTGTTCTAATTAATAACATGAACGAAAATATTTTAGGTCTTGTGGCTGGTGCAATTACTTCAGTAGCGATGTTGCCACAACTGATCAAAGTTTTAAAAGAGAAGAATGTAGAAGATCTTTCCTGGCTGATGATTACGAGTTTAATTGGAGGTCTTTCGCTATGGGTTTGGTATGGTTTCATCAAAGAAGAATTGCCAATTATTCTCTCCAATGCTTTTGCGGTTTTGGTAAATGTTTGCCTTTTAATTTCCTATTTTGTGTATCGTAAAAAATAGAATAAAAACAAACTTCCTAATGAAAATTAATGAAGCAATCACTTGGCGAAAAACTCCATGTTGAAAATTAATTTGTTATATATTACTTCTTTTTAATCAAATCAATTTCTTTTTTCAAACTCAAAAACATATCCTTCACCGTCATCATATCCAGAGTTTCCGTTTCGAATTCCGCCGTATTAATACTGCACGCATATTCCCATATCTCCACCAACTCAGAAAGTTTAATATCATAAGGCTTATACAACGGATTATCAGAACTCACCGTAATATTTCTGGATGTTTTCTTTTCAAATCTTTTATAAACAACGCCTTCATTTTGGGTAATGAAAATATAAGTTTTATCTTTCTTTAGATCGCTTACATTTTCCACATATTTTCCCACGATGAAAGTTCCGTTTTTAAAAGGCGGCATTGAATCTCCACTCGCCGGGAACGCCCGGAATTTTCCGTTCCTCAAAAAAGGCAGCGAAATCGTTTGTAATTTCTCAATATATTCCGGATCGCTGTAGCCTTGCAGATAACCCATTTGAGCTTTTTCGGGAATAATCTCTATTTTGTTTTCCCCTTTTTCATCGACCGTAATCGGAAGAATAGTGCGGTTATCTGGTAGCTTCATCATCTTTTCTAAAGAATATTTACTCAAATCCAGACCGACCAATAAATCGATGCTTATTCGGAAATATTTAGACAGACGAATTAGAATTTCGATAGGTGGTTCACTGGAGCCATCTTCATATTTTGCGTACCGCCCGCGGGTAATTAAAAGGTCATCAGCGATTTTCTGTTGCGAGTATTTTTGCTGACCTCTCAGATACCGCATGTTTTCTGATAAAATTGACATTGCTATAAATTATAGCAACAAATATACGGATTTTTGATATAAATCATACTAAGTTTGTACCCATGAATCGAGCAATTGCACATATGGATTTGGACACTTTCTTTGTGTCTTGTGAAAGGTTACAGGAACCAAAATTAAATGGTATTCCTGTCATTATTGGTGGTGGTGATCGTGGAGTAGTGGCTTCTTGCTCTTATGAAGCACGTTATTTCGGGGTGCGATCTGCAATGCCAATTAAAATGGCAATGCGATTATGTCCAGAAGCAAAAGTAATCCGTGGTGATTATGAACGTTACTCGAAATTTTCTAAAGAAGTAACCGAAATTATTCAGGAGAAAGTTCCGATTTTGGAAAAAGCCAGCATCGATGAATTTTATATGGATCTCTCCGGTATGGATCAGTTTTTTGGCTGTTATCAATGGACTAAAGAAATTGCAGATTCCGTGACTAAAAATACAGGTTTGCCTATCAGTTTTGCGTTGTCCACGAATAAAACGGTTTCCAAAATCGGTACTGGAGAATCAAAACCTGTCGGAAGATTAGAAATTCCGGCTCAAAATATAAAACCATTTCTCAATCCTTTATCCGTTAGGAAAATCCCGATGGTTGGCGATGTGACTTTTCAACTGCTTTCGAGAATCGGAATTAGAACGATTCAGACTTTAGCCGATATGCCCGTTTTGGTTTTACAGCAAATGATTGGAAAAAATGGAGGCGAACTTTGGAAAAAAGCGAATGGAATCGATCTCACTCCCGTTGTTCCGTATTCCGAAAGAAAATCGCTTTCCAAAGAACATACTTTTACGAATGATACCATGGATATTTTTGAACTGAAGAGATTAATTTCGGGTATGGCAGAATCACTGGCATATCAGTTGAGAAAAGAGAAATGGCTGACTTCCACCGTAGTTTTAAAAATCCGATATGCCAATTTCGATACCGAAACCAAACAGTGTAAAATCTCTTATACGTCGATTGACCATACTTTAGCAAGAGTCGCTTTGGATCTATTTGAGAAACTCTACACCCGAAGAATGCGACTCCGTTTGATCGGATTACGGTTTACGAATCTCGTGCACGGAACCTATCAAATGAATTTATTTGAGGACAGCGAAGAATTAATGAATCTCTATCAGGCCATGGACCGTATGAAAAACCGCTTTGGTAAAAATGCGGTGGGACGCGCTTCTGGATTTGAGCTGATTGCCTGAGTTATGAGAAGTTTTTTTTAACTACAAAAGTCACAAAAGTTTTATTTTTTTAAGTTATTCAAAAGTCCAAAAAAGGGGTGCGTAATTCAATTTCGGAGAAGTCTTAATCATCTTAATTTCTTAATATTTAAAATTTCTAGGGATTTTTTAACCACAAAAGTCACAAAAGATTATTCCTTTTTTAAGTTATTCAAAAGCCCAAAAAAGGGGTGCGTAATTCAATTTCGGAGAAGTCTTAATCATCTTAATTTCTTAATGTTTAAACTTTATAGAATTTTTTTTAATCACAAAAGTTATAAAAGTTGTATTTCTTTTTAAATATTCAAAAGCAAAAAAAATTACATAAAAATTTGGCTTTGCTAACTGAAATTGAAGATTCGACGAAGTCAAATGCCTCGCCCTAATTTAAAGAATCATTTTTCCAAAAAAACTTTGTCTCGTATTTTAAACAAGATTAAAAATTAAAAATTCATTATCGTGTTCCTCAATTCCCACACTTACCACAGCCTTCGTTACGGCACTTTATCGGTTGAAGAACTGGTGAAGCAAGCCGCCGATGCCGGTGCAAAAGAATTAGTATTGACAGACATCAATACCGTGACAGCGATTTATGATTTTAAAAAGGAATGTGAAAAATTCGGCATCAAACCGATTGTTGGGGTAGAAATTCGCAAGGAAAATCAACTCCTTTATATTACGATTGCCAAAGATGAAACTGGAATTGCCGAGATCAACCGTTTGCTGACCAATCATAATTGTGACGGCATTGAACTTCCACAGGTTTCACCGGATTTTCAGAACGTTTTTGTCATTTATTCTTTGGGAAATATTCCGGAGGTATTAAAAGAAAACGAATTTATTGGAGTTCGGGCAGAAGAACTGAACCTTTTGATACGACCGGAATGGAAAAAATTTTTAGACAAAATGGTAATTCTACATCCAATAACTTTTAAAACAAAAAAGGAATTTAATCTGCACCGAATTTTGAGAGCCATCGATCAGAATACTTTAATTTCGAAACTCTCGGAAAGTGATTATTGTTCACCAAATGAAGTTTTTGAATCGGTTGAAGGTATTTTAGATAAATTTAAAAGATATCCGAAAATCATTGAAAATACGCAATACATTTTGAATACGGCGGAATTCAATTTTGATTTTAAAACACCGAAAAATAAAATCTATTTTACCGAAAACAAAGAAAGCGACGATGCACTTTTAAGAAAACTCGCTTATGAAGGTTTGGATAAAAGATATCCTGAAAGAACGCAGATCGTCATCGATCGGATTGAAATAGAATTGAGAGTGGTTACAGAAATGAACTTCGCAGGCTACTTTCTGATCACGTTAGATATTGTAAAATACAGCATGAGTCGTGGTTTTCTGCATGTTGGTCGTGGAAGTGGAGCGAACAGTATTATTAGTTATTGCCTCGGAATTACAGAGATTTGTCCCATCGAACTCAATCTCTATTTTGAACGTTTTCTGAATACGCGACGTAGAAATCCACCTGATTTTGATATTGACTGGAGTTGGCGGGAACGTGATGAAATTCTAAAATATATTTTTGAACGATACGGAAAAGAGCACGTTGCTTTTTGTGGAACGAATGTCGAGTTTAAATACCGCTCTATTTTTCGGGAAGTTGGGAAAGCATTTGGTTTACCTAAAGAAGAACTCGATGTTCTCGCCAAAAATCCCATGGTAACTCATGATGATAATAAAGTCGTAAAACTCGTGCAGAAATATGGAATGCTGTTAGAGAAATTTCCGAATCAACGCAGTATGCATTCCTGCGGAATTATCATTTCCCAGGAACCGATTACCAATTACACGGCTTTGGAAATGCCACCGAAAGGTTTCCCTATCGTACAATTTGATATGAATGTGGCGGAAGATATTGGCTTTGAAAAGTTTGATATTCTTTCTCAGCGTGGTCTGGGAAGCATTAAAGATACACTTGATCTGGTGAAAAAAAATCAGGGAGTTGATATTGATATCCATAAAACCACGATTTTTAAAAATGATAAAAACTGCAATAATTATTTAAGTATTGGAAAAACGATCGGTTGTTTTTATATTGAAAGTCCGGCCATGCGGGGTTTGTTGCGACGGCTGAAATGTGAGGATTATCCAACTTTGGTCGCAGCTTCTTCGATCATTCGTCCAGGTGTGGCGAAAAGTGGCATGATGAAGGAATATATTTTCCGACATAATAATCCGACGAAGTTTGAATATTTCCATGATGTTTTTAAACAGCAACTGGGAGAAACGTACGGAATTATGGTTTATCAGGAAGATGTCATCAAAATCGCTTTGCATTTCGGTGGCGTTTCTGCAGATGATGGTGATGTGTTGCGACGGGCGATGAGTGGAAAAAGTCGGTCCATAGAAAAGTTGCAGGAAGTACGTGATCATTTTTTTGAATCTTGTGCGAAAAAAGGACATCCAGAACAGTTGTCGAAAGAAGTTTATCGTCAGATTGAATCGTTTGCGGGTTATTCTTTTTGCAAAGCACATTCGGCTTCTTATGCGGTCGAGAGCTATCAAAGCTTGTATTTAAAGGTTTATTATCCGATTGAGTTTATGGTTTCTGCCATCAATAATGGCGGTGGATTTTACCGGACCGAAGTTTATGTTCACGAATGCCGAATGGGTGGTGGGAAAATTCATAATCCGTGTGTGAATAAGAGTTTGTTTGAAACTACGGTTTATGGCGACCATGTTTTTTTGGGTTTAATGCATATTGAAAAACTCGATAGTAGAATCGTGCATTTTATTCCAGATGAAAGAAAGAAGAATGGAGATTATACTTCATTGGAAAATTTTATCAAACGGGTCCCAGTCGGAATTGAAACTTTACAGACTTTAATTTTTGTGGGTGCTTTTCGATTTACAGGAAAACAGAAAAATGAATTGCTAATTGAAGCGAGATTACTGATGATTCATTTCAAACCAGAATACCGATTGCCGACTTTTTTTGAAACTCCAGTTCAGGAATACCAACTTCCAGATTTGAAAAGAAACCGGTTTGAGGATGCTTTTGATGAAATAGAAATTCTGGGGTTTGCCGTGTCTTGCAGTCCTTTTGATTTATTACAAACAAAATACCGCAGTATCATCATGGCAAGACATTTACCGAAGTATCATAAACGACAAGTGAGAATGTTGGCGTATTTAATTTCGCGAAAGCACGTTCCGACCAAGAAAGGAGCCATGTTTTTCGGAACCTGGATTGATCAAGAAGGAAACTTTTTTGATACGGCACATTTTCCGGATAATTTACAAAAGTATCCTTTTCAAGGTGGTGGTTGTTATTTGTTATTGGGACAAGTGGAAGTTGATTTTCATTTCCCCACGATTACGATTTTCAAGATGGCAAAAATGCCTTTTATTCCCGATCCAAGATATGCGGAAGACCAGGATAAAAGTTATGAAGTTCACAAAAAGATCAACGAAGATGTGAGTATGACGTGGCGACAGCCTTATCCGCAGGAACATGAAATTGGTTTGCCGAGGAATAAAATGGTGGTAAAGTAAATATGAACTGTTTTTTTTAACTCTTCTTTTTTATAGATATGTTTATTTCGTTTTAATTTCAACTATTCTTCCTGTCAGTCGTTAAAAAGAATTATTAAGCTTTTCTACCTTTCAACATCATGGTTAATATCACTGGAATACCAAATAGAGAGGTTATCACATTCAAAGGAAATTGGGTAGATTCTGAGATAATAGAGAAAAATTCCATTATTAGAATTCCTAATAGTATATTCAGAATCCATTGCTGCCATAATTTTGCTGGATTAAAGAGCATTCGGCAAAAGTGGGGAACTACAATCCCAATAAATAAGATTGGACCTAAAAAAGCTGTTACAGATGCGGAGAGTAAAGAAGATGCGATGATGACAAAGAATTTCAATTGTCTTAAATTCACTCCTAAACTTTGTGCATAGGCGATTCCTAAAGAATTTCCAATTAATGGTTTTATGGTTTTGAAACTTAAAAATAAACCCACAATAACAATAATACTAAGGACTACAATTTGACTCCGGGAAACTTGGTTATTAGCACCAAAGCTCCAAAGTATATAATTTTTTAAACTCTGATTCTCTGCGTAAAATTGTAGAATGGAAACCACCGCACCAGCTAAAGCTGAGATCAAAAATCCAAAAATAATAAGGAATGATTTATCTTGAAATTTACCCGAGAATGCTAAGAGAACCACCATTAACAATAAACTCCCGGCAATTGCAGAAATACTTAGAAAGCTATTTTGTAAAAACTCAGGTAAAATGAAGTCTTGTGAAAAGAAGATATAAAACGCAACGCTCAAACTCGCGATCGAAGTAATTCCCAAAACCGAAGGTCCAGCTAATGGATTTTGAAAATATTCTTGCAACAAAAATCCTGAGGTTGGAATAGAAATTCCCGCCAGCATCATAATTAAGATCCTGTTAATTCGTAGATCAGCGATCTGAGAATTAGCAGACTGAGAAGAGAAAAAATCAGAGAGATTTAAAGTCATAAAACCAATGTTCAAATTAATAAACATCGAAATTATTATTCCGACAATGATTAAAAGAATGGTGATTTTAAACTTTTTCTCCACAGATTAATTTACGTTAGATGTTTTTTCTAATTCTTTAAAATCAAAAAATAAAGAGGTCAAATAAAGGGTGATAAATAATAACAATGGGACGTAAAAGAGTGGAAAATTAAACCAGTCTGAGGAAAATCGATATAAACGGTTCGTGATCGGCATCAGCAATAAAATGAACGACAGAAAATTAATAATTAATGATTTTTTTGAAATTTTATAATTCATATTGATAATCACGATTAAAAAACCTATGATTCCATAAACAGTCCATTTTAAATCATTTAAATCAGAGAGGGAAAATAGCATAATAAGCCCCAACGGCATCGCGATCATACCTCCCATTAGAAATATAAAGAAGTAAGAAATTATCGCAAAGATTCTTAGATTCTTAGTCATTTTCCGGTTCGGAATTAACTTTTTAAATAAAAAAAATCGCAAAGGAATCGATTATTAATACTGGTTCCCTTGCGATTAGTTCAAATTTATTATTTAAAAGAGTTAAGTTTTTCAGTAAGCATCTCTTCACTCATTGAACCTAATGTTTCATCAGTTTTATCTCCTTTTCTCATTAAAGTAAAAGGAATCGCACCTCCATCCCATTTTTTAAAATTAGCTGGAAAAAATTCGGGTGTTAATTTCGAACCGTCCAAAACGACAACGTGTGGAGCAAGTCCATGTTCGGCAACAAATTTTGGTAAAGCTTTGTCCCATTCACTACGCTCATCCAAACTTACAAACGTAAATTTAACAGGCTGACCTTTCATTTCGGCCATTTTTGCTTTAAAATGTGGAATTTCTTTTACACAAGGTCCACACCAGGTAGCGAAAAAGTTCGTCACATAGAGGGTATCGTTATTTTGCTTACCCAGCATTTTTGAAGTTTCTTCTGGACTCCATTCAACTTTTTGGAATGTAGCAATAGAACCTTCCCCTACAGGTGCATTATCGATCACAACAGAATCAGAAGTAGTGGTATCTACCGTCTCGTCAACTTTTGCCTCTTTATTACAAGCTGCCATCAGAGAAAAAACGGCGATGCTTAAAATTACTCTTTTCATTATATTTTTATTATTTTTGAATTCTTATTAATTATGGAAAATCTTTTACCGAAAGCCCGACAAATAGAATTTCACTGGCTAAAATTAACGAAAAAGGAAGAACTGACCAAAAGTACCTTTTCACTTGAATTTAATATTCCAGCGGAGTTATCAGCATATTACCGATTTGAAGCAGGACAATACGTAACCATTAAATTTTCATCACAAGGTGAAGTTCGTTTTAAGGATTTCTCAATGACATCGGCTCCTTTCGAAGAAAAGATCACATTAGGAATTAAGATTAGTGGCGGTGAAAGTTTTGCAAATTCCCTTTTTAAAGGTTTGCAAGTTGGTGATAAAGTAGAAGTTTCCGAACCGCGTGGTCGATTTACCATAGTCTCCAAACCACACGAATTTCGAACAATTGTTGGTTTTGCTGGTGGCATCGGAATTACTCCAGTTTTGAGTCATTTCAAAAATATTTTACATAACGAACCCCGGACACGCCTTTTTCTTTTTTACGGAAATAAGAACCGAAGCGAAATTGCATTTAAAACTGAATTGGATGAGTTGGTAAGAAATCATCCCAATCGATTGGAGATTCACTATTTTTTATCTCAGGAAAAAGTTGGAAATGGTCTTTTTGAAGGTCGGTTAAACGAAAAGAAAGTTGCTTTGATCATCAATCAGATTTTAATGTTAGATGATACGGACGAAGAAAGTACGATTTGGGACGCCGTTGATGAGGTCTTGATTTGCGGAAAAGGGGAAATGATAAAATCGATTGCAAATGCTTGCTATAAACATGGTATTCCGAAAAGAAATATTCACTTTGAGTTGTTTGAGGAATTTAATGAGGACATTTATCCTGTAGAAAAGGAATTTCCTGTGATTAATGATATAGAAGTCGATTTTAAATTATTCAATAGAAAATATTCCACTACATTGAAGAATAATAAAATGCGTCTTTTACAGCAGTTATTAATACAGAAATTTCCAGTACCCTATTCCTGTAAATCTGGTATCTGTGGCAGTTGTGAATGTATTCTGGAAGAAGGTGAAGTGGAACTGCTGGAAAACGAATATTTGACGGCGAAGGAAGTAGAAGCTGGAAAAATATTAGCTTGTATGTCTGTCGTTTTAAGCAATAAAATAAAAGTTAATTTTGATCTATCGGAAACATTTTGAAGAAAATATTAGACATATTAAAATCATTTTTTAATCTCGTTGAAATAGGGATTCTACTAATGATATTAGCTAATATCTGGGTTTTTGCCGTTACTAACGGAAGAACCTACACGAAAATTTCTAAAATTCCACCGCGGGAAACTGCATTAGTTTTAGGAACTTCTCCAAAAATGAAATCCGGTCTTTCAAATCCTTACTTTACTGCACGTATGGATGCTGCCGCACTTTTGTTTCACCATGGAAAAATTAAAAAAATCATAGTGAGTGGTGAGAAAAGTCGGGGTTACGATGAACCTGCAGCCATGAAAAACTACCTCATTTATCAAGAAGGAGTTCCCGAAAATATCATTAGTGAAGATCTAAAAGGGTTTAAAACGCAGGCGAGTATAAAGAACTGTATCGAAGTTTTCAACCAGAAAGATGTAATTATCGTTTCGCAGGGATTTCATAATCTCCGGGCTTTATTCTACGCCAGAAATAATGGAATGAATGCGCTGGGCTTTGATGCACAGGATGTCCTGACCAATAATTCCTATTATCGAAATCAATCTCGTGAGTTCTTGGCGCGGGTTGTGGCAGTGATTTATTTCATTTTTAATATCGAACAAAGAGGATAGTTCTATCTTTCAATCAATTTAAGGACGGATTTATAAAGGAATTTAAGACAAAATCTTATATTTGTAAAAACATTATTATGCTCGTTATCGGAATTGCAGGAGGAACTGGATCAGGAAAAACTACTGTAGTCAATAAAATTCTTCAGCAACTTAATACAGAGGGAGTCAACGTACTTTCTCAGGACAATTATTATCACGATAATCAGCATCTTACCTTGTCAGAAAGAGAAATGCTGAATTATGATCACCCAAAATCAATCGATTTTGAATTGCTTATTAAACACGTGAAAGCTTTGAAAAATGGCGAGATGATTGAGCAACCGATCTATTCATTTGTTACGCATTCCAGAACTGGTGACCACGTTTCGATAGAACCGAGAAATGTTTTAATTGTCGAAGGAATTTTGGTGTTAACAAATTCTGACCTATTGAATGAGTACGACTTAAAAGTATTTGTTCATGCCGATTCAGATGAAAGATTAATCAGAAGAATTCGTCGTGACACGCAAGAACGCGGCCGTGATTTACAGGAAGTTTTACATCGTTACCAGACGACCCTGAAACCGATGCATCAGGAATTCATAGAGCCGTCCAAAAATGAAGCAGATTTAATTGTTCCGAATATGAAACAAAATACGGTGGCGATTGATTTTCTTTCTACAGTGATCAATAATACTTTAAAACAAACCCATTAAATGGAAGATTTAATTAAAGAAATAAAACCTAAATCGGCGAAGTTTAAATTCCTCCAGAAATATGTGGTGAATAAGTATTTTGTGACCATATTTCTTTTTTTAGTCTGGATGGTTTTTTTCGACAGTACTTCATTTTTAGTCATCAATGAATTGAACGGAGAAGTCAATAAATATGAGCAACAGCTTGCGTACTATCAATCGGAGTATCAAAAAAATGATGAGTTCTACAAGAAATTGATGAACAATAAAGCAGAGAAGGAAAAGTATGCACGCGAGAACTACTTTATGAAAAAACCAAATGAGGAAATTTTCATTTTGGTGGTAGACAGTGCAAATGCAGTTAAGAAATAACGGAAAATTACAATACGAGGAATTTATTCGATAAAAATTATAAATTATTTTAAAGCCATAAGAGGCAACATCATATAAAATATGTTTAAAAAAACACCACTTCAAGACTGGGAGGCTGTCGTTCAAAAACAATTAAAGACCGAAAATATTTATGGTATCTTATCTAAAGAAGATCTTGAAGATATTGTGATTAAACCTTATTATGATGCCGTAGCCAAACCACTAAACAATCTGCCTAAAATTGAGGAATCAACGCACTTAGTCGGTCCTTATCGCGAAAGTTCAGAAGATAATATCTTTGCTTTTTTGCTGGACGAAAATGTTGAAGATTTGGAAGAAAAAGTGATTTTTGTAAATAATAAAGAATTAGCTGAGCATATCTCACCTGAAGAAACCAACCGTTATTTTTCTTTAATCGATATTTTTTCAGAGGATAAAAAAGGCGAAATCGATCAGCAACTATGCAAAGAACTTCTAGCCAAAGATTTCGAAAGAAATATTTGTGTTGATGTTTCCCTTCATCAGAATGCAGGGGCTTCAATCGTTCAACAATTGTCGATTTCTTTGGCAAAAACAAAAGAATTAACCGAAATTTTCGGTCGGGAGATTTTAGACAAAATTATTTTTAAAGTAGCTGTAGGTAGTAATTATTTCTTTGAGATTGCAAAGATCCGTGCATTGAAGTTGCTTTTTAATCAATTCTCTAAAGAGTTCGAATTAGACCAAATTCCATATGTTTTTGCGGAAAATACGTGCCGTAATAAATCAAAAAGTGATGCGGAGAATAATCTGATCCGTTCTACCCTGGAACTTTCTGCAACGATGATTGGTGGAGCAGATGCCATTTTTAGCAATGATTATAAAATTGAGAATTCAGATTCCGTTTCTCAGGAAATTTCATTTAAGCAACAGATCGTTTTAGCATATGAAAGCATCATTAATGTTTTTGAAGATGCCGGGAATGGCAGTTATTATATTGAAGAACTAACGCAGCAATTTGCAGAGAAATCCTGGAAGTTATTTGTAGAAATGGAAGAAGAAGGTGGTTACTGCGAACTTTTGAAAAAAGGTTGGATTCAGGAAAAAATTTCTGAGCATGCGATCAAAGAGCAAAATTGGGTAGAAGAAGGAAAAATTAAAATTATCGGTGTAAATCTTTATCCGAAATTAGAGAAAACGAAGTCTGTAGAAAATTTATATTCATCAAATGAAATTAAAGCAGTTCGGCTGGCAGAAATGTTCGAGTAATTTTGCCACTAAAACACGAATTATTTTTAAATTTAACAGGTGGAATACAAAATATTAGACAAAGAAGTTCAACAATACATTAATGCAAATCTACAAACGGATTTGCATTCTTTGTTATTGAAAAAATCGCCATTTGCAGAAGTTTCGATGCTGGAAATCGTACAGCAAATTAAAGGTAAAAAGGTGGCACTCAAAAAATTTCCTTTTCTGTTGAAGGAAGAAATTATTTTCCCGCCTAATCTTAATTTAGAACAAGCTTCGTCACAAGCGACAGCAGAATTTAAAGCACAGGATCTACAAGGAAAAAGTTTTCTGGATTTGACTACCGGATTTGGTATTGATGCTTATTTCTTATCGCAAAACTTTGATGAAGTAACCTTAGTGGAGCAAAACCCTGAACTAATTGAGATTGTAAAACATAACTGGGATATATTAGATAGAAATGCAGTCTTTAGCAATCAAAATTTAGAGGATTTCCTATCAGGAAATAAAGAAAGATTTGATCTGATTTATTTGGATCCGGCAAGGAGAGATGAACACAAGAATAAAAAATTTCTACTGGAAGATTTATCACCAAACCTTTTGCAGATTCAAAGACAATTGCGCAAAATAACTGATCAGATCATCATCAAACTTTCCCCACTCATCGATATTTCGTATCTGCTATCGGAGCTTAAGAATATTACTGAAATCCAAATCATTGCGGTTCGAAATGAAGTGAAGGAATTATTGGTCTTTATTAAACCTAAGACGTTAAAAGAAAAAATAAAAATTGTTTGCACCAATCTCGAAACTAATGAAAGTTCTTTTTCTTTCGAATATGATACTGAAAAATCGGCGGTTTCTGAATATTCAGAACCTCTTCAGTACTTATATATTCCCAACAATGCAGTTTTGAAATCTGGTGGCTTTAACAGTGTTTCCGAGAAGTTTACTTTAAAGAAGTTGCACCGTAATTCCCATTTTTACACTGCTGAAGACTTAAAATCAGAGTTTCCTGGTAGGATTTTAAAGGTTGAAACAATTGATTCTAAAAATATTAAGAAAGGAGATCAATTCAATATCATTTCAAAGAATTATCCCTTGTCTCCTGATGAAATCAAGAAGAAATATAAAATTAAAGATGGTGGAAAAGACTATTTAATCTTTACACAAACAGAAAAAAATAAAATTATTTTAAGAACTTTTTAGAATTTGTCTAAAACCTTTGGGAAAAATCGTAATATTTCATACTTTTGAGCATTGAAAATTAGAAAGATTCTTAATCATCATAAAGTAGATATGAAAAAAATAATTTTAAGCGTTGCAATCGCAGGTTTGGCTATTAGTTGTCAAAAAATTCAGGCGGGTTCGAACAAGGGAGTTTTGCAAATGACCGATGGTGTTGAAAGATATAATGACGATGTCATGAGTGATGAAGCAACTGCCAAATATGATAAAATGCAAGCTGCAAAAGCTATGAAAATGGATGAGGCGGCAAAGACTGTCGCTCAACCACAAATGGAGGTTAAGAAAGACAGCACAGCAACGGTAGTAGAAGCGCCGGCTCCAGCTGCAACGGAAATGAAATAATACTTTTTATAACTTAAAGTACAAATGTCTTGCTTCTGCAGGACATTTTTTTTATTTTTACAAGATTCGATATTTAAATAATTTAATTAAAATAGAATGAAAGAAACATTAAATTACATTCAGGAAAATAAACAACGCTACGTTGATGAGCTTTTTGAATTATTAAAAATTGCTTCCATCAGTGCAGATCCAGCTTATAAAGATGAAGTGTTAAAATGTGCAGACGAAGTTTCAAAATTTTTGAAAGACGCAGGTGCCGATGCCGTTGAAGTTTGTCCTACTGAAGGGTATCCAATTGTATACGGTGAAAAAATAATCGATAAAAGTTTACCTACCGTTTTAGTATATGGACATTACGATGTGCAACCACCAGACCCACTTGAATTATGGACTAAGCCTCCATTCGAACCCTATATTGAAAAAACTGAAATTCACCCCGAAGGAGCAATTTTCGCCAGAGGCTCTGCTGACGATAAAGGACAGTTTTTCATGCACATTAAAGCGTTCGAGGCGATGATGAAAACAAACACTTTACCTTGTAATGTTAAATTTATTTTTGAAGGTGAAGAAGAAGTAGGTTCTGAAAGTTTAGAAGCTTTTGTGAAAAAAAATAAAGAAAAATTATCTTGTGACGTCATTTTAATTTCGGATACCCATATTTATTCCAACGAACAGCCAACAGTTACAACAGGTTTAAGAGGTTTAAGTTATGTAGAAGTACAAGTAGAAGGCCCAAACAGGGATTTGCATTCAGGATTATACGGAGGAGCTGTTCCGAACCCAATTCACGTACTTTCACGCATGATTGCTAACTTAATTGATGAAGATGGCCATATAACCATTGATGGTTTTTATGATAATGTAGAAACGCTTTCTGATGAGGAAAGAGCAGAAATGAATAAGTTAAAAGATGATCCGGAACATTTCAAAAAATCAATTGGTCTAAATGGAGTAGAAGGTGAAAAAGGATATACAACATTAGAAAGAACATCTATTCGTCCAACCTTGGACTGCAACGGAATTTGGGGCGGTTACATTGGCGAAGGTGCAAAAACTGTTATACCGTCCAAAGCATTTGCAAAAATATCAATGAGATTGGTTCCTTACCAAACACCGTCAGAAATCACGGAAAAATTTACCAAATATTTTGAAAAAATTGCACCTGCTAATGTGAAAGTTAAAGTTACACCACATCATGGTGGTATGCCATATGTTTTGCCAAGCGATACCAAAGAATTCTTGGCGGCGAAAGCAGCCATGGAAACTGCTTTCGGTAAAGAAGTGCTTCCGTACAGAAGTGGTGGTAGTATCCCCATTACCGCCATGTTTGAAGAAATACTGGAGGCGAAATCTGTTTTGATGGGCTTTGGATTAGATTCTGATGCAATTCACTCCCCAAATGAGCATTACGGCTTATATAATTTTTACAAGGGAATCGAAAGTATTCCATTGTTTTTCGAGAACTATACCAAATCTTAGTATAAAGTTTGTTAAAAACGCCTCTTAAATGGGGCGTTTTTTTTAACTTTAAGGAAATATATTTTACATGAAAAACAAAGTCGCTTATATTACTGGTGGAACCAAAGGTATTGGACTTGGAATCGCAAAAGCATTGCAAGCTCAAGGTATTATTGTTGCTATTTCCGGTAGAAATAAAGAAGATGCTGAGCAAATTGCCCAGGAACTTTCGACCAATGAAAATAAAATTTTCGGTGTTGGATCAAATGTTAGGAATTTTGAAGATGAAAAAAGTGCAGTCTCCGAAATCGTGCATAAATTTGGAAAAATAGATTACGTGATTGCGAATGCGGGAATGGGTGTTTTTAAACCTGTTGATGAATTGTCTGTTGAAGAATGGTCCTCAATGATCGACACCAATCTTACAGGGATTTTCCACACTTTAAAAGCATCAGTTGAAGAATTGAAAAAATCGGAAGGGTATTTTATTACTATTTCTAGCTTGGCGGGAACCAATTTCTTTGAAAATGGGTCGGGCTACAATGCCTCGAAATTTGGTGCAGTTGGTTTCACACAAGCAGCAATGCTAGATTTACGAAAGTACAATATTAAAGTTTCGACAATTATGCCGGGTTCTGTGGCTACTCATTTTAATAATCATGTACCATCTGAAAAAGACGCCTGGAAAATTCAACCTGAGGATATTGGACAGTTAGTGGTAGATTTATTGAAAATGAATCCAAGAACCTTACCGAGCAAAATCGAGATCAGACCTTCAAAACCTGGCGCCTAAATTATGTATAAAATATAAAAACCTTAAATATACTATGCATGCATAATATATTTTTATTTATCTTAGCAAAAATTAAACAATAAATATTAGCACATGAAAATATTAGTTTGTATCAGTAGTGTTCCGGATACTACGTCCAAAATTAATTTTACAGCAGACAAATCTGCTTTTGACAAAAACGGCATTCAGTGGGTCATTAACCCTTGGGATGAGTTTGCTTTAAGCAAAGCGGTTAAATTACAAGCCGATGGAACTACTGTAACAGTAATCAATGTTGGAGATGCGACAACGGAACCTGTGATCAGAAAAGCTTTGGCAATAGGTGCCAACGATGCCATCAGAATAAATACTGAACCAAAAGACAGTTTTTCAGTAGCCAAAGAAATTGCAAATGTTGCCCAAAGTGGAGCGTATGATTTAGTTCTTTGTGGAAGAGAATCTATCGATTACAATGGTGGAGCAGTACCAGGAATGGTAGCTCAATTATTGAATCAACCATTCGTTAATGCTTGTGTTGGTTTGGATGTAAATGGTTCCGAAGCAACAGCGATTAGAGAAATTGAAGGCGGAAAAGAAACGATTTCTGTAAAATTGCCGGCGGTTATTGCCGGACAAAAAGGATTGGTAGAAGAAAAGGATTTAATTATCCCAAATATGCGTGGTATTATGTCTGCTCGGTCAAAGCCTTTAACAGTAAATGAACCAGTAAATACGGAAGTAAAAGTTGATGCTGTTTCTTACGATTCGGTTCCAGCAAGAGCAGCAGTGAAAATGGTTTCGCCAGACAATCTTGACGAATTAGTGAGATTGCTTCACGAAGAAGCGAAAGTAATTTAATTCTAACCTTAAAGACAATCTATTATGGCAATATTCGTATATGCAGAAAATATAAATGGTATTTATAAAAAAGCTGCGTTTGAGGCAGTTTCTTATGCTAAAGCAATCGCGGAAAAGAATGGTGAAACGGTAACTGCAGTTTCTGTTAATCCAACAGATTCTTCAGATTTATTATATAAGTACGGTGCAGATAAAGTAATTAATATTAAAGATGACGGTTTGAAAAATTTCAGTGCTAAAGCTTATGCTCAGGCAATGAATGAAGTTTCAGACGGAAATATTATCGTTTTCCCACACACTACAGATGCTTCATCCGTAGCTCCGATGTTGGCGATTATGAAGAATTTTTCTTTAATAACTAATGTTTTGGAAATTCCAGAAAGTTTTGCTCCGTTTCAAGTAAAAAGACGTGCATTTTCCGGTAAAGGAATGATGCATGCCAAAGCAGAAGCAGCTGGAGTGATCGTTACAGTTTCTCAAAATGCTTATGGTGTTAAAGAAAATGTGGCTTCAGGTTCTGAAGAAGTTAAAGATTTAGCCGTTGCTAATGAAGATACGAAAGTTATTTCTCATGAACAAAGTTCAGGACGATTAGACCTTAAAGAAGCGGAAATTGTAGTTTCTGCAGGTCGTGGAATGAAAGGTCCTGAAAACTGGGGAATGATCGAAGATTTGGCAAACACCTTAGGTGCAGCGACAGCTTGTTCAAAACCAGTTTCAGATATTGGTTGGAGACCTCATTCCGAACACGTTGGACAAACTGGAAAAGCAATTTCACCAAATCTGTATGTTGCAGTTGGGATCTCAGGTGCAATTCAGCATTTAGCTGGAGTTAATTCTTCAAAAACAATTGTTGTGATTAATAACGATCCAGAAGCTCCTTTCTTTAAATCGGCAGATTATGGAGTAGTTGGTGATGCACTTAAAATTATTCCTGAATTGACAGAGAAAATAAAAGCTTTAAAAGGATAACCTCTTTTTATAATTTAGTATAAAGTCCGAAAGAAATTTCGGACTTTATTTGTTATATTTCTCGAGAAATATAAAGGTTAAAACCTAACTTATTAAAAATTCATTTATATTTGTGTTATGGATTATAAAAGATTAACCATTCGCGGAATTTCATACAGCCAAACCCAGTCGGGGGCTTATGCTTTGCTTTTGGAACATGAAGAAACCAATATTAAATTACCTATTGTTATTGGCAATTTTGAAGCCCAATCCATTTCATTAGGATTAGAAAAAGATATTCATCCACCACGACCGCTGACACACGATTTATTTTCAAAATTTGTTACAGCGGCGCATTTTGAAATCTCATCTGTAATTATTTATCAAATCATTGATGGAGTATTTTTCTCCAACATTAATTTTAAAAATAAAGATAGTGGTGAAGAAATGATATTAGATGCTAGAACTTCAGACGCCGTTGCTATGGCAGTGCGTTTTGAAGCAGCTATTTATACCACGCAGCAGGTTTTAAGTGAGGCGGGGATTTTATTGGAGCTTGATGATCTTTCTAAACAGGAGGAAACGATAGACCAAATGGCGGGTGAAGGTGATTTGGTGGCGCTTAATTTAGAAGAGCTGCAAAAATTATTGGACGATGCAGTGAAAGACGAAGATTTCGATTCGGCGTTGGAGATTCAGGAAGAACTGAAACGCAGAAAGAAAAAAATTGATTAAATTTTTATTTAAAATTATGAATTTAAAATTACGACTTACCATATTGTCTTTTCTTCAGTTTTTCGTTTGGGGAGCTTGGTTAACTACACTGGGAACGTATGGATTTTCCTATAAACAGTGGAGTGGTGCTGAATTCGGGGCTGTATTTTCAACTTTAGGCATTGCATCTATTTTTATGCCTGCTTTAATGGGGATAATCGCTGATAAATGGATAAATGCTGAAAAACTTTATGGAATTTTACATATTCTGTATGGAATAACTCTTTTTTTATTAGCAAAAACTGATGATCCTATTACATTTTTTTGGATCTTATTGGTAGGGATGTGTTTTTTTATGCCAACACTGTCATTATCTAATTCGATTTCTTACAAATTATTAAAAGATAGTCATTATGATGTTGTCAAAGTTTTTCCACCAATAAGAGTTTGGGGTACAATAGGGTTTATTGTTGCGATGTGGACCACAAATTTTTTAAGTGATGCTAAATCGTTCTCTAATTTAGGTATAGACATAGGAACGCAAATCGCCGATTTTCTTGGAAATTCAATCAATGCAAATCAATTTTATTTCGCTGGAATTTTCGCTGTTTTTCTTGGGATATTTGCTTTTTTTCTTCCAAAATGTCCGCCACCAAGGTTAATTAAAGAAGGTGCTTCATTTGCCGAAAAGTTAGGCTTAGATGCTTTTAAACTTTTTGCCGATAGAAAAATGGCTTTATTTTTCTTTTTCTCTATGTTTTTAGGAGCAGCATTACAGTTGACTAATATGTATGGCGATACTTACCTAAAAGATTTTGGAAATATTGCTGCATTTAAAGATTCGGCAGTTGTGCATTACTCGACAATGATTATTTCAATTTCGCAAATTTCAGAGACTTTATTCATTTTAGCAATCCCGTTTTTCCTTTATAAATTTGGAATAAAGAAAGTTATGCTAATTAGTATGATTGCGTGGGTTTTACGTTTTGGATTTTTCTCGTTTGGCTCACCAGAAGGTTTTGGTTTAATTCTTATAATATTATCTAATATTATCTACGGAATGGCATTTGATTTTTTCAATATTTCAGGGTCTTTATTTATTGAAACTACCACAGACAGTAAAATCCGTTCATCAGCTCAAGGTTTATTTATGATGATGACGAACGGATTTGGAGCAATTTTAGGAAGTTATGTTAGTGGATGGTTAATTTCATCTTTCTTTACAGAACAATCTGGGAATAAGATGTGGCATGAAATCTGGTTTGTTTTTGCAGTATATGCTTTGATTATTGCACTTTTATTTGCCGTCATGTTTAAACACAAACACCATCCCGAAGATGTTACCGAAGGCGCAGTCCTTAACCACTAAAAAATAAATTATAACAGGTCAAAAACACGCTTTTTCGAAAGTGTGTTTTTTTTTGTAATTTGGCGTACTTTAAAATAATAAAATAAATATAATGAAAGAAGTATTCATCGTATCTGCAGTAAGAACTCCAATGGGAAGTTTTTTAGGAAGTTTATCATCGGTTCCAGCAACCAAATTAGGATCAACTGCCATCAAAGGTGCTTTAGATAAAATAAGTCTTGATCCGAAATATGTTCAGGAAGTTTATATGGGAAATGTTTTACAGGCAGGTGAAGGACAGGCGCCGGCAAGACAGGCTGCAATGGGTGCAGGATTATCTGATCAAACTCCAGCAACTACCATTAACAAAGTTTGTGCTTCAGGAATGAAAGCCGTGATGATGGCTGCGCAGTCAATCAAAGCTGGTGATCAAGAGGTGATCATAGCAGGTGGAATGGAGAATATGTCTTCTGTACCACATTATTATAATGCCAGAACTGCTACAAAATTAGGTGATGTTAAAATGCAGGATGGAATGGTCCTCGATGGATTAACAGACGTTTATGGAAAAGTTCACATGGGGGTATGTGCAGAAAAATGTGCAGCTGAATATAATATTACAAGAGAAGACCAGGATAATTTCGCCGTAGAATCTTATAAGCGCTCTGCAAAAGCATGGAGTGAAGGGAAATTTAAAGATGAAGTTGTTTCTGTCGAAATCCCACAGAGAAAGGGAGATCCAATTGTGTTTTCAGAAGATGAAGAATATAAATCAGTCAATTTTGACAGAATCGGAACTTTACCAACTGTTTTTCAAAGAGAAAACGGAACGGTAACGGCTGCTAATGCTTCAACTTTAAATGATGGGGCTTCTGCTTTGATATTAATGTCTAAGGAAAAAATGGACGAATTGGGCTTGAAACCTTTGGCCAAAATCGTAAGTTACGCCGATGCCTCTCATGAGCCAGAATGGTTCACAACTGCTCCTTCCAAAGCCTTACCAATTGCTTTGAAGAAAGCCAACTTAGAAATTTCAGATATCGATTATTTCGAGTTTAACGAAGCTTTTTCTGTTGTTGGTTTGGTTAACAATAAGATTTTAGGTCTTGATGCCTCCAAAGTGAACGTGAATGGTGGTGCCGTATCTCTCGGTCACCCACTGGGAAGTTCAGGCTCTAGAATAATTGTTTCTTTGATTAATATTCTGAAGCAAAATAATGGTAAGTATGGTGCTGCAGCTATTTGCAATGGTGGTGGTGGTGCTTCCGCAATTGTTATTGAAAACTTGTAAAATATAAGATTCTGCTAATCAGACCATTAAGAATTACTGTTGATTTTATCAACAGATTCTTAATGGTTTTGTTATTTTTGTTCCATTAATTATTTACAAATGTCGGAAAACGAACCATTACAAACTCAAAATATCAAGAATAATCCTAAAATTATGAAAGCCTGGGCTTTGTATGATTGGGCAAATTCTGTTTATTCATTGGTAATTACTTCTACCATTTTTCCGATTTATTTTTCGATATTGACTACGGCTTCTGAAAAAACAGAGTTTGTAGAGGCAACCGGGAAATGGATTAAAGTTCCTGTTCGACATATGATCACTATTTTTGGTAAAGAGTATCAACCTGATGCTATTTATGGATATTCATTGACCATTTCTTTTTTAATTGTCGTTATTTTATCACCTTTCCTTTCTTCACTCGCGGATACCATTGGAAATAAAAAATCATTTCTACAATTTTTCTGTTATTTAGGAGCAACGTCCTGTATGGGATTAGCCATGTTTACAGGCATGCAAAATGTATTTCTTGGATTATTGTTCAGCATTACCGCAAGTGTAGGTTTTTGGGGGAGTTTAGTATTCTATAATTCATTTTTACCCGATATTGCAACTCCTGATAAGCAGGATGCCCTCTCCGCGAAAGGATATGTATATGGATATCTAGGTTCGGTTGTTTTGGTCATTATCTGCTTGGTTCTTATTCAGGTTTTTGCGAAAGATGCAGAACAAGCCAAAATGTATACCCGAATTTCTTTCTTACTGACGGGTGCTTGGTGGTTTGGTTTTTCACAATATACCTTTAAACATTTACCGCAATTTGGTAATATTAAAGAACAGTTACCGAAAGATCTGGTGTTGCTTAATTATAAAAATATATTTAAGAAACATGAAGAACAAGGAGGTTTTTGGGAAGTTCTAAAAGACAATGTGCAGTTTTATATTGATATTGCCAAACAAAGTTTTCGTGAGTTATTTAAAGTAGGCCGCGTATTATTTAAAGATCGAAATCTCAAATTCTTTCTTTCAAGCTTCTTCTTTTATAGTGTTGGGATGCAGACGATTTTTTTGATGGCAACGTTATTTGGGAAAAGTGAAATAAACCTTGAACAGGATAAATTAATTATGACTTTGTTGGTCATTCAGATTGAAGCAATCATAGGCGCAGTTTTATTTTCAAAATTATCACGTAAAATTGGGAATAAAAATGTAATTTCGATAGCGATCATATTATGGATTGTCGCTTGTCTTTCTGCCTATTTTCTTAACAAAGAAAATCCGAATGTAGAATATCAGTTCTATATAATTGCTGCTATAATAGGCTTGGTAATGGGTGGTCTGCAAGCAATGTCACGCTCTACCTATTCCAAACTTCTTCCAGAAAACAGCATGGATAATACGACGTTTTTTAGCTTTTATGATGTTCTTGAAAAGATTGCGATCATCATAGGAACGTTTATTTTCGCAACAATTATAGAACAGTATCATAATATGAGATATTCAGCTTTATCCATGTCAGTATTTTTCTTTATTGGCCTCCTATTAATCCGTTTCTTAAAAGTGAAACTTGTTAAAGGAAAATAGTTTTTTATGTTGATGAATAATTGGGCACCTGGCTTAAAATTTGTTAAGCTTGAGGTGTTTATTGTAAAAAAGTGTTAAATTTGCAACGATAATCCTACGGATTAAATTAAACTATGGCAAACCCTTTATTTTACGCAAAAATCCTGTTGTTCGGTGAATACGGTATTATTGAAGATTCCCAGGGTCTAACGGTGCCATATAGTTTCTATAAAGGAACTTTGAAATTTTCTGATTTAGAAAGTGACTTTGAAAAAAAGTCAAATGATTCTTTACTAAAATATTCCGCCTATTTAAAAGATTTGAAACTACCAGAATCATTTGAACTTAATGTCTCCCGGTTTATAAAAGATATTAAGAAAGGATTATTCTTTGATTCCAATATCCCTCAAGGATATGGAGTAGGAAGTTCAGGTGCTTTAGTAGCGGCTATTTTTGAAAAGTACGCAATCAAAGGTTACCAACCTGAACATATCTCTAAAGAAGAACTAAAAAATCTTCGTACCATTTTTGGTCAGATGGAAAGTTATTTCCACGGCAAAAGTTCTGGAATAGATCCATTGATCTGTTACATGAATCTACCAATTCTGATCGAAAATAGAGAAAGTGTAGATAAGGTTTCAATTCCCGAGAGTCACGAGGGAAAAGGAGCCATCTTCTTGATTGATTCCGGAATGACTGGTGAAACAGGACCAATGGTTCAGATTTTCTTTGAAAAAATGAAAACAGAAGGTTTCCGGAAAACCATGAAGGAAGAATTTATTCGTTACAATAACGCGTGTATTGATACTTTCTTGAAAAAAGAAATGAATCCTTTTTTTAAAAATTTAAAAAGTTTATCGGTCTGGGCATACGAGCACTTCAAACCAATGATTCCAGAGAGTATCTATAATGCTTGGAAAAAAGGTTTAGATTCTAATGCATACTATCTAAAACTTTGTGGCAGCGGCGGTGGTGGTTATATTTTAGGTTTTACAAAAGACTATAAAAAAGCAGAGAAAATGCTGGAAGGTTTTCACAAGGAAGTGATTTACCGATTCTAAAAACTGTGGAAGTCTAAAATTATCAATTTAAATTTTTTTATTTAGGATTTTGTGACTTTACGATTTATGAAAAATCCATTTATTTATCGATTATCTCAATTTATTGCCTTTATAATGGGTGCCCGGGTTCTTGTCACTTTATTACTAACTTTTGCCTTATACGTTTCTACTTTTTTTCTATTTAATCAGGAGGAAAGTTTAAGAAATTTTGTGTTTGATTTTAAAGTTCATGGTATTATTTTCTGCTCTATTCTAAGTATTTTAGCAGGAGGTATTATCAATCAGTTTTATGATCGCGAAAAAGATGAGGTCACAAAACCATTTCGGACCCGAGTTCAAAATTTCTTAAAACAAAAATATTTTCTTTACGCGTACATTTTGCTTAATTCAATTTCGCTCGGAATTGCTGCTGCAATCTCAATACGGGTTTTCTTTTTCTTTTTGATCTACCAGTTTTTGATGTGGTTTTATAGTCATAAATTGAGCAAGTTATTGATTATTAATAATCTAACATTTGTGAGTTTATCATTGTATCCATTTTTTGGAATGCTGGTGTATTATAAAACCTTTTCCTTGCAGATATTTTTAATGTCGATATTCATCTTTTTAATGCTCTTAATTATTGATGTTTTAAAAGATACCCTGACAAAGAATGCAGATCGAGTTTTTGGTTATTTTACAATTGCCAACATATTTAGTTCAAAAACAACCAGTGCTATACTTGTAATTCTATTAATATTAGCGCAATGTTCGTCGGTATTAATTATTTGGAAAATGGGACTGAAAAGTATCATGAGTTTCTACTTTGCGGGAAGTATTTTTATTCAGATCATAGCTGTTTTTCTCATTTTGAATAAGACCAAATATTCGAAATTCATCAATTTAAATATGTTGAGAATTTGGATATTCATTGGAATTATCTCCATGTTGGCCAATGGAATTCATCAGTATTATTTTCTTTAAAGCAAATCGCAAATTCCATATTATCTGATATTTTTACTAAATTGAGATTTTTAATATCTTAAAATATTTGCTTTTACTTCTATCCTTTATGCATTTAAACCTGTAAAAAATAGCTTATCTTTGCAGATAAATTTTTCAGAACATGAGCAGAGATAGTAAAGGTAATAAGAAGCAAAGAATAAGCAAAATTTCTAATTCAGGAAGTTCGCCAAAAGCTCGTGCAACAAAAACTGTAAGACCTCGCACTGAAAAACCAGAAGAGAAAAAAGAGCCTAAGGCACCAAGAGAGCCAAGATTAATGTCTGCCGCAGAAGCAAAATCTTACGAAAAGACTTTTGACAAACCAGCTTCCAGAAAGATGGGAAAGAGAGTTGGGAAGTCTTTTGATAAAAGTGGTAAAGCTGTAACAGGTGCTTCAAAATCCGGAGTAAAAAAACCTTATAAAAAACCATTCGTCCCCGTAGATGAAGCGCAGAAAACCCGTTCTTTTGTTCAAAAAAGAAGGTTTGATAAGTTGGCAAAAGAGACTCCTAAAGAATCGATCCGTTTAAATAAATATATTGCTAATTCTGGAATTTGTTCTCGTAGAGAAGCAGATGATTTAATTACACAAGGTTTGGTAGAAGTAAACGGAAAACCTGTTACCGAAATGGGTTACCAGGTTCAGAAAACGGACAGAGTTGTCTTCGACGGACAGGGAATTACACCAGAGAAACCGGTTTATGTTTTATTGAACAAGCCGAAAGGATATATTTCTACAACTAAAGATGACAAAGCAAGAAAAACTGTTTTGGATCTGGTAGCCAATGCATCACCTTACAGATTGTTCCCAGTGGGGAGATTAGACCGTTCAACGACAGGGGTTATCTTATTGACGAATGATGGACATATGACCAAGAAGCTTACACACCCGTCTTTTACCATGAAGAAAATCTATCATGTTACATTGGATCGGAAATTAGATAGAGCGGATTTAAACATCATTGCGGAAGGTTTAAGATTAGAAGAAGGAATAGCAGAAGTAGACAGTATTTCATACATCGAAGGAAAACCTAAAAATGAAATTGGTATCGAAATCCATATCGGTTGGAATAGAGTAGTGCGTCGGATCTTCCAGAAATTAGGTTATGAAGTTGAATTATTGGATCGAGTAATGTTTGCGGGTTTAACCAAGAAAAACATTAAAAGGGGACACTGGAGAATATTGTCTGAGTTAGAAGTTAATAATCTAAAAATGTTATAATTCTTTTTCGTTTTAATCAAAGGAATTTAAATAAACAAAAAGCCCTTTTTTGCATCTGCAGAAAGGGCTTTTACCTTAATAATTTTCCCACTTTTCTCTGTGAAAGATCTTTCAATTAGGAAGGAGAATTCTATGGAAACTAAATTGATCTCCATTTTAAATGGAATTTTTATAACAAATTGAAAATCGAATAATTATCACGATTATTAAAATTCAGTAAAATAGTTTTGAGATTGAAAAGATGTTTTTTGTATTTTACTTTTCAATTTGGATCACAAACTAAATCCAAATTTAAGTGTTACGTTCACAAAAAAACTTCCCAATTATTTTCGGGAAGTTCTTATGTAAGGTTTTAAATAGAATTTATTTTAAATCGGAAATATTAATCTCTGCTAAACCCTTCTTCAGTTCTTCATATGAAAGCCCTTCTCCACTTAGGGTTAAAAGATAGCGGTTTTTAATCATCATCTGAATTTTAGAACTGATGTTTTCGCCATTTTTATCTTCCGAAACAATTGCTTTCCCTCCATTAATGTCTTCGCTTCTTTCGAAGCCGGTCTCAGTAATTTTTTCTTTATTCATATTAAGACCCATCATGAGCATGGAAACCATCGCACTTCCTGTTTCACCTGCTCCATCAAGAATCTCCAACTTAACTTCTTTATTTTCTTTATCAGAAAACTTAGCTTCTGCTGACGATAGATTAAGCATAGAATTATCTCCTACGGTAAGTTCTGTTCTTTTTAAACCAATCAATTGTTCAGGCAATAAAGATTTTAACTGTTCATTGGTTAATGGGGTCATTGCTTTTAACTTTTCTACATTCTTAGAGACCTCTTCCAGAGAATTGTTAATTTTACTGTAGTCTTTTGCAGTGGTAACCAGATCGGATAAACTTCCTGATTTTTCTTCTTTTATCTTTTCTTCTTTGCTG
The DNA here is from genome assembly GCF_007362475.1 of Chryseobacterium sp. SNU WT5. Lineage (NCBI taxonomy): Bacteria > Pseudomonadati > Bacteroidota > Flavobacteriia > Flavobacteriales > Weeksellaceae > Chryseobacterium > Chryseobacterium sp. SNU WT5. The sequence continues at coordinate 2,791,447 of NZ_CP041687.1, forward strand.
CAAGCAACTACCATAAGAACTGTAGTCGCAATAAATAGTTTTTTCATGAAAATTGTTTTTAGTTTACGCAAAAATACACAATTTAATTTTCATCAAAAAGAGAGTAAAACAAAAAACACACTCAGGTTGAGCATGTTTTTTATTAATGTAATTATTGAAAAATAAAAGTTTTCTAAATTTTATTAAGAATAGAATTTAGCGTTGGAGAAGGTCGCATTGCCTCATCTGTTTTATCGAAATCAGGCTGGTAATAACCACCAATATCTTGCGGTTTTCCTTGAGCACCAATTAACTCCTCGTTAATCAGAGTTTCATTGTCTTTTAACTCCTTTGCAATAGTGGAAAAAGCGGTAGCCATTTCACTATTTTTAGTTTGTTTTGCTAAAGCTTCTGCCCAATACATCGCCAAATAGAAGTGAGATCCTCTGTTATCAATAGATCCAACTTTTCTTGCAGGTGATTTATCATTGGCAAGAAATTCCTCGTTTGCGGTATCTAAGGCATCTGCCAGGATTTGTGCTTTGTCATTATTTTGAGTTTGCGCCAAATGTTCCAAACTTGCCTGTAGTGCCATAAATTCTCCTAAAGAATCCCAACGCAAATAACCTTCTTTGATAAACTGCTCGATATGTTTTGGTGCAGAACCTCCCGCTCCTGTTTCGAAAAGACCACCACCGTTCATCAATGGAACAATAGAAAGCATTTTTGCTGACGTACCAAGTTCCAAAATAGGGAACAAATCTGTCAGATAATCTCTCAACACGTTTCCAGAAACTGAAATGGTATCTAAACCTTGTCTGATTCTTTCCAAAGTGAAAGTCATAGCGTCTTCAATATTCATAATTCGAATATCAAGACCAGATGTATCATAATCTTTCAGATATTTTTCAACTTTTTTGATCATCTCACGATCGTGAGCTCTTTGGTCATCTAACCAAAAAACTGCTGGCGTGTCAGATAATCTAGCTCTGTTTACCGCTAATTTTACCCAATCCTGAATGGGTGCATCTTTCGCCTGACACATTCTGAAAACATCTCCAGCTTCAACTGGTTGTTCCATATAAACTTTTCCGTTCGCATCAGAAACTTTTACGGTTCCGTTTGCAGAAAGTTGGAAAGTTTTATCATGAGATCCGTATTCTTCAGCTTTCTGAGCCATCAATCCAACATTGGGAACAGAACCCATTGTTCTAGGATCCAGTGCTCCATTTTTCTTCATATCATCAATAGCTGCTTGGTAGAAACCAGCATAACATCTGTCTGGTATCATGGCAACGGTATCTTCTTCATTTCCTTCCGCATTCCACATTTTACCACCGCCTCTAATTAAGGCAGCCATAGATGCATCTACAATAACATCAGAAGAAACATGGAAATTGGTAATGCCTTTGTCAGAATTCACCATCGCGATTCTAGGTCCGTTTTCAATTGTTTTAGCGATATCTGCTTTGATTTCTGCTTCTTTTACGTTACCAGAAATTTTTTCAAATAAAGTCGCTAATCCGAAGTTTGGATTAATGTCTAATTCTTTGAAAGTATCTTTATATTTTGAAAAAACATCCTTGAAATAAGTTTCTACGATCGCACCAAAAATAATTGGATCAGAAACCTTCATCATCGTCGCCTTTAAATGTCCAGAAAGAAGAACATTTGCAGCTTTCGCCTCAGCTATTGCATCAGCAACAAATCCTTTCAATGCAGAAAGACTCATTACGGAACTGTCGATAATTTCACCAGCTTTCAAAGGCGATAGACCTTTTAATTCTTTAACAGAGCCATCATTCCCAACGAATTCTATTTTAAATTGAGAATCATTTTCTACGGTAACCGATTTTTCAGTACCATAAAAATCACCGGAATGCATATTTGCCACCGTCGTTTTAGAATCTGCAGACCAATCTCCCATTTTATGTGGGTTTGCTTTTGCGTAATTCTTTACCGCTCTGGGCGCTCTCCGGTCAGAGTTTCCTTCTCTTAATACTGGATTTACCGCACTACCAAGAACTTTTGCATATTTATTTTTAATGGCCTCTTCATCAGCGTTTTTAGGCTCAGAAGGGTAGTTGGGTATTGCGAAACCGTCTTTCTGCAGTTCAGCAATCGCCTCATCTAACTGAGGAACTGAAGCGGAGATATTTGGAAGTTTAATAATGTTTGCTTCTGGTGTAGTTGCTAGAGTACCCAATTCTGACAAAGCATCTTCTACTTTCTGATCGTCATTTAAAAATTCAGAGAAATTCGCTAAGATCCTACCTGCAAGAGAAATATCTTTTGGAACAATTTCTATATCTGCTTTCTTTGTAAATGCTTTTACAATTGGTAAAAAAGAATGTGTAGCCAACATTGGAGCTTCATCTGTTAATGTATAAATGATTTTTGATCTGTCTGCCATTATAATAATTTTAAGGTGAATTTTAACAAATACAAAAGTAGTGATTTTTGCTCAGAACTTCGATTTTTTACCTCCAGTATTTCTTTAAAAAGAAGCGCAACTGGACTTTTATGCCCTATTGAAATTTTCTATAATTCTTAATTTAATATAATGCATTATTTACTTATTATTAGTTCTAAATTTACCAGATATGAATTCGCAATTAGCGAAGCATGTTAAACTTAAATAGAATTTATTATGATTAAACGATATAGATTTTCACTACTTACTTTATTATTTATATCGGTACAATTTTCAGCACAAATGCTTGAGAAATCAACTTCGTTGAACCAGCAAGGTGCCATGGAGTTAGCGAAGGAGGCAAATAATCAAGCTCAAAAATTAGACAGAAAAGTTTCAATTGCGGTTTTGAATAATGCAGGTGTAGTTTTACTATTGTTGAAAGGCGATCAAGTAGGACCGCATAATACCGAAGCATCTCGGAAAAAAGCTTACACCTCGTTTTCCACACAAACAGCGACTTGGGATCTTATGTTTAAAGCGGCAAATAGCAAGGATGCTAAAAATTTAAATACCATGCAGGATCTGTTATTGTTAGGTGGAGGAATGCCTGTCTTCAAAGATGGCGACCTTGTGGGGAGTTTAGGAATTTCCGGTGGTGGAAGTGGAGAGAATGATCATAATATTTCAAAAAGAGCAGTTGAAACTTTAGGATTCAAGGTATCAAAATAAAAAAAATCTTCGGAGATGGATTTAGATAGAAAAAAACATTGGGAAACGGTTTACGAAACTAAAAGCGCAAACGAAGTTAGCTGGACCCAACAAGTACCAAAAACGTCACTTTCATTGATAGAGTCATTTGGACACGATAAAAAAATAAAGATTATTGATATTGGTGGTGGAGATAGTAATTTGGTCGATCATTTGTTAAAAGATGGTTTTGAAAATATTACCGTTCTTGATATTTCTGAGAAAGCTATTGAAAAAGCAAAAAAGCGGCTTGGTGAAAAAGCAAAAAAGATAACCTGGATCGTCAGTGATATTACAGAATTTAGTCCTTTAGAAGTCTACGATATCTGGCATGACCGCGCTGCCTTCCATTTTTTAACAACCGATGATGAAATAGATCAATACAAATTGATTGTGTAGAAAGCAGTCACTGGTTTCTTAATCATTGGAACATTTTCGGAAAATGGACCCTTAAAATGCAGTGGTTTAGAAGTCACCCGATACAGCGACGAAAAACTAAGTTCTGCTTTTCAAAAAAACTTTAAATTAATTAATTTTGTTCTGGAAGATCACATAACCCCATTTGGGACAACGCAGAATTTCTTATTTTGCAGTTTCAATAAAAATTCTAATTAATTTTAAAAATCTCCAATATGTTCGGATTATTTAGTAAAAAGAAGAAAGTATTATTAGTTCACGACAAAATATGGATCACAGAAAAAGCAAAATTTAATGCTTGTTTATCATTAAAGAAGTCAAATCCTAAAGTAATGTTTGTGGCGTGGTTTGCAGAAACCAAAAGTAATCTTGAACTTTATCTTAAGGAAAATCAAGTTGAAGTCGAAGTTTATTTAGCCGATCACTTAGGTCTGATGCAACAAGACAAGGATTTGATTTTTGTAGAGCACCATCCTTTACAGACAGAAGAACATAGAATTGCGGATAAGCTCGACAAAAAAGAAATTACTGTTTTCTCTTCAATTTCTGAGCCTATTTTTCAATTATTTGGGGGTGACCATTTGGCAGAATTAATGAACAGGTTGGGGATGAAGGAAGATGAGATGATCGAACACAATATGATTAGCAAATCTATAATGAGGGCTCAGGAAAAGATCGCTCAAAAAACTACACAGAATGTATCGGCCAAATCGCAAAAAGAGTGGTTATTATATGCAGGGCACAATCACTAATATAAAAGAAAGAAAATTATAATGTATATCCGTTTTCAATCATGCAGCAAATTTTAAACCCAAAGTCTGCAAATATTTAATTACAAAAATGCTGTTTTATCCACTTTTTTAAATTTCGAAAAAGTATTTCACTGAGCAAAGTTCGAATAAAAAATACAATAATGCCGATTTGCGGTTATCCGTAAATTATAAAAAGAGAGAGATTTCAATTGAAATCTCTCTCTTTTATTTTAATCGAACAAGTCTCTTACTTTGTCGAAAAAGGTCTTTTCTTTTCCAGAGGGTTCAGCCATCATATCGCCGTTGCTCATCTGCTTTTCAAAAAATTCTTTCTGCTCTTTAGAAAGATTTTGAGGAGTCCAGACATTAATATGAACAAACATATCACCTGTTCCATAACTATCGATACTAGGTAAACCTTTTTTCGAAAGTCTTAGTATTTTGCCTGATTGTGTTCCAGGATCTACTTTTATTTTAACTTTTCCACCAACCGTAGGGATTTCTTTATGAGCTCCCAAAGCTGCTTCTGCAAAAGAAATATACAATTCCTGATGAAGGTTATCACCTTCTCTTTTTATGGTAGCATCTACTTCTTCTTCAACGACCACAAGCAAATCACCAGGCGTACCTCCAAATGGCGCGTCATTCCCTTTTCCTTGTACATTGAGTTGGATTCCTTCTCTTGCTCCTGCCGGAATATTGATCGTTACTTCTTCATCTTCTTTAATCAGACCTTGCGAATTCGCTCCAGCTGGAATTTTATCTGCTACTTTCCCTATTCCCTGACAAGTTCCACAATGCGTTTGAGTTTGCATTTGTCCGAACATGGTATTCATAACCTTCACCTGAACTCCTGAGCCATTACAGGTAGGGCATGTTTTTGCTGTCGCACCAGGTGCCAATTTCATTTTCTTGACTTTAATGGTTCTTTGTGTTCCTTTCACCATTTCTTCAAGATTCAGTTTAATTCGTACACGCAAATTACTACCTCTTAGCTGTTGTCTTTGTTGACCGCCACCGCCGCCAAAATGTCCACCAAAGATATCTCCAAATTGAGAGAAAATGTCATCCATGTTCATTCCGCCGCCTCCAAAGCCACCGCCACCGCCGAATCCGCCACCACCGTTCATTCCGGCGTGACCATACTGGTCGTAACGTGCTTTCTTATTGCCGTCGCTCAAGACTTCGTAAGCTTCTGCGGCTTCTTTAAATTTCTCTTCTGCAGCTTTATCACCTGGGTTTTTATCGGGGTGAAATTTAATAGCCATCTTACGATAGGCTTTTTTTATTTCTTCCGGAGAAGCACTTTTGCTGATTTCTAATATTTCGTAATAATCTCTCTTTGACATAATAATTAGGAGTGAGTTTCTTCAGATAAGAACTGAAAATATATTTTACTTTTTATTTGGGCAACATAATCCGTCTTCCGCTCCCAATCTTTTTTTTTTGCCTTCGCTTTGTTCCCAACAAAAAAAAGGATTTCCGCTCAAGCCGGGTTGCACAATTCGACTTTTTAAATTAGTTTCCAGTAACTACTTTTGCGAAACGGATCACCTTATCAGAAAGTTGATAACCGGTTTCTATCACGTCTACAATTTTTCCTTTCAGATCTTCTGAAGGTGCAGGAATTTGGGTAATTGCTTCATGGAAATCCACATTGAAATCATCACCAGCATTTACACTTATTGGTTTCAAGCCTTTATCATTTAATTTATTTTTAAATTTATTATAAATAAGCTCCACACCTTTCAAATCTTCTTCATTGCCATTTTTAGCAATTTCCTTGATTGCACGCTCAAAATCGTCCAGAACATCTAACATAGAGATCATCATGTCCTGATTAGCATATTGAAAGAACTCCATTTTTTCTTTGGTAGTTCTCTTTTTGTAATTTTCAAATTCTGCGAATAATCGGATATATCGATCTTTTTCTTCTGCCAAAAGGTCTTCCGAAGATGGCTGTGTTGTCACATCTGAAGCCGTATCTTCTATTGGATCGTTATTGACCTCTTCTTGTGGATTTAACTTTTCTTCGTGAATATCTTTATTCTCTGACATAATATTAATTTTAGTACTCAGCAATTCACAAAGATTTTGCCAAAATGTACTTTAGGACATTTCGGCAGACATTAGCGTTAATGGTCTTGTTTTAAAAGAAAGTTTGATAGAGTAATACCAGATTGAGAACGAGAATAATTGCTGAAATAATCCAAACTAAAGTTTTTAGCCATGTTTTATTTACAAATTCACCCATTTTCAATTTTGAGTTAGTAAACATCACCAGAGGAATTACTGCAAAACTTAATTGCATCGAAAGGATAACCTGCGATAAAAGAAGTAGATCTGTTGTTCCTTTTTCACCGTATAGTATTGTTACAATTAGTGCAGGAATTACCGCGATAGATCTCGTTAATAATCTTCTGAGCCAAGGTTTCAATCGTATATTGAGAAAACCTTCCATCACAATTTGCCCCGCTAAAGTTCCTGTTAATGTAGAATTCTGACCGGAGGCTAATAATGCTATGGCAAAAAATATACTTGCTAGAGTAGTGCCTAGGATCGGTGTCAGCATTTTGTGTGCATCGTGAATGTCGGCTATATCATGATTTCCGGTAGTGTGAAATGTTGCCGCTGCAACAATTAAAATAGCAGCGTTGATGAAAAAAGCTACAAATAAAGATGCTGTACTATCAATGGTCGCAAATTTAATGGCCTCTTTTTTACCCTCGTGCGTCCGGTCATAATTTTTTGTCTGTACAATACTGCTATGTAAATATAAGTTGTGTGGCATTACGGTTGCACCCAAAATCCCGATAGCAATATATAACATGGATGGATTTGTAATTATTTCTTTTTGCGGAACCAAACCACTAAGTAGAGGGAAAAGGTCCGGTTTGCTCAATATAATCTCGTACAGAAAACTTCCGAGAATAACGATCGTCAAACCTGCTACGATGCTTTCTAGAATTCTAAATCCCTTTGCTTGTAAGAAGAGAATTATAAAAACATCTATGATGGTGATGGCAACTCCCCAGGTTAGAGGAATTCCGAATAGTAGATTTAAAGCGATAGCCGAACCGATGACTTCGGCTAAATCACAAGCAGCAATTGCAATTTCACAGAAAATCCAAAGGATGAAATTAGTTTTAGGACCAAAATGATCTCGACAAGCTTGTGCTAAATCTCTTTCTGCAACAATTCCTAATTTTAGAGATAAATGTTGGAGAATCATTGCAAATAAATTGGATATTAAAACTACAGAAAGTAGGGTATAACCAAAACCAGCTCCTCCGGCAATATCAGTTGCCCAATTCCCTGGATCCATGTAACCAACAGCAATCATAAGTCCTGGGCCAGCAAAAGCAAATAACTTCTTCCAAAAGCCAGCGTCTTTCGGAATATTAATAGATGAAAAAACTTCTGGTAAAGAATTGGAATGCTTCTCTCTTCTCCACGGCGTTTTTGAACTGCTCACAAATGTTAGATTGTTCTAACAAAAATAAATAAAAAATTTCTGGTATTATTTATAAAACAAAAAAAATCCCGAAATAATTCGGGATTCATTTTTATAGAAAGTAAGATTATTTTGTAAATCGAACAGCCATTTTTCTGTCAACAGCTCTTTCAGCATCTGAAGCTGTAGCTGGAACAGTCGCGAATTCGCTTCCGTATCCTTTAGCCTCAACAACTTGAGAAGCTACACCTAATTTGCTTAGTTGCCCTTTGATGAAATCTGCTCTTTTTTGAGAAATTGTTTTGTTAACTGCTGCATCACCAACATTATCAGTATATCCACCAACTTTGATTTTTGCCTCTGGATATGCTTTCAGAATCGCAGCTAAATTTTGTAACTGACCTTCAGATCCTGCTTCTAATTCAGTAGCGGAATTCATTTTGAAGTTCACATTATCAAAACTGTACCATGTGTCTTTTAGTGCTGAATCATCTGCTGCATTTTTATAACCGTCAGATTTTAAGAAATTAATCATTGTAGCCTCCATTCCATTAGCATAACCTTTGATAGGAGTACCGTTTAGATCAATATCAGTAACTTCTTTTGTTCCAGTTACTACTGCTGTATCATTCATCATTGCTGATGAATCAGTAGGAACTGCTGTAGAATCAGTTGTAGTTACGACGGTTTGATCTGCTGGCTTATTGCATTGTTTCCATAAGAACCAAGCAGCTAAAGCTAATAATAACAAAGGTAACAACCATTTCCAGATTGATCCTCCCTCGTTATTGTCGGGCGTAGAAGTAACATGTGTTTCACCAGCTCTGTTAACTTCTACTTTCGGCTGATCGTATGAAGTTACTTTTACTGCATCATTACCACCAAATACGTTTCCTAAACCTAATGAAGCTAAAGAAAGACCTGCAGGTAATAAAGAAGAAACAATTCCTTTCTGATCATGTAGTAAGTTTGTAATTCCAGATGCTCCTAAATTATTATCGGTAGCATATTTACCAACTGAACCTAAGGTTGCACCGGTAACCATGTTTAATAATGAGCTAGAAGAAGAGCTGCTAATTCCAGAAAACGAAGAAATTGCATTCACCAATCCACTAATTTTATCACCAAAAATAGATGTTAAAACCGTAGTAATTAATGAATTGTTTGAGGATCCACCTAATAGGTTACCTAGCATTCCGCTTGAACCGGCACTTGTAATTGCATCAAGAATCCCTGGTTTGTCTGCATTGTTAGCCAATCCACCTACGATCGCAGGTAATAATCCACTTATTGCTTTTGAAATTCCAGATTCACTTTCTCCTAATTGAGAAGCTGCCTGCGATACTAACGCTGGACCTAACTGTCCTTTAATAAGGTCGATAATGTTTAAAGCCATAATAGTTTAATTTTTAAAGTTTAATAATCAACTGCATGCAAAATTTAATCCATTAAGATAAAATTCTATTTTTTTATAAAAAAATTAACATTTAAAATGAATGCTATTTTTATAAATTTTTAGTAGGCTTTTGCGAAAATAACTCGTTGATTTGAAGGTTTCCCCGTAATTAAAGAAATTCCCTCCTCCATCTTATTGTCTATAGGAATACATCGAATAGTGGCTTTTGTCTCATTTTTAATTTGCTCCTCTTCTTCCGCAGTGCCGTCCCAGTGAGCAGAAATAAATCCACCTTTTTCTTCCAAAACAGTTTTAAACTCTTCATAAGAATTTACTGGCGTAATATGAGCATCTCTAAAAGATAAAGCTTTATTATAAATATCTTTCTGAATCGTTTGAAGTAGTTCTTCAATATAGATTTCGATGTTTTCAATTGGTTGAACTTCTTTAGTGAGATTATCTCTTCTTGCAATTTCTACCGTCTTATTTTCCAGATCTCTGGCACCCATTGCGATTCTTACAGGTACACCTTTTAATTCGTACTCGGCAAATTTCCAACCTGGTTTGTTATCAGTTCGGTTATCATATTTTACTGATATTCCTTTTGCTTTTAACTTTTCCTCTATGGAAAATGCAACCTCATTAATTTGATTTAATTGATCATCACCTTTAAATATTGGAACGATTACCACCTGAATTGGTGCTAAAGATGGTGGAAGAACCAAACCTAAGTCGTCGGAATGCGTCATGATTAAAGCACCCATTAATCGAGTTGAAGTTCCCCAAGATGTTCCCCAAGCATGTTCAATTTTTCCTTCTTTTGTCGTAAACTTTACATCGAATGCTTTCCCAAAATTTTGTCCTAAAAAGTGAGAAGTCCCGGCTTGCAATGCTTTTCCATCCTGCATTAGCGCTTCAATGCAATAGGTGTCATCAGCTCCCGCAAATCGCTCGGAGGCAGTTTTAACCCCTTTAATTACGGGAATGCCCATAAAATCCTCAGCAAAGGTTGCGTAGACATCAATCATTTTCTCAGTTTCTTCAATTGCTTCATCTTTGGTGGCATGAGCGGTGTGTCCTTCTTGCCATAGGAATTCTGCAGTTCTTAAAAAGAAACGAGTTCTCATTTCCCAACGCACGACATTAGCCCACTGATTAATCAAAATTGGTAAATCACGGTAAGATTGAATCCATTTTTTATACGTACTCCAAATAATGGCTTCAGAAGTTGGACGAACAATTAATTCTTCTTCTAACTTAGCCTCTGGATCAACGATTAATTTCTTTGGATTATCAGGGTCAGTTTTAAGTCTATAGTGGGTTACAACTGCGCATTCTTTGGCAAATCCTTCTGCATTTTGCTCTTCGGCTTCGAAAAAACTTTTTGGAATAAAAAGAGGGAAGTACGCATTCTGATGACCAGTTTCTTTGAACTTCTTATCTAATTCATCGCGCATTTTTTCCCATATAGCGTAACCATATGGCTTAATTACCATACAACCCCGAACTCCAGAATTTTCTGCTAAGTCCGCTTTTACTACTAGTTCGTTATACCATTTGCTATAATCTTCGGCTCTCGAAGTAAGTTTTGCCATTATTTTGATGTTTTGATTTAACTAAGTGAGGCTTTTAATATCTAAACTTAAAAGCGTATTATTACACAAGATTTATACCCGTTGATTGGTACAATTTTGGTATAATGTGCAAATATAAATTAATTAAAACTTTTTCACCTTATCATGAAAAATATTACCTATAAAAACTTACTAAATTCACTAAAATTAAAATCGGTTTTTGCGATCGTTGGTGGGATGCTATTAACTTCTTGTGGTGCTGCCATGGGTTATACAGAGACTGATGGCGTTTATTACGATCCCAATAAAGATACTTTGCCAGAAGGTGTAGTGATGAGTAGCGGAAATCATGTAAATGAATATTATGATTATCAGGTTACAGATGATCAAAACAAATATTTAAATTCTGATAATCGAAATGAAAGTTGGAAAAACAATCAAAATTCTGACTTTGGAACCTATACTGGTACCGATACTTATTATAATGATGCGTGGGGTTATGGGTATCCATATGGATATAACTCTGGTTTCAGTTTTGGAATGAATTTCGGGTGGGGTTCTCCTTACGGTTATGGTAATTACTATAATCCATGGAATTACGGATACAATCCTTATTACGGATCATATTATCCTTTCTATGGTTATTACAATCCTTATTACGGTTATGGTCCTTACGGCTACCCATCCAACTATTACTATGGCAACAGTTATTATGGTAACCGATATAATAATTACAACGCACCTTCATTTAACTACAAGAGAAGTGGTGCTACTGGTGCATTCCGAAATGATGGTAATAATACAGTAAGATCAAATAATAATCAATCTGCTGGATTTAGAAAGAATAGTCCAACTTTTAGAAATAGTAATCAGCAAAATACAGATTATAGAACGAATCAGCGACAAAATGATCAACCAAGATTTAGAACTACTCCGCAAAAAAATCAGCAGAGACAAAATGTGCCTCAAAGGCAGGTAACTCCTCAGGAACAGCCGAGATTTAGAACCAATTCGAGTGATAGTGGATTTAGATCAGGAAGCTCGGGAAGCAGTTCAAATAGGGGATCATCCAATTCAGGTTCTACAAGACAGTCAGGCGGTTTCAGAAGATAACATATAATTAAGGATAATATTTAAAATGATTAAAAAAACTTGTATAATATTGGGTATTTCTGCAGTTTATTTTGTGAATGCTCAAGATATTTCTACACTAAGAAATACGGTAGATGCTTATTCAAACTCTTCGCTAAATGGTTCTGCACGTTATAATGCAATGGCAGGATCAATGGGAGCTCTTGGTGGAGAAGTTTCTGTACTTAATTCTAATCCAGCTGGGATCGGCGTCAACATCGCCAGCGAAATGTCTGGAACATTATCAATTACTAAAAGCAATAACAGTTCATCTTTTAATGGGAGTTCAATTGATTACAAGGTAAACAATACAGACCTCGGAAATGTTGGTGGTGTAGTTGCTTTTAGAGTTGCCGGAAATTCCCCATGGAAATTTGTCAATATTGGAGTCAATTATTCTAATCAGTCGATTGAAGATTACACTGAAACTCCAGGGAATGCAAATATAAACTTCAATGCTATTGGTGCAAATAATATTCCGACGACCTTAAGTTACGCAGGTCATGCCTATAATAGATACGGAAATCTTTCCAAAATGAGTATGGCGGTTGGTGCTAATTATGATAACCGAATTTATGTGGGTGGAGGTTTAAATTTTCATACCTTGGTAGTGGATCAGTATGATTCTGCAGCCTTTCAGTCATCGTCAGATAATAATACAGCGGAATATCATAAGCAATATACTCCGTTTTCTGAATCTTCGAATGGATTTTCAGCAACAGTAGGAATTATTGGAAAAATAAATCCTCAATTCAGAGTTGGAGCAGCTTTGGAAACTCCAACTTGGTGGACTATTGAGCGGGCTTTTGATGAATATGAAAATCCTACTGATGGTACCTACTCGGAGAACAGAACACTTTCTACTCCTTTAAAAGCGACGTTAAGTGCTGCTTTTGTACCTAGTAAGAATCTTGCAGTTAATATAGATTATACTATAGGTTTGACAAAGCCCCAATATAAGGTGCGTGGAGATGCAGAAACTGAATTGAATAGTTTCTTCAATGACCATTCTAGAAGTATGTCAGAAATTAAAGCGGGAGCGGAATACAGAATAGACGCTTTTCGTTTAAGAGCAGGTTACGCTTATGCAAATAGTCCATTTAACTCTGTAGATTTGAACTCATTCTCGGACGCAGGTACCTCTGGGAATAATTCTTTTGATAAACTATTAGTGGGAAATAGAACGACTTTCGGAGCTGGCCTTGGATATGATTTTAAATCATTTTATCTTGACGCAGCATATCAAAGTATTTCTTCAGATTATCAAAATCCCTTTTTAGCAGGAAGTGCAGCAAACAATGCAGGTTATTTTTCTGATAAATATGTAGTCGAATCAAATTCTTCAATTGTATCTAATGTGAAGAACAAGAAAGATAATTTTTTCCTTACCTTAGGATGGAAATTCTAAAATAGAAATAATGCAGATTAAATAGGCTTCAAGATAATTGAAGCCTATTTAATTTTTTATCGCTACTATTTGTTAATGATGGTGGAAAAGATGGCCAGTCATTGCCAATAGTACTCCAAGGGTTACATAGCCAATTTTCTTCCAGTCTACATTATGATTTTTACTGCTTTCAAAAATGATTACTGATGAAATATGAAGAAAAATTCCACCTACTAAAGCTAGAAAGTACACTTCTAAATTAGGATTAAAATATTTTCCTAATATTAATCCTAAAGGTGAGGCTAATGCAAAAATTGCAATAATTAAAAATGCGGAAGGATTGAATTTTTTATTTTTTACTAGGAAAGCACCAAGAATAAAGGAGATGGGAATATTATGCACCAAAATTCCAGTTAAGTAGGGAGTGAAAGTTTCAGTTTCGTTCGCCAATGGGATTCCTTCTAAAAATGCATGGATAAACATTCCAATCATCAATGCGATTGGAAGGATATTCTTTCCTTCGCTATGATGATGAAAGTGACCGTGCTCAAAGCCCTTAGTTAAGTTTTCAAGCAGCATTTGAAGCAAAACTCCACCGATCACCCAAAGTCCAATATTATTATTTGTTCCAGAATATACTTCCGGGAAAACTTCGTTCAAACATATAGTAATAAGAAATCCCGCGCTTACAATCAATAAATTTTTTGCAAACTTCTCCCGATCTCCAAAAAATTTTCCGAGAAATACACCAATTAAAACACTTAAAATTAAGAGAATAATAATCATAATTACGGAATTTATTAGTTCTTCTTTTTAAACAAATTGATACATCTTGCTGATTGTTCTACATCAAATTTACCTAAATGATAATCACCGAATGTAGTGATTCTTTCAAAACCGAATTCTTCGGCGTACCTGTTTATTTCATCCAACGTATGAAGTTTTACCTTTTCGAAAAAATGAAAATCTTTTCCCTGATCTTTAAAACTAATATCTTTGATCACATGCTGATTCTCAATTTTCTTCTTTATGGTGAAGTTGATTCCTTCTTTAGTCATATTCTCTTCTGGAACGAGTGTATTTTCAACCCATTTTGCATTCAGAAAATCTAATACAAAATATCCGTCTTCCTTCAAGATATTTGATATTGACCGAAAAACTTTTTTATCATCATTTTCATCTTCGAAATATCCAAAGCTGGTGAAGAGATTGAAAACTGCATCAACTTTCTGTGATGATAGTTGGGTGAAAATCTCATCTCGCATGTCGTGAACTTCAAATTTTAAATCTGAATTTTCGAACTGTTTGTTATGTTCAATGCTTTGTTGTGATAAATCCAATCCTAAAACTTCATAGCCCATTTTGTTTAAAAAAACAGAATGTCTGCCTTTTCCACAAGCCAGGTCAATAATTTTAGAATCTTTCGGTAGATTTAAGTAATTGATTAGTAAGGTGATAAAGTTTTCTGCTTCTGCAAAATCTCTATCTTTATATAGAATATGATAATAAGGAGTATCAAACCAAGTTTCAAACCATGCCATTCTGCAAAAATAACTAAATTTGCAATTGGAAAACGACAAGTTGTAAAAAGATTTCTATTGATTATAATCATCTTCGGGGAGCCAACAAATTCAATTTGTAGTTTGAAAACATATTTTATAATAAACTCAACTTAAATAAACTTCAACAAATTGTTGATCATCAATATATGGATACAGAAAATTTAAAAATACAGATCAAGACTTTTTTCGGACTCGAAGAAATTTTAGCAGAAGAGATCAGAAAACTAGGCGGAACAAATGTTGAAGTTAAAAACCGCGCAGTAAATTGCGAAGGCGACTTAGGATTTCTTTATAAGATTAATTACTCCGCCAGAACCGCTTTGAAAGTTTTAGTTCCAGTCTTAACCTTTAAAGCTTGGGACGAAAACCGTTTCTACGATAAGCTTTTCGATTTTCCTTGGGAAGAATATATGACCGTTGATCAGACCTTCGCTATCGATACCACCATTTATTCTGAGCGTTTTTCGCATTCTCAATTTATGGCTCAAAAAATGAAAGACGCGATCGTTGATTATTTTAAATTTAAATATAATAAAAGACCGAGTGTAGATACGCACGATCCAGACATAAAAATTCATCTTCACATCGATCGAGAATTGGTAACCGTTTCTTTGGATTCTTCTGGAGATGCTTTATTCAAAAGAGGATACAGAAAGGAACAAGGTGAAGCGCCTCTAAACGAAGTACTCGCTTCTGGAATGTTGCAATTGGCAGGTTGGGACGGAAAAGGAAACTTCCTTGATCCAATGTGCGGTTCAGGTACATTATTGATCGAAGCTGCGATGATTGCGATGGATTTACCTGCACAGATTTTTCGCAGGAGATTCGGTTTTCAAAACTGGTTAAATTACGATGCAGAATTATTTCAAACCATCAAAGATGTTAGGATCAATCGAGTAAAAGAATTTACAGGTAAAATCATTGGTTATGATATCGATTCCAATATGTTACATGCTGCTAGAATTAATATTGAAGCTGCGGAAATGGATGATGTTATCGAAGTAAAAGAACAAGATTTCTTTGAATCTAAAAAAGAATTATTTCCTTTACTAATGGTTTTCAATCCACCGTATGACGAAAGAATTGTAATCAACGATGATGAATTCTATAGTACGATTGGTGATACTTTCAAGAAAAATTATCCAAACACTTTGGCTTGGTTAATTTCTTCAGATTTAGATTCTATAAAAAGAGTAGGACTAAGACCTTCACGAAAAATTAAACTCTATAACGGAAAATTAGAATGTCGTTTTATGCAATATGAAATGTATGAAGGAACCAAGAAAATTCACAAATTAGAAGGTAGAGAAGGAGGTAGTTAATCAATTCCATTTTCTTTTTGAACTTTTGAAAAATTTTAGAAATAAAACTTTTTGTGCCTAAATAAACTATGCCGTCAATCTCAATCATTATCGCTATTTATAACCGAAAAGACGAACTTTTCGAGTTGCTCAACTCCTTATCGCATCAAACCGATAAAGATTTTGAGGTGATTATTGTGGATGACGGTTCTATTCTAAATTTACGTCCAACTGCTGAATTATTTCACGAAAGTTTAACGATTGAGTTTTTTCGCAAAGATAATTCCGGTCCTGGATTATCACGTAATTATGGAGCCAGAAGAGCTAAGAATGACTGGCTGGTTTTTGTCGATTCCGATGTGATTGTTGAATCCAATTATATCCAAAATATTAAGAAGAACATTTCCGAAATTTCGTGCGATGCTTTTGGTGGTGCCGACAAAGCTCACAAAGGCTTCAATCTGATGCAGAAAGCAATATCCTATTCTATGACGTCCGTTTTTACAACTGGTGGGATCAGAGGGAACAAGAAAGCAGTTACCAAATTTCAACCACGAAGTTTCAATATGGGCGTTCGGAAATCTGCATTTGAAAAAGTTGGTGGTTTTTCAGAAATGCGTATTGGTGAGGATCCAGACCTTTCCATGCGACTTTGGGAGAATGGCTTTACAACAGCGTTCTTTGATGATATTGGCGTATATCATAAACGGAGAGTAGATTTCGGGAAGTTTTCGA
Organism: Chryseobacterium sp. SNU WT5; assembly: GCF_007362475.1. Lineage (NCBI taxonomy): Bacteria > Pseudomonadati > Bacteroidota > Flavobacteriia > Flavobacteriales > Weeksellaceae > Chryseobacterium > Chryseobacterium sp. SNU WT5. The sequence goes on from NZ_CP041687.1 coordinate 2,808,298, forward strand.
AACAGGTATATCAGTTCGGTTGTGCACGACCAATTCTTAATCAGCGACACCCAAAATATGTGAAGATTTCCTTCGCCTTTCCATCGATTTTTTTAATTGGCTACTTCCTCGGATTTATTGAGTATTTTTTCTTTCATAAGGGAGCTATATTGGGCTTATACGGACTTTATACCTTTGTTATTTTCTTTCATGCCTTATACCAAACCAGAAATGTCAGCATCGCTGCGATGGCGATTATTGCAACCTATATTCAAATGTTTTCCTATGGTTACGGATTCTTAAAATCCTGGATTTTATTGAATGTTTTTCGCAAGAAACCTGAAGATGCATTTCCTTCTCATTTCCATAAACCATAGTTTAAAATTATAATATTCTTCGTTCAGGACGCACAATTGACTTTGTCGAAAGACTTTATTTAACAGTTATTTTTTAGACGCATTTTCCGGCTTTCACGACTCGGTTTTTTACCATCGTCTTCGACTTTGCTGAGAACGATAAAAAAGAGCTCAAACCTCCCGTTCAATCCGCGGCGCAATCCTATTTTAAATCGAAAATTAATTATTTTTACCAAGAATTTTAAATCAGTACATTGAAAAAAATAAGCTCCTTTTTAATTCTGCTATTCTCCTTTATTAATTTATTCGCTCAAAATACTTACGTCTTTTTGGGTTCATTTAACAGAGACAAAAATACCGATGGAATTTACGTGTATCAATTAAATACAGACACCGGAAAACTTATCAAAGTAATTACCGTAAAAAATATTCTTAATCCCTCTTTTCTAACTTTATCGCCAGATGGAAATTATGTTTATGCCTGTACAGAAAGCAAAACGCTAAATGGTGGAAAAGTAAGTAGTTTTAAATTTGATCCGGCAAATAAAAAACTCACCTTTATCAACAGTCAAAAGAGTGGCGGAGAAAATCCCGTTTATCTTACGGCTCATAAAAATGGGAAATGGCTTATTAATGCCAATTATTCAGAAGGAAGTATTTCGGTTTATCCCATTTCAGAAAATGGAACAATTGAACCATTTGTTCAAAATTTTCATTTTGAAGAAGGAAGTATCGATCCTCACCGCCAGGAAAGATCACATATTCATGCAGCGGTTTTTTCACCCAAATTCGATTATGTATTTTTTCCAGATCTTGGAGCAGATAAGATCCGAGTCTATTCCTTTGATAACGAAAAAACACAACCTTTGGAAATTGCAGAACCACCTTTTATGGCAACGACTTTAGGAAGTGGGCCCCGACATTTTACTTTTCATCCCAACGAAAAATTCGCTTATTGTATCGAGGAATTAACAGCGACAATTGAAGCGTATCACTATGAAAGCGGCATGTTAAGAAAAATTCAGAAAATAAATTCCCACTCTGACCGACATACAGACAATTTCGAAAGTTCAGATATTCATATTTCTCCGGATGGGAAATTTCTATACGCTTCAAATCGTGGGTCCGAAAATATTATTTCAATATTTGAAATTCAAAAAGAGGGCACTTTAAAAAAAGTCGGCGTTCAGTCGACGCTAGGTAAACATCCGCGCGTATTTGGAATGGACGAATCCGGTAATTTTCTGATCGCTACCAATTCTGTGAGTGGAGATGTGGTTGTATTTAAAAGAAATGCACAAAATGGTCTGTTGAAAAGAGTCGGTAAAAAATTAAAAATATACGGAGTTTCCTGTGTGAAAATCAGAAAGTATTGAGTCAGTTTTCAGAAATGAAATTCCCGCTGAAAATCCTTATTTTTGCAAAAAAGAAACAATGCAAAACTACTTAGAATTCAATTTTAAAATAGAGCCTTTACAACCCTGGAATGAAATCCTGATGGCAGAACTTATCGAAATTGGTTTCGACAGTTTTACAGAAGAGCACGACGGAATTTTAGGATATATTCAGGCGGAATTATTTAAAGAGCAAGATTTAAAAGAAGTTCATTTGCTTCAAAATCCTGAGATCAACATTTCTTATACATTCAAAGAAATGCCGAATATCAACTGGAATGAAGAGTGGGAAAAAAACTTTTCACCTATAAATATTGAAGATCAAGTTTCCATTCGTGCAGAATTTCATGACGATCAAAACTTACCGCACGAAATCATTATTCAACCAAAAATGTCTTTTGGAACTGGACATCACGCCACAACCTATTTGATGATCGAGCAAATGTTGGACATGAATTTCGAAAACAAAGCGGTCTTGGATATGGGTTGCGGAACTTCAGTTTTAGCCATTTTCGCTAAACAACAAGGTGCTGGGAAAACAGTAGCAATTGATATTGATGAATGGTCCGTAGAAAATTCCATTGAAAACGCAGCAAGAAATAACGTAGAACTCGAAATCTCTCAAGGAACTGCCGAGAACCTAGGAAGTGAGAACTATGATATTATATTGGCGAACATCAACAGAAATATTTTGATCTCCGATATTCCAACTTATGTTTCAGTTTTAAATGAAGGCGGACAATTGCTGCTATCTGGATTATGTTTCTTCGACGTAGATGATATTCTGGAAGTTTGCAACGAACAAAAACTGACATTGAAAAAGAAAATACAGCGGGAAGAATGGGTTTCTTTATTACTGGAGAAATAAAAAAACCTAGCGAAATGCTAGGTTTTAGTGACCTCGACTGGATTCAAACCAGTAACCTCCTGAGCCGTAATCAGGTGCGCTATTCAGTTGCGCCACGAGGCCTTTTTTAAGGGTCTGCAAATATAACAATTTTTTATTCCTTTCAAATAATGAAATCTACTTTTTTTACATTTTTATCGTTTTTTCTTCTTTTTTCATGTAAAAAAGAAAATGCTACCCCCTCAAATGACTGGCAAATTGTTTCTGAAAATGTGCAATTTAAAGAAGATGTTGCTACTTTTTATTTAAAATCAGGGAAGTTTAATTACCGTATTCCGACAAATCAACTTCCTTTTAAGAAAGTGATCTTGTTGAACGCAAGTTTGGTTGGGTATTTTACCGAACTTAATTTGGAGCAAAGAATTATTGGCATTTCCAGTCCGGAATATGTTTATGCAGAGAAAGTTCATCAATTGATACAAGATGGAAGCATCCAAAATGTGGGTAATGATCAAAAATATGATTTAGAGAAAATTATAGCGTTGAAACCTGATGCGATTTTTACAAATTATATTCCTAGTTTCGAGAACACTTATGATTTGATTAAAAAAAACGGGATCGAAGTTATTTTTCTTGACGAATATCTGGAACATAATCCTCTCGAAAAATCGAAGTATCTACTAGTTTTCGGAAAATTATTTAATAGTGAAAAGAAAGCAATCTCTACATTAGAAGGAATTCAAAAAAGTTATGATTCTCTAAAAAATAAGGCAAAAGCTTCACAGAAAAAACCAATCGTTCTTGCGAATGAAATGTATGGCAATCAATGGTTTTTACCAGGAGGAGAATCTAGTTTAGCAAGATTTATTTCAGATGCAAATGCAACATACATTAATGCTGATAATCCAGACACGAAAGCAATTCCTATGAGCTTTGAAGAAGTTTTTACTAAAAGCCAAAAAGCGGAATATTGGGTAAATATTGGTAATCATCAAAATAAAAAGGAATTATTACAAATTAATCCTAACTATACTAAACTTCCGGTTTTTAATGAGGGGAAGTTGTATACAATTGACCGGAAATCACAAGGGAAATCCAATGATTATTTTGAAAGTGGAGTCGTTCGTGCCGATATTGTACTAAAGGACTATATCAAAATTTTTCACCCGGATTTACTTAGTGATTATAAATTGACTTATTTTAAAGAATTGAATTAAATATTAGTCTATTTTTGCACGTTGAAAACCGATCACTTATTGATTCATTATTTATGTGGAAGAAAATTAAGAAACTCATCTTTATCGTCATCCTGGCGAATATTTTGTTTATCGTTTGGGGTAAGTTTTTCAATCCACCCATAACCATCACGCAAATTGGTGGCTTAATTGAATTTGGAAAACTAAAAAGAGACTATGTATCCTATGAGGAAATGGGAACTAATGTGAAAAAAGCAGTCATTGCCTCCGAAGATCAAAGCTTTTTTGATCATAATGGTTTCGATTATAAAGCCATAGAAAAGGCAATGAAGCATAATCAGAAAGGTAAAAAGATCCGTGGTGGAAGTACGATCTCGCAACAAACTGCAAAAAATATTTTTCTGTGGCAAGGTCGAAGCTGGGTCCGGAAGGGTTTTGAAGCGGTTTATACTTTTATTATTGAGCTGGTTTGGGGCAAAGATGTGATTTTAGAAAGGTATTTGAATTCCATTGAAATGGGGCGTGGTGTGTTTGGTGTGGAATCTGCCTCAAAATATTATTTTAATAAGAGTGCTAAAGATTTGACCAAGAGCGAAGCAGCCTGGATAGCTACTATCTTACCAAATCCTAAGAAATATGATCCTAATAATCCTTCCGCATATTTGAATAAGAAGCATTCTTGGATCATGAGACAAATGAATAATATTACCTTGAAATAATTGATCTTTACTGAGAATTATGGCATTTAGTTTTAGACATAAAGAGGATTTCAATTCTATCTTAACCAAATATTTCAGTTTCAGAAATGAGACGAAGTCTTTGGATCCATTAATGGAAATGTTGCAAAGTATAAGAATAAGTAATTTTCAGCACGTTCTAGAATTTTTAAAAGAGAACAGGGAGATTACTGATAATCTTGGCTATTATATCCGGAATATTTTTGATGGTAAACCTTTTAATTTATCATTGACAGAAGCAAATATTCTTTCTGAAAATGCTTTTTATCCCGAACTGAAGAAAAGACTCCTAGACTCTATTTTGCCTAATGTCGAAAATGAAGATACCATCTGGTATATTGTTGATACCGTTTCTGTTAGACCAAAAGTTGATTTGGCTTTTTTTAGCAGATTGAGTGATGATGAAATCAATGAGATTTTTACATTATTGAAAATTGATAATTTAAGTATTAAAACTACAGTCAAAAATGAGTTACTATTTTCCTTAAATATTCTTGCCTGGCGTATTATTGGTAACGCGATGGATGTGCAGGTCGTAAATATGGCACCAGAATATAGGAATTTTGACAATCCATTCTTAGCCATGCAGAATGAAATTGATCTGCTGAATCATAGTTTTAGAGACGATCCACAATTTCAACTGGATTCTAAAAGTGTGAATTATAAACAAATTAAGGTTTATATGCAGCAATGCTTGGATTTTGTCGCTCTTGCTTTTAAAAACAGCTCTAGATATGGTATATCCAGTAAAATTAATCAGTCACTATTAAAAATCCGGCAGCAGTTAGAAAGAATGTCAGATATTCTTTCAGTGATGGTTTTTGATAAAGAGGAGGATGTTTTAAAAAACTCTAAAAAACTCTTTTTTAAAATATTAGAATATAAATCACATAAAAATAACCTTGTTGAGCTTTTTTCTGACAGTACCACGCTGAAATCACATTTAATAACCAACCATACTGCAGAAACAGGATCACATTACATTACCTCTTCAAAAAAGGATTACTTGAATATGTTTTTGCGATCCAGTGGTGGTGGAGTGATCGTAGGAGCTTTGTGTGTGCTCAAATTATTGTATGGCTATATTCCTGGCAGTGATTTTTCACATGCGTTCCTGTATGCCTTCAATTACGCAATGGGATTCGTTATGATTTATTTAATGAATTACGTTCTGGCTACGAAACAGCCAGCGATGACCGCTGCTACAATGGCAAAAGTTCTGTCGGAAGGAGAGAATACGAAGAAGAATTATGTGGACTTTGCCCATTTGGTTTCAAGGCTTTTCAGATCACAATTTATCGCATTTATGGGTAATGTGCTCTTGGCATTTCCAATTGCTTTAATGATTATATACGGAATGGATGTGTTTTTTGCACAAAATTTTGCCGCTGAAAAGTCTGCAAAGATGCTTAATGAGCTGGATCCGTTTCAATCAAAAGCGATATTTCACGCTTGTATTGCTGGCTTCTTTCTTTTTATTTCCGGTATTATTGCAGGAAATGTAGCAAATAGCTCGGTGTTTTATCACATCCCTAAAAGAATTGAAAAGAATCCATTTTTAAATTATTTTTTTGCACAATCAGTAGCAAAAGGATTATCTAAATATTATGCAAAAAACTGGGCCGGGATTATCTCTAACTTCTGGTTCGGTGTATTTCTTGGAGTCATTGGGCCTGTCGGACTTTTCTTCGGTCTTGATTTAGATATCCGACACATTACTTTTGCCTCAGGAAATTTTGCATTAGGTTTATATGGCGCGGATTTTTCAGTCACTGCCAAAACATTCTGGATCGCTTTTTTTACTGTTTTTCTAATAGGATTTTTCAACTTTGCGGTAAGTTTTGGACTTTCAATGATTTTGGCATTCCGATCCAGGAAAGTTAATTTTGGCGAAGTAAAAGAAATTTATCGGGAGATTATCAACTATTTTATGAAGAACCCTCTGCGATTCTTCTTGCCGATCCGATCAAGCTTAGATACAAGTACGCAGGAAATGGTAGAAAATACAGTGGTTATAAAACCAGAAGACCAATAATATTTTCTTCGCCGAACTTCTCTTGAAATTTCTTTAAATAAGATGTTTTTCGCATTCTGAAATCATTCTTCAATAACGGAGATTTTATTCTGATCTCTAAAATTTTCTTATGCAGATTAACAGATTCTATTTCGTTGAAGAGCGCATCGTTTAGGTACTCGTGCAGAAAGTCTTTCACCTCAAAAGCCAGTAATTTATTTTCAAAACCATAGAGTCTTGCAAATGATTTAATCAGTTCTGAAGATTGATATTCTCTTTTCTTTTTCTTCATCATAATTCAAAAATTTTACTTTCTTCATTAATTCTTCGAACTATATTTTCAGTTCTTTCCTTGCTCGTATCGGTAATAAAAATTTGACCGAAATGTTCTTGATTAACCAACATAATCAATTGAGAAACTCTGGAATCATCTAACTTATCAAAGATATCATCTAATAATAGGATAGGGGTTTTACCTGTCAAATCTTTAATTCTAACCATCTGTGACAATTTCAAAGCGATAAGGAAAGATTTTTGCTGACCTTGACTTGCAGTTTTCTTCATAGAGAACCCATTCATTTCAAAAAGCAGATCATCTTTATGACTTCCTTTAGAAGTATATGTTAAAATACGGTCTTTTTCGAAATTAGCTTTTAGCAACTGCTCAAAAGTTTGTTCCTTAAGATCAGATTCATAGATTACTGAAACCTTTTCATTTGCTTTGGAGATAATTTCATAGTAATTTTGAATTAAGGGAACCATCGATTCTGTAAATTCTTTTCTTTTCTCAAAAATTATTGTTCCATATTTAATTAAAGGTTCATTGTAAATTTCCAAACTGTCATTATCAAAATATCTATTCTTAGCAAAATCTTTTAACAACGCATTTCGCTGCTGAACGGTTTTCTGGTATTGAATTAAATTGAAAAGATAATCTGAATCTGTTTGAGAAATCATAGCATCCAGAAATTTACGACGACTTTCTCCTGAATCGGATATCAAGTTAGAATCATATGGGGAGATAATTACGCTGGGTAAAAAACCGATATGATCCGAAATCCTATCGTAAGTCTTATCATTTTTTTTAATGATTTTCTTAGCCTCCTTAGGCTGTTGAACTTTAATTGTGTTTTCTTTCTCTCCATCATCAACGATTCCTTCAATGGCAAAAAAATCTTCACCAACTTTGATATTACTTAAATCCTTATTTCCGAGAAAATTTTTCGCAACGGAAAGATAATGGAGTGCATCGAGGATATTTGTTTTTCCAATACCATTATTACCTACAAAACAATTAATTTGGGGGGACAACTCAAAGTTTCTTTCATGATGATTTTTAAAGTTGATAAGGGATAGTTTTTTAATGATCATTTTTCGAATCTCTTTTATGCTGAGCAGCTTTATTGTAATAAGTTAGCAAAAAAAATCTCATAATTCATCTTCAATTAATCTCACTCCAAACTTTCAGTAAAGATAAAAATTTCAATCTAGACCACGCTCAAAGAAAGTCTGCAGAATTTTAGTTTTCAAAATTTACAAAATGCGGTTTATCTGTTCCGAAAGAATTTAAGGGCAGCATATTGTTATGGTAGTCATTAAACTCAAACAACGAATTGTTGCCAAAAGGGACATTTGGATAATACATAAAGGAAAGTTGAATTCTATTGAAAACCAAATACGGGTTGTCAATCAAAACTCCGATTCCCATTTTTGAACTTGTTTTGGAATGAAATAATTTTTCGTTGTTTTGAGAAAGCCAACCAACCGCTACGATGCTGTAAGGGCTAAAATGAAAATTCTTCCAGGTTTTATCAATAAATAACTGAGTCTGATAGCGCAGGATAAGTTTCTTTGTTCCTATATAATCTCCGCTATATACAGGAAATTCTTCTTGTGCAGAGATATTCATTCGGTCTTTATAAGAAGAATTATAGAGCCTGCTGCCCCAAGCATAAGTAGGAGAAAAGAAATGTCTTACTTTGGCAAACTTCCAATCCTGTAAACTAGTAAAATAGGTTCCATCAAATCGGAAAGAATCGCTGTCTTCTTTTGCGGCATTAAAGAATCTTCCGTATTCGGCTTTAACCGTAAAGTAGCCACTATTAATAAAACTTCCGAAGCCACCAGAAATGCCAGCATAAGGAAGGGGTTTGCTACTCCTATTAAATAATCCGGCAGTAATACCAAAAGATTTCCCATAAGGAATATCTTCTGGAAGATCATATTGAAAAACATTTCTTTTAATAGAGAATTTCCTTTCAATGAAAGTTGCTGAAGCTAATAAACTATTATATGAAGTAAAAAAGCCCTCCTTATCAATTTCTGGATTGTCTTTGTACTGATAATTTTGAAATCGTGCCAACAACGCAATGTTTCTGGAGATTTCGTCTTTGTTACTTTTGAAAACAGGGAACTGATAACCGCCCCATAAATCCTGACTGTAGACTTTAATCTGAACTTCCGGAAAAACTTCTGTATTTTCCAGCGGCATCAAAACTTTTCTCATAAAATATTCAAAGGTAAATCCTCCTGCCCATTTTGTCAGTGGAGAGAAGAAATCGCGATTTGCACTAAAATTGACTCGCTCGTTATCCGAAAAATCCTTTTCTACCAGAATTCCGGCGTTAATGAAAGTTCCAAAAATATTAAAGGCTTTATAGCTACCTAAAATATTGTTCTGTTTTTCCTTAAAGTTATTAGAGTAAAGAAAATTGACTTCATGTCCTAAACCGAGTAGATTCTCGTCTTTAATTCCTGCCCCGAATTTACTTCCGGAAAATCTTAGTCTGGGTTTTAAACTCCAGGAATCCAGAACTTTTATCAAAACATCAATTGAATCTTTCGTCGAAGTGCTATCAATAATACTGATGTTTACTCGGTTGACGAATTGCGCATTTCGCAAAACACGCTCTGATTCATACAATTTCTGAGCGTTGTATTCTTCCCCTTTTTTGAACAGGAGATAATTATTAATGGTAGATTTTTTTGAATCAATGTGAATACGGTCTGTCAGTCGATCATACCATTTAGGATCTGCATTCTTATCTGAAATTTTATAACCAAAAGGATCGATGGTTTCAATATTAATATTTCTGATTATTTTTCCATCAAAAGATTTCTGAGAATGTTCTTTCGCTCTTGACTTTACCGATAAAGAGTCAGCTTCGCGCCGGAAAATAAAACGATGAATAAATCTGGTGGATTTTCTTTTATCAGAAAATTCTTCAATTTTATAATATAAAGAATCCTTTTTCTCTTGAGCTGAGACAAAAGAAATACAGAATAAAAAGAGAACGGTGAAAAAGATAAATTTCGATTGCAATTGATTATAATTACGGAAAAGTGAATGTTAATTAATAAGCCATTGCAAGATAATAAATAATAAAGGCAATCCGCTACAACTCTCTACCCAAAAAGAAAAATAGGAATCTTTATTAGAGTTCTCAGCATAGTAAATCAAGACAAAAGTGATTATCGCGGTTAAGAAGAAAGCAAATGAATAATCAGTTTTTAAGTAATAAATCGCAATGATTAAACTTATAAAAACCAAAATATAAGCAAAGTATTTGGTGTTCTGTTCGCCAATTAATCGTGGGAAAGTAATTACCGTATCCGATTTCATATCACGAATGTCAAAAGGTAAAACCAGCGCTGTAATAAACAACCAACTAATCCAGAAAATCTCGGGATGAAAAACAGGTAGAATTAACCACGAATTAATTAAAGCCCAAGTTAAACCCACATAAAATATCTTAAATAGTGGAATGTTCCGGACAAAATATTTCAAGAATTTACTGTCATACAGAAGACCAATTACAATGATGATTAACCATTTTACCAAGCGACCGTCGTTATGATTATAGATAATCAATCCGGCCGAAATAATACCTGAAATGAGATTTAATATCAGAACTTTATAAAATAATTTTCCGCTATTTTGGTATTTTGTGTAAAGATATCCACTAAAGTAAGTAATGAAAATCAGCGCAATGGTCGGAGTTTTGATAATATCCTGCTCGTACATAAAAAACACAGCAAATAAAGTTCCCATTAAAGAAACATAAATTTGACTGTCGATGATGTATTTTTTTAGTAAATTTAAACGATGCATTTTCACAAACTTTCAAGATTTTTAAAACCTTGAAGGTTTCAAATTAGAAACAAATCTATGAAAAATAAAATTTTTACAATCCTCCTGTTATTAATAAGTTTCAGTTATGTTTTCGGACAAAAACATTACGATGATCAATGGAAAAAGATATCAGAAAATTCCAAGACTGGAAAATTCAAATCGAATCTTCCTCTAATTTTAGAAATTCAAAACCAGGCTATGAAAGAAAAAAATGCCGTTCAACTCATTCGTTCGTTGAAAGCAGAATTCAGTATTGTTAATCAAACTTATGATGATACTAAAAATGATGCATCAAGTAAATTTTTTACGAAACTGAATGGTTTAGATGAGAAATTAAAAGATGATGAGAAATTGTTGTATCAGGTTTTGTTAGGTGAATTTTTTAGTGATTATTACAATCAAAATCAATGGCGAATTAATCAAAGAACGAATCTTAATAATCAGGATTTTGCTGAAATTGAAACGTGGTCAAAATTAGATTTTAAAAATTATTTAGCTAAACATTTCCAAAGTTTAGAATCTAAAAAAGTGGAATTACAAAAGATCTCAATGTCTAAGTATAAGGAGATTTTTAACCTAACTGAAGATTTAGAATATTTTCCAACCTTATTTGATTGGAATGCGATGAACGAAATCAAGTTCTACAATAATTCTCAACTCTTCACGCCCAATGAATTGAAAGTCAATCAATCAAAAATTTCTAACTTATATTCGGAACTGATTCAGAAAAATTCAGGAAATTCAAAACTCTATTTTCAGCATCAGAAATTAAATGATTACTGTGCTTTTTCAAATTGTAAAGATAAATTTGAACAACTGCAAAAATTAGTAAAAGAATCAAATTCAGAAGACGATTATAAACTCGTTGTTATTGGGGAAATCATTAATCATTTAAGAGATAAAGGAGATTATAAGTCAGCTTTAATTCAAATCAATGAAGCAAAGAAAAGTTATCCAAAATCCAAATTTCTTAACAATATTATCAATCAGGAAAATAGTATTCTACAGCCAACATTAGCAATTCATTTTGAAAAACATACGCAAGCAAATCTTCCTATTCATTTGGTAGCAGAAGCGAAAAATGTGACCAAGTTTTCTTTAAATATTTACGAAGTTAAAGATGATCAACAGAATTTTTTAAAATATGTGGCTAACTCTTATGATAAAACCCGTTTTCCAGCCGTTAAGAAAACTTTAGTTCGGAAAGAGTCTTTTGATTTACAGGACTTAAAAGATTATAAAAATCACAAAACTTCGTTAGAAATAAAATCACTTCCGTCTGGGATTTATCTTGCGGAATATGTTGTGGAAAATTCTATTCAAGATAATTTCTATTTTATTACAACCAATTCGCGAATTATTTTTAATAAAAAAGATGACCGAAAAACCACTGACAATCAACTGAAACTCGTCAATCGTGAAAATGGTAAATCAGTTTCAAATGAAAATCTGAAATTTTTTGAATTTACCAATGATAATAAAGCCAATTCTTTTGGTGCAAAAACTGACCAATCTGCAGTTTTCAAATTACCGATTTCCAAAGACAATAGGTATTATCGCTATTATTTGGTGCAACAGCCTTCTACAAATGATTATAATTTAATGCAGGTTTATGGCAATCAATATTATAATGAGCCGAAGAAATTAGGAGAACAAAATCTCGCCCAAATTTTTATCGATCGGGGCATTTATCGTCCAGGACAAATTGTTTATTTTAAGGTGATTAACACTAAATTACTTTTGGATAAAGAATCCGTTTCTGCTGGAATTTCTCAGAAGATTACTCTTAACGATGCTAACGGCGAGGAGATTTCTACTCAAAAATTTACGACAAACGAGTTCGGTTCTTATAATGGGAGTTTCACTTTGCCGAACGGAAAATTGAATGGTCAATTTTCTTTGGAAGTAGATTCTGATAATGTAAATAATGATGCGACGAAATATTTTCAGGTTGAAGAATACAAACGACCAAAATTTGAAGTGACTTTTGATCCGATAAAAGAGGAATACAAATACGGACAAACCATTGAACTGAAAGGAAAGGCATTGATGTTTTCCGGTGTGGCTTTGAGTAATGCAACCGTGAATTATGAAATTAAAAAACAGAATATCCGATGGAGATATTTCTGGTGGTATCCGCGTGGAAACGATAATGAAAATTCCATTTTAGGAGAAGTGAAAACCAATGAGAAAGGAGAGTTCATCATTAAAATCGATTTAAAGAAAGATGAAACTTTAGAAGGGATTCAGATCGATAATTATCAAATTAATGCGTCATTAACCGACATTAATGGTGAAACACAATCTGCGACGGAAAATGTAAAAGTCGCGTCGGTTTCTCATTATATCAAAACCGATGATATTAAAGATTCTTTCACCGATGAACCAATTAAGGTTAATGTTGAGACTAAGAATTACAATGACCAAAATTTAAAAAAACCATATCAAGTTAAACTTTCAAAACTTCAACCGAAAGAAAGAGTTTTTCGATCAAATTTCGAAACTGAAATTCAGGATTTACCGAAGTTTTCAAAAGAAGAATTCGTTCAGAAATTCCCACACGATTATTTCTCCAAAGAAGAGAAAGAATGGAAAGAACAATCTGTCATTCTGAATGGAGTCCAGCGAAATGAACAATCCTTGGATCTTGGCAAACTCGCTGCCGGAAATTATAAACTCGAACTCTTTAATATTGAAGGAAAAGATACCATTAAAATTGAAAAAACTTTTGAAGTTTTTGACAAACGATTTTTAGCAGATTCGCAGAAACCTTATTTAAAAGTTCTTCAACCAAAAGACGAATTCAAGCGAACTGAAAAAGCGAAGATATTTGTGTATTCTGCAATTCCGGATGCTTTGGTTAATGTCTATGTTCAAAATGGGAATGGTGAAACGGTAACGGAGCAAAAGAAGCTTAATTCCGATAGCAATCGGAATGGACTTTTAGAATATGTTGTCAATTTCCCGAAAGACGAAAGCATTGATCAAATCAATGTTCAGTTTCAGCTGGTTGCTTTTAATGATGTTCAAACGCAATCGGTTAATTTGAAAATTGCGTCAGACAATAAACCTTTACGAATTGAAACTGTCACGTTTCGGGATAAATTAGAGCCCGGACAAAAAGAAAAATGGACGGTTAAAGTTTTGGGTGAGGATAAAGAGAAGATCAACTCCGAAGTTTTGGCGAATATGTATGATAAGTCTTTGGATCAATTTGCGAGTAATAGTTTCTCCTGGCAACAGATCTATCAGAAATATTTTCTCATGAATTCTTATCGGATTAATGAAGGTTTGTCGCAAGAAAATTATAGCAAGCGAGTACCTTATTTAAACCAAAAGAATATAAATATTCCTGATTTTAATTGGTTTGATGGTGGTCTTGTAAATAATTCCTTATCTGGTAGAATTTCAGGAGTGCAAATGTCAGATGCAAAAAATCTAAATATTATTAGAGGAACTGCTTCTGCGAAAATGGAATCTCCACCGCCACCAATCGCAAAACAATTAGAAACAACATCAGGTTTAATTTCTGATGAAGAAGTTGTAATGGTTGGAGCAGGTACAAAAAAAGAAAACCTAGATAAAATTCCAGTTCGTCAAAATCTAAACGAAACTGCCTTTTTCTACCCAAACTTAATGACCGACAAAGACGGAAATGTAACTTTTGAATTCACTTCTCCGGAAGCATTAACGCAATGGAAACTGATGTTTTTAGCGCACACTAAAGATGCGCGGTCAGCAACTTTAGAAAAATCAGTCGTAACTCAGAAAGAGTTTTCCGTAACGCCGAATTATCCACGCTTTTTACGTGAGGGTGATGAACTGAATCTGCAGTCAAAACTTTCCAGTTTGGTCGATAAAAAATTGAGCGGAGTAGCACAGTTGCAAATTTTAGATGCATTTACGAATGAAGATATTTCCAGCAAATTCAATTTAAATGAAACTCAGAAAACATTTGATTTAGCAGAGAGAGGAAATTCCGTCGTGACCTGGAAATTGAAAGTTCCAAATGACGTTTCTTCAATGATCATTAAAGTCGTAGCAAAAGCTGGAAATTTCTCTGATGGTGAACAAAAAGCCATTGCTGTTTTACCGAACAGAATGTTGGTTACAGATGCTGTTCCAATATTTGTGAAAGAAGGACAAACCAAAACTTTTGTTTTAGAGAATCTGGCGAAAAATACTTCGACAACTGCGACCAACTTTTCGAATACTTTGGAATTGACAACCAATCCGATATGGGAAATCATGTTTGCTTTGCCAAGTTTAAAAAATGACCAAAACAATTCTGCAGATGTCGTTTTCAACAAATGGTCTGCCGATGTTTTAGCTTCCGAAATTTTTAAAGCCAATCCAAAACTGAAAAAGGTTTTTGAAGAGTATCAGTCGAAAGGTTTATTAAAATCTAATCTGGATAAAAATCAGGAACTGAAACAATTGTTGCTGGAAGAAACACCATGGGTTTTAGAATCGAAAAACGAAACGGAACAAATGGAAAAATTAGCGCGTTTGTTCGATGCGAATACGATGCGAAATTCGATTAATGAAGATTGGAGCGAATTGCTGAAACTTCAAAATCCTGATGGTGGATTTTCCTGGTATCAAGGTTATCCGAGTTCTTATTACAACTCATTGTACATCTTGAAAAATCTTGGTAAAATAAATGAATGGCTGAAAGGAAATACTACAGAATATCAATCTGCGGAACAAAAAGAAATGGTTTCTAAACTGGTTAATTACGTTGATTCAGAAGTTCATAAATATTGGGACGTTAAGAAAGAGTACGTTTGGAATAACTATGTTTTGGACTATCTAGATACGCGTCATTATTGGGAAAAAGAATTTCCACTGAAAGGAAAAGGAGCGCAATTAAAAACATTAGTTATTCAAAAAGCGCCAAAATCAGAAATCAAAGATTTCACGTTCTTTGGTTTGCACCGCGCTGCTTTACTTTTTGATGATTATAAACTTCCTATTTTATCTAAAAAATTACTGACTTATTTAAAAGAAACTTCAACCGAATCAGAAACTCAGGGAATTTATTGGAAACAAAATCTGAACGATTGGGGATGGTATTCTTCAAAAACGGTGAACCACGCCGGAGCTTTGGAAGCCTTTAATAAATTGACTCCGAACGATGAAAAAATGATTGAGGAAATGAAGATTTGGTTGATTACTCAGAAAGAAGTGAATTCTTGGGGAAGTTCGCGCGGAACAGCAGAAGTGATTTTCACGATTTTAAATTCAGGCAAATCATGGACTTCTTCAGAAAGCGATAAAGCCACTATTATTTGGGGATCCTCATCCCAACGTTCGCCAAGGGAGAAGGAGCAGCGCGCGACTGGTTATATTAAACAAACTATAAAATCAGAAGAGATCAATAAAGATTTAGGAACTGTAACCGTAACAAAACCAGGTCCTGGAATTGTGCAAGGTGGTTTATTCTGGCAATATTATGAAGATTTAGATAAAATAAAATCGTCCGAATCTTATATCTCAATTACCAAAGAATTGTACAAGAAAGTGAAAACGGTGAATGGCGAGGAATTGAAGAAAATTGCTGGAGATACGCCTTTGAAAGTTGGTGATAAAGTCACTGTAAGAATGATTCTTAATACCGACCGTAACATGGAATTTATTCACTTAAAAGATATGCGAGCTGCAGGTTTTGAACCTTTAAATGTGATTTCTGGCTATGAATGGAAAAACGGATTGGGTTATTATCAATCGACCAAAGATGCTTCCACCAATTTTTATATCGAGAATATGAGAAAAGGGAAATATGTTTTTGAGTATGATTATATCTGCAATGCTTCCGGAACTTTCAGCAATGGAATCACAACGTTGCAAAATTATTACGCACCGCAAATGAATGCACATACGAAAGGAACAAAAATCACAATCACTGAATAATTTTCTTTGCCAAATCGAAGATTCGACGTAGTTAAAGTTCAAAATCTTTAGCAAAGTTTTAAATAGATCCGTTTCAATTTTGAAGCGGATTTTTTTATCATTTGAGAGAAAAAACGACTGCCACAAATTAGGATATAAAAATTTTTTCAACCACAAAGTCACAAAAGTTGATTACCATAATGATAGACAGAAGAACACAAAAGTGAAAATCTATAGATTTTCAAAGCTTTTGTGATCTTAAGCGATTTGATTTTAAACTCTATTATCAAAGTAATCTTTGTTTCTTTATGGTTTAATATTTCTTTATTCTCATAGTTTATGTGGTAAACATCTTTAAAAAAAAATCTTTGCGGTCATGGTGCTTAAATTCATTTTTTGATAAATGTCAAAGGAATGAATTCTTATTTTCCGCAACTTTGCATCAACAAACAAACTTAGAAATGAAAACCTTAAATAATTTAAGCAAACTATTACTCTTTTTTCCTGCGTTCGCATTTGCGCAATCAGCGCCTACCTTACAGGAATTGATTGATAGTGCTTTAATCAACGACGGAACATTAACCCAACAAACGCTTGAAAATAAATACACCAAACTCGACGATCAAAAACTGAAAGATGTTTTTCTTCCGAAAGTTGAAGTTTCAGGGAAAGCTGGTTATTTATATACTTCAGCACATCTAAAATCACCCGAAATTAATCTTCCCGCAGTTCCGCCAATTTTTCCAGGCGCTACAATTCCAGAAGGACAAATCACCAATAATCTCAATATTTCAGGCTTTTCTACGATGGCAAAAGCAGAAGCAAGTGTCCTCTTATATTCAGGCGGAAAAGTAAAATATCTTAAAGAAGCCAATCGTGAGAAAAATATTTCTGAAAATTTGCTGATGCAGAAAAGCCGTGATGAAATAATTACCGAAATTTCTAAAGCTTATGATCAAATGGCTTTGATTCAGGAATCTAAGAAAGTTTTAGATGAGGCAAAAAAACGTTTAGACATTAATCGTAAAACCGCTGACAAAGCTTTAGGTTACGGATTAATTACTCCGTACGATCGCAAAAAAATCGAATTAGCACAGGCAACTTTGGATTCTAAATTAGTAGAGTATGAAGGAAAAAAAGAACTGTTGATTACTCAAATTCAAATATTAACTGGAATTGAGCGGGAAAGAATTGCTCAGATCGAACCGCAACTTCAAACAATTTCTTACGAAGTTTTAGATCAGAATATTGAAAATAGAGTAGAGATTCAAGCTTTGGAGCATGGTATCAAAGCAACCGATTATAAAATAAAAGCTGAAGAAAGATGGTGGGTTCCAAAAGTTCAAGCGCAAACTTCAGTGAGTTATTTTGGGTTGTTTAATAATAATATCTCAACTTCAAAAGAATTATTACCCAATACAGGAAAGAAATTAGATTTGAATCCTGCCAATATTAATGTGTTGCCTTTGGTTCAAGCCGGAGTTGGATTTAAATGGGATATTTTTGATGGAAATGAAGGAAAGCATTTGGTTGAAAAAGCAAAAATTGAAAAAGAAATTTTAGAGAACAAAAAACGTGATGCTTCCAAAAAACTCAATTTAAATTTAGCCAACAATCAAACCAATTATACGGTTGCTCAGGCTCAAATTAAGTTGAAAGAAAAATCCCGTGAAATAGCTAAGGAAGGCTTAGAACAAGTGGAGAAAGAATTCCGTTACGGAACCAAAACTTCGTCTGCTTTAATCGATGCAGAAAATGATCTCGAAAATGCAGAACTGGAATTGCAGAACGCCATCTTTAATCAAAGAAGAAGTGCAATAGAATTGATGAAGTCGACTCAGAATTTGCAGATTCAAAAACTTTAATTAAAACGAACAACCAACAACAAACAAACAAAATGAAAAATACTGTATTAAAATCTTTGGCTTTAGTAAGTGTCATTACACTTTCTGGCTGTAAAGAAGCAAAACCGGAAAGAGCGATCGTCGGAAAAACCAAGAAAGAGGTGGTTTCCTTTTCACCAAAATTGACCGGGAGAGTTCTGAAAATTTACGTAGAAGAAGGACAAACCGTAAAAGTGGGAGATACACTTGCTCTTTTAGATGTGCCAGAAATTTCGGCAAAAATCGCACAGGCAAAAGGGGCGACTTCTGCTGCCAGAGCACAGGTTCAAATGGCTAAAAATGGGGCGAGTCCTGATCAGCTTAGACAATTGAAAGCAAAACAAAACGGTTTACAACAGCAGTTCAACTATGCGCAGAAATCATTTAACCGTGCAAAAAATATGTATCGAGATAGTTTACTTTCGCCTCAAAATTATGATGAATATTTTGCAAAATACCAAGGTGCAAAAGCGCAGTTGGATGCGGTGAATGCAGAACTTCATGATGTTCAGTTAGGAACACGCTTCGAAAAAATTGACATGGCACAAGGTCAGGCAAATCAAGCGATGGGTGCTTTGCAGGAAGCCAATGTGGCCAATGCAGAAAAATATATTATTGCGACAAATGACATGGAGATTGAAACGATCGCTTTAAACAAAGGAGAATTAGCAACGGCCGGTTATCCGTTGTTTACAGGTTATATTCCCGAAACTTCTTATTTCCGTTTTACGATTCCTGAAAGTAAAATTGCAAAATACCAAAAAGGAATGTCGGTAAAAATGTTGGTGAATTATAGCAACAAAGAATTCTCAGGTAAAATTATAGCTATCAAACAATTGGCAAAATATGCTGATATCACCACCGCTTTCCCAGATTACGAACCTGAAGAAGCGATTTATGAAATTAAAGTTGTTCCTGAAAATAAGGACGCGACCATAGATATTTTGGTGAATTCAAACGTGACTTTAAAATAGTCGCCTCAAACCCAAAATAATGAAACAGATCAAATATTTATTGAAAAGGGAATTCCGGCTGTTTTTCACCAATAGAACGATGCTTTCGGTTTTCTTTTTAGCACCGGTTTTTTACGCTTTGCTTATCGGTTTTACGTATAAGTCCGGAAAGGTAGAAGATATTCCAGTCATTGTTGTGAACCACGATAATACACCGTTATCCAATCAAGTGGTGGAAATGTTGCAGGACAGTAAAACTTTGAAAATTCTGAGTTATATTCACGAACCAGCCGATCTTAAAGATGAAACGATTAAAACAGAAGCGGCTGCAGTCATCATTATTCCAGAACGTTTTGAGGCGATGATGCTTCAGAAAAAATATCCGGAATTGAATGTGTATGTGAACACGTCTAATGTGTTAACAGCCAACTTTGCCACCAAAGCCATTCAGCAAACTTTAGGAACATTTTCTGCGGGGGCTGAAATCAAAGCTTTACAAAAACGGGGGATGAATTTTGAATTGGCAAAAACCCAGTTTGAACCTTTCAAAGCCAATTATATTACGCTGTTTAATACGACCAGTAATTACCTTGTTTTTATGTGGCCTGCGATGATGGCGGTGATTTTACAACAGGTCATTTTACTCGCAATGGCAGTTACTTTTTCCGAAGAGTTTAAAAGAGAATCTTTCATCAAAGATTTCGCCGGAAAAGAAAAATACGCCATTTTCGTGATGACCATTAAATGTCTCCCAATTTGGCTTTTTGCGAATTTCAATATCTTATTTTTCTATCTGTGCAGTTTGTATTTCAAGATTCCAGTGCCGGAAAACTTATGGAATTTCTTTTTATTGACTGCCGTTTTTGTCGTTGCAGCAGCAAATCTTGGAGTATTGGTGAGCATTCTGGTTCCCGATGCTTTGAAAGCTACGCAGATTTTAATGGTTATTGCGTCTCCGGCGTTCATCATCAGTGGATTTACTTGGCCAACCTCTGCGATGCCAGAATTTATAAAAAACTTTACAGCAATAATTCCATTGACACCGTATTTAGAAGCGTTGAAGATTATGGTTGTACAAAATGGAGCTGATTATCTGACTAAAAAACACTTGATTCATTTGTTTATTTTAGGATGGGTTTATTTCATTATGGGTTGGATTGCCTTGAAAATTAAAATCCATTTTCTATTTAAAAAGTACAATATCTCTGAAGATTATCAAGAAGAAATTTCTGAAGATGATAATCCTAATTTAATCATTTAGGAACATCAATTTTCAGAATTAAAGAATAACAGTTTTCATACTGTTTGTTTGTTGAGAGCGTCTGAACTTCGGTTCGGACGCTCTTTTTTTTGGCAGAGATTTCCGCCTTCTGTTCCCGCTCTTTTTATTGTTGTATTCGGCTCCGCTCCGATAACAATAAAAATGAGCTCCATTCAAACCGCCCAGTGTTTCGACGAATCAAATAGCAAAGCTAAACGGAGAGTCAAGTCGGGCTGCAAACCTCCCTTCTAAAAAAAGCTATTTTTTAATTACAAATATTGAAATTAACTCAAAATTGCGTTTTAAAGTTACCGAAAAAATTTTCATTATTTGCTAAGTGAAACGCCTTTGTCTCGATCTATTTATTGTTTGAGGAATCCGGCGAACCTGGCGGTTCGCGACCTTAATTTTTTTACTGATAGAAAGAAGTACTTTGCGATCCTTGCGTTTAAATAAATTCAGAATTGACGCTGAATTCAAAATATAAACGATTTTATAATCTTTTCTTTATTTTTGTGAAAACTACACCACGTGAAACTCCTTGACCAAATTTCAAAATATATAAAGCCAGACGATGTTACCGAAGATTTTCTTAGGAACGAAACGCAAACCAAAACTTTTGCAAAAGGTGAATTATTAAGCCATCAAAATACCTACAACCGAAATGTCTATTACATGGAAGAAGGTTTAGCGAGAACGTATTATTTTGAAAAAGGAAAGGATATTACCACCAATTTTTATTCAGAAGGAAAATCATTCGGCAGCATCGACACGATTTTCGCCAGTGTTCCTTCCATTTATAATATCGAAACTTTGGAGGAAAGTACCATAACTTTTTGTGATTACAAAAAGTTAGAAGAATTGTGTTCCGTATCTTTAACTTCTGCGAATTTCAGTCGGTTTATTTTGGGGAACTTAATGACACAGATGACCAAACGGATAAGTTCTCTACAACACATGACGGCGAAGGAGAAATACGCTCAGCTTTTGGAAGAAAATCCAAACATCATTCTGCGTGCTCCGTTGGGAATGATTGCCACTTTTTTGGGTATTTCTCAGGAAACGCTCAGCAGAATTCGAAGCGAAATTTAAAATGTTAATATCTGCGTAAATAATTCTATTTTTGTTATTTAATACTAAATTATGCAAGACGTATTTAATGCTCAGGAAGCGCAGCACTTTATTGACCGTATAAATAAGCTTACCCCATTCGCAATACCGGCTTGGGGGAAAATGACTGTAGACCAGATGCTGGCACATTGCAATGTGACCTACGAAATGGTATATGAACCGCAAAAGCATAAAGCGCCAGGTGGAATTGCAAAATTTATTTTGAAAAAATTTGTAAAGCCGAAGGTTGTTGGTGAAAAAGGTTATTCTAAAAATTCTCCGACCGCACCTCAGTTTTTAATAAAGGAAAGACAGGATTATATCTTGGAAAAAAAACGGCTTATTGGTTTTATTCAAAAAACGCAACAGTTAGGTCGAGAAGCATTTGACGGAAAAGAATCCTTCTCTTTTGGGAAACTGAAAGCCCAAGAATGGAATAATATGTTTGCAAAACACTTGAATCACCACCTGGAACAATTCGGCGTTTAAAGAATAAAATAGGAAAACACAAAACAAGATTTATGAAAAAACTTACCTTTATCTTTTTGCTCATAAGCAGTTTTGCTTTCTCGCAGATGCCCAATATTTCCAGTGTTTGGATGAACAATTCTCAACCTTATTTGGGAAGCATTAGTTCTGAGAAAATACCGATGAAGGTGAAAATTAATATCTCTGAACAAGATAAAAAAAATGATCAGGAATATTTTCTTTCCGGTTTTACTTTGGTAGGAAACACCAATACCAAATTCGAAGGAAAGTTGAAAATTACCAAATACAAAGCCGGAAAGAAAAGAAATACCGTTTTCGGCGAATATGAACTCGTCGAAGAAAATAAAGGAAAACATTCTGGGATATTGAAAGGGAAATTTGTCTATACTTTTATTTGGAATAAGAAAACAGAGAAAATTGAATAGCAGTTCATTCAATTTTTTGGAAACTGGAATAGTTATGATGGAGCTATGACCTACCAAACCAACTGGAGAAATTAATAATTTAAATATAAAATAATGGCAACAGTAAATCCTTATCTAATGTTTGATGGAAAATGCAAAGAAGCATTTGATTTTTATAAAGATGCTTTCGGAAAAGACTTTGCAGATATTAATTTTTTTGGTGATATGCCGCCACAGGAAGACATGCCGCCTTTATCGGAAGCGCAAAAAGGAATGGTCATGCATGTAAGATTAGAAATCTCGGCAGAAACCATATTGTTTGGAAGTGATATTTTCCCTGGAACACCTGGCTTTAAACATGGCGATAATTATGCAGTTTCGCTCAATGCAGATTCTCGCGAAGAAGCTACTAATTTATTTACCAAATTATCCGAGGGTGGAACGGTAACAATGCCTTTAGTTGATACCTTTTGGGGCGCTTATTTTGGGATGTGGAAAGATAAATTCGGTATCGATTGGATGGTGAATTATGACGATCCAGCGAAAGTTCAGGCAGATTAATTTTAGGAGCAACAATAATTTCGGTTTGTGTAAAAACCAGTCGTCTCGTTTTAGATACGAGGCGCACTTTGTTTGCTTAATTCTTTAGATTATCTGAAATTAATATTTAGAATAAAATTTAGTTTTTCTTTTTAAAAATGATCGCAATGAAATTTACTTTAGAACAAATCACCGAAACTCAAACAAAAAGTAGAAATATATTTCCGGTATTAATTCAGCAATTTAAAATATTGGGAGTTGATCAATTTATCACTTTTGTTTCCGATGGACATACCGATTATTTTGATGATGAAAAAGAAAAAATTACTTCAGAAGGTTCACAAGATCTTGTAATTTCTGATAATACCAATGCAGGAAAATTCATCGAGCGATTAAAATTACATCAAAATGGTGAAACTGATTATGCAAGTTTTTGTAATGACTGCGCAGAAAATGGGATTGACAATTGGATTGTAGATTTGCAAAAAATGACTTGCACGTATTATGACAAAAGCGGAAACGAAACACTAGTGGAAAAAGTACCTAATATTTCTCTTTAATACAAAATGAAAAACCCTTTCAGTCTTTTAAAGATTGAAAGGGTTTTTTAAATAAATTGGATAAATTTAGATATTTACATTCTCCAGAATAATTGCATAACCTTGTCCGACCCCAATACACATCGTAGCCAAGGCATATTTCTTTCCAGTCTTTTGAAGTTCTAAAGCAGCAGAGTAAGTGATTCTGGTTCCACTCATTCCAAGTGGATGACCGAGCGCAATTGCGCCACCATTTACGTTGACTCTCGCATCATTATTTGCGAGTCCGAGTTCTTTTAAACACGCAATACTTTGAGAAGCAAAAGCTTCATTCAGTTCGATAATGTCGATTTGATCCAAGGTTAAGTTTGCTCTTTTCAAAGCTAATTTAGTAGCTTCAACCGGACCGATTCCCATAATTCTAGGCTCAACTCCAACTACCGCAGAACTCAATATTTTAGCCATTGGCTTTAAATTGTAATTTTTCACCGCATCATCAGAAGCAACGATTACAGCAGCTGCACCGTCATTTAATCCAGAAGCATTTCCGGCAGTTACGGTTCCGTTTTCTTTAATGAAAGCGGCTCTTAATTTTCCTAAAATTTCTAAAGTGGAAGTAGGTTTGATGAACTCATCTTTATTGATTACTACCGCTTCACCTTTTCTTTGTGGGATTTTGATGTCAGATATTTCTTCTGCCAATCTCCCTGATTCCTGGGCTTTCGTGGCTTTCATTTGAGAATGTAAAGCAAACTCATCTTGTTCTTCCCGAGAGATTTTATACAGTTCAGCAAGATTTTCAGCGGTTTTTCCCATGGCATCGATTCCGTAGGTTTTTTCCATTTGAGGATTGATAAATCGCCACCCAAAACTTGAATCATACATTTTTTGATCGGTTGCAAATCCGCTTTCCGATTTCGAGATTACGTAAGGTCCACGTGACATTCCTTCAACTCCGCCGGAAATAAATAAATCTCCTTCACCTGAACGAATAGCTCGCATTGCCTGTACAATGGAACTCATTCCAGATGCACACAGTCTATTCACTGTTTCACCGGGAACATTAATAGGAATTCCGGCAAGAAGCAAAGCCATTCTCGCAATATTACGATTGTCTTCACCCGCTTGGTTTGCGCAACCAATGATCACATCATCAATTTTATCTAAAGGTAAATCTGGATTTTTTTCAATTAAGCTTTTAAGGACAGAAGCCATTAAATCATCCGTTCTCACTGCAGCCAAACTTCCTTTAAAATTTCCGATTGCGGAACGGGTTCCGTCGATAATATATGCGTTGTTCATTTTTAAGATTTTAATGAGCGTAAATTTAAGAAAATAAAAAAGACTCTTATAATAGTAAGTTTTTACTTGTTTGTTTCTCACAAAATAATCAAATCGTTAGTTGATAAGCAGAAATAAAACTTGATTATGTATTGAATATCCTATTGGAATTTAATTTTTAATGTATACCGTTTTCAATCATGTTGCAAATTTTAAACGCAATCCCGATAGCCACCGGCACGCAAAGATTTAATTACAAAAATGCTGTTTTACAGGCTTTTTTGAGTTTTGCAAAGGCATTTCATTAAGCAAAGTTCGCAGAGAAAATACAGTAATGATGATTTGAGAATATACCATTTAATTTTCTCTTAAAATTCGAGAATATGTTTTCTGGATGCGAAATTATTTTAAACTCATTTCCTTTCAAAAAATTGACTTTCTTTGATTGAAATTTAATTTTAAGAGTAATTTTTACCGGTTCGGCCGATTCTTTGCTGTGATGCTCCTTTTTTGCACAGGTTTAAATAGCAAAAGTTTCAATAAATTCTTCTTGGTAAATAATTGAATGTTTTATAAAATAAAATACAGACAACTTATTCATTACTCGCTAATTGCATGCGCTTTATGTATTCAATTAATCATTGCAATATTTATGTATAATGAATATTTTAATGGGAAAAAGTTAGATGTAATTGAGCATAAACTTCAGGAAACGCGGGTTCTGAAAAGCTTAATGGAGGATTCGCGGCAAGATCTTTTGAGTGCGCAAAATAATCTGCAAAAATATGTTTTTGATAATAAGAAGCAACATTTGGAGGCTTACTTCGAGTCTTTAAGGAATTTGAATAAAAATTTAGATAGTATCAGTGCTTACAAAAATATAAATCCTTCCCTAAAAAATTTCATCGACTCAAGAAAGGATGAATTGTCAAAACTTCCCGATCTCGAAAAAACGATCGGTTCTGTTTATAAGGAATTTAAAAAACCAGTAACAAAGAAAGTTCCTTTTAAAATAAAAGATTTCAAAGTCAAAAGTATTTCTAAAAAACAAGATACCAAAATTGAATATAGTTTAGACAGTGTTGAAAAAAAGAGTCTGGTTTCCAGATTGAAAGATGCTGTTAATAATGATGTAAAAGTTCAGCGTGAGGTACTGGTGATTTCGACTAAATCTGGTGATTCCGTCAATACCAAGAAAATCAACAAAGATATCGACAGTATCATCACAGGTGTAAATAATCATTATGCAAATGAAATAAAGAAATACGAATCTGGTCTTGATCAGTCACAGACCAAGAATAACAATTTGTATCGTATTTATGATGAGCTTATTGTTTACAGTAATAATTGGATGGGAATTTACAATATTGCCATAAGTGATTTCAGCAATGATCTAGAAAAACAATTCTATGAACAAAATTCTGTCAACAATAAAATACGAAAATATGCGGTCTTAGGCTTGATGTTATTGATGTTCTTAATTTTGATACTGATCGTTTACTACAACAGACAATCACAGCGATATGAGAAAGAACTCAAAATTGCCTACGAAGAAATTAATAAAAACCTTAATTTTAAGAATAAAATTTTGGGAATGTTAAGTCATGAAATACGTTCTCCTTTAAAAATTATCAATATTTTCATCGATAGAATTAGCAAAAAAACAAATGATGATACGATTGCAGATTATTTGAAATCGATAAAATTTACGAATAATTCATTATTAATTCAGGCCAACCAAATTCTGGAATACACCAAAAATCAGGAAAAACAAGTTGAATTAAAACCTATCGAATTTAACCTTCGAAATGAAATAGAAGCCATACTTCATGCATTTCAACCTTATATAGAATCGAAAAATAATATTTTTAAAGCGAAAAATGGCATTAATCCTGAAACAACTGTTCTCGCTGATAATATTAAAATTCATCAGGTTTTCATCAATATTTTAGGTAACGCCAATAAGTTTACAGAAAATGGTGAAATTAAAGTAAATATTGAAACTTCCTCTATTGATGAAAAACGACTGAGACTCAATGTCAAGGTTTCCGATACTGGAGCAGGTATTTCAAAATCGGATATTAAAAAAATATTTGAACCTTATTTTCAAGGTGTGATTTCTGATGAAATTGATAATCTGGGAGCAGGTTTAGGTTTAAATTTATGCAAAGAAATCATCGATCTTTTCCAGGGAAATATTTCTGCAGAAAGCACGTTGGGAAAAGGAACAACTGTATCTTTCGCCATTAATCTGAATATCGTAAAATGAACAAATCCGAAAATAAACCAATAAAAATTTTACTAGGAGATGATCACCATATCGTGCGACAAGGTATTCATTTTGTTATCGAAGATATCGTGGCAGATGCGGAAATCATTCATGCAGCCAGTTTGGAACAGATTCTTGATCAAATAAAATCTAATCCTGTAGAGTTCGCTTTTTTAGATGCGCAGTTTCCCGATGGTAATTCTCTTTCTATTGTGGCGGAAATTAAGCGGTTGCAACCTGAGATCAAAATTTTAATTTTCACCAGTTTCGAGGAAGAAAACTATTCTTTAAAGTTTATTAAAGAAGGTGCTGATGGCTTTCTGAGTAAGATGAGCGAAGAAGCTGAGATCCAAAATGCAATACGCGAAATAATTGAAAATGGAACATATTTGCCGCCTTTTACCCAAAAAATGCTGCAATTCTCCGATGAGCATATTGCACTCTTAAATCCTTTGAATCAACTGACAGAAAGAGAATTAGAAATTGCTATGATGTACGCCAAAGGTTACGGTAATCTGGAAATTGCAAATAGTTTAGCGCTTCGTCAAAATACGATCAGCACGTTTAAAAAAAGAATTTTTGATAAACTGAAAATAACCACATTAGTTGAGTTAATAGACTTAATTAGAATCCATCATGATATCTAAATCTTTGTTCCGTAGATAAATATCTACACGACCATCGACAAACATCGACTCCTATTTTCCTATAAAAAAATTCCTTTCCCTTTACTTTGTATTTGACTTTAACAACAACTATAAAGTTTAGGAAAATGAATAAAACTCGTGTACATAAAAAAGAATCTTTAGGTGTCAAAATAGAACGCGCCCTCTCAAAAATTAAAGCATTGACCAAAAAAGAATTTGGTGTTTTAATTTTAGTACAAATACTCATGTTTACTGCTATTTATGCCGTCAACAATTTTCATCCTTATTTTGAAGAACTTCATTTCGTAAGAATGCAAACCCTTTCGGGACGTATTTTAATTTTCTCTTTGTTGACGATCTTAGTATTTCAGATTTCGTTTCTACTTTACATTGCCTATTTATTTTTCAAATATAAAGCGATACCGTCCGTAACTGATGAAGAGCTTCCAAGCTGTACTATAATTGTACCTGCGTACAATGAAGGAAAACTGGTTTATGAAACACTCTTAAGTATTGCTGCCAGTGATTTCCCGATGCATAAAATGGAAGTTATTGCAGTAGACGATGGTAGTAAAGATGATACTTGGTATTGGATTAATAAAGCAAATGCAGATTTAGAAAATACGATAACTGTTTATAAACAACCTGTAAATAAGGGAAAAAGACATGCTTTACACATCGGATTTACCACAGGAACGGGTGACGTTTTCATCTCAATAGATAGCGATTCTGTAGTAGAAAAAAATACGATCACAAATTTAATTAGCCCTTTTGCGGTAAATAAAAACTGTGGTGCAGTAGCAGGAAACGTGAAGGTTTTAAACAAAAATCAAGGCATGATTCCAAGAATGCTCAACGTGAGTTTTGTATTTAGTTTTGAATTTATGCGTGCTGCCCAAAGTTCTTTAGGATTTGTATTATGTACGCCAGGCGCTTTATCTGCTTACCGCAGAGAAGCAGTTTTACACAGCTTGAAAGATTGGATTGATCAGAAGTTTTTAGGTCGTGCTGCGACGATAGGGGAAGATCGTGCGATGACTAATTTAATTTTGAAACAAGGTTATGATGTTCAATTTCAAAGAAATGCGAATGTTTTAACAAATACGCCAACGTCATTTAAGACATTACACAAAATGTTTACAAGATGGGGAAGAAGTAATGTGCGGGAAACCTTAATGATGAACCGTTTTGTTTTCAGTGATTTCAGAAAGAAGAACAAGACTGGTGCAAGGTTTATTTTTATTAATCAATGGGTAAATTTGATCGCCGCGTTCCCTTTGATGATACTGATGTTCTACTTTTTAATGACCCATCCACTTTTATATCTAAGTTCAGCATTGACGGCGACTTTTATTTTTGCCAGTATTCAGATGTTATTTTTCAGTAGAAAATATAATTTTGTAGATGCGCTTTGGGCCTATCCTTACAGTGTATTTTACTTATTTGGACTTTTTTGGATTTTTCCCTTTTCAATTGCTACCGTTAAAAATGGAGGTTGGTTGACAAGATAATTTTCAATTTAGAGATAAGAAATAAAGAGCTCCTTTTAATATAACATTATTAAAGGGAGCTTTTTTTGAATATTTTAAGACAGCTAGTAATAAAGAGAATTCCCGCCGCAACCAAAGCTGCTAAATAAATCTCGTGACTTACTTCTTTATTCGCCATTGCAATAGCAACTAAAGCCCAAACTGCAACGAAAGCGAAAATAGGAGCGTTCTTTTTCCAAGTCATAAAAAGGTGAATAATGGAAGCGATGATAATTAGAATGATAGTCCAGATTACTTCTGAAAGTCCAAATCTGCTCCATTCAATTTTTGTTAACCAAGCTGCTACAGCTGCGATTAACGCAACACTTACCCAACCAGCATAAATTTGAAAAGGGAAATTAATAAACCATTTTTGTGCTGGACTTGAATTATATTTTAGAGCTTCCGTCAAAATAATTAGAAGAGAAATAAGGGAGACTGACAAAACAATAACTGATATTCCGGTGTAACCATAAAGCCACGTCAAAATCCAGGCGCAATTTGCGATACATGAAATCACAAACCACCAGCCGATTTTTTCTACAAATGGGTCTGCCTGATTTTTCGAAGAGTTGAATAAACTTCTGCCCGTATAAAAAACGAACCCAATTAAAAGTAAATAGATAAACCCCCAAATGGAAAAGGCATATCCTGCCGGCGTAAATAAATTGTGATATTGATTGGAAACGTTTGCAATCGTCTTCCCATTAAAAATTCCGGTATTGCTTAAATAATTAAAGATGATCGTGAATATCAAAAAGAAGCCGTTAGCAATTTGTAATATTTTTTTCATATTGTAAAAGTTTTATAATAAGATTCACGTAGTAAATAGGAGACTAAATTAAGAAATTTCAAATGTAATTTGTTTTTATGTTTTAATTAAAGAATCAACTTTAACTACTGACGATTTTCCCACCATTTTTCATAAACCTTTTCGTCATCCTCCCAATTTACTTTTTCGCCAATTTTCGGAGTGATCATTCGCAGGTTTTCTTTTTCATTAAACGCTGAAATCATTTCTAAAGGTTCTTTCCAATGATGTAATGCGAGAGCAAATTTTGAATTGTGAACAGGAATTATTCTTTTAGCTTTTAAGTTTTTAGCGGCTACTAAAAATTCGTCTGGCAGCATGTGAATGTAGCGCCAATCTTTATTGTATTGACCGTTTTCTAATATTGCTAAATCGAAACCGCCATATTGATTTCCGATCTTTTCAAAATGATCATCAAATCCAGAATCGCCACCAATATAAATTTTTCTTTGTGGAGTTTCAAAAACAAAACTCGCCCAAATTGCCTGATCTCTTTTAAGACCCCGTCCGGAAAAATGTCGCGCTGTTTCCGCATAAACTTTGAAACCGTTTCCTAAATCAAAATTTTCGCCCCAATCCAATTCAATGATTTTTGCGGGATCGTAGTTCCAATATTCTAAATGTTCGCCAGTTCCTAAACCAGTAATAACTTGCTTTACTTTTGGATTGAGTTTTTTTACCGTTTCATAATCCAGATGATCCCAATGATCGTGAGTGATGATTAGATAATCCAGCTCAGGAATGTCTTCTGTAGTATATAAATCTGATCCTTTAAAAGCTTTCGTGGTGAAAGTTACAGGTGAAGCATTTCCACTGAAAACGGGATCTACAAGAATTTTTTCACCATCAATCTGAAGAAAATAGGAGGAATGTCCCATCCAAACATAAATATTTTCACTTGGATCTAAATTCAATAAATCTGTCTTGGTAAAATTGAATTTCTGCTTTGGTATTAAATTTTTATTTTTAGTAAAAAGAAAATGGAATAATACTTTGGGCATTGATGTTTCTTCTGCAATTGGCGGTGTGAAATTAATATTATCAAATTTATCTTTCTTATAATGCGGTGATTTTAAAATCCGTTCCAAACGTTTTCCGGACGGAGCTTTTCCAAATGTTGGATGTTGCAAGAATAAGAATGTTGCTGCTATAATTAATAATATGAGAACTAAAACAAAAATCATGGAAGGAGTTTTTAAGGTCATAAAAATCGAAAAAAAGTAGACGTAAAATTAAAGTAATTATTTATCATGTTCCTGTTTCTATCAAAGAATTTCCATAGTTTTAAGTAGTGAAGTTAGTTGGTTTTAATACAGACTTAAACTATGAATTTAGTTTGTAAAAAAGTAGCCGTAAAAATATAAAACACGCTCGAAAGCGTGTTTTAATGAATAAATCATATTCTTCTAGAGTCTAGACTTCTCTTCTTCCAATTTTCTTTTTTCAACTTTTTTGTAAGTATACGCGCTCATCATGATGCTAAATTCATACAAAAGAAGAAGAGGAATAGCAGCCATCATCATACTTAAAACGTCTGCAGGAGTTATAATTGCAGCAACAACCATTATCAGAACAATCGCATGACGGCGATATTTACGCATGAATGCAGGAGTTAAGATTCCAATTGATGTTGTAAAATACACGACGATAGGAAATAAGAACACGAGCCCCATTCCCAAAACGATCTGCATAAATAAGGTGGTGTAATCACTCAAGTCAAAAAGTTGAGTAATCGAGTCAGAGACTTTGAAAAGTAAACCGAAATTAATCGCAAAAGGCAGAATCAGAAAGTAACCGCACATTATTCCGATTGCAAATAATATCCAAACGAAATTAATGAGAAAAACAGAGTTCTTACGCTCTTTGGGATGTAAAGCGGGAGAAATGAATCGCCATAATTCCCATACTAAATAAGGAAATGCTGCTACAATACCACCGAAGATCGAAACCGCCATCATCACATTAAACTGCTCAAAAAGCTTTTTCTGCTGAACCGCAAAATGACCAGGAAGGGTAATACTGTCGTGTCCTAACAGTTCCCGTGAAAAATGGTTGACTACCCTAAAAGTATAAAAATCATTTCGGGTTGGGCCGAAGAAAATATGATCCATGATCCAATTTACATTAAACCCAACTATAATTGCACATATGACAATTGCGATCAATGAGCGAACCATGTGTGCCCTTAATTCACCGATGTGTCCCCAAAAAGACATTTCTTTACCTTCGCTCACGAAATTTTAATTTTATAAAATTGTTATTTTAATGTACCAGATTTTTCCAAGGCGAAATTAAATAATTATCCGTGAAAAATGGTGTAATTCGTTCTAAATTTGCTATTTAAAAATATAAGACTGTATATTAAATACCACAAACAATCATTTGTTAATTAATTCCTTCATCAAGTAAACGGTGAATGTCGATAATACCAAAATACTGACCATTTTCTGTCACAATTAATTGGCCAATATTCCTGGCTTTTAAGAGCTGCATTGCTTCCTTTGCCAGTGAATTTTTGTCAACACTCTTGGGATTTTTACTCATAATATCTTTCGCCGTAAACTTAGATAGATCTTGCTCACTCATTAACATCCTACGCAAATCACCGTCTGTAATTACTCCGGTAATCTTATCTTGATCGGTCACTACCGTAATCCCATGTTTTGAACTGCTTACAGAAATAATAATATCACGCAAACTAGCATTTTCTGACACTTGTGGTTTTTGAGCAGATAAGAACTGTTCTACTTTTGCTGTGAGATTTTTACCTAAACTTCCGCCGGGATGAAATTTTGCAAAATCGGTTTCCTTAAATCCATTGAGTTCCATTAAGCATACTGCCAAAGCGTCTCCTAAAGCCATTTGTACTGTTGTTGAACTTGTGGGAGCCAATTTGATCGGACAGGCTTCCTTTTCTACAAAAGTACTAAGTACTACATCTGAAAATTCCGCAAGTTTACTTTTTGAATTTCCCGTCATGGCAATAAGTGAAGAAGAATATTCCTTTAAATAAGGTAGAAGGGCAACGATTTCGGGTGAGTTTCCGGAATTTGAGATACAAAGAACGATATCTGTTTTTTGAATGACTCCCAAATCTCCGTGAATTGCTTCCGAAGCGTGAAGAAACTGAGCAGGAGTTCCGGTAGAATTAAGGGTTGCGACCATCTTATTTCCAACATGCGCAGATTTTCCAATCCCAACAATGATTAATTTACCTTTTGCAGAATTAATCAGTTCCAAAGCTTTCAGGAAATCTGAATCTAAACGAGATCGTAGTTTTTCCAGTTCGTCAATTTCGATTGATAGCGCATTTTTAGCAATTTGTAGAATTTGCGTTTTGTTCATTATATTTTTCTCTAAATTTGAAGCTGATGTTACTTTAAAAGGTTATTTTTACCAATGCATGTTTCAATTTCGGATTACATAATGCTATTCTTAACATCGTTTTCACCTATCCGAAACCTATAAATTAAACTTGGATCATTTTAAATCTAATTTTAATTTTTTAACTTTGAGTAATATGCAAATTTAGCAAACAAATTTAGATCGAATGTGATAATCTGAATTTTCGGCAGTATAAACTGATCATCAGCTACTGCTTCATTAAAATTACGCGATAAAATGAATACCATGCCCACCGATTTATCTAAAGAGCTTAAGAAATATTTCGGTTTTTCAAAATTTAAAGGTCATCAGGAGGAGATCATAAAAACTCTTTTTCAAGGCAATGACGTTTTTGTGCTTATGCCCACTGGTGGTGGGAAATCGCTTTGCTATCAACTTCCTGCCTTAATATCGACTGGAACTGCAATCGTAGTTTCTCCCTTAATTGCGCTGATGAAGAATCAGGTCGACGCAATAAATGGGCTTTCTTCTGTGGAAGGGATTGCACACGTTCTGAATTCTTCGCTCAATAAAACGCAGACTAAACAGGTCTTTGATGATATTAAATCAGGAGTTACTAAATTATTGTACGTTGCACCGGAATCTTTAATAAAAGAAGAATATCTGGAGTTTTTGAAAGGAGTAGAGATTTCCTTTGTTGCAATTGATGAAGCACACTGTATCTCCGAGTGGGGACATGATTTCCGTCCGGAATATAGAAATCTTAAAACGATTATTGATAAAATTGCAGATGTTCCCATGATTGCGTTAACAGCAACAGCTACCCCCAAAGTACAGGATGATATCCAGAAAACGCTTGGGATGAGTAATGCGGTTGTATTCAAGGAAAGTTTTAACCGTCCTAATTTGTTTTATGAAGTACGGCCGAAAGTTAATATTGACCGTGAGATTGTTAAGTTTATTAATGCCCGAAAAGGTAAATCAGGCATCGTTTATTGTTTAAGTCGAAGAAAAGTAGAAGAGTTTGCGCAGGTTCTTCAGGTGAACGGAATTAACGCGTTGCCTTATCACGCAGGTTTGGATCAGAAAACGAGAGTGATGAATCAGGATAAATTCTTGATGGAAGATGCAGATGTAATTGTTGCTACCATTGCTTTTGGGATGGGAATCGATAAGCCCGATGTCCGGTTTGTGATCCACTATGATATTCCAAAATCACTAGAAAGTTATTACCAGGAAACTGGTCGAGCTGGTCGAGATGGGGGCGAGGGCTATTGCCTTGCATTCTATGACCCAAAAGATATTGAAAAATTAGAGAAATTCTTAGCTCAAAAGCCTGTTTCCGAAAGGGAGATTGGTTTACAACTTCTCAATGAAGTGGTCGGTTATGCTGAAACTTCCATGAGTAGAAGACAATATATTTTGTATTATTTTGGGGAGCAATTTGATCCAGTAAAAGGTCAAGGTGCGATGATGTGCGATAACTCAACAAACCCTCCGGTGCTGAAAGATGCCTCAAAAGAATTGGCTATTTTGTTAAAATTGGTGAGAGATTTAGAAGAGAAATTCAAAACCAAAGATTTGATTTCCGTTATCGTCGGAAAAGAGAATCCAGTTACAAAGTCTTATAAACTTGACGCGACAGAACATTTCGGTATTGGAAAAGCGCAACCGGAAAATTTTTGGAAATCTGTTATTCGACAAGCGACCGTTCAAAATTATCTTCAAAAAGATATTGAAACCTACGGCGTTTTAAAATTAACCGAAAAAGGAAATAAAGCAATAATTGAAAAGAAAAGTCAGTTCTTCATTGCGGAAGACCGCGAATATAATTTAGAGCAAACCAAAGCAGATTCCGATAAAGTACAGACGCAAACAGGCGAAGGTTTGGATCAAGTCCTGTTTGCTCAGTTAAAAGATCTGCGTAAAAAGATCGCCAAAAAACATGAAAAACCACCGTATACTATTTTCATGGATCCGAGTCTGGAAGATATGACGGTTCAATATCCGGTGACCGTAGAGGAAATCGGTAACATTTATGGAGTAGGAGATGGTAAAGCAAAAAAATATGGAAAAGACTTTGCTGATTTTATTAAGAAGTACGTCGAAGAAAATAATATAGAGCGAACGCAGGATATGGTGATGAAAACTGTCGCCAATAAATCAAGTCACAAAGTTTTCATCATTCAGAGTACTGATAAAAAAATTGATCTGGAAGATATCGCAAGAGCGAAGAATCTGTCCATGGGTGATCTTTTGAAAGAGATGGAACGTATTGTTTATCAAGGAACAAAAATCAATATTAACTACTATATTGATGAGAATTTCGATGAAGATATTGTTGAGGATTTTATGACTTTTATGGGAGAAAGCGAAAGTGACAGTATGAAAATTCTTTTGGCTGAATTTGGCGATGATTTAAGCGATGAAGAAGTGAGAATGTTGCGGATTAAATTTATTTCTGATGTTGCAAATTAAATAGTAAGTCGTGGAAAATTCAATGATAGAAATAAAAAATGATTTGATCGAATGGATCGAAAGTACTTATGATTTAGAGATCCTGCAGAAGTTCCTTGATTTAAAAAATAATGAAGGGGTCTCAACTTTAATTTCGGAGATCAATGCTGACAAAGTGGTGGAAGATGATTTTGATCAACAGTTTGCGGCAGGCATGACGCCCGATGAACTAATGGAAAATATTGCAGCTCATATTGAATCTATATCGTCGGAAGATCCTTCTTCAGTAGTTTCTGATATCCAATCTGAATATGTTTTGAAAGATGACTTTGATGAAAGGTTTTCAAAGGGAATCAGTTCAGAAGAATCTCGAAAAAGAACACATTCTTTTATAGAAAGTTTACCTTGGAAGAAATAATTATTTTTTCGGATGAATTTCACGAGTCTATTGAAGAGTTAATTCAGATTTTATTTGAAGAAAATTATTTTGGATTTAAAATCGACTGCGATCATTATGCAGATAAAATTTATGAATTCATAGAAAATAGTATCAATTTTCCAATTTCGAAAAATTCTCCGGTAAAATTTCAGAAACATGGTAAGAAATATTTAAAATATACCGCAAACAAAAGTACCACTTGGTACATTTTCTTCGATCAAAAAGGTAATCAATTTATCGTCAACCATATTCTAAATAACCATTCACAAGACTTTCCGGAATTGTTGTAAATTCGCATTTAACCGTGTCAAGATTTAGAACTTTGACAAGGTTCTGAAATACAAAGCATGCAGAAAATCTCCATCCTATTTATTCTTCCTGATTTAGAAACCGGCGGTGCCGAAAGAATTGTCACCACGATTGCGAATCATTTGCCACGCGAAAAGTTTGAACCCAAAATTCTCCTCTTAAGAAAAGAAGGCGGTTATCTGGAGTTTCTAAAAAAAGATGTTGAGATCATTGATATTAAAACACCAAGAATTCGTCATTCTTTAAAACCGATTTTAAACGAGATTCGGAAAAGAAAACCCGCTATTGTTTTCAGTGGTTTCGGTGAAATCAACGCATATCTTGCTTTATTTATTAAATTTTTTCCCAAAACAAAATTCATAGCAAGAGAAACCAATGTTGTTTCTCAACATGTTACCAGAAAAGAAATTAAATTTTTCTATAATTTCTATAATAATTATAACAAGATCATTTGTCAGAGCGATGACATGCAAAACGATCTGATTGAGAATTTTAAAATTAAAAAAGAGAAATTGATCAAGATCAATAATCCGGTCGATTTTGAATTTATTAATGAGAAACTCACAATTTCAGAAAAGCCGGAATCGTTTAAAAATGATTTTAAAAATGTTGTTGCGATCGGAAATCTATCTTCCAGAAAAGGTTTTGATAATTTACTGAAAGTTTTTAGCCATTTAAAGAATGAAAAAATTCAGCTTCACATTTTAGGAGATGGACGGGACAAAGAATTGCTTCATCAAATGAAAAATGATTTGGGTTTGGAAAATGTCAACTTTCACGGACAGCAAAAAAATCCGTATCAGTTTTTAAAGTTTGCCGATCTATTTATTCTCTCTTCCCGATACGAAGGTTTTCCGAACGTTTTGTTAGAAGCTGGAGCTTGCGGAACTTATTCTTTAGCCAATAATTGTGCAGGTGGAATTACGGAAATTATTCAGCCCAAAATTAATGGTGAGATTTCTAAAATTGAAAATCATCAGGAATTTGCTGATAAAATAATTTCTGTGGTTAATAAATCTCATGATAAAGTCGCTATCAAAAATTCCATTTCTTCTCGGTTTTCTAAAAACTTTATTTTAAAACAATATGAAGATATTTTCTTAAGCTTATGATTTTAATCATAGCTTTGTTTTTCTTTTTTGTAAACTTTTTGAAATTTATAAATAATTATTTAATTGATAGTCAATATTTTAAGTTAAAATATTTGTAAACAATTTTTTATTAAAAGATACTTGTGTATATTTATTTCGTCAAAACAAATAATTATGGAAGCAACGATCTTAGCAAAAAATACAAATACTTATACATACGATGAGGCGTATCAAGCTTCTCTACAATATTTCGAAGGCGATGATTTAGCCGCCAAAGTTTGGGTGAGTAAATATGCCTTAAAAGATTCAGACGGCAATATTTATGAGCAAAATCCTGATGATATGCACCGAAGAATCGCTTCGGAAATTGGCAGGGTTGAAGCGAAATATCCCAATGCGCTTTCTGAAGAAAAAGTCTTCGATCTCATCAAAAAATTCAAATATATTATTCCGCAAGGAAGTCCGATGACCGGAATTGGGAATGGTTTTCAGATTGCTTCTCTTTCCAATTGTTTTGTAATAGGCAGTGGAACGCAGAGTGATTCCTACGGAAGCATTATGAAAATTGATGAAGAGCAGGTTCAGTTGATGAAACGCCGTGGTGGAGTAGGTCACGATCTTTCCAATGTTCGGCCGAAAGGTTCTGCAGTTAAAAATTCTGCTTTAACTTCCACGGGTTTGGTTCCTTTTATGGAACGATATTCCAACTCGACGCGTGAAGTGGCGCAAGATGGTAGAAGAGGAGCGTTGATGCTTTCTGTGTCTGTAAATCATCCGGATTCTGAAGATTTTGTGGATGCAAAATTGGAGCAAGGAAAAATTACAGGAGCCAATATTTCCGTGAGAATTGATGACGAGTTTATGAATGCCGTTGTCAATAAGGAAAATTATATTCAGAAATATCCTATTCATAGTTCAAATCCGAAGTTTCAAAAGGAAATAAAAGCGACTGATCTTTGGGATAAAATTATTCATAACGCCTGGAAATCTGCGGAACCGGGAATTCTTTTCTGGGATACCATTATTAATGAATCTTTACCAGATTGTTATGCAGATCTTGGTTACGAAACAGTTTCTACAAATCCGTGTGGCGAAATTCCTTTGTGTCCGTATGATTCTTGCCGATTGTTGGCGGTGAATCTTTTCTCGTACGTTGAAAATCCGTTTACGAAAAAAGCGAAATTTAATTTTGAATTATTCAAAGAGCACGTTGGTTATGCCCAAAGAATGATGGATGATATCATAGATTTGGAAATTGAAAAAATTGATGCGATTCTAGCGAAGATTGAATCCGATCCGGAAGGTGAAGAAATAAAAGCAACAGAGAAAAATCTTTGGACAAAAATCCGTCACAAAACAATTGAAGGGCGAAGAACCGGCGTTGGAATTACGGCGGAAGGCGATATGTTGGCTGCTTTAGGAATTCAATATGGAAGTAAGGAAGGAAATGAATTCTCAACATTGGTTCATAAAACTTTGGCTTTGGCGGCTTATCGTTCATCCGTAGAAATGGCGAAAGAAAGAGGAGCGTTCGCAATTTATGATGCGAAAAGAGAAGAGAATAACCCGTTCATTTTAAGAATGAAAGAAGCCGATCCGGAATTGTACGAATATCTGAAAAAACACGGACGTAGAAATATTGCGTTGTTGACAATTGCGCCAACTGGAAGTACGTCTTTAATGTCTCAAACTTCGTCTGGAATTGAACCAGTGTTTATGCCGGTTTATAAAAGACGCAGAAAAGTAAATCCAAATGATCAGGATAGTCGCGTGGATTTTGTGGATGAAGTTGGTGATTCCTGGGAAGAATATTTGGTTTTTCATCACCGTTTTAAAGAATGGATGGAAGTCAATGGAATCGATACCGACAAAAATTATTCTCAAGAGGAATTGAATAAAATTATTGAGCAATCGCCGTATTACAAAGCGACTTCCAATGATGTGGATTGGTTGAGCAAGGTCGAAATGCAGGGTTCGATTCAGAAATGGGTAGATCATTCAATTTCGGTCACGATCAATGTTCCGAATGATGCGACGGAAGAATTGGTGAATCAACTCTACGTCAAAGCGTGGGAAGTGGGTTGCAAAGGCGTGACGGTTTATCGCGACGGTTCACGTTCCGGAGTTTTAATTTCTGCAGACGAAAAGAAAGACGAAAAAGCAGAAATGATCACTTCAGTTTTCCCAACGAAAAGACCGCACATTTTAGAAGCCGATGTTGTTCGTTTTCAAAATAATAAGGAAAAATGGATCGCTTTCGTTGGTTTAATTGAAGGTAAACCTTACGAAATTTTCACTGGTTTGGCAGATGATGAAGAAGGGATTTCAATTCCACGTTGGGTGAATGATGGCGTGATTATTAAAAACCAGGACGAGAATGGAAAATCCCGTTATGATTTCCAGTTTAAAAATCAGCGTGGGTACAAAACGACGATTGAAGGGCTTTCTCACAAGTTTAAACCAGAATTCTGGAATTATGCAAAATTGATTTCCGGAACTTTAAGACACGGAATGCCGATTGAAAATGCGGTGGAATTAATTAACCGTTTAGAACTCGATTCTGAATCCATCAACAACTGGAAAGCCGGAGTTGCCCGTGCTTTAAAACGCTACATCGCCGATGGAACCAACGCCGGTGGAAAATGTTCGAGTTGTGGTTCTGACCAGGTGGTTTATCAGGAAGGTTGCCTGACTTGCAAGAATTGCGGGAATAGTAAGTGTGGGTAATGTCATTGCGAGAAGCGGAACAAAGTGGAGAGACGAAGCAATCTTAACTATTTATAAATTTAAAG
Source organism: Chryseobacterium sp. SNU WT5 (assembly GCF_007362475.1). Taxonomy (NCBI): domain Bacteria; kingdom Pseudomonadati; phylum Bacteroidota; class Flavobacteriia; order Flavobacteriales; family Weeksellaceae; genus Chryseobacterium; species Chryseobacterium sp. SNU WT5. Next base: position 2,848,994 of record NZ_CP041687.1, read on the forward strand.
ACGCAATTTTTTGCGTCTATTTTTTGGTTTATTTTTCCTTTTCGCTTTGCCATTCATGCTCAATATTGCTCATCAATAAAGCATTGTCAAAAGTCACGGAACCTTTTGGAAAGATTTCTTCGTTTTCAAAAAAACTTGATCTCACATTTGAAACTTCCAGCGGTTGAACTTCCCATTTGTAAGCTTTCAATCGTAATCCATCAAACTTATCTTTGTTGGGTGAATATCCAAGATCGCCATTTTCAAAAAATTTAGAAGCATTTTCTAAGGTTTCGAAGATGGAGTTTTGATTAAATAATTTGGTTTCAGTGGCATCAATTGATGTTTCGGTATCATCTGAACTTTTAAAGTCGATGTGATAATTTCCGTTTGCTTCTTGTATGTTGAATTTTGCTAGATAGTGTTTGCCCGGAAATAGTCTACCGCCAACAAAGGCATTTAATTTTAGAGAAGTGTCTCGGCGTGGAATGTAAACGCCAGATTTTGTTTCCCCATTTTCGTCCCATTCAACAGCAATTCTGTGTGCCCCGTTTTCTGACTTGACGCCGATGAAGTCTGGAAATCCTTTTGGTTTGATATCTTTTAATCTGATCAAACAAATTCCTACGATGGCTTTGTCTTTATAAATTTTTGGTCGAAAAGGAAATGGAATTATTTTCTCCACCGATTTTGGATCAGCGGTAAAGTTGATTAAAATTCTTCTGTCGATGTAGCCGGGGATTGTGGGGATTTTCATATTTGCACTTTTCTTAAAAATTATTTGATCAGCACTTAAGATTTACCTTTTAATAAATATTTTTTATTTATCTATATCAATTTTCTCTTTTGCAAATCGTGCATTATTTCATTGATCGTTTTTATGCATAAAGATAAAAGATCTTGTGTTTCGTCACTTGTATAAGTGTTTTGTGGATGTTGTGTTTTATTTCGATAATATTTCCTTAAACTACTAATGTTAATAATTAATTGTTCATCTGGCACGGGAGTAATTAATCCACTTCCAATACTTTTAATAATTGCGGTTTCAAAAGTGCCCCAAGTATCGCGATCAGTAGCAGTTTTTGAGCACAGTTTTTCATAATACATTTTGATAACATCTTCGGTACCGCGTAGCGAATGAAATGCGCAAGCAGTATATCTATCAAAAGCTAAACATTGACCGCTTTCTTCAAAATCAAACTTAGCAATATCTGGTAATAGTACGAATGTGCCTTTGGAAAATAACTGATATATCTTACCGGTTAGAATTTCATTAGAAAATCTTTTTTCATCCAGCAAATATGCAATTTTAGTGTTTAATTCTGCGTCCAAAGTCAAGTCTACTTTTTTTAATTTCGCCACAATAGATTTCCAAAAAACAGGTTCTATTTTTTGATCTCTAGTTTTTTTTACTTTAGCTAATTTTTGCAATTTTTCCATTTCTGGAACTAACTGATTAAGCTTAATTGATGATGTCGTTACCCTCAGGTCAAGTCTTTTAAGAAATGATGTATATTTTTTTAAATCTTCTAAACATTCGATATTAGTCTTATCCGTTTCTTCATTTAATAATATATAGTAATTATATCCGAAAGAATAATAGTCGTAAATTTTTATTTTTTCCATTTTTTTGTATTGATCATAATCAAATATACCGATTTTAAAATTTTACTATATATTATTTTTTTAAAGATAAGAGAATTTAATTTTGCTTCAAATTAAACGTTTTTATTAACTTCTTTAGACGCAAATTCTGTAGCCCTGATTGCAGCGGCATCCTTTTTTGCATTTCTCTACTTTTTCTTTTCATAAATGAATTCTCGAGCAAAAAAGATACAGCGGAAAGCAGGTTCCCGGCTTCTAAAAATTATTAGGATTTTATTCAACAGATTGCCACGTCATTCGTTCCTCATTCCTCGCAATGACGATCGAGGAAAATCTCTGCATTTCCACACCACAGAACGGGAAAATATTTTGTAAATTTGCCCTACTTTTAATTAAATCATAAAAAGATAAATATGAGTCAATTCGATGTTACCGTAATCGGTTCCGGTCCTGGTGGTTATGTTGCGGCAATTAGATGTGCGCAACTGGGTTTCAAAACAGCAATTATTGAGAAATATTCCGTTCTGGGTGGAACTTGCCTGAACGTGGGTTGTATTCCGAGTAAAGCGCTTTTGGATTCTTCGGAACATTTTTATAACGCCAAACACGATTTCGCCAATCACGGAATTATCATCAATGATCCTGTGGCAGACTTGTCCAGAATGATCGCACGTAAAAGTGAAGTGGTAGATCAAACGACCAAAGGAATTCAGTTCTTGATGGATAAAAACAAGATCACTGTTTTCGAAGGTGTTGGAAGTTTTGAATCTGCAACTCAGATCAAAGTGACGAAAAACGATGGTTCTACGGAAACCATTGATTCTAAATATACGATTATCGCGACGGGTTCTAAACCAACTGCGCTTCCTTTTATTACTTTGGATAAGGAAAGAATTATTACTTCTACGGAGGCTTTGGAACTGAAAGAAATTCCGAAACACCTGATCGTTATCGGTGGTGGTGTGATTGGTTTGGAGTTGGGTTCTGTTTACAAAAGATTAGGTTCTGAAGTAACGGTGGTAGAATTTATGGATAAAATTATCCCTACCATGGACGGTGCTTTGTCGAAAGAATTGAACAAAGTTTTGCGTAAACAAGGAATGAAATTCAACCTTTCTACGGGAGTTCAGTCTGTTGAAAGAAACGGCGATACCGTAAAAGTTACAGCGAAAGATAAAAAAGGCGAAGAAGTAGTTTTCGAAGGTGATTACGTTTTGGTTGCGGTCGGTAGAAAACCTTATACTGACGGACTTGCTGTTGAAAAAGCAGGTGTTGATCTGGACGAAAGAGGAAGAGTAAAAGTGAACGAACATTTACAAACCAATGTTTCGAATATTTACGCTATTGGTGATGTTGTAGTCGGTGCAATGTTAGCGCACAAAGCGTCTGAAGAAGGAACGATGGTGGCTGAATTGATCGCTGGACAAAAACCGCATATCAATTATAATTTGATTCCAGGTGTTGTTTACACTTGGCCAGAAGTTGCTGCTGTTGGTAAAACGGAAGAGCAGTTGAAAGCGGAAGGTGTTGCCATTAAAGTGGGTAATTTCCCGATGCGTGCTTTAGGAAGAAGCCGTGCTTCCGGTGATGTTGATGGTTTCATCAAAGTAATCGCTGACGAAAAAACAGATGAGATTTTGGGAGTTCACATGATCGGAGCGAGAGCAGCAGATTTAATAGCAGAAGCGGTTGTGGCAATGGAATACAGAGCAAGTGCTGAAGATATTTCGAGAATGTCTCACGCTCACCCAACGTATGCAGAAGCTGTGAAAGAAGCGGCTTTGGATGCGACTGGCAAGAGAGCGATTCATTTTTAGGAAGAGCCAAGTAATAAGGAAAAAGAGCCAAGATGAATTCAAGCATTTTTTGGCGGATCAGTTTATTATAATATAAAAGAGAAGTTTCGGCTTCTCTTTTTTTTGGTTAAAATCATTAAATTTATTTAGAATAATTAAAGATAGTGTTGAAATATTTTTTATATTTGCCGCCTATTTAAAACAATTCTAAATAACCTATGAGAAAAATAGTTTTGCCGATTGCAGTTATAATGACGTCTGCCGCAATTTATGGTCAAAAAACAGATACTTTAAGATTTGAAAGTATTGATGAAGTCATTCTGAACAATATCAGAAAAAATGATATTGAATCTTCCAATAAGATGCCGTTGAAATATATTGAGAATACGCAGGTTTATTCTTCGGTCGATAAAACAGTTTTACAAAATCAGAATATTTTTACGGTTGACGATGCTTTTCGTAACGTGACCGGATTACAGAAAATGTGGAACGCCACGAACCGTTCTGGAGATGGTGGAACCTATATTAATTTAAGAGGTTTTATCGCTTCTAATGGAATGAGAAATGGTATGGTATCTCCTGTTTCTGGTACCATTGATGCTGTGAATTTAGAGAAATTTGAAGTTTTAAAAGGACCTTCTGGAACTATTTTCGGTAGTAATATTACTTCGTATGGTGGAATTGTAAACCGGGTTACAAAAAAGCCATTTGACAAATTGAAGGGTCAGGTAACCGTTGCTGGTGGAGGATATGATCTTTATCGTGCTCAGGCTGATCTTAATGTACCTTTAAATAATTCCAAATCGGTCATGTTTAGGCTTAATACGGCCTATACGACGGAAGGAAACTTCCAGAATAAATCGGTACATAATAGTTACTTTGCATTCGTCCCAAGTTTAACCTGGAAGATCAACGATCAAATTAATTTGAATGTCGACTACGAAGCATTTGAAAACCGAACTCAGGCAGAACAAAATCTTTTCTTTATTTTTTCTCCGTCTTTATACGGATTCAAAGATATGCACGACCTGGAAAGTGCAGGGTTGCAATACAATAAACCATATATTGGGAATGATCTTTATAATAATGGAAAAAGTAGAAATCTTTTCGGCCAATTGAATTATAAAATCAGTGATAAGATAAAGTCAACGACGTTATTGAGCAGTTCTTATAGTTTTTCAGATGGCTTCAATCCTTATTTTTATGTCACCACTGCCTCTTATTTACCAGATGGAAGCCCGCTTGGATTATATCGCGGTGATCAATCGACCAGAAACAGTAAACAAAAGTATTTTCAGGTTCAGCAAAACTTTAATTTTGATTTTAAAGTTGGGGAAGTCAGAAACAGGTTGTTGGTTGGGGGAGATTATCTTCAGTCAAAAAGCAACCAACTTTTTGAATATGGCATTATCGACTTTGTTCCCTTGGCGGGAGATTACAATTATGATAATTTTAATGGGCAGACCGTTAGCGATTTTTATAAAACCAATAGTGTCGGATCTTACCCGATCAAAAATAAACAAAATACATACAGCGCATATGTTTCTGAGGTTGCAACAATCGCAGACGGCTTGAATGTGATGGCTTCTTTAAGATATGAAAATAATAATTTTGAAGGAGGTATTTTAGGCGCTACGGAGGTTTCTCCATATTCACAATCTGCATTTTCCCCAAAATTTGGAGTAGTTTATGAAATTGTAAATAATAAATTTTCAGTTTTTGCGAACTATCAAAACAGTTTCAAAAGCAATGGGTATTACATTAATTCTGCGGCAGGAACTACTGCACTTTCAGATCCGGAACGAGCCAATCAGTGGGAGGCAGGATTTAAAACAAATTTAATCGGTGGTAAAGTAAATGCTACGGTAAGCTATTATGATATTAAAGTGAAAAATACTTTACAAACGGTAGGTTACACTTCGTCGTCATTTGCAATTCAAGATCAAGCGGGAAAAGTAGAAAGCAAAGGAGTAGAATTTGAAGTTAATGCGTATCTGGTAAAAGGGTTTTCTGTTATCGCTGGGGCAAGCTACAATGATTCTAAATATCTGGAGGTAAACGATGAAACAATATTGGGTAAAAGACCCAATACCGCGTCTTCACCCTGGTTATTGAATTTCAGTGCGAATTATCAGTTTGTGGATGGAAAGTTCGAAGGTTTGGGATTTGGAGTTGGCGGAAATTATGCCAATTCCAATAAGATCTTCAACTCTACGACCGCTGTTTTTGAATTGCCAAAGTATTTAATATTAAATGCCAATGCTTTTTACGATACTCCGAAATTCAGACTTGGGCTAACGGTTGAAAATCTAACTAATGAACACTACTGGATTGGATATAGCACTGGAAATCCTCAGAAATTACTGCAGGCTGTAGGAAGCTTTACCTATAAATTTTAATGTAACAAATTATTTAAAAAAACAGCTTGAAACTTTTCACAAGCATCACTCATAAAAAATGAATAAAAAACACAGGAACAAAACGAAGAAATCATTTGTCAAGAGATGGATTGGCAATTTGCATTTATGGTTTGGGCTGGGAATTGGTTTGATCGTATTTATTGTAAGCATCACCGGAGCACTTTATGTTTTTAAAGATGAAGTACAAAATTATCTGCGTAAAGATTTTATCCATCATTCCGAACAGAATATTGCACAAAAAAAAACACTTCCTTTAAAAGTTTTAGAGAAAAAAGTCGATGCCCAGGTGAAAGAGAAATTCCCTTTGCATTGGGTGGATATTCCATTGGATAAGTCACGATCTTACCAATTCCATTATTATGAAAATAATCCCGAAGGATGGAATTATTTTAATGAATTGGTGGTGTATAAAACGGCTTATGTAAATCCATTTACAGGAAAGGTGCTCTCTGTTCAGGACGAAAAAAACGGATTTTTTAATATAGTTAAATTTATTCACTGGAGCTTTCTCTTAAAATCAACCTGGGGAAAATATATTGTGGGAATTCCGGTTTTGCTTTTTCTTTTTATGCTGATCTCCGGAATTATTTTATGGTGGCCCAAGAATAAAAAAGCAAGAAAGCAACGTTTTTGGTTTCAATGGAAAAATATTAAAACCTGGAGGCGCAAAAATTACGATTTACACAGTATTGTAGGTTTTTATACTTCTTTCTTTGCCCTGATCTTTACCATTACAGGATTATTCTATTCCTACTTTTTTGTACAGGCGATCATGTACGTTTTGTTTTCGGGTGGCAGTACTGTTTATCCTGACTATTCTGCCATAAAAACAACTGCACTGCTAGAAATGCGGACCGATCATACTTTAGATAAAATAGCCTCAAAAGTTGAAGCACTTTATCCTACGGCTTCTTCTTACAGTTTGGACTTCGGATATGATCATCTCGACGATCATGAACATCCTAATTATGAAGTTTTCGTAAAGCAATTAGATTATTCCTACCATATCAATCATCAAATAATTTTCGATGAAAACTCAGGAGAGATGCTGCAAAACAGACCTCATAAAACTAAAAACTTTGGGGAGAAATATGTCGCTGCTAATTACGACATTCATGTAGGTGCAATTTTAGGGATATGGGGTAAAATCTTTGCTTTCATTATCAGTCTTGCCTGTGCTTCACTCCCGGTGACTGGATTTTTAGTTTGGTGGGGAAGAAATAATAAAAAGAATGTGAAACTTAAAGCGATCTAATAATTTGTATTGAAAAAGAAGAAAATATTTAAAAAAAAGCTGTCTCAAAAAATGAAACAGCTTTTAAAAATTTTATAAAAGAATTTTTTCTAATTCTTAATCACTTTCGTCACAGATTTCCCAACTTTAAATAAATAAATTCCATTTGGTAAATTACTGGTATTGATTGTGTTTTTAGAATTATTATTTAAAGATTTTCTAAGAACCATTTTTCCGTTTATATCATAAACTTCTAATTGAGAGTTATCAGAATTTTTTAGTTCTAAAATGGCTTCGTTGTGAACTGGATTTGGATAAAGAACTATATTATTTTTAGAATTACTTTCTGAAGTACTCAAAATTGGAGCACCAATTATTGGACTAAAATCTTTCCAAACGTTCGCTGCTTGGTAAGCCGAAACGCTCGAAGAAGGAACAGTCAAACTACAGTTGCTTTGATTTACTCCACCAAAAACAGCTGCATTGACTGTTAAAGGTGTTGCAAGATTGCATATTACAGAAGTTAAATTAGTGCCATAAAAAGCATAATTTCCAATAGAAGTTACAGAATTTGGAATTGTAACTGAAGTTAAATCACTACAATCAGCAAAAGCCTGATTTCCAATAGAAGTTACAGAATTACCAATTGTGAGCGAAGATAAACTTGAACAACCATAAAAAGCATAATTTCCAATAGAGATTACAGAATTGGGAATCGTAAGCGAAGCTAATTTAGAACAACCGTAAAAAGCTCCAGCCCCCAGAGATATCAAAGAATCTGGGAGTATAATCGAAGTTAAACCTGTACAATAAGTAAAAGCATAATCTTCAATAGAAGTTACAGAATCTGGAATGATTAGCGAAGTTAATTTAGAACAACCGTAAAAAGCTCCAGCCCCCAGAGATATCAAAGAATCTGGGAGTATAATCGAAGTTAAACCTGTACAATAAGAAAAAGCATAATCTTCAATAGAAGTTACAGAATCTGGAATGATAAGCGAAGTTAAACCAAAACAATACCCAAAAGCTCCATTTTTAATAGAAGTAACAGAACTTGGAATTGTTATGGAACTTAAAACTTTACAATCATAAAAAGCAGAAATTCCAATTGAAGTTACGCTATTACCTATTGTAACTGAACTTAAAACTTCACAACCATAAAAAGCATAATTTCCAATTGAAGTTACAGAATCTGGAATTATAACCGAAGTTAAACCTGCACAATAATAGAATGCCGCCTCTCCGATAGAAGTTACAGTATAAGTTTTTGTACCATTGGTGACGGCAGGAGGTATCGTTGCGACGCCAGCAAAACTACTATTAGAACCAACTTCCACTTTATTGGGACCAATTACTTTGTAGTTAATTCCGCCCACTGTAAAAGTTTGAGGCTCAATTGGACTAAAAGCCATCCAAACATCCGCTGCTTGGTAAGCCGAAACGCTTCCGGAAGGAACTGTTAAACTACATGCAGACTGGTTTACGTTTTCAAAAATATTGGTGTTAATTGCTAAAGGTATTTCAATATTGCAGATCACAGAAGTTAAACCTGTACAATCATAAAAGGCATAATCTCCAATAGAAGCTACAGAACTACCAATGGTAATCGAAGTTAGATTAGTACAGGATTCGAAAGCACTACCTCCAATATAATTTACGGAATTTGGAATTGAGATTGAAGTCAGACCAGAACAATTCATAAAAGCAGCATTTCCAATAGAGGTAATCGGTCCTTCAATTGTAAGGTTCGTTAAACCGGTACAAGACTGAAAAGCATTGTCTCCGATAGAAGTTACACTGTAGGTCATACCATTGGTTACGGTAGCAGGTATCATTGCTGCCCCACTAAAACCAGGATTTGTACTAACTTCCACAGTGGTAGCGCCTGTGATATTGTAATTAATGCCATCCACATTAAAAGTTTGTGCAGAAGCAAAAACAGTAGTGATGAAACAAAACAAGAGAACAGATAAATTTTTAAGCATAATTATTATTTTGTTTTTCAAATTTATTAATAAATGTTTAAAAAACGTTTATTTATATCCTGTTTATTTTTGTCATTCTATAAAAATAAATAGATTTTATTGAATATTCTATTTTTATAAGATAGGTTTAAAGTAAATGGCAGTCTCAATCCTATGAAATCAGTAGAGATATTTAAAAAACAAAATACGTAATGTTGCGATATTTATTAGATCTTCATTTTTAAATTATTATTTAATTCTATATCTGCAAATCGTTATTAATGTATTTTCTCTGCGAACTTTACTAAATGAAATGCGTTTTCGAACCTTAAAAAAAAGCGTGTAAACAGCATTTATATTTTAAATCTTTGCGTCCCGATGGCTATCGGGATTGTGTTTATAATTTGAAACATATTTGAACACGGATATACATATTAGTTAATGTCAGTTTTACTAACCTAAAATTACATATAATTTAATCCATTAAAACAAAACGAACACCGGTATGACCCAATTTATATAGGTCGCAGAAAAAAATATTCTGGATTATTTCTGGAAGATGAATAGGATAAAAGATTATTTTTAGTTTTTCAGAACTTTCGTAACCGTTTTACCAACTTTAAATAAGTATATACCATTACTTAGACGAGAAGTATTGATTAGATTTGAAGTATTGTTATTCAATGTTTTTTCAAGAATAATTCTGCCGTTACTGTCATAAATTTCCAAATGATTGCTTTCCGAATTTTTTAATTCTAAAACGGTTTCATTGTGAACGGGATTTGGGTAAATTGAAATAGTATTTTGATTTGCAATATTTTTAGTACTTAAAATAGGATTGCCTAATATAGGATTGAAATTTTTCCACACATCAGCCAACTGATAACTGCTAACACTATTTGTAGGAACTGTTAAACTGCAATTTGCCTGGTTAACATTTTCAAAAACGTCAGTCCCAATGGTTAATGGTGAACTTATAGCGCAGGAAATCGAATTTAAATTCGTGCAATTTCCAAAGCTTTTAGTGCCTATAGAAATTACAGATTCTGGTATTACAACTGATTGCAAATTGGTACAAAATTCAAATGCATAATCACCAATTGTAGAAACCGAATTAGGAATGGTAACTGTAGTTAAATTGGTACATCTCGTAAATGCTTTATAAGGAATTGAAGTAATGCTATTAGGAATCGAAATAGAAGTTAATCCAGAAAATTCAAAAGCAGATTCACCGATGGAAGTAACCGAATTAGGAATGGTAATCGATGCTAAACCAGAACATCTTGCAAAACATTTGGTTGGAATAGCAGTTATAGAATCTGGGATAATAATGGAAGTCAAATTTGTACAAAACTCAAACCCTGATTCTCCTATAGAAGTTACAGAATTGGGAATGGAAACCGAATTTAAATTGCTGCATCTTGAAAAACTTTTATAACCAATTTTGGTAACAGTATTGGGGATGATAACAGAAGTTAAATTAGCACAAAATTCAAAGGCATAGTCTCCAATAGAAGTAACTGCATACTGCGTTCCACCATAGTCAACAGATGAAGGAATTGTTAGCGCTCCTGTATAACATGAATTGGTAACTTCTACATTAGTTGTTGCGCCAAGGACTTTGTAATTAATATCGTTTACGGTGAAGGTTTGCGCAGTTATGAATATTAAAGAAATAAAACTACATACTAAAAAAGATAAATTTTTAATCATAATAATAAATTTTAAAAGTTATAATGTTAAAGTTACTTAAAATAACTGCAACTTAACAATACCCGAAATAGTTTTCTATCTCAATTTTATTAAACTAAATTTGCATTTCTAATTCTATAAGTAGAAATCATCATTAATATAGTAACATGCAAATCGGACAAACTCAACTATTAAAAATCGCAGAAAAAAATTACTCAGGATTATTTCTGGAAGATGAAGAGGGAGAAAGATGTTTCTTACCGAAAATTTTCGCATCTGAAGACGCGGAGATTGGTGATGAAATGGAAGTTTTCGTTTATCAGGACGATGATAAATTAAAGGCAACCACGGAAAAGCCATACGCAGAAATAGGAGAGTACGCCATCATGACCTGTGTGCAGAGTTTACCAAGTGGTGCGTTTATGGACTGGGGAATCATCAAAGATTTGTTTGTTCCTTACAAACAACAGCGTGCGAAAATCATTGAAGGAAAGAAATATCTTGTTTATGTTTATATTGATGAGTTTTTAGAATTGATCACCGGAACCACAAGATTTAAGAAAAATCCAAGTTATGAAAATCTCCCGTATCAAAAAGGGGAGAAAGTGAATTTAATAGTTGCCGGCGAAAGTGAATTGGGCTGGAATGTGGTGATCGATAAAAAATATATTGGTCTAATTTATACGTCGGATGTTTATAAGAAACTTTTTCCGTTATCAGAAGAAGTTGGTTATATTAAAACGATACGGGAAGACGGAAAAATCGATGTTTCGCTTCAACCTGAAGGGTATGAAAATATCGATGAATTTCAGAAGATCATCATTGACAAGCTGGAATTGAATTATGGTTTAATTTACCTTTCAGATAAATCGACACCCGAAGAAATTAAAGATGAATTGCAAATGAGCAAAAAGAATTTCAAGAAAGCAATCGGTGGTTTATACCGGGACAAGAAAATTGAGATTTTGGAAGATAAAATAAGATTGATTACGGAAGACGAAATCAAATAATCCATTTTTAAAAATAAAAAAAGAGCAGAAATTTCTGCTCTTTTTTATCTCCTGTTAGATGATTATTCAGAAGAATGATCTTCTTTGTCTTTCGGTTCCTGCTGTCTAGGCTCTTCTTTCGGATTTTGTGGATACACCACTTTCGTTTTTTCTTTAACGATGGTCGCTTCTTTTGTCTCTTCCCCTTTTAAATAGGTAGGTAAATTAAGTCCAGCCATATTAAATAAATCATTCAAAGGTGGTACTGATTTCATCATCCCGGAAACAAAATTAGAAGTGGACGTGGTCCCATCAGCGTTATTTCCACCATCCCAAACGGTTATTTTATCGATCTTGATATTCTTAACCGCTTCTACTTGAGTTTTCACCAATTCCGGTAATTTTTCAATTAAGAGTAATTGGAATGCACTGTTAGTATCTCCGCCGGCAGCTTGTACGATTTTATCGTATCCTTGAGCTTGCTTGGTTAGTATTTCATATAAACCTTTCGCTTCGGCGTCCATTTTCGCAAATATCGCATCTGCTTCACCTCGTGCTTCCAATCTTATTTTTTCAGCATCGGCTTCAGCAGCAATAATTTGTTTCTGTTTCGCAATCTCTGCGGGAATTACAATATTAGCATTTTGAGTTGCACGCTCTCTTTCTGCTCTGGCTTGTTCAGCACGTTGTTCTGCAACATAGGATTCTTCCAAAGCTTGTGCTGCTTGAACTTTCTCTGCAGCCATTGCCAATTTGCTGGCTTCTGCTTCTTTCTCACGGCGCAAAGCATCTGATTGTGCAATGGTAATTTTAGCCTCATTTTCCCCTTTTACAGCGAGTGAATCTGCTTCTGATGTTGCAATTCTTGATTCTTTTGCTGCAACAGCCCGACCAATACTTTCGTCTTTGGCTGCGGAAGCAATACTTACTTCACGGTCTTTATTGGTGATGGCAATTTTAACATCACGATCTCGGTGTGTTTCTGCAATTTGAGTTTCACGTTCCCGATCAGCAATCGCTTTTCCAGTTTCCCCGATTTTTTCTTGTTCAGCAACAGAAATTTTAGCTTCGTTGATTGCTTTTGCAGCAGCTTCTTTTCCTAAAGCTTCAATATATCCAGACTCATCTTTAATATCGGTAACGTTGACGTTGATTAGCTTTAGACCAATCTTTTTCAATTCATTATCAACATTTTTTGCAATGTTTTCTAGGAATTTATCACGGTCGGAGTTAATTTCTTCAATCGTCATCATCGCAACGACCAAACGCAATTGTCCAAAAAGAATATCTTTAGATAATTCCTGAATTTGCTCTGTCGTTAATCCTAATAGTCTTTCCGCTGCATTTCCCATAGAATCAGGTTCTGTAGAAATCGCAATTGTAAATCGACACGGAACATCAACTCTAATGTTTTGTTTTGAAAGTGCGTTGGTTAAATTAGCTTCAATGGAGATTGGTTTTAAATCAAGATATGCATAATCCTGAATTACAGGCCAAATAAAAGCTCCACCACCGTGAATACATTTTGCAGATTGACCACCTGTTTTTCCGTAAACCACTAAAATTTTGTCCGATGGACAACGTTTGTACCTTGAAATTAGGGCCAGAATAGTTACAAAAACTACGAACGCTCCAATGCCAATAAGAATAAATCCTTCCATTAATATTTATGTTTTTAAATTTTTTCTACAAATAAAATTTGATCTTCCACTTTTACGACTTTCACATTGTTTCCTGCATAGATCTTTTTTTCCTGCTCAGTTACTGCTTCCAATTCATGAACACTTCCATTTACACTAATCTGTACTTTTCCTGAACCCATTTTATGGCCAGGAATCGTCATATAGACTACCGCATTTTTTCCTAAAGTAGTTTTGATGTTGAAAGTGTTGTCTTCCTGTAATTTTAAAATTTGCTTAATGATAAAGAAGAATATTCCCACGAAGATAACGCCTACGACAAAAGACATGATTACCAAAATAGATTCATTTACTTTTCCATAAAAAGCTACTCCGGTCCAACCGAATCCAAGTAAGAAATTAATTAGATTTCTAAATGAAAACAATTCGAATGGCGCCTCAACATCATGAAAATCACCATCGAAGTCTGCATCTAAATCTGCAGTAGCATCGGTTCCTAAAAAGGTCATTACAGTCTGAAAAATAAAAATTAAACTTGCAAAAAGAGAGAGGTACCAGAAGGCTTTTTGTAAAGCAGGCATCTCTGAAAAGAATTCTGTAATCATAAGTGTTAAATGTGGTGCTAATATAAAGAAAAGATCTTGCTTTTGGGAGTTTTATTCCTTTCGTACCAGTAAAATCCAGTCATCTTCTAGCAGTTTATATCCAATGTCATAAAGATACCTATATTCGGCACCATTTTTATAAACAATCAGGCTGGTAAAATACTCGAAATGAAAACCTTCTGAAATTAATTTATTTCGTGTTGTTTTTGCTTTTCCATCAATAAATTTTTGTTCAGAAAGAATTCGGTGGTTTTTGCGCAATCTGTTATTAATATTGCGCATTAGGTTAGATGAATCTTTGTTGTGGTTATTGTTGTAAGAATTCCGACAACCGTCATTACAAAATTTCTTATCGCTTCTGCCTATAATTTTTGCGCCACATTCTAAACAGTTTTCCATGATCAGACTTTTTAAAGTGATTATTTCAGAAGGTCTATTTCGATGATGTTATTATCTCGAGCTATTCTTTTAAGACTCATGATTTCTAACTCTCTATAGGTATCTGCATTTACTTTTCCAAGCAGATGAGCCGTAGGATTGATACGATTTGTTTTATAGACTTTGGTGTATTCAGGATAACTAACCGCAATCATTTCGCTCGGCTTTTTTAAATCAGGATATTTCACAGTCGTGCTGAAGTTTTTAATTCCTGCTAAAATGAATTGATGACTTGCAGTGTTGTCTTCAATTTTAACGATGAGCCCGGGTAATCCAGAAAATTTATAAGGACCATCTTGAATCGGAATATCCTTCGTAAACCAAGCGGTCCATCTTCTTCCGCCAAAGTCTGCAGTCGCTTTTTGAGCTTTATAATTCAAAACGGTAATAAATTCGGACTGTAGTTTCCAGTTGATCTTTAAGTTTTGATCGATAATATACTCGTCCTGTCCAATGCTCGAAATGTAGATGATATTCTTCGACTTATTATTTTTAATCACCCGATCGCTCACTTTCTTTCTTGATTGCGGAGGTGGAATAATATTATTGCTTAACTGATTCAAAACCGTTGAATCCGCCAGGTATTTATTATAACTAAAATATTCTGATTGATTAGAGTTGATATTTAATATCATTCGTTCCGTGACCACATTTGCTCGATTAGTACTGTCGGCGACGAAAGTATAATCGTATATAAACTGTTTGGTTTGCGAAAATGTGACGACATTAGATAGCATAAAGATCGCTAAAGCAATCTTTTTAAATAGAGTAGTTGTGTTTTTCATCAGTTCATTTGTTACTCAAATATATAAAATTTTGGTGTAAAAATGATCTTATTTGTACTAATTAGCCTGTGGAAACTACTAAAAACTAATGCTTAAGTTAAATAAATAGAACGCATTACATTGACACCGCATTCTGCTGGTCCAACTTATCTTTAAGCCTATTAAAAAAATGATCAAACTCATCACGCTGACTTTTTTTGATCTGAGATTTTATAATTTTCAAAGTTTTGCCGGCAGTTTTAAAAGTATAATCATCTGCATAGTACTTTGCTTCAACCAGTTCGCTTAAATTGACTTCTTTTGCAGGTATTGAAAAGACCGTAATTTTCTCTGAAGTTACTTCAAAGTATTTTTTTACATACTCGTAAAGAAAATATGATAGATAAAAGATCCCTAAAAAAAGAAATAAAGAATCAAGTAATTGCAGTTCGGGTGAAGTTAATAATTTTGATATTCCTAAAAAAGTCCAGATACAACCCAATATTAAATTGAGAGCTAATTTTTTAGTTGTAAAAGAGTATTTCATAGATTTGTGTTATTATTTCAGTATCAATTAAAAGTTAACGTTTTTTCACTACAAAAGAAGTTTTTGGAGTGAAAATGAAAGCTTGATGATTGAACTTTTATAATAAAAGAATGATCGATCAGATAAGTTGCATTGGTCACAAAAAACGACAAGAAACACGGCTAGAAAACCGTGTTCCATTATATCTTAGATCATGACAAAGAATTTAATCCTTATGTCCGTACAATTCATTATACAAGTGGATATATCGCTCCTTCACAGCTTTTCTTTTCAGTTTTAAAGTTGGCGTCAATAAACCTAATTCGATCGACCAAATTTCTGGAGTCAATTCAAATTTCTTGATTTGTTCCCAATGTCCAAGTTTGGTATTCAGATAATCAATTTCTTTTTTAATTCTTTCTTTAAGTTCAGGGCTTTTTGCCATTTCTGCAGTTGCAGTTCCTACATTTATATTCTTTCTTTCAGCCCAGTTTTTAATGAAATTATAATCTGGTTGAACCAAAGCACACGGCATTTTCTCACCGTCACCTACCACCATGATCTGCTCAATAAATTTAGAAGCTTTTGCTAAATTCTCAATAACTTGTGGTGCGATATATTTTCCACCCGACGTTTTAAACATTTCTTTTTTACGATCGGTGATATGTAAATAGCCTTCATCATCCAGGTGTCCGATATCACCGGTTCTGAAATAACCATCTGCTGTAAATGCTTCTTTAGTCATTTCCTCATTCTTAAAATACCCTTTAAAGACAGAAGGTCCTTTTACGGTAATCTCTCCATCTTCCTGTATTTTAACGTCCAGATTGTCCAAAACATGACCTACCGTTCCGATTTTGATCTTACCAAAACTATTCACGGCAATTACGGGAGACGTTTCCGTTAAACCATAACCTTCTAAAATGGGGATTCCCGCATTTTGGAACATTTTATTCAACCTCGTGGATAAAGCTGCAGAACCCGAAACCAGCGTGATAATATTACCGCCTAATCCCTCGCGCCATTTTGAAAATACAAGTTTGTCTGCAATGATCTGTTTCAAACCAGAAGGCTTGCCGATCTTCTCCTTCGCTTTATTGACTCCTAATGCCCAAAGAAAAATTTTAGACTTTAAGCCGCCTGCACTTGTTCCTTTGTCGTAAATTTTATCATATACTTTTTCGACTAGTCGTGGTACAACCGACATAAGATGAGGCTGTACTTCCTTGATGTTGTCACCCATTTTTTCAATACTTTCCGCAAAGTAAATAGCATAACCGTTATATTGATAAAGGTAAAAAAGCATTCTTTCAAAAATATGACAGATCGGAAGGAAACTTAAAATTTTAATATCGGTAAATTCCAAACCTTTAACCCTCGGGATTCTTGAGTTAGAAGCCAATACATTGGCCACAATATTTTGGTGTGAAAGCATAACTCCTTTTGGTCTTCCCGTAGTTCCTGAGGTGTAGATTACCGTGGCCAGATCTTCTGAATTGATCGCGTTTGATAAATCTTCAACTTCATTTTGTGTAGCATCATCACTTCCTAAATCAATAATCTCGCGCCAGTTAGGAGCACTTTCTATTGCATCAAAAGTGAAAACACCTTGTAAACTTTCTACTTTCGATCTGATTTTCATTACTTTATCATAAAGTTCACGATCGGAAACGAAACAGTATTTTACATCTGCATTATTAAAAATAAAATCATAATCTTCAGCAGATATACTAGGGTAAACAGGAACCGATACAGCACCAATTTGGGCAATACCCAAGTCCATAACTGCCCATTCTGTTCGGGTTGCAGTGGTAATTAATGCAATCTTATCTCCTGGTTTAATACCTAACTTTAGTAATCCCCTGGAAATCTTATTTCCTAGTGTAGTTAATTCTACAGTAGAGGTTTTCTGCCACTTCCCATCATACTTCGTGACGAACATATCGTCTCTAGAATATTTTTCTAATGCATTGTGGGCAAAATCAAAAGTTCTTTTTATTGTCATATCTAAATATTTTTTACTGATAAATTATAAATAACCAATGGAACACTGATTATTTGTAAAAATATCATTTTTATTTTAACTCGCAAGAACATTTATAAAGGAATATTTGTTTTAATTTTTTACTTTTTAGAAATATTGTAAATTTACCACCAAACAATTTTTAAACTTTATGAATTTTAATTTATCTGAAGAACAGTTAATGATTCAGCAAGCGGCAAGAGATTTTGCTCAAACTGAACTTTTACCAGGAGTAATAGAAAGGGATAACGCTCAGAGGTTTCCGCACGAACAGGTAAAGAAAATGGGGGAACTTGGATTTTTAGGAATGATGGTTGATCCGAAATATGGTGGTGCCGGTATGGACAGTATATCTTATGTTTGTGCCATTGAAGAAATTGCCAAAGTAGACGCTTCCGCTGCGGTCGTAATGTCTGTAAACAATTCTTTGGTTTGTGCGGGCTTGGAAAAATATTGTAACGAAGAGCAAAAAATGAAATATTTAGTGCCTCTTGCAAGTGGGGAAGTGATTGGTGCTTTCGCTTTATCTGAGCCAGAAGCTGGTTCTGATGCCACTTCTCAGCAAACTACAGCGGTAGACAGAGGAGATCACTATATATTAAACGGTACCAAAAACTGGATTACCAATGGTGGAAACGCTACTTACTATATTGTTATTGCACAAACTGATCCCGAAAAGAAACACAAAGGAATTAATGCCTTTATCGTAGAAAAAGGATGGCCAGGTTTTGAGATCGGACCAAAAGAAGATAAATTAGGAATTCGTGGGAGTGATACCCATTCTCTATTATTCACGGATGTGAAGGTTCCTAAAGAGAATAGAATCGGAGAAGATGGTTTCGGATTTGCATTTGCAATGGGAGTTTTAAATGGTGGTAGAATCGGGATTGCTTCTCAGGCTTTAGGAATCGCTTCTGGTGCTTATGAGCTGGCATTAAAATATGCGAAAACCAGAAAAGCTTTTAAAACGGAGATTATCAATCACCAAGCGATCGCTTTTAAATTAGCAGATATGGCTACATCTATTATGGCAGCCAGAATGTTATGTTATAAAGCAGCGGTTGAAAAAGATGAAGGAAAAGATATTTCTGAAATCGGTGCGATGGCGAAATTATATGCGTCGCAAGTCGCAATGGATACTTCAATTGAAGCGGTCCAGATCCATGGGGGTTATGGATACGTAAAAGAATACCATGTAGAAAGAATGATGCGTGATGCGAAGATTACCCAAATATATGAGGGAACTTCTGAAATCCAAAAAATTGTTATTTCCAGAAGTATCGCCAAATAACTACTATAAATAAAAATTTGCCATGAAAAAAGTTTGGATCATTGTTGTTGCCGTTCTCCTTGTTTTGGGAGGTTTTATGTGGTACAAGTATTTTTTCGTATTCGCTGAAGGAGTAAAATCCGGATATCTTAATTATGCGAACAAGAAAGGATATATTTTTAAAACCTATGAAGGTAAATTAATTCAGGAAGGTTTTGGCCGTGGAAAAACGGGTGGCTTGACCAGTTATGAATTCGAATTTTCTGTCGAAAACGAAGCTGTTTTTAAACAACTCGAAGAAAACAGTGGAAAACAATTCGATCTGCATTACAAAGAATACAATGGTGCTATCCCGTGGCGAGGAAATACCAAATATGTGGTTGATAAAGTTGTCAACATGAAATAAAAGAAAATCCTTTCAGCATCTGAAAGGATTTCTTATTTTTAAAAAATGAAAGAATATTTATTAAAGAGAGAAAGAATATTTCACTTTTTGTCATTGGCACTCATCGCCGGTTCCTTATTTCTAAAAGATCCGATCCAGAAAATGACCATTTTAGGTTTAGGAATCGTTGGCCTTCTTTTGTTATCAATACTAAAGAAACAAAAAGCTCTGACCGTCATTTACTTGGCTCTTTTACTTTTGTCTGGGCTTGGCTATTATTTAATTACGACCGGAAAACTTCAGTTTTAACATTCACTCTTTAAGAAACTTTTACTTATTTTTTAGGTAGATATTTCGAATAATCCGGCTCATTAGTAGGTTGATTATTTTCGTTTTCTATAATTTCTGATGGAGAAGTTACGCGAGTTGTTTCATGTTGAGTATTTATTTGGTTTCCTAAATCCTTTATTTTCCTTTTGTTTCTATTTCTTCGTATAAAAAACAAGATCAGGCCTGCAATAAGAAAAATAGGCCAAAAGGGTAGGACTGCGATCGTTATTTCTTCTAAAACTCTAAATCCACTCATAAATGCGTTAGTTGATTTATCACCGAAAGAGTCTTGTCTTCCGTCGGTATCATTCCCGATAATACGAGTTTCGGCGAATTTCTCATTTTGTATGAAGGTTAGTTCAATATCACACATCTGGTTAGAATCATACTCTGTTCCTTCACTTGCAGTACTTTTAAGCTGTACGTCTCCAAATTCTTTAGAAAGTGTTTGGCTTAACTGATCGAAATTTTGCAGCGGAACTTTTATAGAAATGTTTTCTCGTTGAATTCCCTCATTCTGACTAAAATTTTCACTAACAATATTTGCATTGCTTTCACTAATCTTCAGATTCAACAATGATTTTGCATTCGGAAGTTCTTCTACTTTAATTTCAAATCTGGCAGATTTTACCAAAGGATCTTTATGAACAATTGGTGGAATAACAACTGTGTTGTTTCGATTAATCTGTGGATTTTGACTTTCAGAATTTGGTGGCGTAGTTACTTTTTGGGTTTGCGTTTGTTGAAGTATTTTGTCAGCCGTTTTGCTTAAAACTGAAATTGCATTTTCACCATTCTTTAATAACTGACTAGCAGAATCTAATGTTTTTGCAACATCAGTTCCTGTTTTTACATGTTTTGTGATCTCAGCAATATCTTTGTTAATGGAATCGATCTTCCAAGTTCCAGACTTCAGAGTACTGTCGATTCTTTTGGTCTGTTTTTCAATTTCTGGAATGATGACTTTTTTGGCAATTCCGTTGGAATCGTTCACCCTTTTCGAAATGGAATCCAAAATCTTTAAACCATCTCTTGCTTTGGTGAAAAGGCTATCCGCGGTTTTAATGGAACTGGTCGTATCATTAAATTCCTGCTTGCTACAGGAAAAAAGCAACATAAAAATAGAAAGAAACGCAATTATATTTTTCATTATTTTTTTTAATTGTAATCGACGCTAGATAATCAAATAGTATTCCCTTCGGTATTGCAAAAGACTCCTAAAATATTTAAGAGTCTGTATATCTATTCCTTGCAAATCAGTTTACAAAACCTTTACAAATTAATCTTGTTTAAATTCACTTATAAAATGCAGTTTCACATTTGGGAACTTCTCCTGAGTCATATGAATCGTAAATGCTGAATCTGCTAAAAATACCATTTGACCGTATTTATCTCTACACATAAAGCGCTGTTTCAATCTCGCAAACTCTTTAAATTCCTCAGATTTTTCGTCAGCTTCAATCCAACATGCTTTGTGAATCGAAAGAGGTTCGTAATTACATTTCGCTCCGTATTCATGCTCGAGACGGTATTGAATAACCTCGTATTGAAGTGCTCCAACGGTTCCAATGATTTTTCTGTTATTCATTTCTAGGGTGAATAATTGAGCGACTCCTTCATCCATTAACTGATCGATTCCTTTGGCCAGCTGTTTCGCTTTTAACGGATCGTCATTATTAATATATCTGAAATGTTCAGGAGAGAAATTTGGTATTCCTTTGAAACTTAATTTTTCGCCACCTGTTAAGGTGTCTCCGATCCTGAAATTTCCGGTATCGTGAAGTCCTACAATATCACCAGGGAAACTTTCGTCAACGACTTCTTTTTTATCAGCGAAGAAAGCGTTAGGAGAAGAAAATTTCATTTTTTTATTTTCTCTTACTAACAGATAGTTTTCATTTCGTTTGAATGTTCCGGAAACGATTTTTACGAAAGCCAATCGATCGCGGTGTTTCGGATCCATATTGGCATGAATTTTAAAAATAAATCCAGTGAAATCTTTCTCTTCCGGTTTTACAATTCTGGAATCACTTTCTTTTGGTTGTGGATTTGGTGCGATTTCGATAAAAGCATCTAACAATTCGCGAACACCAAAATTATTCAAAGCAGATCCGAAGAAAACCGGTTGCTGATTACCATTCATGTAATCTTCACGATTAAATTCGGGATAGACTTCGCTAATTAATTCCAATTCCTCGCGCATCGTTTCAGCAGCTTTCGAACCAATTGCTTCATCGATCTTTGGATCATTAATATCATCAAATTTTACGGCTTGACCTACTCTTTGTTTTTTTTCCTCTAAGAATAGCTGAATATTATGTTCCCAAATGTTATAAATACCCTGGAAATCACTTCCCATACCAATTGGCAAAGAAAGTGGAACGACAGTTAAACCTAATTTTTGCTCCACTTCATCTAACAAATCGAAAGCATCTTTTCCTTCGCGGTCTAATTTATTAATGAAAACAATCATAGGGATGTTTCGCATTCTACAAACCTGAACCAGTTTTTCGGTTTGTTCCTCAACTCCTTTTGCAACATCAACAACCACGATTACAGAGTCAACAGCTGTTAAGGTCCGGTAGGTGTCTTCTGCAAAGTCTTTGTGACCAGGAGTGTCCAGAATATTGATTTTGTGACCTTTATATTCAAAAGCCAAAACCGAAGTTGCAACAGAGATTCCTCTCTGTCTTTCAATTTCCATGAAATCAGAAGTAGCTCCTTTCTTAATCTTATTGGATTTTACAGCCCCTGCTTCCTGAATTGCACCTCCGAAAAGCAATAATTTTTCCGTAAGTGTGGTCTTTCCAGCATCGGGATGTGCGATAATTCCGAAAGTTTTTCTTTTTCCTATTTCTTTAAGTAGATCTGACATAATTAAATTTGAGACTGCAAAAATCGCTTTTTTTTATCGAAAATGAAAATGACGTCTATTTTGACTTTATTTTGTTTTCTCTTAAAAAGTTGAGTTCTTATTACGACCTTTTGATTTATAAATTTATATTTGTGGAAATTAAATTTTTATGGAAGAAAATCGACTGAAGAATAAGGGTATTTTTGATGGTTATGGAGCTATGGCATTAATTGGAGGCTTGGTTGGAGGTAGCATTATTGTTGCCGTTTTCAACTTTATTGCGATGTACGTTTTTAAAGTTAATTTCCAGTATGATGATATCTATTTGATCATTTCTCAAATTGCCACATTTGGTGGAGCAATTTTCGCCTTCGATTATTTCGTCTATCGACCTAATACTGGGAGAAAACTTAATTTTAATTTTTCCCCTACCAATTTAATGACTTATTTTTTAATTTTTCCAATGATGTTCGGAATGATGCTCATTGCTGAATTTGTTACCATGCAAATTCCTACTTCTGGGCCTGTTTTTGGGGAAATGTATCGCTATTTTTCGAAGTTAATGGACCAAATGTCAAGTGATCCTGCTACTTTAATACTTTTAGCCGTTATCTTGGCCCCGATATTTGAGGAGATTGTTTTTCGTGGTATTATTATGAAAGGTCTTATCAATAAAGGAATGAAACCGAAAAAGGCTATTATTATTGCTGCAGTGGTTTTTGGTTTGGTTCATGCTAATCCTTGGCAATTTGTAGGCGCGGTATTATTAGGTTTGGTTTTGGGCTTGGTTTACTATAAAACAAAGTCCTTATTATTACCCATCTTATTGCATGCCTTTAACAATTTGATTTCCGCACTGCTCATTTTTAATGGTAATACAGAAAGTCTCGCAGAAACTTTTCATATATCTGAATGGATCCTGTTAGGTGTAGGTGTCATATTATTCACTTCCTTCTATATTCTTTTTGCTAAAAGATACCGTGTACACTATGCCGAGGCTTAATTTCTTTCTATAAAATCAAAGTACTATTTAATAATTCCATTATACCAAAATTTGTCGCTCATTAATAAAAATCTATGAAAAAAGAAATCCTCATTGCAACTCATAATACTCACAAAAAAGAAGAAATTCAGCAAATATTAGGAGATAAATTTACCGTCACTTCGCTTACAGACTATGATATTCATGATGAAATTGTAGAAGATGGATCTAGTTTTCATGCCAATGCTTTGATCAAGGCACAATATTGTTTTGATAAAACTGGAAAACCAAGTTTGGGAGATGATTCAGGTCTAGTTGTTGAAGCTTTAGATGGAAGACCTGGGATTTACTCTGCGCGCTATGCTGGAAATCATGATTTTGCAAAAAATATGGCGAAAGTTTTGGAGGAATTAGACGGCATAGAAAACCGTAAAGCCTATTTCGTAACGGTGATGTGTTTGGTTGATGAATTTGGAACTAATTATTTTGAAGGTAGAGTATATGGACATTTAACTAAAGAGATTCGCGGTGAAAAAGGATTCGGTTATGATCCTATTTTTATTCCAGACAATCACGAAATCACCTTTGCCCAAATGCGTGCTGAGGATAAAAATAAGATCAGTCACCGTAAAAAAGCGATCGAACAGTTTTTGAGATTTATGGAGAATTAGGTAAAGTCATTTAAATGAAATTTTAGTGAAATTCCGGTATGAGTTTTTAAACGAAATATCGTATTTTTGCACTCACTTATATTAAAAAGAAATGTTAGAAAAGATTGATGAATTATTGGTTGACGTAAATAAATTCAGTTCAGCAAATAAAGATGAGATAGAACAGTTCCGCATCAAATTCAGTGGGAAGAAAGGAATTATAAATGATATCTTTTCTAAATTTAAAGAAGTTCCTAACGAACAGAAAAAAGAGTTTGGCCAGAAGATAAATGCATTGAAACAAGCAGTAGAAGCTAAACTTGAAGATTTAAAGAATACAACAAGTTCTACATTGATCCTTGAAAAAGATGATTTGACCAAACCTGGTTTTCCATCCGAATTGGGTACACGTCATCCTATCAATTTAGTAAAGAACAGAATTATAGAAATCTTCAGATCAATCGGTTTTGCTGTTGCAGATGGACCAGAAATTGAAGATGACTGGCATAATTTTACCGCGTTGAATCTTCCGGAATACCACCCTGCAAGAGATATGCAGGATACCTTTTTCATCGAAACCGCTCCAGATATTTTATTAAGAACGCATACTTCTTCAGTGCAGATCCGTTATATGGAGGAAAATGAACCACCGATGAGAATTTTATCTCCTGGACGCGTATTTAGGAATGAGGCGATCTCATCACGTTCACATTGTATCTTCCACCAGATCGAAGGTTTATATATCGACCAAAATGTAAGTTTTGCAGATTTGAAACAAACGATCCAATATTTTACCACGGAACTTTTCGGAAAGTCAAAAATTAGATTACGGCCTTCTTATTTCCCCTTCACAGAACCAAGTGCAGAAGTAGACGTTTACTGGGGTTTAAACTCAGAAACTGACTACCGAATTACAAAAGGTACGGGTTGGCTGGAAATTATGGGGTGTGGAATGGTTGATCCTGCCGTTTTGACCAATGTGAATATAGATCCTGATAAATTCTCTGGTTATGCTTTTGGAATGGGGATTGAAAGAATAGTGATGTTGCTCTATCAAATGAGTGATATCCGTATGTTCTTTGAAAATGATAAAAGAATGCTCGAGCAGTTTAAGTCGCTTTAGCATTTTTAAAATAAAGAAAAAGACCGTTTCAATAATTTTGAAGCGGTCTTTTACTTTGTTATGTTCTATTGATTGTTATGACATTTTCTAAATAGCCTAAGCTTTCTTCTTAAACAGGTTTTTCGTTTTATTGTAATCTAGATAGTAAGTAACTTTTAACGAAATGTTGTTTAGCATTTTCTCATTGAATAATCGGTCAAAATTATCTTTAAATTTCAATCGCGAAACACCTAAATAATCGTCAACGGCATTTCTATATAACAATGTAAGTTGACTCCCAGGTGCAAACCACCAGGAATATCGCAGATCTACATTCCAGGAGTTATAGGTTCCATTTAAATTTTTGGTAAATAAGTTAGTATCTGCCAAACTACCGTCGTGATTCAGCGTGTAGAAATTTTTATAAGTAACATCTGAATAATAGTGTCGAAATTCCAGTGACAAAGACATTTTATCGTTAAAAGTGTAGCGTGAACTTAGACTGTTTTCATAGGTATTTCTCTGCCTTCTTCCAATAAAGATCTCACCACCATCACTTCCTGCAAATCCCGTTTCATTGTTGCTGAAAGAGGGGCTGAAACTATAGCTGGTACTGAACTTATCTGAAAAACGGTATTTCAAATTAATATTCGATCGAACTAAATTTCGTCCTTGTTCATCAAAAGCATAATAATCCAAGTCGAAATTGTATTGAAACTTTTTTCGACTGTCACTATTGATCCAAATCCATGGATTAATATATGCAGGATTTTTCAGAAACCGTCCGACTGTTCGTGGCTCGTAAGTATCATTCTCTCCAAAGGGACTCGTTTCTAAACCTGCTCCATAATTTCTAAAATCTTTTGTCGTGAACTGCAAATTACTGTTTAGAACGATTTTTTTATTTAAAAATGGCTGTAATTGGTGTGCATATGAAAGATTGATATTTGCATTAATGGAATTAAATTTTTCAGTTGGTTGCAGTGTACGGTAATTATAGTGAGTGCTATAGTTCACATAATTTGTACTTGTAGAAAAACCTAAATCATTAATATCCCAATTTTTATCTTTATAATTAGCATTTATCCCAAATCTATTTTTCCCGGCGTTTTTATCAAATCCTATTTCACTACTGGATCCAAATTTAGTATCACCATCCATCACCCAACTTCCTTTGAGATTTCCGTAGTAATTAAAAATATTTTTTTTGTCATTGATACTCCATAATAAACCAGTTGAATTAGCATCCCGAAATTTTCCTTCGCGCATCACATTCGTATTAACGAGTGTAACTGATGAGTTTTTATTAAATCTTTGATCCAGAACTAAAACATTGTAATTGGCCCAAGGTTCAACGATCTCTTGTCTCGTTTGCCCACTTTGATCATTTACAATGGACGCTTCCATTTCTTCTGTAATTCCATTAAAAAAACCAATACCTAATCCCTTGTTTGTTCTTCCTGAAATTTTAAAAGCATTAAACAATTTTACTTTAGATGGATAATTAATGACTGTTTCATCTATAGAAGTAGTTGGGTAATTAGAGGGCGATCCCCCAATACGTCGGGAGTAGAAAAGATTACCTTTACTAAACAGTTCGGTACCTTCTGTAAAAAAAGAACGTTGCTCACCAAATTGCTGTTCAAACGGACCCAGATTTAAAATTGCAGGATCAAAACTGGTTTGCCCAAAATCTGGTATCAAAGTCATATCCAAAGTGAACGCATCATTAATTCCATATTTGATGTCCATTCCACCATTAAAATTAGTTGTAGTTTTTTCATCATAGTTATTTACATAACTTGAAAAATAAGGAGTTAGTGACAATCTTAAAGGAGGTTGGATGTCTTTTATTCCTTCTAAAGTACCGTCATACATTAAATAGTCTCCTTTCTTATTATCAACAAAATTCCAACTAAGATTTTGATTTGTTTTCTGAATGATTCTCATCATATTAAGTCCCCAAGTTTGAATGTCTTTTTTGGGAAAACGCAGCTCAGAATAAGGAATTTTAATTTCTGCGGTCCATCCGTTTTCATTTATGTTTACCGCTGAATACCACACTGGATTCCAGGAGAAATCATCATTGGAATTGGACATTATTTTAGCATCTGCTTGCACTCCGGAAGCTTGTAATATGAAAAAAACACCTTGTTGTTGATCATTATAACCATTGATCGTTATTGCAAAAGCATCGTCATTGCCAATGTCGTCTCTTTCTACCAGTTCTCTTTGTATATTTTCAGGATGAGGATCATACATTGTTGCACCGAAATAGACCCCGGTATCATCATACATGATTTTTACGACCGTCTTAAAGTCTTCGGGTTCTGGTTTGCCGTTGGAAGGGTTTCTTTCTATAAAGTTTTGCGCAATTGGTGCAGTTTTCCAGACTTCTTCATCTAAAATACCGTCAATTTTTGGTGCTTGGCTAATCTTTGAGAGACTGATTCTCTTTCTATCAATACTGTCTTTAATCTTAGTTTGGCCAATTAGGTTTATCGCGCTGAAGGAGATCAGCATTGTTGCAAGCAGAACTTTCATTTACCAGTTTTCTTATAAGACAATAAAAGCTACTTAAATGTTACATTGAATTATAAATTTTTTAAAAAAAAAACGAACCGAAGTCCGTTTATAATAATTTATGCCATAATAATAAATTTATTTTACAAAACTTAAAGGATATTTTACATTCGAATAAGACTCAATATCTGCTTTTAATGACCCTACTGCTAATTCAGCTTTAATTGAAACAGGAACGTGGTTAGCATCGTTTGTTACCCAAAGAGTAACTCCTTCTTTATCTTTAAAAACACGGCCACTAATTACTTGCGGAATAATTTTGAGACAGTTTATATTTCCAAATTTGGTCTTTAGATTTTCAACACCTATAACTTTAAGTTGAAAAGGGAACATTTCATCATCAATCCATACATCTACTTTTTTCACAGCTCCAACTTTAAGGTCAGAATCACTTAAGGTTCTAAGATAATAGAAAGCAGACAACATGTCCTGAATACCTTTGACCGAATTCAATTTTTTTGTTTCATTTTTCTCCTTATCAGTTAAGAGAAGGGTTTGATTACTTTGGTTAAAAACTGTTTCAAAATGTTGGGTGTAATTTCCTTCTTTTACATTACGTACATAGAAACTTGGTAAAGCAGTATTATAATTAATAAAACTTTCATAATGATCTTCCACTTTAAAAAATGCACGAACTGCACCTGTTGTTTTTCCATAACCCTTTACGTACAAGTGCGGCTGCCCTTGATAATTTACTTTTAAAGTGGTCAGGCTTGCGGTCCCTGCATTCAATAATCCGTAATGAATTCTATATTTTAGCACTTCTCCGGATTGGATATTCTGGAGTTTTTGCCCGCTTGAAAACAGCATGGTAATAACTCCAAACAATAATAAAATCTTTTTCATGCGGATGCTTTTGCAAATAATTTGCCAAAATTACTAAACATTGAAATTGGATATAAAATATATGACAATTGTCACATGCGCTCACCGAGGTTTTCTTTTAAATTTTGTAAATTTGTGAAAATATTCCCTAATTTTTAATTAATGATTACTACAGATATATTAATAATAGGCGCTGGTCCAACAGGACTTTTTGCAATTTTTGAAGCAGGTTTGTTAAAAATGAAATGTCATCTTATCGACGCACTCCCACAACCTGGCGGGCAGCTAACAGAGCTTTATCCTAAGAAACCTATTTTTGATATTCCTGGTTTTCCCTCTATCAATGCTGGTGCGTTGGTTGATAATTTAATGGAGCAAACGAAGCAATTTCAGCCAGGATTTACTTTGGGTGAAACTGCTCAGACCCTGACCAAACTCGAAGATGGAACTTTTGAAGTGATTACTAATAAAGGAACCATTCATCGTGCGAAAGCAGTTGCAATTGCGGGTGGTTTAGGAACTTTTGAACCTAGAAAACCTACTTTGGAAAATCTTTCAGATTTTGAGGAGAAGGGAATTGAATATTTTATCAAAGAACCTGAGCATTTTAGAGATAAGAAAGTAGTAATAGCTGGTGGTGGAGACTCCGCGTTGGACTGGAGCATTTTCTTAGCCGACATTGCGAGTGAAGTAACCTTAATTCACCGTAGAAATGAATTTCGTGGGGCTTTGGATTCTGTAGAAAAAGTACAGGTATTAAAAGATCAGGGGAAGATCAATTTAATTACTCCTGCAGAAGTTACCGGTTTAAAAGGTGACGGTAAATTGTCTGCAATTACTGTTGAAAAAGAAGGAGAAACTTTCGATGTAGAAACCGATTATTTTATTCCTCTATTTGGTCTGACTCCTAAATTGGGAGATATCGCAAACTGGGGTCTGGAAATTGAAAAAAATGCAATTGTTGCAAATAATGCTTTGGATTACCAAACCAATATTCCTGGAGTGTATGCAATCGGTGATGTGAATACATATCCAGGCAAATTGAAATTGATTTTGTGCGGTTTTCATGAAGCGACCTTAATGTGCCAAAGTGTTTATAATATGTTGAACCCAGGTAAAAAATTCGTCTTAAAATATACAACCGTAAGTGGAGTAGATGGTTTTGATGGAAGTCGGAAGCAAGCTGAAAAAGCGGTTGTCATGAAAATTAACTAATACCATTCCACGTTTCGTCAAACTTTAAACTATTATACAAGTAGAGCAATGCAGGATATCAATCTTAAAATTACAGATAGAAACGGGCAAATTCATGAGGTGGTTGCACCCACTGACATGTCAATGAACCTTATGGAAGTTATTCGTTCTTACGAATTGGCAGAAGAAGGGACAATTGGGGTGTGTGGTGGAATGGCAATGTGTGCGTCCTGTCAGGTTTACGTAGTTGATGGAGCAGATAAATTGCAGGAAATGGGAGATGAAGAGGATGCCATGTTAGGTGAAGCTTTTCACGTAAAAGAAAACAGCCGTTTAGGTTGCCAAATTCATATTACCGATTTAATTGATGGTTTGGAAGTGCAGATCGCACCTTATCCGTAGTCATTGGAGGAAGTAAAAACAGGAAGGAAAGAAAATTAATTTTTCTTTCCTTTTTTATTTAATAGCAGATTGAGAAACTTAATCTGAGTACCAAATTTTAGATGACACCTTATTCATTAACTTTGCTTAAAGTAATTTTCAAAAGATATTATTTCAAATTTTCTAAGATCTAAAAGAATGAAACGATAAAGAACTTCAGCAGGCACCGCAACAATTTGCTTTTAATGAGATGAGTAGCTGATGATAACTAACCGCTTTGATAAAAAATAAAATTTGAGAAATTATAAATCGCTGGAAGATACCATTACAGGTTCTTTTCAATAAAAATGTAAATTTTTAACGGAAATGACACAAGTATTTTATTTATAAATGCCTTTTCGTATTTTTCTAAGTTCTCAAAGCTATTCCATTTTGCAAAATTGCAAATATTTTGGAATTATCACTAATTAGGGATTTACAAGGATATTTTTAGTAATTTAATAAAAAATATTTATCATGAAAATTGCAACATATAATGTCAATGGAGTAAATGGTAGATTGCCCGTTCTTTTACAGTGGCTGACTGCAGAGCAACCGGATGTAGTTTGCCTACAAGAATTAAAAGCTCCTCAAGATAAGTTCCCCGAACATGAAATTATGAAAGCAGGTTATCATGCTGTTTGGGTTGGACAAAAAAGTTGGAATGGAGTGGCAGTTTTAACCAAATCTAAGAAAGCGACTGTCATCCGAACTAACCTTCCTGGAGATGAAACAGATGAGCAGAGTAGATATTTGGAAGTAAAGGTGGATGACCTAACAATTGTGTGTATTTATGTGCCTAATGGAAATCCAACGCCAGGCGATAAATTTGATTATAAACTCAATTGGTTACAGAGATTAGATGCTCAAGCTGAACTTTTAATCAGTTCTGGAAAACCAGTAATCATCACTGGTGATTTTAATATTATTCCCACAGAGGAAGATGTGTATAAACCTGAAAAGTATAAAAAAGACGCTCTTTTTCTACCTGAAGTTCGTACGGCATTTGAGAATTTAATTGATCAAGGTTGGACCGATGCTCTGCGACATCTTTACCCAAGAGAGACAATTTATACTTTTTATGATTATTTCCGAAATGCTTATGAAAGAGATGCGGGGATGCGAATCGATCATTTTCTCCTTTCCCCTGACCTTTTACCTACTTTAGAAAGAGGTGGTGTAGATAAGAAGGTTCGAGGTTGGGAGAAAACGAGTGATCATGTTCCAACCTGGATTGAGGTTAGGGAATAGCAAATGCGGAGAGTAAATTACTGATAAACTTTCTGCACTTTCTCTACAACGTAGGTTTTTCGTTTAATTTTTGGAGCTACATATTCGAGGACCTTTTCCTTTTTCCACTCTTTTTTCTTGTAAACGGAACTTGAAGATTTCCAGATTTTTTGTTCAATTAATTCAACTGAAGCTGATGAAAAGTCTTTAATATTACGAAGCAATTCATCAACTTTTTTTGCCGGAATTTTATTAACTGTACTTTCAGGGTGAATTTTACTTAAAAATAAGACCTCATTTCTGAGGATATTTCCCAAGCCTGGAAATACATCTTGATTCAAAAGAACATCACCAATTTTGTTTTCGGAATATTTTTCGAGTAAAAGTTGGTGTGTTTTTTCTAATTCATATTTTTCAGAGAATACATTAAGTTGCTGATCAAAAGAATCTCTATTATCTAATTTTTTGATTTTAACTACATAGAAGTTGATGAAATTTTTATCAAAAAATAATGAAAAACTTGCATTAACCTTTTTCGTATCATCAATTAAAAAACTGCCAAATAGACCAAAATGAACGGTGATAATAAAATGATTGAAATCGAGAAGTAGATACTTTCCGTATGTTTCAATATCTTTTAAAATTTTGCCAGAAATATCTTCAGCAAAAGGATTGTTGTAACCGCCGCTTTCAGTCACTTTCCGTCCTTTAAACTTTTGCATTCTCTTTTGGAAAACTACAAGTGTTGGTCCCTCCGGCATTATTTAGGCTTTTCGTTCTGTAGAATTTTCATCACAATCTGTTCTTCTTTAGTCAAACCTGCTTTGCCATCGTCAACTTCAATTTCATCTAATTCGCTCAAATATTTTTTAATAGAATTATTTTCATAAAGATTGATAATAAGTGGATGAATATAATATTTACGACACACCGTACTGGTATTTCCCAATTCACAAGCGACCCGTTCAATGGCATGTTTGATTTTGGTTTTTTGATTGTCTTCGTTTTCCTGCATATCGATCTCCTTAAAAGCTATTAATGCGTTTACTGTTCCCGACCAGGTCCGGAAATCTTTTGCGCTAAAGTTTTCACCACTGATTTCCTTAATATAATCATTCACCATTCCACTGTCGATGGCATGCCTCTTTCCCTCCTCATCATAAAATTGAAATAATTCTTTTCCTGGGATATCACGGCAGTTTTTAACGGCTTTTGCAAGTTTTGCATTTTTTAAATCGATATCATGGTAAATACCCTTCTTGCCTTTAAAGGAAAATTTTATTTTTTGACCTTTAACGTTCACATGTTTATCTTTCAGAGTTGTTAAGCCGAATGAACCATATAATTTTTCATAGATATTATTACCGATTCGAATATTCGTTCGTTCCATCAAACTTACCACCAGCGCTAGAACTTTACGTTTATCTAATTTACGATGAGCAAGATCCTGTTCTAAATTGAGACGAATCTGTGGAAGTGCATCGCCAAACTTAAGCATTCGATAAAATTTGGTATGATTTCGAAGTGCGTTCCACAGTGGGTGATAACGGTATTGTTTTCTTTTTTTTGCATCAAGACCGGTTGCTTGTAGATGTCCGTTTTGTAGGGCACAAATCCAAACACATTCCCAAGCAGGAGGAATAGCAAGCTTTTGAATACGCTCTATCTCCTCCTTATCATTTATTTTGATCCCCTTGTAAAAATAAGTGAATTTTTCACCTCTTTTTTTTCTTACAAAACCGTTATCTTCCGCATCTGTAGTATAGATTAAGTTGACTGCCTTTGCAGATTTCACCGGATCCTCCATGATTTTGACTAATTTGGACGGAGTTATCTTGGTGATAATCTCTAAATTAAGTGGCTCAGGCTTCATCACTTAAAAATTAATTTTTGCCTCTGGTAAATAACCATAGAATAACGGCAATTACACCACCAATCAAAATAAATGCCCACCACATTCCAGCTTTAAAAATAGTTCCGATTGCATCACAACCTGTTAACATCATGATTGAAAGAATTGCTAAATAAAGAAATGTAAACTTTTTCATAATAGTAAATTTTAATGTTTATATAATTTTAATGTTTAATAGTATTAAATTCGATGGAGGTCTGGTTTCCACTGAGTGATTGATTTTTTGATTTCGTCACCAGATATTTTAGATTTTAACGCTTTATCGAGCAAAGTTTTAAATTCGTCGTCATACGCAAACCTAAGTGCAGCGATTTGGTCAAATTTAAGTTGGTTTTCCACTTCATCAGAACGCTTACCAAATAGTTCAAAATATCTTTGTTTAAATTCTAAACGAACAATTCGATTTTGATTTCCTAATGCATAATGCTGCCGAAGCATCAACGTTAAATATAAAATTAGGAAAGTTAAAATTGAAAATAAAATCCAAATCAACTGATGGGCTTCGTCAGAGAAAATCTTCCAAATTCCAGTCACTTGCAGGATCATAAGCAAGGGCAGATAAATGAAATGATGAGGAGGATAAAATTTAATATGATTTTTATAGTTCTGAGTTTTCATATTTAATCCTTATCAAATAATTAACCAATCTTTAAAATTTTAGCGATTAAAAGATAATTAATGTCTTTTTATTAGTTGTTTTAAGCGTTAAAAAAATATTTAAAAATGAAGGGAATTAAAAAAAAAGCCGGTATATTCGAAACATGTTTACTTAAAATAAGTTACCATTTCGAACGTACCGACTTAACTTTACGAATTAGAAAATAAATTCTATTTTTTACTCAAGGCCACCTTTTCTTGTGGGCTCTTTAACTTCTGGCCATTTCATAGCTTCGCCACTTCTATTATCTATTGGCATTTTAATTCTTTCAGAGGAAGTTTTTTCTGGGTCTTCACTAGCCATATATGTTAAGATTGCAATCGTTGCAACATTACTTTTTAAGTCATCAAAAACTATTTTGTCATACGTATCGCGGTTGGTATGCCAAGTGTAATTAAAATAACTCCAGTTCAATGAACTCAGCATAAATGCCGGAGCTCCTGCTGCAATAAACGACGCATGGTCTGATCCTCCACCGCCTGGAAATCCGGGATAGGATGTTTTAATATCTTTTGTTAATTCTTTTGGAACTGCATTTAACCATCTTCCCATATAATCATAAGAGTTCAGAAAACCTTGACCGCTAATATTTGCGATTCTTCCGGTTCCATTATCTTGATTGAAAACGGCCTGCACATTGGCCATTTGGTCTTTATGATCCCAAACATAACCTCTTGAACCATTCAAACCCTGCTCTTCACTCCCCCAAAGACCAATTACAATCGTTCTTTTAGGATTTGGATAATATTTTTTAAGAATTCTGGCAACTTCCATCATAGTAACGGATCCTGTGCCGTTATCGGTAGCACCTGTTCCTCCGTCCCACGAATCCAAATGTGCAGAAAGGATCACGTACTCATTTGGCTTTTCAGAACCTTTAATCGTCGCAACCGTATTAAAAGTAGGAGCAATTCCCAGGTCTTTTGAATTTGCTTGAATTTTAACTTTTGGAGTAGTTCCATGCTTTATCATTCTGTATAATTGACCATAATCTTCTAAAGCTACGTCAAAAACAGGAATCTTCTTAGTTCCAGCAGCAAATATCTTATTCACACCAAAACCTTGAGACCAATAAGAAGACAAAATTCCCGAAGCTCCTGCCTGTTCTAACTTCTCATTTAAAGTTCTGGATGTTTCACCCGTTGCCTGCATTGATTTTCTCCAGGTCTGTGCATTTTCTTGAGCTTCTTTTTTCATTTTTTCCAAAGATTCCGGCGTTGCAAACTCTTTCCAGTTATACTCAGGCCTTCCAGTTGGTTGATATTGAGAAACCATTACGATCTTACCCTTGATGGTTGTTAACCATTTGGTAAATTCATCTTTGGTATTGAATAATGGCAACATCATAACCTCTGCGGTCAAACCTTTGGATGGAGTAGAAGGGCTCCACGCCAGTTGCATTCCTTCCAGCGATTTTGCGTAAGGGTAAACCATCTCAACAGATGATGTCCCTCTTTCCCAAGATTTCCATTCTCCCCATTTCTCATTTTTAGCAGATATTCCCCAGTTTTCAAAACGCTTCACTGCCCAGTCATGAGCCTGTTGCATTTTTGGACTTCCTACTAATCTTGGTCCGATACCATCCATCAACTCATAAGAAAGGGTTTCCAACTGTGAATTGTTGTAAGTTTCATCCATGATGGATTTTACTACTTGATCTTGGGTTTGCGCATTTAAGCTGACCGCAAAAATGGTAGTGACCATCAATAATTTAGCGTAATTCTTCATTAAGTATAAATTTTGCGATGAAGATAATAAATTTTTAACGATAACCTCCCGTGTTTAGGGCTAAAAAGAAAATCGCGTATATTATTGTTAAATCGTAATATTTTTATAATTTTATAAAAAAATAGATTATGAATTTACTTATTAGACTACTTGTTACCGCAATTGTCGCCTTTCTTCTTACTAAAATTTTGACGGGAGTTCATATTGATGGATTCGCTACAGCTTTGGTATTTGCTTTAATTTTGGGTGTACTCAATTTAATTGTAACTCCCATTCTTAAAATTTTGGGACTACCTCTCACCATTTTAACATTAGGGCTTTTTTCTTTAGTGATTAATGCTCTGGTTGTATTATTGGCTGCAAACTTCGTTAGCGGAATGGCTATAGATGGCTTTTGGTGGGCATTTATTTTCAGTATTTCGCTGTCATTAATAACCTCGTTATTTAACGGACTTATTACTTCTGATAAATAAAAAGTTTTTACGATTGAATTTATAGCGGTTCTGATTTTTTCTGAACCGCTTTTTAATTAAATGATATCTCTTAAAAAAAATAGTCATGTATAAAATTACAAGTTCTTTATTATTCGTCCTCTTTACCACTTTTGCTTTTTGTCAGGAATTATATATGCCTAGAAATATTGTTCAGGCGTACGAAAATAATACAAGATCTTTAGATGGAAAACCGGGAAAGAATTATTGGCAAAACTCGGGCGATTATAAAATTGCGTTTCACGTAGATCCAGTTACCAAAATAGTTTCTGGTACCGAGAATATTGTTTATGAAAACAATTCACCAGATGCACTGAAATCGATTGTTATAAAATTTGTGAACAACGTCCACAAACCTACCTCCCCACGAGCTGCAAAAGCTTCTGCTGATTTTCTTAGTAAAGGATTATCTGTTAAGTCGCTTTCAATTAATGGAAAAAGTTATGAAGTGGACTCAGAAGACTGGGAGACTTTCTATGAACTACCATTAAGCGCAGTCATTCTACCAAAATCTAAAAATATCATCAAGATAGAATGGGATTTTCCCTTATCAAAAGAAAGTGGGAGAGAAGGACAGGTAGACGAAAATACTTTTTTTGTTGCTTATGCTTATCCAAGAATTGCAGTGTATGATGATTACAATGGCTGGGATAAATTGCCACACAATGGTCGTCAAGAATTTTACAATAATTTCAATAATTATGATGTCTCAATTACCGTTGCTAAAAATTATGTGGTATATGCGACTGGAGTATTACAAAATCCAGAAGAAGTTCTACAGCCAAATGTTTTAAATAAATTTAGATCTTCTTTAACTTCCGATCAACTAATACATGTTGCGACGAAAGAAGAAATTGAGAATAATAAAGTCACTAAGCAAGAAGCCTTTAATACTTGGAAATTTAAAGCGGATCATATTACCGATTTTACTTTTGGACTTAGTTCTACTTATGTTTGGGATGCATCAAGCGTACAATTAAAATCCAAGCGGGTGAGCACTCAGGCAACTTATAACGCGGGAACTGCAGACTTTGAAAAATACGTGGACTGGGAAAGATACAGCATCAAATGGTTTTCTGAAAACTGGCCGGGAATTGAATATCCCTTTCCGACAATGATCGGCTTTCAAGGGTTTGCAGATATGGAATATCCAATGATGGTAAATGATACCGCTATTCCTGATAATTTTGAAGATTCCCGCCAGACTGTCGACCATGAAATTGCGCATACCTATTTCCCATTTATGATGGGGACCAATGAAACCCGTTATGCGTTTATGGACGAAGGGTGGGTAACTGCTTTTGAGTACTTAATTGGGGAAGCTGAAAATGGAAAAGAGTTTAACGATAAAATGTATACGGATTTCCGAGTGAAAAGATATATTAATGATCGATCTGCCGAGCAGGATCAGCCTATTATTTCAATGAGCAGTCAGCTGTCCGGAATTGGGTATGGCAGCAATGCCTACATAAAACCGGCGTTTGCTTATTTGGCTTTGAAAGATATGCTTGGTGATGATCTTTTCAAAAAAACGCTTCATCATTATATGGATACCTGGTCAGGTAAACATCCTACGCCATGGGACTTTTTTTACAGCATGAATCTTGGCAGTGGGCAAAATTTAAATTGGTTTTGGAACAATTGGTTTTTCACCAATAATTACATTGATTTAAAAGTGACTGCGTTAAATGATGTAGGTGATAAAGTCAGTGTAGTGATCGAAAATGTAGGTGGTTTTGCAATACCTTTTGAAATGGAAGTAACTTATCAGAATGGAAAAGTTACTAAAAAACACTTTACTCCCAACGTCTGGAAAAACGGTAATCATTATCAACCGGAAATGGAACTGAGCGATAAAGTAAAATCCGTTAAAATTAATGGTGGAATTTTTATGGATTATACTCCAGCCGATAATTTTTGTGAATTATAAAAGATGAAATTATGAATGAATTTAAGACTGCCTCAATGGACGGTACAACAAAAATGATTACGATCGTTATTGTACTTTTCCTTATTATATTTCCGATTTTATCATTTTCTTTTGATCCTCCAAAACCAATAATTTCTATAACAAGTATGATCCTGATGTATGGCGTAATCATCATTTCGTATTGTTTTGTACCTAAAAGAATCGCTTTATCCGACAATCAGGTTTTAATTAAAAATTTATATGGTTCAGTTATCATCAACCTGAGCGATATACAATCATTTGGTAAAATTGAAAAAACGGGTTTAAACTTGCGAACTTTTGGGGTCGGAGGATTATTTGGTTATTTTGGATATTTTAATGGTGGAGATGTTTGGTATGTAACTAATACGCATAAAAAAGTAAAAATCATTTTAAATTCCGGCAAAGTTTATATGATCAGTCCAGAAAGCCCCGATGATTTTTTAACTCACCTTAAACAAAGAATGGAAGAATGATTTTAGGGAAATCATCTTCAATGAAAATCCTATATTTGTATTATGCTAAAAATTAAAATTAAATTCTAATGAAAATAAAAAATACTTTAGTCGCTCTTGCGGCACCTTTTCTTATGAATGCACAAAATGTGATGACGCCCGAGACGTTATGGACCTTGAATAAGATTGGAGTTTCTGCAGTTTCGCCTGACCAGAATTCACTGATCTACAGTATAGGAAAAACGGATTTAAAGACTGAAAAAAACAATAAAAAGAACTACCTCTTTAATATCAAAAATTCCGCAGCAACTGCTTTGGACTTAGGCAAGAAATCTTTAATTCAGTGGGATGATAATGGAATCTATGCACTAGAAGGTGAACAGATTTATCTTTCAAAAGATGCTGGAAGAACCTGGTCCGAATTTTACAAAATCGGAAAAGCAGACAATATCGTGATTTCCCCAGATGGTAAAAAAGTTGCGTTCAGTAAAGAGGTTTTGGTGGAGAAAGTGATGGGTAAAGATAAATATGAAGACACTCCTAAAACCACTGCTCATATCTATACGGACTTGAATCACCGTCATTGGGATTATTTTAACGAAGGAAAATATAATCATGTTTTCTTGGTTGATGTAGCTGCAAACGTAGAAAGCGCAAAAGATTTATTGAAAGGAAAACCTTGGGATTCCCCACAAAGACCTTTTGGTGGAACTGAAGATTTTATTTGGACGCCCGATTCCTCTCAACTGTTATATGTTACTAAGCCATTTAGCGGGGCAGAATATGCTTTCTCTACGAATACTGATGTTTTTGCCTACGATGTCGCTTCTGGGACCATCAAAAACCTTACTGAAAGCAATAAAGGTTATGATGTTTCACCTCGTTTCTCACCGGATGGTAAATATCTTTATTGGTTGTCAATGGAAAGAGATGGATATGAAGCAGATAAAAACGATTTGAAAATCATGGATTGGAAATCGGGTAAAATAACGAATCTTACTAAAAATTGGGATGAAAGTGTAACCGGTTCCGTATTTTGGTCAAAAGATTCTAAGAATATTTATTTCACCAGCGCTTGGAAAGGAGTGAAGCAGTTGTTTGCTTTGGATCCTAAAACGAGTAAAATCCAACAAATTACCAAAGGTGATGTTGATCTTAATGATATTTATGCACTCAACAAAAATTCGCTTTTGGTATCCAGAACAGATATGAATCACAACGCGGATCTATTTAACGTTGATGTGAAAAAGGGTTCTATGGTACAGGTCACGGATGTAAATAAAAAAAATTATGAACATATAAAGCCGTCCAAAACAGAACTTAAAATGGTGAAAACAACGGATGGAAAGGAAATGGGAGTTTGGTTTATTTATCCGCCTAACTTTGATCCTGCTAAAAAATACCCGACGTTACTATACTGTCAGGGTGGACCGCAATCTGCTCTAACTCAAACTTTCAGTACACGGTGGAATTTTGCTTTAATGGCAGCGAATGGTTATGTTGTAGTGGCACCTAACCGCCGTGGAATGCCAGGCTGGGGAACCGAATGGAATGAAGCAATTTCTAAAGATTGGGGTGGACAGGTGATGAAAGATTACTTATCGGCAGCAGATTATGCAAAAACACTTTCTTATGTAGATGGTGACAGAATGGGAGTAGTTGGTGCAAGTTATGGTGGATACAGCGCTATGATGTTAGCTGGTATTCACGAAAACCGTTTCAAAACATTTATCGCCCATGATGGACTTTTCGATATGAAATCCTGGTATTTAACAACAGAGGAATTATTTTTCGCAAAATGGGACCTAGGTGGTTCACCATATGATGAACCAACACCAAAAGCATATACAGAGTTTAATCCATCCAATTATGTAAATAAATGGAATAAACCCATGATGATTATTCAGGGTGGCATTGATTACAGAGTTCCTTACGAACAAGGTCAAGAAGCTTTTCAAGCTGCTAAATTAAAAGGGTTGAAAACTAAATTCCTATATTTCCCAAATGAAAATCATTGGGTATTACAACCACAAAATGGTATTGTTTGGCAAAGAGAATTCTTTGAATGGTTAAAAGAAACCTTATAAATTATGGAAGTTCAGAGTTATCTGGACTTCTTTTTTTTGTAGTAAAATGACAATTCATAATCTACATCCCTTTTTCTTGCTAGTTTAAATTTTTTCTCTAATCAAAAAGTTCCTTAAAAGTCAACATTGTTTTAAAGTGCCTATTTACTTGACTTTGCCTTTTCAATGTCGTATATTTGCAAACCGAAATTTCACGCGTTCGGACTAATTTTTAAACCGTAATTTAAAAAGAATGAAAACATCCCATTTTGACTTTGATCTGCCAGAAGAACTTTTAGCAGAACATCCATCAGAACATAGAGACGATGCGAAACTCATGGTTCTTAACCGTAAGACGCAAACGATTGAACATAAACTTTTCAAAGATGTCGTAGATTATTTTGATGAGAAAGATCTCTTCATCTTCAATAACACGAAAGTATTTCCTGCAAGATTGTATGGAAACAAAGAAAAAACTGGTGCAAAAATCGAAGTTTTCTTATTAAGAGAATTAGATAAAGAAACCCGAGTTTGGGATGTACTGGTAGATCCAGCAAGAAAAATCAGAATCGGAAATAAATTATTTTTCACTGAAGATGAAGGTTTAGTTGCAGAGGTTATAGATAATACTACTTCAAGAGGGAGAACTTTAAGATTCTTATATGATGGCTCCTACGAAGAATTTCGTACCAAATTGAAAGAACTGGGTGAAACTCCACTTCCGAAATATTTCAAAAGAGAAGTTGAACCAGAAGATGCAGAGCGTTACCAAACGATTTATGCAAAACATGAAGGTGCTGTTGCAGCTCCAACTGCAGGTTTACACTTTTCAAGACACTTGATGAAAAAACTTGAAATCAAAGGAATTGATTTTGCAGAAATTACGCTTCATGTTGGTTTAGGGACATTTAATCCAATAGAAGTGGAAGATTTATCGAAACACAAAATGGAATCGGAAGAGGCTATTATTGATCAGAAAAATGCCGATATCATTAACAAGGCTGTGGCAGAAGGTAGAAGAGTTTGCGCCGTTGGAACTACAACCATGAGAACGATAGAAACTTCAGTATCATCAAACAAAAAAATTGGACCTTACCACGGGTGGACCAATAAGTTTATTTTCCCTCCTCATGATTTTGGAGTTGCGAATTGTATGATTACCAACTTTCATATGCCAAAATCTACTTTGATGATGATGGTTGCCGCATTTGCAGGAAAAGATTTCTTGATGGAAGCTTACGCAGAAGCAATTAAGCATAAATACAAATTCTATTCTTACGGTGACGCCATGTTGATCATCTAAGAAATTATAAATGAAAGATTTTAAATTTTAGATTAAACTCACTTCCGTGTTTTTAATCTAAAATTTATCATTTAAAATCTAAAATTATTTTGAAGGACATCCGAACTTTATCACTCGAGCAACTGCAGGAATATTTCGTCTCTTTAGGCGAGAAACCTTTTCGTGCAAAACAGGTCTATGAATGGCTCTGGAGCAAAAATCTGCACTCGATCGAGGAGATGACGAATCTTTCGAAAGATTTACGGGACCGTATTTCAAAAGAATATATCATCAATCCGATTTCGGTAGATCAACTTCAAAAATCAACAGACGGGACTATTAAAAACGGAGTAAAATTACACGACGGACTTTTAGTAGAATCTGTTTTAATTCCAACCGAAACAAGAACTACGGCTTGTGTTTCTTCTCAAGTTGGTTGTTCTCTTAATTGCGAGTTCTGTGCAACAGCACGACTCAAAAGGATGCGAAATTTAGAAGTCGCAGAGATCGTAGATCAAGTGGCACTTATCGATAAGCAAAGTAAATTGTACTTCGACCGACCTCTTTCAAACATCGTGTTTATGGGGATGGGAGAGCCAATGATGAATTATAAAAACGTTGTTGAATCCATAAGAAAAATTACCGAACCTTCAGGTTTAGGAATGTCACCAAGACGAATTACCGTTTCAACATCCGGTATTCCCAAAATGATAAAAATGCTGGCTGATGAAGATATCAAAGTCAAATTAGCACTTTCTTTACATTCTGCTATCGAGAAAAAAAGGAATGACATCATGCCTTTTTCTGATAAATTTCCATTGACGGACATCATGGATTCTCTAAAATACTGGTATGAAAAAACCGGAAATATTATCACTTTCGAATACTGTGTGTGGAAAGGCATTAATGATGAAGATGAAGATATAAAAGCGTTGATACGATACTGTAAGCAGATTCCAAGTAAGGTGAATTTAATACAGTATAACCCGATCGGAGATGGCAAATATGACCAATGTAATAAGGCAGCGGAAGAAAACTATGTTCGACAACTGGAAAAAGCCGGAATTACGGTTCTTATCCGAAGAAGTCGGGGTGGAGATATCGATGCAGCTTGTGGCCAACTTGCTAATAAAAGCAGTGAGTAATGTTTTCTCACGTCGGGAAAACCAGAACTCCAGAACATAATCTTGGCATTGCGTCCTTACTTTCATTTGTTGCAGGATTAGTCAATG
Organism: Chryseobacterium sp. SNU WT5; assembly: GCF_007362475.1. Taxonomy (NCBI): domain Bacteria; kingdom Pseudomonadati; phylum Bacteroidota; class Flavobacteriia; order Flavobacteriales; family Weeksellaceae; genus Chryseobacterium; species Chryseobacterium sp. SNU WT5. The sequence goes on from NZ_CP041687.1 coordinate 2,892,266, forward strand.
TAGTAGGTTTTTTCTCTGTTCAGAAATTAACTACCAACGTTACCGGTCATTTCGCTTTTTTCGTGGATGAAGTTTTTAAACTTAATTTCGAAAATGCTTTTCACGTAGCACTGTTTGTAATTTTCTTTTTCTTGGGAGCTTTCTTTGCCAATTTCATGGTAGAAACCTATTCCCGAATTCGCGAAAGTGAAACCTATATTTTCCCAATCATCACCGAAGTAGTAATTCTTGCAATTGTTGCTATTTTTGGAAACTATCTAATCAAAGAAAACCCTGATGTGATCGCCTACAGTTTACTTTTTGCCATGGGAATGCAAAACTCACTAGTTACCAGTATTTCGAAGTCTATTGTTCGTACAACACACTTAACCGGACTTTTCACCGATATGGGAATTGAATTTTCTCAGCTCTTCTTTTATAAAGATCAGTTTCATAAAAGACGATTAATCAAGTCCATCAAATTAAGACTTACTATTATTTTTATGTTCTTTGTCGGCGGCGTTTCTGGCGGAATTTTGTTTGAACATTTCGGCATAAAAAGTTTAATTTTAGGTTCGGTCATATTATTGGGTGGGTTATTTTATGATTTCATGAAAATTCAGTTTCTACTTTTAAAAAGGCGAAGGAAATAGAGAATTTCAGATTTTATTTGGGCAGACATTTCCGCCTTCCACTCCCGCTTTTTTGTTCCGCTTCGCTACACAAAAAGAGCTCCGCTTAAGTCGGGCTGCGATTTTCGCTTTTTAATAAAGTGATTGCTAATTAATTAAAAATAGTAAATGAATAAGTTTTTCCTTTTAATTTTGATGTTTATTTCATTGGGCTTTTCTGCTCAGCAGGACTACAATTGGTTCAAAATCAATAAATACCGGAGCGCAGTTTTAAATGATTCCATCGGTGAAAATTCTGGACTGGATTTTTTCAATAATCGCTTGTTCACAATTAATGACAGTGGGAATAGTTCCGAAATATTTGAGATCAGTAAGGAAACGGGGAAAATAGACAAGGTTTTTAAAACCGATTTGATCAATAAAGATTGGGAAGCAATTACTTCAGATTCTACCAGTTTATATATTGGTGATTTTGGAAATAATGTTGGTACAAGGAAAGATCTAATAATTTACAAAATCCCTTTTGACTCTGCGTTAGTGGCTCCGAAATCGACTGATACTCAGAATATTTCATTCTATTATCCTGAGCAAAAGGATTTTATACCGAGAAATATTAATAATAATTTTGATGCCGAAGCGATGATTTTCCTTCATGGAAAGATTCACGTTTTTACCAAAGAATGGACTTCAAAATCAACCACTCATTACACGATCGATCCCAATATTGAAGAGAATCAACCAGCTCAAAAGATCGAAACCTATAGAACGGGTTACGTTGTTACCGATGCAGCATTCTTTGACCGTAAATTGTATTTAATTGGTTATACCAAAAAGGCAGAAGTTTTTTTAACAGTTTTTTTCGAATCTGAGTCGGGTCTTTTCTTTAATGTAGCACCCAAAAAGTATTATCTTGGAAGTGTTACAAAGGTCGGCCAGATCGAAGGTATTGCTGTAAACCAAGAAGGAATTTATCTGACTGGTGAAAAATTTCAGCGTTCGATTATTAAAGTAAGACCCTATTTATACCTTATTCCAGCCACAAACCTCAAATAAAAGCACATTCAGAATCTAATCGTTCCAAGATATTCTTTTTTTATAATTATATTTGTGTCTGTTTATCCATTATCATCACCTATAACAAATCCGTGGCAAATATTGTAGAAGAAATAAAGAGACCGATTAATGCTGAAATGAAACTTTTTGAACAAAAGTTTTATGAATCCATGCAGAGCAATGTAGCACTTTTGGATAAGGTTACTCGATTTATTGTGACTACAAAAGGGAAGCAGATGCGGCCCATGTTTGTATTTCTCTGTGCAAAATTGGTTGGTAATGTGAACGAGAAAACATTTCGTGGAGCTTCCATGATTGAACTGATCCATACGGCTACTTTGGTGCATGATGATGTAGTGGATGAAAGCTTCAAACGTCGTAACTTTTTTTCAATCAATGCTTTGTGGAAAAATAAAATTGCAGTTCTTGTAGGTGATTACTTGCTTTCAAAGGCAGTTCTGCTTTCTACTGATCATAAAGATTATGATTTGCTCGCTGTGATTTCCAGAACGATTCGCGAAATGGCTGAAGGAGAATTATTGCAATTGGAGAAAGCGCGAAAATTAGATATTACTGAAGAGGTTTACTACGAGATCATCCGGCAGAAGACTGCGACCTTAATTGCAGCATGTTGTGAAATCGGCGTGCTTTCCGCGAGTGCAGATGAGACTTTAGCCAAGAAAATGATGGAATTTGGTACGCTTACTGGAATAGCTTTTCAAATTAAAGATGATCTGTTCGATTATCTAACTTCTAATATTATTGGCAAACCCGTCGGAATTGATATTAAAGAAAAAAAGATGACTTTGCCTTTAATCCATGCCTTAAAAAATGCCAACGAAAAAGACCGCAAATATTATTTCAATACCATTAAGCGTTATAACAACGACAAAGCTCGTGTAAAAGAACTTATCGAATTTGTCAAGAATTCTGGTGGATTGGATTACGCGATCAGCAGAATGAAAGATTACCAACAGAAAGCCAAGAATATTTTGGATAATTTTCCCGATTCCGAAGCAAAAACATCTCTGCAATTAATGTTGGATTACGTAATCGAAAGAAAGTTCTAGTTTTTTATATCAGTCTTTTTTCATCAAACTAGAACTTTTGTTCCTTAACTTTTATTCTATCTTCAAATTGGTGTTGTTCAATCTCAATGAATTTAAGATCACAGAAACAGAACTGAAGCTCATCGCCGCTGCCGCAATCATTGGACTCGTTAAAATCCCAAAGAAAGGGTAGAGCAGTCCTGCAGCGATCGGAATTCCCAAAATATTATAGATAAAAGCAAAGAAGAGATTTTCTTTAATGTTTTTGAGCAATTTTTCACTTAGTATTTTCGCTTTTGCAACCCCTAACAAATCTCCTTTCAATAATGTAAAGTCCGCACTTTCAATGGCAATATCAGTACCCGTTCCCATAGCGATTCCCACATTTGATTGGGCTAAAGCGGGTGCATCATTAATCCCATCGCCCGTCATCGCAACTATTTTTCCTTCGCTCTGTAATTTTTTAATTTCTGCTAGTTTATCCTGTGGAAGACAGTTTGCAAAATATTTTTCAATTCCCAACTCCTGAGCAACGGCTTTGGCAGTGTGTTCGTTATCACCCGTCATCATCACGACTTCTATCTTGTTTTCTTGCAGGTATTTGATTGCACGTTTGGAGCTTTCCTTGATATTATCCGAAAAAGTAAGCATTCCCAGTACCTGATTTCCTTTGGCTAAATAAGAAATTGTTTTTGCTCTATTTTCATTTTCTTCAATGGCCTGTTTTAAAGAACCCGGTAATTCGATATTAAATTGTTTCAGAAGAGAAGCATTTCCGAGCAAAACAGTTTCACTACCAATCGTTCCTTTTACTCCTTTTCCGGAAATATTTTCAAAATTTTCTACTTTTTTAAAATCCTGATTTTCTTTTTTAAATTCAGTTAAAACGGCATTCGAAAGCGGATGTTCAGAATTTTGATTTAGAGACGCTGCTAATTTTAAAACTAATAATTTGTCACTATGGTCGGCTGGAATCACTTCATCCAATTTTGGCTTTCCTTCTGTTAGAGTTCCTGTCTTGTCGGTAATTACAACATCTACTTTATGCATCTGTTCAAGTGCTTCAGCATTTTTTATCAGGATCCCATTTTTTGCTCCTTTCGCAATTCCTACGGTTAAAGCCATGGGCGTTGCCAAACCCAGTGCGCATGGACAAGCCACAATCAAAACTGCAACTGCGTTGACTAACGCGTAAATCAAAGCATTTTCCCCACCAAATATTCTCCATAAAATAAAGGTAAGAATTGAAATTCCAATCACGGTTGGAACAAATATTTTCGAAATTTTATCTGCTAACTTTTGGATGGGTGCTTTACTTCGGCTTGCGTCGTTGACCATCTTGATGATTTGCGAGAGTAGGGTGTCAGAACCTACTTTTTCAGCTTTCATTAAAAAAGTTCCGTTTCCGTTAATAGTGCCGGAGGTGACTTTCATATCAACGTTTTTCTCAACTGAAATTGGTTCTCCAGTAATCATGCTTTCGTCTATGTTTGAATTCCCTTCCATTATTTTTCCATCAACTGGAATTTTTTCGCCTGGTTTTACCCTTAATAGATTTCCGATTTTTACTTCCGAAAGTGGAATTTTCTTTTCTACATTATCAGTAATTAAATTGGCTTCATCAGGGGAGAGATTCATTAATTCTTCGATCGCTTTTCCAGTTTTTTGATGGGCTCTGGCTTCGAGCATTTGCCCCATGATGACCAAAGTTAAAATAACAGATACCGACTCGAAGTAGAGCGGAATTTTACCACCGTGTGTAATTTCATGTGGCAAAATTTCAGGAAATATTAGGGCAATGATACTAAACAGAAAAGCTGCGGCTGAGCCTAGGGCGATCAAAGAAAACATATTAAGATTCCAGGTTTTAAAGGAAACCCAGCCACGTTTTAGTAAAAACCATCCTGCATAGAAAATCACCGGAATTGAAAGAACCAATTCTAAAATCCCCTGTACTTTATTAGAAAAAGGAAATTCGAACCACATTCCACCCATTGATAAAATGAAAACGGGAATAGTAAATATTAAAGCAATAAGGAATTTATTCCTCAACAATTTATAGGTGTCTTCACCAGAATTATCTTCTCCTTTTTCTGGAATTTTAACCAAATCCATTCCGCACACCGGACAACCAACATTTGAATCATAGACTTTGTCGCCTTCGCAAAACATGGGACAGTAATATTTTCCTGCGTTCTGTGACTGGTCAATAACTGGTTCTGATTTGTTATAATGCAAATGATCGTGATGATGATGGCTGGATGCCGCCACTAAATCCTTGGTTATTTCTTCCAAATGCATTTGGCAAACCGGACATCCTACATCAGAAGGATAAGTTTTATCACTTTCGCAAAACATGGGACAAAAATAATCACCGATTTTATTTTCGAAACTTTCAGGGAGATTCGTCATGGAATAAGTCTGCGGTTTATTTTTGTAATCGGCTCTTTCCTCGATGGGAACGAGATACATATTACATACAGGACACCTTTTCCCCTGCGTGAAATATACTTTTTCACCTTCGCATTCCATGGGGCAATAGTAAACGGAACTTGGTGAGATTCTTTCGGACGGAGGTATATTATTTTGAGACATTTTGTGTAAATTTTATTTACAAATTTCCTGCTTTTTCTTTGAAAGCTGTTATAAAGATAAGGAAGTTTGTTATAAAATTTAGAATAAAATAAGGCGCCGGAAGTTGAGGAAAGCTAAATCTTATCAAGCGAGATCCTGTTTTTGGATTTCAAATTTTTAAAAGAGGTTGGGGTGTAACCTGTAGTATTTTTGAACTGAGTAGAAAGATGCTGTACGCTTCTATAGCCTAATTTTTGAGAAATTTCTGTCAAAGAGAATTCATTATACAGGAGAAGTTCTTTGGCTTTTTCAACTTTTTGTAAAATAAAATACTGTTCCAACGTCATATTTTCGTTCACCGAAAAAATTTTCGAGAGCGAACTGTAGTCTTTTGACAAATTCTCAGCAATGAATTTTGATAAAATAAAATCCTCGGCAATATCTAAATCATTAATCTTTAGAATGATAAGTGTTTTAATCTTTTCAATCTGCATCTTTGTTACATCTTCGAGAATTTGGAATCCTAACTTAGTTAAATGATGATCAAGAATATTGATCTCGTTTTTACTGAGATCATGTTGGGTCACTATTTCACCTAATTCCAGAGTTATTAACGGGATTTTTAAATTATCAAAAATATTTTGAACGGCTGAAATACAGCGGTTACAGACCATATTTTTAATGTTGATTTTCATTTTTGTCTTTCAACCGGTTGGCCACAAATTCTATCTGCGTTTTTCCGTGTTTGGTTGGTTTTCCTTGCTCATCAACACCTACGAAAACTATTTTATCAATATTTAGGATTGTTTGATGCGTCATTTTATTTCGAACATTACATGTTAAAGTGATAGAAGTATTTCCAAATTCTGTCGCTTCGATGCCTATTTCGATGATATCGCCTTGTCTTGCCGAGCTGATGAAGTTGATCTCTGAAATAAATTTAGTCACGCATCTCGGCGTTTCCAACTGAATAATTGCGTAGAGTGCAGATTCTTCGTCAATCCACTGTAGCAATCTTCCACCAAATAAGGTTTGATTAGGATTAAGATCTTCTGGTTTAATCCATTTTCTGGTATGATAGTTCATTTTTATATTTTTAATTTATCTTGTGAAAACAAGTTTTGTTTCCGTACAAAGGCTTTCATCGATGCGATAATTTTCGAGATTGAAACCTTTCACTTCATTTAAAGTTTTTACTTGATTTTGCGCACAATATCTCGCGACTAATCCTCTCGCATGTTTTGTGTAAACCACTATAGTCTTTAGTTTTCCTTCTTTATAATCGTAAAATTCAAAGTCGATGATCGGTGCTTTAACTTTGGTCTTATCAATGACTTTAAAATATTCTTTACTCGCTAAATTGAGAACCAAATCATTAGTTTTCAGTTCATTATTAAGTTGTGCGGTAACTTTGTCTTTCCAGAACTCATAGAGATCTTTATGACCATCGAATTTAAATTTCCTTCCCATTTCCAAACGATAGAGCATGATTCGATCCGAGGGTTTTAGCAATCCATACAGGCCAGAAAGCATTCGGTAATTTCTCTGAAGATATTTAACTGCGTTTTTGTCCAATGATTTTGCATCCAAGCCACGGTAAACTTCTCCTGAGAAAGCCATTAAAGCTGGAGCTGATTCTTTGGAAGAAGGTTTTGATTTCCAGTTTTGATTTCTTTCCCAGTTTTCATCCGCCAGTTTGATGGAAATTTCCATGAGTTCTGAGAGGTATTTTGGTGATTTCTTTTTTAAGGTTGTTTGAATTAAGTCGGCTTCCTCAATAAAATGAGGTTGAGTTAGTTTTAAAAACTCGGTTGAGTTTTCGATATTCATGAGTTTTGCAGGAGAAGAAATGATTTTCATTGGTGAAATTTCAGATAAACAAATTAAACTAAAAAAGGTACTGAATTTAGGGCTTGCTGAAGATGTTAACAGATAGGTTTAGGCTATCACTAAAATATAATATTAAAAAATAATTTATAATTGTCCCTTACCTTGACGTAATATTTCAGGTTCACCGCTTGAGAGATCAACGATTGTGGAAGCAATATTATCACCATAACCTGAGTCAATAACGATATCTACAAAATGATCATATTTTTCTGCTATTAATTCAGGATCAGTAGAATATTCGATTACTTCATCATCATCCTTAATAGAAGTGGATGCAATCGGGTGACCTAGCTTCTCAACAATTAACTGTGGGATGATATGCTCAGGGACACGAATACCAACAGTCTTTTTGCCTTTATAAGCGAGTGGTAAATTCTTGTTGGCTTCTAAAATAAAAGTAAATGGTCCTGGTATATTATTCTTTAAATATCGAAAAATACTGGTGTCGATTGGTTTTGTAAATTCAGAAAGATGGCTTAAATCATTACAAATAATAGAGAAGTGTGCCTTATCTAATTTAATTTTTTTTATTTGAGCCAGTTTTTCCATCGCTCGGATATCAAAAATATTACAGCCTAAAGCATAAACGGTGTCGGAAGGATAAATAATTATTCCGCCATTTTTCAAGGTGCGAACAACCTCATCTATAAGGTTTTCCTGTGGATTGTCAGGATATATTTTTAAAATTTTTGCCATATACAAATTTAGCGAAAATAGATGAATTAATATTTTTTAGAAACAATTTGGAGGTTTAGAGAAAAGTTGTATATTTGCACCACAATAACGCGGGGTAGAGCAGTAGGTAGCTCGTCGGGCTCATAACCCGGAGGTCGCACGTTCGAGTCGTGTCTCCGCTACTAAGTAAAGAGAATCATTTTATATGGTTCTCTTTTTTTGTGGAGTTTAATCGGTTTTTTGGGGAAATTTTTTTTCAATAGGGATTTGGGAATTGATTAAATAACTCAGATAACTTATTCATATAGAGTCCAGAACAGTGTGCTGTTTAAATTATTTGATCATAACAAATATTTTCAAGCTATTTACATAAAATTGTTGTATATTTGCACCATAATAACGCGGGGTAGAGCAGTAGGTAGCTCGTCGGGCTCATAACCCGGAGGTCGCACGTTCGAGTCGTGTCTCCGCTACTAAGTAAAGAGAATCAAGAAATTGGTTCTCTTTTTTTGTGCTCCAATATGGTAGGGATATTAATACCTTCAGCAACACACTAAAGTCTTAATTCGCATACAAGGTTAATCTGTGATCTTCTAATATACTACAAATCCTCCAGGTTTCTCAGGCGTTTCTTTTTTAAACCCTTAAAATAAGTTGGCGTGAGTCCAGTGATCTTTTTAAATTGATTAGATAAATGGGCGACGCTGCTATAATGTAGTTTATATGATATTTCTGTGAGATTCAACTCATTATACATGAGAAGTTCTTTCGCTCTTTCAATTTTGTTGAGAATGATATATTGCTGAATCGTGATTCCTCTCACTTCGGAAAATGTATTGGCAAGATAAGTATAGTCATATCCTACTTTCTCACTAATGTAATCTGAGTAGTTTACTTTGGGTACTTCATCGGAATAATGAACCATTTCGATAATAAGCGCCTTTATTTTTTCGATGATAATATTACGTTTATTATCAAGAATTTCTAATCCGTAAGATCTTAAATTCGCATCAAGCTTCTCCTTTTGGGATTCGGTAATATTCTCTAAGATTTCAATTGTTCCCAGATCTACATTTAAATAATGTAAACCTAGTTTTTGAAGTTCTTGCTTTACAACCATCTTACAGCGCAAGCTAACCATGTATTTAACGTATATAAACATTGGTTTCGTCGATCTACTTTTATAAATTAAAAGAAAGGTAAATATCTTAAATGTGATTTATATAAGTCTTTCTCTACCAGGTATAAAAAAATTAAAGAAAATATTATTACCTTTTGTTAATCCTTAAGGCACATCAGTTTGTGAAATAAAAAATACGGTAAAAAAGCTTATAACAGATATTTTTTTTGGTCTTTCTCTATTTTATAGACTTTTTAAACATACAAAAATCTATCCAATAGTATTATTAGGGATAATTTGTTTAGCTATAAATGAACAAATAATTTGAGAATAAAGTTGATATATTAAAAAGCTATAGAAAATGGAAAATAAAAATTTAATTCAGAAAAGTATTGATACCGTAAGAGTTTTATCCGCCGATGCCGTTCAGAAAGCCAATTCCGGACATCCTGGAACACCAATGGCTTTAGCTCCTTTAGGTCATGTTCTTTGGTCAGAGGTGATGAAGTACAATCCGAAAAATCCTGACTGGGTAAATCGTGATCGGTTTATTCTATCTTGCGGTCACGCCTGTATGTTGCAGTACAGTTATTTACATTTAACCGGTTACGAAATTTATTTAAAGGATATCGAAAATTTCCGTCAGATTCATAGTATTACGGCGGGACATCCAGAATACGGACTCACTCCTGGAATCGAAGTTACCACCGGACCTTTGGGACAAGGATTTGCCAATGGAGTAGGAATGGCAATTGCGCAACAATATATGGCGAAACGTTATAATCAACCGGATTTTAATATCTTCGATTATCATATTTATGCGATCTGCAGCGATGGTGATTTAATGGAAGGAGTTTCCGCAGAAGCCGCCTCTCTTGCCGGTCATTTAGGTTTGGGAAATATGATTTATTTCTACGACAGTAATCACATCACGATAGAAGGTGATACCGATTTGGCTTTCGATGAAGATGTCTCCAAACGTTTTGAAGCTTACGGATGGCATGTTCAAAACCTTCCAGATATTAATGACTTAGAAGCAATTAATGCCGCAGTTAAAAACGCAAAAGATGAAACAACTCGTCCTTCCTTAATTAAAGTTCGAAGCATTATTGGTTACGGAAGTCCTAACAAACACGACACTGCTGCAGCTCATGGTTCGCCTTTAGGAAAAGATGAAGTTCGTTTGGTAAAAGAAAATTTCGGCTTTGATCCTGACAAAAGCTTCATTATTCCTGAAGAGGTGGCAGATTTTTATCATAAAGCTGGAAAGAAAGCAGCTAAAAATGAAACTGAATGGAACGAACTTTATAATAATTACAAGAAACGTCATCCTGAACTTGCCAAAGAATATGAAAATATAACTTCCGGAAAATTACCTGATGGATGGAAGGAAAAACTTCCTGTATTCCAACCGGGTGAAGAATTAGCCACCAGAAAAGCTTCTGGTAAAACTTTGAACGCCATTGCTGAATATTTCCCACAATTAATTGGGGGTTCCGCCGATTTAGCGCCATCCACAGATACAAATCTCGACGCCTACGCATCTTTTTCACCAAAACACCGCGACGGGAGAAACTTTCATTTTGGAATTCGTGAACATGCGATGGGAGCAGTTTTAAACGGAATGGTGCTCAGCAATTATCTGATTCCATACGGCGCAACATTTCTTATTTTTTCAGATTATATGCGACCTCCACTTCGATTAGCTTCGATTATGAAAATCAGGCCTATTATGGTTTATACCCACGACAGTATTGGTTTGGGTGAAGACGGAACAACGCACCAACCGGTTGAGCAATTAATTGGATTGCGAACAGTTCCAAATATGACTGTCATTCGGCCAGCTGATGCAAATGAAACCGCGCAAGCTTGGCGCGTTGCAATCGAACACAAAGATGGACCGGTTTGTATTGTCTTGACTCGACAGGGAATTCCGATCATTGATCAGAAAAAATATACCAGTGCAAAAAATTTAGAAAAAGGAGCTTATATTCTTTCTGATTGTGAAGGCGAACCAGATCTAATTCTCATTGCGACTGGTTCAGAAGTTCAATTGATTTTGTGCGCTCAAGAAGAATTAAAGAAAAGTAAAATTCGATCACGGGTAGTAAGTATGCCATGTTGGAATTTATTTGATGATCAAAATGCGGCCTATAAAGAAAAGGTTTTCCCAAAAAAAATTAGAAAACGATTGGCTGTAGAAGCCGGCTCACCTGTTGGCTGGATGAAATATACAACTGATGATGGAGACGTTATCGGAATTGAAAAATTTGGTGAATCTGCACCTGCAGAAGAAATATTCAAGGAGTACGGCTTTACGGTAGAAAATGTGGTGAAAAGAGCACGGGATTTGCTTTTAAAGAAAGATTAAGATCTATTTAATTTCTTTTCCTTTCATCATTTCTAACGAATTCAAATAAAAAAATGTCCAACGAAACCCTTAAAATAGGAATTTGTGCAGATCACGGAGGTTTTGAACTCAAAGAGAAAATTGTTTCCTTTTTAATAGAGAATAATTTTCAACCGGTTGATTTTGGTGCAAAGCAACTTGATAATTCGGATGATTTTCCGGATTACGTTATTCCGCTCGCGAAAGCGGTTTCGGCTGGAGAAGTTTTTCGTGGAATTGCCATTTGCGGAAGTGGAGTCGGTGCCTGTGTTGCAGCAAATAAAATATCCGGCGTAAGAGCGGCTTTAATTACCGATTATTTTTCGTCGCATCAAGGCGTGGAAGATGATGACATGAATTTAATTTGTCTCGGTGGTCGCGTAACAGGATATGCAAGTGCCGAAGAGTTGGTTTTGGCTTTTTTAAACGCAAAATTTATAGGTGCTGATAGACATTTACGGCGTCTCAAGAAAATTGAAAGCATAGAAAAAAAGTAAGACTTAGTTACAGTTTCCTTTACGAAGTGTAACGCCTTTGCCGACTTAATTAAGCACAATGTTTAAAAAATCTTTGCGAAACTTTGAGTTAAAAGACATTTATAGAAGTTGAGCAAACTCATATAATAATTTTTAAAACAAACAAAATGAATCCTTTAAATCAAATACGAAATTTAGATCAAAGTATATGGCTCGATTTATTAGATCGGGAAATCATGACTTCCGGCAAATTGCAAAGTCTTATTGATAATGACGATCTGGGTGGACTTACTTCCAATCCTTCTATTTTCGAAAAAGCCATCAGCGGAAGTTCAGATTACAACGAAGATATTGGAAATCTGGCGCAAACCAAAACGGATAATTCAGCGATATTTTTCGATTTAGCGATTGCAGATATTCAGAAAGCTGCTGATATTTTTAAACCCGTTTACGATAAAACGAATGGGAAAGATGGTTTCGTAAGTTTGGAAGTTTCGCCTTATCTCGCACGGGATACCGACGGAACGATCGAACAGGCAAGAGAACTTTGGATAAGAGTGGATCGTAAAAATGTGATGATCAAAATCCCGGGAACAAAAGAAGGTTTAATCGCCATTCGGGAATGTTTGCGCGAAGGAATTAACATCAATGTCACCCTGCTTTTCGGACTTCCACGTTATCGGGAAATTACCGAAGCTTTTATGGGCGGCCTGGAAGATCGCCTCGCAGAAGGAAATTCTATTAAAGACGTAGCCTCTGTTGCAAGTTTCTTTTTAAGCAGAATTGATGTCATGGTCGATCCAATGTTAAAAGAAAAAGGCGCAGAAAATTTAAATGGAAAGATCGCGATTGCTTCTGCAAAACAAGCGTATCAGATCTATCTGGAAATGATTTCCTCTGATCGTTTTAAAAAGCTTGAAGAAAATGGTGCCCAAAAACAACGCGTACTTTATGCAAGTACGGGAACAAAAGATCCTTCCTTCAGTGATGTGCTTTATGTAGAGAGTATTATCGGAAAAGATACCATCAACACGCTTCCGATTGAGACGATCGACGCTTTCCGTGATCATGGAAAAGCAGAAGAAACTCTGACAACCAATCTGGAGGAGGCGAAAAAAGCCATGGCTGAATTGAAAGAGAAAGGAATCGACATTGATAAAATTACGCAGAAACTGGAAGATGAAGGAATTGAAAAATTCAATCAAGCTTATGAAAAACTCATCAAAAGTATCGATAATCAAAAACGTAAACTATAAACAATGATTGATTTTGATGTTTCGAAAATTAAGGTAGTTTTCATGGATATCGGCGGAGTTTTGCTCACCAATGGTTGGGATCACGAATCTCGGGAAAAAGCTTCGAAAGTTTTTGGCTTTGATTATACCGAAATGAACATTCTCCACAATTTCATTTATAATGTTTTTGAAATTGGCAGTATTTCTCTTGAAGAGTATTTGGATACCGTTTTATTTCATCAACCCAGAGATTTTTCAAAAGTCGATTTCAAACAGTTTATGCTCGCTGAATCTCTGGAATTACCCGAAATGCTCGAGTGGTCAAAATCCTGGAAAGAGCAAACTAATTTAGCCCTGTTTGCGCTAAGTAATGAAAGCGAGGAACTTAATGATTACCGAATTAAGACATTTAAATTACACGATCTCTTCGACGGATTTTTTTCCTCCTGTTATTTAAAAATGCGAAAACCTGACCCCAGAATTTACAAAAGAGCGATGGAAATTGCATAGGTTAAACCCGAAGAATGTGTTTATTTAGATGACAGACCCATGTTGATCGCTGCAGCTCAAAAATTAGGCATGAATTCTATCCTTCATCAGGATTTTGAATCATCAAAAAATGTTTTAGAAAACTTTATAAGAAAATAAAATGATGAACGAAAATAAAAACCAAAACGCTTTTGGAATGATCGGTTTGGGAACAATGGGTTCTAACCTTTTACAAAATATTGCAGACCACGGCTATCGCTGTGCTGGATACGATAATAATACGAAAACCGTTGACAATCTCAACAATTTAAAAAATGAAAACATCTATGGATTTTCGAATTTAAAGGAATTTACAGAAAGTCTTAAAAGTCCGAAAGTTGTCATGATGTTGGTTCCAGCCGGCGAAATAGTAGACAGCGTGATCAAAGATTTACTCACCGTTTTAGATAAAGGAGATATCATTATCGATGGTGGAAATTCACATTTTACCGATACTGAAAGACGGTATTTGGAACTGGAAAAAGAAGGTTATCATTTCGTTGGAATGGGAGTTTCTGGTGGTGAAGAAGGTGCGAGAAGAGGTCCAAGCATGATGCCGGGTGGAGATAAAGATGCCTATGAAGTTTTGAGGCCGATCCTTGAAAAAATTGCCGCTCATGTCAATGGAGAACCAACTGTTGCTTTTATGGGAGAACGTTCTGCCGGACATTTTGTAAAAATGGTTCACAACGGAATTGAATATGCGATCATGCAACTGATTTCTGAAACGTACGAGATCATGAAGAATGGGCTTGGAATGGAGAATGATGAAATTCAAAAAGTGTATAAAAAATGGAATGAAGGCAAATTAAAATCCTATTTAGTAGAAATTACGAGTGATATTTTCGACTACAGAAATGAAGGTGAAAAAGATCTATTATTAGACAGTATTCGTGATCAGGCGAAAGCAAAAGGAACGGGTAAATGGACTTCTCAGGCAGCGATGGATTTACATCTTCCGACTCCGATTATCGATATTGCGGTTTCCATGCGGGATCTTTCGAGCTTAAAAGAGTTACGTCTAGAAGCTTCCAAAATATATCCGGATTCTACGGAAATGCATTACAAAACGAACAACGGGGATTATTGCAAAAAGTTGGAAGAGGCGTTCTATTTTGCCACGGTATCAGCTTATGCACAAGGAATGCATTTGCTTTATCAGGCGAATATTGAATTTAAATATAATTTGAATTTAGATATCATTGCAAAAATTTGGCGTGGTGGCTGTATTATCCGGTCTGAATTTTTAGAAGATATTTACGCAGCTTATAATAGAAACCCCGAATTAAAACATTTGCTTTTAGATGATAAAGTTGCACAGGACGTTAATTCCACTATTCCAGCGGTTCGTGCTATCGTTTCAGATGCAGTGATTCATGGGATCTCAACTCCTGCATTTTCTGCGGCCTTAAGTTATTTTGATGATTTTAGAAATGAAAATATGCCGACCAATTTGATTCAGGCACAACGCGATTATTTCGGATCTCATACCTATGAACTGAAAGCGAAAGAGGGCGTTTTTCACACCAAATGGATGATGGAAAACATCAAGGAGTAAATTCTTTTTTAATATTTAGATAAACATTAAACAATGCCAAACACAATCAACATACAACATCCGACCGTTCTCATTATTTTTGGAGGTAACGGAGATTTAACAAAAAGGAAGATTATCCCAGCTTTATATAATCTTTTTCTTGAAAAGCGATTGCCTGACAAATTTGCGATTATTGGAACTTCAAGAACGAAATTCACCGATGAAAAGTATCGCAGTATGCTATTGGCAGGAATCAATGAATTTTCCCGAACAGGTAAAGCAAAGAAAGAAGATTGGGCAATATTTTCTGCGAATATTTCTTACCAGGCGGCGAATATTAAAGACGTTGCTTCCTACAATGATTTTGAAGCAAGCATCACTAAACTCAAAGAAGAGTGGAAAGAAGATCCTGCTATTTTATATTACTGCGCAGTTTCGCCCGATTTATTTTGCACCATCGCAGAGAATGTTTCAAAAAGTAAATTAGAAAATAATAAAGAAACAACACGCATCATCATCGAGAAACCATTTGGTCGTGATCTCGAATCTGCAAAAACTTTAAACGCCAAATTGCTTACTATTTTTGATGAAAAGCAGATCTACAGAATCGATCATTATCTAGGAAAAGAAGTCGTTCAAAATGTAATGGCTTTCCGTTTTGCAAATACAATTATGGAACCTTTGTGGAACCGTACTCATATTGAACATGTGCAGATTTCGGTTACGGAACAAATCGGTGTTGAAGATCGCGGAAGTTATTTTGATCATGCCGGAATTTTGCGCGATATGATTCAAAATCACTTGCTTCAATTGTTGTGTATTATCGCGATGGAACCACCTGTGAACTTTGATGCAGATCTCGTACGTGATAAAAAAGTGGAAGTGTTAAAAGCGATTCGCAAAATTATTCCGGGAATGATCGATAAGATTGCAGTTCGTGGTCAGTATGGTGCTGGTTGGGTAGAAGGAAAAGAAGTTCCGGGTTATCGAGTCGAAGTTGATGTTGATCCAAATTCCAATACAGAAACGTACGCCGCTATGAAATTTTATGTTGATAATTGGCGTTGGCAAGGAGTTCCGTTCTATTTGCGTACTGGGAAAAGATTATTTAAGTCGGCTTCTCATATTATCATTCAGTTTCGGGAAGTTCCACATAATATGTTCAATCACAAAGAAGAAAATCTGCCAAAACAAAATCGATTGATTATCAGTATTCAACCCGATATGGCGATCAAATTTCAACTGGAAAGTAAAACGCCAGGTTTGGAAATGACGTTGAATACGGTAGATATGGTTTTTGATTATTCCGGAAAAACAAAAATAGATTCGCCCGAAGCGTACGAAACGCTTTTACTGGATGTAATTTCGGGAGATCAAACATTATTTATGCGGGCAGATCAGGTAGAAGCTGCCTGGGAAGTGGTGATGCCGGTTCTTGATTATTGGGAAAATAATAAGATGCCCGATTTTCCTAATTATCCTGCCAATTCCTGGGGTCCGGAAAATGCCGAAGCTTTGATTGCAAAAGATGGTTTTCACTGGATAAATTTACCCGATAAAAATTAAAAAAAAGTAAGGATGAATTTGAGAATTTATAAGAATATTGACGACGTAATATCTGCTTTGGCAGAAAATATTTGCGAAGTTGCCAAGGAATCAATTCAAGCGAGAGGACAATTTAATTTTGTACTTTCAGGTGGAAGTTCACCCAAGAAATTATACGAGTTACTCGCTTCCGATTCTTTTAAAAATAAAATCGATTGGGATAAAACCTATTTTTTCTTTGGTGATGAACGGTTTGTTCCTGCCGATGATTCTCAAAGGAATTCTGTCATGGTGGAAGAAGCTTTATTTAAACCTTTAAAAATTAATAAATCGAATATTTTTAAAATTGATACCACTGGTTCGCCCGAAGAATCTGCGCAGAAATACTGGCAATCAATTTTGAAACATTTTGATGGGAAACCGGTGAAATTTGATTTCAATCTTTTAGGTTTGGGTGATAATTCCCATACCGCTTCACTTTTCCCAAATACCTCAGTTCTAAAGGAAACTGAAGCGACCATTAAATCTATTTTTGTAGAAGAAGTTGATATGGATCGAATTACGATGACGGCACCTTTAATTAATGATTCCAGACATATTGCATTTTTAGTTTTCGGGGAAGGAAAAGCAGAAGCGGTTTTTCATGTTTTAGAAGATCAGTCGGGTTCTGCAACTGAATATCCAGCTCGTTTAATTACAAAGGACGAAAATAAAGTTCAGTGGTTTTTAGATGGAATGGCCACATCTCGATTATAGAAATTGAATTATTGTTAAAACATGAACGCTGATAAATGTATTTTTAAATATTTAAAGAGTTAAAAAATGTTCCCTAAAATAAACCCAACTGAAACGACTGCTTGGAAAGAATTAATTGCTCACCAAGCGGAAATGAAAAAAGTGCAAATGACAGACCTTTTCAAAAAGGATACAAAAAGGTTTGAGAAAATGAATATTCAGTTTGATGATATTCTTTTTGATTATTCTAAAAATATTATGAATGACGAAACGTTGCAAAAACTTTTGAATTTGGCGGAAGATTGCAAGGTAAAAGAGGCGAAAGAAGCAATGTTTGCCGGAGAAAAAATAAATCAGACTGAAGATCGTGCCGTGATGCATACTGCCTTAAGAAATTTTTCAGTAGAGCCCATTATAATTGATGGCCACGATATTATGCCTGAAATTCGTAAAACCCGACAAAAGATGAAATCTTTTTGTGAAAAAATTCACAGTGGAGAATGGAAAGGATATTCAGGAAAGAAAATTAAAAATATCGTCAACATTGGAATTGGAGGAAGTGATCTCGGTCCAGTAATGGTGACTGAAGCTTTGAAACCTTATTGGATTGAAGGAATTGAAGCACACTTTATTTCGAATGTAGATGGTACTCAAATTGTAGAAACGCTCAAAAGTTTAAATCCCGAAGAAACGCTTTTCACCATTGCCTCAAAAACATTTACGACTCAAGAAACAATGACCAACGCTCATACAGCGCGAGATTGGTTCTTGCAAACGGCTAAAGAAGAGAAATTTATCGTTCAACATTTCGTGGCACTTTCTACCAATGAAAAAGGAGTGCAAAAATTTGGAATCGCACCCGAAAATATGTTTGTATTTTGGGATTGGGTAGGAGGTCGTTACAGCATATGGAGCAGTATTGGGCTTTCTATCGCGCTCACGATTGGCTATGACAATTTTGAGAACTTATTGAAAGGAGCTGAATCAACCGATAAGCATTTCCAAAATACCGATTTTAAGGAAAATATTCCTATAATCATGGCACTGATTGGTATATGGTATACTAATTTTTTCGGTTCAGAAACTGAGGCGATTTTTCCATATGATCAGTATATGCATCGTTTTCCAGCTTATTTTCAACAAGGTAATATGGAAAGCAACGGTAAACATACCGAGCGGAATGGGAGATCGGTGACTTACAGTACAGGACCAGTAGTCTGGGGAGAGCCTGGCACGAATGGTCAGCACGCATTTTATCAGTTAATTCATCAGGGAACTCATTTAATTCCGTGTGATTTTATTGCTCCCGCAATCAGTCATAATCCGATTGGTCTTCATCATCAAATTTTAATTTCTAATTTTTTTGCACAAACAGAAGCGCTGATGAATGGAAAAACTGCAGAGCAGGTATTTTCTGAATTGATAGAAGAAGAAATAAAGAAATTAGAAATGGAACAATTGATTCCATTTAAAGTATTTACAGGAAACAAGCCGACGAATTCTTTTTTAATGAGAAAAATTACACCATTTTCTT
This sequence comes from Chryseobacterium sp. SNU WT5, assembly GCF_007362475.1. Taxonomy (NCBI): domain Bacteria; kingdom Pseudomonadati; phylum Bacteroidota; class Flavobacteriia; order Flavobacteriales; family Weeksellaceae; genus Chryseobacterium; species Chryseobacterium sp. SNU WT5. Next base: position 2,911,217 of record NZ_CP041687.1, read on the forward strand.
TAGGAGCATTGACAGCACTTTATGAACATAAAATCTTTGTTCAGGGGGTTATATGGAATATTTTTAGTTTTGACCAATGGGGTGTTGAGCTGGGTAAACAGTTAGCCCAAAAAGTTCTTCCTGAACTACAAAATAATGAACAGGTAGAATCTCATGATGCTTCTACAAACGGATTGATTAATACTTACAAAAGATGGCGCGTATAGTATATTTTTAAAAGATTTAAAATTTAATAAAAAGTTTATTTAAATCAGAACTACTTATTTGTGCATTTTTTGATGTATATCCGAAAATCGTCATTATTGTATTTTCTCTGCGAACTTTACTCAATGAAATGCCTTTGCAAAGCTCAAAAAAGCGTGTAAAAACAGAATTTTTTGTAATTAAATCTCTCGAACTTCGCGTTTAAAATTTGCAACAGGATTGAAAACGGATTTACATTATTCTTTTTAATTATATTAAATAATACAAAATATTTCATTCACATTTCATAGAATTTGGCTAGAATGAGCAGTATAAAGTAAATTTATTGCTGGTGAAATAACAGATATTAATTTAATTTGAAATCCCCATCGCAGCGTAATATGCTGCACCCATTAATGCTGTTTTATCATTGAGCACAATTTTTACGGGAATTGTTTTTAGCAAATGTTTCATTCGGCCAACGTTGGTGAAGTTTTTATAAAATTCATTTTTATCTATCAAATCGAGAACTTTCGGAGCTATTCCCCCGCCAATATAAATCCCACCCGTCGCTTTTGCTTTTAAAGCGAGTTGCGCTGATTCTGTTGCGAGATATTTTAAGAATAATTTGAGCGTTTCCACACAGGTGGAATCTTTATTTTCTAAAGCTGCGGAAGATATTGCAATAGCTGCATCTTCATTTTTGATTTGTTCTGTGAGCCATTCCGGTTCTTTCTCACCTTTGTACTTTCTTAAAAATTGATAGATATTTTTTATTCCCTGTCCGGAAACAACTCTCTCCCAACTTACATGATCAAATTCATCGTTTAAATATTCCCATAATTTCATATCCAGATCATTGCTTGGACCAAAACTGCAATGCCCGCCTTCTGTTGCATAAGGATGATATTTCGAACCATCCCAATACATTCCTGCTTCGCCGAGTCCTGTACCAGGAGAAATGATTGCGGCATTTCCTTCTCCTTTTTTGTCTTCAGTTAAAACGATAAAGTCAGATTCTTCGAGTGCTGACAATCCAAAAGCATTAGCCTCCAAATCATTGATAAGAAGAATACGTTTAATATTTAACTCCTTTTCCAGCTTTGTAGCATCTATTTCCCAGGCAAAGTTGACTCCATGTACTTTATTTCCTTCTACTGGTCCTGCAACCCCAAAACAAGCACAGTCTATAGTGGATATTTCATCGCCGTAGAATGCGCGAAATGCATTAATAAAAGAGTCATGATCACTGGTTGGGTAGCGTTCAATTTTGATAGAAATCAATTGACCATCTTCAATTTGGAAAAGAGCAAGATCAGTTTTAGTCCCGCCCACATCCGCAGCCAAAATAGTACCAGAGCTTGGTAAGCTATTTTCACGAGAAGGGTAGGCCATCGCTAATTTTAGGACTCTAATATCAGGTAAGGAAATTGTTTTGTAATTTTCCATAATTATTTGGTTCTGTAGTCAACACTATTTATTTTCAATCAATTTCTATAAAGCTTTCTCCAGAAATCTACCATATTTTTGGGATTTCGCATAGTTATCGATAAACTTTTCATTTTCAAAAATGGTCTTTCCTCCAACTAAAACTCTTGAGACAACACCATTATTTCTATTCACTAACCGTTCATAATGACCAAACTCTTCTATAGGTTCAATTTCGACATTTTCAGTAATATTGTTAAATTTAGTAGGATCGATGATCACTAAATCTGCTATTTTTCCTTTAGCTAAGTAGCCACAGTCCAAATTAAACCAATCTCCCTGTTCTTTGGTCAATCTCCAAATGCACTTTTCCATGGTCATTATAGGAGTTCCTTTGTCAATAGACTCTTGTACTGTTTTTATCATTTTCAAAGGAAAGTTGTAGAAAGCCATATTGTTAAGATGTGCACCAGCATCTGAAAAACTAATTAAATTGTAAGGAAAGTTATATAGTTTTTTATACTTCTCTTTTCTGTCATTAGCAATAGTTGTGGTCCACCGTATTTTTTTATCATATTGAATAATAGTGTCTAAAAATACATCCACAGGATGCATATTTTTTTCTTCTGCTATTTCATAGAAGTTTTTTCCTATTAAACTCGCATCCGGAGAATCGATAATCACCGCTTTACTTAAGTCTTTATGCCATACTTTAGGAGCGAATTTTCTCTTTATTTCCTTTTTAAAATTCTCGCGAAACTGTGGATTTTTTATTAATACATTTCTTTTTTCAAGCTCTTTTGCTAGATCTCTAAGCGCTTCACCACTAGGAAATTCCTCAAACATTACAGAATCTACACCGTCATAATAAACCGTAAAGGGACAAGGTGGCGATTGCATTCTAAAATCGGCCTTTCCCAATACATTAATTCCCTTTGAGGCAAATGCGATAATGGGATATATATACCGATCCCCAATTAAGTCCATCATTGCGATCATGGTCGTTTTTAAAGGTTTTCTAAAGAGACCGGTACTTGCCAGCATATAATTAAATGCATTAATTCTCGTTACCAGATTAGGAGCACCTTGAAGAACTGCATCTCTCTTTCGAAGTAGTTCAATTAAACTCTTTCTTTCTTTCTTTCCAGGAAGAGTAAAAAGATGGGGTTTTATGCGACCAATATTTATCTCCATCCATTTTGTCCCACGGGTTGTCCATGGTTGAAAGTCCTATAAAACCCTCATCCAGAGCATCGTTAAGCATTTTAAGCATCAACTCCTCTTCTTGTTTGGTGGCTGTTTCACCATCTTTCAAAGAACGCTTAATCCCCATTGCCTTCATTCGAATATCGGAATGACCTACAAAAGAAGCGATATTGATTCCTAACGGTAATTTATTGATATAATCTTTCCACTCTTTTGGGGAATTCCAGGTTTTTTCTTTTTCCAGTAAAGGAAGCATTACCTCTCTGGGAATTGCTTCTACTCGGGTAAAGGCATCAGCGGTATCTTCTGGATTATTAAATATAGCAGAAACGGAACAGCTTCCTAAAATTATCGTCGTAACACCATGTCTTGCCGACTCTTTGAGGCCGGGAGAAGCAATAAGCTCCGCATCATAATGCGTATGTGAATCGACAAAACCAGGAACGACCCATTGTCCTTCCGCATCAATGATCTCAAAGCGCTCATCAAAACGTATATCTGAAGCTATTTCTTGTATTCGGCCATTGTCATCAATTAATAAATCCTGTTTAATCGCTTTTTGATTTGGCAATCCAGAAAAAAATAATCCATTTTTGATAAGAGTGCTCATGATTTCATTTATTAATTTGTGTATGGCTAAAGTTTATTCTATTGCTTAATAGATTTAGCAACTAAATTACTAATAACAAATCATATTTAAATATGTTATCTGTAAACCTTTTAAATATTACGATGGATAGCAGTTAAACAGCGTCTTTTTACTCTAATAGTATAAAACGCTTCTTAGATCCTATAAATCAAAGTTATGTGATAACTAGAATAAATATTGATATTTTGGATTGATATTTTTTATTAAAAATAAATCGTATCATCTTATTTTTAAAAAAAACGGTTGGTATATTGACATAAAGAAAGGAATTCCGATTCTGGAATTCCTTTTCATTTACTGAAAATTGTATTTTAAAAAACTTCTTTATAAGAAAGTATTGAAATATTGGAAAATACTAATTCCTACATTTTTTTAGATTCATAGTCACTTTCATTTCCTAAACGATCAACTGACTTTACCGCAATGTTATTTAGTTTTTTACCATTCTTAGTTACAGGTAAAATTTTGGAATTCATCGTTTCATCTAAAATTTCAGTTTCCCAAGTCTCTCCATATTTTAGGTACAGGATCCACTGAAATACTTTCTTAGGCTGTGGAGAATTCCATTTTAAATTAATTGAATTACTGCTGCTTTCTGCAAAAAGAATTGGTTTCACTAAAGGATCCGTTGTAATCCAAGGAGTCAGTGGGGTTAGCGCTTTGGTTTTATAAATGTTTTTAACAGCATTGTACATGTTCATATTTTTTGATAAACCGTCTACACTATAGTGAATTGTCCCAGCATTATCTTTTAAAGTATTTCGGGTAGTGTTAATCTGACTTACAATTTCTGCAGGACGATCGGATACATCGCGCATTCCAATCGTATTTAAGCCAGGCCACAGATGACGCTTCATTGTGTTTTCACTTTTCCACCAACTGAGTAAAGCATTAAAACTTTGTGGACCATCATTTTTCCAATACAGTTGTGGTGAGAAGTAATCTACCCAACCTTGATTCAACCATAACTTAGCATCCGCAAACAGTTCATCATATTGTGATGACCCTTTAATTCCTTCTGGAAAACCCGGTTTCCAAATTCCAAACGGACTGATTCCGAATTTCACATAACTTTTTTCCTGTTTAATTTCATCATGAATTCTCTTGATGAATTTATTTACGTTTGCTCTTCGCCAATCTGCTCTGGAGAGATTTCCTCCTCGTTTAAGATAGTCATTCCAGGTTCTGTTATCTGGAAAATCTTTACCACCATTATATTCTTTATACGGATAAAAATAATCATCAATATGAATGGCATCGATATCATATCTTTTTACCAAATCTTTGATTACAGCTGCCGTATGATCTTGAGTTTTCTGGTCAGAAGGATCCATCCAGTACATTCCGTTGCGGAGCTTGATAATTTGGTCCGGCATCTTTGAAACGATAGACTCTTTTGTAATCGGTCCGCCAGTCGTGTGATGGGCTCTATATGGATTTAGCCAAACATGCAATTCCATTCCGCGCTGATGAGCTTCCTTAATCCAAAATTCTAAAGGGTCATAAAATGGGACAGGTGCTTTGCCGATCGCACCCGTCAAGAAATACGACCAGGGTTCCAAATCACTTTTGTACATGGCATCTGCTGAGGGGCGCGCCTGAAAAATTACTGCATTAAAATTGGCTTCTTTCAATAAATCTAAGATTTTGATCGCTTCATCTTTTTGTTGTTGCGACGTTAGGTTATTTTTTGACGGCCAGTTGATATTTGCTACCGTCGCAATCCAGGCAGCACGAAATTCACGATCTACTTCTGGCAGATTAAGTTTCGTTTCAGGTTTTTGAATAATCGGTTTTTGAGGAGTAGGTTTTGTAGTTACTGGTGGTTTTTTTGAAATTTTAGCAACCTCTTTTTTGGTGGCACAAGAAGTAATGAAAAGGGAAAGAATTAGTAAATATATAGTGGTTGCTTTTGCAAAGGAATATTTCATAAGTAAAATTTAAAAGAAAAATAAATAACGTTTTAATATTATTAAAATTGTCTATTTAAGTTAAGAAGCTTAATTTAATAATCTAAAAAATGACAGTCGCAAATATATAAAAAGCAATGTGAAGAAAGATTTCAGTTAAAGATATAAAAAACAGGACTTTCTAGTATTAGTCCTTTAGCCATTTGTTGATTTCTTCAAAAGTCTTTTCGGGTTGTTCTATCCAAGGGAAATGACCGGATTTATCAATTAAAACTAATTTCGAATTCGGTAAATTTTTATGAAGTTCATCGGCATATTTTGGTGGGTTGTTAGTGTCAAATCTGCCATTTATGATCAGGGTTTCGATGTTTAAGTTTTTAAATTTAGTTTGAACATCGAGGTATTTTTGCCTTTGGTCAGGCGTTTCAAAATAATATTTGCCATTAATAGGTTTTCTTCTTCCTGCCTCGGAAATTAACCTTGTGATCGGAATTACTTTTTGAGAGCTTTCTTCATCATAAGTCCACCATTTTATTGGTGCATTAGATAAGTTTCTTCCACTTTTATCGATGTATGTTTTATTCACGTACATATATTCCCAATCTTCCACAACTTGTGAAAACCATTCAGATTCACTTTTTCTTTTATTTTCAGAATCTCTTTTGCGTCGTATCGTTTCATCCATATCCCCAATAAAACTCGTTCCGGTCAAAATTAAACCTGACACATACTCAGGATACTCAACCGCATATTGCAAAGCTACTGCACTTTGATCAGAATGTCCAAAGATCCAAATTTTAACAACACCTATTTTTTTACGTAACAAATCGATTTCCTTTGTAAATTGATCACTATTATAATCTTCTAATTTCTTTGGTGCTTCGGATTTACCAGTTCCACGAGAATCATAATAAACCATAGTGAATTTATCTTCAAGAGGTTTTAAAGTCATTTCATATCCAATTTTTCCTGAATTTGGATGTCCAACAAGCATTACAGGTCCACGTCCTTTTACAGTATAATTCAGAAAAATTCCATCAATTTTTTCATAGAAATCGCCGTGCTCAATTTTTGTTTTTGATGTGCAAGAAGTTAAGATTACGAATATGGTAATTGAGAAAATTACGAAATATTTTTTCATAGATGAATTTGAATTTCTTTTAATTATTACAATACTAATCTAACAAAAATAAAAAAAAGAGTTCCAAATTTATTTGGAACTCTTTTATAACCGGCTAATACCTATTTAATTTAAATCAAATTAAAAGTTTAGCTTTTCGCACCTCTTTCAATTCTTTTTCTTTCGTTTTCTGAAAGTACTTTTTTACGCATTCTGATAAAGTTCGGAGTTACTTCAATCGCTTCATCACCTTGGATGTATTCCATACATTCTTCCAGAGAGAATAATTGTTTTGGAGCGATGTTACCATCTTTATCTTTTCCAGAAGCACGCATGTTGTTCAACTGTTTTGCTTCCACGATATTCACTACTAAATCTCCTGGTTTGTTTTGCTCACCAATGATCATTCCTTCGTAAATTTCTTCACCCGGATCAACAAAGAACTTACCTCTGTCTTGTAATTTTGCGATAGAATATTCAGTTGCCGGTCCTTGACCTTTGCTGATTAATACCCCAACTGATCTTCCTGGGATTGAACCTTTGAAAGGTTTATAGTCAGTGAAACGGTGTGCCATAATAGCTTCACCTGCAGTTGCTGTCAACATTTGAGAACGCAATCCGATCAATCCTCTTGAAGGAATTTCAAATTCCATGTGTTGCATTTCACCTTTCGTTTCCATGATATGCAAATCACCTTTACGCTGCGTTGCTAAGTCAATTACTTTAGAAGAATATTCGTCTGGTACATCAACAACCATTGTTTCATAAGGCTCACATTTAACGCCATCAATTTCTCTGATGATCACCTGTGGCTGACCAATTGTCATTTCATAACCTTCTCTTCTCATCGTTTCGATCAAAACAGAAAGGTGAAGAATACCTCTACCAAATACTAAGAAAGTGTTGGCATCTTCGGTAGGTTCAACTTTTAAGGCTAAGTTTTTCTCTAACTCCTTATATAACCTTTCTTTCAAGTGATTTGAAGTTACATATTTACCATCTTTTCCGAAGAAAGGAGAGTTGTTAATAGAGAACGTCATATTTAGAGTAGGCTCGTCAATAGCTGTTCTTGGCAATGGTTCTGGATTTTCAAGATCAACGAATGAATCTCCGATCTGGAATTTATCAAACCCTACAATCGCACAGATATCTCCGGCCTTCACTTCCTGAACTTTTTTCTTTCCTAAACCTTCAAAAACGTATAATTCTTTTACTTTTCCTCTGATTACTTTACCGTCTTCCTGCGCTAAACCAATTGTTTGACCTTCTTTAATAGAATTTCTTCTGATTTTTCCGATCGCAATTCTACCTAAGAAAGAAGAGAAATCTAATGAAGTGATCTGCATTTGCAAGCTTCCTTCGAAAGTTTCCGGTTCTGGAACATATTGAATGATACCATCTAATAAAGGAGTAATATCATCAGCAACCTCTAAACTTGTGTTGAACCAACCTTGTTTAGATGAACCGTAGAATGTTGGGAAATCTAATTGCTCTTCTGTCGCTTCAAGATTAAAGAATAAATCAAATACCTTGTCATGAACTTCATCAGGACGGCAGTTTGGTTTATCAACTTTATTAATTACTACGATTGGCTTCAAACCTAATTCTAAAGCTTTGTGTAATACGAAACGAGTCTGTGGCATTGGACCTTCAAAAGCATCTACTAAAAGTAAAACTCCATCGGCCATTTTTAAAACTCTTTCTACTTCACCACCGAAATCGGCGTGACCTGGAGTATCGATTACATTAATTTTGTAATCTTTATACTGTACCGAAATATTTTTCGATAAAATGGTAATTCCTCTCTCACGTTCCAAATCATTATTGTCCATGATCAGGTCACCTGAATCTGCCTGATTTTCACGGGCAATAGTGGTTGCGTGGATGATTTTGTCAACCAAAGTCGTTTTTCCGTGGTCAACGTGCGCAATAATTGCGATATTTCTAATGTTTTGCATAATCATTTTTTGACGGTGCAAAAGTAATCTTTTTTCGTGAAAAAATAAGAATAGTTTCGGAATTTAATAAAATTTTATCTTAATATTTATAGAAAAAATAATTTTAGATAGAACAACGTTAGATCGGGTTCTTTTTAAATACAAAATAAAGAAGGAAGTTCTATCTAATCAATCAGTTATTTATGGTAATACTTAAGTATAATTCAATGAATAACTGCGCAGAAAAATTTTATAATCAGGAATCAATATTTTTAGAGGTTATTCGAAACTGAGGATTGAAACAAAAATTAATCTTCTATTGAATGTTCAATGTAATTATCGTCATTGATTTTGAGATGGATATAATCTTCTTCAAAAACAGAAATTAATAGAATTCCTTTATTAAACCTATTTCTCTACATATGCTTACAATGAAAAAGACAGCTAAAAATGCCGTCTTTCTATTCCTACCAAATGTAATCTTATAGATTTGCATTAATTATACTATCAAAAATAGGTTTCGTTATTTCAGCAAATCGAGTTCGAGAGGATTGTTATTCTTCTTACGGTCTTCTACACTTTTTAATTGTCTCTGTCTTAAAACTTCTGATAATTTGATTTCATTTCCATCTGCACCCATTATTTTAACATTAACATTACTTCTACTTACTAATTGTCTCAATGATTTTGTGGGATCAGAAAGTTGTTCCAGATATAACTTTTTATATTTAGGATAGTCAATGGTCACTTCTTTAAAGTAATTGTTTTTTTCCTCCAATTCTAATTTATGGATGTCTACATATGCGCCAATACCTTTCAATATAAACGAATGCGTTTGCTTTTCATCTTCAATTTTTACAATTAGCCCTGGTAATCCTTGAAATTTATATGGACCGTCTGGAATTGGCAGGTCCGTCGCAAACCAAGCAGTCCACTTTCTCCCAAATAAATTGGTAACGGCTTTCTGAACTTCAAAATTCTCAATATTTTGTTTTTCGCTACTGATCGTCCAGTCGGGTTTTCTATTATCAAGAACTTTGTATGGGTCTGTTCCAACTTTTGTATGCAAAAATGTTTCAAATTTAGGATAGCTTTTAGATATGGTGTAAAGTATTTTTCCTTTATAAGTTTCTTTAACATTGATAATATCTGAACTAGAATTTGCCATTTTTTGGAGTTCAGCATGTTGCAGTGAATCAGATTTAAATTTATTTAGACTATAAAATATTGATCCATTAGGACTTACATCTAGAACGACCAATTCTTTCTGTGCACCGGTCATATTGGTAGAATACATAATATACGAGTATTCGTAGGTAAAGCGCTTATTTTGAGCAGATAAAAAGATCGTGGTCAATAGCGACAGTACAATTAGTTTTTTCATAATTTTCGTGTGAAGATAAAAAATATTTGTAAAACTAGCAGGGGTATAAATCAATTACAAGGAAGTGGTGAAAAAAATTATTTTTGGAGCTTAATTTGTATTTCATCCGTCTTCTTTCCTTGGTACCCTTTTTTAAAGACATGCATTGATTTAATACTGGATGGTTTTAAATTTTGCATTTCTGCATTGGTCGATATTTTTCCATCAATAAAAATATTTATTTCTCTGCCTAATAAAGTTTCCGGTTTCTGTGGCTCTATCGCAATGATTTCCGCGCCTTCTATATTCTGTTTGAATTCTGAATATTTTAACTTTTGCTCAGCTTCGTTCATCTTTATTTCTGTTTCTTTCATTCTCTTCTGAAACTCCGGAGAATTAAAATTTCTTTCAGCGGCTTTTATTTTTTCTTCCGCAACTTTCATTTTCTTCTGATATTCTGGAGAATTAAATTTCTTTTCGGCTGCTTTGATTTTTACTTCTGCATCTTTCATTTTCTTCTGATATTCTGGAGAATTGAATTTCCGTTCAACTTCTTTTGCTTTCAATTCGATCGCTTTCATTTTTAATTTGAAATCATTCGAATTATAGTATTGATCGATTTTTGAATAGAGTTGATCTAATTCACCATAATTTTTATCAACGATTTTCATTTTATTTTTAAAATCTTCGGTGTTGAAAATTGCATCGATTTGAGTACCTAGGGAATTCATTTGTTCTTCAAGTGCTTTGAATTTTGGATTGTCAAAATCTTTATTTTTACTAAGTTTCTGAAGTTCTTTACTTTTTGCATTCATTTCTAAAGTCAGTTTTCCAGCTTCTTTTTGCTTTGCAGTTAGGCTTTCCTGCAAAGGTTTCAATACTTTCTGTTTTTCATCAATCTGACTTTGAATTGAATGGAGGTCAGTATTAATTCCTACATTATTCTCTGTTTTTGAATAAGGTTGAATGGTGTCAGATTTCAGGTTAGAAACCAATTTTTCAATTTCCTGATTGGTATTTTTTATTTCTTTGTTTTTCGCATTAATTAAATAAACGAATGAAAGAATAAATAAAAGAGGCAACGCAAATATTCGTCGCGCATAACTGAATTTTGTTTTTGATTTTTTAAGCATTGTTAATCTTTTTTTGAGGTTAGAACTAAGGAACGGACTCGTTGCAGGAAACTGTTTTCCGGAAAAGTGACTTGCCAAAAGCATCTGCGCAAATGCTTTCGTGTCCGAGTTTTTTAAGGCTTTTTTATCAGCCAGATATTCGTGTATTAAATTGATTTCTTTTTTGATCAAATAAAAGAAAGGATTAAACCAAAATAGGGAAGTGGTGACTTCGATAAAAATTTTGTCCCAGGAATGTTTCTGTTCAATGTGAACCATTTCATGTCTTAAAATCTGACGACCCAAATCGGACTGAATTTCAATAGAGTTTTTCCAGAATAAATTTTTGAAATAGGAGAATGGTGCTTCTGCCAAATCAGTTTGATAAAAATTGATTCCTTCGAAGTTTTCTTTGTTAAATTTCTGTTTTAAAAGCTGAATTTTAACCAGTCCGAACATTAATTTCGTTAGAAAAAAGACAGCAACCAGTCCAGTTAGAAAAGCACCAGTTTTAAAATAATTGAAATCATCATTTAAATTATTAGGTAAACTTAGGTTTTGCAATCTATTAATTAATAAATAGATATCACTGTTTACTTCAAGTGTAAAATAACTTACTTTCAGTAAAGGCAATAGCAAACTAATCACGACAGCCGCGAGCAAATAGAATCGGTTGTAATGATGAAAAGTCTTATCTTTCAAAAACAGCTTGTAATAGAAAAACAGTATTGCTGAAGTGAAAACAACTTTTCCGAAATATAAAAATAGGGTTTCCATCAGTCTTTATTTTTTAATTCATTTAGTAACATCTCCAAGTCTTCAACACTGAGTTCGTTTTTTTCAACCAGAAAGGAAACAGCGTTGGTATAAGATCCTTCAAAGTAATTTTTCACTAAACTTTTCATCGATTTTCCACTGTATTTTTCTTTAGAAACCAGGGGGGAATATTGATGCTGTCTCCCGAAAACTTCGTAATCAACGAAATCTTTTTCTTTCAAAACTTTGAGGATGGTTGAGACCGTATTGGTATGCGGTTTCGGTTCTGGAAATTGCTCAAGAATATCTTTAAGAAACGCTTTTTCAAGATCCCAGAGATATTGCATTACCTGTTCTTCAGCTTTTGTTAATTGAGAAATTTTCATATCACTATTTGTTTAGTGATACAAATGTAGAAATAAATTTTAATCATACAACTATTTTTATAGTGATAATTCTAAATTTTATTAAAGTACTGATTATCAATAGAAATAATTGTAATTTTATAAAAGAGACTTACAATTAAAAAAATAAAATACATTTGAAATGAAATAAATCATTAAATTAACCTTCATAATAAAGTTAAATTAGACAAAGGAATTATTCTTGCTATTAAATATCTAATCATTAAAAATTTTAATTATGAACACTAAAAGACTATCAGCTGCGTTGGAAAAAGCGTTGAGCGAACAAATGAATGTAGAATTATACCAATCACATGTTTACTTATCGTATGGGATTTGGGCAAGTGATGAAGGTTATGATGGAATAGGAAATTTTTTATTTCGCCACTCTTTAGAGGAACGCAATCACGCCATAAAATTCATGGAATATATTTTAAATAGAGGTGGAAAACCAACCGTAACTGCTTTGAAAGCGGCTGATAAAGATCCTAAAAATTTAAAAGAATGTTTTGATCGGGTTTTTAAACATGAAGTTGAAAACACAGAGAAAATATACAATTTGGTCAATATCGCTTTTGAAGAAAAAGACTGGGCAACCTGGAATTTCTTGCAATGGTTTGTGAAAGAACAAATTGAAGAAGAAACGTTGGCGATGGATCTTATTGATAAATTAAAAATTGCGGGCGGAAATGAAGCAAGTGACGAATCGTTATTTAACTTAGATAAATACTTAGGACAAGCTCCCGACGACGCTGAACTGGCAAGAGACGCAACTTCTGAAAAACCATAATATCTGAGAATTTTCCAACCACAAAGTCACAAAAGAATCAATTTTCACTACGAAATTCGGCACTACACAAATTTGAAAATCTTTGATTTTCCAAACTTTTGTGAAATTTAAAAAATATTTTTCACAAACTCTAACAATATTTTTTAATAAAAACTTTTGTGACTTTTGTGGTTTAAAAAAGACAGATAATATGTTCAAATTTATAAAAGACTATTAAAATCTGCTTTGTCAAAAGGCAGATTTTTTTTATTCCATAACTCACTCAAAATCTTTATCTTTGCCAACTCTCAATTTAATGGGTTTAAAGACGACTTTAAACCTTCATTTATAAACTTTGAACTAAAGATATGAAATGTGGAATCGTAGGTTTACCCAATGTAGGTAAATCAACCCTTTTTAACTGTTTAAGCAATGCCAAAGCGCAATCTGCCAACTATCCTTTCTGTACGATCGAACCAAACATTGGAACCGTTTCTGTACCGGACGAGCGTTTGTTTGAACTTGAAAAATTAGTGAAGCCTGAAAGAGTTTTGCCAGCAGTCGTAGAAATTGTTGATATTGCAGGTTTGGTAAAAGGTGCCAGTAAAGGAGAAGGTTTAGGAAATAAATTCTTGGCGAACATTAGAGAATGTGAAGCGATTATTCACGTTTTAAGATGTTTTGAAAATGGAAACATTGTTCACGTTGAAGGTTCTGTAGATCCCATTAGAGATAAAGAAATTATCGATATCGAACTTCAGTTAAAAGACATTGAAACCTTATCAAAGTCTGTTGAGAAAGCAAAAAAGTTCATTAAATCTGGTAAAAAAGATGATGTGATGACTTATGAAACGCTTCTTAATCTTCAGAAATTTGTAGAGGAAGGGAACAACGCGCGTGAGTTCCCTATGGATGATTTTGCTGAATCAATTATTTCGGAAATACAGTTACTCACTAACAAGCCAGTTCTTTACGTTTGTAATGTTGATGAAAATTCGATTAAAAACGGAAATGAATGGATTGCTAAGATCGAGGAAATGGCTGCCAGAGAAAATGCAGAAGTTGTAGTTTTAGCCGCTCAGATCGAAGCTGATATTAATGAGTTAGAAACTTTCGAAGAACGGGAAATGTTCTTAGATGAATTAGGACTAACTGAGCCGGGTGTAAACCGATTGATCAGAAAAGCCTACGATTTATTGAAATTGCAAACCTATTTCACTGCGGGAGTTAAAGAAGTTCGTGCCTGGACTATTGGTCGCGGCTGGACTGCACCACAAGCTGCAGGAGTTATTCACACTGATTTCGAAAAAGGATTTATTCGTGCGGAAGTAATTAAATATGAAGATTTCTTAAAATTTGGCTCTGAAGCTAAAGTGAAAGAAGCTGGTAAACTTTCCGTAGAAGGAAAAGAATATATTGTTCAGGATGGTGATATGATGAATTTCAGATTCAACGTATAAAGGATGGACGAATGGAGATGTTTTAAAATGGCTGTCTCCACCCAATTTATAAAGCGGACTTTGGTTCGCTTTTTTTATGACTTTATTATTCAAATAAAACTTAAATTACTGTTAAAGCCACACAGGATTGGGTTAAAAAGAAATTCAATTTGTAACTTTATATTTAAATAAAATAAATGACAAAGAAAGTAGCAATTATCATAGGAAGTTTAAGAAAAGAATCTTTCAATAGAAAAGTAGCAAAAGAATTCATGCGAGTTGCACCAAAAGGTTTAGAGCTGACTATTGTAGAAATTGGTGACTTGTGCATGTTCAGTGAAGATATAGAAAATAATCCACCGCAGGAGTGGATCGATTTTAAAGGGAAAATTGTAGAATCTGATGCAATACTTTTTATTTCGCCGGAGTATAACAGAACTATTCCAGGAGTTCTAAAAAATGCCATGGAAATTGGAGCCCGGCCTCCAAAGAACAATTCATGGAAAGGAAAACCTGGAGCAGTAGTTACGGTTTCCTCTGGTGCAATTGGCGGGTTAGGAGCAAACCAAACAATCAGAAATGCCGCCGTCTCACTTCACATTCCGATGATGCAACAACCGGAAGCATACATAGGCGGAATTAAAGATCGCTTATTGGAAGATGGGATTACCGTAAATGAGAAAACAGAAAAATTCCTGAAAGATTTTTTGGAGGCCTTTGAAAAATGGATTAATAATTTAACAGATTAGGCTTTTTTTAATCGCAGAAAAGTTTGCAAATTTTAATATGGGGTAAAATTTTTGCGCAAAATTTTAAATATCGATTTGCTTTCGCTATTTTTGTGAGTTACTGAATTTTAAAGTACTTTCAAAAATATATGAGCGATAACTCTACTGTAAATTATTCTGAAGATAATATAAGAACCCTCGATTGGCAGGAACATATCCGCCTTCGACCGGGAATGTATATCGGGAAGTTAGGAGATGGTTCTTCGGCTGACGACGGAATCTACATCTTGCTCAAAGAAATCATCGATAACTCAATCGATGAATTTGTTATGAAATCGGGGAAGCGAATCGAAATAAAAATTGATGATGGCAAAGCTATTGTTCGGGATTATGGTCGTGGAATTCCACTAGGGAAAGTAGTTGATGCGGTTTCTAAAATGAATACCGGTGGAAAATATGATTCAAAAGCATTTAAAAAATCAGTGGGTCTAAATGGAGTAGGAACCAAAGCAGTTAATGCGCTATCCGAATTTTTCAAAGTTAGATCTATTCGTGATGGAAAAATGAAAATAGCGGAATTTTCAAAAGGATTGATCACAGAGGATTTCAAAGAAGCTGAATCTACCGATCGAAACGGAACTGAAATCACATTTATTCCTGACACTTCCATTTTTACCCATTTTAAGTTTCGAAAAGAGTACATCGAAAAGATGCTTAAAAATTATTGTTACCTAAATCCTGGGTTAAAAATAATTTTTAATGGAGAGACCTATTTTTCTGAAAACGGATTAAAAGATTTGTTGCAGGAAGAAATAGAAGGAGAGATCATCTATCCGATCGTTCATTTAAAGGATGAGGATATTGAGGTCGCAATTACCCACTCAGACAAATCACAGTCAGAAACTTACTTTTCATTTGTTAACGGGCAAAATACTACGCAAGGTGGAACGCATTTAAATGCATTTCGTGAAGCGTATGTGAAAACGATTCGTGAATATTTCAATAAAAACTTTGAAGCGACAGATATTCGCAAATCTATTATTGCGGCAGTTGCTATAAAGGTGATTGAACCGGTTTTCGAATCACAGACCAAAACGAAATTAGGATCGAATGAAATGGAACCTGGTAAAGAAACCGTCCGGACTTTCATTACCAATTTTCTCAAAAATAAACTCGATAACTTTCTACATCAAAATTCAGAGATTGCTGAAGCAATTCATCGAAAAATCATTATTTCTGAAAGAGAACGGAAGGAACTTTCTGGTATTCAGAAACTAGCAAGAGAAAGAGCAAAGAAAGTGTCTCTTCACAATAAAAAACTGAGAGATTGCAGACAGCATTATAACGATCAGAAAGCTTTGCGAAAAGGCGAGACAATGATTTTTATCACCGAGGGAGATTCTGCATCAGGTTCGATTACAAAATCTCGCGATGTGGAAACTCAAGCAGTATTTTCTTTAAAAGGTAAACCTCTGAATTGTTATGGACTTACCAAAAGGGTAGTTTATGAAAATGAAGAATTTAACTATTTACAGGCGGCCTTAAATATTGAAGATTCTCTGGAAGATTTACGATATAACCACGTAATTATCGCTACTGATGCGGATGTTGATGGAATGCACATTCGTCTTTTGATGATTACCTTCTTTCTGTCTTTTTTTCCAGATCTTATCAAAAACGGGCACCTATATATTCTGCAAACTCCTTTATTCCGGGTAAGAAATAAAAAAGAAACACGGTATTGTTACTCAGAATTAGAACGCGTGAAAGCACTTGATGAGCTGGGTAAAAATCCTGAAATCACCCGATTTAAAGGGTTAGGTGAAATTTCTCCAGATGAATTCAAACATTTTATCGGAAAAGATATTCGTTTGGAACCGGTTGTACTTGGAAAAGATCAAACGATAGAACAATTATTAGAGTTTTATATGGGTAAAAATACGCCAGACCGTCAATTATTTATTCTTGAAAATTTGGTAGTAGAAAATCCAGAAATAGAAAATAAAGAAATATTTGTTGATAGCGAATTAGAAGAAGACTAATAAGAAAAACACAAACACAAACACAAACACAGATGAGATTAAATAACAGAAGTAAAGTAGGCCGCTTTAATTTTGTTTCGACCGTAGTATGTATTTTGATGGTTTTGGCCATCGTTCTTTTTATAACGGATCGATACAAGCTTAATTTAATGGGAAACAGCAGCTATTTAATACTGATTTTTCCCACTATTATTGCGATAATCTATTATTTACGGGGAAGGCAGATTTTTGAATATGACAGTGAGGGTGAAGCACTTAATTTCAAAAATCAAAATGTAGTTTTATTTTTTGATAAACCAGTAGTTCATGAATTTCCAAAATACAAATTACTGGAATATGAAATTGTAAATGCGGTAGTTTTAAAAAGATTGTATATTACCATTTCCAGCAAAAAAAGTGGAACAGTAAAGCTAAAGTATGACGTTTCCTATTTAACAAAGAAAGAATTACACGACCTTAAAATTTCCCTTAGCCGAGTGATCAGAAATAACAGAGAAAAAAAGATTGAGACGATAATTTAATGGAAGAGCAAGAAAATCATCAGGAAGATTCCCTGAGAAAAGTTTCCGGTCTGTATAAAGATTGGTTTTTAGATTACGCGTCCTATGTAATTTTGGACAGGGCAATTCCTTCTATTTTTGACGGATTTAAACCGGTACAGCGAAGAATTATGCACTCCATGCGCGAGCTGGAGGATGGAAGATATAATAAAGTAGCTAATGTAGTTGGAAATACCATGAAGTACCACCCACACGGTGATGCGTCAATTACAGATGCTATGGTACAAATCGGACAGAAAGAACTCCTTATTGACACTCAGGGAAACTGGGGAAATATCTATACCGGTGATTCAGCCGCAGCAGCACGATATATCGAGGCAAGACTTACCCCTTTTGCTTTAGAAGTAGTTTTCAACCCGAAGACAACAGAGTGGGCAAAATCATATGATGGCAGAAATAATGAACCAATAGACCTTCCAGTGAAATTCCCCTTGCTTTTAGCACAGGGAGTTGAAGGAATTGGAGTAGGACTTTCTACGAAAATTATGCCTCATAATTTCAATGAATTGATCGACGCTTCTATCGCACATTTGAAAGGAAAGAAATTTCAGATATTTCCAGATTTTTTAACAGGAGGAATGCTTGATGTTTCTCACTACAATGATGGGGAACGTGGCGGAAGAATTCGGGCGCGAGCAAGAATTATTCAAAAAGATAAAAATACACTTTGTATTACAGAACTTCCTTTCGGAAAAAACACAAGTGATCTAATTGATTCTGTTATTAAAGCGAATGAAAAAGGAAAGATTAAAATCAAAAAAATTGAGGATAATACTTCTGATCAGGTAGAAATAAACATTCATGTAAGCAATGATGTTTCACCGGATAAAACCATTGATGCCTTATATGCATTTACTGATTGCGAAATCCCGATTTCGCCGAATGCTTGTGTAATTGTAGGAAATAAACCGATGTTTCTTAACGTTTCAGAAATTCTGAGACAAAATACGGATCATACCGTTTCTCTTTTAAAAAAAGAACTTCAGATTGAACTGCATGAATTGCAGGAAAACTGGCATTTTTCTTCCTTAGAAAGAATTTTTATTGAGAACAGAATCTACCACGATATCGAGGAAGTGAAATCTTGGGATGAAGTTATTCTAACGATTGATAAAGGACTGAAACCACATACGAAGCATCTTTTACGAGCTGTAACAGAAGAAGATATTTTAAGATTGACAGAAATTCGAATCAAAAGAATCTCACGTTTTGATCTTGATAAGTTTAAAGAAAATATCTTGGCGCTGGAAGGTAAAATAGAGTTGGTAAAATACAATCTGGAACACTTAATTCCTTACTCAATTACCTATTATACTAATATTCAAAAAAAATACGGTAAAGGAAAAGAACGAAAAACAGAACTTCGAATTTTTGATACTATCGATGCCAGCAAAGTTGCTGTAGCAAATGAGAAATTCTATGTCAATCGCGAGGAGGGTTTTATTGGAACTTCGCTTAAAAAAGACGAGTATCTGTTTGACTGCTCAGATATCGATGATATTATCACTTTTCAGAAAGATGGAACGATGAAAGTGGTAAAAGTGGAACCGAAAACTTTTATTGGTAAAAATATAGAACACGTTGCCATTTGGAAAAAGAATGATAAGCGCACGGTTTACAACATGATTTACCGTGAAGGTAAAGAAGGTCCGTATTATATGAAACGTTTTTCAGTTACCGGTGTTACTAGAAATAACGATTATAAGTTAGCTTCTGATAAAAAAGGATCCGAAATGCTTTACTTCTCCGCAAATCCTAATGGCGAGGCAGAGAAAGTAAGCGTACTGCTAAAACCAAATGCCAGAGTCCGTAAAAATAAAATAGACATTGATTTCTCAGAACTAGCGATTAAAGGCCGTGACTCCAAAGGAAATGTTGTTACAAAATATACCGTTAAAAAAGTTGATTTAAAAGAAGAAGGGATTTCTACTTTAGCTCCCAGAAAAATCTGGTTTGATGATACGGTACGAAGATTAAATGCTGATGCCAGAGGAACATTACTTGGTACGTTCAAAGGTGATGATAAAATATTAACGATTAATTCACAAGGAGAAGCGAAGTTGATTACTTTCGATTTAAGTAATCGGTTTGATGATGAGTATTTAATCCTTGAAAAATGGAATCCTGAACAGCCGATCACCTGCATCTATTTTGATGGCGAAAAGCAGATTTATTTTATCAAAAGATTCCTGCTCGAGAATACGACCAATGTACAACAATTCATGCCTTCTGACCATCCAAAATCATTTGTAGAAAATATTTTGGTTGCGAATAATGCGACTGCAGAAATTATTTTTGTCAAAGTAAAAGGAATAGAGAAAGATCCGGAAATCATTAATATAGATGAATTTATTTCTATTAAAGGTATTAAAGCAATTGGTAATCAATTTATTAAGGATAAAGTAAAATCTATTAACATCATAATTCCAGAACCAGAAGAAGAAATTCATGAAGGATTTGATGTGGTAGAAGCTACGGAAGGACATATTAGTTTTATTGATGAAGATGTAAAAGACGAAGATTTTCCAGAAGAAGGAATGATTGGTGATTTATTTGATGTTCCGGAAGAATAAAAAATTACTTTCTTGTTTACAAACCTATAAAATGACGGAATCATTCTCTATCAGAATAATTTATGTTCTATTTTCTAGAAAAGGTAGTAAACAAAGATTATTTTAAAAATTTATAGATATATCCACATATCATCATTATTGTATTTTCTCTGCGAACAGTTCATCGATTTATTCTATTTTTAGTTAAACTAAAAAATAGCAGTTCAAACTGCGATTTTATTTTTAGAAAGGGTATCCGAATGCAAAATTAAGAACGGGTTTTAGAGGTTGCCATTTTTCAATGACCCAACGATTTCCCATCGGTTGGTTGGGATCGTACACTTTATAAGCAGCATCTAATCTCAAAGTGATGTACGCAACGTTGATTCGTACGCCAACTCCAGTTCCAACTCCCATTTGAGAAATGAACTTGTTAAACTTAAATTCATCTCCAAATCCATTATCTTTTAAACTCCAAATATTACCGGCATCCACAAAAGCTGCTCCTTCAAACATTTTACTAAACGGAACTCGATATTCGATATTGGTAGTTAATTTTACATTATCCATGATATAAGAACGGACTTTCTCATCTAATTGCGAATCAGATGGTCCTAAGCCACCAAACACTCGCCAGGCACGAATATCATTAGATCCCCCATTAAAATAGGAACGTACAAAAGGCATTGTAGATGAATTACCATAAGGAATACCAACACCGATAAATTGCCTCAGAGCAAGAGTATGCTTATCGTTGAAAAAGGTAAAATATTTTCTGACATCAAAATCGAATTTCACAAACTGAGAATAAGGGATATTAAATATTGTTTTAGAAGGCCCGCTTATTACTCCATCTTCTTTTTTCCTGTTATTAAATATTCCAAAAACATTCCCTGCCAATTCAAATTTTGCATTAAAATAGAAAGGGTTAGGTCGGTCTTTTTTACCAATTTCATTATAAATAAAATTATAAATCATTGACGATATTAAAATATCCTGCGTTTGCCTGTCTTTGTTAATTAAGGATTGGCGAAACGTATTTAATGTTCCTAGTTGATCGCCGGTTAGAGACTCTTGAAATGGGATGTCTCCTATAATTCTAGATGAAACATAGTCGGAAGTTACCAGTCCATTCTTAAAGTCTTGATATAAAGAAGGGGAGTAAATTTGAAACATTTGATCACGAAATTCTGCGTCCCGAGGGAAATATTCATAGTACCTGTCTTTATTTCTGGTGAAACTAAGCTGGGTATTAAAAAGAGAAAGACGATGAGATACAATATCATTCACATTGGCGAAATAATTTAAACTACCATTAACACCAATTCTACCAAGACCAATATTATTTTGAACAGAAGTACCTAAAATAACAGAAGAAGTAGGAGAGTACCGTTTTGGAATCAACTTCCACGTTTTGAAGGGCATCATTAAACGGGGAACACTTAAGGCTGCCTGCGCCGATATCTCATAGGCAATAATTCTTTTGCCAGTATCTTTTGAACTGACTACAGAACCAAATATCCCAGAAATACTTGTCGTTAAATTTTCTGCACCTCCAAATATATTTCTCGTTGTTAAATCAACGGATGGTGAAACGCCTAAATTTAAAATTTGAGAATAATTTATATCTGTAGCTGCTTTGAAATCATATTTTGAGAGTGGTGCCAAATAGTAACTAACATCTAAAATACTGTCACTTCCTTTTCGAAGAATCTCATCATATTTAATAATGCTAAAATTATTCATCGAGGAGATATTTCTTTTAGTTAAATCTAAATTACTTTGATTATATTTCTCGCCATTTTTTAAAATAATCGGACGCCATAATGACATGGTTTTGTATTGATTACCCAGTTTATAAAAATTAATTCCAAAAAGAGAGTCTTTTTTGGTTTGGGCAGTATCTGCTAATTTTTCTAAAACATGAACTTTAATTTTCCCAACGGTAGTGATTTTATAATCAGAATCAATTGAATCTTTATGGATATCCATTGTTAGTGGAACATTTTTTCTGCTTTGTAAAGTATCTGCGGTGAAGTATATTTCTTCGTTGGAATTATTGAACTTATAATATCCTGCATCTTTCATCAAGTCATTAATCCGTTTCACCTCTTTTTCTAGATCAGCTTGATCCAAGACTTTTTTGCCACGAATTAAACTTCTGCTTAAGTCCTGCTCATAGATATTCTTAATTGCAGGATCAGGAATATTATAGTAATAATCGCTGATATAGGTTGGATCTTTATGTGTAATTAAATAATTGACCTTTGCTTTTTTTGCTGCTGAATCTAAATCGTGTGTAAATTTCACATCCGTATCCCAATATCCACGATAAACCAAATATTTACGAATTGAATTGGCACTGCTTTCCGTTTTACTCTGGTCCAAAATCACAGGGGGTTGACCTAAATTCTGGAGGAATCTTTCGTAGAAGAGACTTTTCCCGACATATTCTGGGTGCTTGTATTTTATAAATAATGAATCGCGGAGCGCTTGATCTCTTACTTCATTAGGATAGGTCATGTACTCTGCAAGAATCGAATCATATTTTGGATTCGTAGCATTGTATAACCATAAGCCAACCGGCAAAATAAAAAGTTGTTTTTTATTTGGTTTTTGGCTCACATGATCGGGAACCTGATCGTCATGAACTTTACCATCCTCATATCTATAATTATTCTTGGTGAGGAGATAATCACCATCAGGAACTTTTTTTGTGGTACTACACGCATATAAAAAAAGAATCGTGATTGCAGATGAAAAAAATAAGTAATACTTTTGAAAATATTTTGAATAATGCTTACGGCTCATAAAATAAAAATTTTACAGTCTCTTGAAAAAAAGAAGTTCAGACAAAAATACAATTTGTTTTTGGTTGAAGGGAATAAAACCATCAAGGAAATCCCAAAATCTAAATATAAGATTAAGGAACTATACTGCCTCAATCCCCATGATTTTGATAATAAGGATTTAAATATTGTAGAAATTACTACTGATCAACTAAAGAAAATTAGTTTTCTGCAGAATCCTAAAGATTCAATTGCTGTTTGTGAACTAATAGAACATTGTATCAATCCACATGATGAAGTACAGCTCATTCTGGACGGAATTCAAGATCCTGGAAATTTGGGTACGATTATAAGATTGGCTGACTGGTTTGGAATTGACCAAATTATATGTAGTGAAGACACTGTGGATTATTATAACCCAAAAGTGATCCAGGCAAGCATGGGATCGTTCCTGCGTGTGAACATTGCTTATACCTCGCTCGAAACCTATTTTGCTGAGAATGACACCCCAATAATTGGTACAGACATGGTTGGCGAAAATATGTATCAATACAAATTTCCCCAAAAATTTAGTTTGGTTCTTGGCAATGAAGGAAATGGAATCCGCCCCGAAATGAAAAATTTACTGACAAATCGTGTAACAATTCCACGGTTTGGAAATACAAAATCTACAGAAAGTCTTAATGTAGCGATGTCTGCCGGAATAATTCTCAGCAAGATTTTTTCCAATCGATAAGAAAGATTATTCTTTAAATTAATTGTTCGAAACTGGAAGTAGTTTGATTCTTTTGATATGCTTCAATCTTTTTTCTTACAAATCTCAATGCAATAGGAGCCAAGTAAATAAGCGCCAAGCCAATCAGTTTCTTTTTCCAGCTTTTGTTTTGGATACTTTTTCTAGCAAAATTGCCGATAAGAGAAACTGCACCAATTTTTAATGTATTTTGAAATACATTTAACCCTGCATCACTTTTTGCAAAACCTAAAACAGCATTTTTATTAAAAAAAGAATCTTTGACATGATTGCTAATTTCTTTAACAATCTCGTTTCTATTTAAACTTATTGTTGATTCTCCTTCTAAATTAGGCTCTTCCTGTAAAAATCTATCTGTAAATCCATGAGTAAGTGCACTTAAGCTTTCTTTGGTATTATCAAAAGTAATTAAATCCTGTAAATCAGAAACTTCCGTTTTAAGTAATTCCTTTTTTCTCCTAAGTTCTTCTAAACTGTTATATTTTGTACTCATTTTCTTAAGAATTTATTAATTTAATAATTTTATCTGCCACGGAATTTTTAATCATTTTTCTAGACAGGAATGTTATCAATATAATCAATAAATAAAGCCCTGCAATTATCAAAATTCCATAGGCGTAATTACCAAGCCAGTGACCAATTAATAAGCCCAAGCCAATATTAAATAAAATGATAAAAAATAAAGCTGCTACAGAGACAATCACAAGAAAAGTAAGTGTACCCGCAGTTAGCGCAGACTTTTCCGTCGCTTCCATTTTTAGCAAGTCTAATTTTTTAGTGGCAAATTCTTTTATTATTTCTACCATAGTATTTTTTTTAAAGTTACAAAAAAAGGAACTTAAAATAAGTTCCTTTTTTTTTGAGGAATTAGTTAGAACAGAAATTAAGATTTCATTCCGTCTAATTTATTTTCTACATCTCCAACAACTTCTTTAGTTGTTGCAACTGCTTGATCTTTATATTTGTCATAACCATCTTTTACAGAAGTAATCACTCTGTCTGCAGTATCTTTCACCTGAGAAGATATGTTTCCGTATTGATCTTTTACTTTCCCAGATACTTCTTCGTACTGTTCTTTCGCTTTTTCAGAAACTTTTCCATACTGATCAACAGCCTGATCTTTTAGATCATTTGCTTTTGATTTAATTTTCTTTCTTGTTTCAGCACCTTCTTCTGGAGCATAAAGCATTCCTAATACTACACCTGCTGCAGCACCTGCAAGAAGACCTGCCAAAACACTCGCTGCGTTATTACCTTTTTTAGACATTTTAGTTAATTTTTAATAGTTAATAAATTTTACGTCCTGGATTTCTCCATTATAGTGAAAGTTGCAATTTATATACCAATCAAAAAATAACACTCTTAAAATTTTGTTAAAAAGTCTGTATATGTGATAAAATCAGTTGAATCGTCTCTAATTTTGATAAATTCGAATTATCAATGACAATTGCATCATCAGCTTTACGTAAAGGTGCAAATTCTCTCTCACTGTCAATTTTGTCACGTTGAGTTAGATTCTTCATTACCGTATCCTCATCTGCTTCTATTCCTAAACGCTGTAACTCAAGAAAGCGTCTTTTTGTCCGTTCTTCAATACTTGCTGTCAGGAAAAATTTAAAATCTGCATCTGGTAGGATCACCGTGCCGATATCACGTCCATCCATGATGATACCACCATTCTTGGCAGCAGCTCGTTGAGTTTCCATTAAAAAATCCCGGATTTCTTTTTGTCGAGCAATCAGGCTTACGGTCTGAGAAATTTTATTGGTGCGAATCTCTTTTGATATATCTATTCCATTTAGAAAAGTGACTAAATCATTATTTATTACTTTAAATTCAAGCTTTATTTCTGATAGCCTTCGAAATAAATGAGGTAAATCAATTTGATTGTCAGCGGTAGTACAATTATTCAAAGCAAATAGAGTAATTCCGCGGTACAAAGCACCTGTATCTAAATGAACCAGTCCAAGTTCATGTGCAATGATCTTTGAGATGGAACTTTTTCCGGTAGAAGAATAGCCGTCGATGGCGATAACAGGTTTTCTCATAACGCAAATTTGTTGATTATTTTTGAATCTAAAAAATTGTAACGGAATAAAAGTTTATATATCATTAGGCATCGGCTCATTTTCAGTCAATTGCATTTGATAGCAAATAACTAATGCTTTGAAATAAAATGACCTACTGAACTTCTAGTCCCGATTGAAACGGCATCCTTTTTTGAGGAGGAACGACGATAAAAAGATAGAGTGGAAAGCGGGTCCGGATGTTTTAAGAAGCGATAGTCTAAATACTGCATAAACGGTTCCCCATTTTTGTGTTTTAAAATATAATCTATTTCAAAGATTATTAGTTTCTCCGCACAAAGTTGAATAAATATTCTTTTAATACCGCGAGATTTAGCTATTGAAGAAAACTGTAGTTATCTTTGTAAAAAAAATAAAGATGTCCAGACTTATTTCCGACTTAGGGATTATTCATCCACTTCAAAAAGCATTAACTGACTTAGAAATAAGTGTTGCCACTGATATTCAGGAACAGGTTATTCCCATCATTTTACATCAAAATGAAGATATAGTTGCTCTGGCCAAAACTGGAACCGGTAAAACGGCAGCTTTCGGGTTACCTCTTTTACAGCTGGTAAATGTCGAAAATAAGAATATTCAGACCTTAATATTGGCTCCTACCAGAGAACTCAGTACGCAGATTTATCATAATCTGACCACTTTTGCGAAATATATTCCAGACGTTTCCATCGTACTATTAACGGGTGGAAATACGGTAAAATCCCAAGTAGAAGAACTGAAAGCTGGTGCTCATATTATTGTGGCGACACCAGGCCGATTCTTAGACTTGTTAGAGAAAGGGGAGTTGGATGTAAAATCTCTAAAACATTTAGTTTTGGATGAAGCCGACGAGATGTTTCAGGCCTTAAAGGACGATCTAATGCCGATATTGAAAGCATTGCCAAAAGATCACCGCACCTTTTTATTTAGTGCAACAATGCCCGGTGAATTGAAAGATATCGTGCACAACTATATGTCCAAGAACGCAATTTCTATTGATTCTGACATGGCTACAATAGGGCATGAAGGTATTATTCATCAATATATTGTGGTAGAACCAATAGAAAAATTAGACGTGCTTTTGCACTTTTTAAATTCTCAGGGAACTGGCAGAGGAATTATCTTCTGTAAGACTAAAGCTGCGGTAAATAAATTAGCAAAAAATCTTGCAATTCGTAAAATTTCATCAGGAGCTTTACACGGAAGTTTAACACCGGGAATTCGCGATCGAATTATGGAGCAGTTCCGTGAAGGATATATAGATATTCTGGTTGCGACAGACTTGGTTGCCAGAGGAATTGACGTAAAAGAGCTAGCCTATATTGTGAATTATCATTTACCTGATACCCATGAAGCATACGTGCACCGTAGCGGACGAACAGGTAGAGCAGGAGCAAAAGGCCTTTCTATGACGATTATTCAGGAAGAGGAAGTAAAAGAAATTGCCGGTTTTGAAAAGGAACTCGGAATCCACTTTGAGCCAGTTTCGAAAGCAAATGCAGAGGATATTGAGTTGAACAATACGTTGGTGTGGGCCAAAAAAGTTTTTAAAACAAAACCAAACCGCGAGATTCCAGAAGAGGTCAGACAACAGGTAAAAACGATTTTCCACCATTTAACGAAAGAAGAACTAATAGATAAAGTAATTGCCAACTATTTGGCAGAACACAATAAGCAACTTTAAGCTTCAATAAGCAATAAAAGAAGCGGCCTCTATTTGAGTTTTTATCAAATAAAGGCCGCTTTAATTTTATACCTGTTTTTAGAGTTGGCTTTGAAGCCGAGGATTAGTTTTACTCAACTACCTTTTCAACCCGTTCTACATTGTCGAATTTTGACAAAGTCAATCGAACGATACTATCTTCCTGTGCTAATAGATCATGTGGAACATTAGCTTCTAGAGAAATCAGATCACCTGCTTTTAGTAGCATTTTCTCTCCTTTAACTCCAAAGTCAATGGCACCTTCGTGAATTTCCACTGTAATAGGGAATCCAGCTTTATGCTCTTTCATTGTTTGTCCTTTTCTGAACAGGATCCGAATTTCTTTTGATGATTCGGTCTCCATCATTACCGTAACTGCTACTTTATCTTCGTTGTAATTAAGCTCGCTTCTTAAAGATGCTGTTTTCATAATTCACTTTTTATATTATTCTTCAATTTACCAATTTTTTTGGTATAATCTCCTTAGTTGTTACTTGGATTGGTAGAAGATGAAAAGAATCATATCTGATCTATTTTAAGTTTCTTCTACTTAACTCTTTCTCAAACGCTTTTTTGTTTGCTCTATTTTTAGCTAACATCGGTAGAAAAAGCAAAGGAAAAAGGTAAGAATTCCAAAACCGTTTTTTACCGTACTGTAGGTTGCTATTCCCACTATTACTCCAAAAAGCACTGCATGAACGATTGAAGTAGATTTTATTTTTTTCGCTTCATCAAAGAGCTCTTGATCTGTTAGTTCTAATACCGGTTTTTGTGTCATTTTTTATGATTAGATTATTTCGTACTTAAAACAGTTATAATTACCGCGAAATATGGATTTTAATTTTGAAGTCTATTTACCTACGATTCCCCGAAACTTCCACTAAATCTAAGGTAATGCCAAACATATTGACATTTGATGCATTATGATATCTTACATGGGCGTAGTCAAATCGAAAACTGGAGATTTTAATTCCAAAACCGGCAGAAAGTCCGGCAAAACTTCGTTGATCTAAGACTGCCAACTCATTTCCTCTCTTTACATTGTATCCTAAACGAATATTAAATGCTTGCTGTGGAAAAAGTTCTGCGCCCAAAGAAAGATGATCGGCGATCTTTCGTGACCAGTTAATTTCCTGACCATTATTATTGAAATCTTGTGAAATATTTAATTTTTGTAAATCATGTGCAGTGATGGTAAAAGCCAAAGGAAAGTCATCTAAAATTCTGGTATATCCTAAATCAACCCGAAAAGCAACATTCTCACGAACCCCGTTAAATGATTTAAACTGGTAACCGAAGTTTCGAAAAACCAACGCAATAGTTTCATTCGTCATTGTATTATGATACGTTACCCCTGCCGTTCCCAACACTGCCATAGAAGTGTAATTATCAATTTTTGAGGTTACGAAGCTGGCGCCACCTGCAATTGTAAAATCTTCATCAAATTGGTAAGCATAAGAAAGTCCCAATGCTGCATCCATGGCTCCAAATTGGCCATTAATCTCTGCACTTTCATCAGTTCGAGGGATATTTCCGTAATCCATATATCGAGCATTAATTCCCACTAAATGACCTTCTTCCAAATCTTTTACATAACTGATTGTCCCATATTGTGAGCCTGCGAGAAAAGATGCATAATTTACGGAGATCATTTTATCTTGCTCCACATTCATCAAACCAGGATTTACAGCTGTGAAAGCGACATCAAAATCACGAACAGATACCGCATCTCCACCTAAAGCAGCTTGTCTCGCAGAAGAAGGAAGGTTTAGAAAAGGGTACACAGTGGTCCCCTCCTGAGCAGATAAAATGCCAGCAAAAAGTAAAATGGAAACAACGGTATATTTTCTCAAAAATGCGTTTTAAAAGTGTAAAAATAAATTATTTAATATTGTTTGGAAATAATTTTGGTGTAAATATAATTCTATTAACGAAATTATTTGGGTTTCCTTATATTTGCACCGTAA
Source organism: Chryseobacterium sp. SNU WT5 (assembly GCF_007362475.1). Taxonomy (NCBI): domain Bacteria; kingdom Pseudomonadati; phylum Bacteroidota; class Flavobacteriia; order Flavobacteriales; family Weeksellaceae; genus Chryseobacterium; species Chryseobacterium sp. SNU WT5. Next base: position 2,940,653 of record NZ_CP041687.1, read on the forward strand.
AAAGTAATAAACTATAAAATGAAATACGAACGAATTCTTCTTAAACTGAGCGGCGAGGCATTAATGGGAGACCGACAATACGGCATCGATAATGATCGCTTAAAAGAGTATGCTGCTGAAATCAAAAAAGTTACCGATATCGGTTGCCAAGTTGCTATTGTAATTGGTGGCGGCAATATCTTTCGTGGTTTAGCGGGTGCCGCAAAAGGAATGGATCGTGTTCAGGGTGATTATATGGGAATGTTAGCAACTGTGATCAACGGAATGGCTTTACAGGGAGCTTTGGAAGATGTAGGTATTTTTACCAGATTGCAAAGCGCAATTGAGATGGACAAAGTAGCAGAACCTTTTATTAAAAGGAAAGCAGTTCGTCATTTAGAAAAGGGTAGAGTCGTTATTTTTGGAGCCGGGACCGGTAATCCATATTTCACTACCGATACCGCTGCAACATTACGTGCAATAGAAATTGATGCAGAAGTAATTCTAAAAGGAACAAGAGTTGATGGAATCTACGACTGTGATCCAGAAAAAAATGAAAATGCAATCAAATTTCAAACGTTGACTTATGATGAAGTTTTCGAAAAAGATTTAAAAGTGATGGATATGACTGCCTTTACGTTGAGTAGAGAAAATAATCTTCCTATTATCGTTTTTGATATGAATAAAAAAGGAAATCTTTTAAAAGTAGTAGAAGGAGAAACAGTAGGCACACTCGTTAATTTGTAATTTTATAATAATAATTATAACTTTCCCTTTAGTAATTAAACAGAAATTTTAGATAGAATGGAAGAATTAGAACTTATTGCAAGCATGTCAGAGCAGGAAATGGATGCCGCTCTCAAACATTTGGAACACGCGTTTCAGAAAATCAGAGCTGGTAGAGCTTCAACCTCAATGGTTCAAGATGTAATGGTTGAGTATTATGGTGCGCCAACTCCCTTGAGTCAGGTTGCAAACGTAAACGTGCCAGATGCAATGACGATCTCTATCCAACCATGGGACAAAAGTGCTATTGGAGCAATTGAAAAGGCAATCATTAATTCAAATCTTGGTTTTGCACCTTCTAATAATGGTGAAAATATCATCTTAAATGTTCCACCATTGACGGAAGAAAGACGTCGTGAACTTGCAAAACAAGCAAAGTCGGAAGCAGAAGCTTCTAAAATTGTAGTAAGAAATGCACGTCAGGAGGGAATGAAAGAACTTAGAAAATTAGAAAATGTTTCTGAAGATCTAATTAAAGATCAAGAATCGAAAATCCAGGAATTAACGGATAAATTTGTGAAGATGTGCGACGATCATTTTAAAGTGAAGGAAGCTGAAATAATGAAAGTATAAGTATTTTCGCTATAAATAAAAAAGCCATTTCAATTATTTTGTAATGGCTTTTTAGTTTTTTAAACTTTCTTTTCTGCAAAACTGAAAATCGTTGCCAGTTTAATTTTTGAGTAACCGTTTGATTTAATTTTTGAAGCATTAATCATCGCTTGAGCTAAAATCGCTGTTGGTAAAGGTTTCTGGTGTTTGAATAATCCCAGTGAATTAGCAAATTTGATTATTTTTGAGCCGATTACTTCACCCATACGATCTGAATTTTCTCGGTCCAGCATTCCAGGTTGGAAAATCGTTAATTTATTGAAATTCAATTCTTTAATTTTTTGTTCTAAATCGCCTTTCATCCTGGAATAGAAAATCGCTGATTTAGAATCTGCACCATATGCGGAAACCAAAATAAAATCTTCGACTTGATTTTTTTTGGCTGCTTTGGCAAAGTGAAATTGGTAGTCCACATCTACTTTATATTGTGCTTTTTTACTTCCTGCTGCTTTCAATGTAGCTCCAAGACACGAAAAAGCAACATCTCCTTTTACTAAATTGCTCCAAATTTCAGGATGATCAAAATCAACAATATGAACTTTAATTTTCTGATTAAAATCTTTCAATTCTTTTCTTACAAATAAATGTACTTCTTCAAAATCATTGTCATTTTCAAGCTGTTTCACTAACTCTTTCCCTGTAGCGCCTGTGGCACCTATAATTAATGCGATCATAATTTTACATAAGTAATGAACAAGATATAATACTCGTTCTCCCACAAATTTAGTAATTTTAAAGAGTAAAAGCGATTGCCACGACAAATCAACATTAAACTATAGCAATATGGATATAACACAAATCTTAGAATACACTCAAAGGAAAAAAGGTGTGGAAGAGACTTTTCCTTTTAATCAAGACACTTTGGTACTAAAAGTGGGAGGCAAAATGTTTATGTTGATTCCATTAGAAAAACATCCTTTAAATTTCTCTGTAAAAACAAAACCAGAATGGAGCGCAGACTTACGGGAGCATCATCCGCAAATAACGGGTGCTTATCACATGAACAAAACACATTGGAATTCTGTCATAGTAGCAGGTTTAAAAGAAGATTTGATCAAGAGATTAATTGATCAATCTTATCAACTTGTTTTCGATAAACTACCAAAAAGCGTAAAAGAAAATATTTAATATCCTAAACAAGGTAAGACTGAATTCTTAAAAAAAACTTCATTTTGTCATAGAAAGACTTTCCACCGAGCATGAGGTGAAATCCAATAAAGGGACCGCGAAAACTGTTGTCTTGATAGGCGAAATTATAACCTAAATTAAGAGCGATGCCATTAAAGATATTTGCACCTAGACTCGGACTAACATTTTTTGTGCTTACCGCCAAATTTGCCTCCCAAATCTCTTTTCCAAGTGAATACATATAATGAGCAACCGGAATTAACTGTACTCTACCCTTAACGAAAGTTAGATATGTTCCAACACCAATATTTTTGCCGGTATTGTAAATAGAGGGTTCATTAATTCTATAATCCAACCCAACGTAGGCTGCATTTTTACCAATGTAATCGTAACCTACATTTGCAGCAATACCTTGTGAGAAAAGCATTTTCACACAAAATAAACTTATAAGTGCAATACCGGATTTTTTTAACATGTCTTATATTAATTGGAAAATGATAATTGTAAGGTGTTATTAAAAAACTCTTTTTTAAAACAGATATTCGTCGGTTCGTTTTTTATCCAGATCTAATTGATCAATCAATTTTTCAAGGGATTCGAATTTTATTTCTTCATGTAGAAAATCACGAAAGTTTACCGAAATCTCTTCACCGTAAATATCATCATTAAAATCCAGAATATAAACTTCTGTGGTAATTAGTTTTCCTTCAACCGTAGGATTGGTTCCGATACTCAGCATTCCTTTATAAGGGGTGTTGTTCACAAAGACATCAACAATATAGGCTCCTTTTTTCGGTAGTAATTTGATTGCATCAACTTCGATATTCGCGGTTGGGTAACCAATTGTTCTTCCTATTTTTTTACCATGAACTACTTTTCCTGTAATAGAGTAGTTGTAGCCTAACATTTCATTTGCTGAAATTATCTCACCACTAGACAAAGCGTTTCTAATTTGGGTCGAGCTTATATTAAGATCTTTATAATTAACTGCTTCCACTTGTTCTACTTCAAAACCACATTCAGGACCTAATTTCTTTAATAATGAAAAATCACCACTTTTATTTTTTCCAAAAGTATGATCGTAGCCAATAATAAGATGTTGAACTTTCAGTTTATTTACTAAAACCTGCTTCACAAATTCCTCTCCGGTTAAATTTCTGAAATCTTCATCAAACTCCTTTAGAAATAGATGTTGTAAATCATTTTTCTCGAGCAAATATTTCTTTTCTTCAATCGTATTCAACAATTTTAAATCGTCGGAAGGACTGAATACTTTGCGTGGATGTGGCCAGAAGGTCAGAATTGCGGACTCTAAATCTTTACCTTTGGATATTGCATTCAATTTGGAAATGATGCTTTGATGTCCAAGATGCACACCATCAAACATTCCTATTGAAAGCGCCAAAGGAGCAGAATTTGTACGGGCGAAATTTTCTTTAATATTCAAGTGAAAATGTAAATAATTAGGAGAAGATTTACCATAAAAATGGCGTTAAATTTACTTTTTGCAAATATGACAAAAATCTTCTTTTAAACCAATTGCAAATTTGCGAATATTCATTATATTTGCACCAAGAAAAAAATTAGCAATGGCAAACCAACTTAAAGGAAAAATTTCTCAAATTATCGGTCCGGTAATCGATGTACATTTTACAGATGCGGAACAACTTCCAAACATCTATGATGCATTGGAAATTACAAAAACCGACGGTAATAAAGTGATACTTGAAGTAGAACAACATATTGGTGAAGATTCTGTAAGATGTATCGCAATGGATGCAACAGACGGACTTCAGAGAGGTCAGGAAGTAATTTCACAAGGAAGACAAATTACAATGCCAACAGGCGAAGGGGTTTACGGACGTTTGTTTAATGTAGTAGGAGACGCAATCGATGGTATCCAGCAAGTTTCGAAAGAAAATGGTTTGCCGATTCACAGAGAAGCACCAAAATTTGATCAATTAACAACCTCTGCAGAAATTCTTTTTACCGGTATTAAAGTAATTGACTTGGTAGAGCCTTATGCAAAAGGAGGAAAAATTGGTTTGTTCGGTGGAGCAGGTGTTGGTAAAACAGTATTGATCCAGGAATTAATTAACAATATTGCGAAAGGTCATGGTGGACTTTCTGTTTTTGCCGGTGTAGGTGAAAGAACCAGAGAAGGAAACGACCTTTTGAGAGAGATGCTAGAATCAGGTATTATTAAATACGGTGATGCGTTCATGGAATCTATGGAAAATGGAGGATGGGACCTATCTAAAATTGATCTTGAAGAAATGAAAGACTCTAAATGTACTTTCGTTTTCGGACAAATGAATGAACCACCAGGAGCAAGAGCTAGAGTTGCTTTGTCTGGGTTAACTATCGCTGAATATTTTAGAGATGGTGATGGACAAGGACAAGGAAGAGATGTATTATTCTTCGTTGATAATATCTTCCGATTTACTCAAGCAGGTTCTGAGGTTTCTGCACTACTAGGAAGAATGCCATCTGCAGTAGGTTACCAACCGACTTTGGCTTCAGAAATGGGTGCGATGCAGGAGAGAATTACTTCTACAAAAAATGGTTCAATTACTTCTGTACAGGCAATCTACGTTCCTGCAGATGATTTAACTGACCCGGCACCAGCAACGACATTTGCTCACTTAGATGCAACAACCGTATTGGACAGAAAAATTGCTTCCCTAGGTATTTATCCAGCAGTAGATCCATTGGCTTCTACTTCTAGAATCTTAACTCCTGAAATTTTAGGAGATGAGCATTACGACTGTGCACAAAGAGTAAAAGAAATCCTTCAAAAATATAAAGCATTACAAGATATCATCGCAATTCTAGGAATGGAAGAGCTTTCTGAAGATGATAAATTAGCGGTTTACCGTGCTAGAAAAGTGCAGAGATTCTTGTCTCAACCTTTCCACGTGGCAGAACAGTTTACAGGTTTGAAAGGGGTGTTAGTAGACATTAAAGATACTATCAAAGGATTCAACATGATCATTGACGGTGAGTTAGATCATTTACCTGAAGCTGCTTTTAACCTTAAAGGTACTATCGAAGAAGCAATTGAAGCAGGTGAAAAAATGTTAGCGGAGAACGCATAATTAGAAAATAGAATAAAGAAAAAAGAGAAAAGAAATATAGACTCTTTTTTCTTTTCTCTTTACTCTTTAAATCTAAAAAGAATGAATATAAAAATTTTAACTCCTGAGTTTGTGGTTTTTGAAGGTGAAGTAAAATCCGTTTTGCTTCCTGGAAAAAATGGTGAATTCCAAATCATGAAAGATCACGCCGCGATTGTTGCTTCCTTAAATGGTGGTAAAATTAAAGTGTTCACTGATGAAATCAAGGAGGAATATGCTCAACATTTCACTAGGGAAAATGAGAAAGAAAGTGCTTTCTCGTTCCATATGAAAAGTGGAGTGATAGAATTCAGTAATAATAAAGGAATTATTCTAGCCGAATAATAGTCTTTTATATCAATAGTAAATCCCGTCTTATTTCTAAGACGGGATTTTTTATATCATGGTTGAATTTTTCAGTATTCCGAAGATTTGCCAAAAAAGAATGATAATAGCACACTTTGAACAGTTAAATTTTAAATTTTTAGTTACTTAAATAAATGAGAAAATGTGGTCGCCATTAAACTTTGACTTTTTCCTTCTGATGAGCAATGATAATTAAAGTAATCATAATTACTATTGAAATAAGTGATGCGTTTAAAGTTCCTAAATCCAATCCACCTTTCGCAATAGGTTTGGTTAAGAAATCACCGAAGGTCGCACCAAATGGACGGGTAAAAACAAAGGCAATCCAAAACAAAAGGATATGATTGATTTTGGTAAAGGAATGTAATAAGACAACAACGATAATAACAGATAAGGTAATTGCAGCTCCGACAAGATAACTCAAGCCTAAACCGTCATTCAAATAATCTCCAAACGCAGTTCCTAAACTGTTTGAAAATAATACTGCAACCCAAAAAAAGATTTCTTTTTGTTTCTCAAAAATCGGAGAAACTTCGAGATTTCCGTACTTTTTATACCAAAGATAAAGGGTTAATAAAAGAAAAGTAACGAGAATCAAACTTCCTAAGGCATAGCCCAAATGTAAACTTCGGTCTATAAAATCTGAAATTTCTGTACCTAAAGTCGTGGTTCCGATAATAACCAACCAGAAAAAAACTGGAATGTATTTCTTAGCTGAAAGTTGTAAATAAAGAGTGAATAAAAAGAAGAGTAGGGTAATTCCAATTCCAAAGAGGTACCCTAAATTCAATGTTTGCGCGATGAAATCGCCTAAAGTTTCACCAAGTGTTGTGGCGACAATTTTCATCAACCAAAAAAGAACGGTAATTTTTGCTATTTTATTAAGAGAGAAATTATCAGCAGAATTCATTGGTAATTGTTTTAAGTTGAACGCATCAACTTTGAATCCATTATTTATTTTTTGAAATAAATATTGAATGATATACTCAAATTATATCTTATTGCTTAGTACAGAAAAACTAAAGTTCACAAAAAAACCTAAAGATTTTCAGAACTTTATGTTCTATAGTAATAGGATTATTTATCCTTACTATCAATTCAATTTTGTGAATTTTATGGTTTTCAATTTTTGGAAAGTATTAAAATTCTAATATTAAAAATGCTAAACTTACAAGCTTAGAATAACACCGTTTTCTTTCAATTGTTGTAGTGGTTTTGAAAACCAGAATAATTCAAAATCTTCAAAATTTTCTTCAAATTGACTTTTGACCTGTTGCAATGTTATTTTTTTTGGATTATCTGTGGAATTCTCTTTAAAGATTTTCATCATCCATTGTGCCTTGTCTTTTTCCAATTCGATATTGACAATATTGGTTTTTAGATGGAAAGTAAGTCGCGTAAATTCTGAAGAATTTCCTTTTTTTGATTTTAAGAAATTTTCTATATGTGCATCTTTATCCAGGAAAATCAACTTTGAATTTCCTTTAAAAGCAAAATTCTCATCTTCCAAAAGACAATCGTGAATATAATCCGGATGGATGGTCGTTTTCGGAATTTTAAAATCAAACCAGTCATTCAGAGGAAGGTCGAAATTAATACCATGCATAAAATTGAACAAGGATTTTTTCAACCCAAAACTAAATTGGTTATGGTCAATTCCTGTTTTATCCGTAAATTCAATATCATTATGTGCGAACAAAATTTCTTTTTTTATAGGAGCAACTCCAAAATCTTCTGGTCTGTTTCCTATAGGCGAATGTGCGGTCATTGAAAATTGATGCCAAAACCCACTTTGCAAAACTCCCATTTCAAAAAGCTGCCTCACCATTTCCAGAGAATCAACTGTTTCCTGAACTGTTTGCGTGGGAAAACCAAACATCAAATAGGAGTGAACCATAATTCCTGCTTCTGTGAAATTTCTAGTTACTTTTGCTACCTGTTCTACAGAAACTCCTTTGTCAATTAGTTTAAGCAAACGGTCACTTGCTACTTCAAGTCCGCCAGAAACTGCTATACAACCTGAAATCTTAAGTAGAAAACATAAATCTTTGCTAAAACTTTTTTCAAATCTGATGTTGGTCCACCACGTGACCACCAGATCTCTTCGTAAAATTTCTAACGCCACTTCTCTCATCAATGCTGGTGGAGCCGCTTCATCAACAAAGTGGAAACCTGTTTCTCCTGTTTGGGTGATCAGTTCTTCCATTCGGTCAACCAAAATTTTAGCAGAAATAGGTTCATACATTTTAACGTAATCCAGAGAGATATCACAAAAAGTGCATTTTCCCCAATAGCAACCATGCGCCATTGTAAGTTTATTCCATCTCCCGTCGCTCCATAAACTATGCATTGGGTTAGCAATTTCAATAACTGAAATATAGTTATCTAATTGTAAATCTGTATAATCTGGAGTTCCAATAAAAGCCTGTTTATAGTCTTGTCTTTTTGTACTGTTCTTATAGGTAACCTTCTGATCTTCTAATATAAAAGTTCTTTTGAATTCTCCTTCTGAAATAACTTCCTTTGAAATTGCATTTTTAAAAACTAATTCTATCGGTAATTCACCATCATCTAAAGTGATATAATCAAAGAATTCAAATACACGAGGATCTTTCAATTCTCTTAATTCAGTATTTGGAAAACCGCCACCCATCACAGTAGGGAGATCAGGATAATTTAATTTAATATACTGGGCAGAACGAAATGCGGAGTACAAATTACCCGGAAACGGAACTGAAAAACAAACCAATTTTGGTTGATAAGTATCTATTTTTTCTTTCAATATTTTCAAAGTAAATTGATCAGTAAAAGTCTCGCTGTCACTTAATTTACAATATAATTCGTCAAAAGAATTTGCACTTTGACCAATGCGTTCTGCATAACGGCTAAAACCGAAATCAGGATCGATATTCTCCACAATAAAGTCTGAAATATCTTCTAAATACAATGTTGCCAGGTGTTTTGCTTTGTCCTGCAAACCCATATTCCCGAAAGCAAATTCCATATCATCAAGCTGATTAAATCGGGAGGCTTCCGGCAAGAAATTCATGGTGCAGATCTGTCTCGCTAGTGTAGCATTTTTATTTTGGAGGAAAAGAATAGCCTGATCGATCGTTTTTACATATGCTTCCCTTAACGCATAGATCCTTTTTGAATTTTCAGAAGTGCTTTCCAGTTTAATATTATGTGCAAATACTTTCTGAATTCCGGTTTTAGAAAATAATTCTAAAATTACTTCAATCCCTAAATCAATCTGGTAACTGGATATATCTTTAGTATTTAAGAAACCCTTAATATAAGCCGTTGCAGGATAAGGCGTATTAAGTTGCGTAAAAGGGGGAGTGATGAGGAGCAGATCTTTCAACCGTAATATTTTTGCAAATTTATTCTAAATCTTTGGGATTTCGGACATCGATTCAGTTTAAAAAATAACCGTTAGAATTTTCTAGCGGCCGTGTATTAATAATCTTTCAAAATCACTTACGATTCGAAATCACCAGCAGCTTCTGGCTGATAGATTACTTCATCAATAACAATTTTCGTCATGCCTGAAGGAATTAACCAATCAATTTCGTCACCTACTCTGTAGCCAATTAAGGCAGAAGCTACGGACGAAAATATAGAAATCTTACGTTCTTTGATATTAGCATCGTCTGGATAAACCAGCTGAAACTGCATTGTCGTTTTGTTATTTTGGAAATGAATTTTCACAATCGAATTCATAGTTACAATATCACCTTCAACTTCTTCCTGCTCAACGATCTTAGCCGATTTTAATTCAGCAAGGAGCTTTTCTGCCTCTTCTGGCTTAATGCTATTTCTTCCTTTTGCATCCGTTATCGAACGGTGTATTTTATTAAAGTCCTGTTTAGTTATTATCACTTGTTTCATAATGTAGTGTTTTTGGGTAAAAAGAAAACCGCTTGAATTTTTCAAGCGGTATATCTCTAAATATATTTTGAAAATTCTAGCTGTTCTTAAAATGAAGATTTTGCTCTTCTAATAATTTTTGTTCTTGCTCTTTATAGAAACCAGAAACTAATTTTTTGTGGATTGCTTCAAATGCTGCCAGCGTTTCATTAATTTCTGAATCAGTATGTGAGGCAGTTGGAATCAATCTTAATAAAATCATCCCTTTTGGAATTACAGGATAGATCACTACAGAAGTGAAAATTCCAAAATTCTCTCTTAAATCTTTTGATAAAAGAGTAGCTTCTACCGTAGAACCTTCCATCATTACTGGTGTAACACAAGTATTGGAACCTCCAATATTAAATCCGCGCTCTTTTAAGCCATTTTGTAATTTACTTACATTTTCCCAAAGTTTAGCTTTGATTTCCGGTCTGGATCTTAATAAGTCTAATCTTTTTAACCCTCCAATTACCATAGGCATTGTTAGAGATTTTGCAAAAACCTGAGAACGTAGATTGTATTTTAAAATTCTGATAATATCTGCATCTCCAGCGATAAAAGCACCAAAACCCGCCATCGATTTCGCGAAAGTTGAGAAGTAAACATCGATTTGATCTTGACAACCTTGTTCTTCACCTGCACCTGCACCAGTTTTACCCAAAGTTCCGAATCCATGAGCGTCATCAACCAAAAGCCTAAAATTAAATTTAGATTTTAATTCACAGATTTCTTTGATCTTACCCTGCATACCACGCATTCCGAAAACGCCCTCAGTAATGACAAGAATCCCACCTCCTTGCTCTTCTGCAACTTTGGTAGCTCTCGCTAGGTTTTTTTCTAAGCTTTCAATATCATTGTGCTTATACGTGAAACTTTTACCCATATGAAGACGAACTCCGTCGACGATACAAGCATGTGAATCAGAATCATAGACGATCACATCGTGTCTGCCAACTAAGGCATCAATAGTTGATACCATTCCCTGATAACCGAAATTTAAAAGATATGCTGCTTCTTTCTCAACAAATTCTGCAAGTTCTCTTTCTAATTGCTGGTGTTGTTCTGTTTCACCAGACATCGCTCTAGCACCCATCGGGTAAAACATTCCATATTGAGCTGCTGCCTTTGCATCTGCTTCTAAAACCTCCGGGTGGTTGCAAAGACCTAAATAATCATTTGCACTCCAAAAAATAACCTCTCTTCCCTGAAATCTCATTCTAGGACCAATGGGACCTTCTAATTTTGGAAAAACGAAATATCCTTCTGCATAATCTGCAAACTGGCCCAAAGGACCTGGATTCTCTCTAAGACGTTGGAAAATATCTGTCATTATTTCTTTTATTTTTAACTACTCAAAGTTAATTAAATTAAACTAAAAAAAACCTTTAGCTTATTACCAAAAGGTTTCTTATTATTCTTTATTAATGAATCTTATTTGATGATTTCTGTTTTGAAAACTTCATCATAATTATGCACTCCATTATTTATAAATCCTTGCTCAAACATCCATTCGTCACTGTATACTTTAGTAATATAACGTGAACCATGATCTGGGAAAATAACTACCACTACATCATCCGCTGAAAAAGGATTTGTATTGGCATATTGTAATAGACCTTGAGTTGCTGCACCACAGGTGTAACCTCCCATTATCGCTTCTTTTAAAGCTATTTCGCGGGTTCGGTAAGCTGACATTTCATCGTTTACTCTCACGAATTCATCAATCTGATCAAATAATAATGCTCCTGGAATAAGGTTTTTACCCATTCCCTCGATTTGATAAGGATGAATTTCATCTTTATTAATCTCACCAGTTTCATGAAAGCCTTTCAATATTGATCCTGATGCATCAACACCAATAATTTTAACGTCAGGATTTTGTTCTTTCAAAAATTTAGCAGACCCAGAAAGGGTACCACCAGTTCCTGTACATGCAAAAAGATGCGTGATTTTACCCTTCGTTTGTTTCCAGATTTCTGGTCCGGTAGATTGGTAATGAGCATCAATATTTAATTCATTAAAATACTGATTGATGTAAATAGAGTTTGGTGTTTCTTCAGAAATCCTTTTAGCAACCTCATAATACGATCTGGGATCATCTGCAGCTACGTTAGCAGGGCATATATATACGGTAGCGCCTAGCGCTTTTAAATAGGCAATTTTTTCTTTTTTGGTCTTGTCACTTACTGCAAGAATACATTTATATCCTTTGATGATACAAACCATTGCAATGGAAAAACCGGTATTTCCTGAAGTAGTTTCTACAATAGTAGATCCTTCTTTTAACAATCCTTTTCTTTCAGCTGCTTCTATAATGTGTAACGCAATTCTATCTTTTGTGGAGTGGCCAGGGTTGTAAGATTCTAATTTTGCATAGACTGTGGCGGGAATCTCCTTGGTAACTTCGTTTAGTTTTACTAAAGGAGTATTACCGATCAGGCCCAGAATATTATCGTAAACATTAGTCATTTTGTATTCGTTTTTCTCTATAAAACCGTGTGCAAAAATACTAAAAAATTAATAATTCAACAATTTATATAGAAGTTTAAAAGCCTCTACATAAGAAATGTCATGTATTGGCTTTTTTTTAATGTAGAATTTGCGACGTGACAAGAATCAAGCCATATGTTTAAATTTTGTTAAAATGGAGCGATAATAAGTTAAAAACCTTATTTTCGCAATATTATAATTATTTTATGAAAAACTGGTCATTTAAAAGATGGAATACCGTAATAGGATGGGGTGTTTTTATTATCGCATTTCTTACCTATTTATCAACCATAGAACCTAATTTTAGTTTTTGGGATACAGGAGAATATATTTCTTCTGCCGTAAAACTAGAAGTAACTCATGCTCCAGGTGCAGCATTATTTCAGTTAGTAGGTGCAGTAGCAGCGTTGTTTGCTTTTGGTAATGTAGAGCATTACTCTGTTGTCATTAATGGAATGTCTGCTTTGTTTAGTGCTTTTACGATTTTGTTCTTATTCTGGACAATCACTCACTTAGTACGAAGACTTCTTCATAAAGACTTTACTACTATTACGAAACATGAAGAAATTTCAATTCTCTTTGCGGGAGTTATTGGTTCTCTGTGTTTTACATTCTCTGATACTTTTTGGTTCTCTGCCGTAGAAGGCGAGGTTTACTCTATGACGTCTATGTTCATTGCACTTTTGGTATGGTTAATTACCAAGTGGGAGAACGAATATCACGCATTGGACAATCAACGGTGGATTATCCTTATTTTCTTTGTTACTGGTTTATCTGTAGGCGTTCACATGATGTGTATGTTGGCAATTCCTGCAGTTTGTTTTATATATTATGCTCAGAATTATAAATTTTCCTGGAAAAGTTTTATTTGGGCAAACGTAATTACCCTCATTATCCTAGCAATTGTATTTAAAGGAATTTTCCCATTAATAATGACTTTGTTTGGAAAACTGGAAATTTTTGCAGTCAACGGTATTGGACTTCCATTCCACTCAGGGACTATAATTGCTTTTATTATTCTGATTGCAATCTGCTATTTCGCTTTGAAATATGCCAGACAAGCTAAAAATAAGATCTATCAAACCGCTGTTTTATCAGTTGTTTATATGATGATTGGCTTTTCTTGTTGGATGGTGATACCGATTCGTGCGATTGCAAATCCACCAATGAACTTAAATAATCCTGACAATGCAATTGGAATGTTAGATTATTATAATCGTGAGCAATATGGAGACTGGCCAACTTCTTACGGGCAAAATTATACTGCTTACTTAGATGCCAACGGAATTCAAAAAAATGAAGATGGCAGTTTTAAAACTTCTAAAACAGGCGATGTTTACGAAAAAGATGAAAAAGCAGGTACCTATAGAAAAGTAGGAGAACGGTTTAATTACGTTTTTAGCCCCGACCACGTTAGTTTTTTACCAAGAATGTTTAATGAAGACAAGAGTGTGATGGAGAACTATATTTCAATGTATGGTGCTCCCGACTTTTCTTTTAATTACGCGAATGCTGATGTAGCCGATAATCCCGAAGCAATAAAAATATTCGATGATTTACATAAAAAATATGAGGAAGGCTCCGTTAAAGCTGCAGATTATTTACAGGTAAAACCGTATAATTTAATAAATGTTCAAAGACCTTCTTTAGCTCAGAATCTAGATTATTTTTTCACCTTTCAAAACGGATATTATTTCGTGCGTTATCTGATGTGGAATTATGTCGGCAGACAGAATGACTTGGAAGGAAATATGGAGAATAACCGCGGAAACTGGATTTCTGGGATATCTTTTATCGACAATGCTCTTTACGGTAACCAAAATGAAATGCCGGCTAAATTCAAAAACGAAAGCACCGTCACTTTCTTTTTCTTACCGTTAATCTTGGGACTTATTGGATTCTTTTTCCAGTTAAACAGAGATTTCGGTCGGTTCTATGCGATATTATCACTGTTTATTATTACCAGTGTTGGTATTATTTTCTACACCGGAGTTAAACCTTTTGAAGTTCGGGAAAGAGATTATGCCATGGTCGGCTCCTTCTATGCCTTTGCGATTTGGATTGGCTTAGGAGCGGGAGCAATTCTTTGGTTTGTCCAGCAAAAAATAAAATCCAATACTTTAAATATTGTAGCTGGAGTCGTACTTGTAGGTATTCCATTGATGATGGGCTTCCAGAATTACAACGTTCACGATCGTAGTCAAAGATATGCCGCATATGATTATGCCTATTCAACTTTAAAATCTTTACCAAAAGATGATATTCTTTTTGTTTATGGAGACAATGACACGTATCCGATATGGGGCATGCAGGAAACTTCTGGACTTAGAGATGACGTAAAAGTTGTGAATTTCACGCTTTTATCAACTCCTTGGAATATCGACCAGGTGAAGAGAAAGACTTACAATTCAAAGCCAGTACCGTCAGTATTTACACATGAGGATTATCGGGACGGTACCAATGATCAAATCTTTATGATGAGCCAGAAAGATTGGGAGAATATCTTTGCCAATATGAAAGATCAAGGAGCTCCGGAAACAGCTTTTGCAGATTTCAAGAAATATTTAACCCAAGATTCGATGACTTTGAAAGAAGCGGTCAATTTTATTAAATTTAAATCAGAGGAAAAAGACGAGATCTTGAAAATGATTTTTGGTGAAGCTAAATATGATAAGTTTAATTTTCTACCGGTCTCTAAATTCATTTTACCTGTTAACAAGGAAAATGCACTAAAATCAGGAATAATTGATCAAAAGGATTTAGCCAATACTGTTAACCAAATAACTATCACGTACAAAAGCAGCAGCATGTTCAAAAATAATTTGATCTTGCTTGATATTTTGGCAAATTTCGACTGGAGCAGACCAATAAACTTTTCTTCTGGTGGAATCTATGACCCGGAAAATATTTTTTATCTTGGAGATTACCTTCAGTATGATGGTTTTAGTTACCGTTTGGTACCCATTGAGACAAAAGAACGTCAGGATGGAGAAATGGGCAGAGTAGATGCTAATTCTCTTTATAATATTGTCAAAAATTATAAATGGGGGAATTTCAAAAATTTGAAAGTTCATTTTGATGAAACTTGTACTCAAAATATTGTTAGTTATAGAGGATCCGTAAGTCGAGCTGCAGAAGCGCTGGCACTTTCGGGCCAAAAGCAAAAAGCAGTTGAGATGTTGGACTTGGCATCAGCAGAAATCCCTGTTCAGAAATATAATGATCCACGATCTTTAAGTTCCATTGTTTATGGGTACATCGTTGCTGGACAAGAGCAAAAAGGATTGAAACTAGCCGAAGAACTTAAAAAAGGAATCTTCCGTGAATATGATTATTATACTTCTCTTTCAGCAAGAGATCAACGGTTTGCAGGCAGACAAATGCGTACAAAACCGTTGGAATATTCTCTAGTGGTGGGAGCAGTTTCGGATGCATATGAAAAAATTGGTCAGAAATCTAAAGGGTACGACTATTTGGTGAAATCCATTGAACCAATTGATAAAAAGTTCAATACTTTTATCAAAGATTTAGAAACTATGGGTAAAGAGAAAGCTTATAAAGAAGCAGAACAAGTACAAAAGATTACCCCTTTCTACACTTACCTTTTTGATGTAATGGAACCGTATGATTCCACCTATTCCAAAGAGAAAGAAAGTCAAATTACTTCTGCTATTATAAAAGCGACGCAGTAGAATTTATTTTAAAGATTTGCTTGTGGAGATATTAATCTACAAGAACGCTAAAATTTATTAAATTGAAATATTGTGCATTTCTTCGTGGGGTGAATGTAAGAGGAACTACTATAAAAATGGTCGCTGCTTCTAAAGTATTTGCAGATGTTGGAATGCACAATGTTTCTTTCGTTTTAGCGACTGGAAATATTTTATTTTCTTCAGATAAAAACCTAGGGGAATTAAAACGAATATTAGAAAATGCACTTTCTGAGCGATTTAATTACGAGGCCTATCTTTTCATAAAGACTGAAAGGGAAGTTTTTGACATTTTTAATAAAAATCCATTTGTGAAAGCTGAAGATTTCCATATTTACGCTTGTGTAGGCACAAAGGGAATTGAAGTAACGCTTTTAGAAAAATTCAATAATTCAATAAAATTTCCAGACGAAAAAGGAAAAATAGAGAATGAAACGTTCTACTGGCAGATTTCAAAAGGAAATACTTTGGATTCTAACTTCGGAAAAGTTTTGGGAAGAAAAGAGTTAAAAGACAGATTGACTTCTCGAAATATTAATACTTTAGAGAAGATTCTGAAAAAATTTTAACAGGACTATCTAGCAATATTAGGTCAGATATATACAAAATTGGTTTGTTTACATGAACCAATTTTTTTTATTTTATTGGAAAAAATCTTTCCAATTGAGAACTTGAAAATCCGTATTTTTGTGAAACCATAAAAAAACTGACTCTTTTAAAATATAAATTTCATGATTCAATACTTAGATAACATCCATCATAAAAATTCAAAAAACTTTTTCCTGATTGCAGGTCCTTGCATTATTGAAGGAGAAGATATGGCTTTGAAGATTGCTGAAAAGATAATTGAAATCACAAATAAATTCGAAATCCCTTACATCTTCAAAGGAAGTTTCAAGAAAGCGAATCGCAGTAGAGTAGATTCTTTTACGACCATTGGAGAAGAGAAGTCTCTTGAAATTCTTAGAAAAGTAGGAGAGACCTTCAATATACCAACCACTACTGATATTCACGAAAACGAGCATGCTGCTTTGGTAGCAAATTACGTGGATGTACTTCAAATTCCTGCTTTTTTAGTGCGTCAAACCGATTTGTTAATCGCTGCTGCAAAAACCGGAAAATGTGTAAGTCTCAAGAAAGGTCAGTTTTTGTCCCCCGAATCAATGCAGTTTGCAGTAGAAAAAGTACACGATTCAGGAAATCAAAAAACTGCGATTATTGAAAGAGGAAATTCTTTTGGATATACTGATTTAGTGGTCGATTTCCGTGGAATTCCAACTATGAAAAATTATGCTCCTGTAATTCTGGATGTTACACACTCTTTGCAACAACCCAATCAAAGTTCTGGAGTTACAGGTGGTAGACCAGAGTTAATCGAAACGATTGCAAAAGCAGGAATTGCTGTTGGTGCAGATGGTCTCTTTATTGAAACCCATCCAGATCCAAGCTGTGCACTTTCTGATGGCGCCAATATGTTGAGACTTGATAAACTGGAAGATTTATTGCAGAAATTAACACGAGTGCGAGAAGCCATACTTTAATTTTTTGGTATCTTTAAAACCTAAACACATTAGTCTTGAAAAAAATTCTATTCGGCCTTTTAGTGCTGCCAGTTTTTGCATTTTCGCAAATTAATCTGAAAGTTTTAGATGAAGATGGAAATCCTGTTGCACAGGCTGAGATTTCATATAACAGTCAGAATTTCACAACGAATGAATTAGGTTTTGTAAAGATTCCGATTGTGGGATCGGAACAATTGCTTTCTGTTCAAAAGGAAAATTATTTAGGATTTAGTAAAAGGATAAAAAGCAATCCTAAATTTCAGAATATTAATGTTTTATTTGTAAAGACAGAACGAGAAACTAAAATTCAGGAAGTTGTTTTTCAAAAAAAAGGAAAACCAAAAGTAACAGATCTTACCTCTATAGAGATTTCCACTAAAGAAGCGCAGCAGGTTGCTTCACTTTCAGGAGGTGTAGAGGGATTATTGAAGACTTTACCTTCTGTTAATTCAAATGCAGAACTTTCTTCGCAATACATGGTGCGAGGTGGGAATTATGATGAAAATCTCATTTATATCAATGACATTGAAATTTACCGTCCATTCCTAATTCGTAATTCTCTACAGGAAGGACTGAGTATCATAAATCCAGATATGGTTCAGTCCATTAATTTCTCTGCAGGTGGCTTTGAAGCGAAATATGGTGATAAAATGTCCTCTGCTTTAAATATTTATTACAGACAACCTACGAAATTTGAAGTTTCTGGTGAAGCGAGTTTAATCGGAGGTCGACTTTCTACAGGATTCGCATCAAAAAACAAAAAACTTTCAGCGTTATTTTCGGGTAGATATCGGAATACCAACCTCGTTTTGAATACATTAAAAGAAGATACTGATTTCAATCCGCAGTATATGGATTTCCAGACTTATTTAAATTATAAAATAAATAATAAGTGGGATCTTTCTTTCATTGGCTACTGGAGTAAAAACGATTACCGAATGATTCCGAAGGTGAAAGAAGTTGAATTTGGAACGCTACTTACTCCTTTAAAACTCAGTGTATTTTATAACGGTATTGAAGACGATCAGTATAAAAACATGATGGGTACCGCTTCCATCAATTTCAAACCCAACAAAAAATGGTCTTTTAGTTTAGATAATTTTGCTTATCAAAACCGTGAGAGAGAATATTATTCTATTGCTTCCGGATACAGACTTCAAACCTTTGACCCTATAACTGGCGAGCCAATTACATCTTACGACGTAGGCGGACAGATTGACCACGCTCGTAATGATTTATTAGTTAAAACTTTTGGAACTCAATTTAAAACTAAATTTTCACCCGACATTAATACTGATTTCGAAATTGGTTTAAAATTCGAAAAAGAAAATTTAAAAGACTTAACTAATGAATGGCAACTGGTAGATTCACTAGGTTACAGCACCCCAAGAACTTATGTAGATCCAGGAACTTTAGATGCATCTGATCTTCGTTTGAGATATCATATTTCGGGAGCAAATCATATTCAACCAACAAGGATCTCGGCATATGCTCAGTATTCTAAAAAATTATTTTGGGGTGATAACAGAGTTTTCGTGAATGCAGGAATTCGTGCTTCCCATTGGGATTTTAATGATGAAACCATTATTTCACCTCGCGCTCAGATCGCGATCAAACCAAACTGGGATATGGACATGTTGTTCAAAGTTTCTGGTGGAGTATATTTCCAAGCTCCTTTTTATAAAGAAATTAAGGATGTTGATGGTAATTTTAATCCAAACATAAAATCGCAGCGCTCAATGCAAATTATTTTTGCAAATTATTATGAATTTAAAATGGTTGACCGTCCGTTTAAGTTAACCACAGAAGCGTATTTCAAGAAAATGGATCACTTAATTCCATATTACATGGACAATGTAAGAATAAGATATTCTGGAGAAAATAATGCTGAAGGTTATGCTTACGGATTAGACACCCGTTTATTTGGCGAATTTGTTCCGGGAGTAGATTCGTGGATATCCGCAAGTTACGCAAGGGTTTACGAAAATATTGAAGGTAAAGGAAATATTCCCAGAGCAACAGATCCTCGTTTCCGTTTCTCTATGTTTTACCAGGATTACATGCCAAAATTTCCATCGATGCGAGTTAATTTAACACTCGTTTATGCAAACGGATTACCTTCAGGAACACCTGTTTCGCTGGATCATAATGGTAAACCAGATTTCGATGCACCTTATCTTTACCAAAGAACATTACCTTCTTACAAAAGAGTGGATATTGGACTATCAAAAGTATTTATCGACCAAAAAGATAATAAAGTGAACGGAGGCTTTTGGGGTAACTTTAAAGAATTGACGTTGGGAGTCCAGATCTTCAACGCCTTTAACATCAGTAATACAGTAGCCAATCAATGGGTAAATGATGTTAATTCTGGTTATAATTATTCTGTACCCGTAAGATTGACTGGAAGATTCTTTAATGTTAAAGTAGATTTTAAGTTGTAGGAAAGCAAATGGTAGGTTTAAGTAATTTATTACACATCCAAAAACCTCTTTAATTTAGCTTATTCTTCAAAATAAATAAACCCACTGCAACGGCGGTGGGTTTATCTTTAAATGATTTTTTGTTTATTCTATTTCTCCTTCAGGGTCATTGTAAGAAATAGTATCATATAAATCTTTCCTACGGTCGCTCATGGTCCGGACAGCACCATAATGATGTAATTCTTTCAATAAGTTTAAATCTACATCAATAATCAGCGTTGATTCTGTATTCGGTGTTGCTTCTCCTTTAATCGCATTCGATGGGAATGCAAAATCTGAAGGGGTGAAAACAGCTGCTTGTCCATACTGAATATCCATATTATTAACCCCTGGCAAATTACCTACACAACCTGCAATTGCAACATAACACTCATTTTCAATTGCTCTCGCTGCAGCACAATTTCTAACCCGCATATAAGCATTTTGAGTATCAGTTAGATAAGGAACAAATAAAATCTTCATTCCCTGATCTGCCAAAAGCCGAGGTAATTCAGGAAATTCTACATCATAGCAAATAACCAAACCCACTTTTCCACAATCGGTATCGATCACCTTTATTTGGTCACCACCTTTCATCCCGTAATATTTTTTCTCGTTGGGCGTAATGTGGATTTTCCGGTGCTCATCAATTTTACCGTCTCTGTGAAGCAAATAACTAATATTATACAGCTCCTCATTTTCCACCAGTGGCATACTTCCACCAATGATATTGATATTATAACCAATGGCGAATTGAGATAATTTATTTTTTATTTCCTCCGTAAGTTCAGCCAGTTTGAACATACTGTCTCTCTCACTAAGATCGTTGAACGGCGCGAGTAGAGGAGTATTAAAGAATTCTGGAAACATAATGAAATCTGCTTTGTAATCAGCCATCACATTCACGAAGAATTCAACCTGTTCAAAGAATGCATCAATATCTTTAAAATGACGCATTTGCCACTGCACAAGACCCAAACGGATTACAGAATCCTGCATCGTATTTGGTTTCTTGCTATAATAAATATTATTCCACTGCAGTAAAACTGCATTTTCTTCTGAGTGGGAATCTTCTGGTAAATAATTTTTTAAAACTCTGACAGGTAGAAAATTATTAGCCAACTGAAAGCTCAATACAGGATCATAAATTTCTTTTTTACGAACTTGCTGAATGTACTGTCGTGGCGTAAGTTCAGCACTGTGAAGATGATAATGCGGAATACGACCACCAACCACAATTGATTTTAAATTTAATTTTTCACACAATTCTTTTCGAGCGTCGTATAATCTGCGAGCTAATCGCAGTTCACGAAATTCTGGATCAACGAAAATTTCAATGCCATACAAAACATTTCCGGTTTCAGAATGAGTATTGAACGTATAATTACCTGTAATTTCTTTGTAGGTATGATCATCGCCGAACAATTCATACTGAACTTTCAATGATAGACATACTGCGGCAATCTTCTCGTCAACAGTAATACAGATTTGTCCGTCCGGAAAAATTTTAATCAGTTTTTGAATACTTTTTTTTGACCAAATACTTTCCGACATGTTAGGATAGGCCTTTAACATCGTTTCCCTAAGTTCTTCGTAATCTGAAATGGTCAAATTTCTAATGTCTATCTGCATAATCTTTTTTTATTTTAATTAAACGGAATTTTACAATACAATTCCTGAAGAATGGTCGTAAGCGCTTCCGGTGGCGGAGGATAATATATTAATTTCATTATTGATTCGCAAGACCCCCATAAAGGCAAAAATCAATGCCTCTTTGAAATTGATCAATTCGTTGCCAGGAAGAACAATTTCTGATGAAGTCTTACTTTTTATAAGTTCCAAAAAGTACGAATTAAAGCTGCCTCCGCCTGTAAACAGAACCTTTTTAAGATCATAATTATTTAAGGTTTTCGCAACTTGATTTGCAGCATGTTCGGTAAAGCTCGCTAGAACATTGATCGGACTTTCCGCTATCAACTGGGGTAATATATTTTCGGAAACCCATTCCATTCCTAAAGATTTTGGTGGACTTTGCTGATAATATTTAAGAGAATCTAATGATTTTATCAATTGATCGTTAACCGTTCCCAATCTCGCAAAGTCACCATTGTCATCAAAATTTTTACCTAATTTTTGGGCAAAATGATTCAATACAATATTTACAGGAGAAATATCAAAAGCAATTCTCTTTCCATCTTTTTTAAAAGATATATTAGAAAATCCCCCAATATTTAAACACGCATCATACTCTGAGAATAGAAGTTCGTCACCAATAGGTACTAATGGTGCACCGTTTCCTTCCAGTAGAACATCTTGACTTCGAAAATCATAAACGGTAGGTAAATTATTAATAATTTTAATTGCACGGCCGTCGCCAATTTGAACGGTGAATCTTTTTTGAGGCTGATGAAATACCGTATGCCCGTGCGAAGCTACTAAATCAATGTTTTCTAAGGCATAACTATGAATGAATTCTTTTACTTTCTCACCCAAATAAAAACCATAATCCGAATGAAGTTCATATAAATCTTCAGCAGTTAAATGAATGGAGTTTCTGAGTCTACTTTCCCAATTATCACTATATGGATAAGTGATTGCATTTAGAATCTGGAATTGCCATTTTCCAGCCTGATCTTTATAGAAAGTTGCGTGACAGATATCAAGTCCATCGAGACTCGTACCAGACATTAAACCTAGAGCGTGAAAAGTCATGAAATAAAGTTTACTTAAATGTAAGAAATTTAGATGTAAACATCTTTAGTAAAAATAAGTTTTACAGAAGTTACCTTCCTTTTTCGGGAATCTTTTGTGCATTGATATCACCAGAATTATTATAGAAAGTATATTCTGAAAAATCGTCCTTAGCGGTCATTCCATTTGCACCAACCAAAGTAGAACCATCTTTATCCGTTACATAAACCGTGTCTTTGGTATACATTACTTTCTTCATCTGATCCCAGTAGACGGATTGCATGGCAAACATTTGGTTTTCGTTACTGATTATTTTGACATTTCCTTTTGCTTCGTAGAACTTCTTTTTGTCGTTGAACTTTGCATATTTTGCACTGATCTTTCCGGGAAGATTTGGTTTCTTTTTATCGTAAAAAAGAATATTGATCCCTTTACGGGCAACAATATACGGCGAATCGATAAATTCGTACTTTTCAATAAGTGGAGCAGTAGCTCGTAATTTGATCATTCCAGAATCGCGCTGTATGATGTTAGCGTTATTGATTACTGTAGACGGAAAGTTGGAATTTCTATTTTTATTGATCTCTGCAAGATCTTCGTCACATGAAATTAAAACAAAAAATATAGCACAACCTAAAAGGCTGGCTATATTTTTTAATATAATTTGCGGAAACAAATTCATTGATTAATCATAAAGCTTTTTATTAAACCACTTATCAGCAAAATTAATTCCGATTTTTAGATTAACAAAATTTTGACGAATTAAATCATTATTTAAAGTTCCTCTTTGCCCTAGTTCTAATCCTAAATCAATCCCACTCATTCTGCTACCACTACGATTCTCAAATGGTAAAGTTACTCCACCTGTAAGAGCAAACTTATTGATATTGGTACCGTTAAAGGCAAGATTACCTTTCTCGTAATATGCTCCATAACGGTAAGTTACGCGCGAGAAGTAGTTTCTAAAATTGTTATAGTTAGGTAAATACCATCCTCCAGCTGCTATTTTATATGAATTATTATTTACAAATGGTTGCCCAAGAAATTGAGTGTTTTCACCTTTCTTATAATCCAATTGTGTTCCAACGAACCATTTAGCATCTTTCCCATAACCTGCACCCAATGAAAATTCCATCGGAATCAAATTTTGATCTTCACTAAAATTCTGTTCAATAATTTTTACGTTATTTTTTTCCTCACCTGGAGTATAAAAATAAGTACTGTTAGTAAAACGAGTCTCCATCTGACCTGTATTACCAAAAGTATAGGTAGCACCTAATGTTAGTTTACGATCTTTATGAACTTTTTTCTGATAAGCCGCTCCAAGGGTAAAATTGAAGGTTTTTATCTTATTTTTCGTTTCATATCCATTAATTAATTCAGCAGTGGAATACGTGAGCTCGTTAATATCATATAAATTTCCGAAGTAGAAATTACTTCTTAATCCTAATCCAAACTCGGGATTCAATTGGTAAGAAAATGCAGCTTGCACGGTACTGATACTGCCATTACCACGGTAAAGGCTAGCTCTACGAATTCCTGTAGAAGAAATTTCCTGCTCAATTATAGAATAATTTTTGGAGCTGTATGGTTGATAACCTAATCCAAATTTCACTTTAGAGGATAGAGGAAAAGCGATAGATATATTAGATAAATAAGAAGAATGCTTAGTAACATTCACATCTCCATAATTGGATTTGTAAAAGTTATTCTCATTACTCCCTTCAAACTTGATCGTCGTTAATTCTAAATTCTTATTAGCAGCAGGATTGCTGAAATTAAAACTATTGTTAAAATCTCCAATATATGCGGTAGATATTCCACCCATGGCATTGATATCAGTTGTATTGTCATACTTCACATCTCCAATTCCAAAAGCAGCATAAGGAGAATTACCAATCGATTGCGCAGTGACAAAAAAGCTAGCCGCTACAAGTGGTAATACAAAAAATCTTTTCATTCTCTATTTTTAAAAATAATGCGCAAATATCCTAAATTTAACTGAACTGTGAAAGTAACTTTGGTTAAAGTTTGTTAAGCAATTGAAGGTTTTTTTTATCGTAAAAATATTATCTTTGAAACATGAACTGGGAACAAATTGTAGGTCATCAAGAACTAAAAAACCTTCTTAAAGAGAGTATTCATAATAATAGGGTAAGTCATGCGCAATTATTTGTGGGTAAAGATGGCTTTGGAACACTTCCACTCGCAATTGCTTTTGCAAAAGAGATTCTTAAAAAAGAGAATGAGAGATCGTCGTCAAAAGTAGATCATCTTAATCATGTTGATCTGCATTTTAGTTTTCCTGTCTTCAAGGTTAATAAAAGTGGACTAAGTGATCAATTTCTACAAGAATTTCGCGAAATGATTCTTGAAAATCCTTACGCAAACACAGAAGACTGGAGTGCAAAGTTAGAATCAGAAAATAAGCAACTCACCATTTACGCAGATGAAGTTGATGAAATTAATTCCAAATTTGCACTAAAAAGTTTCGAAGGTGGTAGTAAAATTCTGATTGTTTGGCAAGCTGATAAAATGAATACAGAAGCTGCCAACAAGTTTCTAAAATTTTTGGAAGAGCCACCAAAAAACACTTATATCATTCTAACCGCAAATACAGCAGATTTAATTCTTCCCACGATTCTTTCCAGAACGCAGTTGGTAGAAGTCCCACGTATCCAAGACGAGGATCTTGCCGCTCTTTTAGAAAAGAGTTATGAAATATCAAAGGAGCAGTCACAAGAAGTTATTTTTCAATCACAGGGAAATTATAATACTGCTCAGAAAATACTTCAATCCGAAAATACAAATCTGGAATTCGAGGAACAATTTGTAATGTGGGTTCGAGAGGCCTTTCAAGTTAAAAAGAAACCGGAATTCCTTAAAAATATCGTTCTCTGGGGCCGAAGAATTGCCACTTGGAACAAAGAAAAGCAAATGAACTTTTTGGAATATTGTAGTGAAATGTTTCGATTAGCGTTACTGCAAAATTATGGCAATCAAAGTTTGGTTTATAAAAAAATAGAATCAAACGGTTTTAAATGGGCCAGTTTTGCCAAGTTTATACACGGAGCGAATATTGAAGCTATTCTGGAAGAAATTTCAAATGCCAATTATCACTTAGAAAGAAACGGAAACACCAAAATTATATGGACAGATTTGGGTATTAAACTTTCCAGATATCTGCATAAATCTGCGTAGAAAACATTGCTGGTAAGCGTTTTTTAAGATCGTTCATTTTAAATTATTAAATCCAATGTTACTTATTACTGTAAATTAACATTTTTCTGAACTTCCAGTATCATTAATTTTTCCTGTTATATTTTAGTTTAACCATTTATAAGATCACCAATATTGAAGGTGATATAAAAGTGATACTTGATCCCAAGCTCTCCTTTTGAAAAAAAAATCAATCAATCGTTTGATTTATATTTCTTTTTAATTTAATTTTGTACCCTCAAAAAAGTCAAAATATGATTTCTAAAGAAGAAAATCTTTTGAGAAGTGCCGAAATTCTTTTTGCAGAAAAAGGTTTTGCGGGAACTTCAACAAGGGAAATTTCAAAAGAAGCCGACGTCAACATATCGATGATCTCTTATTATTTCGGATCAAAAGAAAAATTATACGAGAAAATATTCGAGTTCAGAATGACCGAAAGTCTGAATTTCAGCAAAGATGTTATTGCGAATGAGCATCTGGACGAATGGGAAAAACTGATATTGGTTATTGACCGATACGCGGATCGCGTAAAAACGTTAAAACCATTTTATCTTATTCTACAACGTGAACACCTCGCTAATAGAAACCCTGTTATCTATGATTATTTAAAGCAATCAAAAAAAGGATTTCTGTCCATCTACTCCCAATTGATCGACAAAGGCTTGACACGAAAAATTTTCAGCAAAAAGCCGAGACTGGAATTCGTACACTCTACGGTTTCTGGAACAATTTTCACCGCGTTAAACACCCTTCCTGTCTATAAGGAATTCTTTGAAGGCGATGAAAATTACGAAGATCAGTATTTCGATGAAGTGAAAATTCATATTCAAAATATTTTAAAACACCTATTAGGTTATGAAGAAAACATATAAATCTTTCTTTCTTTTATTTTTTCTGGGTACGCTTAACTCCCTATATGGTCAGGCTGCAAAGCAAGTCACCTTAGAAGAAGCCATTAACATGGGAATTCAGAACTCCAAAAATTTAGCGATTGATAAAGCAAAAATTCAAGAGGCGACTGCCAATTATGTCGAAGCGAAAAATAACAGATTACCAAGTCTAAAAATTTCCGCTAGTGCTTTGGCACTTGCAAATGCGAATGTAAATTTAAAAATAACAACACCAGCGGGGTCAGGAGGAAGTACACCAAAAGCAAATTCAGCTTTTTATGGAAATGTCTCTGCCTCACTTCCTATCTTTACCGGCGGTAGAATAAAATATGGAATTCAGTCTGCTGATTATTTAATTATTGCTGCCAAATTAAGTACAGAAAATGACCAGCTTGCAATTGGTTACAACATTGCTCAGGCTTATAATAATTTATTTAAAAGTAGCCAGCAAGTAAAAGTTTTAAAGGAAAACCTTTTATCATCGCAGAAAAGAGATTTGTCCTTTCAAAAATTAGAAGCTAATGGCATCATTGCTAGAAATGATAAGTTAAAAGCGAATTTGCAGACCTCAAATATTGAATTGCAACTCCTGGATGCATCTAATAATTATAATATTGCAAATATTAATATGGATTTAATGCTGGGTTTACCTGAAAGCACTATTCTAGAAATTGATCCTAATTACATTTCGGAACTCACAGAAAATCACGAAGTTTCTTACTATGTAAACAAAGCTTTCCAGCTTCGAACAGATTTACAGTCAATTGATTATCAACAGAAAGCTTCTGAACTAGGAATAAAGGTAGCGAAAACGGAGAATTTACCCACTATTGCTTTAACGGGAGGTTATATCGCAGCGGAAATCCCAAATGTTTTAACGATCACTAATGCAGCTAATATTGGAATAGGAGTTCAGTATAATATCGATAATCTTTGGAAGAAGAACTCGAGCTTGATGCGGGCGGAGGCAACTAATAAGAAGATTTCTGCTACACGTGAATTGTTAAATGATCAAATCAAACTGGAAGTAAACAGAGATTATCAAACCTCAGAGTTTGCAAAAAAGAAAATCTCTGTTTATGAAAAAGCAGCAGATCAGGCGAATGAAAATTTTCGCGTAACTACTAATAAATACAATAATGGTTTAGCAACTATTACCGAATTATTAGATGCAGATGCTGCGCAGATTATAGCAAACCTAAATGTTGTAAATGCAAAAGCCGATGGAGCACTTGCTTACAGAAAACTGTTGCAAAGCTCTGGGATTATGACGACAAACTAAAACTAAAATATCATTAAAAGAAATTGTAAAACAATGGATAACATAACTGAACAACCGGAACTTTTCCCTGAAACTAAAAAGAAAAAATCACTCGTATTCCCAATTATACTAACTGCAGTATTAATTATCGGAGGATATTTTGGATATCGTATGTACTCGTTTGGTTTAACTCATGAAGAAACAGATGATGCACAAATTGCTTCCAATATGAGTCCTGTAATTTCTAAAATTTCAGGATATGTTGCAGAGGTAAAAGTTACTGATAATCAATTTGTAAAAAAAGGAGATACCTTAATCATTCTTGATAATCGTGATCAAAAAATGCTTTTGCAGCAAGCGGTTGCCGCATTAGGAACTGCAAAAAGTAATGTGCAGACCTCAATTGCTTCTACCAAAGCAGCATCACAAAACATAAATTCTACCAATGCTGCTATTGCCACAGCAAACGCTCAAATTGAAGCTGCGAAAGTAAATGTCTGGAGAACCAGTCAGGATCTTAAGAGGTATACAAACCTTGTTAAAGATCATACGATTACACAACAGCAATATGAGACAGCTTTAGCAGCTAAACAAACGGCAGACCGACAGTTGCAGGTTTTGGTGGATCAAAGAAATCAAGCTTCGCAACAAACTGGTATTGTAAATTCTCAAACAGAGGCAAGCTCCCAACAGATTGGAGTGGCTAATTCAATGGTTAAGCAGCGCGAAGTTGATGTTGAAAATGCAAAATTGAATCTTTCATATACCGTAATTCTTGCCCCTGAAGATGGCAATGTATCTAAAATATCACAACAGAAAGGACAGTTTGTTCAAGCCGGCGCTCAACTGTTTAGTTTAGTTCGTGACAATCAAAAATGGGTAATTGCAAATTTTAAGGAAACTCAGCTTTCCAAAATGGTCGAGGGCCAAATGGTTGATATTAAAATTGATGCGTTTCCAAGCGAAGAATTCGAAGGTAAAGTAACTTCTTTTTCACCAGCAACTGGGTCTACTTTTTCTATTCTTCCACCAGACAATGCAAGTGGAAACTTCGTAAAAGTAGTGCAGAGACTTCCGGTTAGAATTGACTTCACAAAGATTAAACCTGAAATTGCTAAGAAACTTCGTGCAGGATTGAACGTAAAAGTAACTGTAAATCTAAAATAGAAAAATTCATCTTTCTTTGAATTATTCCTGTCAATCTTTAATATAGAATCATAAAATGGAAGAAGATTCCTTAGTTGAATACGGTGCAAGACGCGTAATAATAACTATTACTGCCATTCTGTGTGCTTTGCTGGAAATTGTAGATTCTACAATTGTAAACGTTGCTTTGAATGATATGAAGGGAAACCTCGGAGCAACACTTTCAGAAGTCGGTTGGGTAATTACTGCATATGCTATTGGTAATGTAATTATTGTTCCGATGACTAGTTGGTTATCACAACAATTCGGACGGAGAAACTACTTTGCAGCCTCCATCGTTATTTTTACTGTATTTTCTTTTTTGTGTGGTAATGCAACGAATATCTGGGAACTAGTATTTTTTCGATTAATGCAAGGAATAGGTGGAGGAGCGCTATTGGTGACTTCGCAAACGATTATTACTGAATCTTATCCGCTGGCCAAAAGAAGTATGGCTCAGGCAATTTATGGTTTGGGCGTAATTATCGGTCCAACGTTAGGGCCGCCACTGGGCGGGTACATCGTCGATAATTTCAGCTGGCCTTATATTTTTTATATCAATATTCCAATTGGAATTGCAGCAACTCTAATGACCTTACAGTTTGTGAAAAGTCCAAAATTTGCAGATAAACGGAAAGCGAGAGATGTTGATTGGTATGGTATCTTTTTGCTTGCGGCATTTGTAGGCTCCTTACAATATATTCTTGAGAAAGGACATGAAGACGATTGGTTTGACAGCCCTGCTATTATTTATCTAAGTATTGTTGCAGTAATTGGCTTTATTCTGTTCCTCTGGAGAGAACTCAGTTATAAATATCCGGTCGTAGAATTACGGGTTTTAAAGAATGGAAATTTGCGCTTGGGTACAATTATGTCATTTGTCCTGGGATTTGGCTTGTACGGCTCTACTTTTATTGTCCCTCTTTATACTCAAAGTATTCTAGGGTGGACGGCCTTTGAGTCAGGAGCATTAATGATTCCTGCCGCTGTTACAACTGCAGTAATGATGCCTATCATAGGAAAGTTATTAACACGGGGTGCGAAACAGCAAATTCTTATAGCTCTAGGATTATTAATTTTCTTTATCTACAGTTTTTGGGGTTATAAAATTATTTCGCCTGACACTGGTAAACCTGATTTTTTCTGGATGTTAATTGTTAGGGGAGCGGGCTTGGGATTATTATTTATTCCAATTACCTCATTGGCTTTGAGTACGCTAAAAGGTCAAGAAATTGGTCAGGGGGCTGCATTTAGTGGGATGATGAGACAACTTGGAGGATCATTCGGAATCGCAGCGATCACAACTTTTATTTCTAATCAAACTTCATTGCACCGCGCTGCTTTAGTAAGTCATCTTGATGGAAACAGTTTAGACGTTCAACAACGAGTAAGTGGATTAACGGCGGCATTTCAGGCGAAGGGTTTTACACCGGATACTGCTTTGGCCTCCGCGTATAAACTTTTAGATCTGTCCGTATTGAAACAGGCAACAGTATTATCTTATATGGATGTTTTTCTCTATTTAGGATTTCTGTTCCTCGTTTGTATTCCTTTCGTTCTTTTAGTAAAAGAAAAGAAGAATAAGGTACCTATTAATTTAGGAGATATGCATTAACAAATTCATAAGTATTTTTCATAAAAAAGTCGGTAGAGAAAACTCTACCGACTTGACCGAAGTCATTTTGTAAAAATAAAAGAAATTATTTTTTAATTACTTTATGACTGGTTGTTTTTCCATCTTTTGTAATTTTAATAATGTACAAACCTGCAGTCAATTTTTGAACGTCGATTGATTTCTCATTGTTCTCACCGCTCATGACCATTTGTCCGCTTTCAGAATACATCTGGTAAGAATAACTTCCTTCTGCGGAAACATTTAAAATATCTTTTACAGGATTAGGGTAGATGCCGATTGCACTATTAACATTTGCATCAACCAAATTTGCTGTACCTGCAGCTTTAATATTAATGGTATAATCTTCAACCTGTCCATAAGAGAAGTTTTCGCACGCACTTGGTATTCCATTATATTTCATTGAAACTCTCATTCTCGTATTTCCGGTAAGAGCATTCGTAGGAATTACGATTGTTCCTGAAGCTGTAGTTGATTTGGAAGCAGCTTTAGTGAAAACTGTTTCACCTGAATCTGAAAAATCACCATCTTGATTATAATCGATGAAAACAGCGTAACCTTCATTATATGAAGCAGATGTCCATGAAGGAGTAATGGTAATGGTGTAAGAACTTCCTTTATTCACATTGGTAGATAGCGACGTAAAGTTTTCGTACCCTGCACTTCCTGTGGAAGAATTGCTGATTGTTCCAAAAGCAACCTTTTTGATCTTTTCATCTGCGCTTGAATTCCCTTTCGATGCGCAATAAGAGGCTGGTGGAGTGGTAGATGTACCTGCAGTAACTGATACTACATTACTTGAAGCTGAAGCATTTCCCGCAGCATCTTTAGCTTTTACAGAAAAAGTATAAGTCGAATTAGCGGTTAAACCAGTAATTGGGACCGTAGTTGATGCTGTATTTCCTAGTAAAGTAGAACCAGAATAAACGTCATAACCGGTTACGCCTACATTATCAGTAGAAGCAGTCCAGCTTAAAGTGGTAGCAGTTGCAGTTGTTCCACTTGCTGTAAGATTCATTGGAGTAGAAGGAGCGGTAGTATCAGTACCATTCCCTGGTCCAGAAGAGTATGGGCTTCCCAAACCTACGGCATATAAAGCATTTTGGGTAGCAATTGCTTCAGTTGAATCAGCTCCATATAGATCTTTCGCAGATTGAATTGCGTACGTCAATACGTTAGCATAAGTAGAATTTGAAGAAAGGTAAGAAGTCTCCATTCTGTAAATAATTTTTGCTGATTTTGCAAAACCTATTCCTGTAACCGAATACGAATTCCCTTTGTCATTCGTTCCAGATTTTCCTTGTGTTAAAATATAGAAAAAGTGATTCAGAACTCCACTGTTGGAGTGAACTCCACACTGATCATTGTTCTGGCTTGGCGAACAACTGCTGGAAGCAGCTTTCCAGTTCGTTCCCAGATAGGTATCTGGTTGTGCACTTAAACCTGTTTTTGGAGCACTCATCGATCTTAAATAATAAGGCGATACTTTTGTAATATCTTCACCTATCAAAAAATTATCCTTCGTAGGTGCATAAGCATTTTCTACTACAGCTGCCCAAATATCAGAAAGTCCCTCATTAAGAGCTCCTGATTCTCTGGCATAAACCAAATTGGCAGAATATTCACAAATACCGTGTCCTAACTCATGAGCAGTAACATCTAAAGAAGTTAAAGGTGCGAAAGTAGAAGCACCGTCCCCATAAACCATTTCAGAACCAGACCAATATGCATTTTCATAATTTGAACTGTAATGAACATAACTTTTTAAAGCGGCTCCGTTGTTATTATAACTGTTTCGGTTAAAGGTATTTTTAAAATAATCGTAAGTGACAGAAACACCCCAATGTGCATCTAAAGCAGCATTGTCTAAAGCAGCATTATTAAATTCTGCAGCAGTCCAGTTATTGTTAGCATCTGTAAAATCTGTAGATTTAAGAGAAGTGCCTTTTTTTAAATTATA